>CAVWQN010000006.1:0-251025 GCA_963757075.1 uncultured Actinomycetes bacterium
CGGCTGCTGCTGCGCCTCGTGCCGCTCCGGGTGCCGGATCTCCGGCCCGACGACGCCGACCTCCGACCCGAACTCGTGCGACGCCCGGACCGTGAGCTCTGCGCGCTGGCGAGCGTCTTCTGTGCCTGTTCGAAGTCACGCTTCAGGGCGGTGGTCAGCTTGCCGCTGTCCCGCTTAGCGCTAGTGACGAACTTACGTAGGTCCTGATGCAACGAGCGGGTGCCCGCTCCGGCGTCGCGGCCGGCCTGCTTGCGCAGTTCGTTGATCGCTTTCTGCGCGGTTTCGAGTGATCGGTTGAGCTGCTTGACGGCCGCCGGTTCCTTGAAGGCCGCTGACCTGCGCGAGGTGGAGCGAGCGGACCCGCCAGATCTGCGGGACGTCGAACGGGTGGACTTCCTGGCTGGTGGCATGAGCGCCTCCTACGGGTAAACGATGGTTCGCGTGTCGCCGCGACCCTATCTCACGATGTGATCGCTGCGCATTTTCATAGTGGAGCCAGCCGGGCTCGAACCGGCGACCTCCTGCTTGCAGGGCAGGCGCTCTCCCAACTGAGCTATGGCCCCTTGGCGTCGAGTGTAGAGAGGCGCTGGGTCGAAGCTCAGCCGTCGAAGTCCAAATCCCGCGGCGGGCGCTGCTCGAACCAGAGCTGGTCGCGGTCGGGCTCGTCCTGAAGGAACTCAGGGGTTTCCTCCAGTACATCGTCCTGTGGCTTGGCCCCGCGCTCGACCTCGGGATCGTGTGAAGTCGGCGGAGGCGCATCGGGCTCGCCGTGGGGCGCCGGCTCTTCATGAGAAGGCTCCGCCGGCGAACGAGACGGCTCGACCCATTCCTCTGACTCCTCGACCCACTCGGGCTCCGGCCGCGAGCGCTCCGATGCCAGCTCTTGCTCCACGTCGTATTGCATGGTCTCGCCGCCCGCGCCAGTCCCGGCCGGGTACGACGGTGGCGCAGCAGGCTCGTCGGCGGCCGGCAGTTCCGGCTCCTCCAGATACTCGTGATCCATCACGGTCGCCCGATCCGTGAGCTCGCCCTCTCCCGCTTCAGCCGCCTCCCCCGGAGCGAAGTGCGGCTCGCCTGGCTGATCCTCGAAGTCCTCCTCCCACTCCTCCTCTGCGTCGTACTCCTCGTACGCCTCGTCGTCGTAGAGCTCCCCCTCCTGGTCGTACGCACGGGGGCCGTCATCGGGGAGGAGAGCCGAGTCGAAGTCCGGGGCGTGGTCGAACGGGTCGCGGCGCACGGGCCCGAGCGCCTCTTGCTCCGCGCGTTCGATGTCCGTCGGATCCGCGCCTCTGCGGCGCTTCAGATCAAGGTGGTCGCGAATGGCGTCGTCAAGAAGACCCATGGGTCAAAAGCCTACTCGGCACTCGAGATTTTCGTGGGCTGCGCCTGCGACGCCTCGGTCCGGTTCTTGCCCCGTCGCTTGGCGACGTACAGCGCGGAATCGGCGCCGGAGATGAGAGCCTCCTTATCCCCATCCAGCGATGCCGCGACGCCGAAGCTGGCGGTGATTTGGAGCGCGCCCTGGCCATCGCCCAGGGGTATCGACAGCTGCTGGATCGCCCTTCGCAGGCGCTCGGCGATCGCGTAAGCGCCCGCGAGATTTGTATGGGGGAGGATCACCGCCATCTCCTCTCCGCCGTAGCGCGCGGGGATGTCGACCTCGCGCGAGGCTTGCCGCAGCACCCGAGCCACATGCTCCAGCACCACGTCGCCTTGTGGGTGTCCGTGCGTGTCGTTGATGGATTTGAAATCGTCGAGGTCGAGCATGATCAACCCGACCGGATACTGGTAGCGGCGCACCTCCTCCATCTCCGTCTGCAGGAGCTCCTGGAAACGCCCGTGGTTGGCCAAGCCGGTGAGCTCATCGGTGACTGCCTGGCGCCGCACCTGGTAGTGGAGCTCGACGTTTTCGAGCGCCAGCGTCGCCTGCCCCGCCAGCGAGCGGAGAATCTCCCGGTCATCCTCGCTGAAGTCGCGCTCGTGGCGACCGGCAGTGATCAGCCCGTACGCGCGGCCGCCTGGCTCGATGCTTCCTAGCGCGACCGACACGACGGATGCCTCTTCATTCGAATGAGCAAGGCCGAGGTCAGCTGTGCTCAACGCGGCGCGTTCGGCTTCATGGACGGCAGCTTCCAGGCCGTCCAGCGATCCGACGACGCCGGTCTGTACGAGCGGCTCAGCGCTGGTCGAACGCACGCTGAGGCGGGCGAAGTCGGCATCGACAGCGTCGACCGCCGTCCTGAGGGCGAGCTCGAGCAAGGCTGGGCGGTCTAGATTGGAGGCGAAGGTCTGCCCGATGCGGCGAATCGATTCCCGCAGGCGCGCGCGCTCCTGCTGGAGCTCTTCGAGCCGGCTCTCGAGCTGGCTCGCCATCTTGTTGAACTCCTCGCCCAGCGCCGCAAACTCGTCCCGGCCTTCGACGGGCACCCTTGACGAGAAGTCCCCGCTCCCCAGCCGCCTCGCGGCCTGTAGAAAGCGACTGAGCTGGCCCTCCAGCTCGCGCGCGGCCAGAATCGAGAACGCGAGCGCCAGCACCAGAAAACCAGCCACGAATGCGGCGGCTATCGCCTGGCTCGTCCCCGTCGAGGACGTCGTCGCGGACAGATCGGATAGGACCGTGATGGAGACCGGACTGGAACCGAAGCCGGGGAACGATTCGGTAATCGCCCGGTAGTCCGTCCCACCGATGCTCACGGTGCCTCGCTCAGGGAAGCTGTGGCTGGCAGCCCCGGGTAGCGTCGCACCCAGCGTGCTCCCATCCGCGCGCACGACGACCTGGACGCCGGGCGCGTGAAGGTCTCGCACATATTGGGCAGCGGTCACCTCAGACGCCCTGACCGTCACCGCGCCGACGCTGCTCGTGGCTCCAAGCCGCGCGGCACCGGGTGCGATCGCGGTCCGGTTGCCAACGTCCACGAGCGTTTTTGATCCCCGGTGGACGGTGACTCGCGCCAGCCCGCTACGCCCGGCGATCGCGCCCAGACTCGGGAGCAGCGCGGGGCCACTCGCTCCTAGCTCGCGGGCGATCGTCTCTGCATCCGCCCTCCCGCTGGCGCTCTCGCTCTGATAGAGGCTCGCTGCGGCACTCGCCAGCCCGCTGGCCCTGGCGTCGGCTTTGCCGTTTTGGCTGTCGGATATCAGCCGGAACACGAGAACGGCTAGAGCGATCATCGGCACCACGACGATCAGCACGAAGAACCCAGTGAGGCGAGTGCGGAAGCTCATGGCTGAAGCCCGGCGATGTGAGGGTATCGGCCAATCTGCGGTACTCCGAAAGCCCGTGCCTGCCCTCTACACTTTCTGCACACGGTCGCCACCGCACGGGGCTATAGCTCAGTTGGGAGAGCGCCTGGATCGCACCCAGGAGGTCGCCGGTTCGAGCCCGGCTAGCTCCATTCGGAAATAGGCGCCAAGAGCGCGCCGTTTAACCGCCCGCCGCCGCTTGTGATGCGGGTGTTCGGGGGGTATGGATTTTGTGGTAATGCCGCCATTAGCTGCGATCAGGCTGAGCCTTGAGCTTCCGGCCGACTTTCTCGACCGTCCGACCCAGCGGGCGGGCTTCGTGCTGCTTATGGCGTTTCTGCTGTCGTTCTTGTTCATCCGCACGAGTGCGCGACTGATGCGCAGCCCCAAGGTGCCGTGGTGGCCGGGCAGCGTGAAGACCGGTGGAGTTCACCTGCACCATCTGGTGTGGGGAATCTTGCTCCTGCTGATCTCCGGCTTCCTCGCGTTCGTTACCGACCCCGGCAGCCCACGGACGGAGATCCTGGCCGGGATCTTCGGCGTTGGTGCGGGCCTGACCATGGATGAGTTCGCGCTGTGGATTCACCTTCGCGACGTCTACTGGGCGGAAGAGGGGCGCTCGTCGGTTACCGCCGCGGTTGTAGCTCTGGTGCTTGGCGGCTTGATCCTGCTCGGCTTCGCTCCATTCGATCTACACAACAACGGTTCTTCCGTGCGCACGCTGGTCCTCGCGGTCGTCGTGGACCTGCTGCTGGCAACGCTCTCGATCATCAAAGGCAAGCGAATACTCGGCGTGATCGGGATCCTGTTGCCCTTCGCGTCCCTGGTCGGCGCCCTGCGCCTGGCCACGCCGACGTCGCTATGGGCGCGGCGGTTCTACAAGCCAGACGGACGCAGGTATGCCCGGTCAAGGGCTCGGTGGGAGCGAGTCCAGGCACGGCGGCGGCGCCTCAGCGACATGATCGCCGGCGCTCCCGAAGCTCCGGCGGTGATCGAGCCGCCGCTCGCTGGAGGACGGCAGGTCGCAGGCCACGCCGTCCGCGATGAGTGACCAGGCGGCGACGCGCCTTCACCCCCTGGCGCCACTTCTCCCGCCGTCGCGCCGCTCCCGGAATATCGCCTTCAGGCGCCCAGCGCGGCCTGCAGAGCCGGCAGGTCCGGCGACCCGAACACGAGCCGATTCTGGGTGGCGACGTAGACGAGGTCGAGATTGACTCCGGCCTGGGCGATCTTGCGGGTCAAATCGGCCAGCACCCCGGGGCGATCCTCGACGTTGACCACCACTACCTCACGCTCACGCGTCACCGCCAGGTGGGAGATGGCCAGCAGGTGCCTGGCGGCCTGGACGTAGGGCACGAGGATGTGAAGTTCGGCACGTTCTCCCGTCCCGACGCAGGTGGCCGCCGCGATGTTTACGCCCGCGTCGCTGATCGCCGCCGCGATCTGAGCCAGCGCCCCAGGGCTGTTCTCGATATCGATGACCAGGTCGAACGCCACGTGTCCCGGGCTGGTCAGCCTACTCTCAACCGCAGCCAACGGGTGGCGACCCACCGGGTTCGAAGCTAAGCTGGCCCGGTGTCAGGGAGCGGACACGAACTCGCTTGACCTGAGCGGGGTGCGGTAAGGACGAAAGTGATGTCGACCCACGCCCCCTCTCCCGACCCTTTGCTTGAGCGCCAGAGCCGACGCTTTCGTAGGCCGGCTGAATGGTTCGTGTTGATCGCGATCGTTCTCGAGGTGCCCGGAATTCTGCTGTTGGTGCTCGGACACACGTGGATGATCGCGTTGGGGATCTCGCTCATCGCACTCGGAGCGATTCCGGCGACCGTTGGCGCTGGTTTGCTGATATCCGCGGTCGTAGCCTGGTGGGCAGCGCACCGCCGGCCGTTCGCCTAGCCGACGGTGCCCGACGTACTACGCCCGTTGTGGGGGAGGCATCGTTCGCCCGTTGTTAGGGTGCGCCCATACCGCACGACAGAGCGAGGAGAGGCATGAGCGGTTCGGGGCCCGTCAAGCTGCGGCGGTGGCTATGGCGCGCGGCTGTGCTCACAGCGGTCACCGCAGGCTGCATGCCGGGCTTTACGCCCGCTGCCATGGCCGCCCCCTCCGGGACTCGGATGGGCCATGCGGGACGGTGGATCACCGACGAGTCCGGCCGGGTGGTGGTCGTGCACGGGCTCAACATGGTCTACAAGGTCCCGCCCTACTACCCGGCGGCCGCTGGATTCGGCGCCGACGATGCCGCTTTCCTGCAGCGGATGGGCTTCAACGTCGTCCGTGTCGGGGTGATCTGGAAGGCGGTCGAGCCGAGGCCCGGCGTCTACAACGACCGCTACCTCAAGCACATCGCCTCTACGGTGCGCACTTTGGCGAAGCACGGCATCTTCTCGCTGCTCGACTTCCATCAGGACATGTACAACGAGCGCTTCCAGGGCGAGGGGGCGCCCGACTGGGCTGTGCAGGATGACGGGCTGCCGAACCCCAGGGGTGGCTTTCCCATCAACTACGCCACCAACCCAGCGCTTCAGCGCGCCGAAGATCACTTCTGGGCCAACAGCCCGGGGCCCGGAGGCGTCGGTCTTCAGGACCGGTACGCCGCCGCCTGGCGGCACGTCGCGCGTACCTTCCGCGCGGTCCCCGGCGTCCTGGGCTATGAGCTTCTGAACGAACCGTCGGCCGGTGCCCAGTTCCTGTCGTGCCTTTCGACCGGCTGCCCGGCGTTCGATGCCGGGCTGACGGCCTTCCATCGTCGCGTGTCGAAGGCAATCCGCACCGTGGATCGACGCACGCTCATCTTCTACGAGCCCGACGTGGGGTTTGACTTCGGCGTCGCCACTCACGTGGGCGCGCTGGGGCACGGCCCGGCTGGCTTCGCATTCCACGACTATTGCCTGAGCGCGTCGCCCAATGGATGCGCCAGCGAGCCGCAGGGGTTCGCAAACGCCGCGAGCCACGTCGGGCAGACGCGCGAGGCGTTGCTCCTGACCGAGTTCGGCTCAAACCGGTTCCGCGGTGACCTCACAGCGATGCTCAGCATGGCCGACGCCAACATGGTCCCCTGGATCGAGTGGGCCTATTGCCCGTGCAAAGACCCCACGGGAGCGACCCCGGATCCGCTAGTGGTCAATCCGGCCAAGCCACCGCGGGGGTCGAACGTCGGGCGGTTCGCGCAGGGCATTCTGGTCGAGCCCTTTCCGCAGCTGATCGCCGGCACCCCCATTTCGTGGTCGTACAGCCGGCAGAAGAAGACGTTCCAGCTGCGCTATTCGACCGCCAAGGTCCGAAGTCGTGGACGGTTCGCGGCGGGGGCGATCACCGAGATCTCGACGCCGCAGTTCATCTACGGGCGACCGTACGCCGTCCATGTCCGCGGCGGCGCGATCATCTCGGCGCGGGGTGCGCCCGTCCTCGAGATCGCAACCTGTGGCGGGGCGCGAAAGATCTCGATCGAGGTTCTCCCATCAGGACGAGACCGTCAGTCATGCCACCGCCCGAGAGCGTGAGCGGGCAGACGCGCCAGCGTCAGCTGCGCGCCGCGCTGCGGGATCGGGACCCGCTCCGGGCGCCGTTTCCCCGCCGGCCCGCTGCGTCCGACTCCTCACCCTCTCTGAGCTGCTCGAGTGTCCGCTCGAGCGCGTCCATCAGGTCGGGCGCAGGCTTCGGTTCCTTCTCGGGCCTGGGGACCTCGATCACCTTTCGCCTGCGCTTGGCGTCGATCACCCGCTCCAGACGCTCGCGGTAGCAGTCCTGATAGCGGCCCGGATCCCAGTCGGTGCTGAGCCCCTCGACGATCGCGACAGCCGTATCGAGCTGTTTTTTTGATGGCTTCTTTCCACCGCCGTCGACGTCCTTGGCTGGACGGATCTCATCGTGGAACAGCATCGTGGTCAGCGCCAGTGCGCCCTCGCGTGCCCGCACAGCGGCCAGGTATTCCTTGGTTCGCATCACGAACCGCCCCAGGGCGACCTGATCCTGATCGGCCATGGTCTCGACCAGGAGGCGGTAGGCGCGCAGCGTCCCCTCGCTGTCGCCAGCGGGGATCAGGAAGTAGGGGTGGTCGAAGTAGATGGGGTCGACCTCCCCCAGGTCGACGAACGCCTCGATGTCGATCGTGCGGGTCTTCCGAGGCTGAACCGACGACAGCTCCTCGTCGTTGACGACCACCTGCTTGCCGTCGAGGTCGTAGCCATGGGCCACCTCCTCCCAGCTCACCTCCTCGTTCTCCTTCGAGCACACGCGCCGCTGCTCAATCGGCACTTTGTCCTTCTCGTGGAGCTGATGGAAGTGGTAGTCGAGGTCCCGGGCGGCACTCACCAGCTGGACGGGAACATTCACCAGACCGAAGCTGAGCGATCCACTCCAGAGTGCGCGGGCCACCGTCAGCTCCTCGAGCCCGCCAAGCTAGCTTCAAGCGCCGCCGCCAGGTCATTGCCCTGACCGGGCTCTTCCTGTGCAACCAGGTCGATCTCCTCCCCTTTCGCCTTTCGCTTGATCAGGTCGAGCACCGCATCGCGATAGGTGTCCCCATAGGCTCGGGGGTTGAACTTCTCCGACAGGGAGCTCACCAGCCGCCCGGCCATGTCGATCTCCTTGCGGGATGGCTTCGGGCCACGTTCAACCTCGAGCTCTTCGCCGGAGACCACCTCGTCGTGGAAGCGCAGCGTGTGCAGCAGGAGCGCTTCGTCGCCCGCGCGCAGCGCGACCAGGTACTCGCGATCGTGGAAGCTGAAACGCCCGATGCCCGCCCGTCCCGTTTTGCGGAGGGCTTGGTAGAGGAGCTCGAAGGCGTTCTTGTCGTCGCGGGAGCCGACGTAATAGGTCTTCTCGTAGAAGACCGGATCGATGTCGGCGGCGTCTACGAAGTCGCTGAGGGCGATGACCTTGCCGCGGTCACCTGCTGCCGCCTTGATCTCATCCTTGTCGAGGACGACGTACCGGCCGTCTGATACCTCGTAGCCCTTGACGATCTGCTTGTAAGGGACCTCACGGTCCTCCTTCGGGCAGACCCGCTTGTGCTCGATCTTGGCTCCGTCCTTGGCGTGGACTTCTCGGAAATGGACGGTCTTGGACTCCGTCGCGGAGTAGAGCTTGATCGGGACGTTGACCATCCCGAACGTCACCGTGCCGTTCCAGATCGACTTCGGCATGCCCCGTAGATACCCGCAGGCAGATGACGAGACACGGACACGCGAGCTACGCGGGCAACGCTGGGGGTATACCTTGGATGCCTGTGTGTCGCCTGTTCGGCATGAGCGGAGGATGGCGCCCTCTCCGTGCCACGTTCTGGCTGCTGGAGGCGCCTGATTCACTGGCCCAGCAGAGTCGGCACAACCCCGACGGCTACGGGATCGCAATCTATGACCCCGACGGAACGGCCCGAGTCGACAAGCGGCCCGCCGCGGCGTACGAGGACGAGGCGTTCGCGCGCGAGGCCAAGGAGCTGGAGTCGCCGACGTTCGTCGCCCACGTTCGATACGCGTCTACCGGTGGGGAAACAGTCGAGAACACGCACCCCTTCGAGCAACGGAACCGGGTCTTCGCGCATAACGGCTACATCGGGGACCTGCCGGCGCTGGAGTCACGGCTCGGGCCGGCAGCCGAGTTGGTGCACGGTGACACCGACTCGGAGCGCTTCTTCGCGCTGATCACAAGCGAGATCGAAGCGAGCGGTGGAGACGTGGGCGCGGGAATCGCCGCCGCCGCCGGCTGGATCGCTCGAGAATTACCGGTCTACTCGCTGAACTGCGTGCTGGCCACAGCGACTGAAGTGTGGGCGCTGCGGTATCCCGACACCCACCGGCTGATGCTGCTCGAGCGCGCGATCGGCGGTCACACAGGCGCGCGTCACCTGGACGCGGCCAGCCCGGCCGGGACCGTACGGGTCCGCTCGGCTGCGCTCGGCAACCGTGCCGCGGTCATGTTCGCCAGCGAGCAGATGGACGAGGATCCGGGATGGCGGATGCTCGAGCCCGGTGAGCTGGTCAGGGTCGACCGCGACCTGCAGGTCTCCTCGCAGATGGCAATCGAGGCGCCACCCGCGCATCTGGTTCAGCTGGAGGATGTGGATCCGGGCATTTCCCGCTCGCAGCACGACTACGGAACCTGACGGACTTCAGTCATTCACGTTTCCCTGACGATCGACGTGAAGCGGGTTGGCATTGAGCAGAGAGTAGATCCGGTCCGGAGAAGGCAGCGTCGCCGCAAATCGCTCGATCCCCTGCTCGATGTCTTCCGGAGAAAAATCGGGATAGGGACCGAGACCGGAGCCGACCACCCGGATGTAATGCCACTCTCGCCCGTCGCTGACGATGCAGTCCCAGACATGCTCCTGGGCCTGAAAGCCGCTGTAGGTGGCCGCTGCACCAATTCCCGCCGGGCTGTGCCCGGCACGGAACTCAGCGTGCTGTCGGGACTGCTCGGCGCCCGACCGCGGAGGTTCAGAAGGCTCGACGCCAGCCATCGAGACTGACCTTAGCGGTAGGCCGCCAAGGTCAGTCTCGCGAGGGAGAGAGAGGACTGCCCGATGGCTAGTAGCCGTAGACGTAGCCGCCGGGATAGCCGTAGCCGCCACCCGGGTAGGCGGACCCGCCAGGGTCGCCGTAGCCTGGATAGCCGCCGGTGTTGCCCGAGCCGCCACCGGAGGACTGAGCGGAGCTGTTCCCGTAGGTCACGGTGAAGGAGGAGCCATCGCCCGATACGGAGCTAGCTGATGCGCCGGCTGACGACGACTGCGAGATTCCCTCCAGTCCAGCGGGATCGAAACTTCCGCCGCCCCCGAGGCTTCCGATAGCCCCAGAGGGCTGCATGTTGACCTGCTGGACCGTCCAGTTGGGATCGCTGATTGTGCCGGTGTGCCCACCCGCGGTTGCGGACGCGTTGGTGAAGGCCACGTTCCCGAAGTCCGCCAGCGGCAGCGTCTGGACATTGCCGCTCGCTGACTCACTAGACGGAGCTTCCGCGATCCACTCTGCGCTAGACGTATCAGGATTGCTCATGGTAAGCGTCTTGTTCACGGATTGCCCGGTGGTCTTGTCTGACAACGAGATCGTCACGTTGGTTCCGTTGACGGTCACGCTTCCGGCCACCTGGTCACCGGGGTGAATGGCCAGGTTCAATTGCTGCTCTGCAGCCGGCACGAGTTCATACCAGGCGTAGTAGGTGGTCTGACCGCCTGCGGTGTCCGCGGAAGTTCCTACCTGTTCGAGTGACTGGGACTGCTGGCTCGCGCCGCCAAGGCCAACCCAGAAAGCGGAATATCCCTGCGTCGAGTCGCTAACGGAGGGCTGGGTCCAGCTTCCGGAGACCTTTGAAAAGTTCTGGCCGTTCGAGCTCTGAGCGATGTAACCGCTCCAGTTCCCGCTCACCTCCTGCTGCGCGTTAACGGTCTGGGCAGAGGCGGTGACTGCGTTGATAGCGAAGCTGCCGCTGACCGCGAGCAGTGTTCCTAATGCCAGGACCGGCAAGGCTCGTCGGCCTGGCAATCTGTTTGTACTCATCATTGTCATCTCGCTTAGTGAGTCGATTCAGTTGGTTTGCTGAATTCACTATGCGATGACGCTTTAACAACTCGGTGTGAGCGAGCGAAGAGAACCCCTGGAAAAGGCGAAGAACGACTTATGAACGTCCGTGCCCCTGTCGATCTAGCCCCCGTCGGCCGCGGGCTGCGACCGGGAGAAGGCCGTGATTAGGGTTGGGGTGCTGGCCCCCAGACGCCACCGGGAGAGGCACCCGGAGCAGCGGTCCTTGGCCCCTGGGGTCCGTCGGCCGGCGACTGGCCGCCGACGGACGCATCTGCGGGGTCCGCTACCGGCTCGGCGGTTGTGGAGTCACCGGCCCGATGCTCCCGGGGCCGGGAACGCTCGGCTCGCGCGCGCTCGCGCACCCGCTCGTTCTGTTGGCGGGCCGCGACTGTTATGAACCAGCCGATCAGCGCCAGCCAGATTCCGCCCAGGGCCCCACCGCCGGAGAGGAACTCCACCACGCCTACCGCGACCAGGCCGTAACCGGCGATCCGCCCGACCCTGGCCGCGACCGCGGTGGCCCGCACGCGGTCCGACCATCGCCGCCAGAGGAAGGCGCGGAGGATCCTGCCGCCGTCCAATGGGAACGCAGGAAGCAGATTGAAGGCCGCCAACAGAGCGTTGATTCCCGCCAGCCAAGACACCGCGGCCACCATCAGCGGGCTAGCGCCGATGAGGCCCAGGAACCACGCGACCACGGCAGCGACCGCGGCGATGCCGAGACTCATCGCGGGGCCAGCCGCGGCTACCTGAAGCTCGGAGCGGGCGTCGGGCGTATCGCCTTCCAGCTGCGCTACGCCGCCAAACAACCACAGCACGATTCCCCTGACCGGGACGCCATGGCGCCGGGCGACGAATGCGTGCGACAGCTCATGAGCGAGGAGGCTGCTGTAGAAGGCTGCGGCCGTGAGCAGAGCGAAGAACCAGTAGCCCCAGCCAGTGAACCCCGGAGCGGCGGCCGGAAGCAAGACCACAGCCAAGCTCCAGGCGATCAAGAAGAAGATGGGGAAGAGACTCCAGTTGATCCCAATCCGAATGCCGCCGATCCGGCCGAAGTGCAGACTCTCGTTCATGTCGTTCACGACTAGCGGAGCCCTCGGAGGCGGGACCCCGCGCCGGTGACCTGCGCCAGATAGCGCAGCGCCCGGCTCCGGGCGAGCGGGCCATAAAAGCTCCTGAGCTGGCGCCCGTCGGTGAGTGATACGGCCCAGCCGCCGCGGACCGGGGTGAGGATGATCGCGTAAGCGCTGGTCATTGCAGTTCTGCAACGTATGTTGGAACGGGACTCGAAGAAAACGTTCACGGTTCCCGAAGAAAACGCTGAGAGCGATCCGCCCGCCGGCCGCGGCAATGCGAGCCGCCGCTACGACGACAGGGTCGGCGGAAGACCGAATCTCGGCAACAGCTCGCCGCCGCCGAAGCGCGTGATCGCTGCGATGCGTTCGCCCTCCAGCGTGAGCACGAGCAGTCCCATCCCGCGGGCGACCGCCTCGCCGGGTTCCTTGATGTAGTGGCCAAAGGCGGGCTGCCCGTTGGCGCGCGTCGGAATGAGCTGGGTGATCCGGCCCGGAGGCCGCAGGGCGTTGACGTGGCGCAAGAACTTGGCGATCGTCTCGCGCCCCTGGTACTCGAACGGCTCCGGGGGCATCGTCACCCAGGCGTCGTCTGTGAGCAGCGAGACGATGCGGTCCATATCGCCCTGCTCGAACGCATCGGCAAAGCTCTCTGCGAGCTCGTGCTCGCGGGGGGAGTGGGGCGCGGGCGCCCGGGCGCGCGTCGGCGCCAGTCGCGCATCGAGCGCCGAACGGGCCCGCTGCAGGGCGCTGTTGACCATCGCCTCGCTGGCTCCGAGCATGTCGGCGACCTCGGCCGCCCTGAAGCCGAGCACGTCTCGCATTACCAGGACCGTCCGCTGGCGGGCCGGTAGATGCTGAAGCGCCGTGATGAACGCCAGCCCGATGGCCTCCCGCATCTCGTAGCGAGCCTCGGGGCCCGGCGCGGTGTCTGGAAGGCTCTCCAGAAGATCGTCCGGGTAGGGCTCGAGCCACGTTACTTCACCCAGTCGCGTCGGCGGCGGCGGCTCGAACGGCAGTCCGGACGCCAGGCGCGGACGACGGCCGCGGTCGCGCAGCATGTTCAGGCAGCGATTGGTAGCGATCCGGTACAGCCAGGCACGAACCGAGGCGCGCCCCTGGAAGCCCTCAAGTCCACGCCACGCGGCCACCAGCGTCTCCTGAAGCGCATCCTCGGCGTCCTGTGACGAGCCGAGCATCCGGTAGCAGTGCAGCTGAAGTTCTCGCCGGTAGGGGTCGGTCAGCGCTCGAAACGCCTGCTCGTCTCCGGCGCGAGCAAGCGTGAGCGACAAGTTGGTCACGCATACATGCTGGCATCAGCCACCTGCGGGTTTGAAAGACATGACCCGCACTGGCCGCAAAACTCATCGCCGGGTCTCTGACCCGGCCCGATCGTCAGCGCGCGCGGCGCGCGCGCTCGAGGGCGCTCAACCCTCGTTGGCGTAGGTTCCGATCAGCCGTGCCTGCTCGATGACGTGGTCCTCGATCTGCGCATGTAGGGCGCGACGATCGAGGCTCGGCGGGAGCTCGAGATCTTCGTCCAGCGCATAAACCCAGAAGTAGTAGTGGTGAACCCCGTGCCCGGGCGGGGGCGCCGGGCCGTTGTAGCTCGTGTTGCCTAATGAGTTCACTCCGGTAACCGGGCCGTCGGTTCCTTCCGGTAGGCCGGTCGCATCGGCGGGGATCCCGTAGGTCACCCAGTGCGTGAATCCATCGACCAGCGGGGCGTCCGGATCGTGCATGACCACAGCGAATGCGGCGGTCCCGTCCGGAGCTCCCGACCACTCCAGTTGGGGAGAGACGTCCTCGGCATCGCCGGTATGGCGTGGCGGGATCTGCTTGTGACCGTCGAAAGCGGAGCTTCGCAGCTTGAGGTTGGCGACATTCAGTTTCTGAGCCATGATCGCGCCCTACCCCGTGGAGCAGGCCTCGAATCAGGTGGTAGAAGCGCGCGGTTTCCCCCATACTCCGCGAGGTGGCCGAGCGCAACGCCCTTCCGCCCGGGCCGCGGCTCCCGGGTCCACTCCAGACCCTGTGGTACACGTTCGACCAGCCGGGATTCTTCGCTCGCTGCCGCAGTCAGTTCGGCCCGACCTGGACCGTCCGACTGCCGGGATTCCCGCCCGTCGTGGTCACCACTGACCGCGACGCGATAAAGCGACTGTTCACGGGCGACCCCCTCGTCCGCCGCCACGGCAACGATCTGCTACGGCGGATCCTGGGCGACAGCTCGCTGATGCTCCTCGAGCCTGCCGACCACCTCGCGCGCCGTCGGCTCGAGCTTCCGCCGTTTCACGGCCAGGCGGTGCGCCGCTACGGGGAGCGCATCCGTGAGCTGTTCGCGGCGGAGGTTGACCGCTGGCGCACCGGCCAGGTCGTGGCCACGGCCGACCGGGCGCGCGCCGTCACGCTGGAGTTGATCCTCGAGCTGGTGCTGGGGGTTCGCGACCCCGGGCTCCGGGCCCGCCTGGGGCACGAGTTCGAGACCCTACAAACGCCAGCCAACAATCTCGCGCTGTTCTTGCCCGAAGTCCTCACCAGGCGGGCGCGCTGGAACGCGTGGGTCTATCGACCGCTGGACCGCGTACGTCAGCTTCTCGCTCGCCACATCGCCCAGACACGAGACGACCCCGCGCTCGAGGAGCGAACGGACTCGCTCTCCTTGTTGATCCGAGCACGCGACGGTGACGACGGCCAGGTCTCGTCCCTCTCGGACGAAGAGCTCTGCGACGAGCTGCTGACGCTGGTGCTCGCGGGTCACGAGACGACGGCCACGGCAATTGGCTGGGCCTGCGACCTCCTGGCCCACAACGGGGCCATCGCCGCACGCCTGCGCGACGATGACGACGAGGCGTATCTCAAGGCGGCCGCCAAGGAGGTGCTGCGTGCGCGATCGGTCGTTTACGTGAGCGCCGCGCGCCACGTCCTCGAGCCGTTCGAGGTCGGCAGCTGGGTGATACGGCCCGGGGCCCTGATCCTGGTCGACGCGCAGGGCGTGCACGGCGACCCCGAGCTCTACCCGGAGCCCGAGGCATTCCGCCCGGACCGCTTCCTCGAGCAGCCGCCCGACAGCTACGCCTACATCCCCTTCGGCGGCGGAGCCCACCGCTGCCTGGGCGCGGCGCTGGCCATGCTCGAGCTCGAGCTATTCATCGAAACAGTCGTTAAGCGAGTGGAGCTCGCTCCAGAAGGTTCGCCGGCGAGACCGGTGCGCCGCAGCGTGACACTGGCTCCTGGCAACGGCGGCCGCGTGCGGGTAGAGAGGGTGCGCGCTCCGGCTATCGCTGCCGCGGCCTGAACCACTCGAGAGCACCGGCCGACAGGCGTACCATCTAGGTATGACCGCAATCGGTATCGCACTGCTTGTGGTTGGCGTGATCGTCGTGTTGGTCGAGGCGCACGTGCCCTCGCTGGGGATGCTCGGCGGTCCGGGGGTTGTGGCGCTCGGGGCTGGAGCGGTGCTGGCGGTTGCTGGGCTTGGCGGCGGGATCGCGCTCGGGCTGGTGGCCGGGCTCCTGCTCGCAGGCTCGGGCATCGGCGTCGTCGCCCTGTCGATCAGCAAGGGTGCCGCCGTTCGCAAGCACCGCCACCGGAGCGCGCTGGCCGGGCGCCTGGGCGTGGTCCGCAGGTGGAACGAGCCTGAGGGAACGGTGCTGGTCGACGGCGCGTTGTGGAATGCCCGTCCCTCGCACCCCGAGGGCGAGGAGATCCACCAGGGCGACAAGGTGGTGGTCGAGCGGGTCAGCGGCCTGACGCTGGCCGTGCGCAAGGCCGAGGACTGGGAGCTGATCGCATGATCACCGCGATCATCGTCATTGTCGTGGTCCTGGCGGCGATCGGCGTTACCGCCCTCGGGGCATCGGTGCGCGTGCTTCGGGAGTACGAGCGCGGCGTCGTGTTCAGGCTCGGGCGGCTGATGCCTCCGCGCGGCCCGGGATTGATCCTGCTGATGCCGACGATCGACCGCATGGTGCGGGTCAGCCTGCGCACCGTGACGCTGACGATTCCGCCTCAGGAGACGATCACCCGCGACAACATTCCGGTTCGCGTCACCGCCGTCGCCTACTACCGCGTGGTGGAGCCAAGGCTGGCGGTGACCGAGGTTGAGAACGTCCATTCGGCGACCGTGCAGATCGCCCAGACGACGCTGCGCTCGGTCCTCGGCGGAGTCGATCTCGATGCGCTCCTCTCAGAGCGCGAGCAGCTGAACGAGATGCTTCAGCAAATCATCGACACGCAGACCGAGCCCTGGGGGGTAAAGGTGACGACGGTCGAGATCAAGGACGTCGAGATCCCGGAGCGGATGCAGCACGCGATCGCCAGGCAGGCAGAGGCCGAGCGCGAGCGGCGAGCGAAGATCATCAACGCCGAGGGCGAGTATCAGGCCGCGGCAAAGCTCGCCGAGGCGGGCGACGTAATCGGAGCCAACCCCACGACGCTTCAGCTGCGCTACCTGCAGACGCTGCGAGAGATCGGCGGCTCGCAGAACTCGACTGTCGTGTTCCCGATGCCGATCGACCTCATCAAGCCGGTGCTCGAGGCGGTTCGAGGCGCTGGTGGCGCTACAGAGGGCGCTTCATCCGAGACGCCGGAAATCGATCGCGGAGACTCAAGGCAGCTCAGTCCCGGCCCCACCGATGGCTCACCGGCTGCCGACGCTGGTGAGCCCGACCCCGTCGAACGGCGGGGGCCCGCCTAGGGCCCTCAGGCGGCCCGGCGCCCGCCCTCGCCCAGCGCCGCCCACAGGTCCGCCAACACGAGCTTGCGCTGCTGCCTGATCTGACGCCTGGCGTAGCGCCGGACGGAGATTCGGGCCCCGCGCAGCTTCAGGTCCCGGCCATGGTCGCGGGCCACCTGCCGCTCGGTGCCGTGGCCCTTGCCGCCGTCGAGCTCCACGACGAGCCGATGCTCAGGCCAGTAGCAGTCCACCCTGAAGCCGCAGACGCGAACGTTGACGAGCGGCCGCGGGACACCGCTTTCTTCACAGAGCGCCAGGAACTCGCGTTCGACCGGGCTCCTCGTGCGAGCGAGGTCCGGGTTGTGAATCTCGAGCGCCCGGCGCAGCGTGGCGCTGCCTGGCTTGCCGCGGCCGAGGATCTCGTTTATCCGGCCGAAGTCGATCAGGCGGTGGTAGTCGGCCTCGGCCAACATGTATCTGACCGTGTCCAGCGGCTCGGTTGCTGCCACATCCAGGAGTGTCTGGGGAACGGCGGTGACCGGCATGCGGTTGTAGGAGACGCGTTCCAGGGATCGGCGGGAGTGGATGCGGATGCCTGGCAGCGAGCTGCCGCCTCCACGGCGAACTCACGTCGATGACGGCTGGGCGACGATCGGTGAGGCTCCACCACCACGCCGCTGCAGCATGACTGAGCATCGCTCCTGGGCCGGCGTATAGAACGGCTGCAAAGAGATCCGCCTCGTATGAAGGCGCAAGGTGACCGACGGCATATACACGCGGGTGTAAATGCGTGAGGTAGCCATCGCCAACCCACTTGGAGATGGTTGCTTCTCCCACACCACAGTTACGTCTTAGCTGCAGCCAATGGATCCGTCCCCATTGCCTTGCAGCGACCGCCCCCACCCGAACTTTGTCCCTCTGCTTCGGACTGTCCGAAGTGGAGGGGCATCGTTCTTCGGAGGAGGCCACACATGGAGGGTCCCTCCAAACCCCAGGAAGGGCAATACCCCACAGGTGTCAAGTCTGTGAAAAGTCAAGGCCAAGGGACTCCTGTAGCCCCTTCTCCCCTTCAGGAGTCACAAAAACCGCCCGCCCCGACGGCGCCCGTGTGATCCACCCCAGCTCGAACAACCGCGAGCACAAGGCGGCACCGAGCGACCCGGCAAGGTGGTGGCGCTGCTCGCTCCAGTCGACGCAGTAGCGGATCAAGGGCCGGCGGCGGGGCAAGCTCGAGACGTCGATCCCTAGGTCCGACAGCCACTTCGCCCCCTCGGGCGTAAGCCGGTAATCGACTTCCGAGCCGGGCGCCGACGGACGGTCTCCGTCGGTGAACAGCCCGTCGCCACCGGCCAGCAGTCCCCGCTCGAGCAGCGCCCCCATCATCCCTGTGCCCAGACGACCGGCCAGGTGGTCATAGCAGGTGCGCGCCGAGCGCACCGCGGCTGCGCGCGTCCCTTGCCGCAACGAGGACACCGGCGCCGGCGAGGCCAGCCGGGCCAGCGCCTCCATCATCTCGGCCACCTCGACCGAGGCCATCCGAAAGTAGCGGTGCCGGCCGTGGCGCTCGACCTTCAGCAACCCGCCCTCGACGAGGCGAGAGAGGTGCTCGCTGGCCGTCGAGGCTGCGACTGAGGCCTCGTCCGCGAGCACGCTTGCGGGGAGCGCCCGCCCATCCCCGAGCGCCAGCAGGATCCGGGCCCGGCTGGGGTCTGCGGCCAGTGCTGCCACCGCCGCGATGTCGGCGTCTCCCTGGGTAGCCATGAGTAGACCTTAAAACGCTTCGGACTTCGGTCCGGACCGAAGTGTTCCGGACCAAGAATAGGTATATGCGCAAGCACCTGACACTCGCAGTCATCTGCTCTGGCTACTTCATGGTCATCCTCGACGCGGTGATCGTGAACGTCGCGCTGCCCTCAATGGGACGCGAGCTTCACGGGGCCGTGAGCGACTTGCAGTGGGTCGTCGACGGTTACACGGTCGCGTTCGCCGGCTTGCTCCTGTCGGCCGGCGCGCTCGGCGACAAGCTCGGGGCCAAGGGCGTGTTCGCTGCCGGATTGGGCGTGTTCACGGTCGCCTCCGCCGCGTGTGCCGCCTCGCCGTCGGTTGCGGTGCTCATCGGTGCCCGAGTCGTGCAGGGCACGGGCGCCGCGATGCTGGTGCCAAGCTCGCTGGCGCTGATCCGCGGCGCTTATGAGGACGCACGCGAGCGTGCCCGCGCGGTCGGCATCTGGGGCGCGACAGCCGGGGTCGGCGCCGCGTCAGGTCCAGTCCTCGGCGGCCTGTTGGTGGCCGCATTCGGATGGCGCTCGGTATTCGTCGTCAACCTCCCCGTCGGCTTGGTGGCGCTACTCGTCGGGCTTAGGCGGCTCGGTCGGCCATCGGAGGCCACGCTCGGTATCGGCTTCGACCCCCTGGGTCAGCTGACCGGCTTCGCCGGGCTGACGCTGCTGGCAAGCGGCTTGATCGAAGGTGGGGCGCACGGCTGGATCTCGACCGTCTCACTTGCCCTGCTGGCGGTGGCACTCGTGTCTCTGACCCTGTTCGTGGCAATCGAGAAGCGGGTGCGGGGGCCGATGCTCCCTCTGGGGCTGTTTCGGAACCGTGAGTTCTCCGCGGCCGCCTTCGTCGGAATGGCCATCAACTTCGGCTTCTACGGCCAGCTGTTCGCCTTGACCCTTTACTTCCAGCACGTGCGCGGCTATTCGGCGCTTCAGACCGGACTGGCGCTGCTTCCCGAAGGCTTCTTCGTGGCCATCTCCTCCGCCCTTTCCGGGAGGCTCACCGCCCGCACCGGGCCGCGGATACCGATGCTGATCGGGCTGGCAACCGGGACCTGCGGCCTCGCCGGATTGATCGTGGCCGGGCAGACGACTCCGTACGCCATCCTGGTCGCGCCCCTGATCGCCGCCGGTTTCGGTATGGCCTTCACGATGCCCGCCGCGACAGTGGCGATCATCGAGGCCGCGCCCGCGGAGCGTGCCGGGATCGCATCAGGCGTTCTGAACGCCGCCCGTCAGGCGGGCAGCGCGATCGGCGTGGCTCTGCTCGGAGCGCTGCTCGCGGGCCAAGTGGTGACGGGGCTGCACGCCGCCATGGGCGCCGCCGCGGCTTCCTTCCTGGCAGCGGCCGCGGTGGCTGCGTCGATACCACGCCGGGGCCGTATCGTCCGCGGCGTTGAAGCTGCTCGCGTTCAGTGACCTGCACCGCGATCGTCGGCAGGCGCAGAGGCTCGCCGAGCTGGCAGGCGACGCCGATGTACTGATCGGCGCCGGCGATTTCGCGTCGGTTCGGCTGGGGCTCGAGCGCACGCTGGAGCCGTTCATCGGCCTGGACATCCCCGCGGTGCTGATCCCCGGCAACAACGAATCCGACACGGCGCTGTGGCGGGCCTGTGCCGACTGGCCCAGCGCGCGCGTGCTCCACGGTGAGGGGACAGAGATCGACGGCGTTCAGTTCTTTGGGCTGGGGGCTGGTGTCCCCGTCACGCCCTTTCCCTGGAGCTTCGATCTCAAAGAGGAGGAGGCGGCGCTCAAGCTCGAGCACTGCCCTGAACGGGCAGTGCTGGTCTCGCACTCTCCCCCGAAGGGCTTCGTCGACAAGGCACATGGGCGCCACCTCGGCAGCGACGCCGTGCTGCGTACGATCGAAAGCAAGCGTCCCCGGCTGACCGTGTGCGGCCACATACACCAGGCTTGGGGCCAGGAGGCCACCGTGGCCGGTATGCGGGTCGTGAACCTCGGTCCCGAGGGGCGGTTCTTCGAGCTCTGAGCGGGACGCCCCTCAGTGCCTCAAATATGTCCGGCCGCGGGCGCGCGGGCCGAGCAGCAAGCCGCCCTGCACGAACCGACGCTGGTAGGTGATCGTGAACGAAGAGCCGCTGTTGATCAACCCCGAGGGCGTGGCAGTGCCCACGGGCACCTGGCCTGGATGGATGCTCACGAACAGCGGCGCCCGCGGACCCAGGGTGATCTTCGTGTCCTCTCCGCCCGGAGTCGAGATCGTCCCCACCTGACCGCTGGCAAGCTGGGCCCTGGCAAGCGTGAATCCCGCGCGCCCGAAGTTGGCGAGCGGCAGTGTCTGGCAGGCGCTCGTGCCAAAGATGCACTCGGACGGGGCCTCCAGAATCCATTCTGCAGAAGAGACGTCGATCAGGTGCGATGGCGAGAGGGTTCTCTGAAATGTGCGATGGCTTGTCAAATCAGAGATGGCGATCGTGACCCGATCGCCCGCAGCCGAGACGCTGGCAGCGACCAGGTCGCCGGGGTGGAGGCCGATCCGCACCCCGTGAGCGGCGCTGGGCGTCATCTCATACCAGGCGCTCGACTTGGGGCGACCGCCGACGCAGTCGAGCTCTGTCCCGATCTGCTCCACCGCGGACGAGCTAAGCCGGTAGCCGCCGAGACCTACCCACATGGCCGAGTAGCTCCGAGTCGACCCGCAGCTAGCGTGCGGCTGGCGCCACCGCGCTGAGACGCTCTGGAACAGCGGGCCGTGCACCGCGTAGCCGGCCCAGTTCTGACTCCGGGTGCTGGTCTGAGCCGCGGCGGAGGCAGGCAGAAGCGCGATCCCGGCCGAGATCGTGGCCGCTGCGGCGAAAGCGCGTATCAGGCCAGGCCTCAGCACGGGGCTCCAAGGTTAGGCGGCACGGACCCGTTAACACGGCCACCTCCCGGAAGTCACGGCTGCTGAGCCGAACATGAACGAGCGGCTCGGAGTTCCAACCGGTTAGGTCTGCGTCTCGAAGTCCTCGTTGAAGGTGATCAGGCCGTGGAGGACCCACAGGCTGACGACGAAGATCCCCAGCGCCCACCACGGGTGGTTGCCGCCGATCTCGAGCAACGACTCGATGGCAGCCAGGATCGCCGCGAAGATGCCGATGAAGCGGCCATAGGCCCCGGCGCCGAACAGCGAGAACCCGGCTGTGACCTGGATGACCCCGACGACGATCCCGATCCAGCCCCACGTGTGGAGGGTCGAGAACGCATACTGCGTGCCGTCGAAGAAATGAGCGTTGCTCTCCGCTGCGATGCCATAGATGATGTTGAGCGTCCCCGCCATCAGCAGCAGGATCGCCACGAAGACCACGCGACCGAGACCTCTCATAGCCCTTCCTTCCTCCGGGTAGATGACTCCCCGGGGTTGCCGGCTTCAGATTTCAACACCCATCGGCTGAATCCTCTGCGAGGGGGCTTGCGCGTAAGACGGCGCGCGCCCGCCAGCACTCAGGGCTGATCTGGCACGCGCGTCGCTTCTGTGTACACCCCGGCCGCCGCGACTGCGCCGAGCAGGGCGAGGATCAAGGCGGCCAGGATCCGTAGGAGGAGGGTCACTCCCGCAGCATCCGCCAGCCGCCGAAGCCGGCGCGAAGAAGTCGCTAAGGCAAACGTAGGAGATCGGCGCCCGGGGGCCGGAAGCGGCACCCACCAACGGCTTAGAGTAAGTATCCCCACGCCATTCAGGAGACCGTGATGCCCGCTAACAGCTTCGACGCCAAGGCCACGCTCGAGGTAGGTGGCCGCTCGTACGAGATCTTTCGCCTCGACGCCCTGCAGTCAAAGTACGACGTCGCCCGGCTGCCATTCTCGCTCAAGGTGCTGCTCGAGAACCTGCTCCGCAATGAGGACGGGGACGCGGTCACCTCCGAGCAGATCGAGATCCTCGCCCAATGGAACGCCGGCGCCGAGCCGACGGAGGAGATCGCATTCACACCG
The DNA here is from genome assembly GCA_963757075.1 of uncultured Actinomycetes bacterium. Classification (GTDB taxonomy): domain Bacteria; phylum Actinomycetota; class Thermoleophilia; order Solirubrobacterales; family Solirubrobacteraceae; genus Palsa-465. The sequence goes on from CAVWQN010000006.1 coordinate 22,226, forward strand.
GCCCGGGTCGTGATGCAGGATTTCACCGGGGTGCCTGCGGTGGTTGACCTGGCCGCGATGCGCGACGCGATGCGGGACATGGGCGGAGACCCGGTCAAGATCAACCCGCTGGTCCCCGCCGAGCTGGTGATCGACCACTCGGTCCAGGTCGACGCGTTCGGCTCGCGTCAGGCTTTTCAGCGCAACGCCGAGCTCGAGTTCGAGCGCAACCAGGAGCGTTATGCCTTCCTGCGCTGGGGACAGGGGGCGTTCGACAACTTCAAGGTGGTTCCACCGGACACCGGCATCGTCCACCAGGTCAACCTCGAGTACCTGGCGCGGGTGGTGTTCGTAGACGAGGAGCGCGGGCGGGCATACCCGGACACTCTGGTCGGCACCGACTCCCACACCACGATGATCAACGGCCTGGGCGTCCTCGGCTGGGGGGTCGGCGGGATCGAGGCCGAGGCGGCGATGCTCGGCCAGCCGATGTCCATGCTGGTCCCACAGGTGCTGGGCTTTGAGCTCACGGGAGAGCTGCAGGAGGGCGCGACAGCGACCGACCTCGTCCTCACGGTCACCGAGATGCTGCGCCGAAAGGGCGTCGTCGGCAAATTCGTCGAGTTCCACGGCCGGGGCTTGGCCAACCTCCCGCTCGCCGACAGGGCGACGATCGGCAACATGTCGCCCGAGTTCGGCTCGACCTGCGCCATCTTCCCCATCGACGCCGAAACGCTCCGCTACCTCGAGTTCTCGGGCCGACCCAAGGAACTGATCGCGCTCGTCGAGGCCTACGCCAAGGAGCAGGGGCTATGGCACGACGAAAATTCCGACAAGCCGACCTTCTCCGAGGAGCTGGAGCTCGAGCTCTCGACCGTCGTCCCCAGCGTCGCCGGCCCTAGACGCCCCCAGGACAGGGTCAGCCTGACCGAGTCAAAGAACGCCTTCCGGTCAGCGCTCGAGGACATCGTCCCGGAGGACGATGGAGAGGACGACGCCATCGCCGGGACGTTCCCGGCCAGCGACCCGATCTCCACCCACCTTCCCAACGGCGATGGATACGAGCCCCGCGGCGGCACCGGCGGGACGCAGGTCGCGGACCGCAAGCAGACGCGGACCCCGGTCACGCTCGCCGACGGCACCGACACCGAGCTCGACCACGGCCACGTCGTGATCGCGGCCATCACCAGCTGCACGAACACCTCCAATCCCTCGGTGATGCTGGGAGCGGGCATCCTGGCCCGAAACGCTGCGCAGCGCGGCCTGAGCGTCAAGCCGTGGGTCAAGACGTCGCTCGCGCCGGGGTCCAAGGTGGTGACCGAGTACCTCGACCGCGCCGGCCTGACCGAGTACCTCGAGGACCTGGGCTTCCACTTGGTCGGATACGGGTGCACGACCTGCATCGGCAACTCGGGACCCCTCCCAGACGAGATCTCCGAAGTCGTGAACGCGAACGACCTGGCGGTGGTGTCCGTGTTGTCGGGCAACCGCAACTTCGAGGGCCGCATCAACCCCGACGTGAAGATGAACTACCTGGCCTCCCCGCCTCTGTGCGTGGCCTACGCGATCGCGGGGACGATGGACATCGACCTCTACGACGAACCACTCGGCGAGGACTCAAACGGTGAGCCCGTGTACCTCAAGGACATCTGGCCCACAGAGAACGAGGTGGCGCAGACGATCGAGGAAGCCGTCCAGTCGGACATGTTCCGTAAGAGCTACGAAGAGGTGTTCGACGGGGATGAGCGCTGGAATTCGCTCGAGGTCCCGACGGGTGAGCTGTTCGCGTGGGACGAGGACTCGACATACGTCCGCCAGCCACCGTTCTTTCAAGAGCTACCCAAGGAACCCGAGCCCATCAGCGACATCGAGAACGGGCGTGTGCTCGCGGTGCTTGGCGACAGCGTCACCACGGATCACATCTCGCCCGCCGGTTCGATCAAGCGCGACGGCCCGGCCGGCACTTACCTGATCGAGCAGGGCGTCCAGCCCAAGGACTTCAACTCCTATGGCTCGCGCCGCGGCAACCACGAGGTGATGATGCGCGGCACGTTCGCGAACATCCGCCTGCGCAACCAGCTGGCCCCGGGCACGGAGGGCGGGATCACGCTTCACCTTCCCGACGAAGAGCAGATGTCGATCTACGACGCAGCGATGAAGTACATCGACGAGGAAGTGCCGCTGATCGTCCTGGCAGGCAAGGAGTACGGGTCGGGCTCGAGCCGCGACTGGGCCGCGAAGGGGACCCGGCTGCTCGGCGTTCGGGCCGTGATCGCCGAGAGCTTTGAGCGCATTCACCGCTCCAACCTGGTCGGGATGGGGGTGCTGCCGCTCCAGTTCTCAGATGACCAGAATGTCTCCTCCCTCGGGCTGACGGGCAAGGAGGAGTTCAGCATCGCCGGGCTTGCCGAGGCCGACGAGGTTCCCCGCAAACTGACGGTCAAAGCCGACGACAAGGAGTTCGAGGTGATCGCCCGGATCGACACGCCCAAGGAGCAGCGCTACTTCCACCACGGCGGCATCCTCCAGTTCGTCCTCCGGCAGCTGCTGGCGGACTGACCGATGCAAGCGGACGGAGTCTTCTCGGGCGGCGGGATCAAGGCACTGGGCTTCGCCGGAGCGCTCAAGGCGGCGGAGGAGGCCGGCTACACGGAATGGCACCAGGTGGCCGGCACCTCGGCGGGGGCGATCACCGCCATGACACTGGCCGTCGGCTACGACGCGGACGGGATCAAACAACGGCTCGACGCATTCGACTTCGCCAAGATCGCCGACTACGGCGGCCCGTTCGGGATCGGCCGGGTCGAGAACCTGATCGTCCGCGACGCGCTCACCCACGGGAAGGTGCTGAGGCGATTCATCGAGCAGCTACTCGAAGAAGCGCCCCGCCCGGCGACCAAGTTCGGCGAGCTCGGCGACCGACTGCGGGTGATCGGCAGCGACCTGGCCCACAACCGGATGGTGATCTTCCCCGAGGACGTCAAGCTCTACGTGGACGACAGCGGGAAGCACCTTGATCCGGATGAGTTCCCCATCGTCGAGGCGGTCCGTATCAGTGCCGGCTACCCGTACTTCTTCCCCCCGCTGAAGCTCCTCGACGCGGTGACCAAGAAGGAGGGCGTGCTCGTCGACGGTGGTGTGGTCAGCGCCTATCCCGTGTTCCTGTTCGACACCCGGCAGCCGCAGCATCCCACCTGGGGATTCCAGCTCTTCTCCGGCTCTATCGAGAAACCGGCATATGAGGCGATCAGCGGGACGGGATGGCCGATCGGCATGCTCAAAGCGATCCTGGATACGTCGACGAACGCGCTCGACAAGTTCGCCCAGCTGGCGTTCGGCAACCGCTCGATCGCGATTCCGACCGGCGACGTCTCGACGCTCGACTTCGCCCTGACCGAGGAGCAGAAGGCCTTCCTATACGACTCCGGATACCAGGCGGCCAAGGCCTTCTTCGATTCCAAGCCGAAGCCCACCAACACCTACGGCGAGACCCCGCCATGATCCCCGAGGCCCTCAAAAAGCTTTTGAGCGCCGCCGGCCCCTCTGGCCACGAGGCGGACGCGGCCCGGGCCTGGCGCGAGTGGTGCTCCTCGTTTGCGGCCGAGGTCGCCGGCGACAGCCTCGGCTCCTCCCGCGCGCTCATCCCCGGTGTGGCCGGCGGACCGAGGCTGGCGGTCGTGGGTCATATCGACGAGATCGGGTTGCACATCACCCATATCGACGACGAGGGCTTCCTGCACTTCGGCCAGGTCGGCGGCTGGGACGCGACGGTGCTGATCGGCCAGCGCGTCCGGCTCCTGACCCGTGACGGCGGACTTGGAGGGGTGATCGGGCGCAAGCCGATCCACCTGCTCGAGGACGAGGATCGCAAGAAGATCCCGGAGCTCAAGCGGCTCCACATCGACATCGGCGCCAAGGACGGCGAAGAGGCCCGCAAGCTGGTGCGGATGGGGGACGTGGCGGTCATCGATGCCGACCCCCAGGAGCTGCGAGACGGGATCGTCGTCTCCCGTGCGCTCGACAACCGCGTCGGGTGCTACGTCGCCGCCGAGGCGGCTCGCCTGGTGGCGGAGGACGGAGGCGCCCCGGGCGACGTGGTGGCGCTGGCTGTGGTCCAGGAAGAGACCACCTTCGCCGGCTCTCAGACCAGCGCGTTCGCGCTCGAGCCGGACGTGGCGATCGCGCTGGACGTCACATTCGCGACCGATCAGCCGGGGGTCGAGCTGGGCGAGCGCACGAAGCACACGCTGGGCTCGGGGCCGGTCATCGCGCGGGGGACGGCGCTTCACCCCCGCGTGTTCGAGCTTCTTTACGAGGCGGCCGAGGCCGATGAGATCCCGTTCACTGTCGAGTCGATCGGCCGTCGCACCGGCACCGACGCCGACGCCATCTACGCCAGCCGCGCTGGCGTCCCGACCGGGCTCGTGTCGGTGCCCGTCCGCTACATGCATTCGCCGGTCGAGCTGGCGGCGGTCGAGGACATCCAGGCCGCCGCCCGCCTGATCGCGGCGTTCGCGCGCAGGCTCGAGCCGGGGATTTCGTTCGAGCGCTAGCTACCGCGGAACGACGCTCGAAGTCCCGAGCACCCGACCATCGGCGCCCAGCGCCTGGACCGCGACGGACGGCTGGGTGGAGGCGACCCACATCTTCGTCTCGAAGTCCGCCCAGGGGAACTGCCCGACAGGACTGAGCGTGCCGCCGCTGGGGCCGGCGAGGATCCTCCAAGCGGCCACCTCCGTGGCTCCGTTCCAGCTCGCGAATACCCTCGTGCCGCCGGCAGTCGCCACGGCGGCGATATCCGGGGGGGTGGTGGGCTGTCCCCACCAGGGGAACCGGAACGCGCGATAGGACTGAAGGGGCGGACCGAAATGGGCGTCGAACCGCTGCTTGCCGTAACGGCCGAACTCGGTGAAGTACGGCTCGGAGCCCCAGCCAACGAACGTATTGCCATCGGGGAGCCCCTGCACCGCCCCCTCACTCTGCGACAGCAGAGGCGGGCGGTGCGTGTAGGCCCGCACCAGCGTTGCCAGGCGCCGCTTGTAGTTCAGGCGGATTCGCAGCGCCCGTGATTGCGACTCAGTGGCGTAGGGGCCGTCCCCGTTGTCGAACAAGGTAATCGTGCCGTCTGGCTGCATTTGCGCGTCGTGCTGCCACTCGAACTGCGCTCCGCGACCGATCCTGAAGGTCGAGCGCTTGCCGCCCAACGTCCACAGGATCCTGCCGGTCTGCTTGCTGATCTCGTAGACGGCCCACGTGTGGCGGGCGGAAACAAGCAGGTTGCCGTCCGGCAGCTGCTGGATCGAGTTCATATGAAGGTAGTCGTAAGGCTTCGCCCCAGGCTTTCCCGCATACGTCGCGGTCAGGCGGATGTGGTCGAGCGCGTTCCACTGCCACAGCACCTGTCCGGTTGCGATGTCGACCTCCTGGATGGCCTGATCGATCAGCTTGCCGCGGCGCCGCCCACCGACGGGTCGCAGATTGGCGGGGATGATCTGGTAGGCGTTGATCAACGCCGTCCCCTGCGGAGTGATCTCGAATTCGTGGTTGCCGGTGGTGAAGCCGTTGCCGGCGCTCACCGTCGCGATCTGTTGATAGGAGTGATTGAGGATCACGTCGAGGCCGCCGCCGTAGCTCTCCCAAAAAGTCAGCACGCTCTGCCCCCGGTAGCTCTGGACCTCGACGTCGTGCGCGAAGCCTCGGTTCGGCAAGGCGTCGAACCACAGCAGCTTGCCGTTTGGGCTGAGGATGAGCGGACCGGCCTGGATCGAGTTCTGAGCGTCGGCGAAGATGTCGCCGGCCTGGGGGTCCGGCACCTTGCCGGATACGAACACCATGGGAGGGCGAAGACCGGGCGCGGAGTGGAAGCTGCTCAGCGGCAGGGGTCGCGCAGACGCCTGCCCGGCGGTCAGGCTGCCGACCACCGCGGCCACGGCAGCGATGCTGAGTCTCAACGAGGGGTGGGGAACTGGGTGCGCATCACCAGGTCCCACAGCTGGTCCGGCATGAACCGGCGCTGGTTGATCATCAGGTGCGCGCTCGGCGTGACCGGATAACGGGGCCTGGGCCGCCCGGATTTCAGCGCCTTGCCGATCGTCTTGGCTACCGCCTCGGGACCTCCGCCGAGCTTGACCATCGGTCCCTTGTAAGCCGCCTGCGTCATCTTGGCCACGTGGCGGTTGAACCGCTCATACGGCCCGTCGCCGCCGGCCTCGACGCTGGCCGAAGCGGTGTCGCCGAAGCTCGTCACGATCAGCCCAGGCTCCACCAGGATCACGTCCACGCCGAACCCCCGGACCTCGAAGCGCAGCGCGTCCGACAGGGCCTCGACCGCGTATTTGGTGGCGTGGTAGATGCCGCCCCCGGGGAAGGTGAGCCTTCCGCCCATCGAGCCGATGTTGACGATCTTGCCCCAGTGCTGGTCGCGCATTCCGGGCAGCACCAGCTGGGACATCCGCAACAGGCCAAACACGTTGGTGTCGAACTGGCGGCGTACCTGGTCCATGGGGACGCTCTCCACCGCGCCCGACTGGCTGTAGCCGGCGTTGTTGACGAGCACGCCGACGGTGCCTTCGGCCTGCGACACCTTTTCGACCGCGGCGGCCATCGACTTCTCGTCGGTCACGTCGAGCGCCAGCGTCACGCACCCCTTGTCTGCCAGGTCGGCGATCGTCTCCGGCCGGCGGGCGGTCGCGTACACCTTCCACCCCTCGGCGGCCAGATGCTCGGCGGTGGCGTGGCCGATGCCCGACGAGCAGCCGGTGATCAGAACGGCCTCGGACGGCACGGGCCGCAGTCTAGTGGTCGTCGCCGCAGGTGGCGGCAACTAACCGCGCACCAGCTTCTTGTAGCTGATCCGCTTGGGGCGGTCCGCGTCCGCGCCCAACTCGGCGCGGCGGACACTCTCATAGGCCTCGAAGTTGCCCTCGAACCAGCGGACCTGGGAGTTGCCCTCGAACGCCAGCACGTGGGTGGCGATCCGGTCCAGGAACCAGCGGTCGTGGGAGACGACCACGGCGCAGCCCGCAAATGCCAGCAGCGCCTCTTCCAGCGCACGCAGCGTGTCGACATCGAGGTCGTTGGTGGGCTCGTCGAGCAGCAGCAGGTTGCCGCCGCTGCGCAGCAGCTTCGCCAGATGCAGCCGGTTGCGCTCGCCGCCCGAGAGCTTCTCCACCTTCTTCTGCTGGTCGGTCCCCTTGAAGTTGAATCCCGCCACGTATGCGCGGCTGTTGATCGTCCTCTCCCCCAACTTGATCTGGTCTGCCCCACCCGAGATCTCCTCCCACACCGACTTCGAGGGATCGAGCGCGTCACGGGACTGATCGACATAGGCGAGCTCCACGCTCTCGCCCAGACGCAGCGTCCCCGCGTCGGGGCGCTCCTCACCGGTGATCATCCTGAGCAGCGTCGTCTTGCCCGCGCCGTTTGGCCCGATCACCCCGACGATCCCGGCCGGCGGCAGCGTGAACGACAGATCTTCAATCAGCACCTGCTCGCCGTACGCTTTCCGCAGCCCCTGGGCCTCGACCACCACGTTCCCCAGCCGCGGCCCGGCCGGAATGTGGATCTGGACCTGGTCCAGCTTGACGTTCGGCTCCTCGGCGAGCAGCGCCTCGTAGGCGTTTAGCCGTGCCTTGGGCTTGTTGCGCCTGGCGCTGGCGTTTAGGCGCACCCACTCGAGCTCCTGCTCGATCGTCCTGCGCCGGGCGGTCTCCTGACGGGCCTCGGCCTGAAGCCGCCCGCGCTTCTGTTCCAGCCAGCCGGAGTAGTTGCCCTGATACGGGATCCCGCGACCGCGATCGAGCTCCAGGATCCAGCCGGCGACGTTGTCGAGGAAGTAGCGGTCGTGGGTGACCGCGACCACCGTGCCCCGGTAGTCGTGTAGGTGGCGCTCGAGCCAGGCGACCGACTCGGCGTCAAGATGGTTGGTGGGCTCATCGAGCAGCAGCAGATCGGGTTGGCGCAGCAGCAGCCGGCACAGCGCTACGCGTCGGCGCTCGCCCCCCGACAGGGTCGAGATGGCGGTGTCGCCCGGCGGACAGCGCAGCGCGTCCATGGCGATCTCCAGCGTGGTGTCGAGGTTCCAGCCGTCGACGGCGTCGATCCGTTCCTGGACCCGAGCGAACTCGTCCGCCGTCTCCTCGGAGTAGTTCATCGAGAGCTCGTTGAACTTCTCGAGCAGGGCCTTTGTCTCCCCCACGGCCTCCTCGATGTTCTCCCTGACATTCTTGCTCGGCTCGAGCTGTGGCTCCTGCTCGAGCAGGCCGACGGTCGCCGCGGGCGCGAGCTGGGCCTGCCCGTCGAACTCGGTGTCGAGCCCGGCCATGATCCGCAGCAGCGTCGACTTGCCGGCTCCGTTGTAGCCCAGCATCCCGATCTTGGCCCCCGGCAGAAACGAAAGCGAGATGTCCGTGAGGACCTCCCGATCGGGGGGATACCGGCGCGAGAGCTTGTAGGTGGTGAAGATGTACTGGGAGGACACCGAGTCGTGAGGATAGAAAGCCGCGCGCGACCGGCCACCTCCGCGCAGTAGGCTGGGCCGCCTATGGCCGTTGTTCTCTACTGGCAGGCGATCTCCCATCCATCTCAGGCGGCGCGCAAGATGCTCGACCTCAAGGGCGTTGACTACGAGCGGGTCGACGTCCTGCCGCTCAACCAGAGGGTCCATCTGCGACTGGCGGGCTTCCGGGGCGGCACCGTGCCGGCGCTCAAGCTCGACGGACAGAAGATTCAGGGTTCGCGGCAGATCTCGCGTGTCCTGGATGAGCGCTGGCCAGACCCACCCTTGTTCCCGGCGGAGCCCGAGGCCCGGGCGCGGGTGGAGGAGGCCGAGCGTTGGGGCGAGGAGGAGCTACAGCCGGTCCCGCGCCGGCTGTTTCGGTTCGTCGCCGCCCAAAACCCGGAGCTCCGGCGCCGCGTGGCCCGCGCCCAGCGGATGCCGGCGCCTGATCTAGTCGCGGCTGCCAGCAAGCCGGCGGCGGCGTACTACGCCAGGACGATCGAGGCCGACGGGCGGCGGGCCACGGAGGCGGGCGCGCGCGCCGACCTGGCCGCCCTACCGGCGATGCTGGACCGGGCCGATCGCCTGTTGGACGACGGGACGCTGACGCTCGATCCGCCCAACGCCGCCGCGCTTCAGGTCCTGGCCACCGTGCGGTTGCTTGACGCCTTCGAGGACCTGCACGATCACGTCGGAACGCATGCCTGCGCGGCACCAGCTCGCGAGCTGTTCGCCGACTACCCGGCCAGGCTGCCGCGGGTCCTCGAGCCCACGTGGCTGGAGCCGATTCGGGTCCAGACGCCCGCGTAGTGCTTCACGCGCTGGCGATCGCCTTCGCCGTCGTAGCAGCAGCGCTGATCGTCGCGGCCATCGTGGGCATGGTCACCGGCCGACCCGGCGACCGCGCGGGCTTCTTCATCCGGGGGCTGGCCGTGCTCTGCTTCGTTACCGCCGTGGCGCTGAACGTGGCGGCGCACTGACGGCCGCAGGTCAACTCTGAGGCTGCCAGCCGCTGATGACCCACGCCCCGGGCGCCACCTCGGACACGGTAGCGATCGCCACGTGCCAAGCGGGGCGGAGCCCCTCGTAGGCGGTTGTGTTGGTGGCGGCGGTCGACTCCCGCGTGACCACGACGTATTGATCGCGGCTCGAAGGTAGCGGCGCCACCACCTCGACCTGGCCACTGTTGGAGATGCCGCCCTGCTGGAGCTCGTAGTCGGAGGCAGTCTGGGCCGCGGCGAGCTCCAGTGCCGAGCGGGCCTGGCCGATGCTCCGGCCCGCCAGCGCTCGCATGTCGGCGGCGACCGTATCCGCCGTCCAGTTGATGTAGGCGGTGGTGAAGCTCCGAACAGCCTCGGCTGGGCTCGACGATGTCGCCGAGGAGACCTCCGGCGGTGGCTTGGGCGATGGGTACTCGTGCGTCGCCTGGGCGATGGCGAGCTTCGAGCGCTTGCGGGCGACCGGCCGCGGAGCGCCGCAGGCGGCGACCAGGACTGCGGCCGCAAGGATCGCCGCCAAGCGCCTCACAACCCCTCCGGGTGCCTGGCCACGAACCCGTCCGCGCTGCGGACCAGGGGATGCCAGCCGATGCCGCTCGAGCCGTCTCCCGGCCCGGCCGCATCGAACGTATCCCAGCGCAGCCCGGCCACATACATGAAGACGTGTTGGGGGTTGGCGTAGATCGTGACCCACGCCCCGGGACCCGGCGCGCCGAACGATTCGAGCTCGCTGGAGGCGGCGCCGTAGGTGACCGGCAGCAGGCGAGCGCCGTACAGCAGGTGCTCCACGCTCGAGGAGCAGTCGTACGCCGGCGCCACCTGATCCAGCGGGAGCCCATGCCCGCCCCCGTACACGTACGGCTTGCCGACGATCTGGTTCCCGGCGGCGATGATCTCCTTGATGGCGGGCGGCGCATCGGCCGGCGCCGCCGCCTGTCCGTTTGGGAGCAGGCTGGCGCGCATGCCCGGAACGAGGGACACGCCGGCCAGCGAGCCCGGCGCGCATGCCGCCGGGTCGGAAGCCGGCGGCTGGGGCGCGAGCAGGCTGCCTGGCTGAACGCCCGTCTGACCCAGCACGGTCGCCGCCCCGGTGGCCGGCGGTCGCTCGATCCGCACCGGACCCGACCACAGGCCGTTCTCGTACGGGATGCCGAGCTGCCCGGCCAGGAGCCACCAGAGATCGATCACTCGAGGCAGCCCGTCGATCGGCCCGCCGCCGAGCCCGATGTCGCGCTTGTACGCGACCGCCGAGCGGTTGCCCCACGTGATCCGCAGCGGCGTCATGTACGGCAGCCCGCCCATGGCAGTGGCCGTCTGAAAGCTCTCCCCTCCCAGCTCGGCGTAGCTGTCCGGGTTCTGGACGAGGTTGGCGCCCGAGGAGCCGACCGTCCCTGAGCTCGGGTCGCCCGGACCGCCGTACTCGGTGGCACCCACCACCTGCCCCGCGCCCGGGGGTCCCAGCGCGATCGAGCCGCCCGGCGAGCCGGCGCAGTCGTTGCCTTGCGTGAACACGCTGAGCAGCAGCCCAAGCAGCGCCGCGCCCAATCCGACGAGCGCCATACCCCCGATCGCCGCGACCACGATCATCGCCCCGCCCCGCGCTCTCTGTCTCCGCCTCATCGCGGCCACCATAGCCTGGTGGATTACAACTGAGTCTAATTGAGACCGTTTTGTTGCAATCCCCGTTCGCTGCTAAGTTTCGAAGGTCATGCCTCGCATCCTCGATGTCGAACAGGCCATGCTCCTGCTGGAGCTCGAAGCTCCGTTCGACCAACGCCAGGTCCTCCTGGCGCGGCGGCGGATGGCGAAGCGCTGGCACCCCGACATCGCGCCCCCCGGCCGACAGCACGAGCATCAGCGCCACCTCCAGGCGATCAACGAGGCCGCCGACCAGCTCGCGGAGCTAGCGGAGTCGGTGCGCGGTGGCCGCGTTACGCGCGGGGCGGTAAAGGTCTCGGCGGCCGCGGCACGCAAGGCCAGAGAGGACGCCGGGCGGCGCGCGTATGAGGCCGAGCAGCGTCGCCGCGCGGCCGAGGAAGAGCGCGCCAAGCACGATCCGTTCGGCTCCCGAGTCCCCGATCACTCGGTCGTTCACCGTTATGCCCGTTGCGCCTCCTACCCCGAGTGGGGCGTGGGCACGGTGACCGGCATCTACTTCTCCGGAGAGGACGACGACGTCCAGCAGTGGGCCCGGATGTCGTTCCAGGTCGGGGTCCGCACGGTGCCTGCCGGGTCGCTTCAGTTCGTCGACTTCTCCCAGCCCGACCCGGCAGCCGACCGGGTGCAGCGGTTCATGACCGCGGCTCAGCATGCGCTGGCCGAGGGAGATGCGAGGCTCGCGGCTCAGCGGCTCGTATACGCCCGCGACGCGGATCCCACCAATCCGGTCGTGTTGCGGCTGCTGACCGCGGCCTTCTGGCAGGCCGGCAACCTGCCGGCCGCGGCTCGAGCCGTGCGCGACTGGGCCCGCGCCGACACGGACCGTCCCACCCCGGAGCGGTTCGCGGCCCGGATCTACGAGGACATGGGCGCCATCGATCTGGCCGCCGACGCGGCCCACCGCGCGACGGAGCGCGCGCCAAGCGACTCCTCGGCCTGGGAGCGGCTGGGGCGGCTGCGCCTGCGCCTGATGGATCGCCAGCGGGCGATCTCGGCGCTCGAGCAGGCGCGCGCGCTGGGGCCGTCTGTCGAAGGGCTGCTCGATCTCGCGCTCGCCTATCACCTGGCGGGCGACGTCGGCGCCGAGGTCTCGGTCTCAGAAGCCGCGACCAGGCTCGACCCTGACTCGGCCGCGGCCTGGTCCCGCTACGCGCACGCCCTGGCCCGGACGGACCGCCTGGTCGAATGCGAGCGAGCCTGCATCCGAGCGCTGTCGCTGATCGACGACCCCGAGGTCGACGAGCTGCTCGCGCGCACCCGCGCCGCCGGTCCGCGGGAGTTGGGCGGCGGCACACCGGCACGTGGAGTGCTGGCCGAGCAGACCGCGGCTTAGCTCGCGCGACGACGTCTAGGCGAGCGAGCCCTCGCGGCCGCAAACGGGGCAGGCCTCACCAGGGCCCAGCGGGCGCCCCCCGCACTCCGGGCAATCCTCGACCCGCTCGAGCACGCCCAACAGCTCCCCCACCCGGCATACGAGCAGGCGTTCCTCGTCGATCTCGACCCAGGTCCCGGCGGCTGCCGGGAAGACCACGTGATCGCCTGGTTTGACGGGCATCTTCACCCCAACGTGGTCCCACCAGTCGAGCCCCGGCCCGACGGCCAGCACGATTCCCTGCTGGGGCGGTGGCTCGTCTGAGCCGGGAGGGACAAGCAGGCCAGACCGGCGGACCCGGTCGGGGTCAAGCTCTTTGATCACGACGCGGTCAAAGAGGGGTCGAAGCTGGTTACGCATGCCTGATTGATCATAGGCACGGCGTGCACGAACAGAGGATGGGCCCGCTGTTAGGGGGGTTTCCACAGCCGTGTTTCCCCGCGTCTGGAGTCGGGAAGGCCATTAGAGCTCTGGCGACCAAACGAAGGGAGGCTCAGATGGCCGACCGTAACGAGCACAACCAGAACCTGTCGATGGACGAGGTCGAGGCGGAGGAGGCAGTCTCACTCCCCAACAAGGAAGTCCTCTCGCTGCTCGACGTGAACGCGAATGTTGACCTTGGACTTGATCTCGCGGCCCCCGTGGATCTCGCCGCCGCGGCGAATCTCAACGTGGCGGCTCCGATCGAAGCGGCTGCGAGTGCTGACGTCCTCAGCCCAGGCGCTCAAGCCGTGGGTATCGCTGACCAGCACGGGGCCGTCGATCAGACGATCAGCGGCAGTGCGACTGCCGACGCTCCGCAGCACGCCGGAGTAGGCCAGAACGCTGGAACCGGCGGCAGCGGCGCGACAGCCGGCTCAGGCGGCGGAACCGTCGCGCCCGGGACGAGCGAACCGGCGGCCGGCGGTACTGCACCGTCAACTGGTGGTGCCGAGCCCGCACCGGGCACGGCCGAGCCCGCACCGGGCGCCACGGAGCCCGCCCCAGGCACGACCGAGCCGGCTCCGGGCACCGCGGATCCTGCATCGACCGGCAGCGCCGGCACTCCCGCGACGACTGGTGGCGAGGTACCGGCCTCTGCCGGCACCGAGGCGCCGTCCGCAGCACCCGCGAGCGGCGTCGATTCGCTGCTCAACGGTGGCAGCCTGCTAGACGCGAACATCAATCTCGATGCCAACGCGAACCTGGCTGCTCCGGTCGACGGCGCTGTGGCTGCCAATGCCAACGTCGCGGCCCCGGTCGACGCTGCGGTCGGGGCGAACATCGGCTCGCCGGACGCCGTGGCTGCCGCCGAGGCTCCGCAGGAGGTCGACGTGTCGCAGAACCTGGACCACGTCACGGCCGACGCGACTGCCGCCCAGGATGCCAACGTGTCCCAGGGCTCCGGCTCGGCTCCGAGCCCGGAATCGGGTAGCTCTCAGTCGTAGCGCGTGAGCGCGACCTAGAAGCGGGGCGCGCATGACCGCGACTGCTGAGCCGCCCGTCTCGAGGGCTGAGGCCGGTACGGCCACCCAAGCTCGCACGCGCCCTCCCCTCGGCCGGGGGGAGGGCGTCGAGCTGCTCGGCGACGTTCACGGCTGCGGCTATCGCGATGGGGCCTGCCTGGTCCGCCGGGCAGACGGACAGATGCTGCAGCTGGGACGGCTCATGTACTCGCTGCTCGAGTGCATCGATGGCCAGCGGGATACGCGCGAGTTGGGCACCGCCCTATCGGCTCGGCTAGAGCGCCGGGTGGACGAGCAGCACGTGGTCCGCCTGGCACAGAAGCTGGCACGTCAGGGGTTGCTCAGGGGCACTGAGCAGCACGCACCACCGCGGCGAAACCCACTCCTGGCCCTTCGGTGGAAGGTCCTCGTCACCAATCCCGATGTGACCAGGCGGCTGACGGCGCCGTTCACCTTCTTCTTTCGCCCCTGGCTTATGTGGCCGATTGTCGCCTGCTTCGGCGCTGTCTTCTGGTTCGTCCTCATGCGCAAGGGAGTCGCGTCGGCCACCGCCCAGGCCTTCCATCGCCCCGGACTGCTGCTGCTGGTGTTCGCGCTGGGAATCGTGTCGGCTGGCTTTCACGAGCTGGGGCATGCTGCATCTGCCCGCTATGCCGGTGCCACTCCCGGCGGCATGGGGATGGGTCTGTACCTGGTCTGGCCCGCCTTCTACACAGACGTCACCGACGCCTACCGGCTACCGAAGCGAGACCGCCTGCGAATTGACCTGGCCGGTCTGTATTTCAATGCCGTCGTCGCCGTGATCACATTGGCCGTGTGGTTGGCGGTGCGGTCAGACGCCCTCCTTCTGCTCGTTGCTCTGCAGGTGCTGCAGATGGTGAAGCAGCTCTCCCCGGTGATCCGGGCCGACGGCTACCACATCCTCTCCGACGCGACCGGTGTCCCGGACCTCTACGCGCACATGGTCCCGACGGTCCGTCGGCTGCTGCCAGGCCATAGCCGGGAGCCGTCCGCTCTAACTGGGCGGGCTCGCCTGCTCGTGACCGTGTGGGTGCTGATCGTGGTACCCGTGTTGGTGGCGCTGATCTTGGGCGCCGTGTTGCTGCTTCCACGCCTGGCTACGACGGCGTGGGACAGCGGTCGCCACATAGCCCAGGCTCTGCCACACCAAGCGGGCCAGGGTCAGCTCATCGACGTGCTGGCCTCGCTGCTCAGTCTGCTTGCGCTCGCATTGCCGGTGGCGGGAAGCGTCCTGGTGAGCCAGAAGATCGTGCGGACCACCTCTAGCAAGGCCTGGGGTTGGAGCCGGGGAAGGCCGCTGCGCCGGCTCCTCGTGCTGTTTGCCGGGGTTGGCATGCTGATCGGGATCGCCTGGGCGTGGTGGCCGTCCGGCCAGTATCAGCCAATCCGTGCCAACCAGGGAGGTACGCTCGGCGGGCTGGTGAGGCTCGTCTCGGCGCCCTCCGCCGTAGCCCGACCAAGCCCATCCGCTACCCAGGTGGGACTGGTGCCCGGAACCCACCTGGCGGTGGCAATGATCCCGGTCGATGGCGCAACTAGCCGTCACCCGGCTCTGTTCATCGTCCCCGGCCGTCGGCACACGGCGGTGGCATTGCTGAGCATCTCCACCCCCAAGCCTCCACCCCTGGGCCAGCAACCGGCAGATGGAGCCACGACCAGCACCGCTGCCGCTAGCAGTACGATCGGGCCCCCGAAGAGCGCAACGGCCACACGACCGGTGGGCGGAGGATCGTCGGCTACGGGCGTCCCGACTCGGGTCACGGCCTTCCCGTTCAAGCTGCCCGCGCCGCCGGGACCGGGCGGGACTCAGGCTCTGGCGGTGGGCACCAGGAACGGCGGGGTCACGTACGACATCGCCTATGCGCTCGTGACCGTTCGCAACGGCGCACCGGTGACCAACACCAACAGCGCCTACGCGCTGGCGGACTGCACCGCGTGCACGACGGTTGCCGTGTCAGTCCAGGTGATTCTGGTGGTGGGACAGAGCAACGACATCGCGCCCATCGATGCAGCCGGCGCACTCAACTACCACTGCCCCGCCTGTGTCACGACGGCGATTGCCGACCAGATCGTGGTAACGCTCAGCGCTCGCCCGTCCGCCACCCTTCTCAGGGAGCTCAACGCCGACCTGAGTCAGCTGAATGCGTTGCCCGAGCTGGGGGCCTCCGGGACGCCGGCCGCGGTGAGTTCACAGGTCGCGACCATCCAGCAAGAGATCCAGACGCAGCTTGCCGCCAGCGGTCTGCTCACGAATCCTCCGACTTCGAACAGCACAACGTCCACAGCAACGCATGGCTCCGCCGCGTCCTCGCCCTCCAGCGGCAGTGTCTCCAGTTCACAAAGCTCGAGCAGCTCCTCGGGACAGAGCGGTTCCTCCGGAGCACCTACGGCCAACTCGTCCACCCAAGCCACCACCCCGAGTGCGACGACCTCGACTCCGACCACCACTTCCCCGACGCCGACCACGACGACCCCGACGACTCCGACCACCACCTCCTCGACGCCGACCACGACGACCCCGACGACGCCGCCGCCATCTGGCTGACGACGTTTTCTATTTGTCGGCGCTGTTGTCGATCAACTCAGCAGCGGCGCCGGTGGCAGGGCCTTTGGAGCGAGCTTCCGTTTCGGACATGGTTTTTCCCAGGGCGTCAAGCGACTCTTCAAGCCAGCGACGGAAGTAGCGTTTGCCCGCCAGGTGGTCGAAAACACGCGTGCCGATCGTCTGCGGGTCGAGGCCGAACTCGGCATCGATGAACGTCCCGCCCTGCGCCGCGGTCATCAGCCAGCGGGTATAGGTCCCGGTGTTGAGGCAGCGCACACGCAGCTCGTGACAATTATCGAGTCGTTCGACCGCGATATCGGTTTCGATTACGCCCCTAGGGGACCTGTAGACCTGTCGATAGACGCAGCCCTCCTCAAGCCCCTCGCAGCTCACGTCAATCACCCGTGGCCACCACTCCGAATGCCGATTCGGATCCCCCACGAGCTCCCAAATCTTCTGCGGCGGCGCGTCGATCCACGCCTGCTGACGGCACAACGACATGAGCTTGAGTGTTCCAGCCGCAACGAGCCGCGTCTAGTGGCCGAGGACACATGGCCCGACGGCCCGGCCCCTGCTTACCCGCCCGCTGTGGCTGCTGGTTGCCGGTTACCGCCCACGCGCCAGGAGAAGGTCACCATGGCCCCGGCCGGCAGGTCATAGGAGAACGATTGCTGGTGCCAGACGACTGCGAAGCGGGACTGAAGCGCTCGAGTTGTTGTATGCCACGAGCGCCTCGGTGCCGTCCGGGTTGAGGAAGGCGACGTCGTCTAGCCCCACCCCGGGTCCCGCCGCGGAGTACTTGACGAAGTTGTTTGAGTAGATCCGCACCGCTCCCGGTTCGAGGAACTTGCTCACCTGTCCTAGCTGGAAGTACGGGACGCCGAACGAGACCTGGTGGGTGCGCTTGTCGACCGTCACCACGCCGGTGCACCCGTGGCATGCCGTGTTCGGCGCTTGCACCGGACCGCCTGCCGGATCGAGCGCCAGGTTCCAGAGCGCCACCGCGCTCGCCCAGTTGCGAAGTGAGGCGATCTCGAGCTCCGCTGGGAACCACGTGGGATCAGTCTGCGAGGTGCATTCGGTGACCCACTGCTCGAGCTTCGGTTCCTGGCGGTGCAGAGCGCTCATCACGGTCGGCGTGCCGTAGTAGCAGTGGAAGGCCATGCCCGCGAGGTCCCGACCGGCGGGGCCCGTAAGCAGCGTGCTGACGTAGGAAGGAACGGCGTTTGACCAGGTGGAGTCGTAGCCGAAGACCGCGGTCTTCAACCCCGCGCGCCGCAGCGCGGGCTTCAGGTAGTCCGCCACGAAGCTTGCCTCGGCCCATTCGGGCAGGTTCAGCCCGGGATACCAGGTGCCCTGACTGGGTTCGTTCTGCGGGGTGACCGCGCTGACTGGCACGTCCGCGCGTGCGTAGTCGCGCAGGAACTTGACAAAGTAGTTGGCCAGCGCGCCGTAATCGGACGGCAGCAGGTACGTCGCGTTATCGGTGTTGTCGAAGTTGTAGTAGGTCTTCATCCAGTCGGGCGGAGTCCAGGGCGTGGCGATGATCTGCGCCGCCGGATTGAGTGCCAGCGCTTCGTGCAGGGCGGGCAGGATGTAGGGGCGGTCGTGGTCGATCGAAAAGTGCGCCAGGCTAGGGTCCAAGCCCCCCGGGGGATGGTCGTCGTACGTATACGGATAACCCTGGGCGCTGAAATCCGAGGCCCCCATCGGCACGCGGATGAAGCCCAAGTGGATGCCGCCCGGCCCGAACAGCGCGTTCATCGTCTTCCTGAATAGGTACCGCGGCAGCTGTGTGTACAAGAGCCACGCGGAGCTGTCGGTCATAGCGGCGCCGACGCCGACGATGCGCTGGTAGCGCACCGAGTCCGAGATGTGGATCACCGGAACGCCTGACGGTTGCTTGCTCCTGAACCGCAGCTCGCCCACGGGCGTCAGCTCCTGACCCAGATCGTGGCTGGTTTGGATCACCTTGATGACCGGGGCCACCTGAGCAGGCGGAGGCGACGAGGCGGCCCACGCCGCCTCACCGACGACGACCGCCGCGGCGAACAGCAGATAGAGCACACGCCCCATTCTTTTCCTGCATCTCGCTTGGTCGGGATTCGACGAGCGCGCAGGGTACCAGCGGCCGCGTACGGCCCCGTCCGACCGCGGCCATAGGTTTTTCAGTTATGCGCCTGGTCATCGCGCGCTGCGAGGTCCGTTATTCCGGCAGGTTGAGCGCCCTGCTACCGGAAGCGCTCCGGCTGATCATGGTCAAGGCCGATGGCTCCGTGCTCGTGCACGCAGACGCCGGGGGATACAAGCCACTCAACTGGATGACGCCTCCCACCGTGATCGAGGAGGGTCCAGGGCAGATGATCGTGCGCAAGCGAGCCGGGCAGAGCGAGGACCGTTTGGAGATCCAGATCTCCGAGCTGTTATCCGACGTCACCCACGAGCTCGACCCGGATCCGGCGCTGAGCAAGGACGGCGTCGAGGCCCACCTGCAGGAGCTGCTGGCCGCACAGCCCGCAGTGGTGCGGCGAAGGGTTCCGCCTCGTTCGCCGCGAGTGGCCGACGGACATCGGCCCCGTCGACCTCATGTGCCGTGACTCGGAGGAGCAGTGGGTGGCGGTCGAGATCAAGCGCGTGGCGGGGATCGAGGCAGTCGAGCAGCTGACGTCGCTACCTGGAGCGGATCCGGCTTGACCCGGAGCTGTCCCGCTGCCGCGGGGTGCTCGTGGCGCAGCAGATCAAGCCGCAGGCGCGGACGCTGGCCGGCGCGCGAGGGATCGAGTGCGTCGAGGTCGATCTGGGTGTGCTTCGGGGCGAGCGCGAGCCAGAACTGAAACTGTTCGCGGCATGAACGATGAGCCAGCAGTCCTAAAACAACGCCGGGGGCGGATTCTCCAGATCACGATCAACCGTCCCGACCAGAGAAACGCGGTAAACGCCGCCGTCGCCCAGGGCGTCGCGGCGGCGCTCGACGAGCTGGACGGCGACCCGGAGCTTTCGCTTGCGATTCTGACCGGAGCGGGGAAGGGCTTCAGCGCCGGCATGGACCTGAAGGCGTTCGTGGCCGGTGAGTCGGCGTACGCCGGAGATCGCGGGTTTGCGGGGATCACCCAGCGAGCCGCCGAGAAGCCGCTGATCGCGGCCATCGAGGGGTTCGCGATGGCCGGAGGGCTAGAGATCGCTCTGGCGTGCGATTTGATCGTCGCCGCGCGCGGAGCACGGCTCGGCATCCCCGAGGTCAAGCGGTCGCTGGTGGCCGCCGCCGGCGGCCTGCTGCACCTGCCGCGCGTGCTGCCGCGCAACCTGGCGATGGAGCTGGCGCTGACCGGCGACCCGATAGACGCCGAGCGCGGCTACGAGCTCGGGCTCGTCAACCGGCTTGCCGAGCCCGGGCAGGCGCTGGCGACCGCGCTCGAGCTGGCGGAGGCTGTCGCCGCCAACGGGCCGCTCGCGCTGGCCGCCACCAAGCGGATCCTCGTCGAGTCAGTGGACTGGCCCTCTTCGGAATTCTTCGCCCGCCAAGGGGAGATCGCCGGCCCGGTGATGGGATCGGAAGACGCCAAGGAGGGCGCCAAAGCGTTCGCCGAGAAACGAGCGCCCGTCTGGAAAGGGCGATAATCGGTCCATGGATACATCAACAGTCGACCAGGCATACGGGCAGCTCCAGGCGGAGTTCCAGGACGTGGCGAAGTCGGTCCAAACACTCGCCGAGAAGCTCCAGACAGCAGCTCAGGCGGGCGACTCGAACGCCAAGGAGTGGCTGCTTGACCTCAAGCAGATCGCGCTCGATGTCAAGGACGAGCAGATCCAGGTGAACTCCCTGCTCCAGGCGATCCACCAGTACGTCTCCGACTCCCACGAACAGCTGCAGCAGCAGGTGCCTCAGTACCAGCAGATGCCGCAGGCTCCCCAGATGGGGATGGGCGGGGGCGGCGGCGGGATGCTAGGCGGGTTCCTGCACGGTGGCTTCGGCCGGGCTGTGGCGATGGGCGCCGGGATCGGCCTCGGCGACGACCTGATCAACAGCATCTTCTAATAGAAGTTCGGACCGGCACATGTGCCGGTCCGCCGGGCCGATCATGATCGCGCGGGCTTGCCGCGCGCTCGGCATCCAGCCTCGCCTGATTGCGCGGCGCCCGCGTCATCCAGCTGGGCCGGGCCGCATGCGGCCCGGCCTTAAAGATCAGTGACCTTCTCTGCCTTCTCCAGCCGCTCGGCGAGACGGTTCATCCCGTAGCGCCGCGCCGCCTGAGCACCCCCCTCGAGGTCGGTCGCGCGGTCGGGCGGACGCGGGATCTCGATCGGTCGCAGCGTCGCGATCTCCCGGAAGTGCGCCAGCTCCGCGGCGTTGTCGATCAGTGCGGAGCGCACTCGAGGTGATTCCTCATGAGCGTGCGCGATCGCCTGATTAAGGGACTGGTGCTTGAGCAGCAGCTCGGCCGCTTTCTTGGGCCCGACGCCGGGCGCGCCCGGAAGCCCGTCGGAAGGGTCGCCGCGCAGGGCGATGAAATCGGGGACCAGCGCCGGCTCCACGCCATAGCGGCGCCTGACCTCCGCCGCGTCAACCTCCTCGAAGCCGCTCGTGCCCTGCTTGAGGTACATGACGCTCACCTGGTCTGACACGCACTGATACATGTCGCGGTCGCCGGTCAGGATCAGGGTCCGCCCGCTGGCCACCGACTCGACGGACGCCAGCGATCCGAGCAGGTCGTCGGCCTCGAGCTGTGCGGTCGTCTGGGTGCTCCACCCGAACGCGTCGAACAGCTCCGCAGCCTGGTCGAACTGCCACTGGAGTGCGTCCGGCACCGGTGGGCGGTCTGCGTGGTAGGGCGGGTACAGCGCCACTCGATACTCGGCGGCCTCCGCCCCGAAACAGACCACGATCGCCCGCGGCGTGTGGTCCGCGGCGACGCGCAGCAGCACGTTGACCGCCCCCAGCAGGGCGTTGATGGGGCGCCCCTCGGTGCCCTTGATGGAGTCCGGGAGCGCGAAGAACGATCGATACAGCAGAAACGGGCCGTCGACGGCCAGGAGCGGGGGCGGCACGTGCGGGAGGTTAATCGGGCGTCCAGCTGCACGACCGCGAGGCATCCTCATCGACCGCGACGACGACGGCGCTCACCTGCTTAAGCGCCCAAACCGATCGCTCGTCGATGGCGATGGGCTCTGAGTCGCGCTATTCGTGTGCTGGATCCCATCCGGGCTATGGGCGAACGACTTTGGGTGGTTAAGCAGCTTCCCGGTCCCGGAGTTCTGGCACATGCCGCGGGGTCGGTAGCGCGAATTGACGTGCCTACCCGGCCCCGACCGTCGGCCCGGCCAGACCCGCCGAACACCACCCGGTAGGAGCCCGCCCCGGGAACTCTCACCCTGTAGGAGCCGCCGGAGCCCAGATGGGCACGGCGGACCGTCTGCCAGCGTCGGCCGGCGAGGCGCTGGACGAGCAGCAGGCTCCCCCTGGTGCCAGGGAAGACGGTCCCGTAGACGATGGGGGTCCCGGGCGTCAGGACCTGATGCACATAGTCCGAGACCGCCGTCGCGGTCGCAGCTGTGAGCTTCGCGACATCGAGACTGTGGCCGGGTGATGGCCTGCGCACGGTGCGCGCCACCGCGCCGGCGTTCGTGGTGATCGTCGTAAAGCGGGCAAACGTTGTCAGCAGCCCAAAACGGTGCTGAAGGTCGACTCCGCTGACCGTCGTGCGGCCCTTGGTCCCCACCACGGACGCCGCCAGGATGCGAGGCGAGGCTCCGTGCTTGGTCACCTTGATCCCGATCAGCGACCCCTTCACCAGCCCGCTCAGCTTCCCCGCCGCGGTGGCCACCGACAACCGGTAGCCCCAGTGGTGGTAGGGATCGCCGCCGGCACCGTCGTATGGGTCCGGCACGCCGCGAAGCCACGGCTGGGGCGACCCTCCGAAGACGTTCTCCACGTTCTCGGTGTAGCCGCCGGAGCTGGCGAAGAAGTAGGTGATGGCCGGCCTGCCGCCGTAGGTGACGATCTGGCCGGCGGTGGCGGCCACTGCGGCATTTGTCGCGCGGGTCTCGGCGACCACTCCCCGGTACGCCTGTGAGCGAGTATCCGAATAGAGGTCGAACGCCGCCCCGCCGACGTGACTGGTGATCGCGAACGTGCGGGCCGCCACGGCCTGCGCGTCGAGTGCCTGGGCCGACCAGCTGGCTGACATCTCCGCGGACACAACGCCTCGCACGTAGTCGTCGAGGCCCAGGGCGTCGACGGTCTCGACGCCGCCCGCGGACGGCCGGAACTCGAGCGAGCCGCGGTAGCGCCCGAGCCCAGCGACGGCCAGCGGACCGGGACCGGAGACCGTCAGCGGCGCCGAGAAGGTCCCCACCCGCCTGCCCGACGGGTCCACCAGCGCCAGCGAGTCACCCGACAGCGCCTGCACCGAGTAGGTGGTGGCGGCGTTGAGCGTCGTCGAGCCCGCCTTGGTGGCGCCGCTGAACGCAGCCGAGCCGGTCTTGAGCAGGACGCGCACGATCCGGTTGGGGTCGGTGGTTCCGATCGTCGTGCCCTGGTAGTAATGGCCAAGGATGGTCCGGTAGTTGGCGCCGTGCAGGGCGTAGCCATAGGCGCCGTACTGGCTCATCCCGACGCCGTGGCCGTCACCGCCGCCGCGGATGTAGAACACGCTCGCCGCCGACGCGGGCGCGGCGAGCGCGAGGGACGCGGCGATCCCTAGGATGGTGCAGGTGAGCGAGCGCAAGGCGTCAGATGTGTTCGTCGAATGCCTGGAGTCTGAAGGCGTCCGGTACGTGTTCGGCATCCCCGGCGAGGAGACACTCGACCTTAGCGAGTCGCTTGCCAACTCCACGATCCAGTTCGTGCCCGTCCGCCAGGAGCAGGGTGGCGCGTACATGGCCGACGCCTACGGCCGCTTGACGGGAAGGGCGGGCGTGTGCCTCGGCACCCTCGGGCCGGGTGCCACGAACCTGGTAACCGCCGTGGCCGACGCCTTCCTGGACCGAGCTCCCCTGGTCGCGCTGACCGGTCAGTCCGACCTCGAGCGGATGCACAAGGAGTCTCACCAGTACATCGACCTGATCGGCATCCTGCATCCGATCGTCAAGTGGAACGCGCGGGTGTCGAGCCCGCTCATCATCCCGGAGGTGGTGCGCAAGGCGTTCGCCGTCGCGGAGTCGGAGAAGCCCGGAGCCACGCATCTCGAGCTGCCGGAGGACGTGATGGCGCAGCAACTCGACGCCTCGCCGCTAGCCCGGCACAGCCCGGTGAAGCCCGAGCCGGGCATGCGCGAGCTGCAGGAGGCCGCGGACATCATCTGCAACGCCCGGCGGGTGGTGGCGCTGGCCGGAAACGGCGCCGTCCGAACCCGGGCCGGCGAGGCGCTGCGGACGTTCGCCGCCGAGACCGAGATCCCGGTCGCGGAGACGTTCATGGCCAAGGGGCTGCTCGATGACGACGATCCGCACGCGCTGGGGACGGTGGGGCTTCAATCGCGCGACTACGCGATGGCGGGGTTCGACGAGGCGGACGTGGTGGTGACGATCGGGTACGACCTGGTGGAGCACGCGCCCGAGCACTGGAACCCGAACGGCGACAAGAAGATCGTGGTGATCGACACAGTGGCCGCCGAGATCGACGAGTTCTACCTGCCGGCGGTCGAGCTGATCGGCGAGATCCCCCACGTCCTCTCGAGGCTGACCAGCGCTTGCCGCCAGGACCCGACGCCGGGAGGGTCGAGCAGCCTGCGCGAGGTAGTCCACCGAGCGTTCGAGGAAGGGCGCGACGACGATCGCTTCCCGGTGATCCCGCCCCGGGCCCTGTGGGAGATCCGCCAGGTGCTGGGTCCGGAGGACATCCTGGTTTCCGACGTCGGGCTGCACAAGCTGTGGATCGGGCGGATGTTTCCGGCCCACGAGCCGGGGACGGTGCTCATCGCCAACGGACTGGCCGGCATGGGGTTCGCGCTGCCGACCGCGATCGGGGCGAAGCTCGTGTACCCGGACCGCAGCGTGATCGCGGTCCACGGCGACGGGGGCTTCCTGATGAACGCCCAGGAGCTCGAGACGGCCGCGCGGCTGCGGACGCCGGTCGTCAACGTGATCTGGGAGAACAATGAATTTGGGTCGATCGCCTGGAAGCAGGACAAGAAGTTCGGCCGCCACTTCGGCGTCGACTTCGGCAACCCGGACTTCGTGCGGCTGGCGGAAGCGTTCGGGGCCGCCGCATGGCGGCTTGAGAGCGCGGACGAGCTCGGCGACAGGCTGCGGCAGGCGCTGGCGCTGGATCGGCCGTCGCTGATCGTCGTGCCGATCGACTACTCGCTCGACGTGGCGCTGTCGGATCAGCTGGGCGCCGAGACGGTCGCCACTTGAGCGACGGCCGCGACGTGCTCGTGGTGGGGGCCGGCATCGCGGGCCTGGTGACGACACTGGAGCTGGTCGAACGGGGACGCGAGGTGGTGCTCGTGGATCGCTGTTTGCCGGAGGAGGTCGGGGGCCTGGCGCGCGAGGCGTTCGGCGGGATGTTCATGGTCGACAGCGCCGAGCAGCGCCGCTCGGGCATCGAAGACAGCGTCGAGCTGGCGCTCGAGGATTGGCTTCGGGTGGCGGGCTTCGAGGACGACGACGTCTGGCCGCGCCGGTGGGCGGAGGCCTACGTGGCCCGGGCCCGCGATGAGGTGGGCGAGTGGCTGAAGCGCTATGGCGTTAGCTTCTTCCCGGTCGTCAACTGGGCCGAGCGGGGGGTATACGGCGACGGCAACTCGGTGCCCCGGTTTCATCTGACCTGGGGCACCGGCAAGGCGCTGGTCGATGCCACGTGGGCGGCGCTCCAGGGCCGTCCGGGCCTCGAGGTGCGCTTCCGCCACCGGGTGCGCGGGCTGATGATGCGCCGGGGGCGCGTGGCCGGGGCCCGGATCGTCGACGAGTCAGGCGATTCCGAGTACGAGCTCGAGGCCCGGCACGTGGTGATCGCATCCGGCGGGATCGGCGGCAACCTGGACCTTGTCAGGAAGAACTGGCCGTCGAACCTGGGCGGTCCGCCGAAGGAGATCCTGATGGGCTCCCACTACTACGCCGACGGGGCCATGCAGAAAGAGGTCAAGCGCGTCGGCGGGAACGTGACCCATCTGGCCCGGATGTGGAACTACGCCGACGCGGTCCGCCACCCCAGGCCGCGACGTCCCCTGCACGGCCTGAAGCTGATCCCGCCCCGCTCGGGCCTGGTTCTGGATCCCACCGGGCAGCGGTACGGGCCGATTCCCCTGATGCCCACCTTCGATGCCTACTACGCGCTCGAGCGGATGTGCGAGGACGAGCGCAAGTACTACTGGATGATCTGCAACTGGAGGATCGCCAAGCGCGAGCTGGATGTCTCGGGCTCGGAGCACAACCCGGCGATCAGGGAGAAGCGGCTAGTCCGCTTCCTGCTCGGGGTCCTGCTCGGCAAGCCCACGCTGGTCACGTACTTCGTCGAGCACTGTCCGGACTTCGTCACGGCTCGCACGCTCCCGGAGCTGGCGGCGCGGATGGCGGAGGTCACCGGCGACGGGGCGCTGGACGCCGGGCGGATGCAGTCCGAGGTCCGCGACTACGACGACACGATCGCCCGCGGCCGGCCGCTGTTCAACGACGATCAGCTGCGGCGGATCGACCAGCTGCGCCGCTGGCGGGGCGACAGGCTGCGGACGGCCCGCTTCCAGGCGATCGGCGATCCCAAGGCCGGGCCTCTGATCGCGATTCGGATGACCGTGATGGCGCGCAAGAGCCTGGGCGGCATCCAAACCGACCTCGGCAGCAGGGTGCTGCGAGAGGACGGGGAGGCGATCCCCGGCCTCTACGCGGTGGGCGAGGCCGCCGGCTTCGGGGGCGGCGGCATGCACGGCAAGCGCTCGCTGGAGGGGACGTTCCTGGGCGGATGCGTGTTCAGCGGCAGGCTGGCGGCGCGGACGATCGCGAGCGGGGATAAAGCCGGCTGATCGATGAATCTCGGGGCCTGGCGGCTAGCGATCGGCGGCGTGCTGGTGCGGCCCTGCTCGACCGAGGGTCAGCACCCAGCTGCGCCAGCCTGGCGCCGAGGACCTCGCTGAGCCTGCGCCCGCCGCGGCGTAGCTGGAGCGGACGATTTCGCCGCTACTTCCTGCAGTTCACCAAGTCCTGAGCCGTGATCGACGGCTGTCCGAAGTAGTTGGTGATTTTCAGGGAGAACCCCCAGCTGCCGGTGCACGTGCTCGGATTGGTGAAGTACGGCTTGTTTGCGGAGTTCCTCAGCGTTAGATCGACGGTCTGTAGCGAGAACGTGCCCGGAGTAATGCCAGGCTTGGCCGGCTTGACCATTTTCGAGATCAGGGCGTAGGAGCCACCGGACATCTTCACGATATGGAAGAACTCGGTCACGTTGAGCCCCAACGAGGTCTGCAGGTAGAAGATCAGAAGCCGCGATCCGCGTGGATAACCCCCATAGCCACCGTCATCGATCCCGTTGTAGATCGTCAGCGCAGCCGGAATCGGCTTGGGAACGGCAGGTGCTGCGTTGACCACGATCCTGCCCGTGCCGACCTTTGATCCGGCTGGACAGCCATTGACCGATCCGTTGTTGTTCACCTGAATGCTCTCCTTGCAAGCGGGAGCATTTTTGGGGTGCAGAGCGACGCCTTTGGACAACACGAAGATCACGCTCTTCGTGTTGTACGGCGGCTGCTGCGCCGGGTGCTTGGGGTTCTTGTACACCGCGTGGAGGTGAACAGTTCTCAGCCGCGCGCCGGCTTTTGTCGAGCTCAGCCCGACCTGGATCTGCAGGCTCTGGGCACGCACCACCACCCTCTTGCCCGCCAGCGCAGCAGGCGGAAGCACCGCCGCGAGAATCACGACACCAACTATCAACCGTCCACGAGCGCCCATCGCCCCTCTCCTCTCGGTCCTGCTTCCCCGGAGTACCACCGGCCCGGTGGATCCGGGACTTTGCCGACCGAAGCTATATGAACCTCAAAACGGTGTCAAGACGCGAGTCGAGGCGAGCCGCGGCGTAACTACAGGTTCCCCTGCGCCATTCTGCGCAGGTCCATCACTTCGTCGTACGTGTCCGGATCGACGCCCTTCTCGAGCGCCACGTCCCTCAGCATCCGGCCCGACTCCGCGGCCTCCTTGACGATCTCGGTCGCCTTGTCATAGCCGATCGCCGGGTTGAGCGCGGTGGCAGCGGCGAGGGTCGACTCCGCCGAGCGCTGGCAGCCTTCCTCGTTGGCCCGGATCCCGTCGATGCACTTCTCTGCGAAGGCGCGGGCGGCCGCCGCCAGCAGGTGGATCGACTCGAGCAGGTTGCGGGCGATCAGCGGCACCCGCACGTTCAGCTCGAAGTTGCCCTCCAGGCCGGCGATGGTAATCGCGGCATCGTTGCCAATCACCTGCGCGGCGACCTGCATAACGACCTCCGGTATCACGGGGTTGACCTTGCCGGGCATGATCGAGGAGCCCTTCTGTAGCTCGGGCAGGAGCAACTCGCCGATCCCGGCCCGAGGCCCGGAGCCCATCAGGGCCAGGTCGTTTGCGATCTTCGTCAGCGACACTGCGAGCACTTTGAGCGCCGCCGACAGCTCGACGAGCGCGTCTCGGTTGCCATGGGCCTCGAACGGATCCTCCGGCCCCCGGATCTCGAGTCCCGTGGCCTCAGTCAGGCGCGCGCGGACGCGGCCGGCGAACTCGGGATGGGTGTTGAGACCAGTGCCGGTCGCGGTGCCCCCGAGCGGGATCTGCGAGACCTGGGGCAGAGCGTTGCGGACCCGCAAGGCGCCGAGCCTGACCTGGGCGGCGTACCCCGAGAACTCCTGGCCGAGCGTGACGGGGACCGCATCCATCAAATGGGTGCGCCCGGACTTGACGATGTCGCGGAACTCGTCCGACTTGGCCTGAAGCGAGGATGCGAGCTGCTCGAGCGCCGGCAGCAGGTCGTCATGGCACTCAGCCAGCGCCGCGAGGTGGACGGCGGACGGGAACACGTCGTTGGAGGACTGCCCCATGTTGATGTGGTCGTTGGCGTGTAGGTCGTCGCCCGCCAGGTTCGCGATCACCTCATTGGCGTTCATGTTCGAGGACGTGCCCGAGCCGGTCTGGAAGACGTCGATCGGGAACTGGTCGTCGAACTCCCCTTCGGCGACCCGATCCGCGGCGCGCGCGATGCGGTCGGCGACATCGTTATCGAGCTTGGCCAGATCGGCGTTGACGCGGGCGGCCGCGGCCTTGATACGGCCCAGCCACCGGATGACGGGAACCGGAATTGGCTCGCCGGAGATGGGGAAATTGGCGATTGCCTTGGTCGTCTCGCCTCCCCACAGTTGATCTTGCTCGGTAATGCCCATGCCAGTAAGGCTACTCATCCACAGAAGGCGATCAGCTCTCGCGCCAGGCCCACGGGGTCGTCGTAGGCGATCAAAAATCCCGCCCCGGCGAGCGTTCGGAGCTGCGCGTCGGGCAGCAAGTTGAGCGTTTCTTGCGCCGCGTCGAACGGATGAAGCCGGTCCTCTTCGGCCCACAGCAGCAGCACGGGAGGCGTGATCTGGGGATACGCATCGAGCAGCTGGCGCTGGGCCCCTCGCGGCCAGCGGCGAGCAAACTTGGCCCACGAGCGGGCTCGGTTGCCGTTTCCTGGAACGTCGGCGAACGCGTGCCGCACGAGGTCGCGCGCTGCCGGGTTGGCCTGCACGGACAGCCGCTCGCCCAGCGACGGGCGGAAGACCAGCGGGGCGGCGCGTGAGAGCAACCGGTCGAGGCCCGGCAGCGCGCCCGCTCGGCAGGCGGCGCGCCAGGCGGCGCGCTTCATCCGCTGCTGCTCGCGGCGGTGCAGGCGGGTCGGCATCACCACCAGCCGTGCGGGCGCGATCAGGCCGCCCGCGGTGGCCCGCAGCGCCAGCTCCGCGCCCAGGTCGTGGCCGGCAACCAGGGGCCGCGGCCCCAGTACCTCGCGGGAGAAGCCGGCGATCACTTCAGTGAGCCACTCCACCGTGTACGGGTGCCGGGGGCGGTCCTCGGAGTCGCCGTGAAGCGGCAGGTCGGGCAGCACCACGCGGAAGCGGCCCGACAGCGGCCCGACCACCGGCCCCCACTCCCGATGGGACAGGCCGAGCGAGTGAAGCAGCACGATCCCTGGACCGGTGCCCGTCTCTCGGTAGGCCACCCGCGCCCCGTCGCGGTGGTGATAGAGGCGCAGTCGCACAGCTGGATCGTGACACTGCCCTGCCACAATCGGCGACCCAATGGCCCATCGCCCGGTCGATCCGCAAGCGTCGTTCCCCGACATCGAGCTGGAGGTGCTCGAGCGCTGGCGCCAGCGCAACGTGTTCGCCGAGTCGCTCAGGCGACGCGAGGGCGCGCCCTCATGGGGCTTCTACGAGGGGCCGCCGACCGCCAACGGCGCCCCCGGCGCCCACCACGTGTTGGCCCGCGTGTTCAAGGACATCTTCCCCCGCTACAAGACGATGTGCGGCCACTACGTCGAGCGCAAGGGCGGCTGGGACTGCCACGGGCTGCCGGTAGAGCTGGCGGTGGAGGAGGAGCTCGGCTTCTCCTCAAAGGCCGACATCGAGCAATTCGGAATCGCGGAGTTCAACGCCCGCTGCCGGGAGACCGTCTTAAGCCATGTCGAGGACTGGAACCGGCTGACCGAGCGGATCGGGTTCTGGATCGATCTGGAGCACGCGTATCGGACGCTCGACCCGCCGTACATCGAGTCGGTGTGGTGGGCGCTGAAGACGATCTACGAGAATGGGCTGCTGTACGAGGAGCTGAAGGTCGTCCCCTACTGCCCGCGCGACGAAACCACGCTCTCAAGTCACGAGCTAGGTCAGCCCGGCGTCTACCGGGACGTCATCGACCCCAGCGTGTACGTGAAGCTGCCGAGCGCCCGCGGCACGCTGCTGGTGTGGACGACGACGCCCTGGACGCTCGTCTCGAACGCCGCCGTCGCCGTCGACCCGGAGCTGCCCTACGTGAAGAGCGACGACGGTTACATCCTCGCCGAGGCTGCCGTTCCGCGAGTGCTGGGCGAGGACGCGAAGGTGGCGGAGCGCTTCAAGGGCTCGGAGCTCGTGGGCCTCCGCTATCAGCCCCCGTTTGACTTCATCACCGGCACCGAATACGGACCCAAGGGTCACACGGTGGTCCCCGGGGACTTCGTCTCCGCCGAGGAAGGCACGGGCCTCGTCCACACGGCGATTGCGTTTGGCGAGGACGACTTCCGCCTGGGCGAGCAGCAGGACTTGAAGGTGATCAATCCCGTCAGGTCCAACGGAACCTACGACGAGCGGATCGGACCCTACGCCGGCCGCTGGGTCAAGGACGCGGACCCCGACTTGATCGAGGATCTGCGGCGGCGCGGCCGGCTGCTACGGGCCGAGACCTACGAGCACTCCTATCCCCACTGCTGGCGCTGCGGGACGCCGCTGCTCTACTACGCCAAGCCGTCCTGGTTCATCGCCACCAGCCGGATCAAGGACCGGCTGCTGGCGGCCAACGAGACCGTCAACTGGTACCCCGAGCACGTCAAGCACGGTCGCTTCGGCAAGTGGCTCGAGGGCAACGTCGACTGGGCGCTCTCGCGCGAGCGATATTGGGGGACGCCGCTGCCGATCTGGCGCTGCCAGGAAGGGCATGCCCGTGCCGTGGGATCGCTGAAGGAGCTGCGCGAGCTCTCGGGCGTTTCCTTGGAAGACCCGCATCGGCCGTTCGTGGATGAGGTGTCGTTCCCCTGCCCCCAATGCGGCTCGCAGTCCAAGCGCGTCGAGGAGGTCATCGACGTGTGGTTTGACTCCGGCGCGATGCCGTTCGCCCAGTACCACGCGCCGCACGAAAACCAGAAGCAGTTTGAGGCCCGCTTCCCGGCCGATTTCATCTGCGAGGCGCTCGACCAGACCCGCGGCTGGTTCTACTCCCTGCTCGCGGTGGCCACGCTGTTGTTCGACCGCTCCTCGTACCGGAACGTGGTCTGCCTGGGGCTGATCCTCGACGAGCAGGGACGCAAGATGTCCAAGTCGCTGGGCAACATCGTCGAGCCCTGGGACGTGCTCGACCGCTTCGGCGCCGACGCCCTTCGCTGGTACTTCTTCACCTCCAAGCAGCCGTGGGATGGCTACCGGTTCTCGCTGAAGACCATCGAGGAGTCGGTCAGGCAGTTCCTGCTGCCGCTGTGGAACACGTACAGCTTCTACGTCCTGTACGCGAACGCAAACGGAATCGATGCCGACGTGGCGTTCGACGACGCGGACGATCTGGGTGAGCTTGACCGCTGGGCGCTCTCCAGGCTGAGCGCCACCGTGGAGGTGGTCCGTGAGCGGCTCGACGATTACGACGCCACCAACGCCGGACGCGCGATCGCCGCCTACATCGAGGAGCTTTCGAACTGGTACGTACGCCGCTCGCGCCGGCGATTCTGGGATGGCGATCAGCGCGCGTTCGCGGTCCTGCGCACCTGCCTAGTCACGGTCGCCCAGCTGCTCGCGCCCTTCTGCCCATTCGTGGCAGACGAGATCTACGACAACCTCGACGGCGCGAACGCCAGCGTTCACCTGACGGACTTCCCGGAGCCCGGCGCCCGCCGACGGGAGCTCGAGCGGGAGATGGCGATCGCGCGCGAGACGGTTCGACTCGGTCTGGCGGCCCGAGCCCAGTCCAAGCTAAAGGTCCGCCAGCCGCTGCGGGCAGCGGTGGTGGTGGCGACGGGGCGCGAGCGCGAGGCGATCGAGCACCTGGCCGAGGTGGTGCGAGAGGAGCTCAACGTGCGGGAGCTGCGATTCGTCTCCGAGGCCGACGAGCTGGGGCAGGTCGAGGTCAAGCCCAACTATCGGACACTGGGGCCTCGGTTCGGCAAACAGATGCCGACGGTGGCGGCGGCGATCGCCGGGCTCGACGCCGACCGTGCCGCCAGCGCCCTGCGCAACGGGGGCAGGGTGGCGATCGACGTCGCGGGCACCGACCACGAGCTGGACGGCCAGGACCTGGTGGTGGCGATGAAGCCGCTGGAGGGCTATCAGGTCGAGCGCGAGGGCACGCACGCCGTGGCGCTCGAGCTCGCGGTCGACGACGAGCTCCGCGTCGAGGGATGGGCGCGCGAAATCGTGCACGCTATCCAGGCCGCCCGCCGCGACGCCGGACTGGAAGTGTCCGACCGGATCGTCCTCACGCTGGCCGGCGATCAGGCGCTGCTTGACGCCGCCCGTTCGCACGAGTCCTACGTGGCCGGGGAGACGCTGGCCGTTCAGGTCAACTACGACGCCGCCGATGGCGGTCAGCGCCTGCGGGTCGACGGGCGCGAGCTGAGGGTCGCCGTCGCGCGGGCGTCGCGTTAGGCCAGCGACGGCTCGAGCTCGGCCTCGAGCTTGCGCTTCGGATAGGCGCCGATCACCTTCTTGGCCACCTGGCCGCCCGAGAACAGGATCAGCGTCGGGATCGACATCACGTCGTAGGTGATTGCCGTCTGCTGGTTCTCGTCAACGTTCAGCTTGACGACCTTGAGCGCATCGGGCCGCTCCTTGGCGATCTCCTCGACGACTGGGGCCACCATCCGGCACGGCCCGCACCACGGCGCCCAAAAATCGACCAGAACCGGTGTCTCTGCTTCGAGAACCTCGGCCTGGAAGTTGTCGTCGGTGACCTCGGTAACGGTGCCTGCCATCTGTTCTCCTTCGGGGAGGGTTGCTTCAAAAAGTATAGCGTAGGTCCGGTGGGGCGGTCCGGAGCCCTCGATTGGACCGCCCGGAGGCGGGGCCGGGACTCTGCCGCCGTCGGCCGGGCCCGATCCCGCGAGGTCGGGGTGCCGGCCACTAGCCTACGACTTCAGACGGATGCCAGACCCCACAAACACCGAGATCGCCGCTGCGCTCGACGAGCTCGGTGACCTGTCCGAGCTGGACGGGGCGATCATCCATCGCATCGTCGCCTACCGCAACGCGGCCAAGTCGGTGCGCGAGGCTCCCGTATCGGTGGCCAGCCTGGCCCGTCAGGGACGCGCGACCCAGCTCCCGGGGATCGGCCCCACGATCCAGGAGAAGGTACTGGCGCTGGCCGACGAGGGCGCGATCCCCGCCACGGTCAAACTGCGGTCCAAGTTTCCCCCGGGCCTGATCGAGATCATGCACGTCCCCGGGCTGGGACCGAAGCGCGCGCGGCGGCTGTTCGACGAGCTCGCGATCGATTCGCTTCAGGCACTCAGACAGGCCGCCGAGACCCAGCGCATCCAGACCATGAAGGGCTTCGGGCCGAAGGCCGAGGAGGCGATCCTCGCCGCGCTGGATGCCGCGGGCGAAGGGGACCGTTCGCACCGCGTGGTGCTCGACCAGGCGCTGGGCGTGGGCGAGGAGATCATCGCTGCCCTCAGGGAGCATCCGGCGTCCGAGCGGGTCGAGCTGGCGGGGTCGGCTCGGCGGATGACCGACAGCGTCAAGGACCTCGACGTCATCGCGACTGCCACCGACCCCCGGGCGCTGGCCCAGGCCGCGGCCAGTCTGAATCTGGTCGAGTCTGCCCAGAAGCCCGGCGAGGCGGGCGTCAGGCTGCGAACCCATACCGGTCTCCGGGTCGAGTTGCGAATCGTCGCCCCGGACCAGTTCGGCAACCTGCTCCAGCACCTGACCGGCTCCAAGCAGCACAACATGGCGCTCCGCGACGCCGCCGTGCGAAAGGGGCTGCACGTCTCCGAATACGGGGTACTCGACGACAAGACCGCAGAGACCCACCGCTGCGCGACGGAGGACGAGGTCTACGGGCTTCTCGGCCTGGAATACATCGAACCCGAGCTGCGCGAGAATCGCGGCGAGCTGGAGGCGGCGGCGGCCGGCACTCTCCCCGATCTGATCTCGCGCGATGACCTAAAGGGCGACCTTCACTGCCACACGACGGCCTCTGACGGGACCGCCTCGATCGAGGAGATGGCCAGCGCGGCGCGGGACGCCGGCTACCAGTATCTGGCGATCACCGACCACTCGGCCACCTTCGGGTTCGG
This sequence comes from uncultured Actinomycetes bacterium, assembly GCA_963757075.1. Classification (GTDB taxonomy): domain Bacteria; phylum Actinomycetota; class Thermoleophilia; order Solirubrobacterales; family Solirubrobacteraceae; genus Palsa-465. Next base: position 56,710 of record CAVWQN010000006.1, read on the forward strand.
AGATGATCTCTCGCCGGAGCGGCTGCTCGAGCAGATCGAGCTGATCCGCTCGACGGAGGTCGAGGGCATCCAGCTGCTGGCCGGCTCTGAGGTCAACATCCTGCCCGATGGCTCACTCGACTACGACGACGAGCTTCTGGCGCAGCTGGACTGGGTGGTGGCGAGCGTCCACACGTCGTTTCGGATGACGCCCGAGGCGATGACGGCGCGGATCGTGCGCGCGATCGAGCACCCCTTGGTGGACGTGATCGGCCACCCGTCGGGCCGCAAGATCGAGCACCGCCCGCCCTACGAGTACGACGTGGAGAGGGTGATCGATGTCGCGGCGGGCACGGGGACCATGCTCGAGATCAACGCCAACCCCGACCGCCGCGACCTAAACGACATCCAGGCCAGGGCAGCCGGCGCGGCGGGGGTCCCGCTGGTGATCTCGACCGATGCCCATCGCCTGGCCACGTTTACACGCGTCCCTCGATATGGGATCGCGACCGCCCGCCGGGCGTGGCTCACCGCTGCGGACGTGGCGAACACCAGACCATGGGCCGAGCTTGACGCGATGCGAAAGCGGGTCGCGCGGGCGTGAGGGGGAGGGTGGCGGCGGTCGCCGGCGCGGCGCTGTTGCTCGCCGGTTGCGGTGGTTCCTCGCCGAAGCAGTCCTCCGCGTCCACCGCTTCCTCGTCGCAGCCCGGTCCGGCGGAGACGGTCACCACGCCCATTCGCGTCGGCTCGGCCCCGATGTCGATCACGCTGGCTAGCCCCGCTTTCGCTGCGGGCGGGACGATCCCGTCGGTGTACACCTGCAGCGGCCGCGACATCTCGCCGCCGTTGCGCTGGAGCGGAGTGCCGAGCGGGACTCGCGAGCTCGCGCTGGAGCTGATCGATCCTGACGCCCCCGGAGGCCCCTTCCTCCACTGGGCCTTGGCTCAGATCCCGCCGACCGTCAGAAGCCTGGCCGCCGGCCAGTCGGTCCCGCCCGGAACGGTGGCCGGCACCAACGGCTTCGGGAGGATCGGCTACGGAGGTCCCTGCCCGCCCGCGGGAGCCAAACCGCACCGGTACGTGTTCGTGCTCCTGGCGCTGCGCTCGCCGTCCGGGCTCAGTCGGGGGTTCGGGGCCGGCGCGGTGCCTGTCGCCCGCGCCCTGGCGATCGGGAGGCTGCAAGCGACTTTCGGGCGGCCTTAGCACTCGGCGCCGGCGCGCGGCCGTCGGCGCGGGCAGTGCCGATCGCCGGTGCCAATCCCAGCCTCCCGCGGATCCCTTCCCACGTCACACCGCGCTGCGTGGCGATGAACCAGGCCACACCGATGAGGAACAGAATCAGCGCGATCCAAAAGTTCAGACGCATCCCCAGGACGTGGACGGAGTAGTCGATCCGCAGCTGCTCCTCGAACAGCCGGAAAGCCGAGTAGCCCGCCACGTACAGGGCGAACAATCCCGGCGGGCGGATCTTGCGGTGATGTCCCAGCCACACCAGGAATCCAGCCAGCGAAAGGTTCCAGATGATCTCGTACAGGAAGGTCGGCTGAAAGGTCGCGTACTGGAGATATCCAGGTGGCCGGTGCGACGATGAAATTTTCAGTGCCCAGGGCAGCGTCGAAGGCTTGCCGAACAGCTCCTGGTTGAAGTAGTTGCCCACGCGCCCGAACGACTGGGCGACCAGCAGGCCCGGCGCGGCGGCGTCCATGAAGCGGCGCACGTCGGGCTTGCTCAGCCGACGGCGCACCACCAACAGACCGACGAGCACACCGCCCGCGATCCCGCCCCAAATCCCCAGGCCCCCTTGCCAGATGGCGAACGGTCCCCACCAGTGGTCTGGCACCTGACTGGGGGTGGTGATCAAAAAGTAGATGCGGCCGCCGATGAGACCGGCGGGGAATGCCCACAGCGCCACCTCGTAGGGAAGATTTGGATCTCCGCCTGCCTTGCTCCAGCGTCTGCTCGAGACCAGAATCGCGGCCGCCACCGCGAACACGTACATCAGCCCGTAGACGTGCAGGAACAGCGGCCCGATGTGGACGCCGTTCGCGGACGGACTCGGGATGTAGGCGGCGATCACTTCTGAAGATGTTGTCAGCTGTCAGGCCCGGGGCCTCGCGTGGGGCGCACGGCCGGAGCTGCCATTGAGCTCAAACAGGTTCGAGCGGAACCCCGGCGTGCGTACGAGCCTGATGGGCTTGAACGGAGACGTTCGCTGGATGTAGAAGCGGGCGCCGTCGCGCTCCTCGATCGCCGTGACAGCCGAGGCCTGCCGCCGCCAGGCCAGCGACCAGATGATCGCGAACCCGGTGGCGACGGCGGGAACCTGTGGCAGCACGAACGCCAGCGCGCCGGCCCCAACCGTCGAGACCAACAGCGGCCACAGGCGATTGAGCACCGTGCGCGAGGGGCTCACCTCGGGCAGCGTGGTCTCCATCCGGGCGCTCGCCAGCAACGACGCGATCGGAGACGAGGCTTCAGCCCGGCGCCCCAGCCAGATCCCGATCAGCGCGGCGGCCACCCACCAGGCCGCCGACACCGGCACGATCAGCGAGTCGCCGTTGTCGGCCGCCCCGGCGACGGTGACCGCTGCGAGTGCGCTGGCCGCCCCGGCGCTGATCAGGACGGTGGTGCGCAGGAAGTCGGTGAACCGCATCTATTGATCGGTGGGATCGGCCGCCGGGGGGTGGTTCTCATCGGTGGCCGGCGCCCGGTTCCCGTCCGTCGCCGGCTCGAGCAGCATCGATAGGAGATCCCGCACGCCGCCGGTCCCCTCGACGACGAAGTCGGTCTCGTTTGAGATCTCATCGGGTCCTTCGTCCGACTGCACTCCCACCCGCAGCACGGCCTTGAGCCGCCCCTCCTGGACGAGCTCGGAGAGCGCCCGGAAAGCATCGAGGTCGGTCCTGTCGTCGCCGACGTACAGCGCGGTATTGACGTCCTCCTCGGCCAGGAAGGTCGAGATCCCGGCGCCCTTATCGATGCGGACCGGCGGCCGCACCTCGAGCACCTTCCGGCCCCAGTGGGTGCGCAGCCCGGCAGACTCCGCCCGAGCGGCGATCGAGTCAACCGCGGCCCGGGCGGCGTCCTCATCGGGCGCGCCTCGCCAGTGGAAGGCCACGATCAAGCGCTTGTCCTCGATCCGCACCCGCTGGCGGCGCAGATCGGCTGTGTCTAGCTCGCGCCCGAACTCCTGCACCCGGCGCGCCCAGTGGGAGACCTTCTCGTCCAAAACCGGCTCTGTCCAGCCGGCGCGAAGCAGCTCCGCGCCGTGCGACCCGAGATACGAGATCGTGCCTACCGACACCAGTGCCCGCGCTTCTGAAGCGCGGCGCCCGCTGACACAGGCGACCACGCCGTAGCGCTTGGCAACCTCTGACAGCAGCTGCCGTGTCCGTTCAGGTACGCGGGCGTCCGACGCCAGCTCGACGATCGGCGCCAGCGTTCCGTCGATGTCGAGAAGGATCGCGGCATGGGCTGGATCCTGGCGAAGAGGCGCCAGCGCATCGAGCGAGAGCGTTGCGGGCACGCATCTAGTATGCCCTCTCGATGCGCTCCGAGACCGGCCGAGGTGGACGGCCGAGGTCCCTCGGATACGATTGCCTGCCATGACTGAGATGGGCGACGGATACGCGGTCTCGAGCCTCGACGGTCTGGGCGAGGGATATGGCTTTCGCAAGATTCGGCAGGGTCTGGGAGTGACGGCGTTTGGGATCAACGCGATAGTGCTCCCGCCGCACTACGAGACCGGCGTCCACTACCACGAGCAGCAGGAGGAGACCTACTTCGTCCACCAGGGAGAGGTCGAGTTCCGGTTCGGAGACGGGTCAAGGCACCTGCTCGGCCCCGGTGGCGTCGTACGGGTCGACGCGCAAACGCCGCGGGGCATGCGCAACGCTGGCGATCGCGATGCGATCGTGGTGGCGGCGGGGGGCAAGGACGGATACGTGGGCCGCGACGGCGTTCCGGTCGACGCGGGATCGCAGAGCGGACCGCCCGGCGCCGGGCCGCCCGGCGCCGCTTGAGTCGGAGCGGCGGGGCACCGCTCTCCGTAGTCCGGGCGCTTGGAGATCATCGTTGGGGTTCCTCGCCGGGGCTGATTTGCCGCGACCCGCGGATCAGCTCGCGCAGGTCGTCCCGGCTGACGTGGTCCCGGAGGGCAGACACGGCAGCACGGTCGGCGGCTGCCAGCTGGAGCCGTCGAGGATCCCATTCACATCGATCGGCTTGTACAGCCTCATGATCAGCCTGAACGCCTTGCCGGCCGGGGAGGGCAGCCAGTTGAGCCGTTGAAGCGGGGCCTGCGGCGCGGTCGGCTGGATGTAGACGTCGAGCGAGCCGTCGGCGTTGTAGTGCAGGCGCGAGCGGTTGTTGATCAGGTAGATGTGCGCCTTGTTCTTGACGAAGAACCCCTGGGAGTCGTACATGGTGATCGACCAGAATGCCTTGACCGGGAACGGCAGGTGGCTCGCAGAGAAATGAGCGACGTAGCGGTCGGCGCCGGTCAGCGGTCGTAGGTTGCGGTCGGCGACCGTGAACGGGTAGATGGCCAGCGAGGAGATCGGGGCGCCGAGCCCGATCTTGTCAACCAGCGCGCGCGCAACATAGTCGGTGCCGTAGTGACCGGTGCGCGCCACGAGCCAGCCGTCGTGCTCGGGCGCGTTGGTGATGTATTCGTGCTGGAGGTCGGCCGTGACTTGCCTCGCGCCAGCCGCGACAGCGGCGCGCAGCCCGCGGCGGGTCGCGGCACGCAGCTTGTGCTCGCTCGAGGGATGCATCCCGGGACCGATGCCCACGGCCGCCAGCCGGCGCAGCAGCGGACGGTCGGCTCGGGGCGGCGGGAACAGCTTGAGCTGATCGCCGAGCGCGTCGAAGAACGCGAGCGGGTCTACCCCGCGCCCCGTGCCGGGCACCTTGTACTGGGTCAACTTGGTCTGTACGTATCTGGGGCGAGGTGGCTTGTAGTTCGTCCCCCACTTATCGAGCGGCGTCAGCGAGTACTCGTTCTGGATCCTGACGACGTTCGGCGTGTCGGCAGCGTTGCGGATGTAGGTGCGTCCGATGACCCATACGCGCGTGTACGGGGAGCGGATCTTCCGTACGCCGTGCGGCAGCCGGCCCTGCCAGCCGGGCCCGACGATCGCGTAGTTACCCGGCGGGTGGCCGACGGACCCGATCGCGGCGAAGTTCTCGGTGTAGGGGTCGAGCAGCTCGAACACGACGAATCGGTGGTTGACGACCGGCATATGGGCGACGATCGGCTGGCGGCTCAAATCGAGCCACGCGATCGAGTAGAGCGTGTCGTGGTTAGGGGCGACGACCGTCCTGTCGGAGGGCTTGGCCAGGCGGCGGATGTGGCTGAACTGGTTGATCGGGCCGCCGCCGGAGCCGTTGGGCACGTTCACGCTCGTGCCGGTCAGGAACACGCGGTTGGCGTCCATCAGCGGGATGCCGTAGATGTACGCCTCGATGCCGAGGTTCAGGGCGCGCTGGTAATCGGTGCTCGGGCTCTGCGCCGAACCGCTCGCCGTGGCAGCCGGGAGCGCAGCTAGGACCACGACCACAAGCAGCAGCCTGCGCATCAGGCCGGTGGCGCTGCGACACGGAGCCACACGGTCTCCAGCGTCGCAAGGGCGACGTCCCTGTCGCCCTGGGTCTCGTGACCGAACTCCGCGAGCAGGTACGCCTCGTTCATCAGCGTCATCGCTCGCGCGAGCGCGAGTGGGTTCGGTACGTCGAGCCGACCGGATTCGACGAGACGCTCGAGCGCCTGGGCGGTCATCGCGACGAACGCATCGATCGAGCGGCGATAGGCGCCCTCGATCTGCTCGTCGGTGGCGGATGCCTCCGCGATCGCGCGCACCAGCGGGCCGTGCTCGACAAAGAAGTCGACGATCGCCGCCAGCCCCTCTCGGGCAGGGTCGGGGTAGCCCTCCCCGGCGCTGCTCGACCAGCGTGTCGCGATCTCGTACAGCTCCTGTCCGACGTCGCTGAACAGCCGTAGGACGAGATCGGTGACGTCGTCGAAGTGCCGGTAGAAGGCGGTCCGCGTCAGACCGGTGTCGGCCATCACGGCATCCACCGACAGCTCCCGGTACGGCCGCTCCCGCAGGAAGCGGTCAGCCGCAGCGAGTATCTCGCGACGCGTGCTCGTGCGCTGCTCGCGGTACCGGGTCCTCTGCGCGGGGGTGCCCACCGAGGCGATCATACCAATCCCGTGACAGGCTGTTTGACACTACGTCACAAGCTTGTTTATAGTCGTCACGTGCTGCCTGACGGCATGTCACGAAGGGGAGTGGCGCGAGGCTGTGTGTTGGCGGGCGCGATGCTCGTCTGCTTGGCGATGGCCTCCAGCGCTCGCGCGCTGACGATCACGCCGCTCCCCGGCACCCCCGACGCATCCCCGGCGACCCAAATCAGCATCCTCGGCGTCAACCCGGCTCGGATCCGCTCCGTGCGGGTCGATGGCGCCGCCAGCGGACTTGTGGGGGGCGCACTCCGTGGCTACAGCGGCCGGCGAGGGGCGAGCTTCGTCCTGAGCCGGCCGCTCGAACAGGGCGAGCGCGTGAGCGTGGTAGTGCGGATCGCGGGGCGCAAGCCGATTCGCTTCTCGTTCACGGTCGCCCATCTCGCTGCCACCCCTCCGCTGCTGAACAGCTCCAAGCTCCAGCCGGACAAGCTGGAGCACTTCGTATCCGCGCCCCAGCTGCTTCCGCCGCGGATCGCCGTACACAAGGGAGCGTTCGCCGATGACGTGTTCCTGACGCCGCTGCCCTCGCCCGAGGTCCATCCGGGGAGCAACAACGCGTTGACGATCAACCCCGTCGGCCCCGGTGGCCCGATGATCATCGATGGCCACGGCCGGCTCGTGTGGTTCGACCAGCTGCCGCCGCCGGAGGTCGCTGCGAATCTCCGGCTGCAGCGGTTCGGCGGCAGGACCGTCCTCACCTGGTGGCAAGGCGAGGTCACGATCGCCGCCTACGGTCTTGGCGAGGGAGTGATCGCGGACAGCTCGTATCGGCCACTCAAGGTCGTGCGGGCGGGCAACGGCTACTCGGCCGATATCCACGAGTTCGTGCTCACGCCATCGGGCGACGCCCTGTTTACCGTCAACTCGCTGGTGATGATGCACTTGCCCGGCACCGCGCCAGGCTCGCTATCGCCGTTCCTGGACTCGATCGTGCAGGAGGTCGACGTCCGCACCGGCCTCGTCGTCTGGGAGTGGCACTCGCTCGGGCACATCCCGCTCGCCGAGTCCTACGCGACCGCGCAGACGAGCGCCTACTTCGACGCCTATCACCTGAACTCGATTCAGCAGCTGCCCGGCGGCCGAGTGCTCGTTTCCGCGCGCGACACCTCCGCCGTGTACGAGATCGACAAGGCGAGCGGTCGGATCGCGTGGACGCTCGGGGGCAAGGCCAGCAGCTTCCGGCTGGGACGCGGAGCGCGCTTCTTCTTCCAGCACGACGCTCAGCTGCTACCCGGTGCCCGCGTGAGCCTGTTCGACAACGAGGCTGGACCGCCGTTCGAGGCCGCCTCCTCGCGCGGGTTGATCCTCGCGCTCGATCTGCGGCACCGTAGGGCGACGCTGCTGCGTCAGTACAGGCGTCCGGAAGACACGCTGGCCCAAAGCGAGGGAAGCCTCCAGACACTGCCGAACGGCAGCCTGTTCGAAGGTTTCGGGGCCGAGCCGTTCTTCTCCGCGTTCGCCCCGGGCGGGCGGTTGCAGTTCGACGGCAGCCTGCCGGCCGACGATGGCAGCTACCGCGCGTTTGCATTCCGGTGGCAGGCGAGTCCGCGAACGCGCCCGGTCACGGTGGCGCAGACGGTCTCGCCGGGTCACGTGGCGATCTACGTCAGCTGGAACGGTGCGACCGACGTCGTGCGCTGGCAGGTTCTGGCGGCGGGGAGGCCGATCAAGTCGGCCCCCGACAGGAGCTTCGAGACCCGCATCGGCGTCACGAGCGGCGCAAGCACGTTCGCGGTGCGTGCCATCGGCTCGAACGGCAAAACGCTGGCCACCTCGAAAGCCGTGCACGTCTCATGAGAAGCCTGGCGCGACTGATCCTCTCCTCCGCCGCGCTGTTGCTACTGGGCGCCACCTCGAACGCGCTGGCCGCGGCTGGCATCCACAAGATCAAGCACGTCGTGATCATCATGCAGGAGAACCGATCGTTCGACAATTACTTCGGGACGTTTCCGGGGGCGGACGGGATCCCGAGGCGACGGGGCGTGCCGACCGTGTGCATCCCGGACCCGCTGCGCCACGACTGCGTGCGGCCCTTTCACGACTCCCACGACGTGGACTACGGCGGCCCGCACGATCAGGCCGCGTTCAACACCGACTACGACAACGGTCGCATGGACGGCTTCATTCGCGCCCGCGAAAACTGCGCCAACGCACTCGACCCGAAGGACTGCATCGCGCTGCTGACACTCGACATGATGGGCTACCACGACCAGCGCGAGATCCCCAATTACTGGGCCTACGCACGCCAGTTCGTGCTCCAGGACCACATGTTCGAGCCGAACTCGTCCTGGAGCCTGCCCGCCCACCTGTTCCTCACCTCGGAGTGGTCGGCGCTGTGCAGCCGGCCGGACGACCCCAGCAGCTGCACCAACAACATCGAGCTTCCGGCCCTACCGACCGACATCGGACCGCCCCACTCCGCGCCCGACTACCCGTGGACCGATCTGACATATCTACTTCACAAGCACGGGGTCAGTTGGGGCTACTACATCAAGAAGGGCCCGGAGCCCGATTGCGAAAACGCGAAAGTGTTCTGCCAGTACGTCGATCAGGATCCGCGCACACCCGGGATCTGGAATCCGCTCCCCAGCTTCGACACTGTTCGCCAGGACGATCAGCTCGGCAACATCAAGGACACCAGCGCGTTCTACAAGGCGCTTCGGAAGGGGCGCCTGCCGGCCGTCTCCTGGGTGATTCCGAGCGGGGTGGTCAGCGAGCACCCGACTTCCTCGATCAAGGCCGGGCAGACGTACGTGACGAGCCTGATCAACGCCATTGGGCGCAGCCGTGAGTGGGGCAGCACCGCGATCTTCCTCGTCTGGGACGACTGGGGCGGCTTCTACGACAACGTGGCACCGCCGATGATCGATGTCAACGGTTACGGCTTCCGTGTTCCCGGGCTCGTGATCAGCCCGTACGCCCGGCGGCACTTCATCGATCATCAGCAGCTGAGCTTCGACGCGTACGCGAAGTTCATCGAGGACGACTTCCTCGGGGGCCAGCGACTGAACCCGAAGACCGACGGCCGGCCCGACCCGCGGCCGGACGTGCGCGAGAACGCGCGCGGGCTCGGCAACCTGGTGAAGGACTTCAACTTCAACCAGCGACCGCGGCCAGCGCCGATCCTGTCCACCCACCCGCGCACGCACGCATGAGCGCGATCGAGCCGACGCGGGAGCAGCTCGCCCGTCTGGCGGGCTCCGACGACAGGGGTCGGGTAATCATGCTCAACCTGCTGCGCTTCAAGGAGCGGGCCGACGGCGTCGACGCCGCCGACGCCATTACCGGGGCCGACGCATACGCCCGCTACGCCGCCGCCGTCACCAAGTACCTCGAGCAGGTAGGCGGGCGCGTGCTGCTCGCGCTGTCGGCGAGCGAATGCGTGATCGGCCCGTTTGAGTGCGAGTGGGACATGGCGCTGGCCGTCGAGTACCCGTCCCGGCAGGCGTTCCTAGCCATGACAAGCGACCCGGGCTACCTCGAGATCCACGCCCACCGAGCGGCCGCGCTCGCCGACTCGCGGCTGATCGCGTGCGTCCGGCTCGGGCAGTGATCGCGCCGCCGCCAGGAGCGACGCGGCGAAGGAATCGAACCTTCCAAGCGGGGGGCTTCCCCGCCCTACTCGTTTTGAAGACGAGATGGGCCACCAGACCCGTGCCGCGCCGATTGGGATGCTAGGGCGCGGTAGCTAACCCCTCTGCTGTCGCGACACCGGATGGCAGAGCACCCGAGACACCGGCATCGAGTGCGTTCAGCCGGTAGAGCGCCATCGCCTCAGAGGATGCGAACTTGCCGCCGGGCGCAAGCGAAGGCCCGTGGTGGCAGAGGACGCAATGCAGCAGCGCGAGCCTACGCATGTCATCAAGGCCACCAGCGTTCGCGTGGAGCAACTGCAGCCCGATCGTCACGTGGCCCAGGAGCATGCCCTGCTCGGTGAGTCCGAACTCCGCGCCGTAGGTGAACTCCTGCGTGCGGCCGAGGTCGTGCACCAGCGCCGCGGTCAGCAGCAGATCTGAGTTCACCCGCGGGTGCAGCTGGCAGAGCTCCTGCGCCAGCGTCGCCACAGCGACCGTGTGCTCGAGCAGGCCGCCGAGGTAGGCGTGGTGCCCGGCCCGGGTGCAGGGAGCGCGTCGAAGCTCCGCTCGCAACGAGCCGTCGGCGAGGAGCCGGTCGAGCAGCGCGCGGTACTGGCGGTCGTAGACCTCGTTGATTAGGTACTCGAGGAACCCGTCGAGCTCGTCCACATCGCGGTATGCGCTCGGCAAGAACAGCGCCGGGTCGATCCCGTCGCCATGATCCGCTCGGGAGATCGCCGCCACCTCGAGGACGAGCTCGTCCCGGAAGCGCTCGACCGTGCCCGTTGCCCGTACAAGGTCTCCCCGTTCGAAGCGGCCTGCGAGCGCGTCCGCATCCCGGAATGCCCTGGCTGGCATCGCGCCCGTGCGATCGCGCAGCTCGAGCGCGAGGTAGGGCGACCCCGACCTGGTAGTCAGACGGTCCTTGCGGGTGCACGCGAAGACTCCGTCGGTCTGGTCTCCGGCCCTGAGCGAGGAGATGGCCGGGCGGTCTTGGCGCATCTCCCCATGATGTACGGTGGACCGGATGCAGCCATTGCGCTGGGAGTACAGACCTGACGGTTTGCGGGCACCGGCCCTGGTGTGCGGGTTCAAGGGCTGGAACGACGCCGCTGACGCGGCGTCCACGGCGGTCACGTTCGTCGGCGGCGCGCTGGAAGCCCGGCGCTTCGCCACCATCGATCCCGAGGACTTCTATGACTTCCAGGCCACCCGCCCTCGGATCACGTTGGTGGATGGCGATACGCGGGAAATCGTGTGGCCCGCCGTCGAGCTGTTCGAGGCCCGCGTGCCGCGCGCGCCACGCGACCTGATCCTGTTGGCCGGCAGCGAGCCGTCGTTCCGCTGGCGCACGTTCACGAAGCTGATCGTCGAGCTGGCGGAGGCGATCGGTACCCAGCTGGTGGTCACCCTCGGCGCACTGCTGGCGGACGTGCCCCATACTCGACCCGTGGCGGTGACGGGGCTGGCCTCGGACAAGGCATTGGTCTCGCGGCTGGGGCTGGCGCCGTCGAGCTATGAGGGGCCGACCGGGATCGTCGGGGTGCTTCATGCTGCATGCCAGGGGGCGGGGCTGCCTTCCGCCAGCCTGTGGGCCGCCGTACCCCACTACATCGCCGCCACGCCGAACCCGAAAGCCGCGCTGGCGCTGGTGCGCAAGCTCGAGGGGCTGGTCGGGGTGGCCGTGGACGCCTCGGGACTGGAGACGGCGGCGGCCGACTACGACCGCCAGGTCAACATGGCCGTGCAGAGCGACCCCGACGTGCAGGCGTTCGTCGAGCGCCTGGAGCAGGCCTCGTCGGAGACCGACGACGAAGAGCAAGGGCCCCTCCCCTCGGGCGAGACCATCGCCCGGGACCTACAGCGGTTCCTGCGGCAGCGCACGGAGGGGGACGGCAGCCCGGAGGGGCCGGTCTAGGCCGGACGGCGCGGCCTCTGGGACCCGCCGCGGTCCTACCTCTCGGCGGCCGGACACACCAGCCGGTAATCGCACACCGAGCAGGCCGCGAACGACGGCGTCGGCTCGAATCCCTGCGAGCGGATGCCGTCGGCCACCTCCGTCGCCACGTCCCGTATCCACTCCGACCGGTCATCGCCGTCCGCGGGCACCTCGACCTTCTGATCGTCCAGCAGGTAGTAGTACGCCTGCCGTGAGGCGTCGAGTCGCCAGGCCTCGCGAGCCCCAACGGCGTAGAGCGACAGCTGCACGTCGTCGGCCAGCTGCGTCGAGGTCTTCGGTCGGCCGGTCTTGTAGTCGATCAGCTCGTACTCGCCTCCGGGCAGGCGGTCGACGCGGTCGACCCGGCCGCGGAGCAGATGCGCCCCGAGCTTGAAGGTGAACGGGCGCTCGAACCACACCGGCTCTGCCTCCTCGGTCTCAAACCGGGCGTGGTAGCGCTCCAGCGCCGCGGCCGCCTTGCCGCGCAGCTGCCGCTCTTCCTCGGTGTCGCCGAAGCCTGCGCGGCGCCAGCCGGAGTCGAGCAGCCCGAGCAGCTCGGCCAGCGTTCCCGGGCTGGTGCCCTGGGCGTGGAAGCGCTCGAGGACCTGGTGCAGAAGGATCCCGAAGCGCTGGTGGACGCTCGGCTCCTGGGGGATCCGAAAGACGCGCGCGAACTTGTATTTGAGCGGGCAGGTGCGGTAGGTGTCGATGTCCGAGGCGGAGAGCACGACGCCGCCGCCGCGCAGGGGCAGAAACGGCTCCAGCGACGGCTCGTCCCGCGCGGCGATCACGTGCGCGCGGCGACGCGCGTCTCGCTCGGCGTCCAGCAGGTAGTCGTCGAGCGCGGAGGAGGTGAAGATCTCCTTTTGCTCGGCCGTCACGGCCTGGAGGATGCGGACGTTGACGTCGCGCAGCGCCTCGGCGACGCCCTGACCCTCCGGCCGGGCGATGAGCGCCGCCACCTTGAGTAACTCCAGGTAACGGACCACCGCGTGCGACACGTCGAGGTCGGTGTCGAGCCTCAGCTCCGCGAGCCGTCCGCCGGTCCGCACCGTCGCCTCCAGCAGCTCGTCCCGCAGCAGCCGGTAGGTCGAGTGAAGCGTCTCGGCGGGACCGAACAGCTCCTCCTCTTTCTCCTCCCATTCCGCACCGAGCGAGGCACGCACGTCTTCCACCAGCGGGCAGGCCGTCTCCCCGGCGAAGCACAGCACCACCCGTTCGCTTGTGCGGCTCACGGCTACGTAGAGCATCTGCCGCAGCGCCTGCTCGCGCGGGCTCGGGCCGTCAGGGGGGAGCGGCTCCGGCAGAAGCGGGTCAGGAACCGGCTCGGGAGCGGGCGCCGCGAGGCCGGCATCGAGGCCCAGCGCGTACACGTGCTTTGCTTGAAGCCCGCCCGACATGGCGAGCGGCACCACCTGGACTACGCCCGCGTTGATGAGGTCGGGCTCCTCCTGCTCACGCAGACCGAAGTCGGCCACGGCCGCAACCGAGCGGGCGAATTCCCGCGCGGTGGCCTGGGGCGAGCGGCGGACGTAGGAGGCGGCAAGCTCGCCGAAGCGTGCCAGGGCCCGGAGTCGCTGCACGACATCCGCCTGGGCCGCGAACAGCTGCTGGCGCCGGAGCCCGATCCGCTCGATCAGCCGGTGCACGTACAGGTCCGGGCGCGCGGTATCGAGCGCCGCCATGCCAGAGCGGTACAGCTTCAGGAACACCCGGATGCGCTCCCGGGCCTCGGGGGGGACCTGTGGCGACTCGGTCGCGGCGGCCAGCGCCGCCACCATGTCGAGTTTGCGCCGCCGCGCGATCTGCGTGCAACGGGCGATATCCACCGAGCGCAGGTCGATCGGCGGCCGGGCGAGCGCCCGGACGACGGCCGCAGCGTCGCTTGGGTCCACAAGCAGCCGCAGCCAGGCCAGCACGTCGCGGATCTCGGCCCGCTGGAAGAAGGCTGCCTCGCCCACCAGACGGTGGGCGACGGCCCGCTCCTCGAGGGCCACGGCGACGGCCTGACCGTCGTCGACGATGCTCGGCACCAGGACCGCGATGGCTCCCGGCTCCACCTGCTCTCGAGAAACCAACCGCTCGATCTCAGAAGCCACCGTCTGCGCCTGCGCCCGCCGGTTCGCGCAGCGCCAGAAGCGGACCTCGCCCAGGGTGGGGGGCGAATCCGTGCCGGAAGGCGAGTCCTCCAGCAGCACGCGCACGGCGCGCTGCACCCGCTCGGGGCAGCGGAGGCTGCGCTCGAGCCTGATCGTGCGCGTGCCGGGCGCGCTGGCAAAGCTCCTCATCCGCTCAGCGCCCGCGGAGCGCAGGCGCAGCAGCGCGCCGTGTGGGTCGCCGGCCACAGTCAGGTTGCGCTCGGCGAGCGCCTCCACCAGGCTTGCGGCGGCGAAGGAGAGCTCCTGCCCGTCGTCGACCAGGGCGTGTTCGAATCGCGGCGGCTGGCTGCGGACGAGCTTCAGGGCATCGCGCACGAGATCGCCCTGGTCGCGGGCGCAAGCGTCGGCCAACATCTGCTCGTGGGTGCGGTAGACCTCGGCGAACTCCCGCTCCGGCGGCCCCTGACGATCATCGGCGAGGGCGTCGGCCCACGCGGCGAACCGCTCCGCTCCGATGGACTCCTGCTTGAGGCGGTCGATTCGTCTCACGAATCGTCCCAGCAGGGCGCTAGCGCTGCCGCCGAAGTCGTGGTGGGCGAGCGACAGCTCGTCGATCCGCTCGAGCAGCATCGCCAGTCGATCGCCGGCTCCGAGCAACGACTCGAGGCTGTCGGCGCCGAGTATCAGGGCGGCGAGCTCGATCGGCGAGCCGATGCACAGCTGCTCATAACCCTGTTTGAGATCGACTTCGATCCTGGCCCGCAGCGCGGCGGCGCGGGCGGGCGACGCGGTCGCCACCGCGATCCGCTCCGGCGCCACACCGCAGCCGACGAGCGAGGCGAATCGCTGCTCGATCAGCCGCGTCTTGCCGGATCCGGCAACCCCCAGTACGACGAGCCGCCCACCGCGGTTTGCGACGGCCTCGTCCCACTGCGAATCCACTCTGACAGGATAGGTTCAGCGTGACTTCGATTCGTTCCGCCCTCGACGCCGACTGGCTGGACATCTCCCGCCGTGCGGCGTCGGGTCTGCGAGGGATGCTCGAGGAGGCGCCAAGCACCAAAGAGCGAGCGCGCGAGACGGGGAGCCGCGGCTCGGGCGGTGACTGGACGCTCGAGATCGATCGCTCAGCTGAGAGCCTGGTGCTGAAGGAGCTCGAAGGCCTTGCCGACGAGGGATACCGGTTCGTCGCCGTGTCCGAGGAGCGGGGAGAGATCGACTTTGGCGCCAGCGAGGTCAAGGTCATCATCGATCCCATCGATGGGTCGCTGAACGCCAAGCGGAGGATTCCCCACTACGCATTATCGATCGCCGTCGCCGGCGGGGAGACGATGGCGGACGTCCAGTTCGCCTACGTGTACGACTTCGGCCCTTCGGAGGAATGGTGGGCCGTGCAGTCCGAGGGAGCCTGGCTCAACGGCGACCGCCTCGACCCCAGCCTGAAGGAGCGGCGAGGGCGCGACGGCAGACTCGAGGTGCTGGGAATCGAATCAGCCGACCCCCGGTGGGTCGCAGCGTCAATCGATGCGCTGGTGGAGGTCGCCTATCGGTTGCGGGCCATCGGGACGATCGCCTCAGCTCTCTGTCAGGTCGCGGCCGCGAGGTTTGACGCAATGGTGTCGCTGCGCCGGGTGCGTGCCGTCGACGCGGCGGCGGGGCAGCTCATCGTCCGCGAAGCGGGCGGAGCCGTCAGCTTCCCGGGCAGCGAGGCTCCGCTCGGCGTCGCGCTCGACGCGGTGCCACGAGCACCAGTCATCGCGGCCCGCTCGCCCGAAACGCTGCGGGGCCTCGAAGGGGTGCCGGGCTGATGCCGTCGGTCAGGAGGAGGCGATGACCGTCGTCGATTGGATACTGGCGGAGCGGATTGCCCGCTACGTGGCCGGCAGCGGCGACGGGCGCGTGCCAGCGGCCGATCTCGACGCACTGGCGGCTGAGTCCGAAAAACGAGTCACCGCCTACACGGGACTAAAGCCGACACGCCCGCTTCCGCCGCCCGAGGGCATCAGCAGGCGAGAGTGGGTGCAGAGCAACATCGGCGCGATGCGCGAGTTGCTCGACCCGGTGCTCGAGCGAGCCGGCGAAGGACTCGGCCCGCTTCGGCCGGCCATGCAGATCGGGGTCGGGCTGGTGCTGAGCACCGAGGTCGGAGTGGTGGTCGGCTACCTCGCCCAGCGGGTGCTCGGTCAGTACGAGCTGGTGTTGCTCGAGGAGGTCGACGACCGCCCGCCGCGGCTGTTGTTCGTGCTTCCGAACCTCGGGCAGGCGGTGCAGGCATTCGGGGCCGAAGAGGGGGAGTTCATCACCTGGGTCGCGCTGCACGAGGTGACGCACGCCGTCCAGTTCGCCGGTGTTCCCTGGCTACACGGATACATCGCCGGGCTAGTGCGCGAGCTGCTGAAGACCGCCGAGGTGCGGATGGAGAACCAGCGCAAGCTGCGTGTGCCGACGGGAGACGAGGTCCGCAAAATTCTCACGGCGCTCCGGCACGGCGATCTGGTCGGAGTCGTCGTCAGCCCGTCCGAGCGGGCAACGCTCGACCGGGTCCAGGCGGTGATGGCTGTGATCGAGGGCCACGCCGAGCATGTGATGGATGTCGTGGCCCCCGATCTGCTTCCCTCGCTGCCGCGCTTGCGCGAGGCACTTGACCGACGGCGCCGGTCGCAGTCAGCCCTTTCCCGCCTGCTCGCGCGGCTGCTCGGGCTGGACCTCAAGCTGCGCCAGTACGAGCAGGGGAAGCGCTTCTGTGACGCGGTTGTCGCCCAGGGAGGTTCGGACGCCCTGCGCCACGTCTTCTCAAGCCCCGACGCGCTTCCGACGCTGGGGGAGATCGAATCGCCCGAGCGCTGGCTTGAGCGCACGGCGGCTCAAAGGGATCAGCGGGGTGGAAGGCCCCCCAGCCGGTCGGACAAACGCGTGTAACGAATCGCGTCCGGCGGTTTACAAACGTGTGTTCGGCTGGTCACGGCGCCGGCGAACACCTCTAACTACAATCGTCTAAGCCCACCGGGAGTGAGCGAACTATGGCTACCAGCAGCAACACCGGCGCGCGCAAGCCCGCCAACCGACGCAGGACCACTACGCGCCGCACAGCGGCCCGCAGCCAGACCAGGAACACCACTTCGACCCAGCCCAAGACCCGGGTCGAGCAGGCCCAGGCGCTGGCCGAGCGCGCTGTGCTGGTGCCGGTCGGTGCGAGCCTCTTGGCGCGCGACAACCTGGTTACGACCGTCAGGGATCTGACAACCAAGTACCGCAGTCGAACCGGGCTCGAGCGGGAGCTCAGGCGCTACGAGCGTCGCGGCGTGACGGCCCGTAACCGGTTCGAGCGCCAGATGCGCAGGACTCGGACGCGGGTGGAGCGCGAGCTGCGTCTGCGCCGCAACAGCGTGCAGCGCACCGTCAAGCAGAACCGTCGTCGCTTCGAGCGCGAGGTCCGCTCAGTGCGTCGCGATCTGGAGAAGCAGTCTGGGACCGTCTCGGCACGCGTCGAGAAGCTCGTCTCCGACGCGCAGGATCGCATGCCGGCGGTCTCGTAAGGGACTTCCCCCGCCTCGGCGCAGAGGAGAGCGCCGGAGGCGGGAAGGGTTCGCCGGCCCCATATTCTCGCCGGCGAATGCAGCACCCTCTCCTCCCTCAACCGCCGGGGCGTCACGGAAGTGGCGCCCCGCGGTTCTTAACGGGGCGGTCGAGCAAGGGTCCGAGTGCGGACGTCTGCGCCGGTCACCAAGAGCCCCCGCCTACAATGGACGCATGCCCACCCGAGATCAAGTTGTTGACGCCCTGCGCTCCGTGATCGATCCCGAGCTTCGGCGCGACATCGTCGAGCTGGAGATGGTCAGGTCGGTCGATGTCCATCCGAACGGGGTGGTGGACGTGATGGTCTCCTTGACGACGCCGGGCTGCCCGATCCGCAGCCATTTCCAGACCGGCGTCGCGCAGGCCGTGCGCGAGCTGGAGGGCGTGACGGGCGTGAACGTGTCGTTCGACGTGCTGTCGGACAACGAAAAGGCGACCCTGTCTCGCAAGCTGGGCCGCGGCGGGCTGCCCGAGGGCGCGCTGGCGCAGGTCTCGAACGTGATCTGCGTCGGCTCCGGCAAGGGGGGCGTCGGCAAGTCGAGCGTGACCGCCAACCTGGCCGCGGCGCTGGCTGCCGAGGGCAAGCAGGTGGGCGTCCTCGACGCCGACGTGTGGGGCTACTCGCAGCCGCGGATGCTGGGCGTCGGTGCCGAGCGGCCGCGCGTCAACTCCGAGCGCAAAATCGTTCCGCTCATGGCCCAGGATGGGATCAGCGTCATGTCCATCGGGTTCTTCGTGGAGCAGGACGCGGCGGTCGTGTGGCGCGGGCCGATGCTCCACAAGGCCCTACAGCAGTTCCTCGAGGACGTCGAGTGGGGTCAGCTCGACTACCTGCTGATCGACCTCCCGCCAGGCACGGGCGACGTGTCGATGACGCTCGCCCAGCTGCTCCCGCAATCGAAGTTCCTGATCGTGACCACCCCCCAGCCCGTGGCCCAGAAGGTGGCGCGCCGGGCGGCGCAGATGGCCGAGAAGCTCAAGCTCGAGATCGCGGGCGTGATCGAGAACATGTCCGGGTTCGTGACCCCGGCGGGCGAGCGCTTCCAGATCTTCGGCGAGGGCGGTGGGCAGCTGCTGGCCGAGGAGCTCGAGGTGCCGCTGGTGGCCAAGATCCCGCTCACAGTCGCGCTTCGCGAGCAGTCCGATGCGGGCATGCCGGTCGTCGTCCACGACCCAGACGACGCCGCCGCCCAGGCGTTGCGTCAGGCCGCCCGCGGACTGATCGCGCTGTCCCCCGTCGAGCTGCCAGTCATGCAGGCCCCCGCGCCGGCTGCCGGCCCCAAGCCCACGGGGATGTCGCTGCCGATGGCCTAGTCAGGAAGGCCGTGGCGCATGCGCCACGGCCCCGGCCGAGCATGCTCGGCCGGCGGGCCGGCTCATGAGCCGGCCCGAACAGCTTTACTTGGCGTAGTAATCGGCGTTGATCTTGGTGTAGTTCTGCCACTCCTCCGGGAGCTGGTCCTCGGCGAAACAGGCGTCGACCGGGCAGGCCTCGACGCAGGCGTCGCAGTCGATGCACTCCTCGGGATCGATGTAGAGCATCTCGACGCTGTCGTAGTCGGGCTCGTCAGGAGTCGGATGGATGCAGTCGACCGGGCAGACCTCAACGCACGAGTTGTCTTTCGTGCCGATGCAGGGCTCGGCGATCACGTAAGCCATGGATTCCTCTTGTGTCTGGATTGCGTAGCAGCTACCGGCCGATCGGCCGAGCAAGCCATTCTAAGAGGTCGTCGCGGCCGGCACGAGGAGGTCGCCGGCCGCGCATGCAGGACCCCCGGCACCCGGTTAGCCTCCGGGAAGTGCTGCTGCTGACGGGCGCGACAGGGACGATCGGACTGCCGCTGCTCAGGAGGCTGACCGCGGCCGGCACCCCGACCCGGTGCCTGGTGCGCGATCCCCGCCGTCTGGGCGCCGAGCGCGTCAGAGTGCAGATCGCGCTGGGCGACCTGGCCGATCCGCCCTCGTTCCGGCACGCGCTGCGAGGAGTCGACACGGTCGTCCACCTGGCGTCGGTGATCCGCGACCAGCCCGGTGGATCGATCGAAGAGCTGGCCGGAGTCGCGACCTGGCGCCTGGTACGGGCCGCCGAGCGGGCAGGCGTCGAGCGGTTCGTGTTCTTCTCCGCGCTGGGCGCCTCGACGCGCAGCCGCGCGCGACTGATGCGCGCCAAGGCGGTCGCCGAGCGAGCGCTGGCCGAGTCCTCGCTTCACCACACCGTGTTTGCACCCTCGATCGTCTACTCACCGAGCGATCCGTACCTGCGGCTGCTCGAGCGGTTATCGCTGTTGCCCGTGATGCCCCTATCGGGCTCCGGGCACGCCGCCTTCCAGCCGATGTGGGCTGAGGACGTCGCCGACTGTGTCGTGCAGACCCTCCCCGGAGGACCGGCGGCGGCGGAGTCCGAGGGCGCTCGGTACGAGCTCGCCGGTCCCGAGACGCTGACCTATTCAGAGATCGTCGAAATCGCGCTTCACTCGTTCGGTCGCCGACGGCCGATCGTGAAGATCCCGACTCGGGTCGTCCGCCGCCTTTTGCGTACGGTCGAGCTGCTGATGGGGCCCGCCGCTCCGGCCACTTGGGATGAGGCCGAGCTGCTCGAGGTGCCGATGATCTCCAGGCACGGCACCGCCGACGCGGAGCGCCTCGGGGTCGTTCCGAAGTCGATGCGCGCAGTCCTGGGCGTGCGCTAATCAGTCCCGCAGGTCTGACAGCGGTCGCGGCGCCGGCCCGACGTACTTGGCCGTGGGCCGGATGAGGCGGCCCTCGCGCTTCTGCTCCAGGATGTGCGCCGACCAGCCAGCGGTGCGTGCGCAGGTGAACATGGGGGTGAACAGATCGGGCGGGACCTCTGCGAAGTCCAGCACGACGGCCGACCAGAACTCGACGTTGGTGGCCAGCACGCGGTCTGGCTTACGCGCCTCGAGCTCTGCCAGGGCCGCCTGCTCGAGCGCCTCTGCAACCTCCACCCGAGGCGACGCGAGCCGACGAGCGGTACTCCGCAGCACCCGAGCCCGCGGGTCCTCCGCACGGTATATGCGGTGGCCGAACCCCATCAACCGCTCGCCGCGGTCAAGAAGGGCCTTGACGTAGCGCTCGGCGTCGCCCATGGCCGCGACCTCGTCGAGCATCTTGAGCACCCGGCTGGGGGCGCCGCCGTGAAGGGGTCCCGAGAGCGCGCCGACGGCGGCGCTCAGCGCCGCCGCGACGTCCGCGCCGGTCGAGGCCACGACGCGGGCGGTGAATGTCGAGGCGTTCATCCCGTGCTCTGCCGCCGAGATCCAGTAGGCGTCGATCGCCTCGACGTGCTTGGGATCGGCCTCGCCGCGCCAGCGGATGAGGAACCGCTCGGGAATGCTCGTGGCCTTGTCGACGTCGCGCTGGGAGACGGGCGGCGTGCCGATCCCGCGCGCCGACTGGGCCACGAACGACAGGGCCATCACCGAAGCTCGCGCCAGGTTGTCTCGCGCCTCTTCGTCGGAGATGTCGATCAGTTCCCGAAAGCCCCACTGCGGCGCGAGCGTGGCCAGCGCGGACTGGACATCGACCCGCGGATCTCCTGAGCGAACGTGCAGCGGGTGCGGCTCGGCCGGTGGCATCCCCGGCAGCAGCTTGCCGTCCACGAGCAGTCCCCACACCTGCTCGAACGGCACGTTGCCCACCAGTTCCTCGATGTCCACGCCTCGGTAGCGGAGCGCTCCACCGGCCCGGTCCGGCTCGGCGATCTCGGTGGCGAAGGCGACTACGCCCTCGAGCCCCGACTGAACTTCGGCGGTAGCTGTCACGGCATCGAAGACTAGCTATGCGTACTGTTGTGGGAGTGAGCGCGCAGCTGCAAGTGGTGTTCAAGGCGTGAACGACCTCTTGTTCCGCGCCGCCGGGGACCTGGCGGCGTTGGTCCGCTCGGGACAGCTCGGAGCGCGCGAGCTGGTCTCGGCCTCGCTCGAGCGGATCGATGAGCTCCAGCCTCAGATCAACGCCTTCACGCACGTCGCGTACGAGTCGGCACTGGCCACGGCGGCTGAGATACGCGCGGGCGATCCGCGCCCGTTCGCCGGCGTGCCGATCGCGATCAAGGACAACCGGCCCGTGAAGGGGATGCCGCTCACGATGTGCAGCGACCTGTACGGCGATTTCGTGCCTCGACACGACGCGTTCTTGGTCAGCCGGCTCCGAGCCGCCGGGTTCGTGATCGTCGGCAAGACCGCTTTGCCGGAGATGGGCATCCTCCCGACGACCGAGTCGCGCCGCAATGGGCCCACCCGCAATCCGTGGGCGCTCGACCGCACGCCCGGCGGGTCGAGCGGCGGCGCGGCCGCCGCGGTGGCGGGCGGGATGGTCCCGATTGCGCACGGCAACGACGGCGGCGGATCGATCAGGATCCCGGCGGCCTGCTGCGGGCTGGTGGGTCTGAAAGCCGCCCGCGGTCGCATCTCGATGGGCCCCGACAGCGGGCAGAGCTTCTTCTCCATCGACGGCGTCCTGTCCCGGACCGTGGCCGAAACCGCCCAGCTGCTCGACGTGATGGAAGGCTATGAGCTCGGGGACGCCAACTGGGCGCCCCCGCCCTCCGGTAGCTACGCCGAGCTCTCGCGACGAGAGCCCGGCCGCATGCGGATCGGATTGGCTCTTAATTCGCCGTTGGAGGGGGTGTCGCTCGACCCGGTCTCCGAGCAGGCCGTGCGGGACACTGGAAGGCTGCTCGAGTCGACCGGGCACGAGGTGGAGGAGATCGAGCCCCCCTGGTCGGGCCTTAATCTGCTGCCGGACTTCATGCGCACGTTCGGCCCGATGGTCTCAACCGGGGCGCTGGTCGGCGGGCGCGTGGCGGGCCGCGAACCCAGCCCAGAAGACCTAGAACCGCTCACGTGGGCCATGTGGCAGCGGGCCCGAGCCCAGGACACGATTACGTACTTGAGCGCCCAGGGCCGCCTGGAGTCGGTGTCTCGAACGATCGCCGCTTACCTTGCGCCATATGACGCCGTGGTGATGCCGACGCTCGCGCAGCGGCCCGTCCCGATCGGGGAAATAAACGGCAACCAGCCAGATCCGTGGGTAAGCCAGCGCCGCGCGGGCCACTTCACGCCCTACACGGCGATCGTCAACGTCATCGGCTTGCCGGCGATCTCGCTGCCGCTGTACCACGGCGACGACGGGCTGCCCACGGCGGTTCAGCTGGTCGGCCATCCCGCCAGCGAGGATGTGCTGCTCTCGCTATCTACACAGCTCGAGCGGGCGCAGCCCTGGGCCGATCGCCGGCCGCCGGTTGCCGTGGCTGCTGCCTAGCGGCACCGAGCACCGGGGCGAGCAGCAGCCGCACGGTCTCGCGCGTGCGCTGCTCGTCGTCGGAGACAATGGCGCTGTCTGGAATCAGTACGAACGAGGCACCGAGCCGGACGGCGATCTCGGCCAGCGCCGCCGGATCGCCGTCGGGTAGCTCGCCGACCGCTTGGGCCGAGCGGATCTGGGCCACGAGAAAGTCCCGCACCAGATGGAAGACTGCGCTCGAGTCGCGGTTGAGCTCGTGGAGTAGCGCCTCGGGCTCCACCCGCGCCAGCCTGGCGAGCATGGGGTGCTCTCGGATCACCCTGAGCGTGGCCACGAACAGCTCCGTGGCGCGTTCGTCGATTGGCTTGGCCGGGTCGAGCGCGGCCGCGATCTGCGCCAGGCAGCGGCGGCACTCGCGCACGGCCAGCGCATCCAGCAGCTGCTGGCGGCCACCGAATCGGCGGTAGACGGTCATCCGCCCCACTCCGGCCCGAGCTGCGACGTCGTCCATGGTCAGATGTCTCGCGCCCGATGCCGCCACAAGCGAAAGCGCGGCGTCGAGGACCCGCTCTGACATTGCGTCCTGCGGGGTCTCGGCGGCCGGGTCGAACGCCAGCTCCAGCAGCCTGACCGCGCCTCGGGCCATCGCCGTCTATGCGGCCTGGCGGGCGCGCTGCGGCCGCGCGCCAGCGCCGCTCCCATCGCCGAGCGGTCCCCGCGCGATCGCCTTGCGCCGCCAGCGCAGCTGGGCAGGGCCCGACACAAGCAGCTGCTTAGGCATCACCGGGGTCAGTCGCCGAGCCGCGGCCCCCATGGCGCGGAACTCGCGCTCCTCCCTGGCGCGCCAGCGGACCCCCAGCCGCTCGCGCAGCCCCGGCGGCAGCAAGCCGACGCTACAGACATACAGCGCCCGAGCCGCCGGGAGACGAACGGCCTTCCAGAAGAGATCGGGCACGAACGGCACATCGGGCAACGTGACGTGGCGCACGGCGTGTAGCACCCGGTCCACAGATTCAGTCCGCTCAAGGGCTTGCTCGACCGTGCGGTCGAAATACGAGCGGAAGCGCTCCCAGTCCGCGGGCAGATCGCCTTCCCGCACCCCGACCAGACGGCCCAGCCCGACGTACTCCCGGTAGAAGCGCTCGATCTGCTCTCGGCTCATCGGCCGCCCGAACTGGGCGTGAGCGCTGACATAGGCATCAAGCAGGGTGGCGTGCACCCAGGCGTAGGCGGCCGGCTCCAGCGCGTAGTAGCGCTCGCCGTCGGACTTGACTCCCTTGAAGCCCTTGTGCAGGTCCCGCAGCCGCCGCCCCATAGCCACCGCGTCGCGCCCCCCGTACTGGAGCACGAGCAGGTAGTCGAGCGTCCCGAACAGCCGGTCCCACGGGCGCCGCTCGAAGTCGGAGTAGTCGCGTACGCCGGCACCGACCGTGGGATGGGCGACCTGGAGCAGCAGCGGATAGAGCATGGTCAGGAACAGCCGCACGTCGGAGCCAAACTGCCAGGTCAGCGAGCCAGGACCTACGAGGAGGCCGTCGAGCTCGTCGTCAGTTGGAAAGAGCCGGGCTGGCATTGGTACGCATCGTAGTCAAGGCGTACCATCCATATCAAGACCCCGTGGTTACGCCCGAGGCCTGTATGGCCCGTCCAGGTACTCGCGGAGCATTCGCGCGGCACAGAAGCGAGGACCGATCGAGCGCAATGACGCCCTGATCCGGGCAATCCAGGCGACGGGCAGCCCATCCGGGGCCCGGTCGTAGAAGGCGGGGACGATCTGATCGCCCACCAGGCGGTGGAAGGTCTCGGCATCCCGCTCGTCCTGCGCCTGGTGGTCGGGGTCGGTTTCGCCGGGCAGCGCCCATCCGTTGTCGCCTGTGTATGCCTCGGCCCACCAACCATCGAGCACGCTGAGCTGCAGCGCGCCGTTGATCGCTGCCTTCATGCCGCTGGTCCCGCTCGCCTCGAGCGGTGGCCTTGGGAGGTTCACCCATACATCGCAGCCCTGCACGAGCCGAGCCGCGGTCGCCAGGTCGTAGTCGTCCAGGTACACCACCCGCTGGGCGATGACCGACGCCGCTTTGAGCCCGAACAGCCGTTGCACGACGCGCTTGGCCTCCTCGTCGCGTGGATGCGCTTTACCCGCCAGCACAACTTGAACCGGGCGGTCGCCCGAGAGCAGCGGCAGAGTCCAATCGGGCTTGCGGGTGAGTAGATCGAGCCGTTTGTAGGTCGCCACCCGCCGGGCAAAGCCGAGGGTCAACGTGCTCGGATCGAATGCTTGGGCGGCGGCCTCGACGTACTCCCGCACGTCGCTGCGCGCGAGTCGGTCGTTCACGCTGCGCTCGCGTACGAACGACACAAGCTGGGCCCGCTGATGCTCTCGCGTCGCCCATAGCTCGGTGTCCGGGATCGCGTCGAGGCCCGACCACGTGTCCGGATCGGCGGCCCGCTGCGCCCAGTCCTGGCCGAGATGCCGATCGAACAGCTCACGCATCGGCTCACCGATCCATGATGGGAAATGGACGCCGTTGGTCACATGGCCGATCGGTACCTCCTCACTCTCGCGGCCGGGCCATAGCTCGCTCCACATCTCCCGGGCGACCTGCTCATGACGACGGCTGACCGCGTTCGCGGCCCGGCTCATCCGAAGCGCGGCCTGCGTGACACCGAACGGTTCGTCTGGATTGTCTGGACGGGTGCGGCCGAGTGACAGCACGGCGTCCTCCGCGACCCCGAGTTCGTTCTCAAGGCGACCCAGGGCCTGCGCCAATTGCCAAGACGAATAGGAGTCATTGCCCGCGGGCACCGGCGTGTGGGTCGTGAACACGGTCCGCTGACGCGCGGCGGCCAGCGCATCGTCGAGCGACTCACCGGCTTGTAGCGCCGGGCGGGCCAACTCGAGGGGCGCCATCGCGGCGTGGCCCTCGTTGAGATGGACTACGCCCGGTTCGATTCCCAGGGCCCGCAGCGCGCGGATCCCACCGATGCCAAGCAGCACGTACTGAGCCAGCCGCGTGTGCTCGTCCGCCTCGTAAAGCCGAGCCGTGATCCAGCGCTCGAGTGGGCCATTCGCGGGCAGGTCGGCGTCCAGCAGGAACAGCGGCACGCGGCCGACGTCGATGCGCCAGATCTGTGCGGTCACGTCGCGGTCGTAGATCGGCACCTCGATCGTCAGGGGGCGGGCATCTCCTCCGGTGACCAGCGCTGCGGGCAGCCGTTCGGGGTCGGTGTCCAACCAGTACTCGTGCTGCCACCCGCTGGCGTCGATTCGTTGGCGGAAGTAGCCCTTGCGGTACATCAGCCCGACCGCCACGAACGGAACCGCACGGTCCGACGCCTCCTTGAGGAGGTCTCCCGCCAGCACTCCCAACCCGCCCGAGTACACCGGCAGCGAGACGTGGACGCCGAACTCGGCGCACAGGAACGCGACCGGATGCTCAGCCCGCAGGATGGTCGTGTCCGGCTCGCGGTCGAGCTCCGCTTTGACGGAATCTTCAATGTGGTGTGCCCAGTCGAGCAGGACGTGGTCGCTCGCCGCATGCCGCAGCGCGCGGGCAGGAGCTTCCTGGAGCAGCCTGACCGGGTTTTGCTGGCAGCGCTCGAACCGGTGCGGCTCCAGCCGCCGGAACAGATCGGGCCCTCCGGCCAGCCAAGACCAGCGGTAGTTGTACGCCAGCCGGGCCAGCGGAGCGAGCGCGTCCGGCAGCCGCTCGGCGAGATCGGCCGCGGCCAGCGCCACGTCGTCGCCTCCGGCGGTGAGCGATGTGAGCGGATCAGTGGCCACGGGCGCGATTATTCCCCGATGGCGGCCGACGGCGACTGCACGCTCGGAGTACTGGCATTCGGCGACTCGATCACCAACGGCGGAGGCGAGCTGCAGTGGGGCGTCGCGCTGCAGTCGTGGGCGCTGTGGGTGGCGCGGGGGCTGGGCCTACCCTACACCGCGTACGCCAGCGACGGTGCGCGCGTGCGGGACGTGGTTGAGCGCCAGATCCCGGCCTTCAGCGAGGTGAGCGCCCGCCCGGATGCCCGCTACGAGGTTGGCTGCCTGTACATCGGAGTCAACGACGTCCGCGCAGGGGATTTCGCATTGCCGGCGTTCGAGCGCGATTTCGAGCTCGCGCTTCGGTTTGTCGGCGACCGGTGTGAACGCGTGCTGACGGCGTTCATCCCTCGCGATCTGGGCCGCCCGCGGGCAGTGGCGAAGGTGGCCGAGGCCAACGGAGCGATCGAGCGGCTCGCGACAGGATGCGGCGCGCTGGTCATCGACCTGCGCTCACTGCGAGCCCGCAATCTGGTGATGGCAGACCGTGTTCATCCCACCGCATTCGGGCAGATCGCGATCGCCGAACGCGCGCTCGAGCTGCTCTCCCGCGACGGACTTCCCACCCGCGTGCGCCCGTCATCCCTGATCACGTGGGAGACGACCTGGTGGGGCAGGCTGCGGGGAGATGCCACCTACGCCTACCGTCACTTGAAGGAGCGCTGGACGGAGTGAAGTTGGTGCGCGACTAGCGGGGAATCAGCTGGACGATCGGGATGACGCGTCCGGTCTTCGCAGCCCACCGGCGGTAGACGGCGAAGCCGGGAAAGACCCGGTCAGCCAGGTCCCACAGCCGTTGCCGCTCCGCCTCGTCCTCGACGATCTCGGCGCGGAAGGGAAGCTCGCCGTAGAGGACGTCCGGATGCTTGCGGAGGTTGTAGTACCAGCCAGGGTTCGAGGGCGCTCCGATCTTCGACGGGATGATCGTCACCCGATTGCCGTCATGGAAGTAGAGGGTGGCGGTCCGGCGTGGCTTTCCCGTCCGCGCGCCGCGCGTCTCGAGCAGCGCCGAGGCGACCGGGCCCGTGCTGCTGAAGCGACCGCGCGTGAAACTGAGCAGCACGGGGTCGAGCTTCCACGCGATCCTGCTTGAAAGCCAGAGACCAGGCCTTGTGGTGGCGACACGGCACACCGCGAGATACAGGCGGCTGCGGCGTCTATGCGGATCGACATATCGAAGCATCAGACTGCGGGTGCGTAACGTCCCAACCACCATCCCCGGCGCTGCCCTTGGGGACATGAGCGTCAGGTGAATGCTTATGTTCCCTATCCGGCTGCGGATGCTGGACTTTGGTTGGTTTTTCACACGGCGACCTTGGCGGGCTCCGGTGTTTACACGGACGGATCACTGTGCCGGGCTGAGCGGATGACCGACAGGCCCCAGAGCTACCCGCACGGCGCGG
Source organism: uncultured Actinomycetes bacterium (assembly GCA_963757075.1). Lineage (GTDB taxonomy): Bacteria > Actinomycetota > Thermoleophilia > Solirubrobacterales > Solirubrobacteraceae > Palsa-465. Next base: position 84,616 of record CAVWQN010000006.1, read on the forward strand.
AGCTGACCGTCGAGCAACTCTCCGATCAGCCGCACGGCCATCTGGCCCGGCTCCGAGCCAGCGAGCCGGTCTCCTGGGTCCCGGCAATCGGAGCCTGGCTGGTGACCCGGTACGACCTGGCCCTAGACGTGATGCGCAACTCCACCACATTCACGGTCGATGATCCAGGCTTCTCGACCGCCCAAGTGGTCGGTCCCAGCATGCTCAGCCTGGACGGCGACGCCCACGACAGAAACCGCGCTCCCTTCGTGGCGCCGCTGCGCCCCGACGCGGCACGGGAGCGCTTTACACGCGTCGTCACGCTCAACATCGGGCGCCTACTCGACGAGCTCGCGCCGGCGGGCGGCGCCGAGCTGCGACAGGGATTCGCGGGCCCGCTCGCGGCGGCGGTGCTCGCGTACGCCCTCGGCCTTTCGCCCGATGATGGCCCCCGCCTGATCGCCCTTTATGAGCGAATCGTCAGTGGCGTGACCGCGATCAGCCGAGGCGGTCAGCTTCCGGTCGACGCGCGCGATGCGTTCGCGGCGCTGGATGCGATGCTGCGAGAGAGGCTCGACCGCGGTGACGACGGGAGCGTGCTCATGGCTGCGACCCACTCGGGCTTGTCGGCCGAACAGCTCGTCTCGAACGCCGCCGTTCTGCTGTTCGGCGGAATCGAGACCACCCAGGGCATGATCGCCAACGCCGTCTTGGCCCTGCTCGAGCACCCGGAAGCGGTTTCACAGGTTCGCGCAAGACCCGGACTCGTCGATGCCGCGCTCGAGGAGTCGCTGCGCCTTGAACCGGCCGCAGCCGCCGTGGACCGCTACGCGACCGCCGACACCACTCTGGAGCGCGCCAGGATCCGCTCCGGGGAGCTCGTGCGCATCTCGCTCGGCGCCGCGAACCGCGACCCGGCCGTGTTCGAGAACCCAGACCGTTATGACCTCGCCCGGGTTAACGTTCGCCGGCACTTGGCTTTCGCGGCGGGGCCCCACGTGTGCTTAGGCATACACCTCGCCCGCCTCGAGGCCCGGCTCGCGCTGCGGGCGATGCTCGAGCGCTTCCCGCATCTGCGCCTGGATCCGGATAAGCCCTCGGCCGTCAGCGGACTTATGTTCCGAAAGCCCGCATCGCTGAACGTTTTGTGGTGACTGCGTGTCCGCAGTGAGGCCTACGCCTGCGGCCGGTAGGCCAGGTAGACGACGCCGTTCTCGTACGGTTGACAGGTTTGCAGCGATAGCTTGGCGCTGGCGCCGTCGTCGGGGAAAAGCCGCGGACCGGACCCGCGAGTGAGCGGGAACACGAACAGGTGCAGCTCGTCCACCAGACCGTCAGCGAGCATGGCTCGCACCAGCGTGCCGCTGCCGCTGACATACAACTCGCCGTCGACCTCCTCCTTGAGCTTGCGGATCGCCTGCGCGTCATACGGCCCGACGACCTCCGAGTTCCTCCACGTCGTGGAGGTCAGCGTTCCCGAGACGACGTACTTGGTGGTGTCGTTGAAGAACGGCGCGCCCGGATCGTCCTCGGCGGTCCGTTGCGACCATGCTGGCTCGAACATTTCATAGGTCGTGCGCCCGAGGAGGATGCCTCGCGAGCGAGCGGTGACCGCCCCGATGGCCTCGCCCATCTGGGGGTCAAAGCCGTAATCGAAGGTCCACGTCGGCGTGTCGATCACGCCGTCGAGGCTCATGAACTCGTGTACCTGTATGGCTCCCATTTGTGACCTCGTTTCAGATGTTTGCGTTGTAGACCTCGCGACCGCCCTGGACTCATCGATTGAACGCCGTCGATCAGAATTGCGTGCGCACCCGGTCTACCCGCCACGACCCGGAGACGACAGTTGCTAACCACGGCAGTGAACTGGAGCGAGGTCACCGCGATCGCGACCTCCATCCTGGCCCTCGGCCTGGTGGGAGGGTTTGTGGCCGCCGCGTTTGCGGCCCAGCAGGTGAGGGAGGCTCGTAGGAGTCGTGAGGCCCAGATGGCCGCCGAGTTCTTTCGCCGGTGGGACGAAGACCCGCTCGTCGAGGCGCGCCGATTGGTGGGACGGTTCAAGTCAGCTGAGGAGCTGCGGGATGCATTCGCCGCTTACGTCGCAGCCGATGCACCCGAGGCGTACGTGCTCTACCGCGAGCTCGACTTCTTTGAGCAGCTGGCGGCGCTCGAGGCTCGCGGGGCCTTCGACCTGGAGATGATCAACCTGATGCTCGGCCGCACGTTGGTCGACCGGTGGGAGCTCTGGCGCCCGGCGCTGCACGCCGCGCATGGGCCGGGTGTGTATCCCTTGTTCGAGGGTCTTGCGGCGAAGGTCAGACGGACGCTGGACGCCGCGCCAGGCTCCGCCGGCGCCGCACCTACATCATCGACTTGACCGACCTCAGGGCCGTTAGCCGTTGGGCAGGACCTGAACCTTGATGCCCTCGCCGGCGCGCATGGCCGCCAGAGCGTCCTCGAACGCGTCGAGTGGGAAGGTATGTGTGAGGAGCGGCTCGGTCTGTACTGACCCGGTTCTCAGTAGCTCGATCGCCGGCAGGAACGTGTAAAGCACGGCCATCGATCCGAGGATCGTCACCTCGTCGTTGTAGACCTCAAATGGCGATATCTGGACGCGGGCCTCCTCGGGGGCGACGCCGAACACCATCAGCTTTCCTCCCCGGCGGACGGCCTCGAGTCCCTGCTGTATGACGGGCGGGACGCCCGTCGCGTCGACGACACAGTCGAAGCCATCCGGACGCTGGTCGGCGGCGGCCGCCACGTCCGTTTCGACGAAGCTCGCGCCGAGCGAACCGGCGAGCTCGAGCCTGCGCTCGTTGCGATCGACGACCGCCACGCTGCCCGCTCCGCCCTGCGCCAGCAGCTGCAGCAGCAGCAGCCCCATCGTCCCGGCGCCGGTTACCAGTACCGAGTCGCCCGGATTTGGTTCCAGGCGCCGCATCCCGTGGACCGCGCACGACAGCGGCTCTACGAGCGCGCCGGTGCGAAGCGTGGCGCCTTCGGGCAGCTCGTAGGCGTTACGTGCGGGAGCCTTGACCAGCTCCGCGAAAGCCCCGTCGACCGTATCCCCGATCGCGTTCCAATTTCGGCAGAGGTTTCCTCGCTGGATCCGGCAGAAGTCGCAGTGGCCACAGAACAGCGAGGGATCGACAGCGACGTGCGCCCCGGCTTTGAGGTCCTCCACCTCGGAGCCGACGGCCACGACTTCGCCGGCGAACTCGTGACCGGGAACGATCGGATAGGTGGTGGGAGGGAACAACCCCTCGGCGATGTGGACGTCGGTGCCGCACATCCCGCACGCACCGACGCGCACGATGATCTCATCGGGCCCCGGCTCCGGATCGGGTCGCTCCTCGACGACCAGCTCCCCCGGCCGCTCCCAGACCGCGGCCCGCATCGGTCACCGCCCTCTCGAGACGAGGCTCCTCGACTCCGGCCCCGGTAGGCGTTTACGGGTCGTCACTTGCGGGGAATACGTACCCCACAGGCCAGCGTGCCAATCAGGAGGAGTGGGCGGGGCTCAGCAACTACGGCACCGTGTTCTCGGATCCCGTCTTCTACGGCGCGCTGCTGCATACGGTCGAGATCACGTTCGGCTCGGTGGCGATCGCCACGCTGCTCGGCCTGGGGCTAGCGATGCTGCTCGACCGCAAGTTCCTTGGTCGCGGGCTCGTCCGCACGCTGCTCATTTCACCGTTTCTGATCATGCCCACCGCCGCGGCCCTGCTGTGGAAGACGACGCTGCTCGATCCGGTGTACGGGATCGTCAACTGGGTGCTCAGCTGGTTCGGCGGTGGCGGCGTGGCGTTCGTCGCCGATCATCCGTTGGGATCGGTAATCGCGACGGTGGTTTGGCAGTGGACGCCGTTCGAAATGCTGATCCTGCTGGCCGGCCTGCAGAGCCAGCCGCGCGACGTCCTCGAGGCCGCGCGTGTGGACGGCGCGAGCGCTTGGTCGAGCTTCCGCGAGATCACGCTGCCGCACCTGCGCTCGTACCTCGAGCTCGGGGTGCTGCTCGGCTCGATCTACATCGTCAACACGTTCGATGCGATCTACATGATCACCCAGGGTGGCCCCGGCACCGCGACCACGAACCTTCCCTTCTACATCTACCAGCGGGCGTTCGAGGGCTTCAACATCGGTCAGGCGGCCGCACTCGGTGTGGTCACTGTGGTCGGCACGATCATCGTCGCCACGGTCGCCCTGCGCACGGTGTTCCGGGTGTTCATCGAGAACGAGGCAAGGGCCTGATGGCCACGCTCGCCGCCGCCGCACGACGAGCATCGCCCCGCCGGCGCCGGTCGGTGCGAGAGCGGTTGGGGGGGATCGCCTGGACGACGGTCGCCTGGTTTGCGGCGATCATCTTCTTCTTCCCCGTGTTCTGGATGGTGCTGACCTCGTTCAAGCCGGAATCAGCCGCGTATAGCAACCCACCGAAGTTCATCTTCCATCCAACCCTCAGCGAGTACCACCAGGTATTCAGCGCCGGCATGGGTCCATTCCTGGCTAACTCCGCGATCGCCACCGTGGTCTCGGTTGCGCTGGTGCTGTTGCTGGCCACGCCCGCGGCCTACGCCCTGTCCCTGCGTCCGATCGCCCACTGGCGGGACGGCCTGTTCTTCTTCATCTCCACCAGGATGCTGCCGGTGGTCGCGGCCATCGTGCCGATCTACCTCGCCGTCCGGGATATCGGCATGCTCGACAGTCTCCCGACGCTGATCGTCCTCTACACGGCGATGAACCTGCCGATCGCGGTCTGGATGATGCGCTCGTTCTTCCTCGAGGTGCCCGGCGAGATCCTGGAGGCCGCCCGAATCGACGGAGCACGGTTGCGTCAGGAGCTCACCGAGGTGGTGCTGCCGGTGGTGGCCCCCGGCCTCGCCGCCACGGCGCTGATCTGCGCGATCTTCTCCTGGAACGAGTTCTTCTTCGCGCTGAACCTGACCTCGATCCGGGCTGCCACGATGCCGGTGTTCCTGGTGGGATTCGTGACGAGTGAGGGGCTGTATTGGGCCAAGCTGGCGGCCGCCGCGACGCTCGCCTCGGTGCCGGTGCTGATCGCCGGCTGGATCGCGCAGCGTCAGCTGGTCAGAGGACTTTCGATGGGGGCAATCAAATGACTTCGATCCCCAGGAGGATGCGCAGATGGCCGAGGTGAATTACGACGAGGTCAGCTGCAGGTACCCCGGCAGCGACCAGCTAGCGGTCGAGGATCTGAGCCTGGACGTGCCCGATGGGGGCTTCATGGTCCTCGTCGGTCCTTCTGGCTCGGGCAAGACCACCGCCCTGCGGCTCCTCGCGGGCCTGGAGGAGCTAAACGAGGGGCGGATCACGATCGACGGCCGGGACGTCAGCGGCGTCGACGCGCGCGACCGGGACATCGCGATGGTTTTCCAGAACTACGCGCTCTATCCGAACAAGACGGTGGCCGAGAACATCGGGTTCGCCCTGAAGATGCACGGGTGCGGCCGGGACGAGCGCGACAAGCGCGTGCGCGATGCGGCTCAGATGCTGGGAATTGACGAGCTGCTGGATCGCAAGCCGCGCCAGCTTTCCGGCGGGCAGCGCCAGCGGGTGGCGATGGGACGAGCGATCGTGAGACGGCCGAAGGCGTTCCTCATGGACGAGCCACTGTCCAACCTCGACGCGAAGCTGCGCGTGCAGACGCGAGTGCAGATCGCGGAGCTCCAGCGCCGGTTGGAGACCACGACGGTCTACGTCACGCATGACCAGGGCGAGGCAATGACCCTCGGCGATCGGGTCGCCGTGCTGAAAGATGGTTCGCTTCAGCAGTGTGGGCCGCCGCGCGAGCTATACGACAACCCCCTAAACGCGTTCGTGGCCGGTTTCATTGGCCTGCCGCAGATGAACCTGATCAAGCTGCCTTTGAGCGACGGATCCGTTCGCCTCGGGGACCAGACAATCAGGCTTCCGCATTCCCTGGTCCAGGCAGCGGGCGAGCGCAGTGCGCACGAGATCATCGTCGGGATCCGCCCTGAGCATGTCTCTGTCCGTGAAGGCGACTCCAGCGAGGGGATTCCGGGCGAGGTCGTGCTGGTGGAATCGCTGGGTGCCGACTCGTATGTGCACGTGGCGATCGAGAACGCGGAGACGAACTTCGTCGCGCGCACCGAGGGCTACGACTCACGGCCGCCTGGGACTAACGTGCGTCTCCGGGTCGACCCGGAGCGGATCTACGGCTTTGACGCGCGGAGCGAGGAGCGGCTCGCCGCGCGTGGGTCAAACGGCACCGCGCGTCGGTCAGACGGCGCTGCGCGCGAGGACCTCCGTGCTCAGCCAGCGGTAGAGCGCGAAGTCGAAGGTCGCGCACACGGCGGCGACTGAATCAACGTTGGGGCTCGAGTTGGATCTTCACCGCCGGCTCTCCGTTGATTCCCTCGGCGGCAGCTCGGAAGGCCTGCTCGGCCTGCTCGAGCGGAAATGACGCGGTGATAAGGCGCCGGGCCGGCACCCTTCCGCTTGCGATTAGCTCGATCGCCCGCTCGACGTCCTCGCGCACGTACATGGCCGTGCCCTGCAGCCGCAGCTCGCGGTCCTGGACGAGGTGAAGCGGGATCGACACCGGTCCCCGAGGTACTCCCACGACAACGACGGTGCCGCCTTTCAACGCCAGGGCAATCGCCTGGTCGATCGAAGCCTGGCTCGAGACGCAATCGAATACCACGTCGGGACGCCGTGGCAACGTACGTCGGATCTCGGCTATTGCCTCTGAGCTGGCTGGGTCGATTGCGAGGTCGGCGCCCAGCTTGAGCGCCAGCGAACGTTTGGCCTGTAGGGGGTCCGTCACCGCGATCGCCGCCGCCCCAGACCCGCGGGCAGTCAGCAGGGTGAGAAGCCCAATCGAGCCCGCGCCCAGTACCGCCACGGTCTTACCAGCCACTCCTTCGGCCACGCGCACAGCATGGGTGGATGTCGAGAGTGGCTCCACCATCGCCGCCTCGGCCATGCTCATCGCTTCGGGGACAGGATGAAACCGCTCGGCCGGCGCGACGAATGCACCTGCCAGCGCACCGGCGGTCTGACAGCCGACGACCTGAAGGTCCTCGCACAGGTTGTATCGACCAGCGCGGCAATAGACGCAACTGTGATCGACGAGGTTCGGTTCGAGCAGGACGGAATCGCCGACGGCGAAGCCCTCGACTTCAGGACCGACGGCGTCGACGATCCCCGCCGCTTCGTGTCCCGGCACTACGGGGAGATCGATGAAGGGATGCTCTCCCGCGAGAGCGTGGAGATCAGATCCGCAGATGCCGACGACCTCCGCCCGCACGCGCAGGTCACCTGGACCAGGCTCGGGCACGGCGCCCTCCTCGACCCGCAACGCTCCTGGCTCCGCAAGCACCACCTGACGCACGCCGCTCTCCTTACTCTGCTGCGGCTCTTACCTGGCACCGACGGCGCTAAACGAAGCCGCGCGTAGGATGGACCGAATGCTCTACGGAGGAGTGGAGACGGGGGGCACGTGGTGCGTCTGCGCCGTGGGAAGCGGACCCGAGGAGATCGTCGAGAGCGCGCAGTTTCGCACCACCGGCCCGGAGGAGACGCTTGCGCGAATCGTCGCGTTCTTCGCCGAGGGACCGGCGGTTGAGGCGCTCGGCATCGGCTCGTTTGGGCCGGTCGATGTGGATCGCAGCTCGCCCACCTGGGGGTACGTCACCACGACACCGAAGCCGGGATGGCAGCACGTATCTGTGGCGTCGGTCGTGGCTGAGCGCGTCGGCGTGCCGGTCGCGTTCGACACCGACGTCAATGCCGCGGCCTTGGGCGAGCATCGCTGGGGCGCTGGGCAGGGCGCCTCCTCACTTCTCTACCTCACGGTCGGCACCGGCATCGGCGGGGGTCTGCTGATGGACGGACGCCCGCGGCATGGGTTGGTCCACCCGGAAGTGGGGCATATCCGCGTTCCCCGAGATTCGGACCCGGACCGGGCTCGCTTCCGCGGGATCTGTCCCGTGCACGGTGACTGCTGGGAGGGAGTCGCCAGCGGACCGGCGATCGCCGAGCGTTGCGGCAGCCGACCCGAGGAGCTGCCCGACGATCATCCGATCTGGAGGATCGAAGCCGAGTACCTGGCGCTGGGGATCCTCAGCATCGTGCTGATCGCGAGCCCCGAGCGGGTGATCGTCGGAGGCGGGGTGATGGGCCATCCATCGCTGCTCGACATGATCCGAGCCCGCGTCCGGAAGCTCGTGGGCGGCTACCTTGAGACGCCCGCGCTCGCCGATGAGATTGGGACGTATTTGGTTCCGCCGGCACTGGGGGATCGCGCCGGCGTGCTCGGCGCGATCGCACTGGCGCAGACAGCTGAGGTCTGATCTCGCACCCCGGCGGTCCACACTCGCAAGGCGCCGGTGCGCGACACTAACCAGCGGTGAGCTCGCACGAGATAGGCCACCTCGTTCACCAGTACGGGTGCCTGCTGGTATTCGCGGCGGTGGGGTTACAGGCGCTCGGCGCTCCCCTGCCCGGCACGACGGCGCTTATCGCAGCAGCGCTCTACGCGGCCGCGGCTCACGGGCTCCCGATCGCAGGCGTGATTGCCGCCGGCGCGCTCGGCGCCCTCGCCGGGACGACGGTCGGCTTCGCTCTTGGCCGGTGGGGCGGAGAGCGCCTCTTGCTGCGGATCGGCACCAGCTTGCGCCAAAGCCCGGAGCGCGTGATGAGGGTCCGCCGCGAATTCGCCGTCCATGGAGGGGGATGGCTGTTCGTCGGGCGCTTCATCAGCGGGGTCCGCAACGTCATCGGGCTGATCGCCGGCGCCAGCGGGATGCCGCTGAAGCGCTTCCTCCCCCTCACGGCTGCGGCCGCAATCGTTTGGGCCCTGGGCAACGGGCTCGGGTACTACTGGTTCGGCCACTCCCTGGTAAGAGCGAGCACCTGGGTGCAGGTCGCGATGGTCTGCGCCGGCCTCGTCTGGATGCTGGTCTCGTTGAACCTCCTACGCCGACGAGTGTTCCAGCGGGCCGGGAGCTCCTCGGCCGCAGAGCTGAGCTAGGTGGGCCGCGCGTGACGGCGTCGGCGTTATTCGGGCGAATGGTCCGGGGGTTAGGCCCCGCCCCCTACCTGTTCAAACTCACATTCCGCCGCCGGCGTCGCCGGTTGGTGAGCCCCAACACGCATATCGTGTTCAAGCTCACCCTCCCGTCTCGGCCGGGCCAGTTTGTGAGCTCCAACAGGTGCCCGCAGAGGGCTTTAGGGCCCGACCCGGAGACCTGCCTTCCGGCACTGCTCCGCGATCACTTGGGCCGCCTAGTGGGTGTAGTCGGCGCCTCGGTTCCGTAAGGTCGGCCTCGTCAGCCGCGGCCGAACCGGCGGAACTCGAACTCCGCGCCCGAGAGCAGCGCGAAGATCAGCCGGAACGGAAGCGTGACGATGTCCAGGACGACACCGATGACCATCCGGATTGCGGCGAAGATCGCGGCGATCATGGCGTCGCTCTACCCGAGCGACCGGTCCGGCACACCTCTCCTGTTTGGCCCCGCTTAGCTGATCAGGCGGATCAAGCGACCGCGGCCGCCACCACCGCCGTCGCGGGAACTTCGATCCGCCCGTCTGGATCGATGAACTGCGACAGGGTGTCGTGCACGGAAGCGCGGACGGCCTCGATGTCTGGCGCCGACAACGCGGCCACCGCGTCGGCGATCGGTGCGGCCATATCCATCGTCTCGGCCCAGTACTCGTCGAAGCTCGGGTACCGCTGGCCAAACTCGACGCGGTCGCTGCGCGCCTCGCTGAAGCCGGCCGACCGCAGGCGCTGTTCGAGGTCGGCGGGATCGGGAAGGGCGAATGGGCTCGGATCGGCCGGATTGGGTGGCGGCATGGCACCTTGGCCGACGAGCGCCAGGACTGGGGCGGCCATCCACAGGTTCCGGTCCGGGCGGTCCCAGGTGGCCATCGCCAGCCGCGCGCCGTCGCGTAGTGCCAGGCGTGTCCGGCGCATCGCCTCATTGGGGTCAGCCATCAGCATGTAGCCCCAACGGCAGACCGCGGCGTCGAAAGCACCGCGCTCGAGCTCGAGCTGCTGGGCGTCGGTCACTGCGAAGTCCACATTCGTGAGCCCAAGCTCGCTCGCGCGCCGACGTGCGACTTCGACCATCTCGGGCGACTGATCGGTGCAGAGCAGCCTCCCCTCCGGACCCAGCCGCTGCGCGATCATGAACCCCGTCTCACCCGGTCCAGCAGCCAGTTCAAGGACGCGCTCTCCCGGCTGCGGGTCGATCGCATCGATGAGCCATGCCGAAACGGGCGCTGTCTTCTGCCGAAGCGACTCCTGTCGCCGCTCCCAACCCTGCGCCCCACGGCGCCATAACTCACGCTGCCGCTGGTCGAGCTCGCGCGCTTCCATTGCCACAACACAACCATATTGGTCGGCGAGGCGGGGTAGCCAGTTGGGGTGAGGATCTTGTGAGCGTGAGGGAGGGAGCTCGTAGCGCCGAAGGGCTGGAGGCGGCTCGGTCGGAAACGGAGACGCTCGAGCGCACCCGGCCGTTTCAGTGGCTGGTGCGGGCGGGCTTCGTCGCGAGAGGGATCACGTACGGCGTGATCGGCGCGCTCGCGCTGGCGATCGCACTCGGCGCCGGCACGATGGGCACTTCGCCCAACCAGCAAGGGGCCCTCGTCCTGATCGCTCACACACCGGTCGGCCGTCCAGCCATGGTGGTCATCTGCGCGGGGCTGATTGCCTACGCGGTCTGGAAGTTCACGCAAGGCATCTTCGGACACGGACCGGAGGGGGGCGGCAGCGTTCAGCTCAAGGATCGGGTCGCCAACCTGGCCGGCGGCTTCGCGTACGTGGGCTTCTTCGCGGTGGGAATCCTCGCTCTCACCGGAAGCTCGAGCAGTTCGTCCAATGAACCGCGACACGCCGCCAGGGGCGTTCTCGGCTGGCCCGGGGGGCAGCTCATCATCGGCATCGCCGGCGCCGCGCTAATGGCGATCAGCCTCTACCAGATATACGACGCGATTCGCGGTGGGCACGCGCGAGAGAGCAAGACCGAGGAGATGAATGCGCCCGAGCACAGCCTGTTCATGACGCTGGGGCGAATCGGTCTCACCGCTCGCGCGGTGGTGTTCGGGCTCATCGGATATTTCCTGGTGCGCACCGCGATCGAGTCCAAGGCCAGCAACGCGATCGGTGTCGACGGCGCGCTGGCCCGGTTGCATCACGAACCGCTGGGGCGATGGCTCGTCGGGGTTGTCGCCGCTGGGCTGCTGACGTTTGCGGCATTTTCGCTCGCCGAGGCCCGGTACCGCCGACTGTAGATCGGCAGCCGGCCATTCCTGAGTCGGCGCTACCATGATCACTGCGGGCGGGGCCAACAAAGTCGACCGGGGGCGATATGCCCGACATTTTCAATCACCGGGATCCGTTGGAGCGGCGGCTGACCGCTACCTGCCGCGAGCGCATCCTGCACACATCAACATCCAGGAGGAGCGATGACCCTTCAGCTTGGCGACACCGCGCCTGACTTCGAGGCCAGCACGACCGAAGGCCCGATCCAGTTCCACGACTGGATTGGAGATTCATGGGCGGTGCTGTTCTCGCACCCCAAGGACTTCACACCGATCTGCACGACCGAGCTGGGCTACATGGCAAAGATCAAGCCGGAGTTCGACCGCCGAGGCGTGAAGATCATCGGGCTGTCGGTCGACCCCACCGACAAGCACGAGCAGTGGGCCAGCGACATCGAGGAGACGCAAGGACAGGCCCCCAACTATCCCATCATCGGCGATTCGGACTTCAGCGTGTCGAAGCTGTACGGGATGCTGCCGGCGGAGGTCTCCGGGGATCCGGCCCAGCGCACGCCGGCTGACAACCAGACCGTCCGGAACGTGTTCGTGATCGGCCCCGACAAGAAGGTCAAGCTGAGCCTCGCCTACCCCATGACCACCGGACGGAACTTCGACGAGGTCCTGCGGGTGATCGACTCACTCCAGCTGACCGCCGACCACAAGGTCGCCACTCCGGTGAACTGGCAGCGCGGAGAGGACGTGATCATCGCCGGGTCCGTGAGTGACGACCAGGCCAAGGAGATCTTCGGCGAATGGGAGGCACCTCGTCCGTACATCCGCATCGTGCCGCAGCCAGACGGCGAGGCGCGGTGATCTTCAAGCAGTACTACCTGGGCTGCCTGGCGCACGCCTCCTACCTGATCGCCGATCGGGTAGGAGGCCAGGCGGCGGTGATCGACCCCCAACGCGACGTCGACCAGTACATCGCTGACTCGGAGGAGTTGGAGTGCAGGATCGAGCACGTGTTCCTCACCCACCTCCACGCGGATTTCATCGCCGGTCATCTCGAGCTGCGCGATCGCACCGGCGCGAGGATCTACCTCGGAGCCCGAGCCAGGGCGGACTATCCGTTCTCGCCAATGGCCGACGGCTCCTCGCTTCAGCTGGAAGGAGTTCGACTCCAGGTCCTGGAAACGCCCGGCCATTCGCCCGAGTCGATCTCCATCGTCGTGTACGACCCGGAGCACGGCGATGCTCCCTACGGGGTGCTGACGGGCGACACCCTGTTCATTGGCGACGTCGGGCGACCGGACCTGCGCGCCTCGCTGGGCTGGAGCGCCGAGCAGCTTGCGGCCATGCTGTTCGATTCGCTGCGCGACAAGCTCCTGCCTCTACCGGACGAGACGCTGGTCTATCCAGCGCACGGCGCCGGCTCGCTATGCGGGAAGAACCTCTCTACGGACACCGTGTCGACCATTGGAATCCAGCGCCAGTACAACTACGCCCTTCAGCCGATGGGCCGCGAGCGGTTCATCGAGATCGTGACCGCGGATCAGCCAGACACGCCGGCCTACTTCACCTACGACGCGGTGCTGAATGCCCGAGAGCGGCCCACGCTTGACGAGGCCTTGGAGCGTGAGCTTCGACCCTTGTCCCTGCGGCAGCTGCCGGAGCTGCTCGAGAGCGGGGCCCAGCTGCTGGACACGCGCGAGCCGGCGGAGTTCGAGGGCGCCCATCTCCGAGGCGCGGTCAACATCGGACTCGGTGGCTCGTACGCGACCTGGTGCGGCACGATTCTCGACCAGCAACGGCCAGTGGTGCTGATCGCCGAACCAGGGCGCGAGCTCGAAGCCGCCAAGCGTCTTGGCCGAATCGGCTTCGACAACATCGAGGGCTATCTCGAAGGCGGGATGCAGCAACTCGAGCAATCGCCCGAGCTGGTCGACCGGATCGAGCGCGTGACCGCGGCCTCGCTGGCCGAGCAGCTCGCCTCCTCCGCGCCGCCCAGCCTGATCGACGTACGCACCACAGGGGAGTGGAACGAGGGCCACATCGACGGCGCGACAAACATTCCCCTTTCGCGGCTCGCCGACCGCGTCGAGGAAATCGCCTCGGACGCGCCGCTGGTGGTGTATTGCACCGGTGGCTATCGCTCAGCGATCGCCAGCAGCCTGTTGCGTAAAGCGGGCCTGCAGCAGGTAACCGATCTTGTCGGAGGCCTGGGCGCGTGGGAGTCATCCCAGGCGGCCAGCGTGGGCTGAGCTCAGGCGCCTAACCGGCTCGCCGGACGAAGGTGTGCCTCGATCGCGGCCGTGTTGCGTTTGACGTCGCCGGTGGCCAGCAGATCGATCAGCGCGCCCCGCAAAACGCACAACGCGAGGGTCCGCTCGGCAGCAGCGGCCTTGGTGTGCCGGCGATCCGGGGGTTGGGCGCTGGCCAGCAGCAAGAGCCAGTCCTCGACGGTCTGGGCGGCGAAGTCTGCCCACGGTCCGTCGGGCTCTGCGAGAGAGCGGGCGTAAGCCTCCAACCACAGGACCAGCAGCGGACGGTGGCGCTCGTCTACCAACCATTGCCAAGTCGTCCGCACGACCATCGCGAGGTCCGCTTCCGGCTTCTGGGATCGCACCCGTTCGATAAATGCGAGCTCGTCGCCCCGCGCCCGCGCCAGCAGGGCACGGACCAGGCCGTCTTTGGATCCGAACAGGAACAGCAGCACGCGGGGGCTGGAGCCGATGGCCGCTGCAAGCGGCCTCAATGACATGTCGGCCAGGCCCTGCTCCAGCACGTACTCGTAAGCCCGCTCGAGCAGCTCCGCCCGGCGCGGTGATGTTGGTGTCGGTTCGGTGACTGTTTCCACGTTTGGTACGCTGCAGACTGAAACGACTGTTTCAGTCTACCGGTGAGCGGCGCAGAAATAGTCATCCGAGAACTGGGTCAGCCCGGGGATCTGGGCTGGGTCGTGATGGCGCACGGCGAGATCTACGCCCGCGAGTTCGGATGGGACACCAGCATGGAGTCGTTCACAGCGGGCATCGTGGCTGACTTCGCAACCGGTCATGACCCCGACCGCGAAGCGGCATGGATCGCGGAGCTTGACTCAAGGCGCCTCGGATGCGTGTTCTGCGTGGCGGCGGACGAGACGCGCGCGCAGCTTCGCCTATTGCTCGTGGACCCCTCGGCGCGAGGTCAAGGACTCGGCGCGCGCCTCCTCGACGAGTGTCTCGCGTTTGCGCGGCGAGCGGGCTACAGGCGCATGATCCTGTGGACCAACCACCCGCTGCGGGCCGCCCGGCACCTCTATATCTCGCGAGGGTTCGAATTGGTGCGAGAAGAGCCACATCACAGCTTCGGCGTCGACCTCGTCGGCCAGACCTATGAGGTCGACCTCCTTCGGAACAGCACCGGTAGGCAGGCGCTTCGCCAAGCCGTCAGCCGAGGCGGCGTCACTGACTGGTCGCCGGCTGTGCGGCCCGGTGCTCGGGCGACGCCAGCAGGACGGCCCCAGAGCTGACCGCCACGAACGCGAGGACCCGCAGCGCGCCAAAGGCGCCGGAGGGCACAGGCTCGTTGAGGACAACCGTTCCGGCGAGGATCGGCAGCGCATTCGTCAACAGGGTGGCGATGCCCGCCACGGTCAGCGCTGCGCCGCGCTGGTACCCAAGCTGGAGCAGCGAGGTTCCGAGCGTGTAGCCGATGATGAGGGTGAGGACGAAGCCCACCCGCGCACCCCCCTCTGTCGCCAGCTTGGTTGAGATGTCTCCGATAGAGAACATCAGTCCGCCCGCGATGCCCATCGAGGCGGCGACCGCTCCTGTCTGGCGGCCGATCACCAGCGCGGCGAGAGCAAGCAGAGCCGTGCCGCCGATCCAGACGAGAATGCCTGCGGTCGTGCCGTGGCCTCCTCCGCCGTTGCCTTCGCCAAGGGAGACCGCGAGCGCGAGCAGGCCGATGATGGATAGGCTCACACCGGTGAGGCCCCGAGCATCGAGCCGGCGGCCGCTGACCCTTGCCGAGACGTAGGCGAGCACGCCGATCCCCCCTGCACCGATGCTCTGAACCACCGCTAGCGGCGCCAGCGCCAGTGCCGCGGCGTACAGGGCGAAGCCGCCGGACTCCATCCCAAACCCCAGCATCCAGCTGCGGTCGCTGAGCAACAGATGCAACGAGTGCAGCGGCCGGCGCATCGACAGCGTCGGAAGCGCGGCTGCGGCGTCGTGCTCTCGCGAGTAGGCGAGGTTGGTGAGGGTGGTCGAGGCAACCGCCAATGCAAGACCGATGGCTATGCCGACCCTCACGCCAACGCAAGGCTAACTTCCGCCCGCGCGACGCGGCCTGTGGGCCAGTATCGTCGGGCGGGTGCGGGTCGGACTCCGCATCAGACCGGTCTTGCTCTCGGCGCTGGCCACCGGGCTCGCCGCTGTCGCAGTCTTGGCGTTGGCCGAAGCCACGGGAGTGGACAAAGTCGGCAGGGCCTTCGACGACGTGCGCCCCGGGTGGATCGGCCTGATCGCAGCCGCCGAGCTTCTGGCCTATCCGGCGTACATGGTCGCCTACCGCTCTGTTGCCCGCGTCCACGGTCACGCCCCGCTGGCCCTGCCGTTGGTGGCCAGGGTGGTCGTCGCCGGGTTTGGCCCCTTCACGGTCGGCGGTGGATTCGGGATCGACCGGCAGGCGCTACACGCGCTCCACGAGGATCAGTACAGCGCACGCGTGCGCGTGCTCGCCTTGGGGACCCTGGAGTGGACCGTGCTGGCGCCGATCGCGTGGATCACCGCGATCGTCCTGCTGGCGACGAACGCAAACATCATGCCGTCGCTGGTCTGGCCCTGGGCGATCGGGGTCCCCATCGGCCTCGGACTTTGTCTGTGGGCCAGCGCCCCGGCCCGCGTGGCGCGAATATCGGCGATGCCGGGTCGGGGCTGGGTGCTGTTGACCCATGCCCTAGAGGGCGTGGCGGTGGTCCAGACAATGGCCCGCAGTCCGCGCCTCTACTGGGGCGCGTGGGTGGGCACCGCCTTTTACTGGGCTGCCGACATCGCCGCCTTCTATGGCGGTCTGCGCACGTTTGGACTCGATCCCAGCTTCGGCAAGGTGATCATCGCCTATGCCACGGGATACGTGGCCACGCGGCGCTCGCTCCCGCTCGGCGGGGCCGGTGTCACCGAGGTCCTGATGACCTATGCGCTGTACTGGGTACGGCAGCCGCTCGCGCCGGCGCTCGCCGCCGTCGTCGCCTATCGCATTTTCAACTTCCTGCTGGCCGCCACCCCGGGCCTGATCGCCCACCAGCAGCTACAGGCGATCATCAACGGGAACTCGGCACGTAATCGAAGTCCAGAGCCTCCGGATCTCGCTGCCCAAGACGGAAGGCCCGCGGAGGCGTCGGTCCGTCGCCGGGCCGCTCGCGGGTGACACGGCCCGCAATCGCCGAGAGATGGCGACCTCCTCCACCTCGATCGAGCGAGAGCTGGCGGCGGTGCTCGGGCCCGAGGCGGTCCTGCCCGGGAGTACACGGTCCTACCTGACAGACGCGACCGAGAGCCGCAACCTCCGAGGGCGAGCGGACGCGATCGTCCTTCCTCCCGATCCCCACTCCGTGGCCAAGGTCCTCAGGTGGTGCTACGAGCACGACGTGGCGATCATTCCCAGGGGCGGAGGGACCGGTTTCGCTGGCGGCGCTGTTCCCCTCGAGGGCGGCGTGGTCGTAAGCCTCGAGCGGCTGCGGGGAGTCCGGCAGCTCGACCCCGAGCTGTGGCGCGCCTCCGTCGAGGCGGGCGTCATCACGGCCGACCTCCGGCGCCGCGCGCGTGAGAACGGCCTGCAGTTCCCGCCCGACCCCGGGGGCGCCGAGCAGTCGCAGATCGGCGGCAACGTCGCCACCAACGCAGGTGGTCCGCACGCCTTCAAGTACGGGGTGACGGGCGCCTGGGTCACTGGCCTCGAGGTGGTGCTAGCTCCTGGCGAGAAGGTCACGATTGGTGGGCCGCTGCGCAAGGACGTGGCCGGCTATGACCTACGCTCGCTACTGGTCGGCTCTGAAGGGACGCTCGGAATCGTCACCGCCGCCTGGCTGAAGCTGATCCCTGCGCCGGAAGCGTCGCTGCCTGTGGTCGCGTGCTATCGAAGTACGCAGGATGGCTGTGCAGCGCTGGAGGCTGTGCTCGCAAACGGTCTCGTCCCGGCCGCGCTCGAGTATCTGGACGAGGGCGCGCTGGCGGCGACCAGGGGCGCGTTCCCGGCTCCCGTCCCTTCCGAAGCGCGGTTCATGCTGGTGGCCGACGCCGACGGGACCACCGATGAGGCTGCCAGGGTGCGGGCCGACCTGCTCGAGGTGCTCGGCGAGCAGGCCGTGTCGGTGCACGCGCCGAGGGATCCACGAGAGATCGGGCAGCTGTGGCGTTGGCGGGAAGGGGCGTCTCTGGCGGTGACGGCGCAGCGCGGAGGAAAGATCAGCGAGGACATCGTCGTGCCGGTGGATCGGCTTTGCGAGGCCATCGACCGCACGCTGGAGATCGGCGACCGCCACCGGCTGTTGGCGTGCAGCTGGGGCCACGCGGGCGACGGGAACCTCCACTCGACTTTCATGATCGATCCCAGCGATCGGGAGGAGGTCCATCGCGCCGAGGACGCGGCCGAGGAGCTGTTCTCACTGGCGGCGAAGCTCGGTGGCTCGGTGTCGGGCGAGCACGGGATCGGCTGGGTCAAGCGGGGCACACTCGAGCGTCAGTGGGAGCCGGCGGCCGTCTCGATACACGAGGCGGTGAAACGCGCCTTCGATCCCAAGGGGCTGCTCAACCCCGGCAAGAAGCTGGCGCGCGTCCCCGCGTCCGACGTCGCGTCTGACCCGGCGCTGGGCGGAAACTGACGCGGAAGTCAACTCTCCGAAGCACCGGCGCCAGCCTGGCGGCGTTCATGCAGGACCTGGCGCCGTAGAGAGGAAAGACCCCCGGCCGGACCTGGCCGCGAGCGCCGATCGCGTCGGAGGTCGCCTGCCAGACTGACGAACGCCGCCGAGCCCAGGATGCCCTGCGCTCCGAGAGCGATCGTCCGGTAGCAGATGACCGCGGCGGCCGCCAGGCCCAGGTTGACTGCCGAGGCGGAGAAGATCCCGAGCATCAGCGGCTCGACCCCGCCGACGCCCCCCGGCAGGGGGAGCGTGTTCCCGAGCTGGCCGAGCATGTAGGCCAGGATCAGGACGCTGAGGGCCGGCCTTCCACCCACGGCCTGAAAACTGGCCCACAGAGCCGCGCAGTCCCCGGCCCACCATGCGATCGCACCGAGCAGCGGCCGACGGCTACGCATCAGTGTCAGGAGGTCGGCAATGCCCTCTGGAATGGTCCCCAGCGCAGACTGGACCCAGCGCCGCCTCGGTGAATCGCCGCTGGAGCTACCTCTCCGCCCCAACCAGGCCGCTGCTCCGTACAGGGCGCAGACCGCCACCACCAGTGCAAGCGGTGCCAGCGCGCTCAGCACCGGTGCGTGGCCGGGCAGGAGGTGCAGAGAGACCCCCACGCCGAGCACCACGGCGGCGACCGCGTAGGGGAGGTTGAAGATCGCCCCGTGGGAGATGCTGCGCACGATCAGCACCCGCCATGGCATGCCGCCGGCGCGCAGCCCCCAAATCCTGAGCGCCGGACCACCGAGCCCCGTCGGGGTTATCGCAAATGCGCCGAGCTCACCGAGGGCGATCTGCGTCCCGCGCCGCAGTCGAACCAGCCACGGAGCGCGCGAGAACACCGTCTGGAACAGGAGCACATACCCGGCGCAGGCCAGCAGCTCGAGCCCCGCTGCGACGGCGAGCCAGCCAGGGCTGGCCCGCGCGAGCCGATGTCCGGCGCCCGGCACAAGCTCGTCCACCGCGAACACCACGACCCCGAACAGCGCGACCGTCAGCGCGACGCGCACGAGTGGGCGTCGTCCGGAGCGCCCGTTCTGATCAGAGCCCATTCTCAGATGCTAGGACGGCCGGTGCGCCGTCTTGGCGACACCCGCTGCATCGGGTCCGCCGGTTACGCAGCGGCGCTCAGCTCGTACGCGTCGGGCGAGACCCGGGCGGCGCGGCGGCGGTACGTGTGCCACAGCCACGGCCACTGGTTTGGATCGTTTCCGTTCTCGTCCAGGTACCAGCTCGTACAGCCCGTGTGCCACACGGTCTTGCTGAGTGCCTCTCGCAACTCGCGGTCAAATGCTTGCGCGGCCTCGGGGCGGACCTCGATTTTCCGGGCCGCCCGCCGGTCCAGTTCGCGCAGTGCCGCGATCACGTGCGTGACTCCCGCCTCCAGGGTGTAGATCACCGACCCCGTCCCACCGTTGGTGTTCGGCCCGTAGAGCAGGAACATGTTCGGAAAACCGGGGACGCTCAGCCCGAGGTAGGCGCGCGGCACCTCCGACCACACCTCGGCCAGCGTGAGGCCACCCTCGCCGACAACCTCCATCGGGGCGACAAAGCCATGGGTCTTGAACCCCGTCGCCAGCACGATCACGTCGGCCGGCCGCTCTTCGCCGTCGCGGAGGCGGATCCCCCGTGGAGTAACAGCGGCGACCGCGTCGGTGACCAGCTCCACGTTTGGCTTGGTCAGCGTCGGATACCAGTCGTCAGTGAGCATGATCCGCTTACACCCCAGCTCGTCGCTCGGCGTCACCTTGCGCCGGAGCTCGGGGTCCTTGATCGCCTTGTTGATCTGGCGACGGGCGACCGCCCTGAACGGGGGCCGCAGCCATGGCTTGCTCGTCAACGCAGCGGCCCCGAGCTCGTGGAAGGCCATGATCGAGGCCCGGTCGAGCCGCTGCAGGAAGGGGAAGCGCTTGAACAGGCGCTTGGCCCGGGCGCTATACGCGAAGTCCATCCTGGGGATGGTCCAGCCAGGCGAGCGTTGGTAGACGTCGACGTGCTCGACGACCGGCTGGACCTGAGGCACGACCTGTATCGCGCTGCAGCCGGTGCCGATGACCGCCACCCGCTGGCCCCGTAGATCGACGTCGTGACGCCATCGCGCGGTGTGGAAGGCCGGTCCTTCGAACGTCTCAAGGCCCGAGACCGGCGGCACCTTCGGCACGTTCAGCTGTCCGCAGGCGGTGAGCAGCAGATCGGACTCGTGCTCGCCCGCGCTCGTCTGGAGGGTCCATTTTCTGCGCTCCTCATCCCATCGAGCGCGGTTTACGTCGGCGTTCAGGCGGATCCGGTCCAGCAACCCGTGGCGGCGCGCGACGTCCTCCAGGTAAGCCTGGATCTCGGCCTGGGGCGCGTAGCGACGCGACCAATGCGGGTTCGGGGCGAACGAGAACTCGTACAGGTGCGAGGGCACATCGCAGGCGGCGCCGGGGTACGTGTTGTAGTTCCACACGCCCCCCACCCTGTCGGCGCGCTCGAACACCGTCAGGTCCTCATAACCCGCGCGGCGCAGCATGGCGGCGGCGCCGACGCCGCCGAACCCCGCTCCGACCACGGCTATGGAGGTCATGCGACGGAGCGTAGCTGTCGCGGACGGAAGCTAGCTCGGAAGGGCGAGGCCGACCCGCTGAAACTCCTCGGCCATCCTGGCCCCCACGGCCTGGAGAGCCGAAGCCGGGCGGAGCATCACCTTGAACTCGGCGATGCGGCCTTCATCGTCGAATGTCAGCTTGTCGATGCCCTCGACCCGCTTTCCATCCACCTCGGTTACGAACTCCAGCATCGCGACACGGTCGTGCGGGTCCTCGAGTTGGTGCACGTAGCGGAAGTTGCCGCCGAGACCAAGGACCCGCTCCGCTGCCTGAAGAACCTTCATAACCTGTTCGCGGCCCTCGTAGGGCTTGAACAGGATGGGGCTGCGGAAGGTGGCGTCCTCGCGAAACAGCTCACCCGTCTGATCGATCCTGCCGTTCTCGGCGGCGGTGCGGAATCGATCTGAGAGCATGGACAAATTGTCTCGCACGATTGAGGACCGCAACCGGAGGATGCTCAGGGCCCGCGACGCGATGGATCGCGCATTTGCGCAGCCGCTCGACGTTCCAGCGGTGGCCCGGGTCGCGCACGTCTCGCCTGCACACTTCAGCCGCCAGTTTCGAGCCACGTTTGGAGAACCGCCGCACAGATACCTGCAACGCAGGCGGGTGGAGCGCGCGATGGAGCTGTTGCGCGAGACCGAGCTTCCGATCACCGAAATCTGTCTGGACGTGGGCTTTAACAGCCTGGGCACGTTCAGCCGGGTGTTTCGGGAGATCGTGGGTGAGTCGCCGTCCGCCTACAGGGCGCGGGTGGAGGCCGGAACGGCGCGTGGGGTGCCAGCATGTTGGGCCATGGCATGGATGCGCCCGGCCGGCTAAAGAGCAGATACGGAGAAGCGCCTGGGTCCGGCGGCGATTAGCTTGGGCCCATGTTCAAGCGAATAACCCACACCTTCATCCACGTACTCGATCAGGACGAGGCGCTCGACTTCTACGTCGGCAAGCTCGGAATGGTCGTTAACACCGACGCGGACCTCGGCTTCATGCGCTGGCTCACCGTCTCTCTTCCAGAGCAGCCCGACTTCCAGCTGGGTCTGATGCTTCCAGGCCCCCCGGTATACGACGACGCGACCGTCGAGGAGATCCGCGAGTTAGTCACTAAGGGCGCAGCAGGCGGAGGGGTGATATTCGAGACCGACGACTGTCGCGGTACGTACGAGAAGCTTCGCGCCGGCGGCGTCGAGTTCACGCAGGAGCCGACCGAACGCTTCTACGGCACGGATTGCGCGTTGCACGATCCGTTCGGCAACCCGATCCGCTTCACCCAACCGGCCGAAGGGCCAATCGAGGTCCCGTCGCCCGACGAGCTGCGAGAACAGATTTAGCGCTTGGCGTTGCGGGCGTCCTCGGCGAGGATCCGTGGGCTGTCCATGATGATCTCCCGTTCTCGAAGCACCGCCAGAAACGACTTCTGATCGGAAAAGCCAACGAGCGTTCCCATATCGGCGCGGAGACTGATCGTCAGGGGCCCAACCAGCATGTCTCCCTCCTGTCCGTCGAGCTCGAGGCGTGCTCCACCGTAGCCAGAGGTAGCTTCGAGCCGGATCATTGATGTGGCCCCGATCACGAGCGGTGGACAGAAGCCGCCGTGGATATTCAAGGGCGTGATCAGGAACGCGTCGAGGTCTGGCTCGACCAGCGGCCCGCCGGCCGCGAGTGCGTAGGCGCTGGAGCCGAGAGCAGTGCTGACGACGCATCCATCGCCGGCGAGGCGAGCGTATAAGTCCCCGTCGACCTGGGCACTCAGGCGCAACTGACCCGCCCCGCCACGACGGATCACGATGTCATTCAGCGCGAAGAGTTGCGACCCATCCTCGCGCCGAATCTCGAGCCCGGGCAGCGGCCGCGGAACCCAGTCTCCCTGACTGAAGCGCTCCAGCGCGTCTACCAGGCCAGGGTCTGCGACAGACGTCAGGACCCCCAGGCTCCCGCACGCGACCGCCAGAACCGGACGACCCGCCCTAACGCCCGCGCGAATCGCCGCCAGCGCAGTTCCATCTCCCCCGATGGCGATCAGCAGATCGCATTCTTCGGGCTTACCCTCATCGGCAACCCGCTGCTGGTCATAGGGAACACGAACCTGCACCAGCCGCGTGCCGTGGGCCTCGGCCCAATTGCGCAGCCCGCCCAGCGGCTCGTCGACATCCCGGGTCGGATGGACCACCAACCCAAAACACGAAAGCGCGGTTCGCGACGGACCGCCAGCTTCCAGGACATCTTCACGCTTGGACATGGCTTCGGCCGAGATAGGCCTCGACAGCGGCTGCGTCGCGCTCGAGTTCTGCGGCTGTGGCACGGTCTTGCTTGTGCCATAAGTTCATTTCCACATGGCCGCCGACCATCATCCAGGTGCCGGCCGGACGCCCGCGGACGAGCGCGATCGCCCTGATGATCCCGTTGTCCGTGATGACCTCCGGCGCGCCATCGAGCAGAAATCGTCTCGACTCCCAGCCGAGAAGCAGCGGGTCGTAGGGTCCGAGGAGTCGGGGCGGTGGTAGCTGTGCCTCTGGACGGCGCCGAAGGTCAACCAGGCCGTCGGGGCGCCGGTCTAGTTCCGACGCGATCGTCTGAAGCCCGGCGCGCGCGTCGCGAAGGGGTAGCTGCGCCCATTTGGCCAGGTCGCGATCGGCGGCGGGCCCGTGGCCGACCAGGTAGCGGCGCGCCAGCTCAGCCAGGGCCCGCTCGCGATCTACTTTCGGACGCTCACCCAACCAGTCGGCGACGAGCACAAAAGCGTGATCACCGCCGACCATCGGCCCGCGGAGGATCAGACCGTCCAGCGTCGCCCGGAACAGGACGTGAACCAGGGCCTGCCCTGCCGTCGGCACACCGGCCGTGTCCAGCACGGTGCGGAGCTGGGCTCGGGCCATCGGCCCCTGGTCGCTTAGGGCCTTGACGATTGCGTTGATCCCCCGCTCCGCCGCCGGCGGGTTCACCCCTTCTTGCGACAGGCGGCGATCACTTGTGGTGCGCAGCTGCGGCGTCGTCAGGGCGTGCACAAACGCCTCATCCTCGGCGGCGATCAGGTGAAGCGTCCCCCGGTTGGCCCAAGTGATGATCAGCGAGCGCTCGTCGGTGAGCGCGCGGTCCACGGCGGAGGCGCGCCTCTCGGCCGTCCTGACCCGAATGGCCAACCTGGCCGCGCGGGGGTCCTGAGCCTGCACCGCCAGTAGGTGCCGGGTGGCGTCTAGCGCGTCGGTGGACGGAGTTCCCGAGAGCCGCTGGGCAGCGAGGCGAGCTGCCAGCAGAGAGCTCTCCGAGGCCACGCTCTTGCTCATGCGTGCACGGTATCTAGTGTGGGAAGAGGTGCGCGCCCGGGGCAGGCGGATCGGGTCGCGCCGCCGTGCGGCTACCTCGTCAGCCGCCCCGCCTCCTCGGTTACCTCGCGCAGCCGCGCCGCCAGCGACGGCGTCAGAGCTCCCGGCGAGAGCTGCCAGTGCCAGTTCGCGCGCCGGCGTGGCCGGCTTGGGTCGTTCATCCGAGCCTCGGAGCCGAGTCCAAGCAGGTCCTGAGCCTGCACCATCGCGACCGACGCGGGCGAGGAGAAGCCGAGCCGGATCAGTCCCCACCACGGCTCTTCGCTCAGGGCAATTCCGGTCGAGGACAACGCAGCGCGAAGGAGGCGCAGCCGAGGGCGATCGAGCGACTCATACCAGCCCCGCAAGGTGTCGTTGTCGTGCGTTCCCGTGTAGATAAAGCGCTGCGCTGAGTGCCGTTCGAGGCGGTGGGGGCTGGCCCGCTCCCGCGGCTCGAAAGCGAGCTGGAGAACGAGCATCCCCGGGAGTCCCAGCGTGTCGCGAAGCCGACGGACGGCCGGCGTGATCACGCCCAGGTCCTCGGCCACGAACGGGAGCCCGCCCAGCTGCCGGGAAACTTCACTGAACAGCGCACGTCCCGGGCCCGGACGCCAGCGTCCGGGAAGCGCCGTCGAGGAGCCGGCGGGCACGGCCCAGTAAGACACGAACCCCCTGAAGTGATCCAGGCGGGCGACGTCGAACAGCTCAAGCGTCCGCCGCAGCCGCTGCACCCACCAGCGATATCGGTTCCGTCTTAGGACCCGCCAGTCGTACAGGGGGTTGCCCCACAACTGGCCGGTATCGGAGAAGGCATCTGGGGGCACTCCGGCGACGACGGCGCGCTGGAACAGCTCGGGGTGCGTTCGGTGATCGGCGCTCCCCGGTGCGACGTAGATGGCGACGTCGCCCAGCAGGCCGATCCCGCGCTCCGCGGCGTAGCTGCGGAGCGCTGCCCACTCCCGGTCAAAGCGCACCTGATCCTCGACCGCGCCCGGGCCCGCAAAATGCTCCCAGTCGCCGATCCAGTGCGCCTCTCGCTCGCGGAACTCATCGAGCGCTGCGCGGGAAATCCTCGCCCGCGGCGAGCCCAGCAGTCCGGGCCAGGCGGCGAACGCCGAGCGCGCCTTGTACGGCGACCCCCAGCGATCGGGCGGACCGAGTGGCAGCAGCTGCCACCACGCCTGACCGGCGTGCTGCAGCCAGTCGACGAATCGATACGCCGCCGGGCCGAGCCGTCCGCCCGGCAGCGACGTGATGTGGAGTTGGACGCCGCTCGAGCGGGGAAGCTGATCCACGGGCGATGGTCTACCCGGTCGCGGTCGACGATGTAGGCCGCCAACGCCCGCACGGCGCTTCCCGATCTCTTCTGACGGCGCCAGCTACTTTGAAAGCGTGCCCCCGGAACCGCCCCAGCGGATCGTGATCCAGTACCCGTCTCCAGCGGTTGACGGTGGACAGTTCCCCGCCAAGCGCTGCGTGGGGGACCGCGTCGTGGTGGAGGCCGACATCTTCCGCGATGGCCACGACCTGCTGCGCGCGGTCGTTCTGTACCACCCGGGACAGATCAGCCGGCCGCATCGGGAAAGGAGTCTTTGGCGTGAGGCAGAGATGCGCCCGATCGACGCCCATCTCGATGGCGTCCGCTGGGCCGGAAGCTTCGAGGTCGAGAAGGCGGGAACGTGGACGTACACGATCGAGGCCTGGACAGACGTGTTCGGCACCTGGCGCGATGAGCTGGCGCGCAAGGTCGAGGCTTCTCAGCACGACCTCAGCGGCGAGATGTCCGAGGGCCTGGTGCTGCTGCGCGAGGCCGCCGACGGGGCGGAGGTCGAGGGCGACCGGGCGGTGATCGAGCACGCGCTGATTGCGCTACAGGATCCGGCGATCCCCGAGAGCGCCAAGTTCGACGTCGCGCTGGGGCCAGAGCTGTTCGCGGCGGTGGAGCGCGTGCAGTCCCGGCACGGGAGCGTCGTGCTCGAGAAGCCGCTCAGAGTCGAGGTCGACCGCCTCCGGGCTCGGTTCGGCGCCTGGTATGAGCTATTCCCGCGCTCGTGGGGAGGCCTCCAGGGAGTGCAAAAGCAGCTGCCGCGGGTAAAGGAGCTCGGCTTCGACGTCGTCTACCTGCCGCCCATTCACCCCATCGGCCATACCAACCGCAAAGGCCGGGACAACGCGCTGATGGCGAAGGCTGGCGACCCCGGCTCCCCGTGGGCCATCGGGGACGAGACCGGCGGCCACGATGCAATCCATCCCGACCTCGGCACCAACGACGACCTCAAACGGCTGACTAAGGCGGCCGGAGCGCTAGGGATCGACATCGCGCTCGACTTCGCGATCCAGGCCTCCGCCGATCACCCGTGGTTGAGCGAGCACCCGGAGTGGTTTCACCGCCGCCCGGACGGCACGCTGAAGTACGCCGAGAATCCGCCCAAGCGCTACCAGGACATCTACAACTTCAACTGGGATTCCGAGGATTGGCACGGCCTGTGGAACGCGCTCAAGGAGATCGTGCTGGGATGGGTGCGTCTCGGCGTCAAAGCGTTCCGGGTCGACAACCCCCACACCAAGCCATTTGCGTTCTGGGCCTGGCTCATAGAGGAGGTCCACAGGGAGGACCGCGACGTCATCTTCCTAGCCGAGGCATTCACGAGGCGGGGAGTCATGCGCCATCTGGCAAAGCTCGGCTTCAGCCAGTCGTACACGTACTTCACGTGGAAGAACTCTCGCCACGAGCTGACCGAGTACGTCTCGGAGCTGGCGACGGGCGAAGAGCGGGAGTACTTCCGTCCGAACTTCTTCGCCAACACCCCCGACATCCTGCACGCGTACCTCCAGGGCGGGGGGCGGCCGGCGTTCGAGGCCCGGCTCGTGCTGGCCGCGACCCTCAGTCCGACATACGGGATCTACTCAGGCTTCGAGCACTTCGAGAACAGTCCGCTCCGGGACGGCTCTGAGGAGTACCTGCATTCGGAGAAGTACGAGATCAAGGAGCGCGCCCTCGACGGGCCGCTGCTGCCTCTGATCCAGCGGATGAACATCGCCCGGCGCGCGAACCCCGCGCTCCAGGAGTTCTCGAACATCACGTTTCTGGATACCGCCAACGAGGCATTGATTGGGTATGCCAAGCATTCGCCGGCTGCCGGATCGGGAGGATCGCCGAGCACGGTGATCACGGTCGTCAACCTCGATCCCCACCAGACGCAGGAGGGCCTGGCAGTCGTCCCGGCCAGCTTGGGTCTCCCGCCGAGCTTTACCGTGCAGGACCTGCTCTCCTTGCACGAGGACCGCTTCCAGTGGCGGATCGGCCAGAACTACGTGCGCCT
The DNA here is from genome assembly GCA_963757075.1 of uncultured Actinomycetes bacterium. GTDB lineage: Bacteria > Actinomycetota > Thermoleophilia > Solirubrobacterales > Solirubrobacteraceae > Palsa-465. The sequence continues at coordinate 111,953 of CAVWQN010000006.1, forward strand.
GGCCCCGGGGAAATCACACCTGTTGAGGGTGGAGTTGTGATGCCGTGAGCGTCGGACCGCCCACCCTCACCCACCTGATCGCGGCCGAGCGGCGGCAGTCCGCCCCCACTACCGCCGCGCACGCCCAGACTCGCCAGTGGTTCGAGGCCGAGCCCCTGTGGTTCAAGCGGGCCGTTTTCTACGAGATCCACGTGCGCGGCTTCTTTGACTCAAATGGCGACGGCTCTGGCGATTTCCGAGGCCTGACGGAGAAGCTCGACTACCTCCAGTGGCTGGGGATCGACTGCATCTGGCTGTTGCCCTTCTACGCCTCGCCGCTGCGCGACGGCGGCTACGACATCTCCGACTTCACCAACGTCCACCCCGACTACGGGTCGGTCGAGGACGTCGGGGAGCTGATCGACGCAGCACACGCTCGGCGGATCAGGGTGATCGCGGACCTGGTCATGAACCACACCTCGATCGACCACCCCTGGTTCCAGGAATCTCGTTCGGACCCCAGGGGTCCCAAGCGCGACTGGTACGTGTGGTCGGACACCGATGACCGCTACCAGGACGCGCGGATCATCTTCGTCGACACGGAGGGCTCGAACTGGACCTGGGACCCTGTCGCCGGCCAGTACTACTGGCACCGCTTCTTCTCGCACCAGCCGGACCTCAACTACGACAATCCACAGGTCCAGCAGGCGATGATCGATGTGCTGCGGTTCTGGCTCGACCTGGGGCTGGACGGCTTTCGCCTCGACGCCGTTCCGTATCTGTACGAGCGCGAGGGAACCAACTGCGAGAACCTCCCGGAGACCCATGCCTACCTGAGGCGGATCCGCAAAGAGGTCGACGAGGCCTATCCGGACCGCGTGCTACTGGCGGAGGCCAACCAGTGGCCCGCCGACGTGGTCCAGTACTTCGGCGCGGGCGACGAGTGCCACATGGCGTTCCACTTCCCGGTGATGCCGCGGATGTTCATGGCCGTCAGGCGCGAGGAGGCGGTGCCGATCTACGAGATCCTCGAGCAGACGCCGCGCATTCCCGATACCTGCCAGTGGGGCCTGTTCCTGCGCAACCACGACGAGCTGACGCTGGAGATGGTCACCGACGAGGAGCGCGACTACATGTACGCCGAGTACGCCAAGGACCCGCGGATGAAGCTGAACCTGGGCATCCGCCGGCGGCTCGCGCCCCTGCTCGACAACGGCCGCGACGAGATGGAGCTGATGACCGCGATCCTGTTCTCGCTGCCAGGCTCGCCGGTCCTCTACTACGGCGACGAGATCGCGATGGGCGACAACGTGTTTCTCGGCGACCGCGACGGCGTGCGGACGCCGATGCAATGGACCGGAGACCGCAATGGCGGGTTCTCCCGCGCTGACTTCGCGCAGCTCTACGCGCCGTCGCTGATGGATCCCGTGTACGGGTTTCAGGCAGTGAACGTCGAGGCTCAGCTTCGAACCGCCACAAGCCTGTTGCGCTGGATGCACCGCTTCATCTCGCTGCGCAAGGAGCACCCGGTGTTCGGGTTCGGAACCTACGAGCCGATCGAGCCCTCCAATCCTCGCGTCTTCGCGCATCTACGCCGGTTCGAGGATGATCTGGTGCTGTGCGTTCACAACGTCGCCCGCTCGGCCCAGGCCGTCGAGCTCGATCTGAGCGCACAGCGGGGCCGCTACCCGGTCGAGCTGTTCGGGCGTTCCCGGTTCCCGCCGATCGGGCAGCTGCCATACCTGCTCACGCTGGGACCGCGGGGATTCTTCTGGTTCGAGCTGGTCGAGCAGGAGTCAGAGGATGAGTGACGCGCTCCAGACTGCCGACGAGCTGCGCGAGTGGATCCAGGAGCAACGCTGGTACGCGTCGAAGTCGCGCTCGGTGGCCGCAGTCGAGGTTGTCGAGCGGCTCGCGTTGCGTGAAGAACTTGAGCTAACGCTTGTGCAGACGCGGTTCGCGACGGGCACCCACGAGCTCTATCAGCTGCTCCTGGCGCCGGGGACCTTCGACGCCCTGGAGGAGCCGAGACGGGCCGCCGAGCTCCTACGGCGGATGGACCGAGGCGAAGAAATAGAAACCGCCGACGGCCGCTTCTCGTTTTGCCGCACGGACGAGCATCACACGCCGAGGCCTGACGCCCACGCCCGCCTCATGGGCGTGGAGCAGTCGAACTCCTCGATCGTGTTTGACGAACGGCTTGCGCTCAAGGTGTTCCGAAAGCTCGAGCCCGGCGTCAACCCGGAGCTGGAGATGCTTCGCTTCCTGACGGCCCGGCAGTTCGCAAATATCGCGCCCCTGCGTGGCTGGTACGACTACGACGGACAGGCGCTGGCGACGACGCTCGGGGTAGCGCAGCAGTTCCTGCCAGATGCCATCGGGGGTTGGGAGCTGGCGCTCGAGCAGGCCATCTCGCACCCGGATTCACTCCTGGACAGGCTCGGGACCCTCGGCGCCGTGACGGCGCAGCTGCACACAGTGCTGGCCTCGGACGCCTCCGATCCGGCGTTCGCCCCCGAGGAGCCCAGCCAGGAGGCCCTGTCACTGCTGACCGCCACGATCGACGAGGACATCGAGCGGATCTTCGTCCGCCTGCCCGACGACCCACGCCTGGAGCCGATCATCGGGCGCGGGCAGGACGTCCGCGAGCGGCTAGCGGCGCGGGCACAGGCGGGAGTCGGCGGGCGCGTCATCCGCACCCACGGCGACTACCACCTCGGGCAGACGCTGTACACGCCTCGCGGCTGGGTGATCATCGACTTCGAGGGCGAGCCGGCGCGTCCGCTGCCGGAGCGGCGCCAGAAGCGCTCCCCGCTACGCGACGTGGCCAGCATGCTGCGCTCGTTCGCCTACGTCACCTCCGCCGTCGAGATCCAGCGTGGCCTGGAGGCGCCACCCGACTTTGAGCAGCGGGCCCGAGAGCGGTTCCTCGAGCACTACCTCAACGAGGTAGACGTCACGCTGCTGCCCGGCGGCGAAGCGCAGGTGGCCAACCTGCTGTCGATCTTCGAGCTCGAGAAGGCGATCTACGAGCTCCGCTACGAGCTCGATCATCGCCCCGACTGGATCTCGATCCCGGTAGCCGGGATCAGACGGCTGCTGGAGGGCGAGTGAGCGAAGCGAACGATCACGCGAGGCCGGAGGCCGAGAGTCACGGTCAGACCGCGAGGCTGGATGCCTCGCGGAGGAACTCCGCCGTCGGCACGCAGGAACTCGACGCGCTGGTCCGTCGCGAGCATTCAAATCCGCACGCGGTGCTGGGCCCGCACGAAGCGGGTGACGGGGTGGTGATCAGGGCGCTCCGTCCCGCTGCCTGCCGGATCGTGGCGCACGTCGACTCAGGCGAGGCGGAGCTCGAGCAGATCCATCCCGGCGGAGTGTTCGAGGGGGTGGTGCCGGACGCCGCGATGCCGCTGCGTTACCGGCTGGAGATCGACTACGGCGCCGCCGGGCGGTTCGAGATCGACGATCCGTACGCGTTCGGACCGACGCTAACCGACCTCGATCTGCACCTGATGGGCGAGGGCCGCCACGAGGAGGTCTACGAGCGGCTCGGGGCCCACGTGCGCGAGCACGAGGGCGTCGATGGAACGGCATTTGCCGTCTGGGCCCCCGCGGCCCGTGCCGTCAGCGTCGTGGGCGACTTCAACTCCTGGGACGGTCGGCTTCACGCCATGCGCTCCCTGGGGGGGAGCGGGATCTGGGAGCTGTTCCTGCCAGGAGTGGAGCCGGGCTGCCGCTACAAGTACGAGCTTCTCACGGCCCAGGGAGAGCTGACGCTTAAGGCGGACCCCTACGCGTTCGAAGCCGAGTCGCCGCCGCAGACGGCCTCGATCGTGTTCTCCTCGCATCACAAATGGCGCGATGGGGAGTGGCTGGCGCGGCGACCGAAGGAGACGCTGCTAGATCGGCCCGTGTCGGTCTACGAGGTCCATCTCGGCTCCTGGCGGCTGAACCCGCTGGACGGCAACCGCCAGCTCTCCTATCTGGAGCTGGCCGACGAGCTCGCGGCCTACGTAAAGGACATGGGCTTCACGCACGTCGAGCTGCTGCCGGTGATGGCCCATCCGTTCTCGGGCTCGTGGGGCTACCAGGTCACCGGCTACTTCGCTCCCACCCCCCGATACGGCTCGCCAGACGACCTGCGCACATTCATCGACCGCCTCCACGGCGCGGGCATCGGCGTGATCCTCGACTGGGTACCCGCCCACTTCCCCCGGGACGAGTTCGCGCTCGCACGCTTCGACGGCAGCGCGCTATACGAGCACGCCGACCCCCGTCGCGGCGCCCACCCCGACTGGGGGACGCTGGTGTTCAACTACGGCCGCCACGAGGTACGCAACTTCCTGATCTCAAACGCGCTGTTCTGGTTGCGGGAGTACCACGCGGACGGCATCAGGGTGGACGCCGTCGCCTCGATGCTCTACCTCGACTACTCCCGGCGGGAGGGCGAGTGGGTCCCGAACCAGTTCGGAGGCCGGGAGGACCTGGACGCCGTCTCGTTCCTCAAGGAGCTCAACGAGGTGGCCTACGGGCGCGAGCCGGGGATCACGACCGTGGCCGAGGAGTCGACGGCCTGGCCGGGCGTGTCGCGACCGACGTATCTGGGGGGTCTGGGGTTCGGCTTCAAGTGGAACATGGGCTGGATGCACGACACGCTGGGCTACTTCCAGCAGGACCCGATCTACCGCCGCTACCACCACCACGAGCTGACGTTCAGCCTCATGTACGCCTTCTCGGAGAACTTCGTGCTGCCGCTGTCCCACGACGAGGTCGTGCATGGCAAGGGCTCGCTGTACTCGAAGATGGCGGGCGACCGCTGGCAGAAGCTGGCCAACCTCCGCGCCCTGTACGCCTACATGTGGGCCCATCCGGGCAAGAAGCTGCTGTTCATGGGTTCGGAGCTCGCCCAGGAGGCCGAGTGGAGCCACGAGCGCTCGCTCGACTGGCATCTCCTCGAGCGCCCCGAGAACGCGGGCATCCAGGCGCTGGTGCGCGACCTCAACCGCATCTACCGCGACCAGCCCGCGCTATGGGAGCTCGACTCTGAGCCCAGCGGGTTCTGGTGGCTCGAGCCCAACGATGCCGACGCCAACGTGATCGCGTTCGCCCGCGCCTCGCGGAGCACGGACGGCGGGGACGCGCGCGTGCTGGTGTTCGCCGCCAACTTCTCGCCAGTTCCGCGGTATGGCTACCGCCTCGGCCTTCCGCGGGGATCTCGATGGCGCGAGGCGATCAACACCGACTCGACTTTCTACGGCGGCAGCGACGTGGGCAATCTGGGAGGCATCGAGCCCGAACCCGTGCCTTGGCACAACCAGCCGTTCTCGGCCGAGGTCACGCTGCCCCCGCTCGGGGCCATCTGGTTGGTGCCGGAGGCGTCATAGCCGCCAGGCCGAACCACTTCGGGATCACGCCCGGTTCCGATGCGGTTGCCCCGTCGCCTCACCGGGAAGCACCAAGCGTGAGTCGTCAAGAGGAGGACGGGAGCCATGCGGCAGTTGACCAGCTTGGACGCGCAGTTCCTGGCGATAGAGACCCCGCGCGCGTTCGGCCACGTGGGAGGTCTGGCGATCTATGACCCCGCCTCGGCCTCTGGCGGGGAGCTCACCATCTCCGACGTCTGCCAGCGGATCTCCGAGCGCATCCACCTGCTGCCCCCGTTCACGCAGAAGCTGGCCACGATTCCGCTCGGACTCGATCTTCCATATTGGATCGAGGACCCGGACTTCGACATCGATTTCCACGTTCGGGAGATCGGTCTACCGCCACCCGGGAACTATCACCAGCTGGCCGAGCAGGTGGCGCGAATCATGGCTCGCCCGCTTGATCGCTCGCGCCCTCTGTGGGAGCTGTATCTGATCCGTGGGCTAGAGGGCGGTCGCGAGGCGATGCTCACCAAGTTCCACCACTCGGCCATCGACGGCGTGTCGGGCAACGAGATCCTCGCCGTCCTGCTCGACCGCCACCCTGAGGGTCGCGAAGTCCCGCCCCCCGAGCGCGATCGTGCGCCTCAGGCCGCGCCGAGCGATCTGAAGCTCCTCGGCCGGGCTCTATTGGGGCTGCCTCGCCGGCCGCTGGCTCTCGCCGGAGCCGCGCGCACCGCAGTCGCCAATCTGGACGCCCTGCCCGGAGTGGAAAGGATCCCCGGCACCCGGATGATCCGCAGGACCGCCCTGCGCGCCGCCGCCCTGCTGCCCGGCTCTTCCGCCGACGAGGCCGCGCTGGAGGCGCCGCGCACGAGCGCACCGCGAACCCGGTTCAACGGCCCCATCACGGCACACCGCCGTCTGGCCATCGGCTCCCTGCCGTTGGACACCGTCAAGGCGGTGAAAAACGAGCTGGGGGTCACGGTCAACGACGTCGTCGTCGCTCTATGCGCTTCGATGCTGCGAGCATGGCTCGAGGACTGGGGCGAGCTGCCCGACGACCCTCTGGTGGCGATGGTTCCGGTGTCGGTGCGCACCGAGAAGGAGGCCGGCACGTTCGGGAACCGGGTCTCTGCGATGTTCGTTCCAATTCCCACCAACGAGGCCGACCCGCGGCGCCGGATCGAGCAAACGCACGACGTGCTCGCGGTGGCCAAGGAGCGACACAAGGCGACGCCAGCGAAGCTTCTGCAGGACGCGACGCAGTTCGTCCCACCCGCCCTGATGAGTGCCGCCTCCCGCGCGACGATGGGGCTGCTGGCCCGCGCTCCGGTCCCGCCGGTACTGAATGTCGTCATCTCGAACGTGCCCGGCCCGCGGGAGCCGCTCTACTGCGCGGGCGCGAAAATGCTGGCCTACTACCCCGTCTCCACGATCACCGATGGCGTCGGCCTTAACATCACCGTGATCAGCTACCTGGATCACATCGACGTCGGGATCATCGGCGATCGCGAGCAGCTCGAAGATCCATGGCCGATGCTGGAGGGCATGCGGGCCGCGCTCCAGGAGTTCCAAAGCCTGCTCGGCGAGCAGGCCGCTGCGGGTGCGCCGGCGGCCGACTTCGTGTCTGTCTAGCCGCCACAAGCAACGTTCTACGGAGTCGGTTCGCACCCGAGCCACTTCGCCACGATTCGTATCTGCTGCCGGGGGTAGGCGACAGGTATGGCGATCACGAGGGAGGACGACATGGCGGTCATCCGCGAGGTCAAAGACGATTACACGCGCGACGCGGCGGAAGCTCGCCTCCGGGCGGTATCGGAGGCCGCCGGCGTATCGCTTGAGCACATCGGGAGCTACTCATTTGAGCCCGACGAGGCGCGCGGGAATGTCGAGAACTTCGCTGGCGCCACCCAGGTGCCACTCGGTTTCGCCGGCCCGCTGCTGGTGAGAGGGGAGCATGCTCGGGGCGAGTTCTTCGTTCCCCTCGCCACGTCTGAGGGCACGCTGGTGGCCAGCTACAACCGCGGTATGAAGGTCGCGCGCGAGGCGGGAGGGGTCCGCGCCACCGTGCTGGATGACGCGATCCAGCGAGCGCCCGCGTTCGGGTTCGAGAGCGCCTACGAGGGGCGCCAGTTCGGCGACTGGATCGACGAGCACTTCGACGAGATCAAGGAGCAGGCGGAATCCTCGACGCGCACCGGTTCGCTCCGCGACATCGAGCAGTACTCGGCGAGCAAGTACCGCTTTCTTCGCTTCAACTTCGAAAGCGGCGATGCAGCAGGACAGAACATGTCTGGCCGCGCGACGGCTGCGGCATGCGAGTGGATCGCCAAGAACTACGACGGGATCCGCTACTTCCAACTGGAGGCAAACTTCGCCACAGATAAGAAGGCCTCGCAGGTCAACATCATGCACACGCGTGGCAAGCGGGTGGTGGCCGAGATCACACTCTCGGACGAACTGCTCAAACGCGAGCTGCACACCTCCGCGGAGGCCATGTACAGGGCGCGCCAGGTGTCGACTCTGGGCGGTTTCATGGCCGGTGTCAACAACACCGGCTCCCACTCGGCGAACGGCATCACCGCGATCTCCATCGCCACCGGCCAGGACGTGGCAAATGTGGCGGAATCCTCCACGGGCCTGGCTTACGCGGAGTTACTCGAGGACGGCTCGTACTACTACTCGATTACGCTTCCGTCGCTGATCGTCGCCACGTACGGAGGGGGCACGAGCCTGCCCACGCAGCGCGAAGCGCTCGAGCTGCTCGGGTGCTACGGCGAAGGGCAGGTACGCAAGTTCGCGGAGGTTGTCGCGGCCACGGTCCTGTGCGGAGAGCTGTCGCTCGGTGCCGCGATTGTCTCCGATGAATGGGTCGACGCGCACGAGCGCCTGGGGAGGAACCGCTGAAATGTCGAACGTAAGTCAATCCGAGCGCAGTAAGTCAGGGGAGGCCGATACCGGGGGCGAGAACTTGGCCAGCATCCTCACGGAGACGGCGTCCCAGCACGGAGACCGCATTGCGCTGAAACTGGAGGATGCCGAGCTGTCATACAAGTTGTTGGAAGAGGCGAGCGCGCGCGCCGCCGGGCTGATCCGCGCGAAGGGGGTGGAGGTGGGAGATCGCGTTGCGGTGATGCTCCCGAACGTGCCTTACTTCGCGATCCTCTACTTCGCGATCCTCCGTGCAGGCGCCGTGGTGGTGCCGCTCAACCCGCGCTACGGCCACACCGAAGTCGCGTATCACGTCGGGGACTCCGGAGCCAAGCTTCTGTTCGCCTGGCACCAGTTCACCGATGCGGCCGAGCAGGGAGCCGGCGATCACGACGTCGAGATGATCCCCGTGGAGCCGGGGAAGTTCGAAGAGATGCTTGGCGGGGCCGAGGCGGATTCCAGCGTGGCGGACCGCGACCGCGACGATTCCGCAGTGATCCTCTACACGTCGGGAACCACAGGTGCTCCCAAGGGCGCGGTGCTCACGCACGGAAACGTCGCCAAGAGCACCGCGGTGGCCACCACACTGGTCGAGATCGGCGAGAACGACGTAATCCTGGGGGCGTTGCCGTTCTTCCACGTCTTCGGTCAGGCGTGTGCTCTAAATAGCGCTACCAAGCTGGGCGCTTGCATCTCGCTTGTTCCGAAGTTCGATCCCAAGGCCACACTCGAGGCGATTCAGCGTGACGGCGTCACGGTGTTCGAGGGCGTGCCAACCATGTACAGCTCCGTGCTCAACTCCGACGAGCGCGACGAGTACGACACCTCATCGCTCCGCGTCGGCATCGTCGGCGGACAGGCCATGCCGGTGGAGGTGATGGAGAGGTTCGAGCAGGCATTTGATATCGAGGTCCTCGAGGGCTACGGCCTATCGGAAACCGGCGCCGTCGGCACCTTCAACTACCCGGGTGAGCGCAAGCCAGGCTCGGTCGGCAAACCCGTGGAGGGGATCGAGGTGAAGATCGTGGACGGCGATCGCGACGAGGTCCCGCAGGGCGAGATCGGCGAGATCGCGATCAAAGGCGCGAACGTGATGCGTGAGTACTGGAACAAGCCCAAGGAGACCGAAGAGGAGCTTCGTGACGGCTGGTTCCACACCGGCGACATGGGCCACATCGATGAGGACGGCTACGTCTTCATCGACGATCGCAAAAAGGACATGATCATTCGAGGCGGCGAGAACGTGTACCCGCGCGAGATCGAGGAAGTGCTCTACCAGTACGACCAGATCGAGGAGGTCGCGGTGGTCGGAGCGGAGCACGAACGACTCGGCGAGGAGGTTGCCGCCGCCGTCGTGCTGAAGGAGAAAGACAGCGTCCAGGCGGACGAAATCCGTGACTTCGCCCTCGACAAGCTCGCCAAGTACAAGGTCCCGACCAAGATCTGGTTCCTGGACGAGCTTCCCAAGGGGCCGACCGGCAAGATCCTCAAACGCGAGCTGAAGCCGCCAGAGGACTGACAGCGGTCAGCTCGGCACGCGGGTTGACAGACGGACGACACCGTGCGGTCGCTGACCCCGGTGCGCCGATCCGCCTGTAGCGGTCCGTCTTACGCCGCGCCGGCGGGATCGCTCTCCGTGACAACGCCGTAACGCGCTGCAACCAACCTGCCCCGATTCGCCGGGTTTCAGCGCTGCTGCGCACCACCGCCGGCCGTACGGCAAGGGCTTGACGAGCGCGATCATCAAACAGGCAGGACTCGACCCAGCGGAGGTAAGAGCGTGGATCTCACGGTCGTCATACGCGAAGAGGGAGATGGCTACTGGTCGCAGATCAGACAGCTCCCGGGGTGCTTCGCGTCAGGCCGAACTCCAGGTGAGCTTCGCGAGGCGTTGGGCGAGGCGATCGGCCTCTATCTGTGGGATCAGGCGATCACGCTGTCGGATGCGGAGTTGCGGGTGGGCGAGACCGACATCGAGGTCATGCCGCCAGCTGCTGACTAACCGGATCCTGAGTCGTCAGAATGACCGCGATGCCAGAGATCGCAGTGCCGGACCAAATTCACCGTTACACGGTCGAGGAGTACGAGGCGCTCGAGGGGCACCCGTCGTTTGAGGACCGCCGCGTCGAGCTGATCGATGGATTCATCGTCGACATGAGCCCTCGCTCGCCGGCGCACGAGAACGTCGTCCGCTGGCTGATGCGCTGGCTTCAACCGCGTCTCGACCAGCGGCGCTACGTGCTCAGCGTCGCGGCGCCGCTGAGGATCGCCAACTCAGAGCCTGAGCCGGACATTGCCGTCATCGATCTCGAGCGTCCGAGGGACATCCACCCCACGAGCGCCCACCTCGTGATCGAGGTCGCATTCAGCTCGCTCAAACGCGACATTGTCGTCAAGCCCGCGGTATACGCACAAGCCGTGACCGAATACTGGGTCGTGAAGCTCGACGACCATGAGGTTGTCGTCCACCGCAATCCGGCTCGGCACGGCTATCGCGACATCAAGGCCTACCTGGACGAGGCCGCTGTCGCGCCGGGGTCCCTGGGCATCGAGCCCATGCCGTTCAGCGAGCTGTTCGGCGCGGCTTGACGGCACGCCTCGGCGCCCGCCCGCTCGAAGGTGGGCTGACTGAGTTCCGGGTCTGGGCTCCAAGTCCGGACTCGGTTTCAGTGCGAATCGGCGAGTCCGAGCTCGCGATGGAGGACGCTGGCGATGGTGTTTATGAGGTAGTCGCCCCGGCTCGCGCCGGGGACGACTACCTGTTTTTGCTCGATGGCCAAGCGGTTCCGGATCCTTGCTCGCGGTGGCAGCCGTATGGGCTGCGGGGGCCCTCTCGGGTACTCGAGCCGCCCGCGGTCCCCCGCTTCGACACGCCCGCCCTGAGGGACCTGGTGATCTACGAGCTCCACATCGGCACGTTCACCGATGAGGGCACCTTCGAGGCCGCGATTCCATACCTCGCCGAGCTCGCCTCACTAGGGATAGGAGCGATCGAGATCATGCCGGTGGCGGAGTTCCCGGGCCATCACGGCTGGGGCTACGACGGGGTCTACATCTCGGCAGCCCAGTCGTCCTACGACGGGCCGCTCGGCTTGGCGCGGCTGGTGGAAGCGGCGCACCGCGAGGGGCTGGCGGTGATCCTTGACGTGGTCTACAACCACGTTGGCACCTCAGGCGTCAAGGCGCTTGAAGCGTTCGGCCCATACTTCACCGACCGCCACGAGACCCTGTGGGGACGGGCCATCAACTACGACAGCGTGGGCGTTCGGGAGTGGGTTCTCCAGAGCGCGGTCGGATGGGTGCGGGACTTCGGGATCGATGGGCTGCGACTCGACGCGATCCACTCGATCTTCGATTCGAGCCCGGAGCACATCGTCGCAGCAGTCACCCGGGTCGTACACGAGGCACGCCCGGAAGCGCTGGTGATCGGCGAGATCGGACTCGATGACCCAAACCAGCACGGGGCTCCGGCCTGCGACGCGATCTGGGTGGATGACTTTCACCACTCCCTGCACGTGCTGCTGACGGGCGAGCGCGACGGCTACTACGCCCCGTTCGGCCGCGTCGGACAGCTCGCCCATGCGTTCGAGCACGCACCGCCGGAGCATTTCGTCGTCTACTCCCAGAACCACGACCAGATCGGCAACCGGGCCTACGGCGATCGCCTGCCGGCCTCCGTCCAGCCACTGGCGGCTCTCTGCACGCTGTTCTCGCCCCTCGTCCCGTTGCTGTTCATGGGCGAGGAGTACGGGGAGCGTGCCCCGTTTCAGTTCTTCTCCGACCACATCGACGAAGACATCGCGCAGGCGACGCGAGAAGGGCGACGCGAGGAGTTCGCGGCCTTCGCCCAGTTCAGTGAGCAGATCCCCGACCCCCAGGATCCAGAGACCTTCCGGCGCTCAAAGCTGACTCGCAACCCGGATCGCCGTCTCACTCAGATGTACCGCGATCTCCTGCGGCTGCGGAGGGACACGCCGGCGGACGGTCTGAATACGATTGAGTTCGACGAGCAGGCTCGCTGGCTGCGGGTGGCGCGCGCTCCGTTCGAGCTGCTGTGCAACTTCGGAGCGCAGGCCGTCCGCTTGCCCTGTGAGAACCGAATGCTGGTGATCTCCACAGACGATCAGAACCACTTGCACGCAGGGTCGCTGGAGCTGGCTCCGCTGTCCGGCGCCGTGACGAGGTGATGGAGGCCTGGCCGGGGCGACCGTACCCGCTGGGGGCAACGTGGGACGGCGGCGGCACCAACTTTTCGCTGTTCTCTGAGCACGCTGAGGGTGTCGAGCTTTGCCTGTTCGACTCGGGCGAAAATGAGACGCGCGTCGAGTTGACCGAGCGGCGGGCGCTCAACTGGCACTGTTACCTACCAGGCGTCGGGCCCGGTCAGCGATACGGCTACCGAGTGCGCGGTCCGTACCGGCCGCTCCAGGGGCTGCGATTCAACCCCGCCAAGCTGCTGCTCGACCCCTACGCCAAGGCCATCGACGGCGTCGTGGACTGGGCACACGACGCCAACGTGTTCCCCTATGTCCCTACCGGCGCCGACGACGCCGATCTCGAGCTCGATGATGAGGACGATGCCCCCGCCACCCCCAAGTCGGTGGTAGTCGACGACGCATTCCTGTGGGAGGGAGACCGTCCGCTCCGGACGCCGTTCTCGGACACGATCATCTACGAGACGCACGTCAAGGGCTTCACGATGCGCCATCCCGAGATCCGCGAGGACCTCCGCGGCACCTATGCCGGCCTGGCCTCAGAGGAGGCGATCGCCTACCTCCTCGACCTGAGCGTGACCGCCATCGAGCTGCTGCCCATCCACCACATCTCCGACGAGGCCTTCCTTGCCGATCGGGAGCTACGTAACTATTGGGGTTACAGCACGATCGGCTACTTCGCGCCCCACTCCGAATACGCGGCCACCGGCCGGGGCGGGCAGCAGGTGCGCGAGTTCAAGGGAATGGTGAAGGCGCTTCACCGCGCGGGGATCGAGGTAATCCTCGACGTCGTCTACAACCACACCGCCGAGGGCAACCACCTGGGGCCGATGCTGTCGTTCAAGGGTGCCGACAACCCCTCCTACTACCGCCTTGCGCCTGACGAGCCTCGCTTCTACATGGACTTCACCGGCACCGGCAATTCCTTGAATCCTGTTCACCCCAGCGTGCTGAGGCTGATCATGGACTCCCTGCGCTACTGGGTGAGCGAGTGCCACGTCGATGGGTTTCGGTTCGATCTGGCCTCGGCGCTGGCCAGGGAGTTCTTTGACGTCGACCGGCTGTCCGCGTTCTTCGACGTGATCCATCAGGACCCGGTCATCTCTCAGGTGAAGCTCATCGCCGAGCCGTGGGACGTCGGCCCTGGCGGATATCAGGTCGGCAACTTCCCGGTGCTGTGGTCGGAATGGAACGGCGTCTACAGGGACACGGTCCGCGACTTCTGGCGGGGACGAGCGAACTGCGGCGAATTCGCGTCGCGTTTGTCCGGTTCCTCTGACCTCTACGCGTCGGATGGCCGCGAGCCCTTTGCGTCCATCAATTTCGTCACCGCGCACGACGGGTTCACGCTCAGGGACCTTGTCTCCTACGAGGAGAAGCACAACGAAGCCAACCTCGAGAACAACAACGATGGCTCGGATGACAACCGCTCCTGGAACTGTGGCGTAGAGGGCGAGACCGACGACCGCCAGGTGCTCGCGCTGCGCGCCCGGCAGAAGCGCAACTTCTTGACAACGCTGCTGCTCTCCCAGGGAACGCCGATGCTGCTGGGCGGAGATGAGATCGGACGGACGCAGTTCGGCAACAACAACGCGTGGTGTCAGGACAACGAGCTCTCCTGGTACGACTGGAGCTCCCAGGATGCCGAGTTCCACGAGTTCACTCGCCGGCTTGTCCGGCTCCGGCGCGAGCACGCGGTGTTCCGGCGCCAGACCTTCCTGCGCGGTATCGAGCAGAGGGGCTCGGGGCTTCCGGACGTCTGGTGGTTCCGCGCGGATGGGCTAAAGATGACCCGCCGCGACTGGCAGGACGGCGACTGTTTGCTGGGCATGTTTCTGAACGGGAAGGAGATCGTTCAGCGCGGCGCGCATGGCGAAGACGTTGAAGACGACTCCTTCCTCGTGCTGTTCAACGCCTTTGGCGAGGAGCGGCAGTTCCTACTCCCCAGACGCAGGTTCGGCGCGCGGTGGGCGCTCGAGCTCTCGACCGCCGAACCGCACGCCGAGCCCGGCGGCGCGGCCTACGGCGCCCGCACCGAAGTGCCGGTCATCTCGCGATCGATTGTCTTGCTGAAGCGGATCGCTTGAGTTCTCCGAGCATCGACCGAGAGGCCGCGGAGCTGCGGGCGACCTATCGCCTCCAGCTCACCGCCGACTTCGGCTTCCCCGCCGCCCGCTCGCTGATCCCCTACCTGCGCGACCTGGGCATTTCCCATCTCTACGTGTCGCCGTCGTTTCAGGCCCGGCCGGGATCGCCGCACGGCTACGACGTCATCGATCCGCGGCGGCTGTCGGATGCCTTGGGCGGACGGGAGGAGTTCGAGCTTTTGGCGGCCGGGGCACGCCAGAACGAGATGGGCATCGTGCTGGACGTCGTGCCCAACCACATGGCCGTCTCCGACGAGAACAGGTACTGGGCGGATCTGGAGCTGCGAGAGCGCTTCTTCGACATCGACCCCGTCAGCGGCCGCCACCGCCGGTTCTTCGACATCGACGACCTGGCCGGAGTTCGCCAGGAGCGGCTGGACGTATTCGAGGAGACCCACGAGCTGGCCATCTCACTGATGCGCGACGGGCTGGTGGACGGCCTCCGGGTCGATCATCCCGACGGCATGGCCAACCCGGCGGAGTACCTGACGCGACTGCGGGAGAGAGGGGCTGGCCGGGTGTGGGTGGAGAAGATCCTCGATCCATCCGAGCACCTGCCCGACTGGCCGGTGTGCGGGACGGTGGGCTACGAGTTCCTGAACGACGTCTGCGCGCTGTTCGTCGATCCCGCCGGCGAGCCCCCGCTCACTGAGCTGTGGGTAAGCGTCTCGGGCGACGACCGCGCGTTCGGCGCCGTCGCCCTGGAGGCCAAGCTGCAACAGGTTCAGGGCACGTTCGGCCCGGAAGTGGAGCGGCTCGCCCGGCTGGCTCCTTCGCTTGACCCGGACGTGCTCCGGCGGGGGCTGGCGTCGTTGCCGGTGTACCGGTCATACGTCGATCCGCTGGCCGGAACGGTGACGGATGAGGACCGGGCGGCGGTGGCCAGCCTCGATTCGAAGCTGCAGCGGATGCTGCTGCTCGAGGACCCTGTACCGGCGGAGTTCGTGATCCGCTTTCAGCAGACGACGCCGGCGGTGATGGCCAAAGGCGTCGAAGACACAGCCTTCTACCGCTACGGGCGGCTGCTGGCGCTCAACGAGGTGGGCGGAGACCCGTCCCGGTTCGGTATCCCCGTGGAGCGCTTCCACGCGGCTAACAAGGAGCGTGCGGAGCGCTTTCCCTTCGGTCTGCTCACCACCCAGACCCATGACGCCAAGCGCTCGGCCGACGTGCGGGCGCGGATCGCCACGCTTTCATGGCTGCCCGGCGAGTGGGCGGAGCAGGTGGAGCGGTGGATGGCGCTCAGCGAGGCGCTGCGCGAGGCGGGCGCCCCCGACGACCAGGAGCGCTACTTCCTCTTTCAGACGCTCGTTGGGGCCTGGCCCATTTCGACTGACCGGCTCCAGGGCTACATGCAAAAGGCGCTGCGTGAGGCCAAGCGCAACAGCAACTGGGTGAACCAGAACACAGAATGGGAGGAGGCGGTCAAGCGGTTCTGCGCTCGGCTGTATGACGAGCAGCAGTTCCGGGATCAGTTTGAGCCATTCTGCTCTCGGGTCGCGCTTCTCGGAGAGCGGGTCGGCCTGGCGCAGGTGGTGCTGAAGCTGACCTCCCCGGGCGTTCCCGACATCTACCAGGGCGACGAGCTCTGGTTCGGCGCGCTGGTGGACCCCGACAACCGCCGAGCCGTCGACTGGCAGTGGTACCAGGCGATGCTGAGCCGTTTGATGGGCGGCTCACCCCCGGACCGTGCCACGCGCAAGCTGTACGTGACCGCCCAGCTGCTCGAGCTCCGCGCCCGCCGCCCCGGTTCGTTCCTGGGCGGCCCGTATGAGCCGCTGCAGGCAGGCGAGAAGGCCTGCGCGTTCCTTCGCGGCGACGACGTGCTCGTCGCCGTGGCGGTACGCGACGAGTGGGCTGGCGCCGAGCTCGAGGCGCCGGCCGGGCGCTGGCGAGACGTGTTGAGCGGCGAGGAATGCTCTTTCCCTCGCCGGGTTCCGCTGGCGCGGGTTCTGAGCGAGCATGGCGTGGCCGTGTTCGAGCGGATAGGGTGACCCGCTTTAGATGCGCGTCCTTTTGATCTCATGGGAGTACCCGCCGGTGATCGAGGGTGGTCTCGGGCGCCACGTGCGAAAGCTGTCCGAGAACCTCGTCCGAGAAGGGGTCGACGTCCACGTGTTGACGCGCAGGGGCGGGCGCCTGCCCGCCGAGGAAGTGCGCCACGGGGTGGTGGTCCACCGCGTCCGGGAGCCCCCGTTCCCCAAGGACGTGAACGCGTTCGTGCGCTGGGTGGATCACATGAACGCCGACATGGGCGAGCTCGCGCTGGAGCTGTGCGAGCGATTCGACTTCGACGTCGTCCATTCCCACGATTGGCTCGTGACCAGCGTGGCCCAGACCGTGGCCCGCGGCATCGGCCGCCCCTGGCTGGTGACGGTTCACGCGACGGAGTACGGCCGCCACCAGGGTTGGGTCCAGAACCACCCCCAGTCGCACATTCACGCCATCGAGCGGCGGATGGTGAAGCGCGCCGATGGCGTAATCACCTGCTCTCAGTACATGCGAGGTCACGTGGCCAGCGTCTTCGGGTTATCGACGAGACGGATCACGGTGATCCAGAACGGGGTCGACCCCCGCGACCTCGAGCCCCTCTGCGATGACCTGCCCGGTCTACGCAGCCGGTTCGCGAGCCCGGAGGAGCGGCTCGTGCTGATGGTGGGGCGGCTGGTGTACGAGAAGGGATTTCACCTCGCCCTCGATGCCCTGGCGCCCGTCGTCCGCCGGCTGGGAGACGTGCGGTTTGTCGTCGCGGGCACGGGCACCGCGGAGCCCGAGCTCAAGCGCCAGTCGCGGCGCCTGGGCCTGAGCAGGCACGGCACGTTCCTGGGCTGGACGGGTGACGACATGCTCCATTCGCTGTACAGGGTGGCCGAGGTATGCATCGTTCCCTCGATCTACGAGCCATTCGGACTGGTGGCGCTCGAGGCCATGGCCTCCGGCTGCCCGTGTGTTGTCGCCGACACCGGCGGCCTGCGGGAGGTGGTCCCCGCCGACGGCACGGCGGGCCTGCGATTCCGCTCGAGAGATTCCGACGCGCTGGAGCGGGTGCTCGAACAGGTCCTCACCGACGAGGAGGCTCGCGCCCAACTGGTGGCCGAGGGGCAGGAGCATGTGCTTCGGTTCGGCTGGTCCGATGTGGCGCGGCACACGCTCTGCGTCTACGAGACGCTCGCGTCCAAGGCCCCTTCCCGGGCGTAGACGCAGCGTGGCAATTGTCGTGCGCGGACCGTTTGCCGGACTCCCAGGGCGTGAACGCCGTCGAGCGATGTGGGCGCTCGGCGTGGCGGTGCTTGTGCAGCTGCGATCTTTCCTGCCGCTCGAGCGCCGGATGCGGAACACCGGCGGGCCAGGGATCATCCCGTTCGAGCTGGCCGGCACGCCGGCCCGCGCGAGGCGGATCATGGACACCTGGGGTCCAGAGGGCCGGAGGGCGGCAAGGCTCTCGCTCCTACGCGATTATGCGTTTCCACCCACCTATGCCTCCCTGCAGGCGCTCGGCTGTACCGCCACAGCCCGCGCGTTCGCCGAGGCTGGTCGACACGAGCTCGCCGCATGCGGCGGGCCTCTGGCCTGGGGCCAGCTGGCGACAGCGGGGTTTGACTACATCGAGAACACGGCGCTGCTGCTGATCCTCACACGACGCGACGGGCGTCTGCCAGCGCTGGCGCGCCGGGCCGCACTGGCGAAGTTCGCGCTTCTGTTTGCCGGCTGGGGCTACATGCTGCTCGGCGTCACCGCAAGCTGAGCGCTGCGGGGCCGAGCGCGCAAGGCCCGAGCCTTCAATCCCTCCCGGCGGGGTAGAACCGCGCGACGCCGCGCAGCAATACCGAGCGCGGGGTGTGCTGGCCCGCCAGCGCGGTCAGTCGGTTTACGGCGCCTGGGATCACCACCCGGTCGTTCGACTCGAGGCCGCGCACGCCCGCGTCGGCGACGCTTTCGGCGCTGGCCCACAGGAAGGACGGCGTGCTCGCCTCGACCTCCTCGATCCCGGCCACGCTGGCGAACTCGGTCCGCACCGGGCCGGGACAGAGCGCGGTGACCGCTACCCCCGCACCACCCAGCTCCTGGTGCAGCGACTCGGTGAACGACAGCACTAGCGCCTTCGATGCGGCGTACGTCGATTGACCAGGTAGCGGCTGGAAGGCGGCAGTCGAGGCGACGTTCAGGACAGCGCCCCGTCCGCGATCGACCATGCCCGGCACGTACCTGGCGCACAGATCGACCACAGCCTCGCAGTTCAGCGCCAGCATCTCGAGCTCGCGCTCGCGGTCGAGACCGATGAACGGGGCCGCGCTGCCGAAGCCCGCGTTGTTGCAAAGCACCTCGACTGTCAGGCCGAGATCATCGACAGCCGCCGCCAGGTGATCGCGGCCCGAGCTGCTGCCGAGGTCGTGGCAGAGCAGCTCTGCACGAGTCCCGTGCTGGTTTCGCAACTCGGACGCCAGCTCCTCGAGCCGCTCCCGCCGCCGGGCGACCAGGGTCACGCCGTGTCCACGCTTGGCAAGCGCATGAGCGAGCGCCGCCCCGATACCGGAGGACGCGCCGGTGATCAAGCACGTCGAGGTGGGTGCCGGGGGCGGAAGGGCGATGTGCCCAGACTACCCGCGAATCGCTCACTTACGATGCGCGAGCCAGCGACGCCGGCGCTGCCATCGCCCCACGCCGGGTAGTTACCGCAGCGTCGATACCCACCGGAGGAGAAGCAATGACCACCCACGTTTCAGCTAGCACGAATAAGCGCGTCCCCGTCCCCCGCAACCGCGAGAACGACTACACGCCTCAGGCCGCCGAGGAGCGGCGGACCTTCGTGCGGGAGCGGACCGGCGTCGGGCTGGAGCACGTGGGAAGCTTCTCGTTCGACCCCGGGGTCCTCACCGGAAACATCGAGCAGTTCATCGGGGTCGCGCAGGTGCCCATCGGCCTGGCCGGACCGCTGCTGGTCAACGGCGAATACGCCCAGGGCGAGTTTTATGTGCCGCTTGCCACTGCCGAGGGCACGCTGGTCGCCAGCTACAACCGCGGCATGCGACTGCTGTACGAGTCGGGCGGGGTGAGGACGACGATCATGGCCGACCATATGCAGCGCGCCCCGGCGTTCCTGTTCGCCAGCGCCCGCGAAGCGCGGGCGTTTGTGGACTGGCTCGACGAGCACTTCGCCGATATCAAGGCCGCCGCAGAGGAGACGACAAGGTCGGGCAAGCTGGTCGAGATCGAGAAGTACACCTCGAGCCGCATCCTCTACACGCGTTTCAACTACACCACCGGTGACGCCGCCGGCCAAAACCTGACGGGGAAGGCGACGCAGGCCGCCTGCCGGTGGATCGAGGCGCACAACGACACGATCGAGCACTACTTCCTCGAGTCGAACTTCGCCACCGACAAGAAGAGCTCGCAGATCAACATGCTCCGGACCCGCGGCAAGCGGGTCGTAGCCGAGGCTGTGATCCCGAACGAGATCCTGGGGCGCGTCATGCGCTCCGACACCCGGCTCATGTACCGCGCACGGCAGGTCTCGAACCTGGGCGGGTTCATGTCCGGCGTCAACAACAACGGGGCGCACTCGGCGAACGGCATCACGGCGATGTTCATCGCCACCGGTCAGGACGCCGCGAACGTCGCGGAGTCCTCCGCGGCCTACGTCTACGCGGAGCTCCGAGACAACGGCGACTACTACTACTCGGTCACGATTCCCTCCCTGATCGTGGCCACGTACGGCGGTGGGACTTCTCTGGCCACGCAGCGGGAATGCCTCGAACTGCTCGGCTGCTACGGCCGGGACAAAGTCCGCAAATTCGCCGAGATCGTGGCCGCCACCGTGCTGTGCGGCGAGCTCTCCCTGGGCTCAGCCATCGTGGCCGAGGAGTGGGTCGAAGCTCACGACCTCTACGGCCGCAACCGGCCGTAGCGGCAGCCGAGCCGTGAGCGACGGAACCGAGCCGGCGGTCGTCGCCCAGCAGGCTGCGGCCATTGCAGCCGCCTGGTCTCCTCCCGGATCACCTGCCTCCTGGCGATTGACCGCCGCGCAGTTTGGGATCCTCCGCGACGATCCCGAGCTGCTTGCAATGGCCGCCACGATTGCGCCCGAGAGACTTCCCGCGCTCCTGTTCTCGGCCGCCGCCACCGCGCTCGTGCTCGAGCGCGACCCCTCCCCGCTGCGGGAGTCGTTCCCACGGGCCGGTGCACCGCAGCCCGCCCTGAGCCCCGATTTCCGCGCGCAATACCGCGAGTTCTGCCTTGACCACCGCGACGAGCTCTTGAAGCTCTGCGAGGCTCACCGCTATCAGATGAATGAGGTGGGCCGTTGCGCGGACCTGGTTCCCGCGCTCGCGCCGACCATCGCCGAGGACCGCGAGCTGGTGCTGGTCGATATCGGCACGGGAGCCGGACTGACGCTCCATCTCGATCGCTATCGCTATGTATTTCGGGGACCGCAGCCAGACCGGCTGACGACCGTGGGCGACGACGATTCCGTCGTGGTGCTCGAGACCGAGGTGCGGGGGTCGTTACCGCCGCCGATCACGCCCGCACTGCCCCGGATCGTCGATCGCATTGGCATCGATGTGGAGCCGCTTGATCTGTTCGATTCCGGGGTGAGAGCTTGGCTTGCCGCATGCGTGCCGCAGGAGAGCGCCGCGATCACCAGATTCCAGCGTGCCGTCGAGGTGGCGATCGCCAATCCCGCCCGGACGGTGCGCGGCGACGCCTGCGCCGTCTTGCCGGCGATCCTGGACGGCATTCCGTCGGGCCCGCTCGTGTGCCTCGTGGACACCTACGCCCACGTTTTCTTCACCGCCGAGGAGCTTGCGCGGTTCCACGCAATCGTCGAGCAGTTCGGAGCGCGCCGCGATCTCGACTGGATCTCTGTAGACCCACTGGTCCCACTGGGAGACGCGGCGGACCGCAGCGTCCTCGACATTCCCGTTCCGCCCGGGCTCATCGAGCGTAATCGGCGCCACGGCCTGTTCGGGCTGGTCGGGCGTATTCGATACCGGGCAGGCAAACGCTCGCGGTCCCTGCTGGGGATCGCCCATCCCGGCGCCGCCTGGCTCGAATGGATCGAGGCTCCGCACGGAGCCCAGGGCTAGAGAGTGACAGACCCGCGACCGCCGCCGACAGTGCGGGGCGGTCGCGGGCGGAGTCCGTGTCCGCGGCGCGTACCGGGCTAGCGAGCGGGGCCCGCGGGGGCGGGCGCCACGGCCGACTTGGACGGAGCGGCGGTCGTGTCCGCGGCAGCTGCGCCGGCGTGCGAGGTCGCCGTGACCGCCGACGTCGGGGCGGTGCCCGCGGTGCCGGCGGGAGTCGCCGACGATGCAGATCCGGTTGAGCCAGAGACGGGACCTGACTGCGGAACGGCTTCCTTGGAACCGGTCACGGTCTGAACGGGCCCGCCAGCCGTCGGGGTCGTCTTGGCCCCGGATACACCGGCGGGTGTGGCCGACGAGTTACCGTCGGCCGTCGGAGCGCTGGTGGTCGCCGGCGCGGACTGAACGCTGTCGACCGGCGGCGCGTCCTTCACACCGTCTGTAGCGGCATCCGCCGGTGCGGGAGCCGCTGGAGTTGCCTCACCGCTGTCAACCACACCGGGAGAGCTAGACGCAACCGCTGGTGCCGGGCTCGCGGGGCCGCTCTTGGCCAGCTCCGCGGTGTCCGGCGCCGCGGCCGGGGCGACGCTTGGCGCGGCAGGCACAGGCGCCGGCGTGCTGGCCGTGACGACAGCCGGCGCGCTGCTTGTGACGACACTGGTGCCACCGTTCCCTCCTCCGCCCGTGCCGCCGTAGTTGGGCAGATACGTTCTGCTGGCGTGTGCGGTCCGGGCACGTCTGCGAGTCGTCCTCGCGAGCACCTGTCCGCCAGTGCCCCATGCCCGGCCGGTGGGATGCTGCCTGAGGATGGCGTTGATCACGGACAGCATCCGTGAGCCGGTCCCGTTAGGGGGATAGAACCCGACCTCGAGGTGCGGCCCGGTCGAGATGCCGACGATCCCATAGCCCACGATCGTGATCTGCTGGCCGGCGTGAACGTGCTGTCCGACACGAACCAGGTCGGGCCCCGCGTGCCCGTAGTAGACCTCCATGCCCTTGAGCGGACCGTCGGTGATCCTCAGGATCGGCGCGTTCGGACCGAACCCGCTGATCCCCTCGCCGATGATCACGCCGTCGCCCATCGCATACTCAGGCGTCCCGCCCGGTGCGGCATAGTCCACGCCCGAGTCGACGAAGCCGCCCGTCACGTACTGTCGGGGCAACGGCAGCGCGACGCCGTTTGTCAACACGTAGGTAGACGTTTGCTGCGGGGGACTGCTGGGGGCGACGACGGCGACCGGCGGCGCGCCGCTGTTCCCATGGTTGGCGTTCGACGACCCGCTGGGCGTGCTCGGCGTCGATGGGCCGCTGTTGTTCGAAGGCGCGCCGGCGCTTGAGGGCCCGGTGGCGACGGGCGTGGCGGAGCTGTCAGCCGGTTGGCCCGCGGCATCGTTGGCGGTGGGGGGACCGCCGAGTTGCCGGCTCCGCAGAGACGGAACAGTTCGTGACCCGGTGTGCCTGCCGCCGGTGGCGGGTGTGCGGCTGGCATGCGACACATGGGCAACGGCGGCTGCGTGGCTGCCATTGGCCCGGCTCGACGGCGCCGAAGCATTACTGCCCGCACCGCCGGTGTCCATTCCACCGAAGACCAGCACGGGTGCCTGGAACAGGGCCGCCCAGGAACGGGTGTCGACTGTGCCGGAGGCTGGAAGGCCCTCGCGTCGCTGGAACTCGATCACCGCACCTCGCGTCTGGGGTCCGAAGATCCCGTCAACCGCGATATGGGTCACCGGCAGGACCTCGTCCAGCCGCGTTTGGAGTGCAGAGACCAACGCGCCCTGGCTGCCCTCCTGCAGTACTACTCGTTGCGCTGCGGCCATGAGCGTGGCGCTGTTGCCGTCAACGGCACCAACCGCGGACGGCGTGGATCCGGGCACCTCCGCCGCGGCGAGTGTTTGTGGAATCACCGGAACGGCGGCGAGCGCCGCCGTCGTTGCCAGCGAGGCGCTCTTCCGTCTGCGTCGGGACTTCCGCCCTACTTCAGCCAGCCGGCGACGTTGACGGGAGCGATACAGCGACCTCTCCCAGAGATCAACGGACGCAAGGTCTCGTTCCGGGGCGGCGAGATCCACGAGTACGTCGAAGCGCACACCAGGCAAAGTGGTGCTCCTTTCGGTTTTGCCTCCGGGGTTAGCTGACGGGCTCGCGTGACCGACTCACGCTACGCCGCACTCAGGCGGCGACTCGCCCCAGCGACCGCAGCCGCAAATGGGTCCCCCGGTCTCCTCCCGCGCACGGGTAGAAGACTCGGCGTTGACAAATCGCGGGCAATATAGCTATTTGCAAGAAAAAATGTCGCAAAGTGCGCGCAAATCGACTTTCGACGCGTGCACGCAAATTCCTTCCGGGGCCAGATCTCGAGGCGCGAGGACCAGAACTCTCCGGGCGCGAGTCTCGAGGTCGCGACAGCCTGATCCACGATGCGCGAGGGCCCGACTCCTGCGAGCCGGGCCCTCTCTAAGCACTCGCCTGTTACGGGCGATTACATCACTCTGGTGTCAGATTGGGCTCCAAGATGGAGCCCAACCCCATTAGCCCAGAGCTCGGCTTACATCATCCCGCCCATATCGGGCATGCCGCCACCGGCGGCGCCGGCGGGCTCCTTCTCCGGCATCTCGGCGACGATCGCCTCGGTGGTGAGGATGTTCTTGGCAATCGAGGCCGCGTTCTGGAGCGCGGAGCGCGTCACCATCGCCGGGTCGATGATCCCGGCCTGGACGAGGTCGACGACCTCGCCGCTCTCGGCGTTCAGGCCATGGCCCTTCTTGGCGCCGCGGACCTCGTTGACGACCACCGACCCCTCGAGGCCGGCGTTCTCAGCCAGCTGCCGAAGCGGCTCCTCCAGCCCGCGGCGGACGATCTTGGCGCCCGTCGCGTCGTCGGGATCCGCTGAGGCCTCGACCTTGATCGCGTCCTGGGCGGCCAGTAGAGCCACGCCGCCGCCGGGCACGATGCCCTCCTCGAGCGCCGCTCGCGTGGCCTGAAGGGCGTCCTCGACGCGGTGCTTCTTCTCCTTCATCTCGGTCTCCGTCGCCGCGCCGACCTTCACGACCGCCACGCCACCGGACAGCTTTGCCAAGCCGCTCCTGGAGCTTCTCGCGGTCGAAGTCGGAGTCGGTGTTCTCGATCTCCGTCTTGATCTGGTTGATGCGGCCCTTGATGGCATCTGACTCGCCGTTGCCGTCCACGATCGTGGTCGTGTCCTTGGCGACGACCACGCGGCGGGCGCGGCCGAGCTGCGAGAGCTGCGTGTTCTCGAGCTTGAGGCCCATCTCCTCGGTGATCACTTCACCGCCGGTGAGGATCGCGATGTCCTCGAGCATCCGCTTGCGGCGGTCGCCGAACCCGGGGGCCTTGACCGAAACACCCGTGAACGTGCCACGCAGCTTGTTGACCACGAGCGTCGCGAGCGACTCGCCCTCAACATCCTCGGCGATGATCAGCAGCGGCTTGCCGGACTGGATCACCTGCTCCAGCACCGGCAGCAGGTCACGGACCGAGCCGATCTTCTGATTGGCGATGAGGATGTACGGGTCCTCGAGGGTTGCCTCCATACGGTCCTGGTCGGTGACCATGTAAGGCGAGATGTAGCCCTTGTCGAACTGCATGCCCTCGGTGAACTCGAGGTCCATGCCGAACGTCTGGCCCTCCTCGACGTTGACCACGCCGTCCTTGCCGACCTTGTCGATCGCGTCGGCGATCACGTCGCCGATCTCGTCATCGGCCGCGGAAATCGACGCCACGCGGGCGATCTGATCCTTCCCGGTGATCTCGGTCGACTGCGACTCGATGTTGGAGACGACGTCCTCGACGGCCCGCTCGATGCCGCGCTTGAGCGCCATCGGGTTGGCGCCGGCGGCTACGTTCTTCAGGCCCTCCCGCACGATCGACTGCGCCAGCACGGTGGCGGTCGTCGTACCGTCGCCGGCGACGTCGTTGGTGGCGGTTGCCACTTCACGGACGAGCTGGGCGCCCTGATTCTGGAATACGTCCTCGACCTCAATTTCTCTAGCGATGGTGACGCCGTCGTTGGTGATCGTGGGCGCCCCGAACTTCTTGTCGAGGACTACGTAGCGGCCCTTGGGGCCGAGGGTTACCTTGACCGCGTTGGCGACCGCGTCGACGCCCTGCTCGAGCGCCTTGCGGGCATCCGCGTCGTACTTCAGTTCCTTGTGTGCCATATCTCTGGTTCTCCTAAACGGTTCTACTGGACCTTTGCCAGCACGTCGGACTCGCGGAGGACGAGCAACTCCTCGCCGTCCACCTTGATCTCGGTCCCTCCGTACTTGCTGTAGAGGACCTCGTCTCCTTCGGCGACGTCGAGCGGCGTGCGCTTGCCCGTGTCCTCGTTGACCTTGCCGTCGCCTACCGCGAGGACCTTGCCCTTCTGGGGCTTCTCCTTTGCGGTGTCGGGGAGGACGATGCCACTGGCGGTCTGCTCCTCCTCCTCAATTGCCCGCACGATCAACCGATCGCCGAGGGGCTTTAGCTTCATCTGTTGAAACCTCCGAATGGAAGGGATGGGTGACTCGAAACGGCTTGGCACTCGTACGCCGAGAGTGCCAGCCACCGGGGACTATAGCTTGTTCCTGCGGGGTTTCAAGGCTTTCTTGGCACTCTCCGGATGAGAGTGCCAGCGGGTCAGTTGCGTGCGCTGCCCAGTCCCCGGATCCGGTCACGGAGCTCGGGCGGGTTCTCGATGATCTGCGAGAACCGAACGACGGTGACGGTGTCCTCCAGCGAGACCTTTCGCCCGTAGATCTGCTCCAGGAAGTGCACCATCTCGTCGATGCGCCTGAACTCCGGGTTGTCGTGCTCGATATCCCGGGGCGAGAGGTCCCTGACGCGTTTGACCTCGACCTGGTCGATCACCGCGTAGAAGATCTTCTCGCGAGGCGAGTGCTGGTAACCGATCGTGACCAGCACGCACTCGTTCTTGCTGTACTTGTGGGACTTGTCGCCCAGCCGGATCGTGGCCGTTTTGCGGCCACGGCGCAGCTGATCGCCAAATACCGACGAGTAGAAATTGAGCACGCGCACCGGCGGTGAGCCTACCGGTCTGGTGCTGATCTCGACAATGCCCGCGCCACCATCTCGCGCTCGCCCGAGTAGGTGAGCGTTCGGGCCGCCTGCGCGCCGGGGATCCACCGCGCATCCTCGATTTCGTGGTCGTGGTCGCGCAGGTCGCCGGATCGGTAACTGAACAGGTAGAAGGTCACGCGCTTGTCCCGGCGGCGTCCCGCGCGCTCGAACGAGTAGCTGACGTCGCCCAGCTTCTCGACCAGGTCGACCTCCAGCCCGGTCTCTTCACGGACTTCCCTGAGAGCGGCGGCCTCTGGGGTCTCGTCGCCCTTCGGGTGGCCCTTGGGCAGGCCGAGGACGCGCTCCCCGGCAGCGGACCGTTTGACCGGGACAACCACGGCCACCTCCTCGCCCCGGACCACTACGCCTCCGGCTGAGAAGTCAGTAGACGTATCGCTCGAGCGCTTCGGGCTCATGGACGACAAGCTTGCCACGGCCCTGGGTGATGATCCCCGCCCGCTCCAGCACCGCCAGGAAGCGGCTCGCGGATTCCCGCGATGAGCCCGCGAGCTGCGCCAGCTCCGCCTGAGTGGAGGTGATCAATACGTCACCGTCACCGGCGCCCTCGGCGCGGGCGGCCTCGACCAGCTGCGCGAGCACGGCCGCGACGCGGCTCTGGACCGTCTGGAACGACTGCCGCGTGAGGCGTTCGTTCGTCTCGCGCAGCCGGCGCCCGAGCGACTGCAGGAGCTTGACCGCGATGGCGGGGTGCTCGCGCAGCAGCCGGCGCATGTCTGTGGCCAGGATCGCGATGGCCTCCATGGGCTCGGCCGCCTCGATGGTGGCGGAGCGCCGCTCGTCGTCGAACATCGCCAGCTCGCCGAAGATGTCCCCCGGGCCGAAGTTCGCCAGCGTTAGCGAGCGGCCGTCGGTGTGCTCCCGGATGGCTCGCGCGTGCCCCGAGCGCACGACGTAGCAGGTGCTGCTCTCATCGCCCTCGCGGAACACCACCTCGCCCGCCTCGAAGTGGCGGGGGACGGCGACCTCCGCCACCCGCTGAAGCTCCTCCGAACCGAGCGTCGAGAACACGGGCACGCGATGGAGAAGCTCGCTCGTCTCCCCGATAGTCGACGCCATGCATGGGAGATGTTATTGGCCGTCCGACGGCTGACGGTCAGGCTCAGGCGCTGAGCGTCAGCCGCCGCGGTCCCTCCTGGAAACCGAGCGTGACGAGCAGCGGCGCCAGGGGGGAGGTCATGGCACTTTCGTTATCGACCTTCTCGAGCCCGATGCGCCTCCCGCGGCCGCTGCGCACGTGCCCCACCAGCGCCTCGAGCGCCGGCTCCAACCGCGGGTCGTCGGAGGGCACCAGCGTCTGAAGCGCGCGCCCGCCGCGCTCCAGATAGAGAACGGGATCGCCTCCGCTGAGCACGACGTAGGCGCCCGCCACGCGCGCCGGTCGGCGAGAGCCGTCCCGTCCAGAGGCGGGCCAGGGCAGAGCGGCGCCGTACGGCTGCGCGGGGTCGATCGCGGATAGAACGAGAGGGGCCGCGTTGCGGTCGGGCAGCCCGCGCAGCCGCTCGACCGCCCCGGGCAGCGCGAACTGCGCCCCGCCCAGCCCCTCGACGAAGTATCCGCGCCGCGCGATCCCCAGCGTCTCGAGCTGGGAGAGCTCGGGGTAGATCGCGGAGAAGCCACCGGCCACGCCTTCGGCCAGAACCTGCTCGCGGGTCAAAATCCCGTAGCGCTCGAGCAGCAGCTCCGCCAGCGCCCGGCGGCGTGTCGAGGGATCGGCCTGCTCTCGGAACAGCGGCTCGGTCAGCGACCAACGCCCCTGGAGTTGGGCAGCCGACCCGGCCCGACGGCGGCCCGCGAACCGCCCCGCGCGCCGCGAGGCCCCGCCCCCGGCCGCCAGCGACCGCTGCCCGCGGGCCAGCGTCAACCGCGGCGCGCGCAACGGCGCGAAGGCGTCGTTGGTCACCACCCCGTTCCAGACCAGATCCCACAGGGACTCCTGGAGCTCCTCTGGCGCGAGGTCCACGTCGATCAGCAGGTCGGTGAAGAAGCAAGCGCCGGCCGCCAACCGTTCCCGCACGGCGGCGTGGCGCGACTCGGCCGGGGCCTCCCCCGCGCCGCGGCCGCCGGACGGTGGCCCCAATGCCGGTGCGTCCTCGCGGAAGTACAGAGCCACCTTTCCCGAGTGGCGCCCGAGCGCGCCGGCACCGACCCACACCACCTCCCCGCTCGCGCACAGCTGGTCCATCCAGGCAGGCGAGTAGGCGCCCACCCGGCGGGGCAGCACGTCTCGCTCCCACACCTCGGGCGGCAGGGCCACGGCCTGCAAGGGGACGAGAGCCTCGCGCAGGCGGTCCACTCCCGCCCCGGACGGCGGGTGACGGTCAACCCCCTGCCAAGCAGGCTCAAAGCGAGCCAGGCCGCGCTGATCTGCGGGCTCTATCTCCGCTCTAAGCACCGCCAGCGACACCCTCCGCAGTCGGCGGAGCACGTCTGAGTCACACCACTCTCGCTCCGAGCCGCCGGGGCGGAGCTCCCCGCGGACGACGGACCCGTCGCGCTCGAGCTCTCGGAGCGCAGCCGTGGGATCAACCCCGTCGTAGCGGGTGCGCATCTCTGCGGTCGTGAACGGGCCGTGGGTCGCGGCGTATCGGCGCACGAGGCGCGAGAGCGCGTCGGGAACGTCCTGCAGGAAAGCGTCGGGAAGCCCGCCCGGGGGAGCGGCTCCGACCGCGTCTCGGTACAGGCCGGCATCTGCGGCGTCGATGAAGCGCTCCTGGCCGGCGATCGTGATCCGAACTGCGCGCCGCTCGGCCTCGAGCTGGTGCAGCATCCGATCCGAATCGAGGCCCTCGAGCACGCGTGCCTTGGCCTCCGCCTGATCCAGGTCGCCGATCCGCCGCAGTACGTCGTGAAGGCCATGGCGGTTGGCGGCGCGCATGTGCTCTGAGACGAATTGAAGGTCTGCTTCCACGGTCGCCAGCGCGCCGGGGTCGATCAGATCGCGGAGCTCCTCCTGGCCCAGCAGCTCCCGCAACAGGTCACGATCGAGCGACAGCGCCGCCGCCCGCCGCTCGGCGTTGGGGGTGTCCCCCTCGTACATGTAGATGGCGACATAGTCGAACAACAGGCTGGACGCGAACGGCGAGGCCGTCGGCGTCTCTACTTGCACCAGTGCCACCTCCCGCCGGTGGATCCGGGTCAGGAGGTCCACCAGACCCGGAACGTCGAGCACGTCGCGAAGGCACTCTCGGTATGTCTCGAGCACGATGGGGAAATCGTCGAACTTCTTGGCAACCTCCAGCAGCGACTGGGACTTCAGGCGCTGCTGCCACAGGGGCGTGCGCTTACCCGGGCGGGCGCGGGGGATCAGCAACGCCCGGCCGGCGTTCTCACGAAAGCGCGCCCCGAACAGGGCGGAGGAGGCGAGCTCGGCGACCACGCGGTCCTCGACCTCGTCGGGGTCGAGCAGCACCAACTCGGCGTCCGGGGGGTCCTCGGCGTCGGGCAGATGGACGATGATGCCGTCGTCGGAGTAGATCGCGTTTGACTCCAGCCCCAGCTCGTCGCGAATCCTGGCGCTCAGCGCGAGCGCCCACGCCGAATGGACCCGCCCTCCGAACGGGGACAGGACGCACAGGCGCCAATCTCCGATCTCGTCGCGAAAGCGCTCGATCACGATCGCGCGGTCGGACGGAACGACACGGGTCGCTGCCTGCTGCTCGGAGAGGAACTCGAGCAGGTTTCCGGCGGCGCGCGGGTCGAGGGCGTAGTCGCGCTCCAGCTTCTCGCGCGGCTGCTCGACGGCCCAGCGGGCAAACGCCCCGATCGCCTCCCCCAGCTCGCGGGGTCGGCCCACGCCGTCGCCCTTCCAGAACGGGACCGCGCCTGGGAGGCCGGGGGCCGGCGAGACGATGACCCGGTCGCGGGTGATCTCCTCGATCCGCCAGGTGCTTGCGCCGAGCAGGAACGTCTGCCCCGGCCGCGCCTCGTAGACCATCTCCTCGTCGAGCTCGCCGACCCGGCGGCCATCGGGGAGCGTGACGGCGTAAAGGCCCCGGTCCGGAATCGTGCCGGCGTTGGTGACCGCGAGTTGGCGGGCTCCGGGCCGCGCTCGGATCGTGCCCTTCAGGCGATCCCAGATGATCCGCGGTCTGAGCTCGGCGAACTCCGAAGACGGATAGCGACCGTCGAGCATGTCGAGGACGTTCTCGAGCTGGCTTTGCGGCAAGTCTGCGTAGGTATGGGTGCGGGTCACCAGCGCGTACAGGTCGGCGACCCTCACCGGCTGCGCGTCCTCGGCCGCCGCAGCGATGGCCACCACTTGCTGGGCCAGTACGTCGAGCGGGTTGCGAGGCACGACCGTCTTCTCAATTTCGTTTTCCTGCATGCGCTTGGCCACCACTGCGCACTCGAGCAGATCGGCCCTGAACTTGGGGAAGATCCGCCCCACGCTTACTTGGTCGACCGAGTGGCCCGCCCGGCCCACCCGCTGCAGCCCGCGGGCCACGGACTTCGGCGACTCGACCTGGATCACCAGGTCGACGGCGCCCATGTCGATCCCCAGCTCGAGCGATGAGGTGGCGACCAGGCACGGCAGCTCGCCGGCCTTTAAAAGCTCCTCGACGACAGTCCGCTCCTCTCGAGCCAGCGAGCCGTGGTGCGCCCGCGCGATCTCTCGTTGCGGCCGCCCAGCTTCCTCGTCCTCTTTCGCCGCCAGGTCGTTCAGCCTCAGCGCCAGGCGCTCGGCGCTGCGCCGTGCGTTGACGAACAGGATCGTCGAGCGGTGGGCGCGGATCAGCTGAAGCAGCTCGGGGTAGATGGCGGGCCAGATCGAGCGGCGGGTCGCCTCGCCACCGGCAAGCGGGTCGAGATCGGGCGGGGGATCGGCGTCCGGCTCAAGCATGGACTCGACCGGAACGCGGATCTCCAAGTCGAGCGGCTTTCGCAGGCCGGTGTCGACGATCCGGCACCTGCGCGACGGACCGACCATGAAGCGGCCCACCTCTTCCAGAGGCCTCTGGGTGGCCGACAGGCCGATCCGCTGGAGGTCGGTGCCGGCGGCCTCGACCAGCCGTTCCAATGTGAGCACGAGGTGCGCGCCCCGCTTGGAAGAGGCCACCGCGTGGACCTCGTCGACGATGCACCAGCGCGCGCCGTAGAAGAGCTCCTGCGCGCGGCTCGTCAGCATGAGATAGAGCGATTCGGGAGTGGTGATCAGGATGTCCGGCGGCTTGCGCAGCATCGCTTGGCGCTCGCGCTGAGGCGTGTCGCCGGTGCGCACGGCGACCGTCAGGTCGGCACCGATCCCTCTGAGCGGGGCCCGCAGGTTGCGCTCGATGTCGTAGGAGAGCGCCTTGAGCGGAGAGACGTAGACGAGGCTGGTGCCGCCGTGGGAGTTGCGCCCTCCCTCCGCGTTTGGCTGGCTGGCCAGCCGGTCGATGGCCCACAGGAAGGCGGCCAGGGTCTTGCCCGATCCGGTCGGGGCGCTTATCAGGACGTGGTCGCCCGAGGCGATCGCGGGCCACGCGTGCTCCTGCGCGGGCGTGGGCGCGGCGAACGCCTGCCGGAACCACTCGCGGGTTCGAGGGCTGAAGTCATCAAGTGGATCGGGGGACATCGCCTCAAAGGCGAGGCTAGCGGGCGCCTAATGGGGCGCTTCGGGGCTCATGAACGCCACCGCCTCGCCCAGGCCGGCCGCCTCTCGCAGCGTCGCGATCCGCCGACCTGGTTGAACCGCGTCGCGGATCGAACCGAGATGCTCGCCGAGCCGCTCCGCCAGTACATCCAGGTCCTCGACGACCACGACCAGACCCCAGAAGCAGGCGGGGCCGGAGGGACCCCCCTTCGTCTCGACCAACTCGAGGATCGTCGGGCCGAGACGGCGGAATCCCATACGAGCACCTTGGCGTCCGGTGATCTCCCTGCTCAGCGGCATCCAGACCGCCTCCAGTGCGGCGGCGGTACGGTCGAAGCCGGAAGTCGTGACCACGACGTGGTCGATGGCGACGGCGCCGTTGGGATGGGTGGCGGCTTCTGGCGGCGACACCTCGCCGGCAACCTCCGTCTCCAGGCCATCGATCTCCCGTGTGCCGTCGGCGATGCCGCTCAGCGTCCAACCGGTGATGCCGCTGCCGGGGCAGCCCAGCGACAGGTGGACGCCGCCAATCTCGCAGTCGACGCCGCCCACCCTGAACCCCATGGCCTCCCACAGCCGAGGCGGGTCCGCGAGCTGAAGCGCCCTGAGCTCCGGCCTCACCCCGCCAGCTCCCGCGCGCGCGTAAACACCTCGTCCAACATGGCCTCGGTGAGTCGGCCGGTGAACGTGTTCTGTTGGCTCGGGTGATAGCAGCCGAGCAGATACAGCTCGCCGACCCCGACCGCGACGCCGTGGCCGAATCTCGGACGGGGACGTGGGCGGGCGAGGCCGCGCGCCGTCAGCGCTCGCAGCGCCACGTCCCAGGCGAAGCTGCCCAGGCATACGATCACCCGCACCGGCCCGAGTAACCCCAGCTCGCGGACGAGGTAGGGCAGGCAGTTGTCGCGCTCGGCCGGGGTGGGCCTGTTCGCCGGCGGTGCGCAACGCACCGCTGCCGTCACATAGCAATCCGACAGCCGCAGCCCGTCGTCGCGAGCCACGGACTGAGGCTGGTTGGCGAACCCGGCTCTCCACAGCGCCGCGAACAGCCAGTCCCCGGAGCGGTCGCCGGTGAAGATTCGGCCCGTACGGTTGCCGCCATGTGCGGCGGGCGCCAGCCCCAGGACCAGCACGCGCGCCGCCGGGTCCCCGAAGCCGGGCAGCGGCCGCCCCCAATACTGCTGATCGGCGAAAGCGGCACGCTTCATCTCCGCCGTCCGCTCACGCCATGCGACCAGGCGCGGACAGCGGCGGCAGGAGACGACCTCGCGCTCGACGCTGGCCAGCGAGTCGGGATCAGATCTCAAGTGCCGCGCGCCAAGACCCCGCCGATCAGGCGGTCAATCACCGGCTCGAGCTCCAATACGTTCTTTGGCTGACCGAGGCGCACGTGCCGCGAGACCAGCTCCGTGATGCCACCCACGATCGCGTAGGAGTCGTATGGCGAGGCGAACCGCGGGCTCAGGCCACGCCTCGCCGCAGCCGCGTTCTCTGCGTCCAGGATGGCCGCGAACAGCTGCATGCCCTGGTCGCGCTTGGCCATCGCCGTGGGCCCCGCGCCCACGATCTCCACCAGCAACGTGCGCGCGAACTCTGGGTGCTCGGCGATCGCGTTCAGGTACGCGCGGGTCCCGGCGTGGATCCGGGCGGCGGCGTCGGCGTTGCCGGCGGAGCGTGCGGCCTTGGCCATCGCTTCGGCCACGACCTCGTTGGCGCGGTCGACCAGCGCCACGATGCACGCCAGCTTGTTGGAAAAGTGCGCGTAGAAGGTGGCCTTCGACATCCCCGCCCGGCGGGCGATCGAGGCGGCGCTGGCGGCCGCGTATCCCCGCTCCGCGAACTCCCCGGCCGCCGCCCGGAGCAGGCGCTGGCGCTGAAGGGGCAGCCGCACCTCTGGCGGCGGCGCGTGGCGGCCGCGCGCCGTTCTTAGCTCTGTCCGGTAGGCCATGGCCTTACGCCCTCAGCGCCCTCCCGTATTGACGCTCGTAGTACTCGCGATACGCCCCTGAGCGGATGGGATCCCACCACCACGGGTTGTCGCGGTACCACCCCACGGTGCGCTCCAAGCCCTCGGTGAATCGCACTCGAGGCTCCCACCCCAGCGCCCGCAGCTTCTCGGACGAAAGCGAGTAGCGACGGTCGTGCCCGGGCCGATCCGGGACGAACTCGATCAGCGATTCGTCAGCCCCGGTCAGCTCGATGATCCTCCTGACGGCGTCCAGGTTCTGGCACTCGTCCGGACCGCCGCAGTTGTAGGCCTCGCCCGGCACGCCGAGTGCCAGGGCGTGCCCGATCCCGCGCGCGAAGTCCTCTACATACAGCCAGTTGCGCACGTTGCGCCCGTCGCCGTACACGGGCAGGGGATCCCCGGCGAGCGCATTGAGGATCATCAGCGGGATCAGCTTCTCGGGATACTGGTACGGGCCGTAGTTGTTGGATCCCCGGCAGATGACGGTCTCCAGCCGGTAGGTGTGGAAGTAGCTGGCGACCAGCAGGTCGGCGCCAGCCTTGGTGGCGCTGTATGGGGAGGAGGGCATCAACGGCGAGGACTCGGTAAACGAGCCGGATTCGATCGATCCGTAGACCTCATCGGTAGAGACCTGCACGTACCGCAGGCCCCGTTCTCGCGCCGCCTCCAGGAGAACGTGGGTCCCCTGCATGTTCGTGACGATGAACGCCTCCGCTCCCGAGATCGAGCGGTCGACATGCGTCTCTGCCGCGAAGTTGATGATCGCGTCGCAGCCCTCGACGGCGTCGGCGACGGTGACCGGATCCTCGATCGCTCCGTGGACGAACCGAATGCGATCGAGGACATCCTGAAGGTTCTCCCGTCGGCCGGCATACGTGAGCTTGTCGAGGACGGTGACCTCGTCGCCCTGCTCGCCCAGGCGCAGACGGACGAACGTGGAGCCGATGAAGCCGGCGCCACCGCAGACGAGCAGCCTCATGACACCGGAACCCGCAGGGCCATAAATTCATCAAGCCCCTGGCGCCAGTCCGGAAGCGGAGGAGCACCCGCTCGCTCGGAGCGCAACACGCTGTAGGCGGGCCGCGGCGCCGGCCTGGGCATCTCGCTCGTAGCCCCGGGCGTGATCCGGGTGGGCAGCTGGGCCGAGGCCACGATCTGGGCTGCGAACTCGAACCACGAGCACTGCCCGGCGGCGGCCACATGCACGACGCCTGGCAGGCGCCGGCTTCGGCCCAGGTCGATCAGGGCGCCAGCCAGGTGGGGAGTGAAGGTCGGACAGCCGACCTGATCGGCCACCACGGTCAACTCCTCGCGCTCGCCTGCCAGTCGCAGAATTGTCTTCGGAAAGCACCTTCCCGCAGCGCCGAACAGCCACGAGCTGCGCACGATCGTGTGCTGCTCGGGAGCCTCGCGGGCGACCGCGCGCTCGCCCTCGAGCTTCGAGCGTCCGTACTCGGACAGCGGCGCCACCGGGTTGGACTCGAGATAGGGTGCTGACTTCGAGCCGTCGAACACATAGTCGGTGGAGACGTGGACGGTCCAGGCGCCGCAGCCAGCCGCCGCGCGAGCCACGTTCCCGGCTCCCGCTCCGTTCACCTCGAGCGCCGCCTGGGGCGCGGCCTCAGCGCCGTCGACATCCGTCCAGGCGGCGCAGTTCACGATCACATCCGGCCCCGCTCTCCGTACCGCTGCCTCCACCGCGGAGGGGTCGGTGACGTCCAGTCGCGCCCGCTCGTAGGCCAGCACCTCGAACCCCGCGTCGGCAGCCGCTTTACATACGTCCGTCCCGAGCATGCCGGCAGCCCCTGTGACCAGGATCCGCATCCGGCGGCCAAGGGTACGGCAACGGAACGAGGGGGCCGGGTCGGACGCTCGCCGGCCAGCGGAGCCGGCGCGTCTCCCGGCGGCTGGCGTCATACTGAGGCAGGTGCGCTGGGCCAGGGTGAAAGCCTTAGCGGCCGCGTCAACCGGCGCCTGGCTGGTCACGGCCTGCGGCACGATGGGCCAGACCGGTACGACCACTCGCGCTCCCGCCGCTGTGCCTTCCGCTGGCCATTCGCGCCCCCAGGCGGTGCAGCCGGTAGCGGGGGCCGTGCCCGCGACCGGCGGTACGCCGGCCGGCCCCTCGCAGGTCAGCGTCGGGCCCCCCGCCAACGGCAGCTCGCTGCCGCAGCCGCAATCCTTGAGCCAGGTGCGCGCCGAGCTTCGGGCCAGCGGCCTGACTGCGAGCACCAGCCAAGCAACACTGACGCCCGACGGCCTGGCGATCGCGCCGGGTAACGCGCCGGCCGTCGTCCAGCAGATGATCAACGCCGGCAATCAGATCGCGCATCTCCCCTACCGCTTCGGCGGCGGCCACGCAACCTATGAGGACACCGCCTACGACTGCTCGGGATCGCTCAGCTTCGTGTTTATCGAGGCGGGGATACTCAACACCACCGTGGACTCGTCAGAGCTGATGACCATGGGTGACCCTGGCCCCGGCAAGTGGGTGACGATCTACGCCAACCCGGGGCACACGTTCATGTACGTCGCCGGGCTGCGATTCGACACCGTGGCGCTGGCGACGTCCGGCAGCCGCTGGTCGAATAGCTCCCCCGAAGAAGGCACTGGCGGATTCGTCGTCAGGCACCCTCCGGGACTGTGAGCACGGTTCGTCAGGCAGCTGCCGCTTCGACCGGTTCGCGCGCCCCATAGACCGCGAAGTCGCGGCTCCTGATCAGCGCCAGGGCCAGGGCCGCACCGACGAACGCGACGACAGCTGCCACGATCAGGATGTCGTTGAGCGCGCCGGCGTAGGCGCTATGGATGGCGTGCGCGGCCCCGGCCCGCTGCCCGGGGGGAACCCTTGCCAGAACCGACTGAGCGCCGCCGCCCGCGACGGCATGCGCGAGCGAATGAGCATGACCCGCGACCGGCGTCCCCGCCAGTGCGGGCGCCAGCCTACTCGACAACTGACTCTCGAAGATCGCGCCCAGCGCAGCGATTCCGGTCGCTATCCCCACTTGGCGGAAGGTTGAGTTGATTCCGGAGGCCATCCCGCTGCGCTCCGGGGGGACGACGCCGATGGCGGTCGAGGCCAGGGGCGGATTGATCAGCCCCACACCGGCGCCGGCGACGATGAAACCGGCCAGCAGCGCAGTCCAGTCCGAGGAGGCATTTAGTCCGCTCATCAACAGCAACCCGCCGCCGACGAGCGCGAGTCCGGTGCTCAGCAGCAGCCGGACCGGGACGCGCTCGCTCAGGTTTCCGGATACGGCGGCCACCACGAACATCACCAGCGTCGTGGGCAAGAAACGCAGGCCCGTCTGAAGCGGCGAGAGGCCCAGGATCGTCTGCAGAAACAAGGTCAGGTAGAGGAACATCGCGAACATCGAGGCGGAGACCGTAAACGCCACCACCCCCGCGCCGGTGAACGTCGGCTTGCGGAACAGAGACAAATCGAACATCGCGTTCTCCTGGGCCATCTGCGAGACCACGAACAGCGCCAGCAACACCACCGAACCGGTGAACAGCGACACGATCGTCGTGCTCCCCCAGCCGAGCGTGTCGCCGCGGATCAGCGCCAACACGAGTAGGAACAGCGCGGCAGTGAACGTTGCCGTCCCGATCCAGTCGATCCGCTTGCCTGCTGGATCGCGCGACTCGCGCACCCGTGCCATCGTCAGTGCGGCGGCTCCCACCCCGATCGGGACGTTGATGAAGAAGATCGACTGCCAGCCCAAGGAGTCGGTGAGAGCCCCGCCCAGGAGTGGCCCAATCGCCACCGCCGCGCCAGTGGTCGCGCCCCAGATGCCGAACGCGGTCCCCCGCTCGCGCCCGTGGAACTCCTGAGCCAGGAGCGCCAGCGAGGTCGAGAACATGATCGCGCCGCCGATCCCCTGACCTCCGCGAGCCAGGATCAGGAACAGCGCGCTCGGGGACAGGGCGCAGAGGAGCGAGGTCAGCGCGAACAACCCCAGCCCGATGGTGAACACCAGCTTCCGGCCGAGCAGATCCGCGAGCGACCCCGTCGTCAGCAACAGCGACGCCAGCGTCAACGCATAGGCGTCGATCACCCACTGGATGTCGGAGAAGCTGGCGTGGAGGCCCTGGGCGATCTTCGGTAGCGCGACGTTGACGATCGTGATGTCCAGCAGCAGCATGAAGATGGCCACACAGACGACGATCAGCGTCCACCACTTACGCTCCATAAGCACCGATCCTAGCCACCCCGGGCGCGAACGAAACCGGGCCAAGCAGGGCGGGCCCTCCCTCCCTCCGCTGGCGCGCCGGGCAGGGCGCTGCGGCTACGCCCGCCCGTAGACCGGTACGGCGGCTCCGCTCATCGGCTCCGAGTCCGATGACAAAAGAAATGAGATCACGCCCGCAATCTCGGCCGGCTTGACCCACCGGTCATGGTCGGCGTTTGGCATCCCCGCGCGGTTGCCGGGGGTGTCGATCACGCTCGGGAGGATGGCGTTGCAGCGGACGCGATCGTCGCGGTACTCGGTTGCCACCGCGTGCGCGAACGCGATTACCGCGGCCTTGGAGGCGATGTAGCCGGCCGCGCCCGAGAACGGTTGCAGCGCGGCGCGTGTCCCGACACACACGATCGAGCCGGCGCCGGCCTCGATTAGATGCGGCAGCGCCGCCTGCGTCACGAGGTATGTGGGGCGGAGGTTCAGGCGGAACTGGGCCGTGAAGTCCTCGACCGGGGTCTCGTGCACCCGACCGCCGGTGGCGAATCCGCCTACCAGGTTGACGACGCCGCCCAGCGGCGCGCTCGGATCGGCCGTGGCACTGTCGATGACGGCCTTTACCGACTGGGGATCGAACAGGTCCGCATGCATGAGCTCCAGCCCGTCGCGTGGGGGCAGCCTGTCGAGCTCGTGCTCGGCCACCCACGGCACGCACGTTCGCCAGCCATCGGCGATCAGCCGCTGGCGACGGCCGACCCAAGCCCGCCCGTTCCGCCGGTGACTATTGCTGTGCGCTCCATGAGCTGCCGTCCGGGCGCCACTTTATCTTCGTGCCGCGATGGAGGTTCGGGAATTTGCCGACGGTTGCGACATCGCCCAGCCGCTGCTGGTGCGCGACGTCGAGCTGCGACCACGACGCGACGGCGGCGAGTACCTGAAGGTGCTCTTGGGAGACCGGTCCGGCAGCGTCCCGGCGGTGATCTGGGACGAGGTGCAATCGGCACGAGAGCTGTGCGTCCCGGGTCAGGTGGTCCACGCCACCGGCCGCTACTGCGTGCATCCCCGCTATGGCCCGCAACTCGCGATCCAGGCCGTCCGCGCCGCTCGCGAGGACGAATACGCCACCCAGGACTTGCTCGATGGGCCCGCGAGGGGAGCCGATCAGATGGAGGCCGATCTGCGGGAGCTGCTCAGCACCATCCAGAGCCCGGACCTGCGCAGGCTGCTCGCGCTGGTGTTTGGCCCGAGCTCGCCGGTGTGGCCCCGCTACCGCGACGCACCGGCAGCCAAGCACTACCACCAGGCTTATCGCCACGGGCTGCTCGAGCACTGCCTCACCGTGGCCCAAGCCGTCAGCGCCTTGTCTGCCATCTTCCCGGGGATCGATCGCGACGTGGCGGTGACCGGCGCGCTCCTGCACGACATCGGCAAGCTCGAGACCTACGAGGAGGAGGGCGGCGCCATCTCCATGTCCGACCGGGGACGCCTGCACGGCGAGATCCCGCTCGGTTACTACAGGGTGAGGCGGGCCATCGAGCGACTCGACGGGTTCCCCGCCGACCTCGAGGAGGCGATCCTGCACATCATCCTCAGCCACCACGGCTCGCTGGAGCACGGCAGCCCCGTGGTCCCGTGCACTCGCGAGGCGACGCTGGTGCACATGATCGACAACCTCGGTGGTCGCCTGGGCAGCTTCGACCGGATCGAGAAGCAGCTGCCGGCCGGCGAGCAGTGGTCGTCGTACGACAAGGCGTTGGGCGGCGGTGCCTATTTCGCGGCCCGGGCCGAGCCGGAGCGCGAGGCGGCTTAGCGCGCACCACCTTCCGACGTCCGTGATGGCTTCGCCATGGACGGTGACAAATGACCGCAAATAGCGCCGCCCGGCGCTGTGTGACTTCGACCGCCGATTACAGTTGGCGACGTGGCCAAGGACACAGAAAAGTTGATCCGCCAGCTGTCGCTGATCTCCTACCTGATGGCCGAGCGCCGCCCGGTGACCGCTCCGGAGATCAGGCGGGACGTCGAGGGCTACAGCGTGATGAACGAGGATGCGTTCGCCCGCCGCTTCTATGCCGATCGCTCCGAGCTCGAGGCGCTGGGCATCGTGCTCTCCGTGGAGAAGCCCATCGACGGTCAGGTGGAGCAGGAGACCTACTCGCTGGCTCCCGAGAATTTCCACCTGCCGCCGATCGAGTTCACCGACCAGGAGCTCGCGGCCCTGCGGACGGCGCTGCAGCTGCTTGATGGAGAATTTGCCTACGCCGAGCCACTGCGGCTGGCCTTGCAGCAGATCGCGTGGGGTCGGCCGAGCCCGCTGAGGGCCGCCGAGCAGCACACCGTGGGGCTCGGGCTCACGGGCTCCGCCGGGGGACACGAGCTGTCGCAGCGTCTGGCGAAGATCGAGACCGCGATCTTCCGCCGCAAGACGATCGTGTTCGACTACTACACGATGGAGCGCGACTCGCTTTCAACCCGGCGCGTCGATCCCTACCAGCTGCTCTATCAGGGAGGACAGTTCTACGTGGTCGGGCGCTCCCACGAGCGCGGCGCGATACGGGTCTTCAGGCTGTCGCGGATCCGTGGCAAGGTCGGATACGCGACGAAGGCCGAGCACGACTTCCAGCGGCCGGCGGACTTTGACCCGCGGGCCTATGCGAACCGGATCCAGTGGCAGTTCGGCGACCCGATCGGCACGGCTGAGGTTTGGATCTCGGGACGGATCGGGTGGCAGATCGAGCGCCACTTCGGACTCTACGGCGAGGTACGCGACGCCGAGAAGAACGGGGCACCGGGCGCGGGCGGGACGCGCGACTCTGACGATCACGGCGCCAAGTTGTTCGTCACCCCCTACGCGAACGC
Organism: uncultured Actinomycetes bacterium; assembly: GCA_963757075.1. Lineage (GTDB taxonomy): Bacteria > Actinomycetota > Thermoleophilia > Solirubrobacterales > Solirubrobacteraceae > Palsa-465. The sequence goes on from CAVWQN010000006.1 coordinate 153,359, forward strand.
TCGCCAGCTGATCGCCTGGGTTTTGGGCCTCGGCGAGAACGCGCGGCTGGTCGCCCCTCGGGAGCTCGAGGACGAGTTGCTTGCGCGCGTCAAGCTACTCGTGGAGCGCCACACCGGGCAGCCCGAGATGGCTGCGGTGGTGGCCGCGGGCAGCGATCGCGAGCGTGTCCGGAGGCCCGAGACCGCCGAGGAGGACAGCAATGGGCACCATCCCGATGCCGCCATCCGGCCTGAGCGGTTCGCGCGGCTGGTGACGCTGGCCAGCATTCTGATTGATGCCGGCCGCGCCCGGCACAGGCTGTCGGTGAGCGAGATCTGCAACCGGCTCAACATCTCCGAGCAGGAGCTGCGGGAGGACATCTCGGTGCTGAACGTCGTCAACTTCGGCGCCGGGACCTATGTCCTGTACGCCGAAGTCGACGACGAGGGGATGATCGAGGTCGATCCGGAGCCCTACGGCGACTCGTTCGCGCGTCCGGCGAGGCTGCTGCCGGTTGAGGCCAAGGCGCTGATCGCCGCGATCGACCTGATCGGCGAGCACATCCCTGCCGGCTCCCTGGCTTCGGTGCGCGAGAAGGTAGTGGCCGCGCTGGGCGAGGATCCGTCGCACGAGGGTCTGCAGATGGCTCCCCCGGCGGGAGACGACGCCGCGATCTCCCGAGTCGTGTCCCGCTCCATCGCCGATCGAGAGCTGCTGTCGATCGAGTACTACAAGGAGAACGAGGACGAGTTCGCCACGCGGCTGATTGAGCCTTATGCGCTGATCAACGGCCGCGAGGGCTGGTATGTGACCAGCTACGACCGCGATCGCGAGAACGTGCGCCACTTCCGGCTTGACCGCATCAAGTCCTCTGCGCCGACGGGCGAGAAGTTTGAGCCCCGGCCGGAGATCGACCCGGTGGCGGACGTGGACGGCTGGCCCCGGACCGGGGAGGTACCGGCGTCGCGCCGAGCGCGCGTGTGGATCTCATCAGAGCGGGCCCGGTGGGCCCGGGAGGAGCGCACCGTGGAGACGGAGTTCGACGACGGCTCGGTGATCGTGGGGCTCGCGTTCGCCGGCGTCGATTGGCTCGTCCGCGAGGTGCTCAAGGAGGCCGGAGACGCCGTGGTGCTTGAGCCGGTGGACGCCAGGGAAGCGGTCCGTGCCGCGGCCGAGAAGATCGGCGCCGCGGCCGGCCTCTCGCCGGCGTGAGCCGCCGCCCCCGTCCGGCGTGAGCCGCCGCGATCAGATCAAGCTGAGCGCCGAGGAGATCGCTGAGCTTCTTGAGCAGCAGCGGGTCGTGATCTGCGCCACCCTTGGGCCGCGAGGTTGGCCGCACCTGATGCCGCTGTGGTATGTCATGCGCGCGGGAGACATCTGGGCCTGGACCTACGCGAAGTCGCAAAAGGCGCGCAACCTCGAGCGAGACCCCCGCGCGACGCTCGAGGTCGAGGCCGGCGAGCAGTACCACGAGCTGCGGGGGGTGATGATCGAGGCCCGGGCCACGATCCATCGTGACACCGAGTTGGTGGCGGAGGTGGGAGGAGAGATCTACAGCCGCTACGGCGGCGGGACGGCGGACGAAGGTTTCACGGACGCCGTCCGAACTCAAGCCGCGAAGCGCGTCGCGCTTCAGTTCAGCGCCGAGCGGATCGCCAGCTGGGACCACCGCAAGCTCGGCGGCGCCTACTAGAGGACAGTACGCTTCGAGCGCGTGCAAGACCTGAAAGGGCTGATTCTGTCCGGCGGCAAGGGCACGCGGCTGCGCCCCATCACCCACACGAGCGCCAAGCAGCTCGTCCCCGTCGCCAACAAGCCGGTGCTGTTCTACGGGATCGAAGCGATGGCCGAGGCCGGGATCGAAGACGTCGGCATCATCATCGCTCCCGAGACCGGCGAGGAAGTGAAGGCCGCGGCCGGAGACGGCTCGCGGTTCGGCGTGAAGCTCACGTACCTGCTCCAGGACGAGCCGCTGGGACTGGCGCACGCCGTTCTCACCGCGGAGGAGTTCCTCAGAGACTCGCCGTTTGTCATGTACCTCGGCGACAACTTGCTCCAGGGCGGAATCGTTGACCTGGTCGCGGCCTTTCGCTCATCGGAGCCCGACGCGCTGATCCTGCTCACGGCCGTCCCCGATCCGGAGCAGTACGGGGTCGCTGAACTGAATGACGGAAGGGTGATGCGGCTGATCGAGAAGCCGCTTGAGCCCAAGACGGACCTGGCGCTGGTCGGCGTGTACATGTTCACGCCCGTGGTCTACGACGCCGCCAAGTCGATCACGCCCTCCGGCCGCGGGGAGCTCGAGATCACCGATGCGATCCAGCACATGGTGGACCGCGGGCTGCGCGTCGAGCCCCACGTCGTCAACGGCTGGTGGAAGGACACGGGCCGACTGGAGGACATGCTGGAGGCCAACCGTCTGGTGCTGGACACGATCGACAGCCGCAACGAGGGCGAGCTGGTGGAGTCACAGGTAGACGGGCGGGTGGTGATCGAGCCTGGAGCTCGGCTCGAGCGGTGCGCGGTGCGTGGCCCGGCGGTGATCGGCGCGGGGGCGTCGCTGATCGACTGCTACGTCGGGCCGTACACGGCGGTGGGCCAAGGCTGCACGATCGAGAATGCAGAGGTCGAGCACTCGATCCTGCTGGAGGGGGCCGCCGTCCGCAATCTGGCGGGGCGGATGGAGTCATCGCTACTCGGTCGCAACGTCACGATCGGCCGCGACCGGCGGCAGCCTCGCGCCTACCGCTTCATGGTGGGGGACAACTCGGAGATCGGGATCCTGTAGGGCGGGCCTTGAGCCGCGGCGGGGCGTCGGGCCATGAAGCCCTATTTGAGGCTGAGCTGCCCCATCCGGGCGATAAGGCGTAGCCGCTCGGCGGCTGATACGCGGCCGGAAAGGCCGCGGTCGTTTCGGGCCATGATCTCGGCGTTGACCACCAGCCGCTCCGGAGCGTCCCACTGCGCGAACGGCTGGCTGGCGAATTCCGGGGAGCGCAGGATGTCGCGGGCCGCGGCGGCCGCATCCATTCCTGCCCGCAGACGCTCGCGTACGGCTTGAGCGACGAACTCCCAGTAGGAGCGCATTGCCTTCACCCCGTCGAGGTCGGTCAGCGGGCCGTGCCCGGGAACGACCGTCTTCGGCTGAAGCTGAGCGATCTGGTCGAGCCCAGCGAGCCAGTTCTCGACCGGGCCGACCCAGATTATGGGCGTCACTCCGACGAACATCAGATCCGCTGCGAACACGACCTTCGCATCGGGGACGTGGACGATCAGGTCGCCGGGCGTGTGAGCCGGGCCAACCTCGATCAGCTCGACGTTTCGGGTACCGATGTCGAGCTCGAGCTTGCCGTCGAAGGTCAGCGTCGGGGGCGTCAGCTTGATCTCACTGAAGTCGTAGGCCGCCAGCATTCCCGCGTATGCGCCGAGGCCTGCCATCTGAGCCGCACCTGGAAGCGGGAGACGATGAGAGGCAACACGGCCGAGCGCCCGCCCGCCTCGAGCCAGTAGCCGCAGTCGTGCCGGGTCCTCGCCGAGCATGTCCTCAGCCCCGGCGCGTGTGGCGATGATCTCCGCGCCCGACAGCAGCTGATTGCCCCAGCAGTGGTCAGGATCGCCATGCGTGTTGACCAGCCGTCGAATCGGCGCATTCCCCGTATGTGCGCGCATCGCGTCGAGCATCCGACGCGTGAGCTGTGTGTCCCACAGCGTGTCGATGAGCAGTGACTCATCGTCGCCCACGAGCAGCCCCGCATTTGACTCGCCGAGCTCCCCGTTGGGCTGAAGCCAGGCATAGACGCCCGCGGCGAGCTCGCGAAGGCCCGCGGGATACCGGGCCGGACGACCGAGAAGGGAAAGGGTCATATGCGACTCGGCCACAGCGGCATCGTCTCAGGATCGAAGCTCGCGGGCCGGCTGGACCGGGTACGTGTTCTGGAGACTCCGTCGGCCGACGCTGCCGGTTGTCGCGGCAGAGACGGGCGAGCGCCTAGTGGCTCGAACCCCCGCCCCGCAAAGCGGAGAGCTCCGACCGTAGCGAGGCCACCGCGGCCTCGAGAGCGGCCACCCTGGCGGCGAGATCACCATCCGAAGAGGCACCAGGGGGTGTCGGTGGGGCTTCATTCCTCGGCGCCTCGGCCTGGCCGAGCAGATGCGCGAAGCGCTCCTCCTTCTGGCCCGGACGGCGCTCCAGCCGGACGGCGTAGCGGCGATCGATCAGCTCCTGCAGAACCCGCTCGACGTCCGCGAGCGTCGGAACCTGAGCCATCCGATCGGTGCGGGTCTTGAGCTCGCCCAGCGTCTGGGGGCCACGTAGGAGCAGCACGGCGAGGACAGCCAGCTGCTCGCGGCCGAGTCCCAGTGCCTCCTCGGCAAGGTGCCGGTACTTGGTGGCCCGGCTTCCGTGACCGCTCGCCAGGCGAGCCAATCCGTAGCGGGACAGACGCTGTGCCGCGTCGCGCACAGTCGCTTCGTCGTAGTCGACGACCGGATCACGGTTCGTGGTCTGGTTGCAGGCCAGCCTGAGCGCGTTCAGCGATAGCGGGTACTGCTCCGGCGTCGTCCAGCGCTTCTCGATCAGGCAACCGAGGACTCGCAGCTCGGGTGCCGTCAGCTCCGCGAAGTGCATAGGGCGAGGATAAATTGTGGCTCCGACTCGAGGTGGTCGGGAAGTAATCGTTCCCAGCGGCGTCCTTCTCACCAAGATGAGAAACCTTCGCCTAACTGGCATCGCCTCGCTCGCCGCCGCAGCCATCGCCCTGGCCGCTGCGGGCTGCGGCTCCTCGTCGAAGCCGAGCACGACTGCCAAGACCACCACCCCCACGACCACCACAACCACCGCGGCCAAGCCCAAGCCGCAGAAGAAGCAAGCGGCCAAGCCCAAGAGCTCGACGACTGCCCATCCGGCCGCCGCGACCACGACGAGCGCTGCGCCGGCCAGTCAGCCCACCACTCCGGCGCCCGTTCACGTGAGTCCTCCGGCGACCACCGCGCACGTCACGCCCGCTCCTCCCCCGCCGCCACCTCCCCCCGCGCCCAAGGTCACCACGCCGTCTCCGCCAGCCGCGACGCCGCATCCCTCTGCCGGCGGCATCCCGCAAGGCGGCGGCGGCGACGGTGACTCCGACAACAACGGCGGCCCCAGCGACGGGGACGGCAACATCTAGCTCCGGCTAGCCGAGGCCGCCGCCGCACCGCGCACCCAGTGGCGGCGGCCTCGCGCGGGGGCCCTTGACAGATGTAGCGGCCCCTTGACAGATGTAGCGGCACGATATATCGTGCCGCTACATGACCGATCTGAGCCCGACGGGCCGCGTGATCCTCGGGATGCTCGCGCTCGGCAACCGCACCGGTTACGACATCAAGCAGGTAGTTGACAAGTCCACCCGGCGCTTCTGGGCCGCCAGCTATGGACAGATCTATCCGGAGCTCCGCCGCCTCGAGGAGCAGGGACTCGTACGGGGCCGCCCCGAGCCGTCAGGCGGCCGGGCCCGCACTGCTTACGAGCTGACCGAGACCGGCGAGGCGGTGTTGCGGGAGTGGCTGGCGTCTGACGATGAGCTCGTGTACGAGGTCCGCGATGAGGGGATGCTGAAGCTGTTCTTCTCCGACAGTCTGCCCGAGCGCCGGCTCGAGAACATCCGGGCGATGCTCGCACTGCAGCAGCGCAAGCTCTCCCAGCTGCGGGCGATCCAGCGGAAGGCAGACGAGATGCACCCCGGCCCTCGAATGACGCTCGAGCTCGGAATCTCAATCACGGAACGGATCATCGACTGGTGCGAAGCGGCCGAGCGTCGCCTCGCTGAGGAGCAATCGCATGCTCTGCACCCTCGCAACGTTCCTGCATAGCCACCGGACGCGCGTGCTGGCTGTGGCCCTCGTGCTGGCCGCGGTCGCAGGCGCGTTCGGAGTCGGAGTGTCCAAGCACCTGAGCCCGTATGGGGCGAACGACCCGGCCACGCAGAGCGTGCAGGCCACCAATCGCTTCCAGTCCGCTGCCGGCCGGCAACTCGACCCCGGTGTCGTAGCGCTGGTCGACTCGGGCAACGTGCGCGCGGCCGCAGCCCAGCGGCGCGTGCTGGAGATCTCGCAGTTGCTGCGCGCCCAGCCCGACGTCGTGAACGTCAGGAGCTTCTACAACACCCATGATCCGGCGATGGTCGCGCGCGATGGGCGCTCGACCTACGTCTTGGCGTACTTCAAGCCGCGCTCCGACAAACGGCTGAGTGACGACGCGACGGTGATCGAAGGGCGATTCGCGTCGCAACGCGACGTCAAGCTCGGGGGCACGGCGATCGCCAATGCGCAGGTCAACTCTCAGGTAAGCCACGACCTGGCACACGCCGAGCTGCTCGCGTTCCCATTGATTTTTCTTCTCTCGCTGTTGTTCTTCCGCTCGCTCGTGGCCGCGCTGCTGCCGCCGCTGCTCGGCGGCCTGGCCATCCTCGGCACCTTCTTTCTACTGCGGGTCGTCTCGACATTCGCCGATCTTTCGGTCTACGCGCTCAACCTGACGACCGGGCTGGGGCTGGGGTTGGCGATCGACTACAGCCTGTTCATCGTCTCGCGCTACCGCGAGGAAGCGGCGCGCTCGGGCTTCGGCCCACGGGCCCTTACCCGCACCCTTCAGACGGCTGGGCGGACGGTGATCTTCAGCTCGCTGACGGTGGCCGCGGCCGCGGCCTCCCTGACGATATTCCCCCAGCGTTTCCTGTACTCGATGGGGATCGCGGGCGCGATCGCCACCCTGCTTTCGGGCGTGCTTGCACTGACCGTCCTGCCCGCGGTGCTGGCCTTGCTCGGCCCGCGGGTCAACGCTCTGTCGCCCGCCCGGCTGCGCCGTGCCGCCGACAGCGACGCGCTCCCGGCCACCCGCGGCGCGTGGTACCGACTTGCCCAATTCGTCCGTCGGCGGCCGGGCAGGATCGCGCTGGCAACGGCATCCGCGCTGATCGCGCTCGGCATCCCCTTCACGCAGATCAAGTTCATCACCGTCGACGCTCGCGTGCTCCCGCAGAACATCAGCGCCCGACAGGTGAACGACGCCCTCAATTCCCAGTTTCCGCCGAACCGGACCTCGCCGCTCGAGGTCGTGGTCGGAGCGCCCGCAGGGTCGCCTCGGGTCCACGCGGTGGCGGCGCAGATCGCTCGGCTCAGTGACGTCTCGGCCGTCGCGCCCGCGCAACCGGCGAGTCGCTCGACATCACTGCTGGCGGTGGCGCCGGTCCGCGGGCCGCTCAGCGCGAGCACCGTGCAGCTGGTCAAGAACGTCCGTGCCATCCACCCCCCGGTCTACTTGGGCGTGGCCGGCGAGACCGCCTCCTATGTCGATCTGGAGCACAGCCTCGGCACCCACCTGCCCGCGGTGCTGGCGGTGGTGGTCGGAGCGACGCTGATCGTCCTGTTCCTGATGACTGGATCGGTCATCCTGCCGCTCAAGGCCGTGCTCATGAACGCGCTCAACCTGAGCGCGGTGTTCGGGATCCTGGTGCTGATCTTCCAGGACGGCAACCTCCAGGGGCTGCTCGGGTATCGCAGCCTGGGCGCGCTTGACGCCACCCAGCCGATCCTGCTGTTCGCGATCGGGTTTGGGCTCTCGACCGACTACGGCGTGTTCCTGCTCTCGCGGATCAAGGAGGCGCGCGACGCCGGCGCCCCCAACTCGGAAGCGGTGGCGCTGGGGCTCGAGCGAACCGGGCGGATCGTCACGGCGGCGGCGCTGTTGTTCGCCGTAGCGATCGGGGCGTTTGCAACCTCCAAGATCGTGTTCATCAAGGAGCTGGGGCTGGGCGCCGCTCTAACCGTGCTGATCGATGCGTCGGTGATCCGCGCATTGCTGGTCCCGTCGCTGATGGAGCTGCTCGGACCGCTCAACTGGTGGGCGCCGAGGCCGCTGCGCCGGTTGCACGACCGCATTGGTCTGTCTGAGGGCGCGCCGCAGCCGGCATGACCACCGTCGCGGCAATGCGATGATTCCCGTTGCGGTGGAGTCCCGGGCGGCGACGTGGCACTCGGTCAAGCGACGAATGCAGGTCGGTCTGTCGGCCGCCAACGTGATCGGCGGGCTGGTCGTCACGGTCCTGCTGACGTTCCTGGTCCCGCTGCCATCCAGGTTCACCCACGACACCTGGATCCTGGCGGCCAACGTCGTGGTGCTAGTGGTTGGCGGGATCCTGGCCACGGCGATCGCGACGAGGCTTGGGCCGAGGAGGGCGCGCGAGATCCGCGAGTGGTTCGTCTCGGGCCAGCCTGCCACTGACCGCGAGCGGGAGCTCGCACTGCGCCAGCCGCTCATTCAGATGCGCATCGCGGCCGCCATCTGGGGGATCGCCACAGTGGTCTTCACGGCCCTCAACGCGTTTGTCTCGGCCGCCGTCGCAGCGCAATCCGCGATCACGATCCCGATCGGCGGACTCGCCACCTCGGCGCTGACATACCTGCTCGCCGAGCGGTTCACCCGGCCGATAACCACCGCCGCGCTTGCGGACGGTGCGCCGGGGCGGCCGGTCGGCCCCGGGGTACGCACGCGCCTGCTGGTGGCCTGGGGGTTGGCAGCGGCCTTTCCGCTGTTCGCCTGCGTGCTACTCGCCGTCAGCGTGCTGGTGGTCGGGCACTGGTCCGCGAGCCGCACCGCCGTCAGTCTGCTGGTCCTGAGCGCGGTGGGGCTAGCGCTCGGCTGGCGAGCAATGAGCATCGCCGGGCAATCGCTGGTTGACCCGATCGAGGCCGTCCGCGGGGGACAACGTCGGGTGCAGGCAGGAGAGCTCGCGACCGAGATCCCGGTCTACGACGGGAGCGAGCTGGGGCTGCTTCAGGCCGGCTTCAACGAGATGACCGCGGGCTTGCGGGACCGTGAGCGGATTCGGGAAGCGTTCGGTACCTACCTGGACCATGAGGTCGCGGAGCACATTCTCAGGGAGGGGACCTCCCTGGTGGGCGAGGAGGTCGAGGTCACCGTGATGTTCACCGACATCCGCGACTTCACCGGCTTTGCCGAGCGATCGGACGCACGCGAAGTGGTCGCCACCCTCAACCGCCTGTTCGCGCGGATCGTGCCCATCATCCACGTCCACGGCGGCCACGTGGACAAGTTTGTGGGCGACGGCCTGCTGGCCGTATTCGGCGCTCCGCGCCGCCAGCTTGACCACGCCGACCAGGCGCTCAAAGCGGCGACCGAGATCTCCCGGGAAGTGGTGAACGAATTTGGCGGCGAGCTCACGATCGGGATCGGGCTAAATTCGGGGATGGTCATCGCGGGAAACGTCGGCGGAGGCGGACGGCTCGAGTTCTCGGTGATCGGCGATGCGGTCAATGTCGCCGCCCGTGTCGAGGCGGCCACTCGAACGACCGGCGACCCGATTTTGATCTCGGAATGGACTCGGGGTCTCCTCTCAGAACAAGGTGCCGCCTCGCTCCAGATGCGGGGCAACGCCCAGCTCAAGGGAAAGTCGGAGTCGGTGACTCTGTTCGCGCCTCCCGCCCTGGTGCGCGAGACGGGGGTCGCCGAACCGCAGCGCTTCCCTCAGCCGTCACCGTCCTAGCCAACTACGCTCCCGCAGGTGATCACCGACGCGATCGTCCCGGTCGCCGGGCGCGGGACGCGGCTGTTGCCCGCCACACGCTCTCAGCCCAAGGAGATGCTGCCGCTGATCGACAAGCCGGTGGTGCAGTACGTGGTGGAGGAGCTGGCTCAGGCGGGAATCGAGCGCATCCTGTTCGTGACCGGCGCTCACAAGCGCGCGATCGAGGACCACTTCGACCATCCGGACGTGGGCGTCAAGATCCTGTACACGCGCCAGCCACAGCCCGCCGGGCTCGGCGACGCGATCCGCTGCGCTGACGGGTTCGCAAACGACGGCGTGGTAGTCGCGCTCGGAGATGGCGTGATCGACCCGCCGGGCGTCGTGCCCCGCCTGATAGAGGCGTTCGAGTCAGACCGGGCCGACGTCGCGCTGGCGGTGGCCCCGGTTGTGGACGAGGAGGTCTCGCGCCGCGGGATCGTCGTGATCAACGGTGATGAGGTAACCGACCTGGTCGAGAAACCCCAAGCCACCGACGTGGCCAGCCGGACGGCGATGATGGGCCGCTACGTCCTGGGGCCCAGCGTCTTCGCAGCGCTCCGAGACCTCGGTCCGGACGCCTCGGGCGAGGTGCAGCTCACCGACGCACTCCGTCGCGTGCTAGCCGGCGGCGGGCGGATCGTGGCCGTGCCGCTGGCCGAGGGACAGCGCCGTCACGACATCGGTTCGCTGGAGGGCTACTGCGCCGCGTTCCTGGAGTACGGCCTGACCGATTCCAGGCTGGGACCGGCGCTGCGTGCCGGGGTGCGGGCGCTGCTCGAAGGCGATTAGCGCCTTTCAGCGAACCATTTCATGTGAGCGTCAGCCGGCTGGAGTCGTTTTCGGACGGCGTGATCGCCGTGGCGATCACCCTGCTCGTGCTGAACATCACGGTGCCAGAGCCGCACAGCCTCGGCCACCACGGCCTGGCGCACGCATTGTTAGCCCAATGGCAAATCTACGCGGCGTACGTGATCTCGTTCATCACCATCGGAATCATCTGGATCAACCATCACGTGATGATCGGGCGGCTGCGCGAGACCGACCACGCGATCTTGATCCTGAACCTGCTGCTGCTGCTCACGATTGGGGTGCTTCCATTCAGCACAAGCCTGCTGGCCACGTACCTGAAACAGGGAGAGGGACAGAACCTGGCGGCGGGGGTTTACGCGGGATCGTTTCTGCTGATGTCGATCGCGTTCGCCACGTTGAACAGCCACATCCTGCTGCGCAAGGCCCACCGCTTGCATACCGCGCTGCCACTCGGAGAGCGGCGCCGGATCCTGGCCCGCTCGCTCACGGGACTCGGCCCCTACGCGATCGCGACCGCCTTGGCCGTGGTGTCGCCGTACGTCACGCTCGTGATCTGCGGCGTCCTGGCGGGGTTCTACGCGCTGCCGATCGCCAGCGGCGTCAGCCGGACAGCCGCTTGACGGCGCTCTAGAGTTCGCGCGTGCCCCACTACCGTCCGGCCGACGCCAGGGCCGCGCCGAGGTACTCGGGGTTGCGTACATTTGCGCGTCTACCGCACGAGGAGCCGACCGCGGCCGGCGTCGATGTGGCGGTCCTCGGGGCGCCGTTCGACACCGCAACCAGCTTCCGACCCGGTGCGCGCTTCGGACCAGAAGCGATCCGTTCGGTGTCGGTGCTGCTTCGCCCCTATCATCCCCTCCTCGACCTCGACGTGTTCGAGACGCTGTCGGCCGTCGACGGCGGGGACGTGGCGGTCACTCCGGGAAACGCGCTGCGAACGACCGAGCAGCTTGCGGCTTCGTTCGAGCCGCTGCTTCGGGCGGGCGTCGTCCCGCTGGTGCTGGGCGGCGACCACTCGATCGTGCTAGGCGAGCTGCGCGCGCAGGCGGCAGTCCACGGCCCGGTCGCGGTGGTGCTGCTGGACGCACACGCGGACGTCTGGGATCAGTACTACGGAGAGAGGTACTTCCATGGCACGCCGTTTCGACGGGCGGTCGAGGAGGGGGTGGTCGACCCTTCCCGCTCGCTCATGGCGGGCATGCGAGGACCGTTGTATTCGCGCCAGGACCTCAAGGCGCCGCACGAGCTCGGGTTTGAGGTGATCTCAGGCGAAGAACTGATGCAGCTTTCCCCCGGCGAGTACGCCGCCCGCGTGCGGGCCCGAGTGGGAGACGGTCCCGCCTTCCTCTCGTTTGACGTGGACGTACTCGATCCAGCATTCGCGCCGGGCACCGGCACGCCCGAGGTGGCTGGACTCCTGCCCCGAGATGCGATCGCCTTCGTGCGCGCGCTGGCCGGAATGTCCTTCTCCGGATTCGATGTCGTCGAGGTCTCGCCCCCTTATGACACTCCGGGGCAGGTCACCGCGCTGCACGCGGCGGCAATCGCCTACGAGATGCTGGCCCTGCTGGCCGCGTCACGTCGGCGGTGATGCTTTACCGCCGAGCCTGGGCGATGACGCGGTCCAGGTAGTCGAGCTGGGTGCTGAGGCCCGCGCTGGCCGGAGGTGTCGCGACGCTCTGCGTGGGTTTGGGGCGCCCGCCTCCGGATCCGCTCGCCGCCAACACGATCAACACCACCACGAGCACGACCACGATGGTCCCGACCGCGACCGCCGACCGCGTCGGGCGCAAGCCGACGGTCCGGAAGCGGCGGCGCATGGGGAGGGTGGGCCTGGTGCGAGCCTCCTCAGAGGCTGGCTCCGACGCCAACACGGCCGTGGCCGCGGTAACCGGCCGCTCCAGCAACTCGAGCACCTCGGTGGCCGAAGCGGGTCGGTTCCCGGGCTGCTCAGAAGTCAGACGGTCCGCCAGCAGGCGCAGGTGTTGCGGGCCGCCATCGCGGAGGCACTCATGCAGCAGGACGCCGCATGAATAGAGGTCTGAACGCTCATCCGGGCGGCTGCCGCGCATGACCTCGGGCGGGAGGTAGCGGGCCGTGCCCACCACTAGGCCGGTGCGCGTCAGCGTCTCGGCGCCGGAAGGCCTGGCGACACCGAAATCGGTCAGCCGACTTCGTCCGTCGGGACCGATCAGCACGTTGGCCGGCTTGATGTCGCGGTGGATGATCCCGGCCGCATGCACGTGCGCCAAGGCGCTCATCAGCTCGCGAAAGACTGTCTCCGGGTCCCAGTCGTCGCGGCGACCCGCCCGCAGCCGGTCGGCCAGCGTCCCCCCCGCGACGTACTCCATCACCAGGTAGGGGCGGGAGCCGCTGGCGCTGTAGTCGAACACGTTGACGAGATTGGGGTGCGACAGCCTGGCGGCGACGTGCGCCTCGCGCTCAAAGCGGGTGACGTAGCCCGAGTCGAGCGCCAACGAGTCGGCGAGCACCTTGATGGCCACCGGCCGGCGGAGCCGGGTGTCCTCGGCGAGCCAGACGGACGCCATGCCGCCGGTGCCGAGCATCTGCCGCAGGCGATAGCGGCCGTCTCCCAGCGAGGCTCCCACGGCCAGCTCAGTGGCCGCCATGCTTGCCTCCAGGGTGTCCGGGGCCGGGACCCTTAGCGTGAGCGGGAGGGCCCGGTTTCGGTGCCGGAGCAGGCGCTGGCGTTGGAGCGGCGGTGACGGTCGGGGTGGAGGTGACCGCTGGGCTCGGCGCATGGACCTCGGCCGAGATCCGGTTGTCTACCTGTCCCACCGCGCTCAGGATCGACCGAGCATCGGCGGAGGACAAGCGGCCCTGCCCGAGCAGCTGCTGTACGTTCGCCTTCAGCTTGGCCGCCGCAGCGTGCGCACCGCTCGGGTTGCTGGCCGCGGCCGCGGACCGAATGGCGCTCACGTCGCCCAGCAGGGTCGCCGAGTCCTGGGCGGCGAGCGGGGCGGGCGCCGAGGAGCCGCCGCATCCCGCGATCACCACCCCAGCGGCGAGCGTGCACGCGAGAGCGGTCCTCATTTGGACAAACGTTTACCCGGGGGCGATGCCCGTAAAAGCTACTCGGAAGGGCCCGTGACGACGCTTCCCTGTGCGGGCGCGCCGTCAGTGGAGGCCTCGGCGGCTTGCGCAGTGGTCTCGGCGCCGGCCAGATCCGGATTCCACGAGTACGCGTACTCGGGCTTGTCATGCTCTCGCCACAGAGACGTCAGCCGTAGCGGACGGAACGTGTCCCACATCACGGCCAGCTCATCGGTCCGCTTGGCGCCCAGAGCCTTCTCGACGGCGCCCGGCTGCGGCCCGTGCGGCAGTCCGGAGGGATGCAGGGTGACGGAGCCGACCTCCACCCCCTTGCGCGCCCGATAGTCGCCGTCCGCGTAGAACATCACCTCCTCGGACTGGATGTTCGAGTGGTGGTACGGAAGCGGAACCGCCTCCGGGTCCCAATCGAGCAGCCGTGGCGCGAACGTGCACAGCACGAATCCCTGACCCTGGAAGGTCTGGTGCGTGGGCGGCGGCAGGTGGAACCGGCCGGCGCGCGGTTCGAAGTCGTTGGCGTTAAAGGTGTAGGGCCATACGTAGCCGTCCCAGCCCACGACGTCGAACGGATGGCGGTCGAGCACGTAGTCCTGAAGCCCGTCGCCCACGCGGACCGCGAGCCGGTACTCGCCGGCTTCGTCGCGCGTCTCGAGCTCCTCGGGCATCCGGAAGTCGCGCTGCGAGAACGGCGCGTGCTCGAGCAGCTGGCCATAGCGGTTGCGATACCGGGCCGGGGTCTCGATCTCCCCCGGGGTGTGGAAGCAGAGCCAGAACTGCTCTTTTGAGTCCAACTCCCAGGTGACGGTTGTGCCCCGGGGAATGACCACGTAGTCGCGCTCACGGAACGGCACACGGCCGAACAACGTCCTCAGTATCCCGCCCCCGCGGTGAATGTAGATCACCTCGTCGCCCTGACCGTTGCGGTAGAAGCCGGCCAGCTGGTCGGTGGGCTTGCAGACGGAGACCTCGAGGTCGCCGTTGAACATCAGGACTCGCCTGCCGCTCAAGGGATCGCCTCCGGGCTCGACCGCTTGCAAGTCGGCCAGCCGGTGCACGTGCGCCTCTGGTGCCCACTCCTCTCGCTTAAGCGGTCGCAGCTCGCCCACCGCCGCGATCCGGCATGGGGAGTTCAGGTGGTAGAGGATCGACTCGTTGCCCGAGAAGCCCTCGTATCCCATCACCTCCTCGACCAGCAGCCGCCCGTTGTCACGGAACTGGGTGTGGCGCTTTAGAGGGAGTTGACCGAGGGCCGCGTATCGCATTTGACCTAAAGGTTGCCGCGCTTGGCCTGCTCGCGCTCGATTGCCTCGAACAGGGCCTTGAAGTTTCCCTCGCCGAAGCCACGAGCGCCATGGCGCTCGATCAGCTCGAAGAAGATCGTCGGGCGATCGCCCAGCGGAGCGGTGAAGATCTGGAGCAGGTAGCCCTCGTCGTCGCGGTCGACGAGGATTCCCAGCCTTCGCAGGTCCTCCAGGGACTCCGATATGTCTCCGACCCGTCCGGGCACCTCCTCGTAGTAGCTCTCGGGCGTCTGCAGGAAGCGGATCCCACGCTGGCGCAACTCGGCGACCGTGTGGACGATGTCGTGGGTGGTCAACGCTATGTGCTGCGCGCCGGGGCCCTCGTAGAACTCCAGGTACTCGTCGATCTGCGATTTGCGCTTGCCCTCGGCTGGCTCGTTTATCGGGAACTTGACTCTCCCTTCCCCTCCGGTGACGACTTTCGACATCAGGGCCGAGTACTCCGTGGAGATGGCCTCGTCCGTGAAATGGATCATCTCCGTCATTCCGAACACGTCCTCGTAGTAGGACACCCAGTGGTTCATGGCCCCCAGCTCGACATTGCCCACGATGTGGTCGATGTCGTGGACGTGGTCGGTGCTCGATCCATCGACCGCCACGGGCTCGAACCCCGGCAGGAACGCACCGCCATAGTCGGAGCGATCGACGAACCGGTGAATGGTATTCCCGTAGGTGGCGACGTCGGCGAGTCGGACGCTGCCGCGGTCGTCTTCGATCGTGCGCGGTTCGCTCACGCCCGGCGCTCCGCGCTTGGTGGCTTCGTGGTAGGCGTGCTCGACGTCCGGCACCGAAAGGGCGATCACCTTGACCCCATCTCCGTGCAGAGCGTGATGGCGCGCGATGTCGGTCCCGGAATGAAGGGTGCCCGTCAATACCAGCCTGATGTCTCCCTGCTGCAGGACACGCGAGGTGCGGTCCCGCAACCCGGTCTCGAGCCCGCTAAACGCTACTTCGCGGAAGCCGAACGCGTGGCGGAAGTAGTAGCTCGCTTGCGCGGCGTTGCCTACCCACAACTCGACGTGGTCGATGCCGTGCAGCGGCATGAAATCGGTCTCGCGCGGTGCGCGCACCGCCTCAGGTGTCGTTGCCATCCAATCCTCCAGAGCGTTCAACCGCTAGCTGCTGGGCGGCGATCAGGTGGTTCGTGCCGTCGCGAGAAGCGCGGTCATAGATCTCGTTCAGCGTGTCGCCGATCCGCTCGATCGACCGCTCCACGCGCCGCTGGTCGAATCCGTGCAGCTCGTCTTCGACCGCGATCAGGCCACCGGCGTTGATGACGAAATCCGGTGCCCACACGATGCCTCGCTGGAGCAGGGCGTCGGCCGCCAGGTCGCTGGCAAGCTGGTTGTTGGCCGCCCCGGCCACGACCGAGACCTGTAGGCGCGCGATCGTGTCCAGATCGAGCATCCCGCCGAGCGCGCACGGAGCGAGTACGTCAGCCTCGGCGCCGATCGCATCCTCGGGCGCCATCCACTCGGCTCCAAGCCGCTCCGCCAGCGCCAGCTTGGCGTCATTGACATCTGCGACAGTCAGCCGGGCGCCGGCCTGGTGTAGGCGCTCTGCCAAATGGGAGCCGACGTGTCCCAGTCCCACGACCACCACGTGGCAGCCGGCGATCGGGGCCTGGAGCGTTGTCCGGATCGCCACCTCGATGCCGTGGGCGGTGTAGGGACTGGGATCGCCGCTTCCCCCCTCGGAGCGGGGACGCCCGGCGATGTGGTCGGTGGACTGGCCGATGCATGAGATGTCCTCGATCGACGTCCCCGCGTCCTGGGCGGTGATGTAGCGCCCGTCGAAGGAATCGATCAGCTGGGCGAAGTCGCGTAGCGCCAGCCTGCGCAGCTCGGGATCCGGTGGGGAGCCGGGCGGATGGGCGATCACGCCCTTTGCGCCGCCGAGCCTCAGCCCAGTCACCGCGGCTTTGACCGTCATCGCCCGCGCGAGCCGCTTTACGTCCGTGAGCGCGTCCTCCGCGGTGTCGTAGGGCTCAAAGCGCAGTCCTCCCAGCGAGCGTCCATCCACGGTGCGATGAATGGCGATCGCCATGTGCAGGCGCGACCGGGGCCCGGGGCAGGCGCGAACCTCCTCATAGTCGCTCGCGAGCACTCGAGCTGATGCAACCGCCGTCATTGGACCGGGGCCTTGGCGCCGGCGCGCATCTCCGCGACCGACTCGTCGGTGCACTGGCGGAAGAATCCGCCGACTACGTCGAAAACTTCCTGGATGGAGTCCGCGCGATACAGGACCGGCTGGTAGGCGGTGATGTCGTAGTCCGCCGTCCCCATCTCGATCAGGTCGAGCTGGCGGTGATCCATACCCCGGAACTCCTCTATCTCTCCGTAGCTCGACAGGATGCCGGCGCCGTAGGCCCGCAGCTCGCCTTCCTCGATCACCGTGCCGAACTCGAGCGAGAACCAGAACACTCGCGAGAGGAACTTCAGGTTCTCGTCCTCGTTCAGCCGCCGTGCTGCCTCGCCTGCCAGACGGTGGAGCTCGCCGAAGGTCGGCGTGGCCAGCAGGTGGCCGTGCCCGATGACCTCGTGGATGATGTCCGGCTCGGGCGTGTAGAGCGGAACTGCAGGATGGCGGACGTACTGGGTGGAGTAGAAGCGCCGGTCGGCGAGCGACCGATAGAACTGCTTCAGCGGGACCAGCCCAGCCGCCGGCAGATACCCCCAGCCGCTGATTGGCTCTAGGAGCGCGGTGACCTCGTCGAGATTGGGGATCCGATCCGTGGGCAGCCCGACGGCGAGCTTCGCCTCCCAGTACTCGCGGACGGCGTAGCGCTCGTGCTTGGCTCGGAGCTCGCGGCAGACCGTGCGCCACACGTTCTGCTCGTCGTCGGTGTATGCGATCTCGGGCGCGGGCTCCCCGGGGTTCCACTTCAGCGCCCCGGCCGCGATTTCATTCCGCCGCGCCCGGTAGACGGGATCGTTTGCCCCAGGATGATCGTGCGCCAGATGTACGGTGACTTCGCCGCTCTCGTCCGTCGTGACCGGGGAATAGAGCTGGGCCTCTTCGTACATCCTTTATAAAAGCGTTTAGCACTATTGCCTCAAGCTTGCAAGTCTGTACAGCTGAAGGTGGCAGATTGACGAGTATGAGGACATGACGCCGTATAGTGCTGGTCAGATTGCCCAAGTTTGATCGTCTCGACGCTCGGCTGATCGCCTACCTGCGCCAGAATCCCCGCGTCGGCCTGCTGGAGGTCGCTCGGCAGCTCGGAGTGGCCCGGGGGACGGTCCAGGCCCGCCTGGCAAAGCTCGAGTCGAGCGGCGTGATCACCGGCTTCGGACCGGAGATCGATCCCCAGTCGCTTGGCTATTCGATCTCGGCGTTCGTGCTGATCGAGCTGGCCCAGGGAAGGTTGGGCGAAGCGGTAGCGGTGATGGAGGCCATGCCCGAGGTGCTCGAGGCCGATGGTGTGTCGGGGCCGCAGGACCTGATCTGCCGTGTCGTCGCCCGGGACACGGAGCATCTCCAGGAGCTGGTCAACGAGCTGCTCTCGACGCCCGCGATCCGGCGCTGCACCAGCTACATCGTCCTATCGAGACAGGTGCCGCCCCGGACGGGGCCATTGGTTGAGGCGGCCGCGGGGGACTGAGCTGCCCGTCGGGCGGCGTCGACCCACTCGGTCGGGCGGCGTCGACCCACTCGTCGGGCGGCGTCGACCCACTCGGTCGACTTTATGTACCCAGGAGGTAGGAAACCTCGTACGAGTCGGCTACCGCGCCAGCGCGTCGCACCCGCCGGGGGGCGAGAGGTTTCCCTCTAGTCCAGGTGCTGGCGGTGGGCCACGGCTGCGGCCTGGGTCCGGCTCTTCACCCCGAGCTTGGACAGGATCCGCGACACGTGGACGCTGGCCGTCTTCTCCGCCATGTACAGGGCCTTGCCTATCTGGCGGTTGGTGGCACCTTCCGCGATCAGTGCCAGCACCTGGCGCTCGCGCGGCGTCAGTCCAAACGGGTCGTCGTCCTCGCTGCTGGTAGCCGACGCGCCAACCGCGTCGCCGTCCGCGGATGCGCCGTTTGCGCCCGCGGCGAGCTCCAGGCGCGCACGGGTGGCAAGCATTGTCAGCTCGTCCACCAGCCATCGGGAGCCAAGCCCCTGAGCGATCTCGAGCCCGGAGCGCAATGCGTCCGCCGCGGCCTCGCGATCCCCGTCCTCCACGAACGCCTCGGCCGCGCGCCAGCGGGCGATCGCCGCTCGGTACGGCCGGCCGAGGTCGTCCCAGGCCTCCGCGGCCGTAAGCCACTTGCGCGGCTCGCTGCGGCCGCGGGCCCGCGTCAGCTCCGCCTCCGCGAGTCGCAGCCACGCGCGCTCGACCGGTCCGCCCGATGCCGCCACCGCCCGCAAGCGCTGCATGTGGATCCGCGCCCGGGCGAGCGCCTCACGCTCCTGCGACTTCTCCCGTAGGTCGCGTCCGCGCAGCGCGGCGTCGGCCTCCACCACCATCCCCACGGCGGCCACGCGGGCGATCCGCATCACGTCGTCGGTGCAGAGCTCGATCCGGCCAAGCGCATCTTCCACAGCCGCACGCGCGCCGGGTAGGTCGTGGCGGCGGCGCAAAAGCTCAGCCCGCAGCGCGCCGAACGACCCGATCCACTGCGGCTCGGAGGAGGCAGCCACCAACGGCTCGACGCTCTCAAGAGCACCGGCCGCCGCATCCTCGTCGCCTTCGCCCAGTGCCTGGTCGGCCTCCCGTAGTTGGCGAAACATCAGTTGTCTGCCCAGCAGCCACGGCGGAGCCGGAGTCAAATATTCTCGGGCGGCCTTCCAGTCTCCGGCCTCGAAGGCCAGCTCGGATACCGTCAGCGCAAGCCAGTCGTGGTCCTCGCGCAGGCGAGATGGGATGGCGGCAACCCCCTCGTAGGCAATCTCCAGCGCCTCGCT
The DNA here is from genome assembly GCA_963757075.1 of uncultured Actinomycetes bacterium. Classification (GTDB taxonomy): domain Bacteria; phylum Actinomycetota; class Thermoleophilia; order Solirubrobacterales; family Solirubrobacteraceae; genus Palsa-465. Next base: position 172,975 of record CAVWQN010000006.1, read on the forward strand.
CGTCCGGCCGATAAGGTTGAGAGAGTCGGCGAGGTTGGAGTAGCCGTACGTCATCGTGTCGAGGTCGTCGGTGTCACGTGCGATCTCGATCGTCCGTTGCATGCGCGCTACCCCGTCGTCCACCCGACCGAGAGCGATCATCGCCATCCCGAGCGTGTTCAGCGTCTCCGCCTCGGCGGTGGGGTGATCGACTTCGACCGCCAGCGCCAGCGCCTCCTCCGCATCGCGCACCGCCTCCCGGAAGCGACCGCGCAAGAAGCGCGTCCGGGCCAGCCACGACAGCAGCCGCGCTCGCTCGAGACCCGCCCCGCCCCCTTGCAACAGCTCCAGCGCGCGCTCAGCCGTCTCGACCCCCTCCTGACCACGGTTGAGCGCCCACTGCGCACGCGCCAGCCTTCCGAGCAACGCCGCGTAGCGGCGTGCGTCAGCGGCGGGATCGAGCTCCGCCAGCGCCTCGCGCAGAAGGGCCTCGCCGCGGCTGCGGTGTCCACCGAGCATGTGGGCACCGGCGGCCATCGCGACCAAATCCACGTGGTCCATCTCCAGCAGCAGGGCCGCATCCGAGACTCGGGGCCACAGCTCCAAGGCGTGCTCGGCCAGGTCCGCCGCCTCGCCGAAGGCCTGCACCCGCTCGGCCGACCGGGCCGCGGCAACAGTCGCCCGCAAAGCAGCGCGCTGCTCGCCCGCGGCCGCGTAGTGGTTGGCGACCGCGGTCGTTCGCTCCAGCTCACGGTCGTCGCTCGGGTCACAGGCGCGCTCGAGCGCGCGGGCCAGGGCGAGGTGGAGCTCCGAGCGTTCCCCGGGTAGCAGATCGTCGTACAGCGCTTCGCGCAGCAGGGCGTGGCGGAACAGAAACCGATCGTCGTCGCCGGCGACCAGCACTTGCTCGGAGACCGCGTCGCGCAGCGCGGGGTGAAGCCCGTCGGGCGCGAGTCCCGTCACCTCGGCGATCGTCGCGTCGTCCAGGCGCCGGCCAACCGCGACCAGCCGGGCCACCCGCTGGGCATCCTCTGACAGACGCTCGATTCGCAAGGTGAACGCATGGCGGAGGCTTTCCGGCGCGGCCCCGCGGCCGTCGAGCCCGGCGGCCAGCAGCTCTTCGGTGTAGAGGGGATTTCCCTCCCCCCGCGCGAACAGGCGCTCGACGAGCTCTTCGCTCGGCGTGTCTCCGAGGATGTCTTCCAGCGCCTCCGCGACCTCGTGGCGATCGAACGGCGCCAGGACGATCCGACGCGTACGGTCCAGACGATCGAGCTCCGCCAGCAAAGGCAGCAGCGGGTGGCGGCGGTGAAGCTCATCGGTGCGGTAGGTGAGCATCAGCGTGACCCGCTCCTCTCGCAGGCTGCGAGCGAGGAACGTGGCGAAGGTTCGGGTCGAGCGATCGGCCCAGTGCATGTCCTCGAGCACAAGCACCACCGGCTCGGACTCGCATAGCAGCGCCAGCAGTTCGAGCAGGGCCTCGAACAAACGCACCTGGCCGCTGGCGTCGTCCTCCTCGCGGCGCCCGTCGCGCTCATCGCCGCGCAGTGCCGGCAGCAGCGTCGCAAGGTCAGAGCGCGCCACCGGGGTCAACCGCTCGAGGGCTGGATGGCGAGCGCGGACCAGCGGCCGAAGCGCGCTCAGCAGAGGCGCATACGGGAGTTCACCGTCGCGTTGCTCGACGCTCTCCCCCCGGAGCGCGAGCGCCGGCTCCCCCGATGCGGCGAGCCGCCGTTCCAGCTCTCCCACCAGCCGTGTCTTACCCACACCCGACTCGCCGCCCAGTAGGACGACGACCGGGGTGCCCTCCGCGGCGTCACGTAGCGCGAGCTCGAGCTCCGCGAGCTCTCCGACCCGCCCTACGAAGCGGCTGCTCGTCAGCCTCGCTCGCATGTCCCAAGTATCGCCTGATCGCGCGGGCGGGACCAGTGAGCGCGCGCCGGGCGACGCCCGCTGAGCTGCTTGACCGGGGGGCATCGAGCGCCCAGAGCGGGAGCCCGCGGGCCAATCGCCGCTCGAGCTCATCGTTGCGCGCCGCCACAAGTGTGGCTGTCAGGTAGGGAGTCATCAGCCGTTCCTCTCAATTCGACTGAGACCAGGATGGACTGCGAGGCGCGGCCGCGCATCGGGAGATCGCAGCCAGTGTCAGGCCCCAGGGCCTTACTCGGGGAGTGGTGGGGCCTTACTGGGCGAGCCGTCGCCGCCGGCCTCCGGCATCTCTTGGCCAGCGCTCACCGGCGAGGCATCGGAGCGGACCGCTGCGGCCACTTCATCGGGGCTTACGTTCTGCGGGTGGTGACAGGCCGCCAGATGCCCCGAACCGTAATCGGCCAGCGGCGGCTCCACCTTCTGGCAGATGTCGGTCGCCCTGGGGCAGCGGGTGTGGAAGCGGCAGCCGGACGGTGGCCTGATGGGGCTGGGGGGCTCACCGGCCAACACGGGTCGCGACCGAGCGCGATTCTCCTCTGGATCGGGAATCGGGATCGCATCCAGCAACGCGGAGGTGTAGGGATGAATCGGTTTGGAATACAGGGTCTCTCCCCGCGAGACCTCCATCAGTTTGCCCAGGTACATGACCAGGATGCGATCTGAGACGTGACGGACGACGCTCAGGTCGTGGGCGACGAAGATGTAGCTCAAATTGAACTCGTTCTGTAGATCCTCGAGCAGGTTGATGACCTGCGCTTGGATCGAGACGTCGAGCGCGGAGACCGGCTCGTCGAGCAGTATCAGCAGGGGATTCACCGCCAATGCCCGGGCGATCCCGATTCGCTGGCGCTGTCCACCGGAGAACTCATGCGGGAAGCGGTTGATGTGCTCGGGGCTTAGCCCGACCCGCTCGAGCAGCCGCCTGCTCTCTGCCTCGACCTGGTCTTGCTCTGCACTGCGCAGTCGGAGGAGCCTTCTGAGGAGCGGTGCCAGGATCGGACCCACTAGGAGCCTTAGCCGGTCCACCGGCTTGCGCGGTCCACGCCGCAGCCGGAGCGGCGTGGCCAGGATCTGACCCACTCGCTTGCGCGGGTTGAGCGATGCCTGGGGGTCCTGGAAGACCATCTGCATTTCACGCCTGATCGGTTGTAGCTGGCTGCGCCCCGCGCTTGTGATGTCCTGCCCTCGGAATTTGATCGTTCCGGACGTAATGGGCGCCAGCCTGGCGAGCGCACGGATCAGCGTCGTCTTGCCCGAGCCAGACTCACCGACGACCCCGATCGTCTCACCCTCCCGCAACTCGAACGAGACGTCATCGACCGCGTGCACGTTTCCGATCGTGCGGTCGATGATCAGCCCGGACTTGATTGGAAACAAGACCCGGAGATGATCGACATCGATTAGCGCGGCGTCGTCGCGCTCGGCGGCGACTTCCGCGCCCGGCTCGACGGACACGCTCACGAGATCACGGTCTCCTCGCTCTGGAGGCCGATCTGGTCATCGACCTGACGCAACGAGCGCTTCTGCTCCGGCTCGAGCCAGCAGCGGTCGAGGTGATCCGACGCCTCCTGGAGCCGCGAGTTCAGCTCCGGAACCTCGATGCACCGTGCGAACGCGTGCGGGCACCGCGGCCGGAAATGGCATCCCTCCGGGGGGGCGAGCAGCGACGGCGGCAGTCCAGGGATGGCGGGTAGCCGTTCCGCGCGGTCGCTGTCGACGCGAGTGATCGAGCCCAGGAGGCCCCAGGTGTAAGGGTGCTGGGGGTCATAGAACAGCTCATCCAGGGTCCCCTGCTCGACCACTCGGCCGGCGTACATGACCACGATCCGATCGGCTATATCGGCGACCACGCCCAGGTCGTGCGTCACCAGGATGATCGCCGCATTGGTCTCGTCGCGAAGCGTGCGGAGCTGATCGAGAATCTGGGCCTGGATCGTGACGTCGAGCGCCGTCGTCGGCTCGTCCGCAATCAACAGCTTTGGTGAGCAGGACAGCGCCATGGCGATCATCACCCGCTGGCGCATGCCGCCCGAGAACTCGTGCGGGTATGCCCGCAGCCGTTCGCGGGCGCGCGGGATGCCCACCCGTTCAAGCAGCTCGACCGTGCGATCGAGCGCCTCGGGCTTGGTGACACTGGGGTTGTGAACCCGGATCTGCTCGATGATCTGATCCCCGATCCGGTACACGGGGTCCAGCGAGGTCATCGGATCTTGGAAGATCATCGCGATCTGATTACCGCGGATGTCTTCAAGCTCGCTCTCGGAGGCGGTCAGGAGCTCCTCGTCGTCCAGTGCCGCGCTCCCGTCTATGCGCGCGTTGGGCCCTCGGGTCAATCCCATCAGCGTCATCGCTGTAACGGATTTGCCGGAACCCGACTCTCCCACGATCGCCAGCACCTCACCGCGCTCGGCGGTGAACGAGACGCCGTCGACCGCCTTGACGACGCCCTCCTCGGTGACGAATGAGACGTGCAGGTCTTCGACTTTAAGAAGGGGCATCAGCCGGTCAGCCGGATCCGGGGGTCAAGATAGGCATAGATGATGTCCACGAAAGCGCCAAGCAACACCACGAAGAACGCGGTCAGCATCGTCACGACCAACACAGGAGGAACGTCGAGGCGAGAGATTGAGTACGCCGCGAACTGACCGACGCCGTGCAGGTTGAACACCGATTCCGTCAGGATCGCGCCACCACCGATCACCTGGGCGAAGTCGAGCCCCCACAGAGAAATGACCGGGATCAGCGAGTTGCGCAAGATATGGCGGATCAGCACCTGCCGTTCGGAGAGGCCCTTGGCCCGAGCGGTGCGGACGTAGTCCTCGTGCATTGTGTCCAAGATGGTGGAGCGCAAGACCCGGGAGTAGATCCCTATGAACAGCACTGAGAGCACCAACCATGGAGCGATCAGGTGCGTGAACCACTGCACCGGATCGCTCAGCGAAACGTAACCCCCTAAGGGAATGATGTTGGCCTTATAGCCGGCGTAATAGATCGCGAGCGCTCCAAGAAAGAATGGCGGGCTCGATACCCCGATGAAGGCCAGCACCGTCAGCGCCCGGTCGGAGAAGCGCCCGGCCCTGATCGCGGTGATCACCCCGAAGAGGACGCCAAGCCCCAGCCAGATGATCCCGGCGCCGATCGCCAGGGACAGAGTGGCCGGCAGTCCCCGCCGGATCGAGTCCATCACGTTCACGCCCTGCGAGTAGGACACGACCGTACCGTTGAAGATCATCTTCATCGTCCTGGCGTACTGGACGTAGATCGGCTGGTCGAAGCCCCAGACGTGCCGCACCTCGGCGATCTGTGCCGCGTTCGCTGTGCGGCCGGCGATTCGCAGCGCGGGGTCGCCATTCGGGATCACTTGGAAGATCAGGAACGTGAGCACCGAGATCACGAACAGCACACCGACCATCGCGATCAAGCGTCTGACGATGAACCGCCCCATCAGTGACTGATCCGCACCTTGGCGCGGGGGTCGAGCGCGTCACGCACGCCGTCGCCGAAGACATTGATGCTGAGCACCGCGATCACCAGCATCAGCCCGGGCACGAGCACCAGGTGGATCGCCGCCGGGATGTTGGCGACACCGTCAGAGATCATCGTGCCCCAGGACGGGTTCGGAGGCTGCACGCCGGCGCCGAGGTACGATAGGCCGGCCTCGAGCAGGATCGCGTTCGCCAGGATCAGCGGGATGAAGACGATGATCGTCGAGGCCACATTGGGCAGGACCTCCGTCACCATGATCCGCCGGTGGCTGAGCCCCATCACTCGGGCGGCGTCGATGAACTCGCGCTCGCGCAGCCCGAGCACCTGACCGCGGATCGGCTTGGCTACGTACGGGATGTAGACGAACCCGATTACGAACGCCGGGACCATCAATGAATTTCCATGCAGGGGCCCGATGCCGCCGATCGCCAGCGAGACACCGAGCGCGACGCCGAGGATGTACACCGGATAGGCCCAAATGACGTCCAGGGCGCGGCTCAGGACGCCGTCGACCAGCCCGCGGGTGTACCCGGCCAGGATGCCGATGATCGTCGCCACGAGAATTGTGATCAGCGTGGCCACCGCGCCGACCTCCAACGAATTACGGCCTCCATAGAGCAGCCGGACTGCCTCGTCGCGCCCGTTCGGATCTGCCCCCAGGAAGAACTTCGAGTGCCAGGTGGGCCCAATCGGGAGCCCAATCGAGTTGATGACCGTTTCGGTCTTGCCCCCCACCTTGATCGTCTCCGTTATGTGGTTCTGAGTGGGGCCGGTGTGCGCGATGTCGTTCGCGTACACCGGTGCCAGCAGACAGAGCACGACGATTACAAGGAAAACCGCTCCGAAGAACAGCGCGCCGCGGTTGCGACGCAGCCGCCGCCAGGCGAGCTGGTAAGGGCCTAGCCCGGCCGGTAGCTCGCCCTCGCCGGCGAGCAGCTCGGCAGGCGGCGCACCGGAAAGCTCAGTGCCGGTACTGGTGCTGCCGCCTACGGCCATCGAGCCGGAGTCTATGACCGGACGCCGGAGGGGCGCGCAAGCACCCCTCCGGCTCGGTTCGCTACTTCAACTTGAGCGTCAGCCAATCCCAACCGTAGACCTGGTGGAGGACAGCCGCGGAGTAATCGATCTTGCTGGATGTGAACTTCGGGAACGAGGCGTAGCCCCACACTCCGAAGTAGGCCTTCTGCGCTGTGTAGTAGTCCAGCGCCTGCCACTGGGGGGAGACCCCACTCAGACTGCTGGACGGCACCTTGTACAGGGAGCCCAGCATGTTGACCTTGGAGTTGATGTTCGGATCGTTGACCTGACCGAAGTTCTGGTTGTTGGTCGGGAGGATCGCGTCACCGGCGGCGAGAATCCCGTAGAAGTCGATCGGGTTCGGGAAGTCCTGGTTCCAGTCGGCAAAGCCGGTTTGGGGATTGAGCTTCAGGCTGCCGATCGTCGGGAAGTACGTCGCGTCGGCGATGATCTTCTCCGTGGCCTTGAACCCGATCGTGTTCAGGAAGCTCGTGTAGTAATCCACGAACTGCCTGCGCGGCGAGCGCTCCTCACCCCAGACAGTGACCGGGGTCCCGGCCATTCCCGACTGCTGTACCAGCGTCTTGGCCTTGGCCAGGTTGGGCGTGCTCGGATCGCCGTACGGGCACGGCTGGGTCGCGTGCCCGACCATGGGCGGCGGCAGCAGGTAGCACCCGGGAACGAAGAAGCCGGACCCCAGACGCGCCAATGCGGTGCGGTCGAGCCCCACGACCACCGCCTCGCGCGCGAGCTGGCTCGAGAACGGCTTGGTCTTCGTGTTCATGAAGAAGTAGTACGTCGACGGGAATACGATCTTGCCGTACCGGTCAGAGGCCTTGCTCGTCACCTGGGGCAGGATGCTCGGCGGAACCGTGTCGGCGAAGTCGAACACGTCGGCCGAGTTATTCAGCACCGACAGAGCGTTGGACGTGGTGTTGGACGAGATTTTGGCGTTGATCTGGTTCACGGACCCCGACGGAATCCCGGGGATCGGCGTCCAGTCCGGGTTCCTGACCACCGAGTAGGAGACGTTCGGGACGATGTTCACGATCTTGTACGGCCCCACGCCGGGGGGTGGATTGGTTGGCTCGTTCTTGAACGGCGTGCCGGCGGGAACCGGCGAGAACGACGGGAACGCGAGCACGTTCGAGAAGGCGCCGTACGGCGAGAGCAGCTTGATCGTGATCTGGCCCGTGGAGTCGTTTGTGGTGATGCCCGAGATCGTCGTCGCCTTGCCGCTGGCGTAAGCCATGGAACCGACGACGTTGCCGGTGATGAACGACGAGCCGCCCCACGGGATCTTCAGCGCGCGCTCGACGGCGACAGTGAAGTCGCTTGCCTTGACTGGCTGTCCGTTCGAGAACTTCAGCCCGCTGCGCAGGGTCAGCGTGTAGGTCTTGCCGTCGGACGAGATTTTGGGCAACGAGGTCGCCAGGCCCGGGATCAGCGTGCCGCCGGCCGTCCCCGCCACGTGCTGGTAGGCCAGCAGCGGGACGTACGCGGTCTGGTCGGGCTCGAGCGCCTGGGTCGTGTACCCCATACCGGGATCCAACGAGTCCGGCGCGGTCCCGAACAGCACCGTGACGGTGCCGCCCGTCTTGCCGGAAGTTGATGTGGATTTCTTCGAGCTGCCGCACGCGGCCACGGCCAAGGCTGCGACCAGTGCGGCGGCTACCCCCAACCACGACGTTCTGTGTCTGTGCACGCGCACTCCTCCTCCTTCGGGGGTCGTTATGCCGACAAGGCGAAATGTTTCACAAATCCGGCCGGATGCCACCACCTGCTCGGGGGCCTAATCAAGCGCCAACACGACATAAACCCGTCTGGCCCAAGCGGCCAACTCGGGGTGGAGATCTGTGCCGGATCGGCCCTGGTCGCTCAAACGGCCAGCCGCCCTAGTCGATAGCTTCCGCGGCCGATGACGGACGCCATCGAGAGGGAGCTCGCCGCATCCCCCCCGAGCGGCCTGGGCCGGCTCACCCCCGAGCAGCGGGACGATCTGGCCCAGGCGATTCGGGACGCCAAGCGCCGTCAGGCCGCGGCCCTGGCCGCCGCAGGGGAGCAAGCGCTGGGATTGATCCCTCGGATCTTGCGGGGACCGGTCCGCAGGCTGTTCCGGTGAGAACCGACGGCGGCCGGGCGTTCCAGCCCCGGCCCGAGATCCTCAAGCTGGCGAGGCTGCTGCAGCGCGAACCGGACAGCCTCTCCTACCTCGAGGCGTTGCCGGTCGACGACGTCCGCCGGCTGCGCGAGCAGGTCACCGACGTACTGTTCTCCGCCCACCACAGGACGTTCGCCCGGCTGGCGGCCGCCAGCAAGCTGCTTCCGGCCGCGTTGAACGCCACCATCGCCCAGCACGCGTTCGGCCCCGTCCTCGCCGCCCGAATCACGGCCCAGCTCGAGCCATCACGCGCGCTGGAGGTGGCGGAGAGGCTACCGCCCTCGTTCCTGGCCGACGTGGCGATCGAACTCGATCCCCGGCTCGCCAGCGACGTGATCGCCACGATCCCACCGCGGCAGATCGCAGCCGTCACGCGCGAGCTGGTGAGGCGAGGCGAATACGTGACCATGGGACGCTTCGTCGGTCATCTTCCCGACGCCGCAATCGCCGCCTCGCTCGAGGCGACCGACGACCGGGCGCTTTTGCGGACCGGGTTCGTGCTGGAACAGAAGTCTCGGCTGGAGCAGGTCGCCGAGCTGCTGGGTCCGGAGCGGCTGGAAGGAGTGATAGACACCGCGCGCGCCGATGATCTCTGGCCGGAGGCCCTGGACCTGCTCGCACACCTGAGCGCCGACCGGCAGCGCCGCCTGATCGAGCAGGCGGTCCAGCGGGATGCCGTGCTCGAATCGCTGGTGCAAGCGGCAGAGCGACACGACATGTGGGACGACGTCCTTGGACTGCAGTCGGTCACCGAGCCGAGCCAGGAACGGTTCGTTCGCTTTGTGAAGGACCGCCACCCGGAGTTCGTCAGCCGGCTGGGCCCTCTAGGCCGCCGGGCGTAGTGCCTCTAGCTCGCGGCTCTCGGCCAGCTCGGCAAGCGCCCGCCGCTCGAGGCGCCGGACCTCCTCGGAGGAGATTCCCAGGCGCCTGCCGGCCTCCCGCAGCGGGGTTGGATCATCGCCGTTGATCCCGTAGCGAAGCTTTACGACCTCGCGCTCCCGCTCGGGCAGCTGGTCCAGCGCCGAGCGGACGGCGTCCTGCTGGAGCGCGATCTCGACCTCCTCCTCGGGCGAGCGTTCGCCACTCGGGATCAACGCGCCGAGCGACGTGTCCTCCTCCTCGCCCACTGGCCGATCGAGGCTGGTGACGACACGCGCCGCGTCTTTAGCCTCGCGCACCTCTCGTTCTGAGAGCTCGGCCTCGGCCGCGATCTCTGCGTCGGTTGGCTCCCGCCCCAGGCTTGCCTGGAGCTCTCGTTGCACACGGCCGATCTTGCGCTCGCGCTGGCCGATGTGGACCGGGATCCTGATGGTCCGCGCGCGGTTGGCGATCGCCCGCTGGATCGCCTCTCGGATCCAGAACGTGGCGTAGGTCGAGAACTTGTAGCCCCTGCGGTAATCGAACTTCTCAGCGGCTCGGATCAGACCCAATATCCCTTCCTGGATCAGGTCGAGCAGCGGCAAGTCGAGGCCCTGGTACTTGCGGGCGTTGGAGATCACGAGGCGGAGGTTTGAGTTGACCATCCGCTCCTTGGCCTCCAGGTCCCCCCGCTCGATCCGCTTGGCCAGCTCGACCTCCTCCTCCCGGGTCAGCAGCGGATGGCGGGCGGCCTCGCGCAGGAACAGCGACATGGCATCGGTCGTCCGCTCGGCCATCTCTCCGTTGACGTAACGGGTGTCCTCGACGCGCTCCCGGCCGCAGTCGTCGCGCACCTCGAGCCCCCGCTGCTCGAGCGTCTCCTGGAGAGCCTGGCCCTCGTCGTCCGAGAGCCCGTGCTCCTCCACCACCTCGCTCAGCTCCGAGAGATCGACGCAGTTGGCCGAGCGCTCCTGGGCACGGTGGCTCAGCTCCTCTACGGCGTCCTGCAGGGAGTCACTGAAATCGGTGGCCATAGACAGAAACTACCCGGCCCGGCCGTAAGTGTCCCAGCTCAGGGCACCAGTCGTCAGCTTTCGGCACTGGGCCTCCTGCCCTGGGGCCGGCGCTGGGCCGAAGGTACCGGCCGCCCTGGCCGGGGAGACTCGGCGCGACGGCGGCGCGCGCCGAGGATGAGGGTGACGGCCCAGGTCAGCAGCACCAGCAGCGCGATCGTCCCCGCGATGGCCACACCCGGCGTCAGAATGAGGACCAGGATGGCGGCGATCACCACGATCGTCAGATCGATGAACAGGGGGTTTCGGGTCACAGCGGCAGCCTTCGGTAGACGGCACGCGGCAGGTGCCGGAGCACAGCGAAGATGAGGCGCAGCCGGCCCGGAACCCAGATCGTTGGGGCCGCTCCCTCCACGGCCTGCACCGTAGCGTCAGCCACGGCGTCGGGCGTGGTGGCGAACGGCGCCGCCGGCAGTCCGGCCGTCATTCGCGTGTGGACAAACCCCGGGCGGACCACGAGCACCCGCACGCCGCTGGAGTCGGTGGCGTCCGCCAGTCCTTGCGCCAGCGCGTCGAGCCCGGCCTTCGCCGCGCCATAGACGGCGTTCGAAGCCCGGGGACGCTCGACCCCGACCGTCGAGAGCACCACGAGCGTGCCGTAGCCGCGGCGCGTCATCTGCCTCAGGCAGTGCATCAACAGGGATCCGGCGCCGAGGAAGTTGACCCTCATCACGTCCAGTGCCTCGCCGGGGTCGGCGTCGATCCCCTTCTGGGCGCCCAGGACGCCGACGGCCAGCACTACCACGTCAAACCCGTCGGCGTTCGCAAACGTCCGCTCGATGACCGGCCCGTGCTCGCCCAGGTCGTCCGCGTCCAGGACCTCGACGGTCGTGTCCGGAGTCCCCAGCGAGGCGGCGGCGTGCTCAAGCCGCGTCCGGTCGCGCCCCAGCAGGCAGGGACGGACCGGCCCGCCGGCCGAAAGCCGTCGCACGATCGCCAGGCCGATCTCCGATGTGCCTCCGACGAGCAGCACCCGGCAGGGAACGACGCCGGCGGCGGACCGCGCGCTGGGGGCAGCGGTGGCGCTCACGTCACCAGAGAGGTACGCAGGGCAAGGTCCGAGCGCCATAGGCCCACCGGATCGGCCTGGTCACGCACCCGCCTCCATTCCTCGAGCCGCGGGTACATGGCCTTCACAGCCTCGGGTCGCAGCCGCGCATCCTTGCTCAAGTAGACCCGTCCGCCGGCCTCGGCAACGAGCTCGTCTAGGGCGTCGAGGAGGGGATCGAGACCGGGGGCCGCCCGTGGCAGGTCGAGCGCGAGCGTCCAGCCCCGGATCGGGAACGAGAGCGGCGCGCCGTTCGCGGGCCCGAAGTCCTTGAGCACGGCCAGATAGCAGGGGACGTGGGCCAGTCGCAGCCGTTCGATCGCCACCTCGAGCACTTTCTCGGAGCCGCTGGGCACGACCAGCTGATACTGGAGCAGGCCGCGCGGCCCGTACAAGCGCGGCCAGGCGTCGAGGGCATCCAGGGGGAACATGTGTTGCCCGACGCTCTCCGGATGTCCCCGTTCGCGGCGCGGTGCGTTCCAGTAGCGCAGGGCGTTGAACGCGCGGACGGTGCTCGGACGGAGGGCATGCGCCGGCCAGCGTCGTGGGACCGCAGCCCGGGCCTGAACCGTTGGACGGGCAGCGGTGCTGCGCCCGTTGACGTGTTCGGCGCGGGTCACGATCCCCCTTCCCGGCCGCGAGCACAGAAGATCGAGCCAGGCCACCCGGTGTGGCCCTCCCGGCTCCCGCAGGGCCGCCAGGGCGTCGTCGAGCGAGCGCACTCTGTCGGTGTCCACTGCCAGCAGCGCCCCGCTAACCGGCCGCAGCCCGATCCGCGCCTCGACGATCACGCCGGTGAGGCCCATCCCGCCCAGGGTGGCCTCGAACAGCCCGTCGGGAGATCCGGGGCCAAGCTCGCGCAGCTCTCCGTCAGAGGTCAGCAGCGACAGCCGCTCCACGTGGTTCCCGAACGTCCCCGCCGTCCCGTGATTCTTGCCATGGATATCGCTGGCGATCGCGCCACCGACGCTCACGTGCTGGGTGCCGGGAACGACCGGGACCATCCAGCCGAGCGGCAGCAGCGCATCCAGCAGCTCTCCGACCGTGACGCCCGCCTGTGCGGTGACGGTCCCCGCCTGGGCGTCAAGCTCCATCCGCTTCAGGAGGGCGGTGTCGATCGCCACGCCACCCGACAGCTGGGCGGCGTCCCCGTAGCTACGGCCCATGCCCCGCGCGATCGCGCCGTTCGATGCCAGCTCGAGCCCCGCGCGCAACGACTCCAGTCCGTCGGGGCGCACGATCGACAGGGGCGCGCCAGGGCCGCCGCCCCAGCCTGTCACCACCGTCGGAATGCGCACGAGCTCTTCGCCCGGCAGGATCACCTGCGCCTCAGCTTGCGGCATGGACTCCGAGCGCGAACAGCAACAGCCACGCCGCCGCGGCCCGCTGCAACGGGCCGTCGGCGAGCAGCAGCTCCTCGGGAGCCTCGCCGGCGCCGGCCTGCACCAGGGTGCCGTACCGGAGCAGACAGACCATGAACGGCAAGATCGTCAGCGGTCGCCAGGGAACGCCGTGCACCAAGGGCAGATCGGAGGCCCACACCGAATAGGCGAGGAGCGCCACGGCGGAGCTCCCGGCGAGGATCAGCTCCAAGAACCGTGGGCTGTAGGAGTTCAGGACGCGTCGCCTGGTCCGGGTGTCAGCCTCCGGCCGGCGAAGCTCCGCATAGCGCTTCGCGCCTGCGACGAAAACGGCCACGCACGCCACCACGAGCAGGAACGATCGCGACAGCGTCACCGGTACTGCCGCGCCGCCGGCGATCGCCCGTAGAACGAATCCACCGGCGATCGCGCCGATGTCCAGGACTCGTGTGTGGCGCCAGACGAGCGTGTAGCTGACGGTGAGGGCCACGTACGCAGCCGCGACCAACGCCAGCAGCAACGATACGGCGGCGCAGATGGCGATCCCGAGCACGATCAGCCAAATCCCGAACCTGATCGCGGTCCGGGCATCGAGTTCGCCCGCCGCTACCGGACGGAGGCGCTTCAGCGGGTGGAGCCTGTCCTCGGGCGCGTCGCGAGCGTCGTTGACGGCGTATATCCCGGACGCCAGCAGGCAGAACGCCGCCGTCGCCAGCGCCACCCGGATCGGGACGCCGTCATGACCCAGCGCGCCTGCGGCCCCGGGCGCGGCGATCACCAGCGCGTTCTTGACCCACTGCTTGGGCCGCATCGTCGCGACCAGGGCGCGCAGCGGACCCCGCAGGGGCAACGTGCCTGCCTGGGCAGAGTCCGCCAGGGGAACGTAGGGAGGGGGCCTCAACGTCCCGAGCTTTCGTCGCCCAGGGGGCGGGTCCTGCATAGGGCAGAAGTCCCTGCAAGAGCGCCGCTTCGCCGCCGGGATGGCTAGCCACCGAATGCCCGCCAGTTTGTATGGACTCTCCGGAGGCGGTGCCAGACCTGTTCCTGACCCGCAACCGTGATACAAGTCCACACGATCCGACCCCATCTTCACCAGCGGGGACATCAGCGTCCTGAAGATGCCGGTGTAGGCGCCCACGGCAGATCGGCGCTCGCGCCGTTCACCGATAGCGGACCGGCCAACGGCTCGTCCGCGCGTGCTCACGGGGAAGTGAGCCCGGCGGTACTTGACGGTCCAAGCGATGCTGGCTTCGACTACGAGACGATCCCAGGCGGGTACTACGACGTCGTCTACCGGCGCGGTCGGGGCATCCAGAGCAAGTGGCACCACCTGAAATTCAGGCGTGTCATCGAGGAGATGGAGGACCACCGGCAGCACCTCGACGTGGGCTGCGGCCCTGGGACGTTGATCGGGGTCGCTCGACGATCGCTTCACCTCGACGGGGATCGACATCTCAAGGACCGTGATCGACCACGCGCGGCGCGAGTACGGGAGCGAGTCCAAGCGCTTCTTCGCCGGCCCCGCGCGAGCGCTGCCGGATGACTGCCGCGACTGCGACGTGGCGACCGTCGTCGAGGTGGTCGAGCACCTCTGTCCCTCCGACCTGGACGACCTGCTCCGGACGACGATCGAGCGCCTGCGCCCGGGCGGCAAGCTCATCGTCACGACTCCGAACTTCCGCAGCGCGTGGCCGCTCGTGGAGAAGCTCGTCAATCACTTCGGCGAGGTGAATTACGGCCCGCAGCACATCAACAAGTTCACGCCGCCGCGGCTGCGCCGACTGCTCCAGGATGTCGGGCTAGAGGACGTGCGCGTCCGTCCGTATCTGGTCGTTCGCCCCGTTCGCGGCACCGCTCGGTTGGCGGCTGTCTGACATGCTCGCCCGCGTTGAGCGCGGTCCGCTCGAGCGGGTGGCGGGGCTCCTGCTGCTCGGCACCGGGATCAAGCCCCGGGATTAGGGGCGAGCCGGGTCCCTACTTGAAGGGGACCGTCACCGGGCCGGGCGCACGCGTGTAGACGGCGAAGAAGTCACGGTCGTCAGGCACGAGATAGCGGTGGTCCGACTGCTGCGGCTGGGGCTCGACCAGCTTCGGGACGAGACCGTTCGGGCCGTGGCTGTATGTGATCAGCGTGTGCCACTCGGGGTTGATGTCGAACTCCATCGCCTTCACCGCGCCGATGTGCTGAAGGATCTTTGCCAGCGTGATCACGGTCTGGTCGTTGGCGACGACGAAGAACAGGTTGCCGCGGCGGTCGACGCCGACCCCGGTGCGCCAGACGCGGACGGCGCTGCCGAGCGAGTATCCCCACTCCGGGCTGTCGGGGTTGTCGTTCAAGTCGGGGTTCAGCTGTCCGTTCCAGACGATCGGTTTCAGGCTCTGGCGGGCCCAGGCGACGCCCGGCCCCGCGTTCGAGCCGCCGCTCCACTTCACGATGTCGATGCGCCCGTCGCTGTAGCCGACGAGGGTGGCGTTGCCGTCCGTCAGCGGCTCGTTCACCTGGCCGTTGTCGGTCGAGCCGTTATTGCCGTCCGTGGCCGTGAACCCGCCGTTGAAGGTCGCAAGCAGCCGATAGCGCTGGCTATCGGGAACCATCATCGGCCCCCGTACGGCCGCGTTCGGCGGCTCGTAGCGCCCCGGGTAGTACCCCACATCGGTGCGCGTGTGGTCGAACCACGCGACGTAGGCAACGATGCTCGGATAGGCAAGCTCGGTGCGGAAGGTTGTAAGCAGCACCGGCGGACCGCCGTTGACCTGCGGGCCGATCGGCTTCCAGACCCCTTCGCCGGGTAGCGGGTTCGGGAAGACTGGCTGGATCCGCGGCGGCCAGGCACGGGCCTCTGCACGCGCGATCGCCGCTACCCCGCCGGCACCCACCGAAGGCAGCCGCTTCAGCCCCGGGCCGCCCTTCTTCGGCGCATTGGCGCTGTAGTAGCTGTGCTCGACCTGGTCCATGATCCAGTTGCCGAAGGGCACCTGGTGCCTCACCCACTCCACGCTGTTCACGTTCCACGACACGCTCGTGGGCCGCAGCAGCCAGGACACATACGAATAGACGCTCGCCGGCAGCACCAGCAGGGCGAGGAACGCCAGCACGCCCAGGATGCGCCGGCGTCGCCGCCTGCGCCTGGCCGTCTCGCGCTCCTGGCGCCGCTGCTCCACCAGGGCGAGGGCCGCCGAGGCAGGGCTTGGCTCCGCCGCACGCGGCGGCGCACTGACAGTAGGGCCTGCGCCAGACCGCCGCAGACCCTCCATCCGACGATGCCCCCCAGGGCCGATCGAGGAAGACAAGACGAAAATAATGGTACGGGTTCGCCAAGCGTCGCGCCCTCTCGCGCAAGCTCATCCCCATGAGAACTGGCTTAGTTTCAACCGGCGTTGACAGCTGCTTTTTTTTGACCGCCGCCTTCTAAAACAGGCAGGACCGGGGCCGCCGCGGTCGAAGCGTGGTTGCAGCACGATGGATGTCCACGCCTAGCAACAGCCCCCGCCGCGGAGCCATCGGCCGCTACGAAGCGAGGATCCTCGCCTACGAGGGTCGCCCGCCGGCTACCCGGCGCGCCAGCCCCCCTGCGACCCCGCGTCCCAGGCGCCCGGCTACTCCGCGTACGGCAGGGAGAACGCGACCGTCCCGGCGGACCCGGCGCGTGCCCAGGCGGGTCGCCCCCAGGGTCCGCGTGCGGCGCATCGTGTTGCTCGCTTGCCTGCTGTTGCTGGCCATCATGGTGGGGTCGTTCTCGCTGTCGATGATGCAGGCCTCGAACGTTGCCCTCGGGGTCCGGGCGGTCGAATGGCTGCGTGAAAACGGCGCCGCCTGGCTCGTCTCGGATTTCGAGAGCATCTACTACTCCCTGAACGCGCCGTCCAAGGGCGGACCGGCTTTGAAGCGACTGCCCAAGGTGGGCGGCGCCGCGGCGGCGAAGGCCGCGCGCGACGCGCCGGCGCCGGTCCCGCCTGCGATCACGCCCGGGCTTCCGGGCGAGGGCCAGTGGAGGAGTACGGGGCCGGTGGTCCGGGGCGCGGCTGCGGTGCTCGTCACCACCTTCCGCCCCGACCCGAGCTACCCGGAGCTTGTGGCCGGAGTGGCCTGGATCGACAGCACGCGCTCATCGATTGCCCTCTATCCCGGGCGCTACGAGCCCCCGAACGCGACCAACCCCACCGGCGAGGTGCCCCCGTCTCTTCGCTCGAACCTGTTGGCGACGTTCAACAGCGGCTTCAGGCTCGAGGATGCGGCCGGCTCCGGCTACGTCGCCGACGGCCACGTGTACGCGCCGCTCAAGGACGGCGAGGCGACGCTGATTGCGTATCGCAACGGCACAGTCGATGTCCGCGCCTGGAGCGGCGGCCCGGACCCGGGGCCGGAGGTGGTGTTCGCCCGCCAGAACCTGCCACTGATCCTGGAGGGGGGACGGCTCAACCCAAGCCTCAGCGACGATTCGCTGTGGGGGGCGACATTGGGAAACGCGATTCGCGTCTGGCGCTCGGCCGTGGGGGTCGACGCCCACGGGAACCTGATGTACGCGGCGGCCAACGACCAGAACGCGGACAGCCTGGCGCGGATTCTCCAGCACGCCGGCGCGGTCAGGGCCATGGAGCTCGACATCAACTACGAGTGGGTCACCTTCAACTTCTACGCCACGTTCGGCGCCGGCCAGCCGACCAAGCTGCTGCCGGGCATGGACCGCGCGCCGACCCGCTATCTGACGCCTGACGACCGCGACTTCTTCGTGGTCTTCGCCCGCTGACCCCGGCCCGCGGTTTCACGCCCTCTGCGCGGCTTGCCGTTCATGATCTCCGGTGCGCGATGACGCTCGTTGCCCTTTCAGCCGCTTTCGGTGCCGGGGGAGGCCGGGTCGGCCCGGCACTTGCGGAGAAGCTCGGGGTTCCGTTCCTGGACCGCGCGATTCCGTTCGCGGTCTCCGAGCGCCTCGAGGTCGACCTAAAGGCCGCGGAACGCCATGACATGCAGGTGGGAATGAGCAAGCTGGAGCGCGTGTTGCGGGGATTCATCGGCCAAGACGTGGGTGCACCCGTTCCGATCACGCCTGACCTGACCGTGGACGAGGACTTCCGCCGGGCCACCGAGGAGGTCCTGTTGGCCCAAGCAGCGACCGGCCAGGGTGTGATCCTGGGTCGCGCCGCCGCGATCGTGTTGCGGGATCGGCCGAACGTTCTCCGTGCGCGCCTCGACGGTCCGCCCGCTCGGCGCGCCGCCCAGGCCGCTCGACTGGGGGAGATCGAGCTGTTCGAGGCCGAACACAAGGTCGAGCAACTCGATCGGGCCCACGCCGAGTACGTGAAACGCTTTTACGGCGCCGACATCCGCGATCCGTCGCTCTACGACCTGGTGCTCGATTCCACGGCGATCGGGCTCGACACCTGCGTCGAGTTGCTCCTGACCGCCGTCAGGAGCCCTCGGCCAGCGTCGTGACGACGGCCTCGTAGACCCCGGCCCCGTACGCGGCCGTCGCCACCCGGACGCGCTCGAGTCGACCGGCCTGAGCACCCAGCTCGGGGTCGCGCTCGAGGGCGTTGGCCACGAGCCAGAACGTCTCCACAACCTGAGATGTATCCATGTCCTCACGCGAGTCACCCGCCGCGATGCAATCCCGAGGTCCGTAGCCGCGGGCCTGCATGTGCCGTGCGACCGCCCGCGCCTTGGAGGCTCCAGCCGGCACCAGATGGTAGGCCCGTACGACTTCGAGCCCGGGCATCCGACCGGCGTGCTCGTGGACGATTCCGTTGTCGACGAGCCTCAGCCAGCCGAAGCCGGCATCGCGCAGGCCGGCGCCGACCTCGTCCAGATCGACGCAGCCGCGAAACAGGTGCGAGACGTCGCGTCCCTCCGACCAGGGCGTGTGGTACTCGAGTCGGCCCGCGTATCGGTCCAACAGCAGCTGCGGTGCTCCGGAACGCGCTATCTGATCGTGGATCGTGCCCTCTGACTCCGAGGGGACGATTCCGTCAGTCAGCCACTCGAGCTCGCCGTCCACCACCACCCCGCAGCCCAGCTCGAAGATGTAGGAAGAGGAGCCGATCAGGCGCGAGTCCTCGAACACGCTCTGCTGCCGCCGTCCGGAATAGAGGACCACCTCAACCCGGGCCCGGTGGCACGCCTGTAGCGCCCGTACACCGTCGAGCGCGAAGCGCCCGCCCGAGCCACGCAGCAGCGACCCTCCCGGTCCGAGCAGCGTGCCATCCAGATCGACGTACAGGCAGCGCATGGCGCGGGCGACCGTAGCAACGGCCGCCCGCGTAAAGCTTCGGCCCTAGGCGCTGGCCGGCGCGGGAATCGCGCCCAGCTGCGCCAGCATTCCGAGCGCGTCGTAGTTGGCCCAGCTCTCGACGATCTGCCCGCCGGAGACCCTGTCGATGCCGATGCCGGTCACGGACACCGACCTGCCGGTCGGCGCGATGCCCATCAGCTCGCCTTGATGCGTGCCGGTCGCGGTCCAGGTACCCGCTACGAGGTCGCCCTCGGCGATCAGCTCCCCGAGCTCGAGGTGGGTGTCGGGATACGCGGAGCGGTACATCTCGATGAACGCCCGGACTCCCTGACGTCCGCCCGGTCCCCCGGCTTGGGCCGGATCGTGGTCGACGTGATTCTCGGCGATCAGCTCGTCGATTGCGTCGAGATTGCCGCTGTTCCACACCTCCTCGATGAAGCGGCGTACGACTGCCTTGTTCTCTTCGGACATGCAAGCCCCCCGGGTTGTGGTTTTCGTCCCGGACCCTAACGCCATACTGGACCGCGGTGTCAACGATTGGTGAGACCGAAGCGTGGAGCGCTCTGCTCGAGACCGGACGCGCCGATCAGCGGCTGGTGCATGAAGATTTTTATGGGGCGCGCTCCGCGCGCCCTGTTTCGATTCCAGCCGAGCTCGGCCCAGCCGCTCGGGAAGCCCTCGATCGGGTCGGGATCGAGGCCCTGTACGAGCACCAGCGTGATGCGGTCTTCTCGGCGTTCGAGGCTCCGACGATCATCGCCACGGGCACGGCGTCGGGGAAGTCCTTGTGCTTTCAGCTGCCGACGCTCGAGGTGCTGAGCGCCGACCGGCACGCCCGCGCCCTCTACGTCTACCCCACCAAGGCGCTGGCCCAGGACCAGGCGCGCGCGCTGCAGGCGTTCGGGCTCGTGCGGCCGGCGATCTACGACGGCGACACTCCCCGCGCCGAGCGCGGGCCGATCCGCAAGCGCAGCGGCGTCGTCCTGACTAACCCCGACATGCTCCACGTCGGGATCCTGCCCCACCACCACGCTTGGGATGAGCTGTTCTCGAACCTGGCGTTCGTGGTCCTCGACGAGGCCCACGTGTACCGCGGCGTGTTCGGATCCCACGTGGCGAACGTGCTCCGTCGTCTGCGCCGCGCGGCGGCGATCCACGGCAGCGCCCCTCGGTTCCTGCTGGCCAGCGCCACGATCGCAAATCCGGTCGAGCTGGCCGAGGGTCTCACGGGGCTCGAAGGCTTTCGCTTGATCGACCGGGAGGGGTCGCCGCGGGCGGCGCGCACCACCGCGATCTGGAATCCGCCGTTGCTGGACGAATCGCTGGGCCTGCGGGGCTCGCCGCTGTATGAAGCCGCTGAGCTTCTCTCGGAGCTGGTCACGGCCGGCGCCCGGACGATCTGCTTCATGAAGTCTCGAAAGGGCGTGGAGCTGATCCTGCGCCACACCGTGGCGCGGCTCGAGCCGCAGCTGGCGGAGCGCGTGGCCCCGTACCGGGCCGGCTACACCCCGGCTCAGCGCCAGGAGATCCAGCGCCGCCTGACGAGCGGCGAGCTGTTGGGCGTGGTGGCCACGGACGCGCTGGAGCTGGGGATCGACATCGGCACCCTCGACGCCGCGATCTGCGTCACGTATCCGGGGACCGCCGCCAGCCTCAAGCAGATGTGGGGTCGGGCCGGGCGGCGCGGGCGCGGGCTGGCCGTCTACATCGCGGGCGAGGATGCTCTCGATCAGTTCTTCTGCCGCCACCCGGACGAGTTCCTGCGCCGTCCGGTCGAGGCGGCGATCATCGATCCGGAGTCTCCGGAGATCTACGCCGAACACCTGTTGTGCGCGGCGCACGAAGCGCCACTCTCCCATCAAGATGCGCCGTTTTTCGGTGCCTCATGGGAGAAGGTGGCCGCCGCACTGGCCGAGGCCGGCTACCTGCGGGAACGGGCGAGCGGCTTCGTGCCCCGGCGAGCCGACGATTACCCGGCGGCGCGCGTCGCGCTTCGATCCGCCTCGGCCGACACGGTGGCGCTGGTCGACACGGCCTCCGGAGAGCTTTTGGGGACGATCGAATTGGCGCGGGCATACACCACCGTGCACGAAGGGGCCGTGTACCTGCACCTGGGGCGGGCGTATGAGGTGCGCGAGCTGGACCTCACGGCCCGGCGGGCGCTGCTCGAGCCCTTCGGCGATGACTACTACACGCAGGCCAAGCGCGAGAGCATCACCTACATCGAGCGGCTGCAGGAGCGGCGCGAGGTGATGGGCGTGACGCTGTCGTTCGGGTCGGTGGTGGTGGAGGAGACCGTCCTCGGCTATCAGCGCAAGCGGCTCCAGGATCAGGAGGTGATCGACTTCAACGCGCTCGCGCTCCCGTCGGTGGAGTTCGAAACCCGGGCGCTGTGGTACGAGCTCGACGACCTCTTTTCCGGGGAAGAGTTTCCGCTCCAGCACCTGCTGGGCGCCCTGCACGCGGTGGAGCACTCCCAGATCGCGGTATTGCCGTTGATCGCCATGTGCGATCGCTGGGACATCGGCGGCCTGTCGACCAACGCCCACCCCCAGACGGGCGGCCCGACGATCTTCATCTACGACGGTCACCCCGGCGGCGTGGGACTAACCCGTCGTGGCTTTGATCAGTTCGAGCGACTGACAGCCGACGCGCGCCGGCTGGTGGGCGAGTGCCCGTGCCGCTCCGGCTGTCCGTCCTGCATCCAGTCCCCGAAGTGCGGGAACCTCAACGAGCCGCTCTCGAAGCGGGGGGCGCTCGAGCTGTTCGGGCGAATGGCCCGGGGTTAGCGGGCGCCTACCTGTTCGAACTCACATTCCGCTGCCGGCGTCGCCGGTTGGTGAGCCCCAACACGCATATCGTGTTCAAGCTCACCGTCTCGTCTCGGCCAGGCCAGTTTGTGAGTCCCAACATGTGCGCGGGGCCCGCCTACTCGTGTGCGATCGCGCTCAGGATGTCGAGCCTCGCCGCCCGCGCGGCCGCGGGCACCGCCGCCAGCACTCCCACCGCCAGCCCCACCACGATGACCAGGACCAGCTGCAGCCAGGGAACGGTGAAGACGATCCCCTCCGCGCCGAGGGGGCGGGTCACCAGCCAGGCGATCACGATCCCCAGGACGGCGCCGATGATGGTGCCGATGGCAGCGGTGATGAGGCTCTCGTCGCGAATCAGGCCTCGCGCCTGCGCGCGCGTCATCCCCAGCGCCCGCAGCACGCCAAGCTCGCGCGTGCGCTCGTGGATCGAGAGAGCGGTGGCGGTCGCGATCCCCAGCACGGCCATCACCACCGTGAGCGCGAGCAGCGCGTAGAACAGCGCCAGGATGCTGCCCTCCTGTCCCGAGGCCTGGTCACTGAGCTGTCGCTCAGAACGTACGGCCACGCCGGGCACACTTCTCAGCGAGGCTTGGATCTGGGCGAGTGTGGACGCAGGATTCGCGTCCGGACCCAGCGTGACGAGCACCTGCTGCACACGGCCCTGATTGAACAGCTGGTCGAACTGGGGCAAAGGCAGCGCCAGGCCCGGCAACAGCGCCCGATCGGTGTAGATGCCACGCACGGTCAGGTTGGCGCGCAGCCCAGACGGGCTCGCTATCTCGACCTGCTGGCCGACGTGCAGGTGAGCGGCCCGCGCTGTGTCGCGCTCGAGCAGGACGTCACCCGGGCCCAGGTCCGCCAGCGCCAAGGGCGCGGCGCCGAGCCAGTCGAAGCGGTACACCTGCCCGATGGAGGAGGGATCGATGCCCGCAGACGTGATCTGCCCCGCCCCCGCCACGTCGGCCGTCGCCCGCTTGATGCTCGAGACGGCGAGCACGCCTGGCACCCCCGCCACCGCGCGCGCGCTGACGGCCGGGATCGAACCGGTCCCGTCGGGGTTGACGATCGCGTAGTCGGCACTGACGGTGCGGTCGACCGTAGTCCGGGTTGAGGCGCGGACGCCGCCCACGTAGACCGAGACGAACAGCACCAGCGCCAGCCCGATCATGAGCGAGGACGCGGTCACGGCAGTGCGCACCGGCGTGCGCGTCGTGTTGTCACGCGCCAGGCGACCGAGGATCCGGCCGCCGCGCGCGAGCGGCCAGCCCGCCACCCGCCCCAACTGTGGCACCACGAACGGGGTGAGGAGCATCGCGGCCAGCACGAGCAACACGGCCCCGATGGCGCTCACCGTCAGGCGATCACGGCGAGACTCGACGGTGGCGAACGCGAACAGCGCGCCAATGAGGGCCATGAACAGCACGGGGCCAATCAGCACTGGGGAAAGTCGGGGCCTCGCCGGCCGCCGGCTCTCGCGCAGTGCCTCGATCGGGGATACGAACGTGGCCCGCGCCGCCGGCACCAGTCCGGCTGCCATGGTGACGATCAGCCCGACGACGATCGCCACCAGCACCGTGCGGAGCTCGAGTACGAGACCGGTGAATTGCACCTGGACGCCGCTCGCCCCCAGCACGGCACGGATCACATACGCCGCTCCCAGGCCGGCGAACAGCCCGGCTCGCCGAAGCGAGGGCCCCGATCACGGCCGCCTCGACCAGCACCGCGTCCAGCACCTGGCGCCGAGTCGCTCCCAGCGCCCGCAGCAGCGCCAGCTCGTTCGTGCGCTGCGCGAGCGTGATCGATAGGGCCCCGGCGATCACAAGCGCACCCACGAATATGGCGATGAACCCGAACGCCTTCAGTCCCGCGGTCAGGACGCCGAGCTGGTCGTTCACCTGGCGCAAATCGGCTTTGACTTCCCGCGCTGACGTCTGGACAGCGATCCCCGGCG
This sequence comes from uncultured Actinomycetes bacterium, assembly GCA_963757075.1. Classification (GTDB taxonomy): domain Bacteria; phylum Actinomycetota; class Thermoleophilia; order Solirubrobacterales; family Solirubrobacteraceae; genus Palsa-465. Next base: position 196,881 of record CAVWQN010000006.1, read on the forward strand.
GCAGTAGCGGCGCGATCTCGCGCTGTAGCGTCGCCGCCTGGGTGCCGGTTCTGCCGGCGACGTAGATCGTGTTGAGCTCGCCCCGCTCGTCGAACAGCGACTGGGCCGTCGCGAGGTCGAACACGGCGAAGGTGGAACCCTGGGTCGATGCGTCGCCCGGGCGGACTAGCCCTGAGACCGCAAAGCGCCGTGTCGGCTGAGCGGTGACGATCTGAACCCTGTCGCCGATGCCGTAGCCCTCCCGCCTCGCCGTGTTCTCGTCCAGCGCTGCTTCATTAGGGCCTAGCGGAGGGTTGCCGTCCACGAACTGAAGGCCGGTGAACGGGGGCGGCAGGTATGACATGGCCAGCGTCGGGGATCCTGTGTTCTTGACGACGCGCCCATTGCGGCCGACGATCGTGGCCACGTCGGAGATCTGGCCTTGCGCGGCGGCAACACCCGGCAGCGTCCGGATCCGAGTGAGGAGCGAGGCCGGCACGCTCGCTGGCTGGGCATCGGCCGAGTAGAGCCCCTGGCGGCTTCCGACGACGACATCCGCCCCCTTCGCCGTCGCCGCGAACTGGGCGCGGTATGCGGCGTTGATGGTGTCCGTGAACACGAACGTGCCCGACACCATCGCCACCCCCAACAGCACGGCCAGCCCAGTCAGCGCCGCCCGGCGACGGCGGGCCAGCAGGCTGCGAAGCGCGAACGTCAGCATCCGGGCTGCTCAGCGCACGGACGCCACCGTCTCGACGACGTCGGCTGCCGAGAGCTTGCCCGTTTCGTGCACGATCTGGCCATCGCTGAGGAACAGGATCCGGTCGGCGTAGCTCGCCGCCAGCGGGTCGTGGGTCACGAGCACGATCGTCTGGCCGATCTCCTGCCCCGCGCGGCGGAACATGTGCAGCAGGATCTCGGTGGAGTGAGAGTCGAGGTTCCCCGTCGGCTCATCGGCGAACACCACCGCCGGCCGCGTGATCAGCGCCCGGGCGAGCGCCACGCGCTGCTGCTCCCCGCCCGAGAGCTCGGCGGGCCGATGGCCCCGACGCTGCTGGAGACCGACCGCTACAAGCAGCCTCTCCAGCCAGTTGTCGTCGATCTCCTCGCCGGCGATCTTCAGCGGCAGCACGACGTTCTCCTCGAGCGTGAGCATCGGCAGCAGGTTGAACGTCTGGAACACGAACCCCACCCGCGTTCGGCGAACCCGCGTGAGATCGCCGTCCTCCAGGCCGGCCAGCCGCGTGGGACCCAGCCACACGTCACCGGCGGTTGGCCGGTCCAGTCCCGCGAGCACATGCATCAGCGTTGACTTCCCGGAGCCGGACGGACCCATGATGGCCGTGAAGGAGCCCGGGAGGAGCTCGACAGATACGCCCCGGAGAGCATGGACGGCCGCCGGACCTTGCCCGTAGCGCTTCTGAAGGTCCCGGCCGACGACGACAGGGCCGTCCGCATCCGTGAACACGGATTGCAGGCTAATGCTCGCGGAGGTCCTTCGGTCGCACCAATTGCGTCAGAACCGCGCCGCCGGGACGCAGCTCGGCCCAGGGAGCGTGGAGCTCGAACGTCGCGAGCGCGCCTGTCGGGAACTTCTGGGCCGCGCTTTCCAGGTGCGACGGATCCGATGAGCGCTTGTCCGCGAGCGCGAGGACCAGCGCCTGCATGGCCGGGTTGTGGCCGATCAGCATCACCGATCCGACGGCTTCCGGCACCCTCTTCAGTCGCTCGAGCAGGCTGGCGGCGGTGGCGCTGTAGAGGTCGGGCTCGACGATCACCTCGCCGCCCGGAGCAACTCCTTCCAGCGTCTCCCGGGTGCGCTTTGCTGGGGACACCAGCACCTGCTCTGGCCGGATTCCATTGGCGCGAACGTGCTCGGCAAGGAGCTTGACGGCCTGCCGACCCCTGGGGGCAAGCGGCCGCTCCTCGTCGTCCAGGCCGGGATCGCTCCAGCTCGACTTGGCGTGCCGCAGAACGAACAGCTGCCGGGCTTCGGGCATGGAGGCGATTGTTGCGCCTCAGGCGGCTCGGTGCTTAACGCGCCGCTACGCGCCACCGTCCCAAGGCGCTCAGTGCGAAAGTTCCCAAACCCGCCCTGTGACATCAGCTTTGGGGAGATGGGCATCCTGGCAATGCTCATCTCCCCGATGGCCGGTGCGGCGTCGCCGTTTGGGGCCTTTTGCATCCGGAAACCGCGGCTCTCGCCGCGGATCTCTCGCGCTAGCATCGGCGCGCTACGGCGAGATAGCTCAGTTGGTAGAGCACACGACTGAAAATCGTGGTGTCCCCGGTTCGATTCCGGGTCTCGCCATCGAGAACTCGCGCCGCCGGGAAGCCCGCCGCTAAGGCTTCGTCCAGCTCACGACCGTGGCCGTGCCGGCGCGCCGGGGCGCGCGGCCGGCCGCTATCTCTTCCCGCAGCCGAGCAAGCCCCGCTCGCAGTTCGTCCCGATGGTCTCGTCGCATCCGCTCGAAGAAGCTCGTGTCTCCCCGCTCGGCCGCTTCCAGCAGCCGCTCAGGCTGAGCGGATAGGGCGGCTAGCGATGCATCCTCCATGTCCGTGAATTCAAACCGAAGCAGCCCCGCGCCCGGCAGCACATCTAGGAACGCCGCCAGAGGTGGATGGGTGTCCTCCATCCAGGGGCGGCTGCTCGGGAAGTAGTCGAGGATCCACAACGTGGCGGCGTCCTCACCGGTGAAGCCCATGAGCACCAGCCGCCCCCCAGGCCGCAGGATCCGGCGGGCCTCCGCCAGCGCCGCGCCACGGTCATCGACGTGGTGCAGCATCGAGATCATGATCGCTGCGTCGAACGTCTCGTCCTCGAACGGCAATCGCTCCGCGTTTGCATGCACCGTTTCGAGGCCCTTGCCGGCCGCCCGGGCCAGCATCTCCGGCGAGCGGTCGACCACGACCGGCTTCCATCCCTCTTGCCTGAGGGCGACCGCATAATTGCCGGTGCCGCCGCCGATGTCAGCTAGGCGGCGCCCAGGCGCCCCCTCGAGCGCCTCGCGCAGCGGCGCCAGCACGGACGGGCTCGCGGAGCGTCTCTCGTCGTAGCGCTCGGCTTGGCGAGAGTAGTCGGGCAGCAACCCCACGGGCGAGAGGTTGCCACCCGAGCACTCAGCGCTGCTCGACCACCATCAGGGAATGGCCGGTCGGATCCCGGAACCAGAACATCGGCGGGACGGGGTCGCCCATGCGCGACACCTCATCGTCGACGTCAACGCCCCGAGACTTCATCTCGGCGTGGGTCGTATCGATGTCGTCGGTTGTCAGCGTGATGCCGGTCTGGGCCGGGGCGACTTCCTCCTGTCCCGGCGGCGGCGGGGCCAGCGCGATGCCGGCGCTGCCCTCGGCCGGGTAGACCTCGACCCACCGGTAGCGGCCACCAAACGGGATGTCGGTGCGCTTCTCGAACCCGATCGACTCGTAGAACTCGATCGCCCGGTCCTGATCGGGCGTTGAGACGCAGACCAGGTTGATCTGGCGGATACCGGTTGCGGTTGTACTCATTCCCAACCTCCTGGAGTTGCGGTTTTCAAGACCTGAGACCTGCCGGAGGGTGAAAACTAATCGGGATGGCGAAGCCGCTCGTCGTCCCGGGGCTGTCGTGAAGCGGGTCAGGCCGCTGGCGCTGCCCGGCGCAGATCGTCCTCACGCTTCCACCGAGCGATCGTCGAGCGCAGCGACGGCAGCGCGGCGAGCGCCACCGGTGTCGGCAGCCACACGGCGACCGTGCGGTAGGCCAGCACCGCCGGCAGTGCCAGGCCGACAGGAACGCCGAAGGCGAGCAGGACGCCCGCGATCCCGCCGCTGACCGAGCCCGGGATGGGAAGCGTGTTTGCGACTTGGCCGACGAAGTACGCGAGCACGACGATCGGGATCGCGGGCGGGGCGCCGAAGGCTCGAAGCATCGACCACAGGACAGCGGCGTCGAGCAGCCAGTAGACGACGGCTCCCGCCAGCCTTGGATCGCCGCTTGTGACGAGGCGCGCCGCGTCGCGGACCGCATCGCCCAGCAGGCGCGTCCCATCGCTCAGCCGGGCTCGGAGCTGGAGCGAGCGTCGAGATGCTGGGGGCGGGACCGGGCGTGGGCTGGCTTGACTCGAGCGCCGCGCTAGGCCGATCGCCAACGCGATGCCCGCGACCGCCGCGACCGCCGGGAAGGCGCTCAGCGCCACGGGGCCGGGGTTGTCTACCAGGCCGAGTGCGAGAGCAGCCCCGGCCAGGGCGATCGAAGCGAGGAACACCGCGTACAGAAGCACCAAGAAGACCAGCAGCGTGTGCGCAGCCGCCCGCGAACCGACGCCGGCCCGGCGGAGCGCCCACAGCGTCACGGCAGCGCCGCCGGCGCCGGCGGTAGGCAGTATCCGTGTCGCCGCTGCGCCGGCGAGGGTGATCTGCATGCTCTCGCGGATACGGATCCGCGACGCGGCGCGCCCCGCGACCAGCGACAGCAGTCCGGCGTAAGCGGCGATGGAGATGGACTCGAACGCGATTGCGGCGATCGCCCAACCCGGCTCAACGCTCACCGCGCGCTTGAGCGCGGCGGCGACCACGTGGATGCGACCGCCGAGCAGCACCACGGTCGCGATGGCGACAGCGCCGAGCAGCGCCGGGACCGCCGCCCGCCGGGCGAGCGCGCGTAGATCGATCGTGGGGAGCGCGAAATCCTGGACGGTCTGTTCGGGGGCGAGCATGGCTGGTCAGGGTCGGGGCGGCGGCACTACACCGTTGTACGCCACAGGGCGCGCAGCGGATGTGATGTTTGCCGCAGGTTTTGTCGTTAGGACCCCGAAACGGGGTCGGACTCATCGGTAGCGCCCGAGTAAGTCGCGCAGCTCGTCTGCGTTGCGCACGGCGTAGTCGCGGTAGCAGTTGTTCATCAGAAGGTGTGTCTCGCGCGCCTCGCGGGCCAGCTCGGCGATCGGCCGCGCAAGCTCCTGAAGCTCATCACGTGAATAGAGATAGCGGAAGCGCTCCGCGGCGCTGCGGGAGGTGTCGGCCCACGTGCTGTCCGAGCGGCCGTGGAAGCGGATCACCAACAGCTCTGGGTTGGTGATCGCCATCAGCCGCGGCAGCTTTGACGCCGCCGGGGCGTCGAGGCCGACGAGGATCAGGTCCTGATCCTCGAGCAGGCGCAGCGTCCGCTCGCGGTCGCGCTCCTCGGCCAACCACAGCGGCGAGCGGAACTCGACACTCATCTTGTAGTCCGGCAGCCGCCCGCGAAGCGACTCGAGCTCCGCCCGCGTGTCACGGCGGGGGTGAAACCAGGGCGGATACTGGAACAGCACCGACCCGAGCCTTCCCGCCTCGTGCAGCGGGCGCAGCGCTGACCCAAACCGCCTCCAGGCCTCATCGAGAGCCTGGGGATCGAGGTGCTTGGCGTACACGTTTCGCTTCTCGGCCACCTCGCCCGGGAGTTGCTCGCGCAGGTCTTTCCACAGGCTGCGCGGGCGGGTCGGGTGCCCGGTGAGCAGCGAGTAGGCCTTGACGTCGAATCGAAACCCGTCGGGGGTCCGCTCCGCCCAAAGCCGCGCCTGCTGCTCGGATGGCGGCGCGTAGTACGTCGAGTCGATCTCGGTGAGCGGAAACCGGGAGGCATAGAAGCGCAGGCGCTCCTCGGCGCTCATGGTGCGCCGCGGATACCAGCCCGCCTGCTCGACCAGTGTCTTATCCGCCCATGAGCAGCTGCCAGTCAGTACCGGGTGCTCGCCGAGGCTGACGCTTGGCCCGAGCTGTGGCTCGTCGGTCAACGTGCCGAGCGACCGTCGTCGCGCCAGGCGCGCTCGATCTCTCGCATCATCGCCGGGTACACGACCATGTGCCGGAAAGGCTTAATCGCGCTCATATAGGCGGCTCCGAGGAGGCCGTTTCGTCTGACCAGGACGGCCATCTGGCCGCGGTAGCCGTCCCCGTCGGGGACCCACCCAATGTGCAGGACGCCGTGCATCGTCCGGTTGGCGATCTCGGCCGCCCACTCGTCGTCGGTCATGTAAAGCGAATGGAAGGGAGCTCCACGGAGCTCAGGGCCAGTCGTGTCGCGCAGGTCGGGCGGCAGCCGCTCGCGGAGCGTTGATACCCGGGAGCCGAGACCCGCCTCAGCGCCATCCCAGCCGAGCAGCTCCCCAAGCTTCCACCGGATTTCGAACAGCATCCGGACGGCCCAGGACGAGCTCTGCGAAGGATCGAACGATGCCAGCTTCTGCACCAACCGGGGAAAGTCGTCGGCACCGCCCGGCGTGGGCAGCGCCCAAACGTCCTCCAGCTGGAAGTCCGGGGCGAGCTCGTGGATCCGCCAGGGGAAGGCGGCGTGCGCTGCGTTCGGCAAGCTCATGGCTAATCGGCGAGGAGGGGCGCCAGCCGCTGCTCCAGGGCCTGACGGGGAAGCGCGCCGACGATTCGGTCGCGCTCCTGTCCATCGCGCATGACTACGAGCAGGGGGATCGATTGCGCGCCTGCCTGTGCTGCCAGCTGGGGGTTGGCGTCTACATCGACCTTCACGATCTTGATCTGCCCGGCGTGGCGCTGGGCGAGGTCTTCGAGGACGGGGGAGATCATCCGACAGGGCCCGCACCACGCCGCCCAGTAGTCGACCACCACCGGCACCGATGCGTTGGCCTCCTCGGAAAACGTGGTGGCGTCGGCATGCACGACCCAGGGAAGCGCTTGCTTGCACCGCGGGCAGCGCGGCGTGCCGCGACTAATGGGACCGACGCGGTTGCGGGCTCCGCAGTTGGGGCAGGCGATGATCGCCATCAACTACGAGGGTAGATCCCTCGACCTCGCCAGAGGGAGTTGGCCCGCCCGACTTATATGCCGGAGTGGCGCCTACTCGCGCGCGTATTCCTCTGCGGCGCGGTGCTCGAACTCGAAGGCAACGAAGCCCTCGTCACCGACCACCGATGCATCGTGACCGGGCTCGATGACATAGACGTCGCCGGGCCCGAACTCCGCATCCGATCCATCCTCGTGCGAGACGCGCAGCCTGCCGGCCTGAACGACTCCCACATGCCGGGCCTGGCAGCTGTCGGTGCCCGCGGCGGGCTTGATGCACTCGGACCAGGTCCAGCCGGGATCGAACGCAAACCGACCTATGGTCGTGTTGCCGGCCCGCACGATGTCAACGCGCGTCTTCTCAGGGGTTCGCCTCTCCTCCGGCGATTCGAAATCCAGCTTCTGAACGCCAGCCATCCGGTCCTCCTCGCTCGCTGTCCAAGCAGCCTACTCGCGCCACCAGCTCCAGATCAAGCCGGACCGGCGGCCCTGTGTGGGAGAGTCCCGCTATGGCCGATCCGGTCCCACTTCCAGAGGGCTTCGCCGTCGGCCACTGGACGAGGGCGGACGGGAACACGGGGTGCACGGTAGTGATTCCGCCGGTCGGAGCGCGAGGCGGCGTCGACGTACGCGGCGGCGGGACCGCGACCCGCGAGACCGAATCGCTCACGCCCCTGGCCAACTCCGAGGGGCCGACGGCGGTGCTGCTCACCGGCGGGAGCGCGTTCGGCCTCGCGGCCGCAGACGGCGTCGCCCGCTGGCTCGAGCAGCGCGGCCTCGGGCGCCCCACGCTCGCGGGGATCGTGCCGCTCGTCGCCGGTGCGGTGATCTTCGATCTCCAGGCCGGGGGAGACCGGCCCGGACCTGACCAGGGCTACGAGGCGTGCGAAGCGGCGGCTGGGGGAGTGCCCGCACGAGGGCCGGTCGGTGCGGGGGCCGGCGCCGCCGTGGGCAAGGCGCTCGGGCGCGAGCGCGCAACCCGTGCCGGCATCGGTTATGCAGCTTGTCGGGTGGCGGACGGATCGACCGTCGCGGTGCTGGCCGTCGCGAACTCGGTCGGAGACGTGATCGGCGCCGACGGTCAGGTCATCGGTGGGCCCCGGGGCGACAGCGGGGAGCTGCTGCGAAGCGCGGAGCTGATCGCGGGCTTGAGCGACCTCTCGACCTGGCCGGTTCAGGCAGGCGAGAGCACCACGCTCGCGTGCGTATGCACCGATGCCTCGCTCGACAAGCGCGATTGCGGGATCGTCGCTCGGATGGCGGCCGCTGGCCTGGCCCGCGCCGTCGATCCCGTCTTCAGCCCCATGGACGGCGACGTCATCTTCTGCATCGCATCGGGAGGCGAGCAGCCGCGGGCGCCGGGGCCCGAGAAGTCGCTGCTGCTGAGCGCGCTGGGAACGGTGGCGGCCACTGCCACGGCCGCGGCTATCCGCGACGCGGTCGCTAGCTGAGCGATGAGTGTCCCGCCCGAGATCTTCGACGAGAACTATCTGTACTTCTACGAGCAGATGCTCGGCCCCGAGCGGAGCGAGGCCGATGTCCAGTTGATCGCCCACCTTCTGTCGCTGAGTCCCGGGATGCGCGTGCTCGATATCCCGTGCGGAGATGGTCGGATCGCCGGGCCGCTTGCTCGCCACGGCTGTGAGGTGGTGGGCATGGATGTCAGCGAGCGCTTCCTGCAGCTGGGCAGAGAGCGGTGGCCGGAAGTCGCGTTCTGTTCTGGCGACATGCGCCAGCTCGCGTTCGAATCGGAGTTCGATGCGGTGCTGAACTGGTTCACCTCGTTCGGGTACTTCGATCGTCCCACGAACGACGCCGTACTCCGGGCATTCGCGCGGGCACTTCGGCCGGGCGGGAAGCTCTTGTTGGAGCTCCACAACCCGGGACGGCTCGAGCGCCTGATCGAGCTCGGCGGCGGCAGCAGCGCGTCGGTGATTGAGCGTGAAGGCGATCTGCTGGTCGATCGCGTGACCTATGACCGGGCCGAGGGGTTCTCGCGCACGGAGCGCTTCGTGGTCCGGGATGGGCGGGTTCGCAAGCTCGAGTTCCGGCTCGAGCAGGTCCGCGCGCAGGAGCTGGTGGCGAGGCTGCGGGATGCCGGGTTCGAGGACGTGCGTCTATTCGGTCAGGGAGGGGCGGAGTTCGAACCCGAGGGCCGGCGACTGATCGCGCTCGCTCGCCGCTGATCAAGATCTCCGCGAACGGCGTTCCAGGTCGCCTCGGACAGCTCCCGCTCGGCCCGGCGCAACGAGATCCGCGTCCGTCCTGCCAGCCACAGTCGCGCGAACTCCTGGCTCGGCCCCAGCAACAGGGGCTCCCAAAGATCCGCCGGTAGCGGGCGGAGCGCCTCGCCTTGCACATGCCGCTCCATCCATGCCTTCACTCGAGGGAAGAAGTCGCGGTTCAGCTCGCGCATCCGTGTCTCGGTCGCCAGCCGCAGCTCGGTCTCGCGGCGACCCATCAAGAACTTCGCCAGCTTAGGGTTGCCCTCCACCCAGCGCAGGTGGTGCCGGACCAGGGCGCGGATCGAAGCTTCGGCGTCGGGCTTTCGCTCGAGCGCCTCCAGAAGCCCCGTCTGGTAGGCGCGCAATCCCTCGACGTAGAGCTCCGCCGCCAGCCCTTCCTTGCCCCCGAAGTGGTGATAGATCGAGCCGATGCTGGCCCCCGAGCGCTTGCGGATTTCCTCGACCGTCGTGGCCGCGAAGCCCTGCTCGCTGAAACAGTCGAGGGCGGCGGACAGGATCGCTTCCTGGCGCTTGCCGCGCGCGGCAGTGGCTCCTGGCACTAGAGCGACATTCTAGGAGCCCGGCGCTGAAGCTCGGTTTATGATGCCCGCCCATGGTCGACCTCGACGGCGCGACCGTGGCGATCACCGGCGGCGCGCGGGGCATCGGGCGAGCCACGGCTCTGGAGTTCGCCAAGCGCGGCGCACACGTCGTCACCGGCGACCTCGATCCGCACGAGTCCCTCGGGCTGGCGCTGGAGCTCGACGTGACCAAGCCGCGCTCGTGGGGCAAGTTCGCAAAGGCGGCCGGGACGATCGATGTGCTCGTCAACAACGCGGGCGTAATGCCCTCGGGGCGGTTCTTGGAGCAGTCGCCTGAACTGCTGTCGGTCGCGATGGACATCAACTACTGGGGAGTCGTGCACGGGCTGCGGGCCGTGCTTCCAGGGATGATCGAGCGCGGTGAGGGGCACGTGGTCAACGTGGCCTCCATGGCGGGCAAGGTCGCGATCGCGGGGCTGGCCCCCTATTGTGCGAGCAAGTCCGCCGTCATCGGGCTCTCCGATTCGCTGCGAGAGGAGCTGCCGCCCGGTGTCACCTGCACCGTGGTGCTTCCGAGCGCTGTCCGAACCAGGCTGAGCGCGGGCTTCCCGCTGGGCCGGATGGGGGTGGTGGAGGCCGAGGACGTGGCCCGGGCGATCGTCGCCAGCTGCCGCGACGCGCCGGCAGAGGTCGCGGTTCCGGGCTGGACCGGCCTCTACGAGCAGGTCAACACGATCCTCCCCGGGCCGGTGATGCGGCTTGCGCGGCGGGCGCTGCGCGCGGATCGCGTCCTGACCGCGCGCGACGACGCCGTCCGCTCCCAATACGAGCGGGAGATCGTCCCGGACGGACGGCGCGCTCGCGGCTCAGACAGGGAGCCCAAGTAGAGCCGGCAGCTGATCGAGGGAGTGCACGATCTCGGCGCCCGCATGGCGCAGGGCGGCCTCGTCGCTGTCGGCTGTCAAGCCGAACACCCGCATCCCGGCGGCGACGGCTGCGGTCACACCCAAGGGCGTGTCCTCGACCACTACGCACCCCGACGGCTCCGCGCCCATCCGCTGGGCGGCGTGGAGGAAGAGGTCCGGGTAGGGCTTGCCCCGGGGAACGGAGTAGGCCGAGAACACCGCGTCGCTTGGGATCAGCCGGTCGAGGTCGGTCAGCCCCAGCGTCATCCGCGTCTTGGCCAGCTTCCCCTGGGAGGCCACGCACACCGGGACGCCCGCGGCTTGTATGCGCTGCACCACCTCCGCCGCACCCTGAACCGGCTTCAGCTCCCGGCGGAACTCCTCCGCGCGCTCGGCCTGGAAGCGCTCTAGGAAGTCAGCCGGAAGATCGTGGCCGAAGCGGTCCTTGGTCACCGTGACGACTTCGTCGAGCAGGAGGCCCTGGTAGTCGCGACGGGTCTCCGCCAGCGTCATCGGCAGTCCCGCGGCCGTCAGAAGCCGAGCGAGCACGCGGTTCGAGATCACCTCGCTGTCGACGAGCACGCCGTCGGCGTCGAAGATCACGAGCTGGAGGTCGCCCATCGATCCGATGTTCGCAGCCGATGCCGGGCGATAAGTTCGGCCCTACCCGATGAAGGAGCAACCATGAGCTTCGAAACCCTCACGTACGAAGTCGCCGAACGCGTCGCGACGGTCACGCTAAACCGGGCCGATCGTCTGAACACGATCGTCCCGCCGATGCCCGACGAGCTCCAGGCGGCCGTCCATCAAGCCACGCTGGATTCCGAGGTGAGGGTGATCGTGCTGCGCGGGGCGGGCCGCGCGTTCTGCGCAGGCTTTGACTTCGGCGGAGGCTTTCATCACTGGGACGCCGGCATTACCACCGGCGGCGAGTGGGATCCGGGGAAGGACTTCGCCTGGGCCACATCGCAGCACGGTCCGGTGCCCAAGTTCATGAGTCTGTGGAGGGCGCCGAAGCCGGTCATCGCCCAGGTACACGGCTGGTGCGTAGGCGGCGGCAGCGACCTAGCCCTGTGCGCGGACATCGTGATCGCCAGCGAGGATGCGCAGATCGGGACGCCTTACTCCCGCATGTGGGGGGCGTACCTGACCGGCATGTGGATCTACCGGCTGGGCCTGACGCGGGCCAAGGAGCATGCCCTCACCGGCAAGCCCCTGTCGGGTGCGGAGGCGGCCGACGTCGGGCTGATCAACGCGGCCGTGCCGTTCGTGGAGCTCGAGCGCGAAGTCGCCAGGCGAGCCGCCGAGCTCGCCGCCATTCCGGGTTCTCAGCTGGCGGCGATGAAGCTGATCGTCAACCAGACGTACGAGAACATGGGGCTCGCGTCGACCCAGCTGCTGGGCCCCATCCTGGACGGCCTGATGCGGAACACACCTGACGCCAAGCGCTTCATCGACCGCGCCGCCAGCGACGGGGTCGGGGCCGCGGTCCACGACCGCGACCGACCGTTCGGCGACTACAGCGCCGGCGGGCCTGCGCAGAAGCCCGACCCCGGCAACGTCATCCGCTGACCGGGATCGGAGCTTCTACGGGGGCTATGTGCCCTATGCCAGGTGGTTCGCGACCAGGAACGCGTGAGCCACGGCGGCAGGCGACTGCTTATCGAGCGCGACCGCGGCGTTCATCTTCTGGAGCGCGGGGATTGTGAGCAGCGCACTCACTGAGTTGATCGTCTGGGCGAACGCCGGTCCCTCCGACGTCAGCAGGCTCTGCTTCACCACCGGCGCCACGTTCTGGAAGCCGAAGATCTTCTTCGTATCCGTGAGGACCGTGTACTTCCCAGTCGTCAGCTGCGGATCGGTGGTGAACACGTCGGACACCTGGACCTGGCCGGAGTCGAGCGCCTTGTAGGTGAGCCCGATCGCCAGCGGCTTGAACGTCGGGTCGAGCCCGTACACCTTCTCCAAGCCGAGGAGGCCCTCCTGCCGAGTGGCGAACTCCGGTGCTCCGCCCAGGACCAGCGAGTGCCCGAGCTTCTTGAGGTCGGCGTCGGTGACCAGGCCGTTCTTCTTGGCGAAAGCAACCCGCGTTCCAAGCGCGTCGGAGTCAGAGAACGGGGTGCGGTCCAGCAAGGTGAAGCCGTGCTTCTCGGCGTAGGCCTTCGCCTGGGTGTAGGCCTGCTCAGCACTAGTGGGAAGTGCGGTCTGACCCGCGATCGCCGACAGCAGCGTGCCCGTGTACTCGGGATACATCTGGATCTGGCCGGAGGTCAGCGCCTTCCAGGTGATCTCCGAGCTACCGATGTTGGGCTTCAGCGTGACCGTGAACCCTTTGGCCTGAAGCGCCTGCTGGTAGAGATCGCCGAGGACGTACTCCTCCTCGAAGTTCTTGTCGCCGAGCACGATCGGCGGCTTGCCTGCTCCAGGGCCAGTCTTGCTGGTCGACGACGTGCCGCTGCTGGTCGCGGTCGAGGTCGAGGTCGAGGTCGACTTCTTCGAGCTGCCACACGCCGCTACCACGAGCGCAGCTAGCACGACTAACAGGCTTACTCGGAACGTTTTCATGCTTCCTCCTGGTTGGTTTACACGGCGTCGGTGGCCGCGAGCGGTGCAAGGGCCATCGATTGGTCTTCGGCTTTGGCCAGCTTTAGTCCCCGCGGCGTCAGCGCCTGCTGCACGAGCGCGAGCACCAGCTCGACGAGCAAGGCCAAGGCAGCGATGCAGATCGCGGCGCCGAGCACACCGGCTAGGTGGTAGCTCGACTCGTTGTTGATGATGTCCCCCAGGCTCCCGGCGTAGCCGGTGAGCGCGGCGATGGTGGTGGTCGAGACCACAAACAACGCTGCCGTTCGAATCCCGGCAAAGATCAGCGGAATCCCGAGCGGCACCTCGACCTTGCGCAGGATCTCCCAGCCACTCATCCCCATCCCGCGCGCGGCGTCGACGACGTCGCGGTCGACCTCATCAATCGCCACGTAGGCGTTCGTGATCACCGGGGGCACTGCGAGCACGACCAGTGCGAGTTCGACGTTGCCTAGGCCGAGGCCCAGGAACGCGACGCCGATCGCCAGCACCGCCAGGCTGGGCAGCGCACGCCAGATGTTGCCGAGATTGATGGCGACGAACGAGCCCTTGTGGATGTGCCCCAGCCACAGCCCAACGGGCAACGCGATGACGAGCGCCAGTGCCACGCCGATCCCCGCGATCTTGAGAGTCCCCAGCGTGAGGTGCACGAGCGTGGGCACGTGTGGCCCTCCCGGGATCTGCCCGTTGCGGCCGATGAACTTGAACGCCTCGATGAAGTTGTGCATCAGGCGGCCCTGGCCCAAGGGGTGAGCCTTCGTTGGAGCAACACCAAGAGCCCGTCGGCGGCGAGCGCGAGCGCGACGGCCATCCCGCCGGCGGTGATGAGCTCGGTCTTGAACACCTCGTTTGAGATGGCCGTGAGGATCGGCGCCCCGAGGCCCTCGTTATCGATCAGGGCGGCAACCGTCGCCAAGGAGATCACGGTCACGGTCGCGATCCGCAGCCCGGCGATGATCGCCGGCAGGGCGAGGGGAAGCTCGACGCGTAGCAGCGATCGCATCGGACCCATCCCCATTCCGGTGGCCGCGTCACGAACATCCGGCGGGACCTCGCGCAGGCCCGTGAGGGTGTTGCGGAACAAGATCAGCAGCGTGTATGAGACGAGCGCGACCTCGGCGGTGGTGCGCGAGAGGCCAAAGCCCGGGATCGGTACTAGCAACTCGAACAGCGCCAGCGACGGAATCGTGTACAGAATCGAGGTGACGATCAGGACCGGGCGCTCAAACCACCCGCGGCGGTAGGCGATCAGCGCGAGCGCTGTCGAGATCAGGAACCCGAGTACGACGGCGATCAGAGTAAGAACGATGTGTTGCCGGAGAGCAGGCCACAGAACCGTGCTCCAGTTGCGAGACACCCATTCCGGGCAGAACAGGCGGTTGGCGCGCTCGCACGCGAACGAGGACGGGTTGCCCCCGAAGTTCGGGATAACTGGGGCGGCGGCGAGTAAGAAAGTCACGTAGCGAGCTCCCGGTCGGGAGCTGGCTGCTCGTCGTGCTTCTCGTCGGGCAGCGCCCCATTCCGCAAGACACCGCCCAACAGCTCCAAGGTCACCATGCCTTTCAGGTGATCGTCGGTGTCCACCACGCCCAGTGGGCGGCCGCCGGAAGCGACGACTGCAGACAGGGCGTCCAGGACCGTCGTGCTCTGTGGCAATCGGCCGTCGGGCCGGCTCTGGTCGTCCTCCCGGCCGGTCGGATCGAGCAGGTCGATGTCGGCCAGGGTCGCCAACCCCAGCCGCTTCAGGGCCCGATCGGCGCCGACGAACTGGGAGACGAACTCGTCGGTCGGATTGATGAGGATCTCGGAGGGCGTGTCGTACTGGGCGAGCGTCCCGCCCTCGCGCAGGATCGCGATCCGGTCGCCCATCTTGATCGCCTCGTCGATGTCGTGGGTGACGAACACGACTGTCTTGCGCACCTGCTCCTGGAGGCGCAGGAACTCGTCCTGGAGGCGGGCCCGGTTGATTGGGTCGATCGCGCCAAACGGCTCGTCCATCAGCATCAGCGGCGGATCTGCCGCCAGTGCCCGGGCCACGCCCACGCGCTGGCGCTGCCCGCCGGATAGCTGAGCCGGGTAGCGCTTGCCGATCTCTGCGTCCAGCCCGATCAGATCGATCAACTCCTTGACCCGGGCCCCGATGCGCTGCTTGTCCCAACCGAGCAGGTGGGGGACGGTGGCGATGTTGTCCTCAACCGTCAGGTGGGGGAACAGCCCAATCTGCTGGATGCAGTAGCCGATCTCGCGCCGGAGCTCGTTCGGCTCGATCTCCAGCACGCTGCGCCCGCCGAGCAGGATGTCGCCCGAAGACAGTGGAATCATCCGGTTGATCAGCCGCATCGCGGTCGTCTTACCCGACCCCGAAGGCCCGACGAGCACGCATACCTCGCCGGCCCCCACGCTGAAGCTCAGGTCCTTGAGGGCGTCCCCATGCTGTCCCGGATAGCGCTTGCTGACGTTGCGCAGCTCGAGCGTCGCTGCCTGACGGAACGCCGATGGCCCCTCGTGTTGGGCAGAGTTGTCGTTTGGCAAGGGGAGCTCCGACCGGGAACTGGCCGCGTAGCCTAGCGAGTCGCGCGGAGCGTTTGGCGGCACCTCGGGCGGGCCCACGACGTGCGGGGCAGGACCTTGCTGCGGCCCGGGACATACGATTCCAGCTATGACCGTGGTGCAGGGAATGAACCTCGAGCTCTCCGCCCGCGCTGAGGAGCTCCGAGGGCGCCTGCTCGACTTCATGGAGGAGAAGGTGATGCCGGCCGAGCCCGTGTGGCTCGAGCAAGTGCGGGAGTCGGCCTCGCGCGGGAAACCCCACTGTCACCCGCCGGTGCTCGAGGAGCTCAAGGCCGCGGCTCGCGACCGCGGACTGTGGAATCTGTTTCTGCCCGACGAGGAGTACGGGGCAGGGCTGAACAACGTCGATTACGCGCCGCTGGCCGAGATCATGGGACGCAGTCGAATCGCGTCGGAGGCTTGCAACTGCTCCGCACCCGATACCGGAAACATGGAGGTGCTGCACCAGTTCGGCTCCGACGAGCAAAAGGCGCGATGGCTAGAGCCGTTGCTGGCAGGGGAGATCCGATCCTCGTTCGCGATGACCGAACCCGACGTGGCTTCGTCCGACGCGACGAACATCTCGATGCGGATTGCGCGGATCGATGGGGAATACGTCCTGAACGGCAGGAAGTGGTGGACGACCGGCGCGCTTCACCCCAACTGCCGAATCCTGATCGTGATGGGCAAGACCGATCCGGACGCGCCGGTCTATCAACAGCAGTCGATGGTGCTGGTCCCGATCGACACGCCCGGCGTGACGGTCGTCCGCAGCCTGCCGGTGTTCGGGTACCTCGACCCGGAAGGACACGGTGAGCTGCTGTTCGAGGACGTGCGGGTCCCGGCCGAGAACCTGATCGCCGGCGAGGGGATGGGTTTCATGATCGCCCAGGCGCGGCTGGGCCCTGGCCGCATCCATCACTGCATGCGGGCCATCGGGGTCGCGGAGCGCGCACTCGAGCTGCTCTGCGATCGCGCCGACGAGCGCCAGACATTCGGCAAGCCCGTCTCGCACAACGCGAATATTCGGGACTGGATCGCCGAGAGCCGGATCGAGCTCGAGATGGCGCGCCTGCTGGTGCTGAAGACCGCCTGGCTGATGGACACCTTCGGCAATCAGCGCGCTCGGATCGAGATCGCCGCGATCAAGGTGGCGGTCCCGAACATCGCGCTGAAGGTCGTGGACCGCGCGATTCAGGTGCACGGCGGCGGCGGCGTGTCCGACGACTTCCCGCTCGCGTACATGTACGCCGGGCTACGCACGCTGCGGCTCGCCGATGGCCCGGATGAGGTGCACAAGCTGTCGGTGGCGCGGCAGGAGCTTCGGCGTCAGCGCGAGCGCAGAGGCGAGGGATGAACCCCTATCCCCTCCTCTACCGGTTCGGGATCACGCCCTGGAATCGGGACGCGGTGCCCACCCGGGTGGTCGAGGTCGTGGACGAGCGCTCCTCGCCCGGCCGGGCGCTCGACCTTGGTTGCGGTACCGGCCGCGACGCCGTCTATCTGGCCGAGCACGGCTGGACGGTGACGGCGATCGACGGCGTCAAGCAGGCGATCGACGCCGCTAGGGAGAGATCGCGGGGTGCGGGCGTGGATGTCAACTGGATCCTCGGTGACGTCACGGAGCTTGAGAAGCTCGGCCTCGGGGATGGCTTCGACTTCGTGCTCGACCGGGGCTGCTTCCACGGGCTGTCGGAGCGCGAGCGCGAACGGTGCGCCCAGGGCGTGACGGGACTAACCGGACCCGGCGCACGGCTCCTGTTGTTCGCGTTTCAACCGCGCAGGCTGGGGCTCGGTCCGCGCGGAATCACGGCCGAGGAGGCCCAGGCCAAGTTCGGGCCCACCTGGGACGTCGTCTCGGTGACTCCCGACACGGACCTCGACCGCCCACCGCCGTGGCTCGGAAACGCACGGCCCACCTGGTATCTGCTGGCGCGGACGGCGTAGGGGGCGGGGGAGCGGCGCGGCGCGCGCGGCGGGTGCGCAGTGGCGCGCCCGGCGGGTGAACGGCCCTCCCCCGCGGGAGCCGAGGCAGGTCGCGCACGCGAAAGTCCCCAACGGCAGATCCTGCGGGTTGCTCTGGGCGGATATTCATCTCACACCAGCTTAAGTCCCGATCTAGCGACCGCCGTGGTGGAGTTGGGAAGTTGCTCAGTTGACGCAGCGCCGCTCGCCTTCACAGCTCGACTCCCACTAGCGTGGGCTCAGGCCGCAGGCTCACGCCGAACCGCTCCCTCACGCCGTCGCGTAGCTCTCGCGCCAGCCTGAGCAGGTCATTCGTCGTGCCACCGCCACGGTTGATCAGCGCCAAGCTGTGCTTGTTCGAGACCCCGACGCGCCCCTCGCCGTATCCCCGATGAAAGCCCGCCCGCTCGATCAGCCAGGCCGCCGAGGTCTTCATTCGGCCCTCGGCCTCGGGCCACCTCGGTGGCTCCGTCTCACGTCCAAGCTGCTCAACGACCCTCCGCTCGAGCGCGACGAATTCATCCTGGGAGAGAATCGGGTTGACGAAAAACGACCCTGCGCTGACCGAGTCGGGATCGCCTGAGTCGATCACCATCCCCTTGCGGCGGCGGAGCGCCAACACCGCCTCCCGTACTTCGGGCAGCGGGGCACGAGTCCCGAGCTCGACGTCGAGCGCGCGCGCTAGCTCCGCGTACTGGACCGGGCGGCCCGCCTTCGAGCGCTCGAGGACGAACATGACGCTGAGCACCACGTACCGGTCGGAGTGCTTGAACGCGCTCGTGCGATAGGCGAACCCGCACTGCGCCGGCGCAAGCCCCACAACTTCGGCGCGATCGCGGTCGTAGGCGCGGACGGAGGAGATTGTGCTCGAGACCTCCTGGCCGTAAGCCCCGACGTTCTGGATCGGAGTGGCCCCCGTCGAACCCGGGATTCCGGACAGGCACTCGATTCCAGCCAGGCCTTCGCTGACGCAGCCTGCCACGACGTCGTCCCATGGCTCGCCTGCCGCGACCTCCACCTGCACGTTCTCGCCGTCCGCTGAGAAGGAGATCCCCCTGTTGCTGATGCGGAGGACCGTCCCATCGACGCCTTCGTCGGTCACGACCAGGTTCGATCCCCCAGACATCACAAACAATGAGTCGCCGGCGGCCGCCACGGCCTCGACGGCGTCGTCCGCCGTGCTCACGTCGATCAGTCGCCGCGCTGGCCCGCCGAGACGCAGCGTCGTCAGCTCGGAGAATGGGATGTCGTGGCGCTCCGTCAAGATCGGGGGAAGGGACGCTGCGCTGGAGAGGGTGTCAAGCGCAGGCCTGGGGCGCAGGCGAGCGCGATCAGGCTGCCCCGCGCGTGCGTCCGCGCAGCGGCGATTCGGCGGCCTCCGCGTCCTCCTCGGCCACCGTGTCGGCGAGCGTCGCAGCAACGGCCGAGATCTCGCCGAATGCGTCGGCGACTTCGGCCGCGCTCGTGCCGGCGATGGCGTGATTCAGACGTCTAACGGCACCATCGAATTGCTCCCAGAGCTGCTGCGGACCCCTGCGTCCCGTGCCGGGCCGAAGCTCGTACGGCGGTTCGGCGTCCTCGGCGCCGGGCACGGGCCGCCACAGAAGCCCGGCGGCGTGCGCGTGTTCCCAGGTGACCTGCTCCGACGCGGCCGCCTCGGCGAGGGCCCGCAGGCGCGCGGCGAAACCCACGTCTGGGGGCGCGAGCTTGTGCGCCCGCATAGCCTCAGCCCAGGCGGTGCTGGCCTGCCGCACGGCGCGCATGATCTGCGCGCGCTCCGGGTCTAATCCTTCTGAAGTCGTCACTCGGCAGTTGGACTCGAATGCTGTTCGGCCGCGCCGACCGGCTCTCCGCCCCAGAAGTCCTCTGCGCTCGGGCCGCCCTCTTCGGCGCTCGCTTCGCGGCCGGCACTGTAGCCCTGCTCCAGCAGGCGCTCAAAATCAGATCGCTTGATCCGCACCCGGCGACCAACGCGCAGGGCGGGCAGGAAGCCCTGGTCGATCCAGTTGCGGACGGTCTGCTGGTTGAGCTTGAGCGTCTCCGCAACCTCGGCGACGGTCAAGAACGACTCTTCAAGGTCGCCTTGAGCCATACCCATCATCTCCAATTGAGACAAACTGGAATCATTTTAGCGATATATTACGCCGGCCGCCGGCGGACGCGATGAGCGCGCTAGGGTGGCGGAGCCGCATCGGCGGCGCCTGAGCGTTGCACGCTGTAAATTGGAAGATCGGGAAGCTAAGGGAGGTCGAGATCGTGCCGCCGTGCCGGAGGCGGGAAACGTCGTCCGGCTGCCGCGCGAATGGCTGGGGCCCGAGGGGCTCGTCCCGTTCGGGCCGTCGGCTAGATCAACCGCGGAAGAGCGCCGCGAGCCTGTTCGGCAAGAGACTGCCGGTTCCTTTCCGGACTTCTGGGGTGAAGAGTCAGCGGTGCTCCAAGACGTCATTGAGGCGCGAGCAGAGCCGGATGTCGCCCAGACCCCTGAGGCGGTGCAGGAGTCAAGCCCGACCCACGCTGCCAGCCCAATCGCCGAGGAGAACGCCAGCACCCAAATCCCAGGGGACGATCCCACACCGCAGCCAGCACCGAGGCAACGCGCGAAGGCGCGGCGGCAGCGATGGCAAACGCTGTTGTCGTGCAACCGGCAAACTCGCGTGGTCGCCGTGGCGGTTCTGGTTCTCTGCGCCATCGCCGTGGTTGTCGTGCTCGCCTCGCAAGGCCCACGGCCGGCAGCGCGAATCAGCACACGGTCGAGCAGCGCCGAACCCTTCGGAAGTTCACTCCCAAGAGCCGTCGCCGCTGCCCAGGCAAGCCTCACGCGCGCGGAGACCAACCTCACCCGCGTCACTCGGCACCTCGCCGAGCAGCGTCGGCGCGCCAGCCCACCAGCAAGGGGCCGCCAAACCCACGCCGCCGACAGCGGCCGACAGCGCGCCCGCTACCGCCGGGAATGGGACCTCACAACCCGTCGGTGGGGGATCATCGCCACCGCCGACGGAATCAGCAACACCAACACAATCGCAGTACAGCCCTCCGGCCGAGCCAGCGCAGCAGACCTACACCCCAGCACAGCATTCCGCGCCAGCACCCGAGCCGCCCCACGTGAGCCCATCCGGCGCACTGACCTGCATCTCCAACTGCGGCTAAGAAAGGACAGCCCGTGATCCCAAATACGATCGACTATCTCCGCCGCAACGCGATCGCGCTCACCGCGCTCGGCTGCTCGCTGCTCGCCCTCGCCGGCGGTACCTACGCCGCCGTCAGCCTCCCGGCCGGCAGCGTCGGGCCGACCCAGCTCAATCACAAGCTGATCGGCGGGTACGTCAGGGCCTGGGCGAGCGTCAACCCCAAGCGCGCGGCACGGTGCTGGGGTCGAGCGGCGGTGCCCGGGTGCTCAGTCGGTCCGCCGGCCGGACCTCTCACGATCGCCTGGCCGGGCAAGTTCCCCCGTTCCCGGAGGGCTTGCACTGCGGTCGCGACAGCGTCGGCTCAGCCCGCCGCGTCGCCGCTTATCGCGTTCTATGAAGGTCGGGGCAGGGTCGCGATCACCACGGCCGACGGGATCCTCCCCTCCGGGATAAGTGTTGCGGTCCTTTGCTGAGCTGAGCCTGCGACGGGTCGCACTAGCCGTCGGGCTCGTCGGCGCGCTCTTTGCCGTAGCGCCGGCGAGTCTCGGCGCTCTCGCGCCGGCGCCTGCCGCCGCCGTCCAGGACGTGCTGTGGTATCAGCAGTGCGCGAACGGCGGGGCGAGCATGCTGGGGTCGTGGGGGGACGGGAACTACGCCGCCGGCGCCCAGTGCCCGACGGCTAACGCCGGTGCAGGGGTACAGCGGGCTGTGGCTCGTATAGCAACGGCACTGGCGGCGGGACGGTCGCTCACTGGGAGGCGGACGCGCCGGGCAACATCGGGATCGTGATGGCCCACGCTCCGGAGATGGCGACCAACTTCCCGAGCTCCTTCTACGGCGGGTTCTTCTATTGGGCGGGCGGCAACTCGGGCTGGCTGATCGAACAGCAACGGCGGGGCGACTTGCGTGGCCGTCGGCATCGGGTTGGCAGAGCTTCGGTCCCTCGCCGTACTTCGGCTTTGAGCTCGCCTGCAACGCGGCAACCCAGTGCGCCACAGCAAGGTGCTTGGTTCGACGTGTTCGACCTTCAGCTCGAGGCCGTACGAGTACCAGACGCCCAACATCTACGCGGGTCCGGCGAGCGGGGCAGCGCAGCTGTGGTACCAGAGCGGCAAGTGGATCCGCGGTGTCTTCCCGGTCGATCTGCGGGGAACCGACCCGAGCGGCGTCTGCCGGATGCTGGTCTCCTGGAACGGCCAGGTGGTGCAGGACAGCGGCGAGCGCCCTCCGAACGGCGGCTTCTGGGATCAGTGCGATCCAAATCACGTGCCTAATAGCCCACAGGACTTCTTCCTCGGGGCGACGCTCGACACCAGGACGACGGTGCCGACCAGCGCGCGCGGCGTTCAAGCTCATGCTGCAGGCGCATAACGCCTCCTACAACCCGGCTACCGGCGCGCCCGACTGGTCCTCGGACGTCGAGTACCTGAACGTCGACAACCAGCCGGTCGGACTGTCGTTGACCGGCCCCGCCCAGGCCTCAGTCGGCGACGGCACCCAGCACGTCACCGCGACCGCGACCGCCGGCCCCAGCGGCGTCGGCTCGATCGTCTGCTCCGTCGACAGGTCCCGGTGGACGGGTCAGCGGCTGAGCGGCAGCGGCACCGGCACCGCGACCGCCGAGGTTCCGGTCAGCGGCCTGGGGCAGCACCAGGTCAGCTGCTACGCGACCAACCAGTCCGTTGACTCAAGCGGCCACCCGGCCGCAAGTGGCGTCCAGAACTGGTCGCTGAAGATCGCCAAGCCGGTGGGGGCGGGAATCACCTTCGCGCAGGTCATCCGCCACTGCACCCGAGAGCTCCGGCGCGTGCACACCAAGTCAGGAACTCGACGGAAGTGGGTCAAGGTCTGCAGTACCCGGACGATCCCTCACCACATCGCGCACGTCGCCTACGGACGGGGCGTGACCGTGTACGGGTGGCTTACGAGCTCTGACGGGATCCCGATCGGCCACGCGCCAGTCAGGATCCTGGCAGCGCCCGACGACGGCTCCGGCGCGTGGCACACCGCCGCAGTCGTCACCACCTCCGCCGACGGCAGCTGGCAGGCGACGCTGCACCCCGGGCCGTCGCGACTGATCGAGGCCGTCTACGCCGGCGGTCCGGACACCGAGGCCGCGAACTCCGCGGTCGTCAAGATGATCGTCCCGGCCAAGGTCGTGCTCACCCACGTCACCCGCCGCGTGCCGTGGGGCGGAGTGCTCGTGATCCGCGGCCGGCTGCTCGGCGGCGATATCCCCGACGAGCAGATCCTCCAGCTGCGCTCCGGAGTGGGGCGGCACCTGCAAGTGATCGGCAACCCCTACATGCGCCCCAACGGGCAGTTCGTAATCCGCCTCGCGGCGACCGGATCGGGCGGGCCGCTCCGCACCCAGATCGCCGTCACCACGCTCAAGGAGACCAACTACCCCTACGCACGCGGATCCTCGCCGCGGGTATGGGTAACGATCGGGTAGGCCCAAGCTCAATCAACCCGGCGCCTTGGCGATCGGCTCGCCGGCCACCGCCAGCACACGGTCGAGTCGACTAACCAACCCTGACCAGCTAACCTCTTTCTCAGGTGATCGGCGACATCCTCCAGCCCACGCACCTTCTGTTCATCCTGGTGATCGCGCTAATAGTGCTGGGTCCGAAGCGGCTGCCGGAGGTCGGACGATCTCTGGGCAAAGGGCTGCGCGACTTCCGCAGTGCGATCAGCGGTCAGGACCAGGATTCGCCCGAGCAGTCGGCGCAACAGCTTCAGAGCGGCGAGGCGCCGCCGCCGCCAGCGCCAGCCGGCGTCCCGGCCCAAGAGCCCGTCGGCGTGTCGCCGGACCACAGCGCGCCGCCGCCCGAGCCGACGAGCGTTTCGGCAGACCAGGGCGCTGCGCCGCAGGAGCCGGCGAGCGTGTCCGCTGAGCACGGCTCAACCGGTTCCGCCTAGCAGGCCCGCCTCCTCGAGCAGGCGCCGCAGCTCCGCTCCTGATCGGAACTCCACCGCCTGCATTCCCAGGGCCAATGCCGCCCGCACGTTGCGGGGCGAGTCGTCGATCAAGAGCGTCGAGGCCGGAGTGAGCTCGAACCGCCTCATCAGGAGCTCGAAGATCTCGACGTCGGGCTTCGCGACCCCCTCGAAGCCAGACACCACGCTTCCATCAAACCAGCGCAGGAACGGGAAGCGCTCGAGCCGCCGGGGGTAGGTCTCGACCTCCATGTTGGTGAGCGCATAGCAGGGAACTCCCGCCGCCTTGAGGTCCCGCAGCACCTCTACGCCCTCCGAGATCGGTCCCGAGATCATCTCCTCGCTTCGTCGTGCCCAGGCCCAGATGGCCTCCTCGTGCTCTGGGTGAGCGGCGGCGAGCTCGGCACACGAGATCTCTGCTGGCTTACCCCGATCGTGGGCCTCGTGCCACTCGAGCGTGCAGACCTCCGCTAGGAAGCGGTTCATCTCCTCCTCGTCGTCGAACAGCTTTCGATACAGGTACCGCGGATCCCAGTCCAGCAGGACACCGCCGATGTCGAACACGACCGCGGCGATTGATGTCGAGACGGCCATGGCGTCCAACAAGTTAGTCAGTGCCCGCGCCGCCGGAGCGACGCGGGCACCCCGCGGACTACTGAACTGACCCGGCCGCGAGCTGCTTGGCGGTTGGGACCTGGTCAGTGATCGGCTGTCCGTTAGAAGCGGCCGTCGACTTGATCGAGGCGAGGCTCGAGTTGGCGCCGTCGATCTCGGACGTCGACGCGTTACCTCCCTTGATCGAGGTCCCGATGCCTCGGATCTTGGCGGCAGCGATCGTGATCGGAGCGAACAGCTTGCTCAGAACCCTGCTGCTCTTTACATCATTGGCGGCGAGCT
The DNA here is from genome assembly GCA_963757075.1 of uncultured Actinomycetes bacterium. GTDB lineage: Bacteria > Actinomycetota > Thermoleophilia > Solirubrobacterales > Solirubrobacteraceae > Palsa-465. The sequence goes on from CAVWQN010000006.1 coordinate 221,372, forward strand.
TGAGCTCGTGGTACACGAACGTCCCCGCGAGCGCCGCCTCGACGACCTTTGTCTTGTGCGACAGCGGATGCCTGAAGTCCCCCGCCCTGAACGGGCCGTAGATGAAGTGATGGAATGCCCCGAAAGCCAGCCCGGCGTGGAACACAAACTTCGTCTTCGCCAGGTGCGTCGTGGTCGTTGTCGTCCCGGCCGACGGCGTGGACGAGCTCTTGCTGCCGCAAGCCGCGGCCCCGAAAACCGCGATGCACCCGACCACCATTAGCAGCACTGCAGAACGTCGCGGCATGAATCGATCTCCTTCCCCTCGATAGCCAGCGGGCCTCCCGAGGACAGTCATAGAACCGGCGCAGCCTAACCGCCCGAATTGATGCCGTCTCGTAAGACCGTGTTAGGAGCCCGGTAGCCTCGAAACGCAGATGGCATCTGCGCTTGACAATGCGGCACTGGTCGTGCTGCTGAGACGTGGTCGGCGCGCGCCACAGGCCTACGCGGAGCTTGTCGAGGAAGAGGGAAATGCGGCGTCAGTGCTCGAGCGCGACGAGCTGCAGCAGGGACTGTTCGACACCGACCCGGACCTGGACGCGACCATCTCCGAGATCGAAGCCTGGGAGGCTCGGGGGATACACCTGGTCAGCGTGCTCGATCCGCGTTATCCCCAGAACCTGCTGGCGGTCCACGACCGTCCTCCCCTGCTGTTCGTGGCAGGTGCGCTGGCGCCGCCGGACGCGCGCTCGCTTGCGGTCATTGGGTCGCGGCGTGCGAGCTCAGATGGGATGGCCGCAGCGATGGAGATCGCCGAGCACCTAGTACATAGCAGTTACTCCGTGATATCTGGGCTGGCGGCGGGCATCGACACGACAGCCCATCGAGTGGCACTGGAGCGAGGGGGACGGACCGTGGCCGTGATCGGCACCGGGTTGCTCCATTCCTATCCGCCCGAGAACGCCGAGCTGCAGAAGCTGATCGCCACGGAGTGCGCGGTCGTGTCCCAGTTCTGGCCCCAGGCGCCGCCTTCCCGCCGCAGCTTCCCGATGCGCAACGCCGTCATGTCGGGCATGTCGCTAGGAACCGTGATCGTCGAGGCCTCACACACCAGCGGCGCCCGCGTTCAGGCCCGGCTGGCGCTGGCCCAAGGCCGCCCAGTGTTCCTGCTCGATGCGCTGCTCGAGCAGGAGTGGGCGCAGGAGCTCGCCACCCGGGCGGGCACGCACGTAGTGAAGGCGCCAGGGGAGATCACGGCAACCGTCGAGCGTCTGACTGCGGCCGAGCCCCTCAGCGCCTAACGCCGGCGATGCCCAGCGTCGCGGAGCTCAGCAGCCCGTACGAGAACTTCATGCTGGGGCCGCGACCGGGACCGGATGTGTGTGTCGTGTGCTTCAACTTCACGCGCGGGTACGAGCGTTGCTACGCCTGCTCCCAGAATGAGAACTGGCTCGCGAGCGTGGCGCCGATCTCCTACAGCGTGGGGCTGGAACAGCTGCATCGGGCGCTGATGGGGTACAAGCGCCTGAGCGGCGAGGTCGCGCGGCGGCTCACGGTCGAGCTCGCGGCAGTGCTTTGGCGTTACCTCGCTCTGCACGAGCGCTGCGTCGCGCGTGCGGCGGGAGTTAGTGCATTCGGGTTGGTCACCACGGTGCCGTCCGGGGACCGCGACCGCGATTCGGCTCACCCGTTGCGGCACGTCGTCGGTGAACTGGTCGGCGCGACGCGCGAGCGCCACCAACGCCTGCTGCGCCGCTCGACCATGGAGGTGACGCCGCGGACCTTTGATGTCGGGAAGTTCGAGGCCGTCCGCCCTCTAGACGGAGAGTCTGTGCTGCTGGTCGACGACACGTGGACGACCGGGGCCAGCGCCCAGAGCGCGGCGGCCGCGCTCCGGCAGGCCGGCGCAGGACCGGTGGCAGCAGTCGTCATCGGTCGGCATCTAAATCGTGAATGGCACGAGAACGACAGGCGGCTGCGCGGGATCGCGCAGCCGTTTGACTGGGAGCGGTGCGCGCTGTGCGTTACCTCGGGCCCGTGAGCGGCGGCTGCTGAGGCCGCCGCCCGCGCTCAAGCGTTTACAGGCTCGCTCTGGAGCACGACCTCGTAGCGGTCCGTGATCGGCGGACGGTTGCGGTCAACGCCGGCACGCGTCACGGCTGCCGCGCGGATCTCGTCCGCGATCTTGTCGCTTGCCCGAAGGTGCTCCATCGAGTCCCAATAGGTGACAGCGATCGCCCGTCCCCCGGTGTAGTCGACGCCAGCCCACATCCCGCGGTAGCCCGCGGCCTGCTCGAACCTGGGGAGGCTCTCCTCCTTGAAATGCTCGAGTGTGGCCTTGATCCGCTCCGGCGGGAGGCCCGGAAAGAGGGTCACCCGTGCATACATGACACACCTCACCTCCTACAGCTTGTGTGAAACGAAGCGTACTCCTGGCGAAGGGCCCGGAAAAGGAGGCCGCCGGCAGTACGAGACGAGCTCGAGGCTGACAAGCTACATCTGTGTAGCTGAGGCGTCTCTGCCGCTGGTAGCCTTGCCCGCGTCGATGCCGGGCCGGCCAGCGTTGAGATCGAATCCAGGGAGCTCTAAGGCGACCGCCGATGCGGGCGCCCAGGAACGGCGGCGGTACGCGCCCCGCATGCCGCCGGCGCAGCGGCGGGAGCAGCTGATCGACGCCGCGCTACAAGTGATCCTCGACCAGGGTTACAGCGGCGTGTCGATCGAAGCCGTGGCTCGGGAGGCGGGGGTCACTCGCCCTGTCGTCTATGACCACTTCCCAAACCTCGGGCGGCTGCTGCACGCCCTCATCGAACGGGAGGAGCGGATCTCTCTGGAGCAGCTCGAGCAGGTCGTCCCGGACGACCCCGGGGACAAGGATCCGGTCGAGTTGCTGGCCGGCGGGGTGCGGCGCTTCCTGGAAGCGGTCGCGAACCGGCCGGCCACTTGGCGCATCATCCTGCTGCCGCTGGAGGGGACGCCCGCGATCGTCCGCGAGCACGTCGAGACCAACCGGGCGCGGACGCAGGAGAGGATCGCCAAACTGGTGCGCTGGGCGCTTAAGCGACCTGAGCTACCTGACGATCTCGATGTCGAGCTGACGGCCCGCGCTATCCGCGTGCTAGGCGAGGACGCCGGCAGCACGCTACTGACAGATCCCGATCGCTATCCACCGGAGCGCTACGAGCAACTGGTGCGCAAGGTCCTCGCGCTCGTGCTGCCGTGAGCCGCTGACGGCACTGCTCGCAAGCGGTCCCTTAACGACGACAGGGACCCGCTTCCAGGATCCCCATCGCCTTGATCCCACTGGGGGCGCCCACGGCCGGGTTGGGCGTTACCTCCGGGAGATCGATTCCAAGCGCTCTAACTCCACCGGGCTTCAAAAGTTTCGGCGGATCACCTAACAACCTTCTTGCCATACTTGGAAGTCCCCGCCGAGGGGGCGTAGCTCAGTTGGTTAGAGCGCCGGCCTGTCACGCCGGAGGTCGCGGGTTCGAGTCCCGTCGCTCCCGCTTCGAGAAGTGCCTGGAAAGCGGCGGCTCCTCGTCGCCGAGGCCCGTTAGCGTCCGGGGCGGGCAATGGTCGTGGGCAACCTTTAGAGATGCCGCGACGGCCGCAATCGTTGGAGCTCATTGTCAGCGTGCGGGAAGTCGCGGAGCCCCCTAATCCGGTGCTTCATTGTGCACAGCCGGCGATCAGGGGGCCGGAGAACTAACCGGAAGGGGGGGCCTCGCCGTCGCCGGCGGCCGGCTGCTGTGCCTCTGCGTTGTCAGCCGTGCCGGTGTCGCCGGCAGGGAGCGTGGACTGCGGAGCGCCCGACTCGACCTCCGCCTTGAGGCGGGCGAACTCGTCGTCGACAGCGCTCTTGGCGCCGAGCTGGTCGAGCTGGCGATCGACGTCGTCCTGGCCGGGGCCGAGCGCTGTCAGATCCTCGAAGGTTCCCGCCGCCTGAAGCTCATCGACGGCCTCCGCGCGAGCCTTCATCGTCTCGGTCTTGTCGAGGGCGCGCTGCGTCGCCATGCCGACATCCGCCATCGAGTCACCGACTCCCGTGGCCGCCTCGGAAACCTGCACCTGCGCCTCGGCAGCCGAGTACTGGGCCTTGATGACTTCCTTCTTTGAGCGGAACTGCTCGGTCTTCGCCTCGAGCTGCTTCTCGGACTCGATCAGCTTCCCCTGCTCTGACTCGAGCTGTGCGACCTGCTGGTCGAGCGAGCCAGCCTCCTGAACGGTCAGCTGCTTGCGCTCCAGCGCTGCGCGAGCAAGATCCTCACGTCCCGCGGACATCGCCTCGCGGGCCTGAGCGTCGAGCTTGGCGCCCTGTTCACCCAGCTGTTGCTGCTGGAGCGCCAGCCGCTTCTTGGCGGTGACGATGTCGGCGATCCCCTTCTTGACGTTCTGGAGGTTCTCGACCTGGCGCTCATACGCATAGTCGAGCGTCTCGCTCGGGTTCTCCGCCCGGTCAAGCTGCTTTGAGATCTTCGACTTGACCACAGTCGATAGCCGTCCCTTCAGTCCAGGCATCGAAACCTCCTAGCGGCTTCGTAATTGGCGTGGCTCACTCATCTGAGCGTACTCCGGCTCACCGGCCGGCTTCGACACCGAACTGGGTAGGTAGTAGTCAGGACCTGCGCGTTTGGCGATGGCGCAGTGAGCGATGCCTATCCATCGTGCCACGCTTACGGCCAGTACGCCGCATCGCGCGCCCGCGCCGACGCGCAGAGCTCCGCGGAACACCGCCGGCAGCGCCGCGCCCATCAACACAACCGCCGAGAGCCGCAACACTCTGCGCCCCCAAGTAACTCGGGTGACGCACGACCTCCTCCCTTTCCTCGACGTCTCCGACCCCTGCGCTGTACATCCCGTGGCTCGACGCACGGGCAGTTCTCGCCGAGTGGGCCACTGGCATCGCGTTCGGGACCTGGCCGCTCGCGCTCGTCCATTTCCGCACCACCAGCTACTCGTATTCGTTGTTTGGCTACCACCACCCCATTTACATAGGCGTTCCGGCCCTCGCCCTAAATATCTTCATAGCATTGGCCGGGAGCGCGGTGGCAAGTTTGACCTCCCGTGCGGCCAGCCGGCGTGGCGCAGTCAGCTGACGTAGGCAGTTGATTCCCAATCGCGGCGAGCGCTTCGGCCACGGGTACGCCGGCGGACAACGCCTGATCGGCTCGCGGGGCTCGCCCGGCTGATCGAGATGGCAAGACGCCAGACTCTCGGATTCGTTGCGAGGCATCAGTAACGGCCACGTGACGATCTACAGTGACTATCTTCGTCTTGCGCGGCGCAGAGGGCAGAACACGATCAAGCGACTACAGCAGGAGAGTTGCGAATGTCTCCACTGACGGGGCGGCTGCTGTCGGTCAATGTCGGGCGGCCTTGCGAGGTCGAGTGGGAGGGCAAGCTCGTCCGTACGGCGATCTGGAAGGACCCTGTAGAGGGGCCGCGGATGGTGCGGCGGATCAACATCGAAGGTGACGACCAAGCCGACCGTCTCGCCCACGGAGGCGAACACCGCGCCGTCTTCGTCTACCAGATCGATTCCTACCGCTATTGGGAATGCGAGCTCGGACGAAACAACTTCACCTACGGCCAGTTCGGCGAGAACTTCACCGTCGAAGGCCTCGCCGATGACGAGGTATGCATTGGTGATCGGTACCGCATCGGCGGGGCAACGTTCGAGGTAACCCAGCCGCGCGTGACCTGCTACCGCGTGGGCATCCGCATGGAGGAGCCCGCGATGCCGTCACTGCTGGTCGCCCACCACCGACCGGGGTTCTACCTCCGGGTGCTCGAGGAAGGCCCGGTTGAAGCGGGCGACGAGATCGTCAAGGTCGCCGACGGGCCCGAGCGACTGACGGTGGCCCAGCTCGACGCGCTGCTCTACCTGCCCAATAAATCGCGCGTGCTGCTCGAGCGCGCGCTGCGCATTCCGGCCCTGAGTGAGGGATGGCAGGGAAGCTTTCAGGCGCTGCTGGCAAAGGCCGAAGACCAGGAAGCCGCGTTGCCCGCGTGGGCCGGCTTTCGCCCGCTGCGAGTAGCGGCGATCCGTCGCGAGAGCACGAGCATCACGTCATTCCTGCTCGAGCCGACCGCCGAGGACAGCCCCAAGGCGCTGGCGGGCCAGTACCTCACGCTCCGCCTGCGACCGAACGCCGACGAGCCGCCGCTCGTCCGTAGCTACTCGCTGTCCGACGTGCCTGACGAGCGCGGCTACCGCATCAGCGTCAAGCGCGAGGGAGCTGGTAGCGCCTACCTGCACCAGGACGTGAAGGTCGGTGATCTGCTGGACGTCGCGGCTCCGCGGGGTTCATTTGTCATGCGCTCCGGAACCCGCCCGGTCGTGCTGATCAGCGCCGGCGTCGGAGCGACGCCGGTCCTGGCCATGCTCCACGCGTTGGCCCGTGAACGGAGCGCGCGGCCCGTCTGGTGGTTGCACGGGGCGCGCAATCGCGCCGAGCATGCGTTCGCGGCCGAGGCCAATGAGCTGCTGGCGGCGTTGCCCGGCAGCCAGCGCGTCATTGCCTACAGCAGACCGACCACGGCGGACACGCTCGGCGACGATCACGACATCGCGGGACGACTCGACACGGCGATCCTCGACAGGGCCGGAGTTCCGGACGACGCCGACTACTACCTCTGCGGACCGGACGGCTTCATGCGCGCGATCAGCGCAGCCCTCACCGCGCGCGGCGTACCGCTCGAACGGGTCGCCACCGAAGCCTTCGGCGCCGTCGCTGCCTACGCGTCCGGAATCGTGAAGGCAGGCCAGCGCCAGCCCCACACTCCGGACGGCCCGCTCGGCACCGGCCCGACCATCACCTTCTCTCGTAGCGACCTCGCTGTCCCTTGGGACGACCAGTACGCGAGCCTGCTCGACTTCGCCGAGGCGTGCGACGTCCCGGTCGGATTCGGCTGTCGAACGGGCGTCTGTCACAACTGCGAAAGCGGCCTGCTCGCCGGCGAAGTGGACTACCGCATCGATCCCCTCGAGCCACCGGCTGAGGGCAGCATCCTCATGTGCTGCACCCAGCCGACCTCGGAGCTCACGCTGGACCTATGAGCGGCGGAAGTGGACGCTGCGACCTCAGCGGTCGCTGCCGGCGCCCACGAGTTCGGGCTCTGGCTTGGGCGGTCGAGCCGTGTCACGTTCCTTGAAGAACTCGGCCCCCTCGATGCTCATGTGCGGCACGATCTTGTCGAGCCAGCGCGGCATGAACCAGTTGAGCTTGCCCATCAGCACCATCAGCGCCGGCACCAACAGGCAGCGGACGACCGTGGCATCGAGGATCACCGCGATCGCCAGGCCCACGCCGAACTGCTTGACGGTCGGATCGCCGTTCAGCACGAAGCTGCCGAACACGAACACCATGATCAGGGCCGCAGATGTGATCACCCGGGCGCTGGTCACCAGGCCGGAGATGACGGAGGTCTTGTTGTCCTGGCCCTCGTGCACGTGCTCCTCGATCTGGCTGACGAGGAACACCTCGTAATCCATCGAGAGGCCGAACAGGACGGCGAACATGAACAGCGGCACATACGAGACGACTGGGACCTTTCCGGGGAGTCCGATGAGGCTGTGCAGCCAGCCGTACTGGAAGATCGCCGTCAGCACGCCGTAGGAGGCGCCGATCGAGAGCAGGTTCATCACCGCCGCCTGTGGCGGCACCACGACCGTGCGGAAGGCAAGTATCAGCAGCAGGAAGCTGAGCGCGATCACCACCAGGATCTGCAACGGCAGCTTGCTTGAGATCTTCGAGGCCAGGTCGTCGTAGGCGGCGGTGGTACCCCCCACGTAGGCCTTCAGGTTGGTGCCCTTCTCCGCGCTGGGGATCGTGGTCGACCGCAGCTGGTTGACCAGATTGGTGGTTGCCTGCTCCGCCGGTCCGGCGTTGGAGATGGCATTGAAGTAGGCGGTCGTACCTGCCTGGTCGATCTGCATCGGGCTCACGGCCACCACGCCTGAGGTGCCTTTCACATCCTTCTGTAGGGTCGCCAGGCGCGGATCCTGGGTTCCGTTCTGGGCCGGTGATCCGAGCTTGACCGCGACCAGCAGCGGCCCGTTGACGCCCGCTCCGAAGTTGTTGGAAATGAGGTCGTACGCCTGTCGCGCGGTTGTGGATGTGGAGAGGGCAGCCGTGTCCGGCTGGCCAAGTTGAAGCGACAGGAGCGGGATCATCAGCGGGATCAGGATGGCCAGCGCCGCGATCCCCGCCACGATCGGGCGGTGCGCGATGTCCCGGGCCCATCTCGCCCACAGGCCCTTCCGAATCTGCTCGTCCGTGGCCGGTTTGTGCACGCGCAGCGACTCGATCCGCGGCCCCAGGATGGCCAGCTCGGCTGGCAGCAACGTCAGAGCGGCGAGCACGGCGACGACGACGGCCACGGCAGCCATCAATCCCATCGTGGTGACGAGGGGGATCCCTGCCACGGCGAGCGAAACGAGCGCGATCGTGACCGTACAGCCGGCGAAGAACACGGCTCCACCGGACGTGGCCGCCGCGCGGGCGATCGATTCTTCGATCGGGAGCCCCTCGCGTAAGCCGCGGAAATGGCGGGTGACGATGAACAGCGCATAATCGATCCCCACGCCGAGACCGATCATCGTCGCCAGCGTTGGCGCCACTGTGGGGACGGTCGCCACATGGCCCAGCATGCGGATGATCGCCAGGGTCGAAAGCAGCGCGAAGATCGCGGTCACGATCGGCAGCAGCATCGCGGTGACGGTCCCGAACGTGAACGTGAGGATGATCGCCGCCGCGATGATCCCGATGAGCTCACTCTGTTCGGTGGAGGTCTTTGAGACCTTCTGCCCCAGCTGACCCCCGGTCGCCACCTGAAGGCCTGCCGCTTGCGCCGGTTTGGCGGCCCTGTTGATGATCTCCTGGGCGTCGCTCTGAGACAGCGATCCTGGGCTGACTTTCAGGGTGACGTTTAGGTAGCCGGTCGTCTGATCCTTGCTCAGCTGAGAGGCGCCCTGCTGGGTGAGGGGGCTGACGACACCAGCGACGGTCGGATCCTTCGAAAGATTTGAGGAGGCCTGGTTGACCGCGTTGGCGTTGTTCGAGTCGGTCAGCTTTCCGCTGCGGGCGTGAAGCACGATGGGGCTCGCCCCGTTCGCCTGCGCCGGGAAAGTGCTTGCGAGGGTGTCGGTGGCCTTCTGACTGTTGGTCCCCGGAAGCGACAAGTTGTCGTTGGTGTTGTCGCCCATCCGGTGCGATATGGCCACAAGCGCGATCGCCGCGGCGAGCCAAACGCCGAGCACTACAAACCGTCGGCGCACGGAGAACTGCGCCACGGCATACAGGATTCTGGTCATATGGCCCCCAATTCGTAGGTGCGCTCGCCCGTCGAAATCCTACTCCTGGGGCCCCCCCGTGTAAACCACGCCTCGGCCCGGGCGCCAGAGACAAGCTAGCGCAGGAGCACGTTGAGGACGATCACCAAGAGGCCGAAGAACGCTCCGAACGAGATCTGAGCCACCAATTCGCGCCCCGAGAGTTCGGCGCGGACGGCGACCCCCACCTCGACGAGAACGATGATTGCTGCGGACGTGTAGACCCCCGCGTTCACGGCGGTCGCCAGACTTGCCCCTGCTGCCCAGCAGATGAGCAGCGCGGCCAGCCCGGGCACCGCCCCAGCCACGATCACCAGCTCCTGCGTCAGCGTTTGGACCAGTCCACCTAACGTGAGCGGCTGCCTACGCTCGACTCGCCGGTCGGTGTACCCGGTGTAGGCGTGCACGAGCCAATACAGCGCGATGGCAATCGCTACCGCTCCGACAGTCTCGGCGTAGTTCTCCTGCCTGGCGCTCTCTGCCGCTAGCAGGGCGCCGACCATGATCGTGCCGTAGAGGACTCCGCCCGTGTTCCGCAGCATCGCGGCATTGTCTACACGTTGGCGGTCTCCGGCTCAGCCAGGGTCCGTGGCGAGGACTAGGGCCGGACGCGGCGCATCGCGGCGGCCAGCGCCGCGTTCGCGTACGGCCCGTCGCCCTCCAGGCCTGCTAATACGCGTGAGCGCTCGTCCTCGGGCTTGTCCTGCGAGAGCTTGGCCTCGGCGTGCCAGGAGGCGGCGGGCAGGCGGAACGCGATCACCTCGTCCGCCATCTCGCGGGCCGTGTGGCCCATGCTCTCAAGCGACCAGGGATCCTCGACGGCCGATTCGAAGTGCTGGACCGTCTGGCGCAGGACGGGCATGGCGTCATCAAACAGTTGCGGTGCCCCCCGAACATGGAGCGTCACGTGGTTCCAGGTGGGGATCATCTCGCTCGCGTACCAGCTGGCCGAGACGTAGCCGCTCGGGCCCAGAAAGATCGCCAGGATGGGCCGGTCGAGGTCGTCCGCCACCGGGTCGGCACGGGCCACGTGACCCAGAATCGCCAGCCCTTCGCAGCGCTCGTCGACCAGGCACGGCATGTGGGTGGCCCGCAAGCCCGAGGTCACGATCGCGGCGAACGGGTGGGCGCTCACGATCGACCGGGCGACGTCCACATCGCGAACCACGAACTCCCGCTTGATGTGCACACCGGTCCTCTACCCGGACCGACTGGGTTACTCGCCGGTGCCGCGCTCGGCGGAGTTACGAGCGACGAGGATCGCAAACTCCTCGACGGCTCGGGCAAGGTCCTCGGTCAGCGGTCCCGGACGCCGATCTTGGAAGAACGCCAACAGGCGCTCGTAGTACCAGAGCTGCTGGCGCGCTGTCTTCTCGGTGAACCGCTCCCAGAGGGCATCGCCTTCTTCCCGGTAGTCGCGCACCAGCGAGCGCGCATTGTGGAGCTTGTCGGCAAGCGACACCCGTAGCGCCCCGTCGTCTTCGATTTCGGGAAGGTGCTCCAGGTATCGACGTTTGCGCTCGATCCACCGCTCATCCTCGTCGCCCTCGACCGTGTCAGAACATGCCTCCACGATCGCTGCGACGCGAGGGCCGAACCGCTGCGCTATCCGGTCGAGCATCTGCTGGCCGCCGCCGTTCTCCACCGAGTCGTGGAGCATCGCCGCTACCGCTTCGTCCTCATCGCCGCCGTCCTCGAGCACGAGCCCGGTGACCACCAACAGGTGGGCCAGATACGGGACCTTGGTACCGCTGCGGCGCTGGCGCCCGTGCACCTCCTCGGCGAGCGCCACGGCATCAAGAAAGCGGTCGGTCAGTGACGGTGCAGTATCCGTGATCTCCCCGGCGAGGTCATCTCGGCTTGTGCCGGTCCCGGACAAGATTAGGTGGAGGAGTCCAAGAGAGCTGAGTGGCGCGGTGGAAGGCCCGTTGGCCAGGATTGCACCAGCTGGGTGGGTTGCTCGAGCTCGTACACGGTGGCGCAGCCGAAGCGGTGGACGGAGAGGATGATCTTCTTCAGCTCGGGCCAGATGTGGTCGTAGCCCTTGCAGTCCTTGAGCAAGAACCGGGCACCGGTGCTGATCACGAACGCTCGGGCGTCCCTCGGCAGAAGCCTGCCCCAGTGGACCACTAGCCAGGAGTTCACGTTCCGCCCAGGGCAGTCGGGAAGCGACCAGTAGCAGTCGCCGATATACGTGTGCCTGCCCGTTTCGAAGGGCACGAGCGCCCCCAGATGGATCGGCGTCAGCACTCCACCGGGCTCGGGATTCCGCGCCAGGTACTGGAGCGCCCGCTGCTCGTCGGGGGTGAATATCTTGTTATCTCTGATAAGGCCTTGGACGACGCCCAGCTTGTCGATGGCCACCGGAACCGTCAGTCCGAGGACGAGCAGCGCGGTGATAGTCCGGCGCGGCACGAACCGCGGCCAGCGCACAGAGCCGAGGCCTTCCACCGCGAGCACGGCCAGCGGCACGGTGATCCCGGCGAACGCGTGCGGGGGGCTGCTGCCCAGGCCGTTTTCTGCCAGCAGATACACCGCCACGGCCGCGAACGGCCACACGCGGGTTGCAGCCTGGATGAAGGTCACTGGCCGGCGCCGGTAGGCCAACAGGGCAGGGACCGCGAGCGGCGCCAGCGGCCAAAGCAGCTCCGGCAACGGGATGATCCCCCTGGACCCCAGCTGCCCCAGCCGCCATGCCGGATCGATCCGCGACAGGACGACGTAGTAGACCAGCGGCAGAACCGCTGCGACGATCACCGGCAGCGGTCGCCAGAGCCGCGCACGTCTACCCCCGAGCATCCACATGATCGCCTCGCCACAGACGATGAGGATCAGCAGGATCTCGCCCTGCCAAGGGTGTAGCCAGCTCGCCAGCGCGCCAAGGACGGCGGCGACCCAGAGAAGCTTTCCTCGATGCCGGGTGCGGTGATAGAGCAGGAGCGATCCGGTGGCGCAGGCGAACGCCAGGAGCGCCTCCTGGTAGCCCCACGTCCAGAACGGCAGCCACAGGTCGAAATACATCGACGGTACCCCGGCAAATAGGGCCAGCACGAGTGCCGCCCGCACCGCCAGCCGGCTCCGCAGCTGAGTGCGGACGAATCCTCGAACGGTGACGAAGAGACCGCCCACGGCCACGGGCTGCCACACCAGCAGCGCGATGGGCGGGGTCACTCCAAGCGCCACCAGCCCTCCCGAAATCGCCACCATCGGCTGGAGGTAGTCGTGGGGCGTGTTGTGAAGGACGAATAGGTTGGAGGCAAACAGATGCGTGGACGCGTCGCGGATCCACGCCATGTACTGGAGCTGATCAACGACATACGCGCTTTGGGTCCCATCCCAGACGCCTCCGTGCGTCGAGATCCGCACGAGATCGAGCACGAGCACGCACATCGACAGGGCGGCCAGCAGGACGAGAACCGCGAGCTCGAACCAGTCGATCCGCCGAAGCCAGCGCGGGGAAGGAAGCGCGACTGGGCGGCGCCAGAGCCGCGCAGGCAGCGCTGGCGCAACCCGTGGCGGGGCGAGCGCTATGACGCCTCCCTTCTGCCCAGTGCGCCGCTCATGCGAGCGCCATTTTGACGTGCCGGGCTTGTGATTGTGCAGGGGCCGCTTCTAGGCCTCCTGGCCGACGCAGACCCTCGCCAGCTAACTTGAGTAAGTTGATTGAGTTAGATATGTTTACGGGAATGGGCCTCACACTAGACGAGCTGGAGCGATTCGCGACAGCGCTTGCGGGCGCGCCAGAGCGGTGGGCCCGTCACGTCCGCCACGCAGGCGAGGAGCGCGTATACGAGCAGATCTGGGATGACCCGGACGTCAACGCCTGGGTGATCTGCTGGAGCGAGGACCAGGACACCGGCTACCACGACCACGACGAGTCGGCGGCGGCGGTGGCCGTCGTCTCCGGCCGCGTGCGCGAGGACCGGCTCGCGCTCGGGGCGCCACCCCGGAGTCATGAGATAGGTGCAGGTCAGACATTTACCGTGCCGGCGGTGGCGATCCATCGCGTGCTGCACGCCGGGACGGCGCCGGCCGTGACGGTTCACGCCTATTCGCCGCCGCTGAGACGAACCGGCGTCTACCGGATCGCGCCGGACGGGGAGCTACAGCGCGAGTCGGTGCCGAGCGAGACAGAGCTGGCTGCGCAACCGGCCGCGGCGCTTGCCGGCGGCGGCGCCGAACTCGCGCTGCGCTAGTTCCGTCCCCGTGACACCACGACGGAGGCGTGAACATCGCCGTCTCCACCGACTATCCAGCGTCGCGCGCCGTCGCCCAGGACGAGCTTCTGTCCGGGCTGGGCGGCATTTCGGAACTCCATCTCGACGTCGATCTCGTCGGGTTCGGCGCTGTCCAGCAGCTCTTCTTCCAGCGGCTGCCAATACGCCGCGTTGTTGACGTGGCCGGCGACATCGCATTCGGTGGCGCGGAACGTCCAGCGCCGCGCCTCGCTGGCACCATCGGGCGACTGATGCCTGAGTCGTGCCGTGACTTTCCGTCCCGCGGCCGCCTCCCCGTAGATCTCGATCTCCTCCGGAGTCAGCGGTGCCGGGCGTTTGGAGAAGGGGTCGAGGTGGACCCACAGCGATACGGCCTCCACCCCGGTATCTCCGCCCGGCGCCGCGACGATCGTCGTCCGCCGCTCCGCCCAGGCGCGACCAAAGCCGCTACAGAACGTTTGCAGGCTGAAGCGCTCGCCGAAGCGCGGGAAGCGGGCCACTCTGATCCGTGTCCGCCGGACGACCCACACGGCCGCCCCCGCCACGCCAGCGTCTTCGACGTCGTCGTAGGCGATGTCCTGGAGCCAGCGGGCCAGGGCGTCGAGCCGGATCCTGCCCGATGGGGCACAGTCGGCCAGTCCCGCCCGCGCGCCGCTCGTGAACACGCGTCCCCGTCGCGGCGGCGGCACGAGCTCGGTGAAAGCATCGTCACGCACCGCCAGGAGATTAGGGTGTGTGGCCCACTCCCCCTCTGTTATTCAAAGGAGCCAGGCCGTGAACGCGACCCCGGTAACCGACAACATCATCCAGCTAACCCGACTCCATTTCGTCAACGCCTTCCTGGTTCGTGAGCAGGACGGCTTCACGCTCGTGGACACCACAGTCGGCGGCGGCGCCGGCAAGCTGCTCGCGGCCGCCGGGTCAGCAGGCGCGGAGATCAAGCGCATCGCCCTGACCCATGGCCACGGCGATCATGTCGGCTCGCTGGACGGGCTCAAAGAAAAGCTCGGCTACAGGGTCGAGGTGTTTCTCTCTGACCTCGACGCCCGGATTCATGCCGGCGAGAGGGTGGTCGAGGGCAAGCTGCCGGGCATGTGGCCGAAGGACCTCAAAACCGCCCCCGACGTACGGCTGACCGGAGGCGAGCGGATCGGCAGCCTGGAGGTCATTCCCACTCCCGGCCATACCCCCGGCCACATGTCCTTCCGCGATACGCGCGACAGCGCGGTGATCGCCGGCGACGTGTACACGTCCTATGGCGGCTTGGCGGTCTCGAATCATTTCAACCTGCGCTTCCCGCTCGCGGCTCCTGCTACCTGGGACAAGGGCAAGGATCGAGACTCAGCCCGCAAGCTCCGCGAACTGGAGCCGTCACTCTTGGTGGTGGGCCACGGGCCGCCGGTCACCGATCCGCTGCCGGCGATGGATCGAGCAATCTCCCGGGCGGGCGGTCCGGCCACCGCCAGCGGGGCCCCCGCGGCCAGCTGAGCGAGGCGCCGGCGGATGTCCTACGTTCGCGTCGAACATGACGGCCATAGCGACGCGGTGGCGATCGAGGAGCCCCTCGAGATCCGCGTCGATGGCCGGCCGCTGGCCGTCACGATGCGCACTCCGGGCCACGACGAGGAGCTGGCGCTCGGGTTCCTGTACGGCGAAGGGCTGATAGACGGCCCTCGGGCGGTCGGCCCCACGCGAGACTTCGCGGCCAATACCGTCGAGGTCGCCGGCCCGCTCCTGGCCGACCCTGGAGAACGGCGCTTCTACACGACCTCGTCGTGCGGGGTATGCGGCAAGGGGGCGCTCGAGCAGGTGGCGGTCTACAGCCATGCGGTGTCCGAGGGCCCGGCGGTGCGGCGAGAACTGCTGGCCGGCCTGCCGGACAAGCTGACGCAGCCGACGTTTGAGAAGACCGGTGGTCTGCACGCCACCGGTCTATTCGACTCTCACGGGGAACTGCTGTTGAGTCGTGAGGACGTGGGACGCCACAACGCCATGGACAAGGTGATCGGCCGGGCCCTGGTCGAGGGCCTGCTGCCTCTGGCAGAGCGGATCCTCTGCGTCAGCGGTCGGCTTTCCTTTGAGCTCGTTCAGAAGGCTGCGGTGGCGGGAGCCCCGATGGTGGTAGGCGTCGGGGCTCCGAGCTCGCTGGCCGTTTCGCTCGCGGCGGACCGCGGGATCACGCTGTGTGGGTTTGCGCGCGGTGAGAGCGTGAATGTCTACACACGCCCCGAGCGGGTGGCCTGAGGGCCCTGCTCGAGCGCGAGCGTGCCGACGGCTACGTCCCGCTGGCGGCCTCGGCCAGCGCCTCGAGCTCTTCTTCGGAGGACCAAGCGCCGACAGAGGCCCGGATCAGTCCGCCGTGGGAAGGAATGCTGCGCACGATGAACCCGGCCACGGCCAGCCGCTCGACCTCCTGGGCGGGATCTCGACCGTCCGAGCGGTCGCCACGATACGAGCGTCGACTCCCCTCGCGGAAGCACCTCGACCGCTCCGCGCTCCCGCAGCCGGTCGGCCAGCGTGCGGGCGAGCTCGGCCGCCCGGGCGTGGACCCAGTCCCATCCAGGAGCTCCCAGCACTTCAAGCGAAGCAAGAGCCCAGGCGCTGCGCAGCCCCGAGGGAAATCCGTGGTCGAAGCGGGCGGCGCCCTCTGCGGGCTCGACGTCCAGCGGCCGCTGCGGATCGGCGAGGGAGCCGTAGCTCGGCCACGGAATCGAGCACTCGTCCAGCCGTTCTTCCCGGATGTAAAGACAACCCGACCCCTCGGGTCCGCACAGCCACTTCTGTCCGGAGGCAGCGTAGAAATCGCAACCCAGCTCCTCTACATCAACCGGAATCGCACCGATCGCCTGGGCGGCGTCGAGCAACACCGAAGCCCCACTGTGCTTCAGCGCTCCGGCGTCAACCACCCGCCCCGAGACCCACGAGACATGCGAGCACGCCACCAGCCTGGTATCGCTGGAGACCTCCTCCGCGACCCGCCCGAACGGCACGACGCGCACCTGTATGCCCTGCCGCCGTCGGGCCTGACCGAGCGGCGCCAGTAGTCCGGGATGCTCCTCATCAGTCGTCAGAATCTCGTCGCCCGGCCGAAGATCGAGGCCGGCTAGCACCGTGTTCACCCCGTCGGTGGTCGAGCCCGTGAGTGCGACCTGCTGGGCTTCTGACCGGAGCACCCGCGCGTACGCCGCGCGCAGAGATTGCGCCATCTCCAGCACGCCCTCGAAGAAGACCTTCCCGCTGCGGCCATGGCCTGCCTCGAGCTCGATTCGCCGGCGAGCTGCCTCGACGGCAGCTGCCGGCACTGGTCCCTCCGTTCCCGCGTTGAGGTACGAGACTCGCTCGAAGACCGGGAACTGGGCGCGGAAGGCTCCTGGTTCGGCAACCGCCACGGTCGGCGATCTTAGTGTGCGACTTATTCCCGCCCCCAGGGCCTCCCCGACCCCGGGGGCGTCAGGATGTGCTTAGAACCCGCTTGCGCCGTTGGGCGTTCCGTTGCCCGTCGGCCCGTCGTAGCCCGGCCCGGCCTGGCACAAATATGCGGGCGCGCAGGTTCCGTCGGAGCCGCTGGTGACATCGAACAGCGACGTAGCGTGGCCGTACGGATAGCTGCCATAAGTGACTGAGGAGGCATTGCCGGCCAGCGCGTACACGGACGCGATCAGCGGCGAGGACAGGCTGGTGCCGCCAACCTGGGCCCAGCCGTCGAGCCCCTGCGCCACTCCGGCTTCGATCAGCACGTCGCAAAGGGAACTCGACCCGCAGCTGTTGTAGGTGTCATAGACACCGAGCCCGCTGTTCGGGTCTGCGTCGGCGGCCACGTCGTTGTCGGTCCTGTTGGGACAGCCCGAGTCGGTCTGCCACGCCGGTTTGGGCTCAAACGTGGAACAGCCGCTCCCCGTCCCCGACCATACGCTCTCGCTCCAGCCCCGGGGGCCCGAGGCCTGCGTCAGCGTCGTGCCGCCGGCCGCGGTCACGTACGGAGACACCGCCGGCCAGCTCGTCCCGTAGCCGGAGTCGCCCGCCGCGGCGGTGATCGCCACGCCCGTGTGGTTGAAGTGGGCGTCGTACGTCAACTCGTTTGCGGCCTCACTGGCGCCCCAGCTGTTGGAGACCGCCACAACGCCGGGAGTCCTCGCGGCGGTGTCCTCCGCTTTGTCCAGCGCACTTGTGCCGGCCGAGTTCGCCTCTACCAGCAGGATGTGGCAGTCCGGACAGGCGGCGGAGACCGCGTCGACGTCGAGGCTCTCCTCCTCGGCCCACCCGTAGTTGCCGCCCGGCAGCGGGCTCGTGGCCCCCTTCTGGTTGACCTGCTTGAAGCAACCGCTGGCGACCGTGCACGCCGGCAGCCCGTACGCCTTGCGGTAGGCGGCGAGATCCGAGGCCGCCCGCGGGTCGTTGTAGGCATCGACTAGCGCGACGGTTTTCCCGCCTGACGCGAGCCCCGAGAGCTTGTAAGCCGACTGAATCTGCGCAGGTCCCAGCCCCGTTGGTCCGGCCATGATCTTCGGGCCAAGGCTCCCGCGCTGGTAGCCGATCGCCTGGGAGAAGCAGCGCATCTGGCCTCCGACGAGGACGCGAGCGGCACCGAGCACGCTGCCCACCGAGCCGCTGTTGGCCGGATTAGCGCATGCCAACGGAACCTGGAGTCCGACGACAGGTCCTCGCGGAGCGAGGCCCAGCCCGGGCAGGGCATCTGCCCGAGACGCCAGGAGCACGCACGAAAGGCAAGCAAGTGCTACCGCAAGTCCGGCCCGCCGCGCGCGGGCAAGGATCATCGCCTGCAAGGTTCAACCTCCCATCGGCCTGGATTCGGACGACGGTGGCAGGCTACCCGATCGCGGCGGAGGTATGCGTCGGTAAGGCCCGCAGATCGCGACGGCGATGATGCCCTCCGTGATGATCCATGAGTGAGGCCGCCGCACTCGTCGCGCTTGTGGCGACCCTCGCCGCGGCGGTGGCGCGGCCAGCTTGGGCGCCCGACTGGGTCGTGGCCATCGGGGCCGCGCTGTTGCTGTTCGCCGGTGGAGCTCTGAGCGCACACGAGGTGCGTCACACGCTTTCCAGCCTGGGGCCAACGGTGGGGTTCCTCGCGGGTCTGCTCGTCTAGCCGCCGAATGCGGCCGGGCCGGCGTGTTCGATGCTCTGGGCGAGAAGATGGCTTCGGGCGCTCGCGGTCAGCCACGGCGGCTGCTGGCGATGGTGTTCGCGGCGGCGGCGGCGACCACAGCAGTCCTGAGCCTCGACGCCACAGTTGTGCTGCTGACGCCGGTGGTGTTCGTAACGGCGGCCAGGGTCAGAACCAACCCGCGGCCACATGTGTATGCCTGCTCGCACCTCGCCAACAGCGCGTCGCTGCTACTGCCGGTGTCGAACCTCACGAACCTGCTCGCGTTCCAGGCGAGCCATGTGTCATTCGGCCGGTTCGCGGAACTGATGGTGCTTCCGTGGGTTGCGGCATTGGTGCTCGAATGGCTTGGACTGACCAAGCTGTTCAGGCCGGAGCTGAGCCATCCTTCGGCCGGGAGGTCCCAGCTCGCCCCCCAACGGACGACGCACCTGCCTGCGTTCCCGCTCGTGGTCCTGGCTCTGACGCTGGCGGGATTTGCGTCAAGCTCGTCGATCGGGATCTCACCGGCGTGGTTTGCGGCCGCCGGCGCGCTGGTGCTCGCCCTTCGCAACCGCAGCTCGGTGCCCCAACTGGCGGCGTCGGCGGCGCCGACGTTCCTGTTGTTCGTGCTGGGACTGGGCCTCGTAGTCCATGCGGCCAGTGCCCACGGCCTGTCCTCGGCGGTCGATTCGCTCTTGCCGCGAGGGACCGCGCTCCCGGCCCTGCTCGCGGTCGCCGCAGTCAGCGCGTTGCTCGCGAACCTAGTGAACAACCTGCCGGCCACGCTGATCATCCTGCCGGTGGCAGCCGCCAGCGGGCCGGGGGCGGTGCTGGCGATGCTGGTCGGTGTCAACGCTGGGCCGAATCTGACCTACACCGGGTCGCTGGCCACCCTGCTCTGGCGGCAGGTGATGCGCTCCCACCAGGAAGCAATAGACCTCGGCCAGTTCACGCGGCTCGGGCTGCTGACCGTACCGGCGGTGCTGGTCGCGTCGACGGTTGCGTTGTGGTTGGCTCTTCAGGCGACGTGATGCGAGCGGTTGTCTGGATCGAGGAGAGCACGTGGGAAGCCTGCGTCGATCAGGCCCGGGAGGTGCTGCCTGCCGACGCCGACGTGACGCTCCTACACGTCGCGCCTATCGACGTGGAGGGGCTGGCGGGAGGGGGCGGGCTACTGGGACGCCATCCGGCGCCGCCTCCGGGGCCGGCGGTGCGGGCGCTGGCAGCTGAGGAGGCGGCAGAGCTTCTCGCTGCAGCTCAGGATCGGTTCGGCAGGCCGGCGCGGGTAGAAAGTCGGCGCGGGCAAGTGGAGCGGGAATTGATCGAAGCCTGCGCGGACGCCGATCTGCTCGTCGTCATCCGAGACGGCGAGCTCCGCCTCGGGCCGAAGAGCCTCGGCCGCCAGACTCGCTTCGTCGTTGATCACGCTCCGTGCAGAGTGATGCTCGGCTGGCCAGGGCCGGCGCCCGCGGTCGACACCATCCGGCTTCCCCCGCACCTGCGAGGCTGACGGTTGCCGGGATCGTCGAGCGACGGTGCCGTAGAGCTACAGGTCGGCGAGCACCCAGTCCGCATCTCGCACCCTGAGCGGGTCTACTTCTCAGCCCGCGGCGAGACCAAGCTCGACCTGGCGCGCTACTACGTCAGCGTCGGCGACGGGATCGTTCGGGCGCTGCGCGAACGGCCTTGCATGTTGCACCGCTTCCCCAAGGGCGTGGACGGCAAGAAGGTCCACCAGAAGCGGCTGCCGGCCGGAGCGCCACAGTGGGTCGAGACCGTTCGGGTCCACTTTCCCCGTTACGGCCGCCACGCCGACGAGCTGTGCGTGACCAACCTCGCGAGCGTGATCTGGGCGGTGCAGATGTCGACGGTCGAGTTTCACCCCTGGAACTCGCGCCGGGCCGACACCGAGCGGCCCGACGAGTGGCGGATCGATCTGGACCCCATGCCCTCGTCGGGCTTCGAGACGGTCCGCCGGGTGGCTGCGGTGGCCCGCGAGGTGTTGGACGAGCTCGGCATTATCGGATGGCCGAAGACCTCTGGTGGATCCGGCTTGCACGTCTACGTCAGGATCGAGCCCCGATGGGGATTCGCCGACGTGCGTCGGGCGGCGCTGGCTTTCGCCCGGGAGGTGGAGCGCCGCGCGCCAGGCGACGCGACCACGACGTGGTGGCGCAAGGATCGCGATCCCGACAAGGTGTTCGTCGACTACAACCAGAACGCCCGCGATCACACGATCGCGAGCGCGTACTCCGTCCGCGGCGTCAAGGAAGCGACCGTGTCGGCGCCAGTGCGCTGGGACGAGCTCGACGACGTCGTGCCCGAGGAGTTCACGATCGCGACGGTGCCTGCCCGCTTTGCGAGCCTCGGCGACCTGCACCAAGGGATCGACGAGCGCGCGTTCTCACTCGATCGGCTGCTGGAGTGGGCAGACCGGGAGGGACTGGACGAAGAGCGGTAGGTCAGCTCGTGAGCGCCGGTTCCAGCTCGCCCGCGATCCGGTTCACGGCGCTGTGCAGCGCGCCGGCCGCCAGCAACGCGTCCGTGGCCTGAGCCAACAGGCGGCCGATGAGCCCCTGGCCCGTGACCGTGATCGATGCGTGGACCTCGCTGCCATGGGCAGCGGCCACGGCGAGATACTCGACGTCGAGACGGATCGGCCCGATGGCGGTCAGCACGAGGTGACCGTCGTCCGCCTCGGACACGTCGACCTCGAACTCGACCGGCCGGCCGGCGAGCCCGCCCCGCACGCGCACTCGGTCGCCGGCCGCCAACCGCCGGCCATCGAAGTCCACGACGTCGAACCCGACAGGCGCCCAGCGAGCGATCGAGTTCGGCTCGGTCAGTAGCGCCAGTACCTCATCCGGCAGCCCTGCCACTCGGGTTTGTGCCGTCCATGTAGCCACAGGTGCAATATCGCCCCTCCCGCGGACGAGTTCGTGTGACATTAACCACGGGTGGCTCTCAGTCCAGCTCGATCAGCTCGAACTCCAGGCGCCCATCGACAGCTCGCGCGACTCCCATCGTGTGGTGCGGGGACCGACGGCGGTCGGTGGGGCTGCCCGGATTGAAGATCTGAAAGCCGTCGCTGGCTCGTTCGTGAGACGGGATGTGCGAATGGCCGAAGATCACCGCATCAGCCGCCGGGAACTGGCGCCGCAACCGCTCGAGGCGCCCGTGACGCCTGCCCGCGTCGTGGATGACCGCGAGGCGACATCCCCCGGCGTCGAGCTCGAGCTCGGCAGGCAGGGTGGCCATAAGCTGCGCATCGTCCACGTTGCCGTGGACCGCGGCAACTTCGCCGTAGCGGCGCAACTCCTCGAGTACCGACAGCGTCAACAAATCGCCGGCGTGGATGATCAGGTCAGCGTCCCGCAGCTGCTCGACGCAGGCATCGGGAAGGGCCCGCGAGCCGCGGGGAAGGTGCGTATCCGAGATGATCGCGAGCAGCACCGCGGGCCGCACGAGGTCGCTCACCCGGCCGCGCGGGGCACCACGCACGCGGCGGCTACCCCGTTACCTCAGTTACACCAGGGATTCTTGGGAACCCCCGAGCACGGGTTGGGCATGCTCGGAAGCGTCGAGGGCATGGGCGGGAGCGGGAACTGCGATGCCGGCCGCGGGTAGCTGGCGCCCGGTGCATTGGGGCAGGGACCGACTATCTGGGTAGCGCAAGCCAACTGGGCGGCCAGGACGGTCTGGTCACCCGAGTTGGTCTGGGTGCACATCCCGTTCGAGGGCTGATATAGCGGGTTGGTCTCGATGCCGGCCGGATCGGTGCCGTCAGGGACGGTGTCGCCCGAGAAGCAGTTACCCGGGTTGTGGGGCGCGGTCTCCAGGCCGATGTCCCCGTTGCTCGGATTGTGGAGTCCGCCGTTGTTTGAGAACTGGTTGTTCTCGCTCACGTTCCCGAACGCCGGGTAGTAGCAAGTCTGGACGCCATTGATCGGCTCATAGATCCCGCCCTGGCAAGGATTCGGATTGTTCGCCGCGGGCGGCTCCTGATCGGGCAGGTCAGCTACCACTTCACCCCAGGCGTCGTTGTTCTTAACGGTGTTGCCAGACATGGTCACGTAGGTGCTGCCTGCCAGCACCATGCCGGTTCCAACCGGCCCCTCGCCCGAGAGGCCGGAGCCATTGCCCGGCACATTCGGATTGTTGTTGTCGTGGACGTTGTTGTTCATCCAGACCGTGCACGACTGGGTGCCCAGCGGCCCCGTCTGTCCGGGCGGGCACAGCCCGATCTGCGGCGAGGGCCAGTCGTCGTTGTTCTGCGAGTTCGAAACCAGGCCTGTCTTGTTGTTGTCGCATTCGGTGTTCTCGACCAGGAGGTAGCCGCCCGCGTTTGTGCTCGACAGGCACAGCGAGCTGCCCTCTCCCTGGTCGTACTGCATGGTCTGGTTGCACTGCTGCTGGCAGGCTCCGATGTAGAAGGCGGCATCGGCCATGTTGCTTGCGTAGGAGTTCTTGAACCAGCCGTTGATGGAGTTGCTGGAGAAGATGCCGTAGTCCCCCGCCGGGTAATTGACCCCGCAGCAGGGGCCGAGCGCGCCCGAAACCGTGCTCGAGTAGGTCGAGGTGGTGCTCAGGTAGTTGCCCCAAAAGCCGTTGAGAGATAAGTGTCCCGAGCCGTCCCCGCCGTTCCACCAGACCTGCTCCCCTTCGCCCGCTCCGCCGTCCAGGAAGTTGCAGACGGTGAGGTTCTCGATCCAGGTGTCGTTGGCCTTGTAGACCTCGATCCCATTGCGGTTCAGCGCCCCCTGGTCCGTGGGCTGCGAGGAGCACTGGGGTGCGCCCGGCCTGGTGCCGTCGACCACGACCGTGTTTCGATTCATGCCCCTGAGGTGGATGTTGGGTGTCGTGATCAGTACCCCCGCGGGCTCGACCTCGCCGGGATATCCCTGCTCCTTGTAGTCGCCCGGCCCGACCAGAATCCAGTCGCCCGGCCTTGCGGCATTGACGGCCGCCTGGATCGAAGTGAACTGACCCCCGACACCGTTCCAGCTGCCGACCCGCCAGACCTTGGCGCCGGCAGACGAGGCGGCATAGGCCAGCATCCCTGCCGCGAGCAACGCAATCATCACGAGCCGACGTCGCACCATCTCTCCGCCTCGGCAGCCTATACCCAAATATTGGTCAATCGCAACCGGGAGCCGCCAACGGAACTCGATCGGGTTGGGTTCGAACGACGGCCTCGCCGCGCAGCACCCCAGCGCCGTTCGCGGACAGCGTCCCAGGCGAGTTAGTCGCCGAGCCGGAAACCGCTCAGGTGGACCTTCTGCGCGTCTCGAATGCTGACCAGCACGATCAGGACATTGCCGCAGCTGCCACACCGTACGACGGTCCCGGGCGCTTGCGCGTATACCCGCAGCTCCGCGATCTGCGCCGTCGCCCCGCAATAGGTGCACGCTCCCCGCGCGACAGTCATCTCCGTGCCGAAGTACTCGAATAGCGCCCCGGCGATTGCGTTTCCGTCAAGCGCTTCCATCCGCGTCCTCCCTAGGTTCCTGTGGGTCCGAACCGCTCGGTCTTGACACGGCCTGGCTCATGCCCGATGTCAACAAGTGCCTGGGCGACCGCCTCTACAAACGAGGTCGGCCCGCAGACGTAGACGAGCGGCCGCTCGGCCGGCGCCCATGCGACTTCCTCCAGGAAGCCGCGGTCGACACGCCCACGGTGCCCATCCCAGTCCTCGGGCCACTGACGGGTGAGGGCAAGCCGGACATCGATGCAATCCTCGGCCGCAAACCGAGTCAGCTCCTCCTGGTAGATCACATCGGGGAGCGTGCGGGATGAGTACAGCAGCCGAGCAGCGGTGTCGTGCTCGCCGGCCGCCCAGTGGCGCAGCATGGAGCGAAACGGCACGACTCCGGAGCCGCCTGCGATCAGCAACAGTGGCCCGCCGAGCGATCGGTCCCAGACGAAGTACCCGCCGATCGGACCTCGCAGCTCGAGTTCGTCATCGGGCCTCAGCTCGTCGACCAAGTAGGGAGACACCTCCCCGTCGTCGAGGCGCTCGACGGTCAGAACGAGGTGGCGATCTTCGGGTGCCGAGGCGATCGAGTAGCTGCGCTCCGCCTGATAGCCATCCTCGGCCGTGAGGCGAATGTCGACGTGCTGCCCGGCACGGTGACCCTGCCACTCCGGGAGGTCGAGCACGAGGCTCTTGCACCGCGGCGTCTCCTCGGTCAGCTCGACGACCCGCCCCAGCTGCCAGATCAGTCTCCCTGGTATCGCTGCTCGAGCCATGGGTCGCCGTGGTTGTGGTAGCCGTAGTTCTCCCAGAACCCGGGCTGATCGTCTGGGGTCAAGGTGAGCCCACGCACCCACTTGGCGCTCTTCCAGAAGTACAGGTGTGGCACCAAAAGCCTGGCCGGTCCACCGTGCTCCGGCTCCAGCGGCTCCCCGCCGTACTCATAAGCGACCCATGCCCGGCCGCCGGTGACGTCCTCGAGCGCGAGGTTCGTGGTGTAGCCGCCGTCCGACCAGGCGGTCACATAGTCCGCCTCGGTCTGCACGTTCCCGAGCAGCGTGTCGACAGACACGCCCCTCCAGCTCGTATCGAGCTTTGACCACTTGGTCACGCAGTGGATGTCAACGGTTACGGTCTCGGCCGGCAGAGCGATGAACTCCTCCCAGGGCCACGACACCGGCTCCTCGACCGCGCCATGGATCGTGAAGCTCCATTCATCGAGCGGGGTGTGCGGCGTCGGGCCGGCCGACAGAACTGGAAAGTCGGGGGTCACATACTGCCCGGGTGGAACGCGGGAGGGATCGGCGACCGGGCGACGGCGGCCGGTGAAGCCGCGGCTGATGGGAGACATCCTCCAACTATGGCTGATCTCGTACCTGAATTGGCTCCAGGTGGAACGCGCAGTTCTGAGCGGCCGCCGGCGCCTCGAGCTCGCCAGCGGCCGCGTTGCCGCTCCTGCTAGCTAATACCGGCGGCGGTCATGGCCGACTCGACGTCCTGGGCGTCGGCAGCTTCTCCCGCGGCGTTGGGGTGCACCGAGATGGCGTCGGTGGCGGGGATCGGAGGCTCGATCCAGCGAACACCCTCGGGCTTGCAGGCGTCGTGGCCGATGCTCGGGGTGAAGGTGTCGACGTAGGTGGCGTGATGGGCGCCCGCCTCATTCGCGAGCATGTTGTTGAGATCCTTCTCGACCCCGTTGAGGTAGGTCACATCACCGGTCGTGAGCGGCATCTGCGGGTAGCAATTTCCGCTCTGGGGGAGGATGTCGGGGTAGCCCACGACGAACACCTTCGCGTTCGGCGAGATCGTGTGGATCTGGTCGAGGGCCGCGCCGATGTTCGGACCGTCGGCCGCGATGTTGTTTGCGAAGTAGTTGCCGAACACCCTCTGACACGGCGCACCGATGTTGGCCGCGTCTCCCGCGTCGAGGGCCCCGCACCCCGCGACGGCGGTAATGAAGGTGTTGTTGTCATTGCCGCCGATTCCCAGCGTGACGACGTTCGTGGAACTCGACAGCGCGTTGAACTGCGGCGGCTGATTGGGGTATTGGGCGGTCGTCATGTTCTGGACCGTGGCGCCGCCGCAGCTGACGTCGTGCAGGCTCAGCGCGAGCGCCTGCGCGGTCAGATGCGGGTAGTTGACGGCCGACTGTCCGCACTCGAGCGGCGCGCCGGGCGCGATAGGAAGCACGCCCGGCGCCGATGTGTAGGAATCGCCCAGCGCGACGTAGGACTGGCTCGCTGAAGCGGTGGCCGGCGCGGTCGCGAATGCGGCGAGTAACGCGACAGGCAGCCAACGGACCAACCTTGAGATCACCCTTGCCTCTCCTCGCTCCGTGGGTTTGATCGCTCCGGAGGTTCGCTCGTGGGAGTGATTTAGAACCGGGCAGTGCATAAAAGCACGCCTGGTCGAGCTGAGCGCCGCTTAAGCCGCTCGGACCAGGCGGCGAGCGCGAGGCGCACAAAGCCGCGCCGCCGGCGCCGAGTACTCGAACGCTCGCTCAGCCGATGCGCCACTCGATGGGGCCCAGGCCCGGGAAATGAAGGGCCTCTGCGGTGGCGCCCGTGAGATCCCATTCACGGCCTGCGATGTACGGGCCGCGGTCGATCACCGGCACCCGGACCGCGCGGTTGCCATATTGGAAGGTGACTTCGGTCCCGCAGGGCAAGGTCTTGTTGGCGACGCCGAGCTCGGGGACCTGCAGGATCCCGCCGCAGGCGACCCCCTGGCCGTAGTCGGTATAGACCGAGGCGATGCTGACATTCCAGACGCCGGGCGGAAGCTGCGAGGGGTCCAACAGCACTCCGGAGAAGTCGAGCTGATCCAGGTGATAGCGCGCGACAGCCAACTGGAACTGAGCGACCGCCGCGCGCACCTCGGCATCGGTCGGCGCACCCTTGGCGGGAGCGCTGGTCACCGAGGCCGGACCGCTCGGATTTGGATCATGCCCCGGCGAGGCAGGCGCTTGGGCCTGCCCGGCCAACGTCGTCGAGGTCTCCGCCGGCGCGCTACCAGCAACCGGCTCGACCGCCTGGGGATGCGGCTTCGGCAACTGCGGCACCGTCGCTTGTATCCGGTGCAGGCGTGCACTGGAACCGCAGCCGGCAAGT
This sequence comes from uncultured Actinomycetes bacterium, assembly GCA_963757075.1. GTDB lineage: Bacteria > Actinomycetota > Thermoleophilia > Solirubrobacterales > Solirubrobacteraceae > Palsa-465. The sequence continues at coordinate 248,598 of CAVWQN010000006.1, forward strand.
ACCAGGGCGCTCGTCGCTATCGCTGCTCGCAGCCTGATCGCCTAACAGTAACCCGAGGGGTGGTCGCGCGCGCCGGGTAGGCCGAGCGGCCTCAGATCATCAGTGGGCGGTGCCTGGCTCGAACAGGCGACCTCCTGCTTGTAAGGCAGCAGCGCCGAAGGGCACCTCGACGCCAGCGCGCTGCGTCGCCGGTACGCCGGGCGGTGAAGCGGGCGGGTCTGCGCCTGCTGCCGTTCCACTCGCTGCGGCACTACTTCGGCTCGATGGCCGTCAACCGGGCGTCGCTCGTGCAGGTTCAGGCATGGATGGGGCACTCGCATATCCAGACGACCGCCCGCTATCTGTATGCCAAGAGCCAAGCGGACGACGCCGCGCTACTGGCGAGCGCGTTCGCGCCTGCTGTCCACGACCTTGCCGCGCCGGCGTGAGGTACCGCGAGCTGATCCGCGCGGTCGAGGACGATGGCTGGGAGCTCTCGCGCCAGCGCGGGAGCCACCGTCAGTACAAGCACCCCGCGAAGCCCGGAGTCGTCACGATCGCAGGCAAGCCAAACAACGGTGCCGAAGGGAACGGCTGCCAATATCCTTCGTCAAGCCGGTCTGGCAAGACCGAAAAAGAAATGAGCGAGTACCTGGTCATCATCGAACGCGAGGGCGAGAGCTGGGCGGCATACTGTCCTGACCTTCCCGGCCTGGGCGTCGTCGGCGATACCCGCGAGGAGGTCGAGCAGTTGATCCGCGACGGAATCGCGCTGCACCTCGAGGGCCTGCGCGACGCTGGTGAGCCGATCCCCGCGCCCGCCGCTGTCGGCACCACTCTCGTCGACGTCCCCGCGGCCTAGTTGTCCACATCGGGCCTGGGACGCTTGGTGACGATTAGTGACGCTTTGGAAGCGTCCCGCCCTTTCAGCACGGCAGTGCGTGGAGTGTGTACCGGACATCTTGTGGTGGACGGAAGCGCTACCCAAGCAGCACTGCCGGGCCGATCCGCTCAAGGGGCCGGCAACTGATCGATGACAGGTCCCGCATCGCGCCGGGGTGGAGCGGCCACGGCGCGTGCAGCGCGCCGAGGGCCGCGCTTGATTTAAGTAGAGAAAATTGGAACCAGCCAGCCTCGTGCGCCCTGCCGGATCGGGATCCACGCCGAACGCGGCTAGATAGGCTCCGTTCCTGCTGCATCGCCAGGAAGCAGCAACGCGGCGTGAGTGCTGGTCAGCGTCCCAAGCGGCCACGTCGTGAGCCGCGCCTCTGGCTAGCGCTCACACAGGCGAAGCAGGCACCCTGCTATTGGCGAATCGGAGGTGCGCGGCGCCGCGCGGGCCGAGACTCGCTTTCACTTCCGCACGGGTTCAGCGTGATCAACTCGATCCAAGTCCTCGTGGCGGACGCGGCGCGTGACCCCTGCCCGGAGTGCGGCCGCGATCGCGGGCCAGGACCGACGGCGCGCTTTCGCCAGCTTGTCGAACGCTACGCCCACGGCGTCGAAGGGGTCAGCCAGCTCTATTCGTTGCGCTCGAAGCTGGTGCACGGCGGAGCCCTTCTCGACCTCGATCTGCCAGCCGCGTGGGATTCGCTGGACCCCGACGAAATGGAGCAGAGCGACCAGTACGGTCTTGCGAGGCGCGTTGCCACCGCCGTGATCATCAACTGGTTCCTCGACCGAGCATCGTTCGCGACCGGGCACGACGACGAGCACGAATCGCCGCAGCGCGGCGAGGAGCCGAACGACGCGTAGCCGCGCTGCTGCTTCGAGGCGAGAACACTGAAAAAGTGCGGCGTAGGTGGCAGAACTTCTCGTTGCTCGGCCCGTTTGAGTTGTGCCTGGAGCTGGTGAGGGGATGCTGATGAGGTTGCTGAGGAGATGCTGTTGGTTCGCCGGCTGTGGGGCGCCAGTGCTTGGGTGAACTGGACGCCCTCAACTCATGATTGCGCATCCGATTCAAACTCACCGAGGGCGTCGACCGCGATGCCAGCGTGCAACCCGCCACGATCGGTCGAGCGACGGTCAGTCGCGCGGTTCGGTGGCCTCGGCGACGGCCCCGGCCTCCCCTTCCTTTGTGACGACAACGTAGGCGGGCGTCGTCTCGATCACAGTCTCAACCTCGGGACACTCATGCCCGGGCAACACCAGAAACCGTTGCGGATGGGCGCGGACCTGCTCGTACTCAGCCGGCGTCAGCTCGACCGTGCGCTTGCAGTCCAACCGCGCGCACTCGCAGCGATAGGCGGTCCGCTCACCTTGCTCGCCCGGCCATTGGCCGCCCTCGATGGCTTCATTGATCCGACGAGCAAGGCCCTCGTTCGCGGCCACCAGCTGTTCGCGATCACGGTCCACACGCTAATTCTCTCAAAGCGGTCTGCTCGAAGGCGCAACCGAGACTGACCTCGAGGCACGTCGCGCGTGGGATAAGCTGCGGCTGCCCGGCGCA
>CAVWQN010000007.1:0-35534 GCA_963757075.1 uncultured Actinomycetes bacterium
CGGGGCGTGCGGATCGCGACCTGGAACGTCAACTCGGTCAAGCAGCGGGTGCCGCGGCTGCTGCCCTGGCTGGACGAGCGCAGCCCGGACGTGGTCTGTCTTCAGGAGACGAAGCTCGCGGACGACGCGTTCGAAGACCTGCTCGGCGACGCCCTCGCGGAACGCGACTACGAGGTTGCCGTTCACGGCGAGCCGACTTGGAACGGGGTCGCGATCCTCTCCCGGGCCGGGCTCGAGGACGTCGGAGCAGGGAATCCCAGGGGCACCTGGGTTCCCGAATCGCGAGGCACGGGCGGTGTCCGCGACATGCGGCGGGGTCCGCGTCGTCTGCGTATACGTACCGAACGGACGGGACCCGGACTCCGACCACTACCGCTACAAGCTCGCGTGGCTTGAGTCGCTGCGCGAAATGCTCGCGTCCGGCCCCGAGGCCACCGTCGTGTGCGGGGATATGAACATCGCCCCCACCGACGAGGACGTCTTCAACCCGACTGCCTACGTCGGCCACACGCACGTGACGCCGGCCGAGCGCGCGGCGCTCGCGGAGTTGGAGGCGCTCGGCCTGCACGACGTCGTACGCGAGCACTGGCCGGATGAGCGGGTGTTCAGCTACTGGGACTACCGGGCGGGCATGTTCCACCAAGACCTGGGAATGCGGATCGACCTGGTCCTGGCCAGCGGGCCGGTGGCGTCCCGAGTTCGGGCCGCATGGGTAGACCGACAGGCGCGCAAGGGGAGCGGCCCCAGCGACCACGCGCCCGTGATCATCGACCTGGACGAGGCCCCAGATGGGGACATCGGACCGGTGGTGCCGCCCCCGTCGGCACCAGCTTCCCGGGACGCGATGCCGAAGCTGCCCCAGACGGAGCTGACGCCCGGCGGCGGCTCGAACTTCCGGGCCGCCCGCCGAGCGGCTATCGCGGGCGGTCGCGGTCGCGCGAGGGCTGAACGCGCTTCGGCTCTCCCGGCATCTTGGGATAGTCGGGCGGATACGGCAAGTCGCCGTCCCCATTTGCGGCGACGTTACATCTGCAACAGCGGCTCCAGAGAATGGGCCGTCTCGTCGATCCGGGCATGGCGATCGCCGACCTCGGCGAACCGGGCGGGCATGGTGGCCACCGTGAAATCCTCAGGCGCGACCTCGGGCAGCTCGTCCCAGTCCACCGGCGCAGAGACCGGCGCACCCGGCTTCGGCCGGACGCTGTAGGCCGAGGCGATCGTCCGATCACGAGCGTTCTGGTTGTAGTCGATGAAGATTCGCTCCCCGCGCTGCTCCTTCCACCAGCTCGTCGTCACCTGATTGGGGAGGCGCCTTTCAAGCTCACGCCCAAAGGCGATTGCGGCGTGGCGGACGTCGGTGAACGTCCACCTCGGCTCGATCCGCACATAGATGTGAACGCCCCGGCCTCCAGACGTTTTCGGAAACCCGATGTAGCCCAGCTCGTCCAGCAGGGCTCGTGCCTCCGCTGCCACTCGGACGGCGTCCGCGAAGTCCGTGCCCGGCTGCGGATCGAGATCGACACGCAGCTCGTCAGGATGGTCGACGTCCTCGCGGCGGACCGGCCAGGGGTGAAATGTGAGCGTTCCCATCTGGGCCGCCCAGCCGACGACGGCCACCTCCGTGGGGCAGACCTCGTCGGCGTGGCGGCCCGAGGGGAACTCGATCCGCGCCGTCTCGACGTAGTCGGGCGCGCCGCGGGGGATGCGCTTCTGGTAGAAGGCGTCGCCGCCACCCTTGTCGCGCGTCGACAGAACAATCCCTGGGTGCACGCCCTTGGGCCACCGCTCGAGGGTCGTCGGCCGACGCGCGAGCGCGCGCATGATGCCGTCCTCCACGGCCAGGTAGTACTTGACGATGTCGAGCTTCGTGACCGCCGCTGAGCGCTTGGTCTTGGGAAAGATCACCCGGTCCGGGTTGGACACGGGCAAAGCGCGCCCGCCGGCGTCAAGTACGGTTGCGTCTGAGACAGCCATCGCGCTGCCCGAGGCCCTCTAGGACCCCTTCAGCTTGCGCCAGCCGCCGGCGCGGTTGTTGGCGATGATCTGATTAAGCATGGCGGTCAGGGCCCGGGAATTGATCTTCTCTTCCCGCTTGAACGAGACCGTCCTGGCGGTCTTGTTGTTGTGGCCGGCCGTGATGATGCCCTCCGGGTCGGGAACGATCGCCCCGTCGTAGAGGAACAGGTTGACGTGGTCTTTGGCGGCCAGCAGCGCACACACATTGCCCTCCAGGACGAAGTAGGGCTGGACCGTGCGCTTGATCGTCTCCGTCACCTCAGGGTCGGCGGCATGGATCAGGTCGCGAAGGCGGCGACAGATGTTCTGCTGCCAGTCGGGGAGGCTGGAGATGTAGTCGTCGACGCGCGGATCACGCTGGTAGGAGGAATGGGACATGGGCAATCCGAGAGGGAGACGGTATCGCTACCAACTAGGACCGCCGCGAGCGCGCAAAGTCATCGTCGACGCGGTGGCATCGTGCTCGCCCCGACGTGCTGGTCGAGCCACTGCGTCACCGGCCCGGCCGTGCGCCATGTCCGCGACACGAACTCGAGTCCCACGGTTCGGTTGATCCCGCGCCGGAACTCCACCGTTCGGCCCAGCGTGAGGTTTTTTCGGCGCAGCAGCTCGATTCGCTCGTGGTCCTTCGGATAGCCGCGCGGAGCGGTCGCCAGGGTCTCGCCCCATAGCTCGAGACCTGCCTGCTGCGCTTTTCCGATCCGCCTGGCCAGCTGAGGACCCAGCTTGCTATCGGCAACGCCTTGGCGGTAGCGGTCGAGCTGATCGGGGGCCATCAGGTGGTAGCCGCTGCCCGCGACAAGTCCGTCGGCGGATATGGATGCGTACAGACCCTGTGCAGCGATCGCCGTTCCGTGCAAGATGCCGTACGTGTTGGTTTTATATGGCGACTTATCGCGCGAGAACCGGATGTCTCGGTTCTGACGAAACATCTTGAGTTCGCCGCCAAAATCCTTGCTCAGTTCGATCAGCAGCGCTTCTATTTGATCCCGGATTGCTTCCTCGTAGAAATCTCGGTGGGCGGCGAAGTACTCCTTGCTGTTGTCTGATTCCAGGCCCCTGAACCAGTCGCGGACCTTGGGCCCGAAGCCTTTGAACGTGGTCATGCACCGATCCTCTCAGCTTCCATGAGACAGGATTGGCCCTTCCAGCGGCGAACGGATCGGCGCAGCCGGCAGCTTCTGTCTGCAGTCGCTCAGGCTGGAGGCGACATCAGCACGTTCGAACACACAGACGATCGCCCGGCAATACATCCCGGACGCCTGCTCGCGCTGGTCGCGCTGGTCTCGTCCTTGCTCGGGCTCGTCGCGATCCTCGCGATCTCGGTTGGCCTGATCGGCGCCAAATCTCGGGTGTCGGTCGCGCACGCCGCGCGCGCGGGCACCGACGTTGCCACGTCAGGCAAACCCACGACATTCAGTGAGTCCCCTCCGTTCACGTTGCCATTTCCGCCCAATCCCGCGGATCGGCGACCCCGATCAGGCGAGGTGCCTTCGCTGTATGCCGACGGGCTCGCGTGCTCGGTCGGGTGCCGTCCGTACGGGGCGGAGACCGGATGGCCGCTGAGGCCGTTCGACGGCCAGCATCCAATTCGAGCCGGTCTGAACGAGCTGCGGCCCGGGTCGCTTCACGTGGCCGTCGATATCCAGGCTCGAGACGGGGCCCGCGTGTATGCGGTGCAGCCGGGCGTGGCCCAAGTGCTCGCCCCGTCCGGCCCGGATGCCCGGATCCAGGTCGGCAACTACATCTATTGGCACATCAACCCCAAGGTGACCACGGGCGAACTCGTCACCCCGTTCAAGACGGTGCTGGGAACGGTTATGGCCGGATATGGGCACATGGCCTTCTCGGAGATCGGCCCGGACGGTCAGTACGCCAACCCACTGCGGCCGGAAGGCAGCGTGCTCAGGCCCTACTCGGACCACGCGGCGCCGGTGATCGGCAGACCATCCGTCTCGGCAGACGGGCAGGTGGTCGCCTCGGCCTACGACCCACAAACGTTCATCCGAAAGACGAAGTACTACACCCCCGTGCTCGCGCCAGCGGCAATCGCGTACCGGCTCTACGACCGCCACGGGGTCCCGGTGACGCCGCTCGAATGGTCCTTCCGTGGAACCCACCTGCTTCAGTTCTCGCAGCGCTCGCTCATCTACGCGCCAGGCGCGACCGACCCGGGCTACACCTGCTTCGCGACCCGTTCGGTCTGCGTGCCCCACTGGACATACAGGGTCGCCGACGGGTTGGCTCCTCCGCTGCCTACCAGCCTCGACCACGGGCGCTACCGGCTGACGATTTACGCGTGGGACTGGGCGGACAACGCGACAGCGCTCGACACCACGGTCACGCTCACCTCCAGCGGCTGGAAGCCGATCGGTCATGTGCCGGCGAGCCTGTTCCGGATTCCCGGCTACTTCGAGCGCAACCTGCTGCTCCCGCCCACGCCCCCAGCGAGGCAGCCTCTGGGACCAGGCGTGTACCGGTCGCCATCTGAGCCGCTGGCTCCGTCCCCGACGGGGACCGGCCCCCCGACTGGCGCCTACCGCCCGACAGAGGTCAGGCCGCCTGCGGCGGCGAATCAGCAGCTTCCGCCTACCGGCCAGCAGTCGCCCGGCACCACTTCTCAGGAGTCGCCGGGCACCAGTGGCCAGCAGTCGCCGGGGACAGGCGGCCCACCGACGCCATCGACAGGCGGCCAAGGACCGACGGGCCCGCCCAGGTGATTCAGGCCGGGTTTGTGTAGGTACCCGGGCTATTTGGCGTAGCGCGAAACTCTGCCTGGCGCTCGGGACTGGCCTCTTCCAGAGCACGCCGCACACCATCGGCGTCGAAGTCGGTTGCGTATACGGGCGTTCCGGGCTGCTGGCGCCAGGACTCCTGCAGAGGACCGGCGTCGACCGGGTCGAAGCCCACTTCGTCGACAAGCCCCATCACCGTCGACTTCGTCGCCTGATCGTCGCCCGCGACGGGTAGCGCGATCCGCCCAGGCGATCCCGGTGGCTGCCCACGGTCGCGCAGATGCTGGGCGTAGATGTTGTTGAACGCCTTGACCACTGGCCGACCGAGCTGCTGGGCGACCCACACGCTCTCCGGCATTCCCTCCTCGATCGCGTCGATCCGCCCATCGCGATGCCGGGGGTAATAGTTGCCCGTGTCGATCAGCGCCACCTCGGCGTCGACACCATGGAACAGGTCCTCCGGCAGCTGCGGAATTTTGCTCTCCGGAATCGTGACGACCACCACATCCCTGCCCCGAGGAGCGTCATGGACCGGGACGGGTGTGGCGCCGGTCTCCGCCTCCACCTCCCGGAGGGTCTCGGGGCCGCGGGAGTTGGCTATCGACACCTCGTGACCGAGCTCGGTGAAACGTCCCGCAAGCGCTCCGCCGATGTTTCCGGCACCGATGATCCCGATTTTCATGCTCGCTCCTCCTTAGTTGGAATTTCCCATATCCCCAACCATATGCAGCCATTGGTCGTATCCTGCATCGGTGGCGGAAAGTGCGATGTCGCAGAGGTTTGTTGCGCTTAAAGATGTGCTCGGCGCCTTGGAGCAGGCGGGGCCGCTGTCGAGCGACGTGCTCGCACACCGGCTGAGGCTCAGCCGGCTCGACGCGCGCCTGGTGCTCGTGGACGCCCACGCCCACGGCCTGGTCCGTACCGATAGTCGAGGAAACTGGGCGATTACCGATGTGGGTCACGAGGCGCTAACGATGGACCTCGCGGATGCTGGTAGCGCTGTTCGGCACGAGGACGGCTGGAGGAGCGCCCACCGCCTGGCGCGATTCCAGGCATTCTGGGCCGGCTCGAGGTGGCGTGAGGTACTGCACCCGCGCTACCTGGCGCGGCATGGCCTCGCGCTCGCCCTGGGCACGATTGTGTGTGCCGGCGGGGTTGCGGTGGCGAGCAGCCGTCTGGAGAGCTCAGCCGGAGGACCGGCCGTCGCCACGACCAACGTCAAAGCGCCGTCGGCCGGCCGACACACGCGCGCCCGCGCGGCTCGACACCTGACTCGCTCTAGCGCGGTCGCTCTTCACCATCACAGGCGATCGACGCTGGTGAGTGCGACCGGCCTCACCCGTCATGTCACCGGGCACGTGGTGCGCCAAAGCCCCCAGCATCTCGTCTCTCAATGCTCTCAGCGCCATGGGACAGCGACCGTGGCAGCGCGGCTGACCTCCAGCTGCACCAGCGGGCGCCGGGGCCGCCTGCATTCGACGGCGGGCGGATCGGGGAGTGGCTCAGGCCAGCGGGTCCTGCAGAACACTGGCAGCGTCAGTTCAGACGGCAAATTCTCCGCCTCGCCCACCGTAGGGCTCTAGGCAGCGCGAAGCCATCTCTGACGTGATTGCGCGGGGGATACGCTTCGTTGCTCGTCTCCGTGCACGACATCGTCAACTTCTTTCGCCGTAACCCGCAGGCGCTGGCGCTGCTCGTGATCTGCCTGGTTCTGGGGATTGGGACGTTCATCGCGGTGTTGATCGGGGTTGCGAGCTCAGGCTCGCGGAGCGGGCCCGGATACCCCAATGGCACCGTGCTCCTGTTTCAGGGGTTGGACGCCGGATCGTTGCGCTGAGGAAGCGAGCTACCGAACCGCGTGGTCCGGCTGGCGGGCATCGCCGCCGGCACGGACGGGCGAGGTGCAGTGGGCCGGGCGCGGCCGGACCGACCCGCCGCGACGCTCGTAGGTCCAGCTCAGCGGGACGCGGTGGGGGTGGATGATTTCGGGGGCGGGCGGATCCCCGAGCACGTCATCAAGCGCCTCATCGATGTGGGCCATCCAGCTGCGGAGCCTGTCGGAGGAGGCGTGGAACATACGTTCGACAGCCTAGGGAAGGCATCGGACGGAATAATCCGCGAGCGTCGTAGGCTGTCGCTTTAGGCCGCGGACCCCAGTGACGACCAGACGTCGATCTTCGTCCGCACGCGCTCGATGACCGCAGTCGTGAAGTCGGTCGTGCCCGATGAGCCGCCGAGATCGGGCGTCTTGACCCCGGAGCCGACCGTCTCCAGCGCCGATTCGTAAATCGCCCGCGAGGCGCGCTCAAAACCCGGCCCGTGCCGCTCCGCGGCGTGGTGGAGGATGGCCCCGCAGGCCAGGATCATCGCCAGCGGATTGGCGAGATCCTTGCCCCGGAGCGCGGGCGCCGTCCCATGGGGCGCCTCGGCCATCGCCACCATGGTGTTGTAGCTGGAGTCGAATGCCAGCAGGACTGACTCGGCTCCGGCGATCGAGCCGAACATCGGCAGGACCATGTCCGAAAGGCAGTCTCCGTCGCGGTTCAGCGCCGGGATCACGAGCGGAGCGTCGGTCGCGCCCGACAGCAGGCCCGCATACGTGGCGTCGATCAGCACCGGCTGGTAGGCGACATCTGGATGGCGGCTGGAAGCCGCATCCATCTCCTCCTTGAGCATCCCCTCATAAACGGGGGAGACCGTCCACTTGGGGCCGCCGTAGACACGGGCGTTCACCTTCGCCGCAGTTCGGAACGCGTACTCGGCGACCGCCCGGCAGGTGGACCGCGAGATTCGCTCCACCCGGTATGCGACTTCGTCGGCGGACCCGCTGTCGCCCTCGCGTCTCTCGGACGCACCGTATGCGTCGTCGACGGCCATCCGCACAACCGAGATCGGGTAGTGAACGCCCGCCACCGGCGCCACCCCTGGCAAGCGACGGCCGGTTCGGACGATCACCTTGCCATCCACCTGCTCGCGCAGGATCCGGTTGGGGGAGCCGACGTCGTCGGCGTCCTCGGGAGTGATGGTCGCGGCCTTCAGCCCCAAACCCGCCTCGCGCATCGCGCCCGCCGCATCGATCACCACCTGATTCGAGGTCTCGCGCCGGTTGTCGAGCGAGAGGTCGAAGCGCTCCAACGAGAGCTCGACCCCCAGCACGTCGGGATCGAGTACGCGCACCGCCTGCTCGAGCAGCTCCTGGCCCGTTTCGTCTCCTTCGAGGACGACGATCCTGACCGTGTCGGGCACGCCTAGCCCGCTTCGGACGCGGCCTCGCCGTCCACCGACATCAGCTCCTGCCGTCGCTCGGTGAGGGCCTCGATCACGACGGCCAGGTGCTCGTCGAAGTCGACCCCTAGCTCCGATGCCCCGCGATGCAGGTCCTCACGGCTCACCGCGGCGGCAAACGAAGGCTGCTTGAGCTTCTTCTTGACCGACTTCGGCGTCATGCCCTCGAGCCCGTCGGGCCGCACGTAGGCGCAGGCCAGCACGAAGCCTGAGAGCTCGTCAACCGCGTAGAGGGCCTTCTCCATCTCGGTCTCGCGGGGTACACCCATGAAGTCGGCGTGCGACGCCACCGCACGGACGATCTCCGGGGGATAACCATGCGACTCGAGCTCGTGGATTCCGTGGCGCGGATGGCCGTCGTTCAGGTCGGGATAGCGCTCGTAGTCGAGGTCGTGCAAAAGGCCGGTCACGCCCCACATCTCGGGATCGCCTCCCAGCCGGGAGGCATAAGCGCGCATGGCGGCCTCCACCGCCAGGGCATGCCTGCGTAGCGACTGCGACTTGGTCCATTCACAAAGCAGGTCCCAAGCCTGCTGACGCGAAACCTCTGCTTGCATGGCTGTTACCCTAGCTCAGCGTTCGCGGCCCACCCCGATCCCGCGGATCAGCCTGCCGGCTCGGCCGGTGGGAGCACCGCCGATTCCAATGGAGAAGTTCGTCATCGAAGGCGGCGTGCCGCTGTCGGGCACGATCGTTCCGGCCGGAAACAAGAATGGCGCCCTGCCGATCCTGGCGGCGTGCCTGCTGACCGAGGACGAGGTCGTGCTGCGGAACGTGCCCCGGATCGCCGACGCCGAAGCCATGACGCTGCTGCTGGAGACGCTGGGGGCCACTGTGGAGTGGCTCGGTCCGGGAGAAGTGTCGGTCAACGCGTCGGGGGTAGACCGCTACGACGTCGACCGTGAGCTGGCCGAGCGGATCCGAGCCTCGTTCCTGCTGGCGGGGCCGCTGCTGGCGCGCTTCGGCCACGCCCACATGCCGCCACCGGGCGGAGATGTGATCGGCCGCCGCCGGCTCGATCCCCACCTCGACGCCTTCCGGGCGCTCGGCGCGACCGTGGAGCACGATCGCGACATCTTCATCCAGGCGCCGCTCGGTCTCAGCCCGTGCGACTTCCTGATGGACGAACCGTCGGTGATGGCCACCGAGAACGCGCTCATGGCCGCCGCCCTGACGCACGGCCCCACGGTCATTCGCAACGCGGCATCCGAGCCGCATGTCCAGGACCTGGCACGGATGCTGGTAGCCATGGGCGCGGCGATCGACGGGATCGGCTCCAACGTGATGACGGTCCATGGCATGGATCGGCTCCGCGGCTGCACCCACACGATCGCGCCGGACCACATCGAGATCGGCTCCTTTATGGCGCTGGCCGGCGTCACCGGAGGCGAGCTCGTGGTCAAGGACACCGTCCCCGAGGACCTGCGCATGATCCGGCTGGTGTTCAATCGGCTCGGGCTCCACACCGAGCTACGGGGAGCCGACGTCATCGTCCCCGGCGGCCAGCAGCTTGTGGTTCACAACGACGCCGGCGAGCGCATCCCCAAGATCGAGGACGGCCCCTGGCCGTCGTTCCCGGCCGACCTGACGAGCATTTCGCTCGCGCTCGCTACCCAGGCGGAAGGGTGCGTCCTGATCCACGAGAAGATGTTCGAGAACCGCCTGTTCTTCACCGACAAGCTGCAGGTGATGGGTGCCGAGATCACGATCTGCGACCCTCACCGCGCGATCGTCATCGGACCCCGCCGGCTTCACGGCCAGCGAGTCGACTCGCCAGACATCCGTGCCGGAATGGCCATGCTGATCGCGGCGCTGTGCGCCGAGGGCAGAACCGAGATTGGCAACGTTCGCCACATCGATCGTGGCTACGAGCGGATCGACGAGCGGCTGCGCGATCTGGGCGCACGGATACAGCGCCTGGACGACGTGCCCGTCCTCGTGTGACGAGCGGCAAAGGCCTTCCCATGTTCGACCGCATCCCGAGCGGTACGCGCGACGTGCTGCCCGATGAGATGCGCGAGCTGCGCGCGCTCACCGACCGCGTGCGCGAGGTGTTCGAGCGTGCCGGCTTTGGAGAGGTGTATACGCCGGCGCTCGAGTACGAGCCGCCCCTGCCGCGATGGGGGCGCAGCCCCGGCCCGGCGTACCGGTTGTTCGACGAGCAGGGGCAGGTGCTTGTGCTGCGCTCGGACATGACGGTGCCGATCGCCCGGCTAGTCGCGACCCGCTATCGGACAGCCGATCCACCGCTTCGCTTCTGCTACATAGCGCACGCGTACCGCAGCGTCCGCCCGCAGCGCGGCCAGTCGCGCGAGCTTTTGCAAGCGGGGGTCGAGCTGGTCGGCGGCGCGGCGCCCACTGGAACGGCCGAGGTCCTGACGGTCCTGTGTGCGGCTCTGGACGCCGCCGGGCTGCGCACGTACAGGGTGGGGTTGGGCGACGCCTCGCTGTATCCCACGCTGCTGGAGGCCGTGGGCGTCGCGCCCGAGGCGCACGACACGATTCTCTCCGAGCTGGCAGCGGGAGATTTCGTGGGCGTCGAGCGCGAGGTGCGGCGCCTCGGGTTGGGCTCCCAAGACGTGGACCTGCTGCTGCGCGTGCCCCAGACCCGAGGCGGGCCCGAGGTACTGGAAGGCCTATCCGCGCCCCTTGACGCGGCCGTGAGCGGGATGCGCGGCGTACATCAGCTGCTGGCGCCGGAGGTTGCCGAGCGGATCATCTTCGACCTGGGGCTCGTGCGGAGCCTTGGGTATTACACGGGCGCCGTCTTTCAGGTCTACGACCCCGCCCACGGGGTGCCGATTGGCTCGGGCGGCCGTTACGACGAGCTCCTCGCGAGCTTCGGCCGCCCCCTGCCAGCGGTCGGCTTCGCCATCGGCGTCGAGCGGCTGCACATAGCGCTCACGGGCGAGGAGCGAGGGCTGGGAGGACCGCGATGAGCGAACTTCGCATCGCCGTCCCCCGCGGCGCCCTGTTCGCCGACACGCTCGACCTCCTCGACGGCCTCGGACTCGACACCAGCGAGGTCCGCGCCAACGACCGCAAGCTCCTGTTCGAGGCCGAGGGGATCGTCACCATGCGCCCCTCGGACGTTCCTACCTACGTCGAGGCTGGCGTGGCCGACATCGGCGTGACCGGCAAGGACGTGCTCATGGAGCAGTCCGAGCGCGACCTCTACGAGCTCGTCGACCTGGGCTACGGGCGCTGCCGGATGGTGCTCGCGAGTGCCGCGGGCCCGGACCGGGCTGCCGAGGCTCTGCGCCGGCTGGGCGTCATGAGGATCGCCACCAAGTACCCACGCGTAGCGGCGCGCTACTTCCTCCAGACGGGCCGCCAGGCGGAGATCGTCGAGGTCAAGGGGTCGGTTGAGTTGGCGCCGGTACTGGGCTTGGTCGAGGGGATCGTCGATCTCACCGCGACCGGCACGACTCTGCGGGAGAACGGCCTCGAGGTGCGCGAGGAGATCGCCGAGTGCACAGCACGGCTGATCGCCAACCCTGTCGCCCACAAGCTCAAAGCTCGGGCGCTCGACTCCCTCCTGGAGCGCCTGGATGCGGTCTGAGCGCCTTGAGCTGAGCGGCGACGAGCAGGCGCTGGCGGTGCGGCTGCGGGCGTTGGTGCCCGCGCCCGAGTCCGTCGACAGCGTCGTGGCAGACATCATCGCCGCAGTCCGATCCGGCGGCGATGAGGCGCTCAACGAGTACATCCGTGCTCTTGACACCCACGGCGCCGACCCCCTGCCGCTGCGAGTATCGGACGACGAGCTCGAGGCTGCGAGCGCCGGTCTCGATCCGCCTATCAACGACGGGCTCAAAGCCATGATCGAAAACGTCGGCCGCGTGGCCGAGCTCAGCTTGGACGAGGATCGGACGGCCCTGTTCGGCAGCCATCGGGTCGCGGTCCGCACCACGCCGGTGGATAGCGCCGCCGTGTACGTGCCGGGGGGACGGGCCCCGTACCCGAGCACGGTCGTGATGGGCGTCGTCGCGGCGCGGGTGGCCGGCGTACGCAACATCGTCGTCTGCTCCCCGCCCGGCGGCGATGATGCAGATATTTCGCAGCTCGTGCTCGGCGCATGCGGCCTGACCGGGGCGTCCGCCGTGTACCGCATGGGCGGGGCGCAGGCGATCGCCGCCCTGGCGTACGGCACGGAGTCGGTAGCTGCCGTCGACATGATCGTGGGCCCCGGAAACCTGTACGTGCAGGAGGCCAAGCGCCAGGTCTCGGGCCGGGTGGGGATCGACGGGTTCGCCGGTCCCAGCGATCTGGTGGTGATCGCCGACGGCGACGTCGAGCCCGAGCTGGTGGCGCTCGACCTGCTGGCCCAGGCCGAGCACGGCCCGGGCACCCTCGTGCTCGCGATTTCAACTTCGGCCGCGCTGCTGGATGCGCTGGACTCGATCCTCAACGACGGCCCCGAAACCGGTGCCGTATCAGGATTGGTGCAGGTGAGCGATCCCCAGCAGGCACTGGGGCTCGCGCAGGCGCTCGCGCCGGAGCACCTGGAGCTGATAGGAGCCAGCCCCGAGCAGCTGGCCTCGAGGGCCACCCACGCGGGGTGCGTGTTCATCGGCGCCGATGCAGCGACCGCGTTCGGCGACTACATCGCCGGGTCAAACCACATCCTGCCGACCAACGGTGCCGCCCGGTTCGCGTCGGCGCTCTCCCCAGCCAACTTCCGCCGCCGCTACACGGAAGTGGCCATCGAGGACCCGTCCGCGCTGGCCAGGACGGCCGCGCCGCTCGCCCGCGCCGAGGGCTTTGAGCTCCACGCGCGGTCGATGGAAGCGCGCATCCGCGAGAATCACTAGGCGATGGCCCGTAGCGCCGAGATCAACCGCAGCACCGCAGAGACCGACGTGACGGTGACCTTGGCGCTGGACGGGATCGGCGCCGGCGAGCGCCACACCGGCGTCGGATTCCTCGACCACATGCTCGATCTATTCGCCCGCCATGGCCGCCTCGACCTGACCGTCAGCGCCTCTGGCGACCTCGAAACGGGGGCCCATCACACCGTCGAGGACGTCGCTATCTGCATCGGACAGGCCCTCGACCAGGCCCTCGGGGATCGCGCCGGGATCGGCCGCTACGGGCAGGCCACGGTGCCGATGGACGAGTCCCGGGCCGCATGCGCGATTGACATCTCAGGCCGCGGCCTTTGCGCCTTTGAGGCCACACTCCCCCCAGGCTCGATCGGCAACTTCGACCACGAGCTGGCCGAGGAGTTCTTTCGGGCGCTCGCCACCAACGCCAAGCTGACGCTTCACCTGACGGTCGAGCGGGGCACCAACGCCCACCACGCGATCGAAGCCGCATTCAAGGCGCTGGCCCGCGCCCTGCGGGCCGCGGTGGCGCTCGATCCGACCGAGCCCGGGATTCCGAGTACCAAGGGGACGCTCGTATGACGGGCGGCCCGCTGATCGCCGTGGTCGACTACGGGATGGGCAATCGCCGCTCGGTTGAAAAGGCGCTCGAGCAGGTCGGCGCCCGAGCCCTGATCACCCGTGACCACGAGCGCATCCGCGCCGCGGACGGACTCGTCGTCCCCGGCGTGGGCGCGTTTCCCCGGGCGATGCGCAATCTGGGCGAGCTCGGGCTCACGTCGCTGATCGGCGAGAAGACCTCCTCCGGCACGCCTCTGCTGGGGATCTGCCTGGGGATGCAGCTCTTGTTCGAGCGCTCGGAGGAGATAGAGCTCACAGACGGCCTGGGGCTGCTCGAGGGGGAGGTGAGGAGGCTTCGGACGGGCGGGCTGAGGGTGCCGCACATCGGGTGGAACGAGGTCTCGTTCGAGCGCCGCTCGGCGCTGACGACGGGCCTGCCCGAAAGCGGCTGCGCCTTCTACCACATCCATTCGCTGGCGCCGCACCCCCGCCGGTCAGAAGACGTCGTCGGAACGACCGAGTACGGCGAGCGGTTCGCAACGTTCGTCGCCCGCGACCCGGTCTTCGGCGTCCAGTTCCATCCGGAGAAGTCCTCCAGGCACGGGCTGCAGGTGCTCCAGAACTTCGTCGAGCTATGCGCGGGAGGCGGGGAGCGAGGGCGCCGACCGGGCTCGAGCGCGCGCCTGACGGCTCCGGCATGATCCTGCTGCCGGCGGTCGACATCCTCGAAGGAAAGGCGGTGCGCCTGGCCAAGGGCTCCTTCGACTCCCAGACCGTGTACGACGCCGATCCGCTCGATGCCGCTCGTCGCTGGGTTGGGGAGGGAGCGCGGATGCTTCACGTCGTCGATCTGGACGGGGCGCGCGCCGGGACGCCTCGCCATCTCGAACTGGTATCGAGGATCGCGCAGGCAGTCGAGGTCCCGATCGAGTTGGGCGGAGGTCTTCGCACGGTCGAAGCCGTGGACGAGGCCCGTGGCGGCCGGTGCGGCCCGCGTCGTGCTTGGAACCGCCGCCTACCGCGACATCAACTTCTTGGACGAAGTGCTCAGAGAGCACGGCGACCGGGTGGTGGTGTCGATCGACGCTCGCAACGGGCGCCTGGCCGCGGAAGGTTGGATGGAACAGACAGACATTCCGGACCACTCGGTCGTGGCGCACTTCGGAGCGCGAGGCGTCCGGCGGTTCATCTACTCGAGCATCGAGCACGACGGGACGCTGAGCGGACCGGATCTGGACGGCGCCCGCCGGATCGCCTCGGCGGTCCGGGGCAGCTTCATCTACTCCGGCGGCGTCTCGTCGCTTGACGACCTCCGGGCGCTGGCCGCTCTGCGCCAGGTGAACCTGGCCGGTGTGATCGTGGGCAAAGCCCTGTACGAGCAGCGCTTCGCTGTCGAAGAGGCTCAGCGCGTGCTGGAGGCCGCCTGAAGCCGCTGCGAGACTCGTTCGCATGCACTACAAGCGAGTGATCCCTTGCCTGGACGTGGATGCCGGTCGCGTCGTCAAGGGCATCGGCTTCGTGGACCTGCGCGACGCGGGGGATCCGGTTGAGCTGGCGTCGCGCTACGACACCGCCGGCGCCGACGAGCTCGTGTTCCTGGACATCACGGCCACCTCTGACAAGCGGGAGACGGTGGTCAAGCTGGCCCGGCGGGCCGCTGACGAGGTGTTCATCCCGTTCACGGTCGGCGGCGGCATCCGCTCGGCTACCGACGCCCAAGCTGTGCTCGACGCCGGCGCCGACAAGGTCTCGATCAATTCCGCGGCGCTGGCCCGCCCGGAGCTGATCGGCGAGCTTGCGACCACGTTCGGCGCGCAGTGCGTGGTGCTGGCGATCGACGCCAAGGCGGTCGACCGACGCGGCAGCTGGGAGGCCTACGTGGCCGGCGGCCGCACGCCCACCGGCCGTGACGCAGTGGCCTGGGCCCGTGAGGGAGTCGAGCGCGGGGCGGGGGAGATCCTGCTCACGAGCATGGACCGGGACGGCACCAGCGACGGCTACGACCTCGAGCTGACCTCGGCGGTAGCCGAGGCGGTCGGGGCGCCCGTGATCGCCTCTGGGGGGGCCGGAGAGCCAGAGCACTTGGCGGCCGCCGTGGACGCCGGCGCCGACGCCGTGCTGTGCGCCTCGATCTTTCACTACGGCCGGCACACGGTGCCAGAGGTGAAGGCTCGGCTTGCCGAGGCGGGAGTGGCGGTCAGGCAGGCCTGAAGAAGGCTCTAAAGCTCGACCTGGCCCTCGATGCACGTCACGGTGCCGCCGCCGACCCACACCGTCCCGTCGTCGTCCTGAGAGACGTGCACCCGGCCCGCGCGGCCCAGTGCCGTTCCCTGGCTGGCGACGTACGGTGCACTCGCTCGTCCCGTGGCCAGCAGCCACTCGGCCAGCGAGGCGTTGAGGCTACCCGTGACCGGATCCTCGGTCGTCGCTCCGTCCTTGGGAAAGAACGCCCGGACCTCGAACGCCGCCTCGGAGCCGGCGGGATAGGGACCGACGACTCCGAGCTCGAGATCGATGATCCCAGGCCGGAGCGCCAGTACGGCCTCGGCGCTCTCGAGCAGCACCGCGACCCAGCCGGGGCCGTTGTCGGCCCAAGCGGCGCCGATTATCTCCTCACGCTCGATGCCCAGCATGGACGCGATGCGCTTCACCAGCTGCTCCTCAACGGGTCCCGATCTGATGAGGGGAGGGGCGGCGAACGCCAGGCCGTCGAGCGTGCGTCGAACCTCGATCAGCCCCACGCCGCACTCCTGCACGATCACCTCGTCCCGCTTTGGCCCTCCGGAGGCAGACAGCCAGGCATGACAGCTGCCGAGCGTGGGGTGGCCGGCGAACGGCAACTCGGGCGGCAGTCCGTCGGTTTCCTCGGTCCCGCTCGCCGAGGTGAAGATCCGCACCCGGTAGTCGGCCTCGCTCCGGCTGGGTGGGAGCAGGAACGTCGTCTCTGAGAGGTTGGTCCAACGGGCGAACGTGCTCATCTCGGCGGTTGACAGATCGTCGCCATCGAGCACCACGGCCACCGGGTTGCCGAGGTAGGGGGTGGTCGTGAACACGTCGACCTGGTTGAACCGACGGCGCGCCAACGCGGGCCCAGGCTACCGGCGCCCGCGCAGTCGCGTGGCTCGCCGCCGCGCCGGGGCGGGCAGATGGCACCCGAACGCCGCGCGACCCGCGGCGTCCATCGACGCTGTTTCTCGATTTTTGTATCTAAGCCCTGGTCAGCCCGGCTGGACCGCTAGGCGGCCTCTTCCACGTAGCCAGCGGCCGCGCACGCATCGCAATAGGCTGCGGGCGGGACGCGAGGCTCGTAGCAGCCGGGGCGGCAGCATGTCGATGAGCGCTTGGGCCGGCCCCGCCCGATCCGGGCGGCGGCGGCATCCTTGAGCTCCTCGCGCATCCGATCAAGCTCGGCCGCGTGCTCCGCGCAGAAGCGACGACCCGGTAGGGCCGACTCCTGGCAGTGGCTTCCACTACGACAACGCATACATAAAGAACGATACCAGGAAGAGCGAACGCTTGTTCCGCGCGAGGGCCGTTTGGGCGGCTATTTGCACGGGTTTTGTGTTTAGTTGAGGTTAGGCGTCGCGGCGTACGCGCGTCCGCGCTACCTGACCGGAATCAGCTGGTAGATCATCGAATAACCCACCATGTAGACGGTGTGACCGTCGGAGATGGCGGGGTTGAACCTTCCGTCCGGGAACGAGAACACCGTCTGACCGGTGCGGGCATCGAGGCCGGTGGTGGCCTTCGTCCTCAGGTCCGAGAAGTAGAGCACGCTGCCGATGATCTGGGGCGAGCCGTCGATCGCCCCGCCCGCGTCGTGGGTCCAGCGCGTCGCGCCCGAGCGGGCGTCGAGCGCGTACAGGGTCCCGTCGTAGGAACCGATGTACACGGTGGGCCCGAGGCCAGGCGTGTTCTCGACCGCGGGAGAGGAGTAGACGTAGTCGCCCGTCCCGGTCCTCCACGCCAGCTGGCCCGTGCGGGCGGAGAACGAGTACACGAAGTGATCCGTATTTCCCATGTACACCCGTCCGAAGGCGATCGCCGGGCTGGAGTAGAAGCTGCCCGAGCCGAATCCGAACGTCGCGCCGCTCGTGCTGACCGCCCACACCTTGGCGCCCGTGCGAGCGTTGAGGGCGTACGCCCGGCCTGCGTAGTCCCCGAAGTACAAGGTTCCGTCAGCAAGGGAGGGGCCCCCCTTCACGGCGCCCGAGGCCTTGTAAGTCCAGACCGTGGACCCGTTGTTGGCCCGAAGCGCGTAGACGGTCCCGTCCTGATCTCCGAAATAGACGGTCGAGTTCCACACCAGCGGCGACGACTCGCTGCCCGGCGGCACCGGATGCGACCAGACGACCTGCCCGGTGCGCATCGACAGCGCCACCACGCGGCCGTTGCCGGGAACCTGAGACTGCGTGGCGCCGGGGTTGGTCGACAGCGTCACCACGATTACGAGCCGGTCCTTGGCGTCGATGGCCGGTGAGGATGCCGCGAGCGTCCCGACCTTCGCTTCCCACAGCTTGCGGCCGGTGCGGGCATCGAGAGCCTTGGCCGAGCCGTAGTTGTCAATGAAGTACAGCGTCGTGCCGTAGATGACCGGCGGCAGCTCGACCAGTACATAGTCCTGGTACTTCCACCCCGTACGGAAGCGGGGGGCGATTGCCGCCGAGAAGAACCTCGTGCGGGCGAGGTCGTAGCCGTAAACGGGCCACTGAAAGTTGTCGGCCGGCTGGGACGCAGGCCGCTTTGGCGCGGAAGCATTGAAGCTGACGTTTGGGTTCGAGACGTTGCCGGGCGCGTGCAGCAAGACGTACGCCGCCGGACCTCCAACTACGACGGCGAGAACCGCGGCGATGCCGACGAGCCCACGCCACAGCGAGCGCCGCGAACCGGGACTCGGCATGGCCGCCATGCTAGCCAGCGTCGGCGACCGACCACTCCAGACGCGAAGATGGCGCCATGCAGATCCCGCCACCGGCCGAGCTGCTGCGCCGCATCGCCGAGCTTCCGGCGGGCGCGCCCCTGCTCGGTCGCCTGCATGGTCTGGCAGGGGTCTATCTGGTCGGCGGTGCCGTTCGCGACCTGCTGATGGGAGGTGCCCCACCCGACCTCGACCTCGTGGTGGAGGGCGACGCGGTGCAGGTGGCAAAGCGAATCGGCCAGAACCTCGTCGTCCACGACCGTTTCGGGACCTCCACGGTGCAGGTCGACGGGTTCACCTACGACCTGGCGCGGGCCCGGCGGGAGCGCTACGAGCACCCAGGCGCGCTGCCCGAAGTCGAGCCGGCGCCGCTGTCCGAGGACCTGGGCCGCCGAGACTTCACCGTGAACGCGATCGCCGTCGCTCTCGGCGGGCCCGACGCGGGGACGGTGAGCGCCGCCCAAGGCGCGATCGAGGATCTCGAAGCCGGACGGCTCCGGGTGTTGCACGACCGGAGCTTCATCGACGACCCGACGCGGCTGCTGCGGCTGGCCCGATATCGAAGCCGACTGGGATTCGCCATCGAGCCGCGGACCGCGGAGCTGGCGCGAGAGGCGGTCGATTTCCGCGCGCTCGGTACGGTGAGCGGAGCTCGAATTGGAACCGAGCTACGCCTGCTGGCGCGCGAGCCCGATCCGGTCGCGGCGTTTGGGGCGCTCCGTGAACTGCGACTAGACACCGCAATCCACCCTTACTTCGGGCTGAAGGAGCGTGACGCGGAGGTGGGGCGCAGGGCGCTCGGGCTGCTGCCCACGGACGGCCGACGCGACCTGGTGGTCCTGGCGCTGGCGGCCCGCGGCGTACCCCGGAGCGAGCTGGGGCCGCTCCTCGATCGGCTGGCATTTGCCGCCGGCGATCGAGACATGATCCTCGCGGCGGCAAGTGATGGCGAGCGCATCGCGCGCTCGCTGGCGAACGCTCGGCGTCCGTCGGAGATTGCCGCCGCGGTCGGCGCAGGCAGACCTGAGCTGGTGGCGATCGCCGGGGCGCTGGGAGCCGATGAGGCCGCCGCCGCGTGGCTGAACCGGCTCAGGCACGTCCAACTCGAGATCGACGGGCGCGACCTGATCGCGGCAGGGGTTCCTGAGGGCCCCCGGATCGGGCTCGGATTACGGGCCGCACTGGAGGCGAAGCTCGACGGGCGCGCGGCCGGCAAAGAGCAGGAGCTCCAGGCGGCTCTCGAGGGCCTAGCCGAGTCCCGAGACAACGGCGGCTAACCTGAAAGCTCAGATGAGCACCGGTGCGACAGCTTCCCGGGGCCCCGATCCGCTGACCGCTGCCAAGGCAGGCGATCAGTCGGCGTTCGCTTCGCTGGTAGAGCCGTACCGCGCGGAGCTTCACGCCCACTGCTACCGGATGCTGGGCTCGCTCCACGACGCCGAAGACGCGCTCCAGGAGACGCTGCTGCGCGCCTGGCGCGGTATGTCTCGCTTCGAAGGGCGAAGCTCGCTGCGATCGTGGCTCTACACGATCGCGACCAATACCTGCCTCACTCATATTGAGCGCCGGCCAAAGCGCGTGCTGCCGATCGATTACGGTCCCGCCGCCGAGGCCCACACGCCTCCCGGGACACCGATCGTCGAGACGGTATGGATCGAGCCCTATCCGGACGAGACACTCGGGCTGCCGGACGGACACGCCGGGCCAGAAGCCCGCTACGAGCAGCGCGAGGGCGTCGAGCTGGCGATGATCGCCGCGCTCCAGCACCTCGCGGCCAACCAGCGGGCGGTGCTGATCCTGCGGGAGGTGCTCGGCTTCTCGGCCAAGGAGACCGCGGAGATGCTCGACACCACGGTGGCGTCAGTCAACAGCGCGCTCCAGAGGGCGCGGGCCGCGGTCGAGGAGCGGATCCCCGAGCAAAGCCAGCAGGCGACGCTGCGTGCGCTCGACGACGAGGAGGTCAGGCAGCTGGTCGACCGCTACGTGGACGCCTGGGAGCGAAACGACGTCGAGCAGTTCACCTCCATGCTGACCGAGGACGCGACCTTCACCATGCCCCCGCTGGCCAGCTGGTACCAGGGCCGTGACGGGATCGCGATCTGGGCGCGGAACGCGCCGATGTCGGGCGACTGGCGGTGGCGCACCGTGCTCACGCGGGCAAACGGGCAGCTCGCGCTGGCCTTCTACTCCTGGGATGAGGCCGCGGCCGCGTACATGCCGTTCGCGCTTAACGTGCTCACGCTTCGCGGCCGCCAGATAAGCGACGTCACGGCGTTCATCGTGCGCTCGATCGAATCGCCCGAGCCCGAGGCATACCAGCGTTTCCCGGAGCAGCCCGCCGACCCCCGGCGACTCACGGACTTCTTCGAGCGCTTCGGGCTGCCGCCGCAGCTTGTCTAGCCCGAACACCCTCAGGTGGAACGGGCGTCCGGGCCACTACGAGGTCTACTACCTGACGCTGACCGACCCCGTCACCGGCACAGGCTTCTGGATCCGCTACACGCTGCTCGCGCCCGACCAAGGCGCCCCGTCGTGTGCCCTGTGGTTCCTGGCCATGGATCCAGCCCAGGGGGTGACGGCGCGAAAGGCCAGCTTCCCGATCGCCCAGCTGACCTGCGACCAAGAGCCGTTCCGGCTCAAGGTCGGCTCGGGCACGCTCACCGACGGCGCTGCCGACGGCGAGCTTGAGGACGCCGCCTGGTCGCTGCGGTGGAACCCCGGCCGCCGCTACGAGCACGTACGCCCCACACTGCGGCCGCTCGCCACCACCGTGCTGTGCCTGCCGCACGGCGACGTCGGCTTCGAGGGCCAGATCCGGTACGCGGGGTGCGCGCTGGAGCTCGCCGGCGCCCGGGGGGCCCAGGCACACCTGTGGGGCTCAAAGCACGCCGCCAGCTGGGCCTGGGCCCGCTGCGGCGACTTTCGAACCCCGAGCGATGAACGGTCCGCCGACACGTTCGTCGATGGCGTGTCTGTGCGAGTCAAGCGCTTTGGCATCGCCCTTGGGCCGTTCACGCCGGTTGTGGGGCGGATCGATGACCACGATTTCGCCTCAACCTCGGGTCGGCGGGTGCTCACCAACCGCAGCTCGTTTGCGCCTGACCGGTGGCGGTTCGAGGCCCGCAGCGACGGACGAAAGCTGGTTGTTGACGTAGAGGCCGACCGGCGCCTGCTGGCCGGGGTCACGTACCACGATCCCGACGGCCAGCCAGCCTACTGTTACAACACCGAGGCGGCCTCGATGCGCCTCGGGATATACGAGCGAAGCGACGGTCGCTCCGACTGGCAGCACGCGGCGACGCTCGAGAGTCAAGGACGCGCGCACTTCGAGTACGCCCAGCGCGAACCGCTTCCAGGCCTGGAGCTGCACCTACGATGAGGCTTCCACCGGGATTCCAGTCCAGCGGCCATCACATCTCGACCGAGCTGGTGCAAGGCGCGCGGGCGCTTTTCACCACTCGCCGCGGCGGGTTTTCCGAGGGCCCCTACGCCAGCCTGAACCTCGGACGCTGGACTGACGACGACCGTCAGGCGGTGGAGCGAAACCGGGCGCGGATCGAGGCCCAGGTTGGCCTTCGCCTTACCTACACGCGGCAAGTGCACGGCTCCCGGGTGCTCAGGGTCACGGCCCCGGCCGACGGCCCGCCGGTCGAGGCCGACGGCCAGGCGACAGCCACCACAGGGATCGCACCTGCGGCGCTGGTCGCGGACTGTCTCCCGATCGCGGTCGCCGGCCACGGCGGGGTAGCGATGCTCCACGCCGGATGGCGCGGCCTGGCTGACGGCGTGCTCCCGGAGGGCATCCGCGCGCTGCGAGAGCTCGGCGCCGGCGGTCAGCTGACGGCGGCGATTGGGCCAGGCGCCGGCCCCTGCTGCTACGAGGTCGGTCCCGAGGTCCACGCGGTGTTCGCGCAGAGCTTTCCGCAAGCCCGGCGCGGAGCGAACCTAGACCTGAAGGCGATCGCTCGCGCGCAGCTCGAGCAGGCCGGGGTCAAGACCGTCCGCGACGTGGGTCTGTGCACGATCTGCTCGCCGCCGGAGCTGTTCTACTCGCACCGGCGCGAGCGCGGGGTGACCGGCCGCCAGGCGGGGATCGCTTGGTTGAGCTGATCCGAGGGCTGTCCGCCGAGCGCGTGCGGACCAACCTCGAGCGCGTGCGGGCCGAGATCGAGGGCTGCGGCCGCGACCCCTCGCAAGTGGAGATCCTGGCTGCGGTCAAGTACGTGGCGGACGAGGAGCTCGAGGTGCTGGCCGAGGCCGGTATCGAGCTTGTCGGCGAGAACCGAGCCCAGGATTTGGCGCGACGAGCGGACGCCTACAGGGGGCGGTTCACATGGGACTTCATCGGCACGCTTCAGAGCCGGAAGGTGCGGGCGGTGCTGCCGCATGTGCGCTACATCCATTCGGTCGCAAGCGATTCGGCCCTCCGCCAGCTCGAGCGCTTCGGCGATGAGCGCACCGAGATCCTGGTCGAAGTCAACGTCTCAGGGGAGGAGGGGAAAACCGGCGTGCCGGCAGAGGCGCTTGGTTCCTTCCTGGAGCGCTCCCCAGTTACCGTTATCGGCCTCATGACAATGCCGCCGCTGGCCACCGACCCCGAGCGCAGCCGACCGTACTTTGCCTCGCTCCGTGGGCTGGCAGAGCGCCACGGAGTTCGGCAGCTGTCGATGGGCACCAGCCAGGATTATCTGGTGGCGGTGCAAGAAGGCGCGACGATCGTGCGGTTGGGAACGGTCCTTTATGGGCCGAGGGCGTCATAATCCCGTGTGCAGGGAAATGGGACCTGCTCCCGAACCCTGACACCCAGATGGCCTTCCGCGACACCTGGCACCGCACGCTGGTCTACTTCGGGCTCGCCGAGGACGAGCCGTACGAGGAGGAGCTTGAGCCCTACCAGGAGCCCGAGCCCGAGCCCGAGATCGAGGACTCATATCGCGAGCGCGCCAACGTCCGCCGTCTGAGCGCTCGGCGCCGCCGCGACGAGATCGACGACATCTTCGCCGATGAGCCTCGGACCGAGCGCCGAACGACGTCGCTGCGTCCCGTGGGCGGCCGTGGAAACGGGCGAAGCGGGGGAGACGTCCGCGTCCACTTCGTGGCGCCTCGGAGCTTCAACGACGTCCAGGACGTGGCCGACAAGTTCAAGGACTCGATCCCGGTGATCCTCAACCTCCAGGGGACTGACACCGACCTGTCAAAGCGCCTGATCGACTTCTCCAGCGGCCTGACCTACGCGCTCGACGGAGGCATGCAGCGGATCGCCGACAAGGTGTTTCTGCTCACGCCGCACAACGTCGAAGTGTCCGCGGAGGAGAGGGCCCGGCTGGTCGAGAAGGGCTTCTTCAACCAGAGCTGATCAGGCGACCGAGCCGATTAGGGCGCAGAAAGCGGCGCCGAGTAGATTTCACCTCATGCAGGTCGGTCTAATTGGAGCCGGCAATATGGCTCGCGCCCTGGCGCGCGGCTGGGCAGAGCCCGTGCTCTGCTCGGACAACGGATCGGGCCGGGCAAGGGCGCTGGTCGACGAGCTGGGCGGAGAGGCGCTCTCAAACGTCGAGGTGGCGCGGCGAGCCGATATAGCGGTGCTGTGCCACAAGCCATACCAACTCGACGCAGTGGCAACCGAGCTCCACGGGGAGGCCAAGGCAGTCGTCTCGATTCTGGCGGCGACGCCAACCGAGGATCTGAAGCGGGCCTATCCGGATACTCCGGTCATGCGGATGCTGCCCAACACGCCCGTCGAGGTGCGTCGGGGCGTCACCTGTTACGCACGGGCGCCTGCGGTCGATCCGGGGCTGGAGGCGGAGGTGGTCGCGCTGTTCGAGCGGCTGGGAGCGGTGATCCCGCTCGATGAGCGCCTGATCGAGGCGGCAACGGCGGTCAGCGGCGTGGGGCCCGCCTACCAGGCCGTTCTCGCCGAGGCGCAGGTCGACGCCGCCGTCCGTCACGGGCTGGCCGCCCCCTTGGCCGGATGGCTGGTGACCGAGACCATGGCCGGTGCCGCCGCGCTGCTCGCCCGGCGCGATTGCGACACGCTGGCCGTGCGTCGGGAGGTAACCTCGCCGGGCGGCGCCACGGCCCGAGGCCTGGCGGCGTTAGAGGGGGCCGGCGTGAGAAGCGCCTTCCAGGACGCCATCGATGCGGTCATGAGCTGGAGCGCGCGCTGATGCTGCTGACGGCCGTCAGCCGAGTCGATGTCGCCAACTACGTCGGCTGGGTGTTCATCGTCTACATCTTCATCATCTTCGTCTACATCCTGGTCAACTGGCTGTTGGCTTTCGGCGTCCGCCCCCCGTACTCGCGCGTCACCGATGCGGTGCTGACGTTCTTGCGCGACACCGCGGAGCCGTATCTGCGGCTGTTCCGGCGGTTCATCCCGCCGCTCGGCGGGCTCGATCTCAGCCCGATAGTGGGGATCATCGTCCTCTACTTCCTGCGCTACATCGTCTACCACGCGATCGCAGGCTGAGCCTGTGGCGGTACAGAGCACGGTGCACGTCAAGGTCCGCTCTCCCGCGATCGCCCGTGCCGCCTTGCTGGGGATCGCGGTCGTCGGCCTGGACCAATTGACGAAGCGCACGGTCGTGCAGGGGATCGCTCCCGGACAGAAGGAGGGGTTGATCCCGGGCGTGCACCTGGTCCACGTCCGCAACACAGGGGTGGCGTTCGGCTTCTTCGCCGGTGGGGGGACGTTGGTGTTGGTATTGACGTTCGCGGCGCTTGGCCTGCTCGTGGCCTACTTCTTGCTGCATCCCGATCGCCGCGGCCTGTGGATACCTACTGGGCTGCTCGTCGGGGGCGCAATCGGCAACCTGGTCGACCGCCTGGCGAACGGGGCCGTGACCGACTTCATCAAGCTGCCGTACTGGCCAGCGTTCAATGTGGCCGACATGGCGATCACGTTCGGGGTCCTCGCGCTGCTGTACGTGCTCGACGTGGCGCGGGCCCATGGACGCTGAGCGCGGCGGTCCCGACACCCCGATCTCGATCCGCGTCCCGGATGACGCTGCGGGAGACCGGCTCGACAGGTTCCTGGCAGCGAGGCTTGGGTCGCGCACGCGGGCGCAGAGCCTGATCGACGCCTCCAGGGTGCGGGTTGACGGCCGCTCGCGCCCCAAGCGCCATGCGGTGCATGCGGGGGAGGTGATCGAGGTAGACGTGCCAGAGAAGCCGCCTGCGGAGACGAGCGACTCGACTGCTCCGTTCGAGATCGCCTACCAGGACGACCACCTGCTGGTCGTGGACAAGCCGGCCGGCGTGGTCGTGCATCCAGCTCGAGGCAACCGCAGCGGGACGCTAGCCCAGGCGCTCCACGGAGTCGCGCTCGGGGGGGAGGACGCGTGGCGGGCCGGGATCGTCCATCGCCTGGACCGAGATACCTCCGGACTGCTGGTCGTGGCCAAGGGCGAGGACGTCCATCGCGCGCTGAGGGGCCTGCTCGCGTCCCGGCGAATGCGCCGCGAGTACCTGGCACTTGTCGAGGGGCAGGTCGAGGCCCGCTCGGGCACGATCGATGCCCCAATCGGTCGTGACCGCCGCAACCGCCTGGCGGTCTCGATCGACACCGACACGCCGCGCGAGGCCCGAACCCATTTCAAACTAGAGCGGCTGCTGCCCTCGTCGAGCCTGCTGCGGGTCGAGCTCGAGACCGGCCGCACCCACCAGATCCGGGTCCACATGGCCGCGATCGGCCACCCGATCGTTGGTGACCGCCAATACAAAGGCCGTCAGACATACGGCCTCACCCGACAGTTCCTACACGCCACCCGCCTCCGCTTCCCGCATCCGGTGACCGGCGAGGAGGTCGACGTCGAGTCGCCTTTGCCCCAGGACTTGAAGCCCGCCTTGGAGAGGGCTGGCGTGGCCTAATCCGTGTCGTGCAGCGATGGCGCGTATGAGATCCCGATGATCGCGCCCTCAAGCGACTGCAGCCTCGCCACCGTCTGACCCCACGGCTCCTCGCGCGCCGGATGCAGCAGCTGGTAGCCGGCCTGCTGCAGCTCCCGCGCCGCCTCGCCCACCGCCGCGGCGTCCGCGACATCGAACTCGATGCTCACCTGCGGGACGGGCCGCTCCGGCGGCCACTGCGCCGACCCGAAGCACGCCTCGGCGGCCTCCGACAGCGGCCAGACGCCAAAGGACTTGCAGCCGGCGATCCGCTCGCTGTGGTGGTAGTCGTTATCGCCGCCGTTCTTTAGCGGCAGCCCGAGCGCGTCGACGTACAGCTTGCGGCTGGTGCGGGGGTCGGGTGTGATCACCGCAATAGTCGAAAGGAACTCGATCTTCATGCAACCTCCTCGTCCGCCTGTGCTCTCGAAACGATCCAAGCACAGGTGCCGAGGCGCTCACGCCGAAGCCAGCGCGAGGTGACCGACGGGGCGACCCGTCCACAGCCGCCCCGCCGATCTTTTGCGAACCGAGCCACCGGAGGTAGGGGAAGGGAGGTTCGGCCCGCGGCGCGAGTCACCACCGAAGGTAGGGGAGGTGATGACCCGCTGCACCTGAAAACGTAGCGCCTGGACAAAACTTTCGTAGACTCAGCCGAGAAATTTCCGACCCTGTTTGCGCGGTCCGTGCCCTGCCTCGGTACAGGCCGAGGTCCACGACTTCCGCCAAACGGCGCCAAATAAGACGATAAAGGGAGCAGGACAGTGCCTGAACTAGGAATCAAGGAGCTCCTGGAGGCCGGAGTCCATTTCGGCCACCAGACCCGCCGCTGGAACCCGAAGATGCGCCGCTTCATCTTCGGCGAGCGGGACGGCATTTACATCATCGACCTCCTTCAGACCGAGAAGCTGCTGCGCGAGGCGCGTGAGTTCGCGGCCCATCTGGCTCATCGCGGGGGCACGGTCCTGTTCGTGGGAACCAAGAAGCAGGCCCGCGACGCCATCCGCGAGACGGCCGAGAGCGCCGACATGCCCTACGTCAACCACCGCTGGCTCGGGGGGCTCCTGACCAACTTCCACACCCTTTCGCAGCGGATAAAGCGGTTACACGATCTTGAGCGCTACGAGACCGAGGGACAGCTCGACCTGCTTCCGACTCGCGAGCGAATGGCGCTTCAGGCCGATCTCGAGAAGCTTCGGGCCAACCTGGGCGGCGTTAAGGACATGCAGCGCGTGCCCGACGCGGTGTTCGTGATCGACCTGAAGTCGGAGGCCATCGCGGTGCGAGAGGCCCAGCGGCTCCGGATCCCGATCATCGGCCTGGTCGACACGAACTGCGATCCGGACGGCATCGAGTACGTGATCCCCGGCAATGACGACGCGATCCGTTCCTGCGCGGCGATCACCCGGGCCATCGGAGACGTGGTCTCACAGGGCCACAGCGCGTTCCGAGCAGAAGAAGAGCGAGCCCGGCTGGAGCGCGAGCGCCAGGAGGCGGAGGAGCGGGCCCGCCAGGAGGCGGAGGAGCGGGCCCGCCAGGAGGCGGAGGAGCGGGCCCGCGAAGAGGCGGAGGAGCGGGCTCGGCTGGAGGCCGAGGCCGCCGAGGCGGGTGCCACGGAGGCCGCGCCGGCAGAGGCGACGGCTCCCCAGGCCGCCGCTGCAGAGCCTCCGCCGCCGGAGGCCGCTGCGGTGGAGGCCACTCCCGAGCCAGCGTCCTCGCAGCAGCCCTCGCCTCCGCCGGATGCCCAGCCCGCCCAAGAGGAGGCCACGCCTGCGGCCGAGGAGAGCGAATGAGCTCGATCAGCGCCAGCGACGTGAAGGTGCTGCGGGACCGCACCGGCGCCGGCGTGCTTGCCTGCCGCGAAGCGCTCACGGAGGCGGACGGCGATCTCGAGAAGGCGGTCGACATCCTTCGCGCTCGCGGCGAGGCCCAAGCGGCCAAGCGCGCCGGTCAGGAGGCGCGGGAGGGTGTCGTCCAGAGCTACATCCACGCCGGGGGCAAGATCGGCTCGCTGGTCGAGGTCGACTGCCAGACCGACTTCGTGGCGCGAAATGACCGCTTTATCGAGTTCGCCCGCGATGTCGCGCTTCAGATCGCGGCCGCTCCGCAGACGCTCGCGGTGAGCGACGATGACGTCCCGGGCGAGGACCGCGAGCGCGAGGAGCGAATCGCCACCGAGCAGCTGGGTAATGTCCCCGAGCACGCCCGGGAGCGGGCGATCAAGGGCAAGCTCGACAGCTGGCTCGACGAGGTGGTGCTCCTGCGCCAGAAGCACGTCAACGAAGACAAGTACGGCGGCAAGACGATCGAGGCGCTTCGGGCTTCCCTGGCGGCCGAGACGGGAGAGAATGTCGTCGTTCGCCGTTTCGCTCGATTCGCGGTCGGAGGCTGACCCAGGGGCGAGCTGGTGGCCCAGACGCTAAGCGAGAGTCCCCCGTCGGTACCGGTCTACAGCCGGGTCCTGCTCAAGCTCTCCGGCGAGGCCCTGATGGGCGACCGCGAGTACGGCACGGATCCGGACCGCGTCCACGCCATCGCCGCCGAGGTGGCGGCAGTTCACGGTCGCGGCGTCGAGGTGGCGATCGTGGTCGGCGGCGGCAACATCTACCGTGGCTTCGCGGCGGCCGCCCGTGGGATGGACCGGGCCACCGGGGACTACATGGGGATGCTCGCCACCGTGCTGAACGCGCTCGCGCTTCAGGACGCGCTGGAGAAGCTCGGGATCGCGACCCGTGTCCAGTCGGCGATCACGATCTCGGAGGTGGCGGAGCCCTACATCCGCAGACGGGCCATCCGCCACCTGGAGAAGGGACGGATCGTCATCTTCGCCGCGGGCACAGGCAACCCGTTCTTCACCACCGATACGGCGGCCGCCCTCCGAGCGGCCGAGCTGCACGCCGAGGTGGTGCTGATGGCCAAGAACGGGGTGGAAGGGGTCTACACGGCCGATCCGGCCGAAGATGCAACTGCCGAGTTCATCCCGGAGATCACGCACAAGGAGGCGCTTACGCGCGGGCTCCAGGTGATGGACTCCACCGCCTTTGCGCTGTGCATGGACAACAACCTGCCGATCGTGGTCTTCAACATGGCGGGTGGGTCAAACATCGGCAAGATAGTGTCCGGTGAACGCGTGGGGACATTGGTGCGAACGTGAGCCCTGACACCTTCATCGATGAGCTGCTGGAGGACGCGCGGGAACGGATGGCCAAATCGGTCGAGTCGATCCGGCACGAGTTCGGGTCGGTCCGCACCGGGCGCGCCAGCCCGGCGCTGCTGGACCGGATCACGGTCGACTACTACGGCACCTCCACGGCGCTCAAGCAACTAGCCACGATCAGCGCGCCCGAGCCACGGCTGCTGACGATCCAGCCCTACGACAAGAGCTCGATCAAGTCCATCGAGCGCGCCATCCTGGAGTCAGACATCGGCCTGACGCCGTCCAACGACGGAAACCTGATCCGTCTCGGCATTCCCGAGCTGACCGAGGAGCGGCGCAAGCAGCTGGTTCGGGTGGTGCGCCACATCGCCGAGGAGGGGCGGGTGGCGATCCGCAACATCCGCCGCGATGTGATGCACGACCTGCGAGAGATGAAGGAGGCTGGAGAAACGGGTTCGGACGACGAGCACCGCGCCGAGGTCGAGCTCCAGAAGGTGACCGACGCGCGCGTCGCCGAGCTCGACGAACTGCTCAAGCACAAGGAAGCAGAGATTCTCGAGGTCTGATGAGCCCGGTCTCAGACGGGTCGCGGGCTCGCTACGTGGCGATCATCACCGACGGCAACGGGCGCTGGGCCCGGAACCGGGGGCTTCCGGTTTTGGCCGGACACGAGGCGGGGGCCGATACGGTCAAGGCCCGATTGCGCGACGCAGTCGATCTGGGGATCGAGGAGATGACGGTGTACTCATTCTCGACCGAGAACTGGACCAGGCCGGAAGCCGAGGTATCGGGGCTAATGCAGATGATGCAGCGCAGGATCGAGCAGGAGACCCCCGAGCTACACGATGAGGGCGTGCGGATGCGGTTCATCGGCAGGCGGAGCGATCCAGTTCCGCTGGGGCTGGTGGAGCGGATGCAGTGGGCGGAGGAGTTGACCGCCAACAACACCCGGATCATGCTGCTGGTGGCGTTCAACTACGGAGGCCGGGCGGAGATTATCGATGCGGCACGAACCTTTACCGGTGGCGACGAGGACGAATTCCGCTCCCACCTGTACGCGCCCGAGATGCACGACCCCGACCTGATCATCCGCACCAGCGGCGAGCGGAGAAGCTCGAACTTCCTGCTGTGGCAGGGCCACTATTCCGAGCTGGTGTTTCGAGACGAGCTGTGGCCCGACTTCACGCGGCAAGCGTTCGAGCAGAGCCTCGAGGAGTACGCCTCGCGTCGCCGGCGCTTCGGGGGGCGTTAGCGTTGCCGCCGGCCCGGCGGCCGCCGCCTCGACGCAGGACCCGCCGCCGCGAGCGCCGAGGTGGGTCGGACCTGGCCGCCCGGATTCTGGTGGCTATCCCGGCGGCGGTGCTGGCAGTCGTCTTCATCAACCTGGGAGGGCTGCCGTGGGCCCTACTGCTGGTCGCCTTCGGAAGCGCCTGCATGTATGAGCTTTACCGCCTGCTCGACCGGTGGAAGCCCGTCCCGGCCGTGGGGCTGGCCGCGCTGGCGGCGATGGTGCTCTCGGCGCGCTACGGAGGCCAGCGGCAGGTGCTGGAGATCATGGTGGCGTCGATCCCGGTCGTGTTCCTGGCGATGCTCGGGCGGGTGCACCACGGGGGGGCGACCGTCGCCATCGCTGGGACCCTGTTCGGCATCTTGTGGATCGGGATGGCGTTCGCACACGCGGAGCTGCTCCGCAAGCTTCCCCATGGAGACGGGATCATCATCGACGTCCTGCTAGGGACCTTTTTGGCCGACACCGCGGCGTATGTCGGGGGTCGGCTATTTGGCCGCCGCGCGCTGGCGCCCTCCATTTCCCCGGGCAAGACGGTGGAGGGACTGTTCTGCGGCGTGCTGATCGCGATTCTGGCGATCTTCCTGGCGGGGCTGTTCCAGAACACCTGGTTGACACAGACGCACGCGCTGGAGCTGGGACTGGCGGTGGCGGTGCTGGGACCGATCGGAGACCTGTTCGAGTCGCTCGTCAAGCGCGATGCCGGCAGCAAGGACGCGGGAACCCTGTTCGGAGCCCACGGGGGCGCGCTGGACCGCCTGGACTCTGCGCTCTTCACGATCGTGGCCGGGTACTACATCTGGCTGGGGGTGGTTCACTGACCGCATGCCTCGCCGCCTAGTCATTCTCGGCTCCAGCGGCTCGATCGGGGTGCAAGCGCTCGACGTCGTCGATCGCGCTGCTCCAGACGAACTGCGTGTCGTGGGGCTGAGTGCAGAGCGCTCCTGGGAGCCGCTGGTGGCGCAGGCCCGGGCCCACGGCGTCAAGCGGATCGCGCTCGCCGATCCGGCCGCGGCCGCCCGCGCGGCCGAGGCGTGGACCGATGGCGAGGTGCTCGCCGGGCAGGAGGGAATCACACGACTGATCACCGAATCGGGCTGCGACCTGGTCCTGAACGCGATCGTCGGATCCGCCGGGCTGGTGCCGTCGGTGGCCACCCTGACCGAGGGGGTCGCGCTGGCACTGGCCAACAAGGAATCGCTCGTGGTAGGCGGGGAGCTCGTGATTCAGCTCGCGGAGGCCACCGGCTCGAGGATCATTCCCGTCGATTCGGAGCACTCAGCGCTTCAGCAGCTGATCAGTCCGCAGAGCCCGGGAACGATCGACAAGCTGATCCTGACGGCCTCCGGGGGACCGTTCAGGGGCTGGGCGACAGAGGAGCTCGAGGGGGTGACGGTCGAGCAGGCCCTCGCCCATCCGACCTGGGACATGGGGGGCAAGATCACGATCGACTCGGCCACGTTGATGAACAAGGGCCTAGAGCTGATCGAGGCCCACCATCTGTTCGGCTTTCCCTACGACCGGATCGACGTCGTGGTTCATCCCCAGTCGATCATCCATAGCCTGATCCAGCTATGCGATGGTGCCACGCTGGCGCATCTCGGATACCCGGACATGCGTGTGCCGATCTCGTTTGCGATCCACTATCCGGAGCGCGTCGACGTCCCAGTGAGGCCGCTCGACCTGGTGGATCTGGGCGCGCTGACGTTCGAAGCGGTCGACACGGACACGTTCCCTTGTCTGCGACTGGCACGGGAGGCTGGGGAGACCGGCGGCACCGCGCCCTGCACGCTGAACGCCGCCAACGAGGTCGCGGTCCGGGCGTTCCTGGCCGGTCAGCTTCGCTTCACCGACATGGGCGCCGTTATCGAGGAGGCGCTCACCCGTCTGCCAGCCGGCCCCGTGCACTCATTCGACGCCCTGGCCGAGGCCGACGCCCGGGCACGTTCGGTGGCTGCGGAGCTGGTGGCTGCGCGGGCGGCGGCATAGCCGCCGGGCGCGACCGTCAGGACCAGAACGCGTCGCTCTCGGATGGCTTGGCCTCGACCATTCGCCGATCCGCGATGCGTCCGTCAGCGGTCCGGAGCAGGTGTAGATGCGGCGATGGATTTTGCCGACACCGGGCCATCCGTTGTTTCACCGTCACGTTTCCGCGGAAACGCTCGGTACCCGCTGACACCGACTCGCCCGAATGGCCGCACCAATAGAGTGACGCGATCGTGACGGGGGCGGGAAGAGCCTTAAGTTCGACGGAGCGTCAGGCGCCCCGGGTCCGGGGATTGGGGCGGGCTTTTTACGACGACGCACACGGTCCATTGCCGGCATTGCTGTTGGCATTGACCGTGCTCGCCGGAGTGGTAGACGCGGTCAGCATCCTGCGTCTCGGGCATGTGTTCGTGGCGACGATTACGGGCAACCTGGTGTTCATCGGCCTGGCCGCCGCCGGCGCGAAGGGGTTCGCCGTGGGCACCGCGGCGCTGGCGGTGGGCGGGTTCGTCATCGGCGTGGTGGCCGGGGGTCGAGCGTGCGAGGCAGCAAGCTCGCATCGCGGGCTGGCGTTGCGCAACGTGCTGGCGGTCAAGCTTGGGCTTGCTTGCGTGGTCACGATCATCGCGGTCGTGTCTGGCCCGCACTTCCCGAGGGGCGCCCGTGACACGATGCTTGTCCTGCTGGCAGTGTCGATGGGAGATCAGCTGGCCGCGATCCGGTTCCTCAAGGTTCCTGACCTGCTGACCGTGGTGCTGACGATGACGCTCACCGGCGTGATCACCGAACGCAAACGGGGCTGGCACGATCCGGCGATGCTGCGACGCGGCCTGTCTTTGGTCGCGTTCGCGGTCGGCGCCCTGTCCGGGGCCTTGCTCATCCTTTACGTCGGGACAGCGGCGGCACTGTTTTTTGGTCTGGCCATCATCGTGGCCACGACCATCGCCGCACATCTGGTGTCGCGCACTTCGCAGAGTTGGGCGGCGCCTCTGGGGGCTTGAGCCGACCGTGGCGCTGCGGCGCCTATGAGGCTAGGGCTGGAGCTGGGCGCCGCGCGGGGTGCCGTTGTGCTCCCAGGTCTGCACCACGGCCCTGAGCCGCGCAAGCTTAGGCAGCCCTGGTGCGGGCTAGCGATCGTGGTCGCTGGTCGCGTCTCCTAATCGGTCGCGCTGGAGACTGCTCGTCGATCAAAACCAGCGGCGAGCGCAGTCGCCCTCGCTCGGGTTCGATCTAGGTTTTCTGACCCGACGTCGTCGCTGCGCCCGACGGAGAACCGGAGCCGGTCATCGAGCTGACGGGCTTGCTCGTGGTCCCAGTGCCCGCATCAGAGCGGTCGGGTCCCGAGGAAGATCCTGGGTTAGTCGACGCCGGGGCGCCGCCGCTGTCTGTCGTGGTCGCGTCCGAGATACAAGCCGAGGTCGTGACGGGCGGGGTGGTCGTACTCTGGGGTGGAGTCGTCGTGCTCTGGCAGAGCGGCGCGGTTGAACCAGTTTCGGCGGAGACCCCTGCCGTTTGATTGCTGGAGTCGGTGGCGTCGGCGGATGGCTGAGACGGGTCCGAGGCTTGGGCGTTCGCGGAGTCCGAATTCACAGTTGATCCGGCGCTCGGTGGCTGGATCCGCGGGCCATGGCTGCGGTGCGCACGGCCGGTCGGCAGGGATGTCCCCTGCGCCGTCGCCGACGCGCTGGAGGAAAGTGGGGCGACAGCGGCCGCCACGGCGGCGTCGGCTGCGGCCTCTGCGGAGGTCGCTTGGCCGACCGTGACAGCCCGCTTTGCGTGGTGCACGCGACCTGGGGCCAGCTGGGCGGCGAGTGTCTGCTAACCTCAACGGCTCCACCTGCGGTGACCACCGCTGCTACCACGACCGCCGCGACGTGACTCGTCGCCGCTCCGATGAACGTTCCCCCTGCGGTCGCGGTTCCGCCAAACACAGCAACACCGCTGCCCGTCCCGCCGGCAGCGGCTCCTCCGCCGCTCTCGACTCCAAGCAGGCGGGCGAGCGCTCCGAGAGCCCGATCGCCGGAGTCAGAGCTGACAGCTGGCGGCTGACCCTCCGAAGCTCGGAGCGGTAGTCCCGACACCCGGAGCAGTCGTGCAGGTGACGGCGCGCAAGGCCGCTTGGACGGACTCCACGGTCATGGGCCGTTGCCAGCTCAGTGCGGATCTCCTGGCATGCGCTTCTCGAGCTTCGAGAGCGGCCGCGAGGCCGACTCTGGCCCGAACCAGTAGTGACTTCACCGCCGGACCAACACGTCCAGTACCCCCGCGATCTCCCCGTAGGCCATCCCGCTCAGCTCGCGCATCAGAAGCGCCGAACGCTGCTGATCGGGAAGGCGGTGGATGTCTACGATCAGCCGGCGCAGCAAGTCGCGCTGCTCACTCTGCAACACGGGTCCCCGGCCAGGCTGGGAGCCAGCTCAAGGGACTCGAGTACCGGCGGCATCGGCCGCCGGAGCTGGTCTACGCAACGGTTGTGGGCGATCCGATACAGCCACGCCCGCAGGCTCAGCTCGCGGCCGTTGGCGCGCAGGCCGGCGTACGCACGAACGAACACCTCCTGGAGCACATCCTCGGCGTCCGCGTGTAGTCCGGCGAGCATCTGCCGCACATAGGCCAGGAGCCGAGCACGGTAGCGGTCGTGAATGACCCGGAACGCATCCTCGTTTCCCGCACGGAACAGCCCAACCAGCTGCTGGTCCGAGCGCAGCCTGAGCAGTGGGATCGCAAGCCTGACAACACTTCGTCCTCGCCCAGCCCCAGCATGGATGGCAGAAGCTTCCACGTGAATCAACCGCTTTAACGTTGCGGGTGGCGGCGAGTTCCGGCCGAGCGGTCAAGAGCGGCGCCTTGGTGTCTCCTACTTCGTCGCGCCTGAGAG
>CAVWQN010000008.1:0-577785 GCA_963757075.1 uncultured Actinomycetes bacterium
GCCGGCACGACGGCGAACACTGGCGGCGCAGATCACCGCCGGCGTGTGGCGCGATGGGGTCGTTGGTAGCGGCGGCGTACTGCTTGATGCGCTCGCGGGTGACCTCGAACTCGACCGGGTCGGACCACTGGCCGATGGCATCCGTGTTGAAGGTGGGTGCCGTTGTGCTCAATCTCGCTCCTCCTTTCGGGCCCGTACCCTACCTCTGTGACCCTTTCTCAAGACATCGCCAATTCGATCCCGTTTGCCGCCGTGCTGGGGATCGAGACGCTGGAGGCCACGCCGGAGCTGGTCCGCGCCAGGATCGAGTGGACGCCCGAGCGTTGCACCGCCGGCGGGGTCATGCACGGAGGTGCGCTGATGGCGCTGGCCGACAACTGCGGTGGCCTGTGCGCATTCTTGAACCTTCCTGATGGCGCGCGGGGGACCGCCACGATCGAGTCAAAGACCAACTTCCTGCGCGCCGTGCGCGGCGGCGCGGTCATCGCCAGCACCCGGCCGCTTCACTCCGGACGCACCATGATCGTCCTGGAGACCGAGCTCACGCGCGATGACGGCAAGCTCGCCGCGAAAGTAACCCAGACGCAGGCCTTTCAGTTCGACTAAGGCCGTCGCTTAGCATCTGTCAGAGTAGTTTCAGGCTCCCGTCCCTATCTTGTGGAAGCTCACAAGAAAGGCGGTCGTGATGAGGTTCCTTAGGACAACTTCGACCCAACGACTTCTGGCCATTCTCGCCGGAGTCGTCATCGCCATTGCGGGCGGAACCGCGATCGCGGTGGCGGCCTCGAGTGGCGGTCCCGTCCCCCGGCCACAGAAGCTGGCAGACGCCGTGCACTCCGCGCTCGGCGCGCCGACCGTCCCGGGAATCAGCGCCCGCATCACGTTCACCAATCACCTCATCTCCGCCTCCAACATTCAGGGCTCCGACCCCCTACTGCAGGGAGCCTCGGGTCGTCTGTGGCTCTCGCCCTCAACGCACCAGCTGCGGCTGGAGCTCCAGTCCGACAACGGCGACGCTCAGGCCGTGGTCTCCGGCGGCCATTTCTGGGTCTATGACCCGAGCGCCAACACGGTCTACGAGGGCGCGGTCCCGGCTCATGCCAAGACCAAGCGCTCGAGCGCGCGGCACGAGACGCTGCCATCGGTGAGCCAGATCCAGAGCAATCTGAACAAGCTCGCGCAGCACATCAACTTCTCGGGCGCCGTCCCGAGCGACGTCGCCGGCCAGGCCGCCTACACCGTGCAGGTATCCCCAAAGCACGACGGCGGCCTGCTTGGTGACGCCCAGCTGGCCTGGGACGCTGCCCGCGGTGTGCCCCTGCGGTTCGCGATCTACGCCCGCGGCGACTCGACGCCCGTGCTGGAGCTCAAGGCGACGAATATCTCCTTCGGGCGGGTGCCGGCCTCGGACTTCGCGATCAAGCCTCCGAGCAGCGCCAAGGTGGTCCGGGTCTCGACGCCCGCCACCCCTACCCACGCCGCCCGCCATTCCAAAAAGCAGGCCGAGGTCACCGGGCCGGCCGCCGTTCAGCGCCACCTTCACTTCACGCTCGTAGCTCCCGCCACGTTGGTCGGATTGCCGCGGCAGTCGGTCTCGCTGCTCGATTGGGCCGGGAGCCCCGCGGCGCTTGTCACCTACGGGCAGAACCTGGGCGGGATCGCAGTCGTCGAGCAGGACGCGAGCAAGGCTCACGGGCTGCCGTCGGGCACGTCGAGCGGCTCGGGTGACCACGCGCGCGGGCTGAGCCTGCCGACGGTGTCGATCGGGGGCACGACCGCTCGCGAGCTCGACACCGCCCTGGGCACGGTGCTCACGTTCACGCGCGGCAAAGTCGGCTATACCGTGCTCGGCTCGGTCCCGGCCGCCGCGGCCGAGGCCGCTGCACGGGCTCTATGACCGACCCCGCGCCGCTGGAGGTCCGCGGGCTCGTCAAGCGCTACGGCGGGCTGACCGCCGTGGCGGGCGTCGACGTCACGGTCGAGGTGGGCGACGTGTACGGCTACCTGGGCCCCAACGGGGCGGGTAAGACCACCTCCCTGCGGATGATGCTGGGGCTGATTCGCCCCACCGCCGGCACCGTCCAGCTGTTCGGCCGCGATCCTTGGGAGAGCATCCGGGCGCTCGACGGCGTCGCGGGGTTCGTCGAAGCTCCGACCTTCTACCCCTACCTGTCGGGCAGGCGCAACCTCGAGCTGCTGGCGGCGTTCGACGGCGACGGCGCCGGGGATCGGATCGATCAGGCACTGGAGCGAGTCGAGCTCTCGGACCGGGCCGGTGACCGGGTCGGCGGCTACTCGCACGGGATGCGCCAGCGGCTCGGAATCGCGGCTGCGCTGCTGCGCGAGCCGAGGCTGCTGCTGCTGGATGAGCCCACCACGGGACTCGATCCGGCGGGCATGCGCGACATGCGGGTCCTGATCAGGCGGCTATCGCAGCAGGGGATCACGATCGTGCTCTCGAGCCACCTGCTGGCCGAGGTCGAGGAGCTCTGCAACCGAGTGGCGATCATCCAGCTCGGGAAGATCGCCTACGAAGGGGAGATCTCCGCGCTCAAGCGCAGCGCGGGCGGTTCGTACTCGCTGTCCACCACCGACAATGCCCGGGCCTTGGAGGTCGCGCGCGCCCAGCCCGGCGTCGAGAACGCGCGCGTCCAGCACGGACAGGTGTGGTTCAACGCGGATGGCGAGAGCGCGGTCGCGGAGCTCTCGCAGGCGCTCGTCGAGGCCGGTGCCTTGATCGTGTCTCTCACGCCGCAGACCGCGAC
Source organism: uncultured Actinomycetes bacterium (assembly GCA_963757075.1). Classification (GTDB taxonomy): domain Bacteria; phylum Actinomycetota; class Thermoleophilia; order Solirubrobacterales; family Solirubrobacteraceae; genus Palsa-465. The sequence goes on from CAVWQN010000008.1 coordinate 2,766, forward strand.
ACTCGAGCAGCTGTTCTTCTCGCTCACCGAGGGTCCTGAGGACGTCGATGGGGCAGCGGCGCCAGCCCAGGAGGAGGCCGCGGAGGTCGCCAGATGACCGCCGGCGTCTTGAGCCGCGGGGGTCGTCATGTGATGCCCGGCGTGCTGACCGTATACCGCTGGGAGCTGACCAAGCTCCGGTTTCAGAAGCGCACGTATCTGGGTCTGGGGGCCGCGACGTTGGTGCCGATCATCTTCGTCGTCGCCGTCCACTTCCGACCTGACCGGCGCGGCGGCGACTTCGCCTTCTCCTCGTATCTGACAAGGAGCGGGCTCGCCTTCCCCTTGGTGATCCTGCTGTTCGGCGCGGTCTGGTTGTTTCCCGCTGATCACGGCGCTGGTGGCCGGAGACATCATCGCCTCCGAGGATCACAACGGCACGCTCAAGACGATCTTCACCCGTTCGCTCGAGCGCTCCCAGATCTTCGGGGGAAAGGCCCTGGCGGCGGCGACCTACGCCGTGACCGCGATCCTCATCACCGGAACAGTGGCGGTGGTCGCCGGGAGCATCGAGTCGGGCTTTCACTCGCTGCAGAGCCTCTCGGGGACGATCGTCTCGGCGCCGAAGTCGCTCGAGCTGGTGTACGCCAGCCTGCTCGTGTACCTGATCCCGATCGCCACGATGGTGTGCATCGGGCTCATGCTCTCCGCCGTCACGCGCAACAGCGCCGCGGCGGTCGTGGGCACGCTGATGGTCTCGCTCCTCTTCCAGCTGATCGGGGTGCTTCCGGGCACGGGAGCGATTCAGCCCTATCTCCTCAGCACGCAGTTCAACGCCTGGCAGGGTCTGCTGCGAACGCCGATCGATTGGACGCCGATCGTCCGCGCTGTGTGGGTGTGTGCCATGTACGGAGTTCCGGCGATCCTCGCGTCATTCCTGGTTTTCCTGCGGCGCGACGTAGCTGGTGGCTGACGAGGCGCCGCCGGGGGCCGACGGCCGCACAAGCAAGCGCGTGCTGGTGGTCGACGATGACCACTCGCTCCGTCGGATGCTCGGGCGCGCGCTCCAAGCGGAGGGGTTCGAGGTGACCGTCGCTCGCGACGGGTCGATGGCGCTGCTCGAGAGCGAGCGAGCTGCGCCGGACGTGATCGTGCTCGACGTGGCCATGCCGGCGCTCGACGGGCTGGCGGTCTGCCGCCGACTGCGGGACAAGGGCCTGGCCACGCCGATCCTGATGCTGACCGCCCGGGACGCGGTTCCCGATCGGATCGCGGGGTTTGACGCCGGCGCGGACGATTACCTGGTCAAGCCGTTCGCGCTGGAGGAGCTGATCGCCAGGTTGAGGGCGCTGTCGCGGCGGGGAGACGAGTCCCCCTCCCTAAGGTCCTACGCTGACCTGACGCTCGATCTCCATGCACGGCAGGCGTCGCGGGCGGGCAAGGCGATCGAGTTGACCGGCAGGGAGGCCGAATTGCTCGAGCTGTTGCTGAGGGCGCCGGGGCGTCCGGTGTCGCGGGAGCGGGCGATCGGCGAGATCTGGGCTGGCGCCGCGGAGCCGAACGTCGTGGACCGCTACGTGACGCGCTTGCGACGCAAGCTGGGGCAGCCGCCACTGATCCATACCATCAGAGGGAAGGGGTTCGCGCTGCGAGCGTGAGGTCGGTGCGGGCATTTCCCCGCTCCCTGCGGGCCTTTCCCCGCTCCCTTCGGGCGCGACTGGTACTGGCGGCGACGGGGGCGATCCTGGTCGCGGTGGGCCTGTTCGCCGCGGCCACCGTGTTGCTCGTCGAGCACGATCTGCGGGGCACGCTCGACAGCTCGCTGCGCCAGCGCGCGACCCAGGTGGCGGAGCTCGCGGTGTCGGCGCCGGCGGTGCTGACCAATCCGGGGGCGCTCGAGAGCCCGATCTCGGGGCGCCAGATCGCGGTCGAGGTGCTCGACTCCCGGGGTCGGCTGCTGGCGCGCTCAGAGACGCTCGGCGCTCGCTTGCTGCCCGAGGATCGCGTCGTGCGGACGGCGATTTCGCAAGGCCGCGCCGGGTTTGAAAGCGTCAGCCTTGACGGCCGCCCGTTCCGGCTTTACGCCGCGCCGATCGCGCAGGCGGGCGGTGCGGCATCGGGCGGCGTGGTGCTCGTCGCCTCGGACACCGGCGACATCGACCGGACCGTTGGGCACCTGGGAGTGATCATCGCCGCCAGCGGGGTGGGGGCGGCGGTGCTGGCGGCCCTTGCGGCGTTCATGCTCACCGGACAGGGGTTGCGGCCGCTGCGCCGGCTGGCCGGTGGGGCGGCAGACATCGAGCGGACGGCCGACCCATCCCAGCGCCTGCCGCAGCCGGCCACCTCGGACGAGATCGGCGCACTGACCGGGGTTCTCAACCGAATGCTGTCCTCGCTAGACCGGGCACGGGCCAGCGAGCGCCGCTTTCTGGCCGATGCTTCGCATGAGCTTCGGACGCCGGTCACGGCGCTGCGCGGCAACGTCGAGTACGCCCTGCGCTACGGCGCCGAGCCGGAGGTACTGGCCGATCTGCGCGACGACGCGGCGCGGCTGGCTCGGCTGGTGGATGACCTGCTGGTGCTCGAGCGGGCTGCCGCTCCGGCCGCCGCGGCGCCGGAGACCGTTCAGCTGGACGACCTCATCCGCGAGACGGTGCGGTCGAACGGGCAGAGCCGCGTGCTGCTGGGATCGCTCGCACCGGCCCGGGTCCGAGGCGAGCGCGACTCGCTGGCCCGGGCCCTGTCGAACCTGATCGAGAACGGGCTGGTGCACGGCCCGGCCGAACAACCGGTGACAGTCGCTCTGCGGGTCGACTCCGGCCGGGCGCTGGTGGCGGTCTCCGATGAGGGACCGGGACCGGCTGTCGCCGATCGCGAGCGCCTGTTCGAGCGCTTCTGGCGTGGCCCGGACGCCGGCGAGCGACCGGGATCCGGCCTCGGCCTCTCGCTCGTACAGGCGATCGCAGAGCGTCACCACGGAGCAGTATCCGTCGAGCGCTCCACGTTCACGATCGAGCTACCGCTCGAGGAGGTCAATGCCCCGGAAGGCCTCGAACGCCCGAGAAGCGATCGATGAGCGAGTACGGCGAAGCGAGGTCCACACCGTCGGGGTTGTTCAGGTACCCGGGCGCGGTACCGGTCACGCCGGTGTGACCGTACTGCCACACGATCCGGTTGGTCCGGGGATCGACGACGATCACGCGGTGGTTGTAGTCGTCGTTTGCGAGGATGTCGCCGTTGGGAAGCGGTAGCGCCAGCGATGGATGGTTGAGCTCGTCAGGACCCGAGGGGGCGTAACGCCACAGGACGTTGCCGTTTCCGTCCAGCTCCTCCATCGCTCCGGGCTGTTCGTAATCAACGCTCAGGTATACGCCCGGACGGACTTCGTTTGTGTCTGACGGATAGCCGAAGCCGGGCGGGTTGGCGGTGGACACCAGCTTCCCGTTCGGATCGAACACGTCGATCCAGTCGCCGTTGATCTCGGTAACGACGATGCCGCCGTTGGATCGTGGGAACGCGCCGTTGGGAGACCCGAACGCGGCCGGCGGATCGTGCGAGCAGCCGCCGGTCTCTCCGGTCTGCGCCAGAAGCTCATGTTGCGGGGGGCGCAACTCGATCAGCCTGCAGTTCTTGATGTCCGCGGAGATGATGTTGCCGTCGCGCAGCTGGATCGCGTCGTCCGGGTTGAACACGTAGTCCGCGCTCGACCCCGGGACCCCCGGGTGGCCGTAGCGGTACAGGATCTTGTGGGTCGCGGTGTCGATCACCGAGATCACGTAGTCGTCCTCCTGCGTGGCCACGATTTGGCGACCGCTGTCGGCGTAGAAGGCGTCGTCGGGAACGAGGAACGACTGGCCTGGACTCAGGTCGCCGGGACGCGGAAAGCGCCAGACGATCTTGCCCTGCGGCGAGACCTCGATCAGGCGATTGTTCAGCTTGTCGGCGATCAGGACGTTGCCGGGCAGGACCGACGGATCAGAGCCCGGTCTCAAGTAGCCCGTGCCTTTCGTAGCGCGTGCGCCGGTGCCCCCGCGTCCGCGAGTGAGCTCGAGAATGTTGTCGACGACCCCTCCGCTGCCCGTGCGTCCCCCAGCGAGCATGATGGTGTTTGCCAGGGCCGCGGCAGCCGAATCCGATACCGCCTGCGGGAGTTCCCCGGCCGGCGCGGTTGCGCCGGTGCTGGGATCCACCGAGGTGATCTCGCGCGTGGGGGCACCGTTGGCCCCGCGCCCACCCAACAGGTACACGAAGCCTCCGAGTGCGGCGGCCGACGCGTGTGAAAGGGGATGCGGCAAGGTCGCGAGCTGCGAGACCTGTCCGGTCGTAGGATCGAATTCGAGGACCTGTCGGCTCGGGCCGTTCGGCGCGTCGCCGCCGGCGATCAGGACCTTGTCCGAGACCGCGGTGACCGCCGCGTAGCGCAGGGGCTGAGGCAAGCGACCCACGATTCGGGCCTGGCTGCCCGGGCGCCAGGCGAGGATCGTGTCGAGTGGGACCTGGCCCGTGAACCCGCCAACCAGATACGCAGTCCCGCCTACGGCGGCAGCGGCTAGGTCAGAGCTTGGTTGGGGCAGGGAACCGGCGGGCTGGCTGCGACCGGTGTTCGGATCCACGCGGATGATGCTTGACACCGATGAGCTCTCACTCCCACCCCCAAACAGATAGACGTCCGACCCGATCGATACGGCAGCAGCGTCGTGAACCGGCGCTTGCAAGGTTCCCAGCGCCGTGGCCTCGCCGGACCGTAGTCGCTCGATGTTGGGCCGCGACGTAGCGCTCGGGTCAAGTCCTCCGAGCAGTGTCACCACCTGGGGAACGGCGACTGCGGCCGTCGCACGCTGCATGCCGAACGGCAGGTGTCCCGTAGTGCGGGCATGGAGCACCGGTGGGCTGGCTGGGTCGTCGGTAGCCACCGCGGCGCTCGGCGCCACCTTGGCGCCGCGCCGGGAGGAGGTCGCTAGGCCGATGGCAACCGGCACCAGGCTCGCGGCGACCAGCACCGCCAGCCAGGCCGTGGTGCTTCCCCGCCGCGCTGGTGGCGCGGCAGCGCTCCGCCGGGGTGGGGGAGACATGGGCCGGCGGGCTTGTGGCGTGGCGCGGCCGCCTGCGGGGGGCACGGCGCGGCCGCCTGCGGACGTGCTCGGGCGCGGCGCTTGCGGGGGCCTGCCGCCAGGTGACGCGCCGCCGGCAGGGCGAGACGCGGGACGCCCGGGTTGCGCCCGGCGACCCCTCGACGGCGTGCCCCCGCCCGGACGTGAGGCAGGGCGGCCGCCCGGGTGGCATGCCGCTGCCGCGCTTCGGGGGCCTGCCGCCGCCGCCGGATCGCGTGGGAGGAAGGCGATCCTGGCCCTCGTCTTCGGGACGCGCGGGGTCTGGGCCCTGCCGCTGCTCAGGAGGCTCGGGATCCGGGCGTCGGCGCCTAGGACGCAAGGGATCCTGGCCTCCCCCTGCCGGGAGGGGTCTAGTCATGTGGCAGCATGTTGCCGGATTGGGAATAAATGCGACTAAGCGGCCAACACGCTATGGGCGAATTCTCACTTTCCTCTGACGTGTCTCTTAGTCAGCGGCTCCAAAATTCCCGCTATGGTCGGTGAATCTTCGGGCGAGTCGCGACGGCGAGCCCGCAACGCAGCGCTGGCCCGCATCCTTCGCGTGCGGCGCTGGATCATCGCAGCGGCGGCGGCGGCTACCGCCGGTGTGGCCGCACTGGTCTCGGCGGTGGCTCCTGGGCGGACCTTGGGAGCGAGCGGCCATAGCGCCAGCTCTTCGTCAAACAGCGCCACGAGCTCAACAAGCAATTCCTCGCCCCAGATGCCGGCGCCCGCCGGCGCAAGCCAGCTTGGGCTTCAGGGCCCGGACCAGCCACCCTCTTCCGCCGCGCAGCCTCCACCCAGCGCCCCATCGTCCCCACCCAGCGGGTCATCGGGCGGTGATTCGTCTCAGCCGAGCAGCCCACCGCCCGCCGTCTCCGGCGGGTCATGAGCGCAGTCACATTTGAGGTCTGGGGGAGCGTCGCCCTCGTCGCGGTCGCCGACACCGCCCGCCTCGAGACGGCGCGCGAGGCGGTGGCCTCCGTCGTCGAGGAGTTCGACCGGGCCTGCTCACGATTCCGCCAGGACTCGGAACTGAGCGCCCTCAATTCCGCAGCAGGCCGCTCGGTTCACGTCAGCCCGCTGCTGATCGATGCGGTGGAGGCGGCGCTACGGGCTGCGACCCTCACGGACGGCGACGTCGATCCCAGCGTCGGTGAGGCGCTGATCGCCCTGGGCTACGACCGCGACTTCGCGTCGATCGGCACCGGAGCAGCACCCGGGACCGGTACCCGGGGACCGTCCGAGGCACCGGTCCCACCACCGCCCACGATCGCCAAGGTACCCGGGTGGCGCGCGATCCGGGTGGACCGCGAGGCGGGCACGATCACGCTCCCCCGCGGCGTCACCGTCGATCTCGGCGCGACGGCGAAGGCAATGGCCGCCGATCGCGCCGCGGTGCGTGCCTCACGGCAAGCGGGTTGTGGGGTCCTTGTGGGGCTGGGCGGCGACATCGCCCTCGCGGGGCAGGCGCCGGAGCACGGTTGGAGGGTTCGCGTCACCGACGATCATCGCGCGGGCGCCGATGCTCCCGGGCAGTGGATCAGGCTTCGATCGGGTGGACTCGCTACCTCGAGCACGACCACGCGCCGCTGGAGAGCGGGCGACGAGATGTTCCACCATCTGCTGGACCCCGCCACCGGACGTCCGGTCAGGGGCGGCTGGCGGACCGCCAGCGTCGCCGCCGGCTCCTGCCTCGACGCCAACATCGCGAGCACCGCGGCAATCGTCCGGCGGCGGCGGGCGGTGCCCTGGCTCACCTCGCTCAAGCTCCCCGCCCGGCTCGTAACCACGACCGGAGCCAGCGTCCACCTCGCCGGTTGGCCAGTGGACGGCGACGATCTGCCGACCTACGACGCTGACCGGGCGGCATGACTTCGCAGCTGGCCGCGACGCTGGGCCCGAGCGCCTACTGGTATCTGGCCCGGGCGACCGGGATCGTGTCCTTGGTGTTGCTGACCGCCAGCGTGGTGCTGGGCGTGCTCGGCCCGCTGAGATTCACTGTCCCGGAGAGATGGCCGCGGTTCGCGATCGACACGCTGCACCGGGACGTATCGCTGCTGGTCATGGCGGTGCTCGTGATCCACATCGTGACCAGCGTTCTCGACGGCTTTGCGCCGATCAACCTTCTCGACGCCGTGATTCCGTTCCGCTCGGCGTACCGGCCGCTGTGGATGGGGCTCGGCGCCTTCTCCTTTGACTTCCTGCTGGCGCTCGTCGTTACCAGCCTGGTGCGCCGTCGGCTGGGCTATCGGGCTTGGCGGGCGATCCACTGGCTTGCGTATGCGAGCTGGCCGGTGGCCGTGCTTCACGGTCTCGGCACCGGCTCGGATACGAAGGCCTGGTGGAACCTCGCGCTGACGGCGGTGTGCCTCCTCGCCGTGGTTGTCGCGGTGTGGGCTCGAATCCAGGCCGCCGCACCCGTCTACGGCGGCTTCCGCCAAGCGGCGGTGGCGCTCACGGTGGCCACGCCGATCGGGCTTGCGATCTTCACCCTCGCGGGCCCGCTTCAGTCAGGCTGGGCGCGGCGCGCGGGGACGCCTGTCAGCCTGCTGGCGCATACCACGGCGCCATCCGCCCCGTCGGTGCCGGCCAGACCCACCGCCCGTCCCCCCAGCGCCTTCTCGGCGCAGCTGTCGGGATCGATACAGCAGACGCCGGTCAACGGCGGAGCGATCGTCGAGCTTGCGATGCAGATGAGCGGCGGCGCCGACGGGAGACTGCGGGTGCGACTCGGCGGCCAGCCGGTCGGCGGTGGCGGCTTGTCGATGACCGGAAGCCAGGTCGATCTCCTGACCGATGGATCCTTGTTCCAGGGATCGGTCACGGCACTCCAGGGTGAGGAGTTCACGGCCCGGGTACGAAGCGCTGACGGCTCGGCGCTTCAGCTACAGGTCAACCTCGATATCGACCAGGCAGACAACACGGTTTCGGGCTCGCTTCAGGCGCAGCCGAGCGGAGCATCCTGATGGGTCTTCCGCGTCTCCTGGCCGGAATCGATCCCCGTGGGGTTCCGATGACGCACTCCGATCACGAGCGCATCCACGGTCCGATGCCGCGACACGCCCCTGCCGACCTGATCGCGATCGTCGAGCGCAGCGGCCTCCGCGGCCGGGGCGGGGCCGACTTTCCGACCGCCCGGAAGCTGAGCGCCGTCGCGCAGGCTCGGGACAGACACCGCGCGGTGGTCGTCAACGGATCGGAGACCGAGCCCGCCAGCGAGAAGGACCGCCTGTTGCTCTCGCGGCTGCCCCATCTCGTGCTCGACGGAGCAGTGATCGCCGCAGACGTCGTGGGCGCCCGCGAGGTGATCGTCAAGGTCGCCGAGCGGATGGCGGGCGCGACCCAGGCGCTCGAAGGGGCGGTGGCGGTGCGCGACGACCCGGTTCCGGTTCACCTGGTCCCCGCCCCCGGTGGATACGTCACCGGCGAGGAGAGCGCGGTCATCCACTACCTGAACGGCGGTCAGCCGAAGCCGACCTTCGTCCCGCCCAGGCCGTACCAGCGCGGTTACCGCCGGCGGCCGACTTTCATCTCCAATGCGGAGACGCTCGCGCAGCTGGCCCTCATCGCGCGCCACGGCGACCGCTGGTTTCGGGAGCTGGGAACGGATGCCGATCCCGGCTCGGCGCTCGTGACGATTTCCGGTGCCGTCGCGGCACCAGGCGTCTACGAGCTGGCATTCGGGACGCCCATGAGCGAGCTACTGGCCGCGGCGGGCGGGGCGACCGAGCCGCTGCGGGCCTTGCTGGTCGGTGGCTACTTCGGGACCTGGGTCGAGGCTTCGCAAGCGCTGGGGCTGCGGCTGGCGCGCGAGGACCTGCGCTCCGTGGGCTGCTCGCTCGGGTCGGGCGTGCTGATCGCGCTCGGCGAGGGCTCGTGTGGCCTACACGAGAGTGCGCGCGTAATCGACTACCTGGCGCGCGAGTCCTCGGGCCAATGCGGCCCCTGCGTTCACGGACTGCGGGCGATCGCGGACCGCGTCGGCGAACTGGCTGACGGCGTGGCCCACCCTGGCGAGACCGAGCGTGTGCTGCGCTGGGCCGCCGAGGTCCGGGGGCGGGGCGCCTGCCATCACCCGGACGGGGCCGCTCGCTTCGTCGAAAGCGCGCTGAGCGTGTTCGGCGACGAGCTCGTCTCTCACCAGCAGGGCGCGTGCGCGGGGCGGCCACCCAGCCTGCCGGTAGGAAACGGGGCCACCGCCGCCGCGGGAGCGAGCCGATGAGCCACCGCCTGCGCGTCAACCCGATCACGTGCGAGGGGCACGGGCTCTGTGCCGAGTTGCTGCCGGAGCTGATTCGGCTCGACGACTGGGGCTACCCGATCATCGACCAGCCGGAAGTTCCGCCCGAACTCGAGGACCTGGCGCGCCGGGCCGTCGACGTCTGCCCGACGCTGGCGCTGCTGCTGGAGCGGGAGGGGCCGTAGATCGGCTCGGTCACAGCTCGGAGAGCCGCACGGGAGCCGACGGCTCCGTCGGGGGCCCCGGCTCCCGCAGCTCGAGCTCCCACCACCCGACATCCCACCACGTCCCCAGCTTGAACCCGATCCGCCGGTAGACGCCGACCAGCCTGAAGCCGAACGACTCATGCAACGCGACGCTCGCGTCGTTGGGTAGCGTGATTCCCGCGCAGGCCACGTGCAGGCCCTGGCGCACGAGCAGCGGCAGCAGCGAGCCGTAGAGCGCACGGCCTATGCCCCGCTGCTGATGCTCGGGGGCCACGTACACGCTCACGTCAGCGGCCCAGCGGTAAGCCGGCCGCTCGCGGTGGGGGCAGCCGTACGCGAACCCGACCACCTCTCCGGCGTCATCTGCCACCAGCCAGGGATGGGTCTTCGAGGTCCGCTCGATTCGCCGCCCGAACTCCTCTGGGTTCGGCGCCCGCTCCTCGAATGACGCGGCGCTGTCGGCCACAAACGGGGCGTAGATGGCCGCGCAACCGGCGCCGTCGCGGGCGGGATCGGCGTCCCGGATCAGGTGTGGCTGCTCTCTCTGCTCGGCAACGGGCCCGCAACGTAGCAGCCGGGCACGGCCCAGCCGTTATTGGCACAATGCCAATAGCAGACCGCGAGAGAACCGATCCGTCAGGAGCCGCCATGTCCGTCACCCAATCGTTAGGGGCCGTCACCCTCACCGACGAGCAGCAGTCGTTCGTCGAGTCGATTCGAGATTTCGCAAGGCGTGAGTGCGGCACGCGCGAGCAGCGCGACGCCCTCACCGACAACGGCCGCGAGGTCCACAACCGCGACGTCTACCGCCGCCTGGCGGAGCTCGGTTGGCTTGGCGTCTCGATCCCCGAGGCTTATGGCGGCTCGGGTGGAGGCGCGGTCGACATGTGCCTGCTGCTCGAGGAGTCGGCGCGCGGGCAGATCCCGATGGGGTTTTTCGCGGTGACGATGATCGTCGCCGGCGCCTATCAGCGATTTGGCTCCGAGGAGCAGAAGCAGGAGATCCTCGGCGGGATCGTCGACGGGCTGCTCGAATCGATCGCCATGTCAGAACCGGAAGCTGGCTCCGACGTCGGCAATCTCTCCTGTCGGGCCGAGCGCTCGAACGGGGGCTACGTGATCAATGGCCAGAAGACCTGGATCACGGGCGCACACGAGGCTGACCACATCCTGCTCGTGTGCCGAACGAACCGCAGTCAGAACAAGCACGAGGGGCTCAGCATGATCTCCGTGCCGGCGGGTTCGGACGGGCTTGAGGTGCGAGGTATCGACACGATGGGCGGCCGCGAGGTCAACGACGTGTTCTTCACCGACTGCCATGTCCCGGCCGAGCGGCTGCTGGGCCAGGAGGATCAGGCTTGGATGCAGCTGATGGCGGGGCTCAACTACGAGCGGCTGATCATTGCCGCCCAGCTGTTGGGGGTCGCGCAGCGGGCGTTCGACGACGCGCTGGCATACGTCAAGGAGCGAAAGCAGTTCGGCCGCCCGATCGGCAGCTTCCAATCGCTCAGGCACCGGCTGGCGGATTTGGCCACCGAGATCGAAACCTCCCGTCTGCTGGTCTACGACGTCGCGCGTCGAACCGACGCCGATCCGCACCAGCTGCTGCCGCGCGAGGCGTCGATGGCAAAGCTCAAGGCCACCGAGACCGCGAAGCGGACGGCGCTCGAGGGCATGCAGATGATGGGTGGGTACGGCTATGCCACCGAGTACGACATGGAGCGCCACGTCCGCACCGCGCTGGCGTCGACGATCTACGGGGGCACCAGCGAGATTCAGCGCGACATCATCGCCAAGACGCTGGGGCTATAGGGGCCTCGCCCCGGGAGCTGCGCGCCACGCGGCCGGCGCGCCCGACCCCGAGATCAGTTTCGGGCTCGCAACGGGCGCTTCGGGAGGGGCTCGTCGCGCGCGTCCTCGCTCGCGCGCTCGCTGACGGGGCGGTCTTCCGGGTGAGCGAATGCGCTCCTTCCCAGACGACCGACGGCGTTGCGCGTCCGGAAGTAACGCGTCCCGGCGAGCAGGATGCCGATCACCCCGACCACGATCACCACGACCTCGAAAGCGCTCATCTGGGCTTGCTTCCCGAGAAAGAGCTGCGCTAATAGGCGCGGCGACCGGGTTGCTACTCGGCCACTGCGGGCCCGTGCCCCACGCTCGGGAGCGGCTCCAGCCCAGCCTCGGCCTCGTGGCCGCGAACCTCGCCGACGTACGCAAGCCGGTCAAGGCGAGCGATCTCCCGCTCTCCCTCGATCCGGGCCGGATGGCCGGGCGGCAGGTCGCGGATCAAAGCTCGGATTCGCTCGCGCAGCTGTAGCGCGAAGTGAGGAGTCGAAGCCCCCATCAGCTGGCGAACGTCGTCGACCGTGACCTCGCGGCCCGGCCGAAGGCGATCCGGATGCTCGGCTTGACTCATTTACTCGGTCCCTGGGAGGTGCTGCTCACGGGCTGGGGCTCCAGGTCCGCATCGACCTTCGCTTGGACCGCGACCGAGATCGCATTCGCGTCGCCAATCAACCAGCCGTGGTTATAGACCGCGGCCGTCGGTCCCTCCTGGGTGTAGCCAGGGGTGGCGTAGTCGAAGAAGAAGTTCTCCAGCGGTTGCGGAAGGGTGGAGGCGCTGTCGACGAGCAGCTCGGGGCCGTAGGTGCCGCTGGCCGATAGCGGGGCGGCTGCCGCAGCGTCGAGGGGACGGTTCTGGTTGATCAGGACGTAGCCGTGGCCGGGGCTCTTCATGGCCCAGCCAAAGCTGCCCGGGACGTGGGCACAGGGTTGTCCGTTCGCGCAGGGTGGGTCGCGGTAGATCGCGAATGCCACCGAGTTGGCCGAGGGGTCATCGGCGCCGACGCGGTTGACGGTCCCGTACTGCCCCAGCTGTTTGAGGACTCCATCCGGGACAGCGCTCGGGGGTCCGATCACGTAGATGTGCGGATGCAGGTGAGACAAGAGCGCTTGGCGCGTGGCGGATGGAATCCCGGAACCCGAGACGAACAGGATCGGATCGCCGCTCTCCGCCGCCCAACCTGCGGCCGGCATGGCATACGCCGCATCGTCAGCCGAGGCCACCACCACGCTGGTGGCGGGGCGGCCCTGGGCCGCGCTCTGCAGGCGATCGATCCCAGCCGCGACCGCATACGGGTCGTGCCCGCCGATCGAGACCGAGTGCAGCGAGGATGGCTTGGGGACGTCGCCGACCAGGATCGCCTGCGCGCCGCCGACCGCACCCGAACCTGTCGGCGCCAGCAGGCTGAGCGTCCCGGCCGTCGCCGACGGCAACGAGGAGCTACCGGACAGCAGGATCGGAGCCCTGACGGGGCCGGACATCAGGACCGAGGAGGCAATCGCCGCCTGCCAGTCGCCCGTCGGCGCGATCACGACCGCGGGAGGATGCATGCCGGATCCAGCGGAGGGATACACGGCGAGTGCCACGGCGGCGGCGTCGGCGATCGGATCGGCGCCAGCCACGCGCGTCGTGTTCTTGGTCGCGAGCCAGGGGTAGCCCAGCTGCTGACCGGCCTGAGCGGACTTCGACGGCACACCGCTGATCGACGGCGAGGTCACGATCGAGCTTTGAGCCGCCGCCGCACCCGCCGATCACGGCGCCGGCGGCGGCGAGCGCGAGAAGGTTTCGGCTGCGGCGCATATGCGGCCGGGACGTTAGCGAGCGGCCACCGACCAAGCGCCGGTGCTAGGGGCTGTCCTCCACCGACCAAGCGCCCTCCTCAGGCGGAACTGCGGTGCGCCTGTTCTCGCTCCCTGCCGGAGAGAATCTGTGCCCGCTCGGCGAGTCGGTTCGCACGCCGCAGCTCGGCCTCTCGCATCCGCCGCTTCTCGGTGGGAGAGGTGGCCACGACGCCGGGCACGGGAGTCGGATTGCCCTTCTCGTCGAGGGCCACCATCGTCAGATAGGCGGTGTTCGTGTGGCGAGACTCGCCCGTGCGAGGGTTCTCCGCGTCGACCCGCACGCCGACCTCCATCGAGGTGCGCCAGGCGGCGTTGACTGTGGCGCTGAACGTCACCAGCTCGCCAACGTAGATCGGATAGAGGAAGTTCATCCGGTCCATGCCCACGGTCACCACGCGCATGCGCGAGTGCTTGACCGCCGCCAGGCCCGCGACCTCGTCGGCCATTTTCATCACGGTGCCGCCGTGCACATTGCCCGCGCTGTTGGCGTCGGTGATCCTCATCCACCTGATGAGCTGCGCGCGCGACTCGGAGACCGGCTTGGGATCGAGACCCATCGTCCTATGGAATCCTAGGCTCGCTCGCCGCCCGCGCGGACACTCGCCCCGCTACGCTAGAGGGGCTTTTCCTGCCACCCGCTAAGGAGGATGCGATGCCGGGCCTTTCCGGGCGCATGTCGACAGTAATCAAAGCCAAGATCTCGAAGCTCCTCGACCGCGCGGAGGACCCGGGCGAGACGCTCGAGTACAGCTACCAGAAGCAGATCGAGCTGCTTCAGAACGTCAAGAAGGGGATCGCCGACGTCGTCACGTCGAAGAAGCGCCTGCAGCTTCAGGAGGAGAAGATCCAGCAACAGATCGTCAAGCTCGACACACAAGCCAGGCAGGCGCTAGCCGCCGGCAATGAGGAGCTGGCGCGGACGGCGCTTGAGCGCAAGAACGTCGGGCAGACGGAGCTTCAGTCGCTGGACTCGCAGATCGCCGAGCTCGAAGGCCAGCAGCAGCAGATGACCGAGTCGGAGCAGAAGCTGCGCACCAAGATCGAGCAGTTCCGCTCAAAGAAGGAAGTCGTCAAGGCGCAGTACTCGGCTGCCGAGGCCCAGGTGCGGATCTCCGAGGCGGCGACCGGCGTGGGTGAGGAGATGGCCGACGTCGGACTGGCGATGCAGCGTGCGCTGGACAAGACGGAGAACATGAAGGCTCGCGCCAGCGCGGTTGGCGAGCTCGAGGCGGCGGGGACGTTCGAGGACCTCACTGCGCTCGGCTCAGGCGAGGATGACATCGATCGTCAACTCAAGGAGCTGTCTTCTTCGAGCGCGGTGGATTCGGACCTTCAGAAGATGAAGGCCGAGCTCGGGGCCGGGTCGGCGGGTGAGCTTACAGGCGGGTCCAGCGGTGGCGCCGAAAAGGAGCAGGCGCCGCAGCAGGAGCAGAAGGCCCCGTGATCGTCCGGATCGCGACCGAGGGACAGTACGAGCTTTCAGACGAGTCGCGGGCCGAGCTGGGCGAGCTCGACAACAGGGTGGTTGCCGCCTGTCAATCCGGCGACGAGGAACAGTTCAGGGCCTCGTTCGAACGCCTGCTCGACTTCGTGCGAACCGAAGGGCGGCCCGTCGGCGACGATCAGCTTGTGGGGTCGGACCTGATCCTGCCTCCGCCGGACGTTTCGGTGCAGGAGGCCAAGGAGGAGTTCAGCGGCGAGGGGCTGATCCCGGGCTAAGAGAGCCCCGGGAGAGCATCAGACCGCCACGCCAATCATCCGGTGGTGCTCGATCACGTCGTTGATCATGTCCTGCAACGAGAACCGGGGTTCCCACCCGGTGTAGCTTCGGATCTTCTCCGTGTTCGGGAGGCGCCGCGCCATGTCCTCGAAGCCCGGCTCGTACGCGTCGTCGTAGGGAACCATCACCACTTCCGAGTCTGAATCCGCGAGGGCTCTGACGAGTTCGGCCAGCTGGGCGATGGACACTTCTTCGCTTCCGCCGATGTTGAACACCTCGCCGTAAACGTCCTCGCGCTCCATCAGCTCCGCCAGCACCCGAGTCACGTCTCGAACGTGACAGAAGACGCGCCGCTGTGTTCCGTCGCCGAACACCGTCAGGGGCTGCCCGGCCAGGGCCTGGCGAACGAAGCGAGGAATGACCATCCCGTACCGGCCCGTCTGGCGCGGACCGACCGTATTGAACAGACGTCCGACCACCGTCGGCAGCTTGCGCTCTTTCCAATAGGCAAGCGCAAGGCACTCGTCGAGGGCCTTCGAGATCGCATAGGACCAGCGCCCGATGTTGGTCGGCCCGAGAACCAGGTCGCTTTCCTCGCTGAATGGGAAGGCAGTGCTCTTGCCGTAGACCTCGCTGGTGGAGGCGACGAAGACCGGCTTGTGCTTCTTGGCAGCCTGGTCGAGGAGCACCTCCGTGCAATGCACGTTCGTATCGATCGTGCGTGCGGGGCTTTCGACGATCAACTCGACACCAACCGCAGCTGCCAGGTGATACACGACGTCGGACATGTCGACCAGCTCGGCCACCAGGGAACGGTTGGTGGCGGAGTCGATCGTGTACGCGAACTTGGGATGCGACTTCAGGTGGACGAAGTTGTCAACGGCCCCGGTCGAGAGATCGTCGAGAATGTGAACTTCATGGCCCCGCGCGAGCAGGACATCGGACAGGTGCGATCCGATGAACCCGGCACCGCCAGTGATCAGGCAGCGCATCTCAAATCACCCCGCGAGTCCTCGTGTTCTCGCCCTCGGCATCGACGTAGAGGTTGTGAATCTGAAAGAGTCGCACCCATTGGCCCCCGCGCGGCAGACCGCGACGATCTGGCTTCAGAAGGATAAAGCAGCGACCACTGCCGCGTAGGAGGGCGAGACCTTCTCGTCCCCGTCTCGATTCGCCTACTTGCCGACGCCCTGAGGCGCGTTCGTTGAGCCAAGTGACGGCTGCTGAATCGAGACCGGTGGCGGAGAGGATGGCTGAGAGCCTGAGGCCGGCGGCGGTGAGCTGGGCGGGGCTGAGCTTGAAGCTGGCGCCGACGGAGTCGCGGCAGGTGCCGAGGAGCTCTTGCGGGCGCGGACGAGCTACCCGCTGACTGTGAAGATTGAGTCGAGGACACGGGAGCCGATGCCGCGGGAGCGCTGGGAGCCGCTGCCGCCACGGCATGGCTGGAGTGCTGCGCGGCGGCCTGATGTTTTTGTGCCGTCGCTGCTCGGTTGACAGCGCGATGCCGTACCGGCGTGGTCGCTGTCGATCTCGCCGCGATGTTCGTCCGCGACGCTTGGTGACCGTTGTTGGAGGCGTTGGTTAGGAGCACTGCCGCGGCGATCGCGGCCGCCGCAACTGCCGCCGCCGCGCCGAAAATCACCGAGCGCCGACGCCGCCTCGAGGGTCCGGGTTCGGCGACTGGTGTGCTGACAGTGCCGACCTCGCGCAGCGCCGCCTCGCCGGCGCCAAGTCCGGTCGCAGGCGCGGTCAATCCGTCGGGCTTGGAATGTGGTTCCGCCGATGCGAGCGCTGCTGGTAGCCAGGCTGAGGCGCCAGGAGAGCGTGGCTCAGGCGCGGCCTGCGCCTCGGCCTCAGGAGCGATCGCCGCCTCGGACTCGGGAGCGATCGCCGCCTCGGACTCGGGAGCGATCGCCGCCTCGGCCTCGGGAGCGATCGCCGCCTCGGCCCCGGGAGCGATCGCCGCCTCGGGAGTCACCACCGTTGCTTCTCTTCCAGCGACCGCACCCGCCGCCACTGGCATTCTCATGATCGCCGCGAAGGCGCGTTCGGCGCGGCGCGAGCGCAGCTCGAGCGCCTGGCAGGTGAGGCAAGACTCGCAGTGGTCATCGAGCTTGGCTCTCTCTGCCTCGCTCAGCTCGTCGTTGGCCCGCGCGGCGAGCATGGACGGAGTGAGGCTGCATTCGCCCTCGCGCTGCGCCGACAGCTTGCGCCGGCCAGCCGCGCCGGTGATCGGGTAGCGTGTCGACGTGCTTGGCGGCGAGGACGCGCATCACCCGCAGGAGATGGTGGTCGTCCCCATCGACGAATGAACCAAGCGTCTCAGTTGCCGCCGCGGAAGCTTGCTCGGGCAGGCATAGCTCGGCGCAATAGGCCTCGACTGCGCGCCTGCGCCGGCTGCTGCCGGCGAACACCTCGCGTTCGGGGTCGGGCTCAGGGGCGGCTGCCTGCTCAGGATGCCGCCCAGCAGCGGCCGTAGTCGGTCCGGCCTTGCGAACGAGGCGGTCCGGCTTTGGCTCCGCAGCTACAGACTCGGGCTCGGGAGCCGCAGGCGCTGCTCCGCCCGGCGGAAGCCAGCGCTGACGGTTCGCGTCCCCAGGGTGGTCGTCCAACAACCACCTGTCGGGGTCGCTGTGAACGGGTTGACTGGCGCCTGTTCGCTCATCGGTCCCGCGCTTCGCCTCCGTTGGCGAAGACCATCCCCGGTGACTGGATATCCAAGTGCTCTTGACCGGTCGCGGTAACGGCACTTCGATCGTCTCCCGGGAGCCAGGATCCGTATGCCTGCACAGCCCCCGCTGTGTTGCCCGGTGCGCCTTCTCCGTCGCGTGCATCATGACGGCGCGCTCGCCGCCGTCGCAGCATCCCTAACTCGGCCCGTAGCTTTCCCACCGGCATCAGCTTAGACGAGCCGTCCGTGCGCGCCAGCCAAAAATAGGCGGTATTCTGAGGTCGCGTCCCCGGCGTCCAACCAGGCTTGGTTGTCGGTCCCGCCACTGACCGACGGGCACGACCTAGCTGCCTCGCACATGCTCACGGTGGCTGTCGCCTCTTCGACCGTCGACATGATCGCCCTTCTAGTCTGGCGCCACGCGCGCGAATTTGACCAGCAAGCCCGAATCGACATGTACGTCCGCGATCCCTAAGGGCGCGGACCGCAGCGAAGTCGTTGAGTTGCGCCGTGGCAGTTCTTGCCCGCTACGGGAACCACCGATAGCGCCGCTCATGGCAAAGATCCGGTTGGCCGCAATTTCGGCAAGACGCTGGGGGATTGCGTGCTTTGCAGCGTCTGGTCTTCTGATCGCGGTGCCGGCTTGCGGCTCGATGGCGCGGTCGACTTCCCGGCCCTCGCCGCCCGTTCCACCGACGCCGCCGGTCCCTCCGTCACCACCCGCGCCCCCGGCGTCGCCGCAGTCGCTGCCGTCGCGCCCGCCGTCGCCGCCGTCGCGCTCGACGTTGCTCTCGGCGCCATGCTCGCGGGGGGCGTTACCGCCGAAGCCGGGTGGCGGTCGCTGGGTTTGCACGTTCGACGATGAGTTCGACGCGTCGACTGGTGACGCCAAAGCGCTCAACACCTCCTGGTGGGCCCCCGAGATCACGTCGACGAGCGACCCCTTCGCGACCGGTCCACCGGGTGACTACGTCTGCTACGTGAACAGCCCACAGAACATCTCCGTTTCTGGCGGCGCGCTCCACCTAACAGTGCGAAAAGCCGCTTCTAAGCCGTTCACCTGTGGTCCGTACGAAACCCAGTACACCGGTGGAATGGTGAGTACCCATTACGGCTTCCGCCAGACATATGGCAGGTTCGAGATTCGTGCTTTGCTGCCGCAGACGATGGTCACCGGGCTTGATGAGGCGCTGTGGATGTGGCCGGTCAACGACAAGCTGTACGGGCCTTGGCCGAGCTCGGGCGAGATCGACATCTCCGAGACCTGGAGCTCGCGCCCCACGCTTGCCGTCCCGTGGATCCACTACAACTTCGATCCGTCAACCGTCAACGCGTCGACCCACACAAACACCTACAACGCGCGCTGTCAGATCTCTCCGACGCAGTGGAACGACTACGTGCTGGTGTGGTCGCCGGGCAATCTCACAGTGTCGATCAACGGCCAGACGTGCCTAGACGACAACTACACGGCCAGCGGCCTGACCAGCCCGCAACCGTTCGACCAGCCATTCTTCATCTTGCTCACTCAAGGCCTCGACAATCGTGCGTTCAATCCGTCGGCCACTCCATTGCCTGCCACTCTCTCGGTGGACTACGTGCGAGTCTGGAGGTAGGCGGTGGTGGGGACGCCGGCTCGTGGTCCGCGTGCCGGGGCGCCGGATCGTTACGATCCTAAACACGCTCGAGCGCGGCGACTTCGTCGTAGATCCAGCGGTAGGTGCGCTCGAGGCCCACACGCAAAGGAATCGACGGCTCCCAACCTAGTCGGTCGCGGATCATCGTGTTGTCGCTGCTGCGCCCTCGGACGCCCTTCGGGGCGTCAAGGTCGTAGCGGCGTGCGACCTTGATCCCGGCGATGTCCTCGACGACGTCGACAAGCTCATTGATCGTAACCTTCTCTTCGCTGCCGAGGTTGATCGGCTCCTCGATGTCCGACGCCATGATCCTCAGCGTGCCTTCCAGGCAGTCGTCGATATACATGAAGCTGCGCGTCTGCTCGCCGTCGCCCCAGATCTCGATTTCGCGACGACCAGACAGCTTCGCCTCGGCGACCTTGCGGCAGATCGCGGCCGGCGCCTTCTCGCGTCCGCCGGTCCAGGTTCCGTTCGGTCCGTAGACGTTGTGGTAACGGGCAACGCGCACGATTAGACCGAAGTCCTCCATGAAATGGCGGCACATGCGCTCCGAGAAGAGCTTCTCCCACCCGTACCCGTCCTCGGCGTCGGCCGGGTATGCATCCGACTCCTTCAGCGGAGCGATATCGGGCGTGAGTTGCTTGTCCGCCGCGTACACGCACGCCGAAGAGGAGAAGAAGTACCGCTCCACCCCTTGCTCCAGCGACGCTTGAAGCATATGCGTGTTGATCAGCACCGACAGCATGCAGCGAGCTTTGTTTGCCTCGATGAAACCCATCCCGCCCATGTCGGCGGCGAGGTTGTAGACGACGCTCACGCCCGCGGCCGCACGATCGCATGCATCAGCCAACTTGAGGTCCAGCACCAGATTCTCGGCCTGCGGCGAGACTTGATGCCAGTCGTCTACTGGATGCTCGTCAACGGCCCGCACCCGTATACCCGCGCGCACCAAACGGTTGACGAGGTGGCCCCCGATGAAGCCGCCGGCTCCGGTAATTAGCACGTGACGGCTAGCCATGGTGTCGGGACAAAAGCTAGATCTCGTGAAAGTATGTCCTTGGCCAGCGGATCAGGAGCGTAGACGATTCCTTATTTGGTGCAGTACGGGTGCGCTGCCGCCAAAACCGACGCTATCATCGGCGATCCGTCTGGCCATAGCATCGTGGAAGGGCTAGGCAGTGCGGGCGGCTACGCCAGCAAGGCTGGATTATCGACCGAGGTATGAGCACGCATCGAGATAAGACGCTCGGGGAGTACCTCGGGACGCTGCGCCGAGGGGTTCCGATCATCTTGACCACGGCGGTAGTCTGCGCGGCAATCGCGCTTGGCATATCGCTGGCCACAAAAAAGACCTACCAGGCGCAAGCAACGCTTGCGGTCCAGGACCCGAACCAGGCGCTCGCCCTGGCTGGTAGCGCGGGCGCCATCAGCGCCCAGACCCAGGTACAGCTCGCTTTGAGTCATCGCCGCAGGTGACGCGTCCGCAGGTCGTGCGGGCAGTGCAGTCGAGTCTCCGAACCACCGCTTAGCTCGAATGCGCTGCTGCATTCGGTCTCGGTCTCCGTGGATCCGAACTCCGGCCTGATCGACATCAACGCGCACTCGCGCAATGCCAGCGAGGCCGCTGCCATCGCCAACGCCGTTCGCTCAGCAGGACGCGACGCTGACGACTTCGGCGACTCGGCATCAGTACGCGGTTCAGGCTTCGGCACTCGCCAAGAAGATCCTGAAGGGAAGTGACGCAAACAATCCCAGCGAGAAGCTCCTTTCCGAGACTCAGCTACAGCGCCTCCAAACCCTGAGCTCGGTCGCTACACCGGTCCAGGTCAACTCCAACCGCTCAGGTTCCGTCCACGCCAAGCTCGCCCAGACCCGTGCGCAACACGGCGGTCGCGCTAATCATCGGCCTGCTGCTGGGCATGGTGCTCACCTACGGGCGCGAGGCGCTGGAACGCCGACTGCGGCAACCCGCCGACGTCGAGGGACTGGTCGACCATCCGGTCGTCGGTCACCTCCGCAAAGAAGCATTTGGCCATGTGGCCGCTCACTCCAATGAAGCCGTCAACGGCGCGGCCCCGCTGGAGGCCGCCGATGAAGAGGCGTTTCGTGTCCTTCGCCAGAACGTCCGTTACTTTGCCGCCGAATCGCTGCGCACCGTGCTCGTTACCAGCGCCGGGGCGCAAGAGGGCAAGTCGACGGTGGCTGCGTGCCTTGCAGCCACGACGGTGGCCTCGGGACAGCGCACGCTGCTCGTCGAGTGCGATCTCCGCCGTCCTGTGCTCGCGAAGAGACTTGGTCTCCCCGAGCGGCCCGGGCTTGACCGACTACCTCACTGGCCACGCGGAGCCAAGCGATGTCGTGAGGGTCGTGCCGACAATCCATCAGAGTCTGAACGGCACGCCAAACAGGGGGAAGGGTGTCGGCCACGTACGTCGAGGATCAGCGGCTGGCCTGCGTCACAGCCGGTACACCGAGCGCCGCGGCCGGCCGACCTGCTCGGCTCGGACGCGCTTTCGCACGCTTCCTGACGGAGGTGAGCGAGGTATACGACAGCGTCATCCTCGACAGCGCGCCGCTCCTTACAGTGGCTGACACGCTCGAGATCGTTCCGAATGTCTCGAGCGTCCTTCTCTGCGTCCGGCTTCGACAGACCACCCGGGAGCAACTGCGAGCGGCGCAATCGGCGTTGGACCGCCTGCCCTCGCGGCCGCTTGGCGTCGTGATCACCGGCCTGCGCAAGTCCGACTCGGGCTACTACGGGTACTACTCGGGCTACTACGCGGCAGCCTCGGCGTAGTCCTAGCACCCGCTGTGCTGGCCGCTCCTCACCGAGCGGTTTCGCGCTCCTCGGCCTCAAAGCCGGCGACGAGATCGCCGTAGGTCTGCTCGAGCCCCGGCGTCAGCTGGAGCGGCAGCCACCTCGCGCTCGATCGAGCTGCCTGCCACATGGGAGAGGATCGAGAACAGCTCGGAACCGGCGGCTCGACGCCAGTCGAGATGTTGAATGTGACGTGAAGCCCGCTCCTCCAGTGACGACTGCGCCGGCCACGGTCCCTTACCCAACGCGCCTGAAGGCGACCTGCGCAAAGTCCTGGCTCGCCGCCAGCATCTCGAAGCGCCAACCTGTCCGCTGCAGCAGCTCATCGAAGGCTCGCAGTTCGTCGGCGTAGTGATGGAATTCATCGAAGTACAGCACTGTCCCGGGCGCAATCCGTTCCTCGATCTCTCGCAAGACGTAATCGGCCGACGCATAGAGGTCGCAGTCGACGTTGACCACGAGCTGTTCGTAATCCTCGGGCCACACGTACTGCGGCAACGTGTCGCTGAACCAGCCTTGAAAGAGCTCTATGCGGTCATCATCGAACTCGGGCACTCCTCCCGGCGGAGAAAAGGTGCCCGCCGACCAACCGAGCGCCCACTCCGCGGGCAAGCCTTCGAAGCTGTCGAAGCCATGCAGCCTGCTGCGTGGGGTTGTCGAGCAGCTGGGACCAATAACGCATCGAGTAACCGTTGGCCACCCCGAACTCCAGGTAGAGCACCTGCTGCCCGCGGACGGCTCCGGCGACCTCTTCGAACACGCGCTCCCGGCTCTCCACGACGGCCGCCATCGGGAAGTTCTTACGCTTCAGCCACCAGCCGAGGTGCACGTAGTTGAAAAACCCGAGGAATCCGTAGATTGCGTTCTGGGAAGAGAGTCCCCCCGCCTTGACGAGCAGTCGCTTCGTACGGCTTGGTGGTGGAGACCCCGGACGCGGCAGGCGCAGCTTCGGCCGAGCTCCTTGTCATGGCCACCATCAGCGGCTTGTCACCGCGAGCAAGACCTCCTCGAACCGCGCGGCGAACCGGTCTGGAGTGAAATGCAGCGCAGCGTAGCGTCGAGCGTTCGCGGATCGCTGCCGGAGTTCTTCCCGTTCGCGTCCGGATGCGCGCAATCTCTCGCGGGAAGGCATCGAGATCCCGTGAGTCGACGACCCAGCCGGCCTCTGCCTCTCTGATGATCCTAGCCACCTCTCCGCCGGGATCGACGACTGCGAGGATCGGCAACCCGTATGCCATGAAGTTCATGAGCTTTGAAGGGATGTTGAATTCCGGTCCCTCATAGCGCTGAGTCACCAGTCCGACGTCCGCCCGGCACAGCTCTTGCTCGAGCTGTGCGTCATCGACCAAGCCGAGCATCTGTACCCGATCGCTGCGGATCTGTGCACGGGCCTCCTCGGCCGCCACTCCCGTCCCGGTGATTATGAGAGACGCATCGCCGGTCAGCTCGCCAGACGCTTCGAACTTCTCGATCACGGGAGCCAGCCCCTGGGAGTAGCCGATGTTTCCCATCGAGAGGATCCGGAGGCCGCCGTTGTCGCGAGACGGTTCGCCCGAGTTCCGAGGCACCCGGGTCGCCGGGTCGTAGATCAGCTCAATCTTCTCTCGCTCGACGCTCTTTGAAAGCAGGTTGTCGGTGAACGAGCGCGACAGGACGACGATTCGATCGGCGGTTCGGTATGCGGCTCGCTCGAGCCGTCGGGCCAGTGAGACCACCATTCCTTGCTCGTCGACGAGGCCCGTCGCAGCCGCTCCATCGGGCAGCAGGTCATGCAGCCAAAGCACCCACGGAAGCTTGCGGGCACGGACATTGGCGATCGCGGGAGCAAGGCGGACAGCATCGGCGAAGTGGAGACCACAACATCTGGGCGACCCACGAATGGCGCCGCCGCGGCCAGTGCGGTCATGAACGACACCTCCTGGCGGTAGCGCTGGAGCGCGCTGCCGCGCCCGACCCACATCGGAAGACGAAGGATGTCGATGCCGTCGCGTGTCTCGCGATAGGGAAGCCTCCGTGTGCCCCAGAGCGGCTCCGGATAATGGGGATGGGCCGCGATCACCTCCACACGATGGCCGCGGTCGCGAAGTCCGTGCGCCCAGACCGTATTGACCGGACCGATGCCGGTTGGCTCAGGAGCGAAGCTGTGGCTCCAGAGTTGGATGTTCAATGCCCGTGGCACGCGTCGATCGGCGGCAGCTACGACGAACGGGATCGGCTTCAGCGCGATCTCAGCAAGGTCTGCACGGTGCGGACCAACAGCTTGACGTCGTGCCACAGCGACCATTCCGCGACATACAGGTAGTCGAGCGTGAGCATCTCGCGGAACGGGATCGCATGCCGGCCCAGCGCCTGCCACGGTCCGGTCAGCCCAGGGGTGAGCTCGAGGCGTGCCCTGTGCCAGCCCATCACCTCTGCGTCGTCCTGCGGCTCCAACGGGCGAGGGCCGACCAGGCTCATCTCGCCGCGCAATACGTTCCAAAGCTGTGGTAGCTCATCCAGCATCGTGCGGCGCAGGACGCGCCCTACCCGGGTCAGGCGAGGATCGCGGTCCTCAGGGATCTTGAGCAGCGGGAACGCAACCTCGTTCAGATGCAGGATCGTCGTCCTTCAGCTCGTCGGCGTTGGTGACCATCGTCCTGAATTTGTGGATGCGAAACGGCCGGTTGCCGCGGCCGATGCGAACCTGGGAGAAGATCACCGGTCCGGGTGAATCGAGCTTGATGAGGACGGCGATCAGAGCCAGGAGGGGGGCGAGCAGCAGCAGGCCGGCCGCGGCGCCGACGATGTCGATCGTCCGCTTGACCGCGAGCGACGCACGGGTTCGGGAATGGCTTCGAAGGCTGAGCACGCTCATGCCCTCGACGCCATCGACGACGAGCGACGGGCCCAACACCTCGAACAGGCGCGGGGCCACCGAAACCTTGACGCCCAGCGTTCTGACCCGCCCGGACAGCATCGAGGATGTCCTCGTCCTCCAAGCGCGAGGACGCGACGATCAGGCGCTCGATCTGCAGCTCGCGACACAGCTTGTGCATGCTGCCCAGGTCGCCAGATCAGCGACGATCCGTGAGGCGGACCGCCGTTCGCGCCGCTGCCGTCGACATAGCCGATCGCCTCGGTGCCGTAGCTCGGGTGGGTCCGCAGCTTGCGTCCGATCAGCTCGGCCACCTCGCCGGAGCCGATGATCAGCGCACGCTCGGGACCGAAGAGACGCAACACGGCCAACCGAACGAGCGACTCTGCTTGCCCACATCGCGGCGAGCGTCAGGGCGCCGAACTCGAGCGCCACATAGCGGTGCACGTTGAGGCCGGCGGGGGGGCCGAGGATGAACAGCGTGGCGGCTGCTATCGCTACGGACTGCGCCAGCCGGGGCAGTTCGTTGAAAGTCCACTTGTCGATCACCGTGGAGTCCCAGTCATAAAGGCCGAGGACCTTGTTCAGCAGCACCCAGAGCGCGACGGTGGCCGCGAGGCGATACCACGGATGGGCGAGGTGCTCCCCCACTCCGGTAACGGCGAGCGCCATCGCGAGCGAAGCGATGTCCGCGCCGACCAGCAGCCTCCGCCGCGTCGAATCCCGCGCCGACCGCGGATACGCCCCTGCAGCCAAGACCTCGTCGTATCCGAGCAGACGCTTCCCTGGCTGGGATGGATAGGACGCATGATCGGCAGGCTTGAGCTCAGCGGCGGGATTTCCGTTCACGTCGCCCTTGCTGTCCCCGTTCCGGCTCAGCGGTGGCGCTGACTCCTGTGAGCTGTCGATCGACATCCGCGTCTATGTGCTCGCTCGTGATCTCATCTCGGAAAGGTCCCTCCTCCAGTGCTGTTTCGCCCTCACATGCCCCAAGCCTGTTGGAGCAAGCTTTCCGTCTCCTGTGGCGACCGGCAATACTCCGCAAACCGGAAGTCTAGCGCTCCAGAAAACGGTTGCGTTCAGATGAGCGACCCCCTAGCGAGCATCGGGCTCAAACCCCACAGAGATCCTACCGCAAATCCGGCGGCATGCAGCGAAAATCCGGCGGCCTGCGACATGCGTAGGTTTGGCCGATAACCCGTCCCGATCCTGGGCGCGGTGAGATCAACGATTACCCTTCGGTCCGCAATGGACGGCCAGGTTGTCCGACGGAGAGACGCCGCGCGGCGCTCTCGCGCTCGCCAAGCCGAATGATCATCTCTAGGACGCCGCTAAGGATTAGCTTCGTCGGCGGGGGCACAGACCTCCCCGGCTTCTACGAGAAGCACGGCGGCGCGGTCGTATCGACAGCCGTCGACAAATGGATCCACGTGATCGTCGCGCGACGATTCGAGGGCGACATCAGGGTCAGCTACTCGCGTACCGAGATCGTGCCGACCGCCTCGGAGCTCGAGCACGAGCTGGTCCGAGAGGGCCTGCGTGCGACTGGCATGCCGCGGGGCCTGGACGTCGTGACCTTGGCGGACCTGCCGTCGGGCACAGGGATGGGATCGTCGAGCGCCGTGATGGTGGGGACGCTGGCGGCGCTGTATGCGTTCCAGGGCGTTTATCGCTCGCCGCAGGCCTTGGCGGACGAGGCCGCCGCGATCGAGATCGAGACGCTCGGCAAGCCGATCGGCCGGCAGGACCACTACTCGGCTGCCATGGGCGGGTTCAACTTGATCGAGTTCATCGCCAGCGGCGGTGGAGTGCGCGTCAGCCCGATCGTTTGCCCGCCGGACACGCTGAAGCGGGCGCACCGGCTGATGTCGCTCTTCTACACCGGTCGTCAGCGGCAGGCGGAGACGACGCTGCGTCTGCAGAAGGCGGCGATCGACCGAAACGAAGCGCGACACGATCGAATCACTGAAGAAGATGCGTGACCTCGCATACGAACTGCGTGACCGTCTCGCCCGAGGCGAGGTCGAGGCGCTCGGTCCGCTACTCGATCAAAACTGGCAGCTGAAGCGCTCACTCTCGCAGGGCATCACCAATCCGCAGATCGATGAGCTGTACGACGCGCGCCAAAGCTGCCGGCGCGACCGGCGCGAAGCTGCTGGGCGCCGGTTCGTCGGGGTTCTTTCTGGTTGTGGCTCCGGTTGAACGACAAGCCGGCGGTTCGTGCCGCGCTCGGTCACCTCCGCGAGGTTTCATTTCGTTTTGCTTCGCGCGGTGCCCACATTCCGTTGTTCGAGCCAGTCGAACGAGAGCTAGCGAGTGCGTCCCTCAACCGTGTTTCTGGACCGGGATGGGGTCCTCAACCGTCGCGCTCCGACGGGCGACTACATCAAGACGCCAGATGAACTCGAGCTGCTCCATGGCGCGGTGGAGGGAGTGACGGTTGCTCAACGAGCACGGCATCCTGGTGGTCGTCGTGACCAATCAGCGAGGGATTGCGCTCGGTCGCCTCAGCACCCTCGACCTCGAGCGGATTCATGCAACCCTGCGCAACAGGCTCGCTGCCGGAGGAGCCCGGCTGGACGGGATCTACCACTGCCCGCATGCGCTGGGAGTCTGCGATTGTCGCAAGCCGGCCATCGGCCTATTCGTCCAGGCCCAGCAGGACCACGCGGAGATCGACTTCAGCCGCTCGGCGGTCATTGGGGACTCGCTTAGCGATATGGCCGCAGCCCAGCGAATCGGCGCCCGCGGGATATTGGTTGTGGACGACGGCGCACCCGCTGCCGTGCGGCGATGAACCCGGTCAGCTTCGAGCGACGCTGCCTCGTTGCTCGAAGCCGCGCGACGTCTCGTTCGGTTGATCAGCCTGGGGGCCGCTGCGCGGGCGCGGGCCAGCGCCAGGCCTTCGGGCGTTCCCACGTCGATGACCGGCTGGGGGAGTTTGAAAGCGAGAACCCGAGAGCCGCGGGCGAGCGCTGCCGGGAAGATGTCGTGGCCGAAGTCGAGTTCGGTCCCCGGCGGGACGTCGGCCAAGAACGGCGGTTCCAATAGGTACAGCCCGGCGTTGATCAGGCTGGGTTCATGGACGGCCGTCTCGCTTCTCGGCAAAGCGACGGACCCAGCTCTGTTCGTCGACTAGCACCGTTCCTTTGCCCTCAACCGACGTCGCTCTCGTACACGGTAACCGTCGCGGCTGCTGCTCGGCGGCGATGTGCGGCAGCGATCGGGGCCAGGGGCTCGTCGATCACCACGTCTCCGTACAGCACGAAAAATGCCGCTGGGCCGAGAGCGTCTAGCGCGTTGCGAACGCCGCCCGCTGTGCCAAGCAGCTTCTCCTCCTTGATCAGAATGAGCTTCAGCGATCCTTCGTAGCGGTCGACAAACCGCTCGATCTCCTCGGCGCGGTGGTGGGCATTGACGACAACCCGCTCGATCCCCTCCCGAGCGAGGTAATCGATCTGCGACTGCAGTAGCGGCTGTCCCCCGACTTCGACGAGGACCTTCGGCATCGTCAGTCCCATGCTGCCGAGGCGGGTACCGCGCCCGGCCGCGAGGATCATTGCGGTTGACACCGCCGGCAAGCTGAGAACCTAGTGGCTTACGCCACCCAGGGACGCGATTCCGCCAGGTGCTCCTTGAAGTACTCCACCAGCATGTGATTGATCGCCAGATGGACGTCCTCGATGATCCCGTAGTCGGCCGACCGCACGACGATCGGGATGTCGACCAGGGCCGCGGCTTCTCCGCCATCGAAGCCCAGCAGCCCGATCGTCTCGACGCTCTGAAGCCGCGCGCAGTGAATCGCCTTCAGAACGTTGGGTGAATTTCCGCTCGCCGAAATCACGATAAGCACATCTCCTGCGGAGATGACGTTGATGAGCTGCTCCGAGAAGACCCTGTCGTAGCCCAGGTCGTTCGCCAGTGCGGTGACGATCGACGTGTTATCCGACAGACTGCTGACCCGAAATCGCTTGAGGTTGGGGCCGATTGTGTTCTTGGCCAAGTCTGCGGCCATATGGCTCGCGGTGGACGAGCTCCCACCGTTCCCGAGCGTGAACACCTGCTTATCGTTACGGTAGGCAGTGAGCAGCACCTCGCCGACCTCGGTCAGGCGATCTCGGGGCAGGAGATCCAGGGTCTTCTGCAGGCGCACGATGTAGTCATCGACTTGAGCGCGGTGCGCCGAGCGATTTCGGCCATTTCGTTCATGAGCGGCAGCGGCCAGCTCCGCTGCTGATGCAGGTGCGCCTGCGGTCACCTCACGACCCACCAATTTCTGCCACTACGACCTCCACGCCAGTCCTTCCGAACCCGGAACCCGGTTGTTCGCGCTCAAACCCACTCTCGCCACCTCCCCTGCAATGGTGCGGCGCATTATCGCCACGACACACGACCGGCGCAACCCAAGAGACGTGCGATCTTGGGTTGCGATCACGGAGCAGCCTTGTCGGCAGCGGTGTCAAGCGCCATCTGGGGGCTCTCAGGCGCCGCAGGAACCGTTGCCGGAATTGCGCCGCCCCTGGTGCTTGGCGCCTTGCGTCGCATTGCAGGCAGTTCGACGAGGCGGTAAGTGGCGGTGGAGAGGGCGATGGTGATCGCCGCGACCAGCGCCACGTTGAGGAACAGACCGGCTGCACCGGCTGTGACTATCCCTTCTCTGCCAAGCCACAGGATGACCGGCCAGTGCCAGAGGTAGACGCTGTAGGAACACGCCCCGATGAAAGCCATCAGGGGACTGGTGAAGATCCGTGCCCCCCGTGATGGCTTAACCGATCCGGAGAAGTTGGCCATCACCCAGACCAGGATCAGGCCGCAACCGAGCGCCGCGAGCGGCGTTTGATTGGCGACATCGGCGAGCGGCAGCAGCAACCAGCCCACAGCCCCGATGAGGAGTTTTTGCCGCCGGCTGACCTTGCGCAAATCAAAGTACGACACGGCGACGCCGGCAACCATCCCCCAGGTGAAGAGATCCGCCTTGGCGAGGAAACTGTTTTGGAATACGTAGGCCCACGTCGACTGTGATGTGCTGTAACCGAAGACGCGGTGGGCGAGGACTTTCCCCGTCACGCCCATCACCCAAAGCACTGCGGGCGGCGTACATAGCAGCCAGGCTCTCGTCCTCGGCTCATGGAATCGACTGGCAAGGCGGGCGGTCGCCAACACCGCTACGGGCAGGACGAGATAGAACGCAATCTCGACGCTCAGCGACCAAGCCGGGGGGATTCCGGTGAGGTTGCTGTGCGGTGTATAGCTCTGCAAGAGCGGGACGTTCAGCAGCGCCACGCTCGCGCTAGGGACTCCTCCGGCAAGGTTCTCGTTTCCCGGCTGTGCGAATACCAATGCAGCGGCTGCTATGCCCAAGATGACCCAGTACGCCGGCAGGATCCGGAGCGCGCGATTGCGAAGGTATGCGCGGATACTGGGCAACGGCTCATTCGCGACGATCGCATTGGCAAACGGTCGATAGAGCAGGAACCCAGAAAGGGAGAAGAACAGGACCAGGCCGATCGTCGCGAGCGGCGCCACCCTTGACCAAGCGGACCCGAATTGCTCGCCCCCGTGGGTTCCTTCCCACGTGTGGACCGTCATCACCGTGAGGCATGCCAGGGCCCGCAGACCGTCCATCCCCGCGAAGCGTGGTGTCGAGCGTCGCACCGTCTGTGTCTCTCTCACGCTGTTGGCCCCAGCACCAAACCCGGTCGCTCTATCGCCCCGTCATGCGGCTGTTCTCGGGAGAGGGTAGCTCTCTCGCTGTCTGGTAGCGGTTCGACGACTTGTGCCATAGCCAGCAGCAAGCCTGGCATCGCGTACAGGAACTTGTCGATCAACTGGTTGTCGAACGCCCCGCCGACCAGCCACACCAGCACCGATGCGACGATGACCGTCGCTTCATCCCGTAGCGGTCCTCTCCGAGCGCGAACGTAGGCGCCGCCGAGGCCGCCGACATAGATGATGAACGAGCCGAGCGCGATCACACCTCCGGCCGCGAGCAGCTGAAGGTAGATGTTGTGGGCATCCTCGATGACCTGGAAGCCGACCCCTTCCACCGGGCGATCGCGAAACTGAACTAACGCCGTGTGCGCGGCGGCGCTGCGTGTCGCGTTGCTCCCCAGGGTGGAGGGGTCGCCCGGATCGAGACGGACCTGATGCATGATCTGGGTTCCAGCATTGGTGAACGCAAGCAGGGTCACGACCGCGATGCCCGCGAACGGCAGCATGAGCCCGCTGAGCCGACGTAGCCGCGGGACGAAGATGACGGTGACGGCCACCGCTAGCACTGCGCCCACCGCTGCCGCCCGTGAACCGGACGAGTAGACCCCACCAAGCAACGCTCCGCTCGCCAGCAAGCCGCCGACCGTCCACCGGCCGCCGCGACCGATCCACAACAGAGTGACCGGCGCAGCCAGCGCGGACTCGAAGGCCAGATAGTTCGGGTGAATCGTCAGACCCGAAGAGCGGCTATTGGCGATCGGTCGCGTGGCGAGAAAGTGGAGGCCGGCCACATCCAGCAGTGCCACGATCGCGCTGACGGCAGCTGCAAGTGCAAAGAGGTCGAGGAGCAGCCTGCACCGTTCCCGGGTGCTGCCGTTGATCATGAGGATCACCGGCAGCACCAGCCACGCTATCTCCCATTTGGCGAGAGCTGCCAGGTCCGACCTCTTGACCAGAAAGTACGGAACCCCAGAGGACTGCAGTAGCTCCATCAGCGAGGCCTGCTTCAGCCTCAGTGCCGGGGGGAAGGCGATCGTCAGAAGCGCCGAGACGAGCAAGCCGGCCCCAGCCAGCAGCATCCAGCCTGGCAGCGAGACCTGGCGCCGCTGCCGGACCACCATCACGAGCGTGGCGGCAAATGCGAGGACGAGAAACGCATTCACAAGCGACCCTCCTCCAAGCCTTATCCCATCCCAGGGGATGAACAGGGTGACGAGCGCGGTGGCAGCGAAAGCCAGCCTGTCCGGGGGAGAAGTCGCGGTCGCCCTGGCGGCCGGCCGCGCCTCGGACCTGGTTTGCCTCGCGGTGGTGTAAGCGGTCGCTACCTGGTCCATTCCGAAGCGGCCTCTGCGAGTTCATCGATGTGCTCTTCAACGGCGGCCTCCGCTGGAGAACTTGCGGACGCCGCAAGCGCCACGCCCAGATGCTGTCGCCGCAGCCAGGGGACGGCGAGGCCGACCACCATGCCAGCCAGCCCCGCGAACGCGGCGACCACTAGCGCTAGTGCGACGCCACGGGCTCCCGCGTGGTAGAGCACGGCGACGGCAGGAAAAAGCGTTACAAGCGATATCACTTCGGCGATGCTCCCAAGCCCGGGTCTGCCCGCGCCCCGGGCGCATTCGCTCAGCACACGCCGTAGAGCGAAGAGTAATGCACTGATGAGAAGGATGCGAGCTACGCCGATGGCGGCATGGAACGGCGCCCCGAATAAGAGCGGCACGAGGACCGGCAGACCAACCTCGATGATGCCGACGGTCGCGCCGCACAGCACCAGCGTCGCGAGCATGAACCTCATGATCAACCTTGCCGTGTCATGTCCCTCACGAGCTGCCGAGACATACGGATATCCGACCAGGCCGATGCCCTGGGCGACAAATCGGGGAAGGTTTGTGAAGGCGACCGCGGCAACGTATGTACCGAGCACTACCTGAGACAGGAATATCCCGACGATCGCCTGGTCGAGCTGAAAGCCTTCCAGCGGCGTGACGGATCCGAGTAGCGCCTTCAGGCTGAACTCAACGAGCGCGCGAAATGAGGGCAGGCGATCATCGTCCTGTTTCCCGCTGCGGTTCGGAATCCCTCGCAACACAGCAACGGAGGTGATGATCGCTGTCAGCCAAATCAGGACGGTCCAGGTGAGAGTTGCGAGCAGGAGGCTGTGGACTCCGATCACCAAGTAGGAAGTCATGAGCGCGGCAGTGATCGGCGGCGAGATCGCGCGGGAGATGTTGAGCCCGCGGAACTGCTGGTTGCCCTGGAGGATCGACATGCCGAAGATCCACACCAGCACAGCAGGTGAGCTGATCCAGCTGATCACCGCGCTCGCCTGCACGTATCCTGGCGCATGGCGGAATAACACATAGAGGACGACGCCGTGGACGGCTAAAACGACCCCGACGAGGATCACGACCGTCGTACGAATGCGGACTAGCAGCGCCCACGCGAGTTCGGGTGCTCGGGCGATCCAGTACGTGAGGGCTAGAGGCAGGCCCAACGACAGGATCGTCGGGAGCACCGATGAGAGCAGAATCAAGAGGGCGAGGTGACCTCGGTCGAGAACCCCTAGTAATCGGGCCGCCGCGATGCCGCTGAGCAGCATCGATGACTGAATCGCGAGGTTCGTGCCGACCGTGCCGGCCACGTTCCGGTGTACACCGGAAAGCGCAGGCATCCATCGCCCCTCGTGCCGAATGTGTCGCCATCCGCGGTTCAGTATGAGTGTGCTCATTTCGAATAGTTCCTCAGCCAGCGTGCCGCCCACTCACCCACGGCCTCTGGACTGACGACGTCGAGCGCCCAGCCGCGGGCGTTACGGGACATGAATTCCAGCAGCCAGGGGTGGCTGCGAAGCTCTCCGACCACGGTGGGCAGCTCCAACCAGGATCGGAGCTCGACCCGTGGCAGACCCCCGTAGAACCAGGCTGGAGGAAGCGGCTCGGTGATGATCACGCACCCAGCCAACGCCCCCTCGAATACGCGAAAGGTCTCCGTTGAGCCGCCTCTTGGTGCAAGGCAGATCTTCGTATCCAGCAGCGAACGCACGTACTCCGATGGGTCGTGCGTGTAAGCAGCCATGAACGAGTCGAACTCGACGAAGTCGATAGTGAGGTCGGGTGGCAGCTGCGAGAGGACGGCGGCCATCCGCTTTCTGCTGATCGTCTTTGGGGCGTACGGCCGACCTCCGCCGATACTGCCACGAAAGCCGACATCGATGGGGCGCGCGCTGAGGGCCGGAACCTCATTGGGCACCGCGGAAAAGGCGGGTGTTCCCAGCGGAAGCCAGCCTGGCGAAGTGTGTGGGTGTCGAGGTTTTCCTCGGTTTCGCCATATCCCTCGCAGGCCGTTGCGAGCGAACTGCACTTGCTCGATCGCCGCCAGCAGCGGATCTTTCAGGAGGTCCCGCCTGGGCGCGGTGAAACGCTCGCCGTAGGTACGGAGCACCGGACAGCGGCCATCCGCCAGCGGTGTGGCGCTCTCATCGCCGACGAAGAGCCACACGTCTCGCTCGGTGAGCTGGTCGATGACTCCGGGCGAATACGAGATTACGAAGCGTTCGAAGCTGTCGGTGCCCATCGACGCGACCTTTGCCACCCGCACGAAATACGGAAGGTCATTAGGTCCGTTCGGCAGTGCCTCCTCGGCAGGCCGAGGTCCGCGCCCATCGTCCAGATCGACCACGACCTGCGACATACCCTGCCGGCGAGTATAGGAGGCGCCAGCTACTTCCGGGGCGATGAACGATTGCTCCGCCGTCGCGTGTTCCAGCGTAGGTGCGGTTAGCCCGCACGGCTGCGAACGCCGCTTCGAGGATCCCGTTGGCGGAGCGTTCCACGTTCCACGTGTTGATGCGCCCCAACGACGCCGCTCCCATCCGAAGCCTGAGCTCACGGTCGAGCACAAGACGTTCGAACGCCGCCGCGGCTTCTGTCGGATCCTGCGCTGAGACGACGAAGCCGTTGTAATCGGTGGACACGAGATCCGCTGCGCACCCCACTCGCGTGGAGACTACGACCGGCAAACTGAAGTTCATGGCCTCATTCACCACTAGGCCGAACGTTTCCTTCTGTTTGGAGAGGAGCGTGAATACATCGGCGACCGCGTAGGCTTTAGCGACCTCGGAGCGGTTCAGGAATCCCGCGAAGATCACATCCGGGATCGACTCCGCCCTCACGCGATGGCGCAGCTCTGCCTCGAGGGGTCCGGACCCAACTATCAAGAGCACGCACCGGTGCCGGCGGCGGACCCGTTTGAACGCATCGAGGAGGAACTGGGGCTGTTTCTTGGGGATGAGTCGCGACACAGTTGCGACGACCGGGCCGGCGTCGGGGTCAATCCCGAAGGATTTGCGTAACTGGAGGCGTTGCGGCCAGAGCTGGTCGAACTGACGCTGGAAGAGTTCGTTGTCCACCGTATAGGGGACCGAAAACAGTCGTTCGACCGGCATCCCGTAATGCTCGAGCCAGCGCCGGTTCTCTGAACTGATATAGAGCCCGTAGCCAAGCCCGAGGTAGTGGCGCAGAGCCAACTGCTTGATGATCATGTTCGCCGGCGAGCGCGGATCGAGCGTTGTCTGCTCCTCGCGGAAAAGGACGACTCCGCCCGCTGCTCGTTGCGCGAGTGCGGCCATGACGTACGTCGCCGAGTTGTAGCCCGCCATCCAAAGCGCATCAAAGGACCCACGGAGCATCGTCGGCACGACGTCCCAGTTGCGGGTGTCGAAGAAGCGGGTGCCCAATCCGGGCGTGCGATCGGCGGCCCGCAGGAACACGCAGTGATAGCCCGAGGTCAGGTCGGAATCCCAGGTGATCGGCTGGCCATATCCGCCATCGAACAGCCTGACCCCCTCGGAGGACCCGTACAACACTGTGAAGTCGACGCGCGGATCCTGCGCGATTCGGCGATAGAGAGGCACCGCGGACGGAGCTGGTTGGCCGGCAAGGTGGGCTAGGCGCAACGTGCCCGCATTGCGTGCTGAGTCGGTCGTCATATCCCCGGCGATGTTGGCGTTGTATCGGTATGGGCGAAGTGTTTCCCCGTCGCCCGCCGAAGCGTAGCTCGCCAAATGCTCACGAGGCCTGGGTTAGCCTCCAATACCGATGCGAGATCGCAACCCTCCTTTGGTCATCGATGAACGAGGAATCCGTTAGCTGCCCTGCATGTGGGGACGTCGCGGTAACGGAGCTCCATAGGTTCCGCCTCGATGAGGTCGCCAACCACCTTCTGCCCGCGCGCCGCGACCGCGAGCGTAGCCTTCGGCTCCGCGACGAGTTGCGAGCTCTCTATGGCCGAGATTACGTTCAGGTCAACGCGTGCTCAGCCTGTCGATTCTGCTTCGCACATCCGTTTGTGGCCGGTACTGCGGAGATCTATAACCTAATCACGGGGGGCCACGAGTTCTATCCGCATGATCGTTTTGAGTTTTCGCTGACGATCGCTGCGCTGCGCGCGGAGTTGGAGACCAGCCAAAAAGACTCCATGTCTCTGCTCGAGATCGGTGCTGGTACTGGTGCGTTCCTGCAGAAGGCTCACGACGCGGGCATCTTTCGGCAAGCGGTTGCGACCGAATACGACGACATGGCACTGAAGGCGCTGCGTCGAGTTCCAGGTGTCGAGGCCCTGCGCCTCACGCCTCAACAGTTGGCCGAGAAGCTCGGGCAGCGCTTCGATGCGATCTGCATGTTTCAGGTCCTGGAGCACCTCGACTCGCTAGACCAGCTATTTGCGGCATTGCGAACACTGTCCGCAGGTCACGGTCAGCTGTTCGTCGGGGTTCCGAACGACACCCATGTCGCCGCTCAGGAGGAGCTGACCGGATTCTGGGACATGCCGCCGAATCACATCGGAAGATGGAATTTGCCTGCGCTCCAGGCAATTGCCTCGCGACACGGATTTCAGGTTCTCGAACATCGCTACGGAGCCACCAACGACTTGATCGAGCTTTGGAGGTTGGCGAAGTACCGCTTCGAAGGGCGCGCGTACGACTCATCGTCGATCGCTGGACGCGTGAACGGTCTGTCGGTCCGCTGGCTGCGCGGCATCCTCAAGAGGACTCTGGCGCTCGGCGACCTTGCGAGGCTGGCTCCGCACTATGCGCGGATCCCGCCGGAGTCGCACTGGTTCAGGCTGGGCGCTGTATGAGTAGCGGGGAATCCTGGCAGTGCAACGTCAGGCAGCGGAGTCAGGGTCGACAGCCGGGCGCGCGACGGCGAGCAGCTGCCGCCGTCGCAGCGCGATCGCTAGCACGCGGCAGAGGAGCTCGAATCCCCAGGCCGGGAGCACGCGTCGCAGCGCGTGACCGCCCCTAGGCGGCAGTGCCTTTGTGATTACCACACATGAACTGACGGTGAATCTCGCTTCCAACAGGAGATTGGTCAGCGTGAGGGTCGTCCACGTATACAGGTGGTGGTTCGGATCGTGCTCAGCCTCCTTCGACGTACGCCAGTCGTCGAGCGGCACCAGCAGGACGAGCCGACCGTCCTTGCGGAGCACCTGCCGCAGTTCGCACAGAACCTCGTATGGCGAGAGCGTGTGCTCTAGCGCGTGGCTTGAGATTGCGACGTCAATGCTGTCTCGTTCGACGTCTCGCAGCGCCGAGCGAACATCGATCCCTAGTGCCCTGGCCGCGGCCGCCGCAGGAGGATTCACTTCGATGCCGATCCTGTGCGCGGCGGGAAGCATCGCTAGCAGGTGACCTGTGCCACATCCGAAGTCCAGGACCACGTCACCCCCGCGGATCATTGGTCTGAACCAGTCGACGTTCGAGACGGCTATGAGATCTGCGCCGCAAGACCGGTACTCGAAGTAGCGCTCGCCGAGCTCGCCCTGGTAATGGCGCCCCACGGGGCTGCGAGATTTTGTCATGCGCCGTTGGATACTGCCTGAGCGGTGGAGCATGAGCCGGCGGAAAGAAGCGCGCGCAGCAGCGTTCGGCTCTGCTCTTGACCAATCGCCCTCGCCGCATCGAATCGGGCTCGCGATGCCGCACGCGCGCGTCGGGCGACGTATTCGTCGGCGGCGAGGTCGAGTAGGAACGGGATCGCCGCCGCCGGGAAGTCTGTTTCCGGTGCGACCACGAGACCGGCACTCTTCACTTGGTCTCGAATGCAGCCGCGATCGAATACCGCGACCGGCAGACCTGCTCGCATTGCCTCGTAAATGACCAGCGGCTCTGCCTCGAGCCGGTACCGGGTGGGAAAGATGAACGCATTCAACGCAGCCAGAAATGAGGCCTTCTCCTGCCCAGCGAGCTCGCCAAAGTGCCTCACGTCTGGCGCACAACCCGAAACGATTTCCTCCAGCAGGCTCCGATCCCGTTCAGTCATTGGTTTGCCGGCGAGCCAGAGCTCGGCGTCGATCCCTGCCGACCGAGCCCGCACGAGGACATCTCTCAGGATCAGCAACCCCTTCTCCTCCGAGATCGAGCCGAGATACCCGAAGCGAAATCGCTCCTGCGGATGGGTCTGGCGCATGGCATCAACTGGGAGGTCTTCGATGAAGGCGACGTTCGAGCATATGAGACTGGGCTGGCAGGGCTTGTAGATCGCTTCGAATTGCTCGGTCATTCGTGGACTGAGCAGGACGTGCCTGCCGCGCGATCCAAGGGCCCTGACGAACAGCCGCATCACGACCGTCGGCTCGTTGAGGTACCGGTAGGTGTTGTGATGGACGACTATCCGGTAGGCGAGTAGACGCGCCGCACCCGCGATGGGGAGTAGATACCAAAGGGACAGCCCGCCCGGACAGGTGAGGTAAAGGGTGCGATAGCCGCGGTGTCCTCTGCGGGCGATGACCGTCCGCAGACCGCCAATGTGCCGCGCGATCCGTCTGAGGTGATGGGGAATGCCGACGCGATTCGGCACAGCGGTGTTAACCACCACGAGATCCGCGTGCGGCTCGAGGCTTCTGGTGACTGCCTCGTTGGTCACGGCCATCCCATGAATGGGGGGTGGGAGGGGGCCGAGCGAGATTACACGGACCGGGCGATCCGCGGATCCGCCGGGCGCAGCCGACCCCTTGGCGAGCCACGTACCGGGAAGCCAGCCGCGGCTAGTGACCAGCTTGAGAAGCCTCATCGCGGTGAGTGTGGCAAGGCTCGTTGGCACTTAGAACTGCTAGCGCGCGATCCCCTCGCAGCAAAGACCCGCGTCGGCGACCCGGCTCGCTCGCTCTACCTCACCAATATTCGAGATGCGGCTCTCGTTGACCTCACAGCGACGCACATCGACGAACCCCGCTGCCGTCATCTGCGCCTTTAGGGACCGCTCGTCGTACATCCATTTGTGGTGATGGAAGTCGATCAGCTTGTCGTAGAGCCGTATCGCGAGCCCACTCACTCGAGGCAGTGGACTGGTAAACCCGAGCCTGAGCACGAACGCATCAGCGTTCGTGACGAGGACATCCTCCGGAAAGAACCCCTTGTGCGGCTCCATGCGCTCGGCCAGGTACTCCTCAACGAGGGAATGCAGGTCGGGAACGACTATGCGGCACACGCCTCCGGGAATCAGGACCCGGCGCGCCTCGGATAACAGGCGCCTTGCGTCCCCCCAAGTCAAGTGCTCGAGCAGATGGCTGGCGTAGACCGCTTCGAACTGGCCGTCGTCCCACGGCAATGGCTTTCTCAGGTCGTAATTGACAACGTTGCTCGTCCACGGCATATCTGCGGAGGGTCGAGGCAGCACGCCGAGCCTGACAAGCGCCGCCTTCGCCCATGGATACCGCTGCATCCGTGCGTTCCACGAGCCGTCCACGTTCAGCCACGTGGTCGGGGTGATCATCCCGCAGCCGAGGTGCAGCTTGGTGTGTCCGGCGGCCGCCTTGCGGGCTGATTTGGCCTGGGGGCGCACCTTACTTGGTCCAGTCTAGTGCTCGTCGGGTTCGCTAAAGACAATCGGCCTCGAGCGCACGACCGCATCGAGAGTGCGGGGCTAGGCGATCTCGTGACGCCGCTCACCTGGCTTGACCAGGTTAGATTCCACCAGCGGCTCGCGTCGGCCGGACTGATCTTCTGAAGGGTTCGGTCTACCAGCGGTAGAGGCGATGCTGCTAGGAGATTCCGCTAGTGATTTCCGTAGGACGGGGCGCTGAACGAAGTGACTGGTGGTCGCTTCGTGATGGACGGACGGAAGCCACAGTCGCGCGCCGATGCGGTCTCGTGTGATGGAGCACGACCAGAGCTGAACTCGCCGCCGCGCGGTCCTGGGTCGAGTCGTTCAGTTGGAAAAATGGCGGCTGAGACGCGATAGGTACTGGCGCAGACGATCTCACGTTCGGGGATTAACCGGAACTGCTCAGATCGGTTCCGCCTACGCGGCGGGCACCGTGTCCCCGAGGGCTGAGGACGTCATGTCGGCCACGAACGAGAACAGCCCTGCATTAGCCATATCTTCTTCAGTTGCGCACGCAGCCGGCTGGCGTGCCACGATGTAGGAGATGGTCTGGGAGAGGTTCGTGCTGCATGGACTACGTATAGCCCTGGCAGTGCTTGGGATTATCGTGGCAGGCGTGTGGCTCTCCGCCCCAGCGGCGGGCAGCTCAAAGCCATTCAACTACTGCGGCCAGCGCAACGCTCTCTTTAAGTATCGGCGTCCGTTCATCGGCATCGCCGATTACGGGGTCGAGTTCGGCACGCCGAGCTACCGCGACTGCAGCTTCGGCCGGATGGCGGCGACAGGGGTTGGTTATTTCCGCGCGTTCCTTCCTTGGCCGTACGTTGAGCTAGAGCCGAACGTCTACGACTTCGGCTTCTTCGACAATCTCGTGACCGCGGCCGCAAGTCACAACGTGAGTGTTCTCCCCATCCTGCTCAATGCCCCGCAGTGGCGCTCGACCGCCCCGGCCACGGGCGCCAAGCCTGGTTCGTATCCCCCAGCTGACCCGGCGCAGTTTGGCTACTTCGCGTCTCTGTGCGTTGAGCGCTACGGGCCCCATGGCACGTTCTGGCAGGAGAATCCTCAGGTGCCCTACCACCCGATTCACGCGTGGCAGATTTGGAACGAGGAGAACCTGCCGCAGAACTGGGAGCCGCATCCCGATCTGGCAGGGTACGTTCGACTGTTGCAGGCCGCGGACGTAGCGATCAAGCACGTCGATCCGCACGCAATCGTCGTCAGCGGCGGAATGCCGTTCTACGGCAACTCGGACGAAACTGCTGCTATTTCGCAACTCTACAAGTCGGGCGCGCGCGGCTATTTTGACGCGCTCGCGATTCACTCTTACTCAGCCACCGTCGCCCAGGGGATGCAGCGCCTGTGGACTGCCCGCCGGGTGATGAATCGTTTCGGTGACCGTAACAAGCCGCTGTGGATCACTGAAATGGGATGGGCCGGTGGAGACCCCGATGGCTTCATCTTTAACCCGCTCAGGCAGCGTGTAAGCGTGAACACGTTCTTCGGACTCGTCCAGCGTGCCCGCGCCCAGCTTCGCCTGGGCGAGGTCTTCTGGTATGTGTGGCGGGACGACATCTGGGGCCCGGGTCCGCGCAGCTGGTGGGGCTTTCATACTGGCTTCTTGACAACGGGGCTGCGCCCCAAGCCGGCGCTTGCGGCTCTCGCCGAGGAGGCGGCGCGACTCGACCGGTGACGCGGACGCCTCAGGAGGATGCGTCGCCAGGCGGCTCAGCGAGGCGCCGGCGCCGCCAGCGGGCAATCGTGGCACCGGTTAGAGCGAGCGCAACTGCTGCCAGTGTCAGGATCAGCCACAAGGGAAGCGTCGATGTGCTCGCTTTGCTGATGGCTCCCGAGCGAATGGGCACGGGCCCTGCGGCGGGGAGCCTCAGCAGCGCACGCCGTGCCCCCGTCTGGGTGCCTGCTCGTGAACCTGTCTGCGTGCCAGTACGGCCCGCAATCTCCTGTGCCAGACGGTGTGGTAGTTGGGTCGCCAGAGCAGCCGTCGTTCCGGGCTGCGGCGGGTGCCCTCCGGTCGATCCCGGGACCGTCTCGCAGTATTGGTTAAGCGCACTGTCGGCAGGATTGGCGCAGCCGGGTACTAACGCCGCGAGCGCGGGTGAGGTGCCGACGACGATCGGTAGCAGAAGGAAGATCCCGATGCGCAGAACCCGCATCAT
The DNA here is from genome assembly GCA_963757075.1 of uncultured Actinomycetes bacterium. GTDB lineage: Bacteria > Actinomycetota > Thermoleophilia > Solirubrobacterales > Solirubrobacteraceae > Palsa-465. The sequence continues at coordinate 44,439 of CAVWQN010000008.1, forward strand.
TGCCTAGTCACCTCGCGCGTGATGCTAACCGATCAACCGGCCGTCGTGACGCAGCCCCAAGAGCGCCCTGTAGCCCCGGCCTGGCAGCGGATCCTGCGCCCGGGACGCTCGCGCGCGGCAAGCCACACCGTGGCGTTCCTCGGCGCAGCGGGCGTCCTGCTCGTTTATGCCCTGCGCGGCGGCGGTTCGTATGACGTCGTGACCTTCGAGGAGCAGGGGCTTGTGATCTGGTGGGTGGTGGCCATTGGTATCGGGCTTGGGCTGCTTCCGCGCCGGCGGCCGTCGCCCGCCGTTGTGGTGTTGCTTACGGCGCTGGGCGCGTATGCCACTTGGACGGCCTTCAGCTTGTTGTGGACGCAGAGCACCGAGCTAACGACCGAGGAGCTGGCGCGCTCTCTCGACTATCTCGGCCTGGCGGCGTTCGCTGTCTTGGTGCTCGACCGCGACACCTGGCGTGCTGCGGCTGCCGGGCTGGGCTTCGCGGCGCTGTTCGTGTGCGTGGTTGCGGTCGGCAGCCGACTCGCGCCTTCGGTCTTCGGCGTCGACCACGTCGATACGGCACTACACAGCGATAGGCTCGCCTACCCGTTCGGATACTGGAACGCTATGGCTGCGTGGGGCGCGATGTGTATCGCGCTCGGGCTCGTGTGGAGTGCCCACGACTCCTCCCAAATCCGCCGAGCGGTATCGCTTGGGCTGGTCCCGGTAGCTGCGACGATGACGTACCTAACCTATTCACGCGCAGGCGTCGCTGGGGCAGTGCTCGCGGTGATTGCAGCGATCGCGCTCAGCCGCAACCGAATTACCGTGACGATCCATGCCGCGATCGCGGCTACCGGTACCGGGCTCGCCGTCATCGCCCTCCAGAGCTCCTCACAGGTCGCTCACGCAACCGGCACGGGAGGCGCGGGCTCCGTTCTCGGGGCGCTGCTGTTTGCGGGCGCCATTTGCGCGTTAATCGCACTTCTCACGCGACGAAGGAACGTCGACCGCTTGAGGACGCCCCCTCGCGTTCGCCGTGCACTGCTGGCAACCGCGGTGATTGCGTTTGTCGCGGCGGGAGCGGCCCTCGGCCCGGGACTCGCAAGCCGCGCCTGGCACTCGTTCAAGCAGCCCCCAGTGGCCAGCACGACCGACCCGACTGCGCGGCTAGCGAGCCTCGCGGGCAACCGATACGTCGTCTGGAATGCCGCAGTCAAGGCTTTTGATGCCCATCCCGCGGGCGGCACCGGCGCCGGAACATTCGAGTTCTGGTGGAACGAGCACGGGACCAACATCGAGTTCATTCGGGACGCGCACAACATCTGGCTCGAGAACCTGGCCGAACTGGGCGTTCCAGGGCTGCTCCTGATCGTGGTGGTGGCGGCCGCCGCGGTCGGAGTCGCCGCGACTGTGCGGTTACGTGCACGGCGAGCCGTGACCGCTGGCGCCAGCGCCGCATTTCTCGCGGTAGTGCTGGTTTATCTGCTGCATGCAAGCGTCGACTGGATGTGGGAGTCGACGGCGGTGACCGTTCTCGCGCTGGGCGGAGTCGGAGTATTGAGTGCGCGGCTTTCAACTCGCCGCGTCCGACTTCGGCTGCTGGTGCGTGGACTGCTTGTGGCGGGGGCCGCGGTCGCTGCCTTCGTTCAGCTGCCTGGTCTGGTCTCGACGTTGAATGTCCGCTCGAGCCAAGCCGCCGAGCGGGTCGGAAACGGGGAGCTGGCGCTCGCGCGGGCCCGCAATGCCGTCTCCGCCGAGCCCTGGTCAGCCAGCGCCCACGAGCAGGAAGCGCTCGTACTCGAAGCCGGTCGAAGGCTCGGGCAGGCTGAGCATCAGGAAACGCTCGCCATCTCCCATGAGCCGGACAACTATGCCCACTGGCTGATTCGCTCCCGGATCGAGACCGAGCTTGGCTGGCTGGACGCCGCTGTGCGCGACTATACGCTCGCCCGCCAGCTGCGTCCGCACGCGCTCGTATTTGCGTACGCGCGGTACTTTGTGACGCGATAGCCGCCCCCGAGCGCGAATCGCCCGCTGACCGCAGGCTCACCGCACGCCAAGGCGCCGCGCAGCGCGAATGTTCCTGCATTCATGGAACAGTTCGTGATCCAACATCAACGTCGGCGATTCGGTGAGCGCGGTTTGGGCGCAGACGAGAATTAGCCATTCAGGATTTATGCGGCCGCAGAACCGCCGGCAAAGGAGCGGATTACTGGGCGGTCCGTCGGAGTTGTGCCTCGGGTCGTTTTAGCCCGGCGCCCCTGGCCTGGAGCGGCGGGTGCGCCGAGAACGTAGGCGAACGGCGGCCGATCGAGTCGCCCAAGGCGCGGCTACGCCGGTTGTTCGGCGGCCTCGAACTCCGAGACCAGCTCGTTGTAGGTCTCCATCAGTCCCTCTTCGAGCCGGATTCTGGCTCCCCAGTCGAGCGCTCTCGATGCCAGCGACGGGTCCAGGCACGAGTGCTCGAGCTCCCCTTCTCGCAGCGGCAGCTCGATCGGCTCGACCGTTCTGCCAGCCGCCGACGCGAGGATCGTGAACAGCTCCGAAACCGGCGTCTCAACGCCGGTGGCGATGTTGAAGGTTCCTCTTGTTCCGCTGGCTCGGATCGTGGCCTCGGTCACGTCGGCCACGTGAACGTAATCGCGCGTGGGCTTGCCGTACCCGAACATCTTCGGTTGCTCGCCGCGCCACAGCGCATGGCTGAAGATGGCCACCACTCCCGCCTCGCCGTGCGGGCTCTGACGGGCGCCGTAGACGTTGCCGTAGCGGAGCACAGCATGCGGGAGGCGCGAAGAATTGGACCACGTGATGACGTACGCCTCGGCCGCCCACTTGGACGCGCCATAGGGCGCCAGTGGGGAGGGGATGAACGACTCGGGAGTGGGAATCGGCGCCTCGTTCCCGTAGAGCGCTCCGCCCGTGGAGGAGAAGACGAGCGGCGCCCCGCAGCGCCTGGCCGCCTCGAGCAGGTTGAGCGTCCCACGCACGTTTACCTCGTTGTCCCGCTGTGGGTTCGTCACCGACGCGGTCACCGACGCCTGCGCGGCCAGGTGATAGATGGCAGCGGGACTGCTCCGATCGAAGATCGGGTCGAGCGCCGCGGCGTCAGAGACGTCTACAACCTCCAGGTCCGCGGCGGGGTTGACGAGCTCTTCCCTCCCCGAGGAGAGATCGTCGATCACCACCACCTGATGTCCGTCGGCGATCAGGCCATCGACGACGTGCGAGCCGATGAACCCGGCGCCGCCGGTCACGACTACGCGGGACACGATGAACTCCTTTCGAGGGCGGGAGATGTTATTGATGTCGCCGCGGCGAAGGGGCCAAGCGCCTCGCCGCCCCGAGGAGCCCGCCGCGCCGCGCGCGCACTCGAACGGCGCCCGGCGGCTCCGGTTGATCCGCCGGTTGCTTGTCTGGTGATCTCGGGCTGGACCGTCGTCGGCTCCTCGGTCGGCGACCTCTCCGGGTCTCCGTGCCCTCCTCCCGGCCCACCAGGTCCAACCAGGCAACGCGGATGTCGTCAGGCGGTGCATCGCCGCCGCGGCCAGACAGCGCGGCGTCCGCATCCGTCAGCCGCTCGGCGGTTCGCCTGCAGGTCGAGCAACGCTTCAGGTGCTGCTCGAGGGGATCCTCGCTGCGGGTGAGCTCTCCGTTCATGCGCGCCACGAGCAGCTCGGCGGTCGCACGGCATTCGGCCGAGCGAGCGTCGCGCAGATCCAGTCGCCCTGCTGCCGCTGCCCTCGCCGCCGCGTCGCAGGACTCGTCCGCGTCTGCGTCCGGCGGCACGTTTGCGTGCTCTGCCGCGGAAGTCGACGAAAGCCGCCAGCGTCGCCTCGTCGACCAGCTCCGAGCTGCACAGCTGCACGAAGTACTCGCGCACGCTCGGAGCCCGGCGGTCGAAGAAGTCTGCGGCGGCGTCGACGTCGCCGGCCGCGATCAGCTCCAGCACCGTCTGTCCCCGAGCCCGATGCGCTGCCCACGCGCGAATCTTCCCACGGGTTGAGAGTGGACGGCAGCCGCGCCGGCTCACTGAGGCTCAGATCGGAATCCCCCACAGCGGAAACCACCGCTCTAGCTCCTGCTCCAGCGGCAGCTCGGAGCCGACCTGAGCCTTGAGCACGAACTCCCGCTCGGTGTCGCGCTGCTCAGCCCCGGAGGCCGGGACGAAGGGGTAGAACGCCCCCCGCTTGTAGTTATAGATCCAGTACAGCGGCCGCTTGCTCTGGTCCTCGAACGCGAACACCGCGCACAGCAGCCGCTCGCCGTAACCGCCGGCCTCGATCGCACCGGACACGGCGTTGATCCCCACCACCAGCTGCTCGAAGTCCTTGCCGCGGAGGATCAGCCAGCGAAACCCGTACGAGTCGTCCGAGGTGTCAACCGTCGTGTCGCTATCGGCGCACGTGGCGCGCACGACCTCCTCCATGTCGCGCACGATGCCGGCGAAGTCCGCGGTCTGCAGCGGCTGGAAGACGATCGCGGCCGTGCCTCGGGAGACGATCTCGAGCTGCGTCTCGAACAGCACGTAAGCGGTCGAGATCGCAAACAGGCGGTCGGGCGCGGGAGCGGCCAGCTTCCGCTTGCCGGTGATGATGTCGAGCAGGCCCACGAACGGCGAGGCTAGCGCCCGAGTCATTCGGACACCGGGAGACGTTCGTGATGTCGTACCAGCCGACGAATTACGCGCGCTCGCTGATAGCCAGCTGAGCGGCTCCGTTATCTGATCTGATAACGTAGGGCCGTGGCCTCGCCATCCTTGAAGACCGTCCTCGCCAAGGCCGCCCAGCTACAGCGTATGGTCCCGGGCGCCGTGTTAGTGGGCGGTTCCGCGGCCGCTCTCCACGCCCATCACCGCGAGTCTTTCGGCAACGATCACGTGATCGCGGACCTCGATCAGCGCTTCGATGCGATCCTGGAGAACCTCGAAGCACTTGGAGACTGGTCGCTTATTCGGGCCCAGCCGGGAAAGATCATCCTCGGGGAGCTCGGCGGGATCGAGACAGGTGTGCGTCAGCTGCTCCGAGCGCGGCCGCTCGAGACCGCCGAAGTCGATATCGACGGCGAGCGGCTGGTGGTCCCCACCGCGGCTGAGATCCTGCGGATCAAGGCATGGTTGGCGCTGAACCGGAACCAGACCCGCGACTACGTGGACATCGCGGCGCTGGCAGACGCGATCGGCCTCGATGAGGCGGCGGCCGTGCTGAGCGGCATCGATGACTATTACGCCGACCTCAACCAGCGGCCAGAGGCCGTGGCCTCCCAGGTCGCCCGGCAACTGTCCGATCCTCGGCCGCGCGATGCCGAGGTCACGCACCAGCTCCCTGCCTACAAATCGCTGCAGCCCCGCTGGCATGACTGGCCGGCGGTCACGGCCGTCCTCGCCGACGCGGCAGAGCGGATGACCCGATGACGGTTCGCTTCCGCAATGTCGAGGTCGACCCCGCCTCCCCGGTGGACGAATGGCCTGCGGAATCGATCGAGACCGTCATGGACCGCGGCTCGCTATCTGACTGGAGGCGGCTGGCCGAGGCGATCAGGCGCGACCCCTGGGGCCGCCTCGCGCGCACGGTGGAAGCGATCGCCTCATGGGGCGAGCACTACGGCGTCGACGCGTTGATGATGACCGTGATATGTCGTGCCCGCGAGGAGGTCGACCTCCGCGGACGAGCGGACTTCGCGGCGCAGATCCGCCGCTGGCGAGAACAGACCGGGATGACGCTGCGCGAGTTCGCCCGGGCTGCCGGCACCTCGGCGTCCCGGCTGTCCGACTATGAGAACGCCAAGGTGGCCCCAACGACCGATGTCCTCGGACGGCTGCGGTCCGTGGCGTCGAGGCACGCGCGACAAGCAGCAGATCTAGATTGAGATCCTCCCCAAGAGACAGCACGACCCGCTAGCGCCCAAGCCATTCGGGGTGAGCGCGATACCAGTCGATCGCGCGTCCAAGCCCTTCCTCGAGGCTCAGGCGCGGCTCCCAGCCGGTCAGCTCGGTCAGCTTGGAGTGGTCGACCCATTGGCGGTCGATCTCGCCGCTGGGCGTGCCGCGGCCGCGGATGTCGGGCTCGACGTCGGTGCCCGCCAGGTGGCAGATCAGCTCTACGACGTCGCCGACCCGGTGGGGGCGGCCGCCCCCGGCGTTGAACGCCTGGCCGGCTGCGCTGGCGCGCTCCACGCCGTCTCCCAGCGCAGTTCCAGATCGCCAGGTACGCCGCGACCGCGTCCTCGACGTACAGGAAGTCGCGCTCCGGCGACCCGTCGGAGCGGACCACTGGCGGCCGCCCGGAGAGTGCGGCGGTGATCCGCCTCGGGCACGAGCCGCGAGGGGTTGGCGTCGCCCCCTCCGTACAGGTTCGCGAACCGAGTCACGCTGACCGGCAGCTGCCAGGTGTGCCAGTAGGAGCGCGCCAATAGATCGGTGGCGGCCTTGGATACGTCGTAGGGGTAGCGGGGCTGGAGCGCGAACTCCTCCTTGTAGGGGAGCGTCGAGTGGGATCCGTACGCCTTGTCCGAGGAGGCCACGATCACCCTCTCGGCCCCGTGCAGCCGGCAGGCCTCGAGCACCATCCAGGTGCCGCGGATGTTCGTCTCGAAGGTGGACAGCGGCGAATGGTTGGCGGTGGGGACGATCGTCTGCGCCGCCAGGTGAAAGACGCTGTCGACCGCGTACTCGCCCAGGATTCGCAGGACCAAGCCCTCGCTGCAGACGTCGCCTTCGACCACGTCTACCTGTGACTCGAGGCCCATGCTCTCGAGGGCCGTCAGCGCCGGCCGGTCGCGACGGACGACACACACACGCGCGCCGCGCTCCAGCAGGCCCTTGACGAGCCACGAGCCGAGCAAGCCGTAGGCGCCGGTGACGAGCGCCGACCGGCCGCTCAGCTCCACAGGTTCCACGGCGCCTGTCCGCTCAGCTCCACAGCTTCCACGGCGCCCGTCCGCTCGCCCACAGCTCGTTCAGCGCCACCGCGTCCTTGTAGGTGTCCATGCAGCCCCAGAATCCTTCGTGCCGGAACGCTCGCAACTGGCCGGCGGCGGCCAGCCGCTCCAGGGGCTCGCGCTCGAGCACGTCATCCGGCCCCAGCGACCGCAGCACGCGGGGCTCAAAGCAGAAGAAGCCGCCGTTTATCCAGTGCTGCGAGCGGGGCTTCTCTTGAAACGCGCGCACGGCGCCGTCGCCGTTGAGCTCCGCGACTCCGAACGGAAGCTCGGGCCTGACGACGGTCATCGTCGCCGGAACGTCGTGGCCACGATGGTGGTCGAGCAGGCGCCGCAGGTCGATGTCGGCGACACCGTCGGCGTATGTGACGCAGACGGTTTCGTCGCCTTCCAGCGCTTCGGCCGCGCGACGCAGGCGGCCGCCCGTGGGCGTCTCGCCCCCTGTCTCCAGACAACGGATCCGCACGCCGCCCGGCCACGACTCATCGCCCACGAACTCCTCGATCAGCTCCGCCCTGAAGCCGGTCAGCAGCAGGAAGTCGGAGAACCCCTGCGCGAGGTAGATGTGGATCACGTGCCAGAGGATCGGGCGTCCGCCGATCTCGACCAGGGGCTTGGGGATCGACTGGGTCTGCTCGCGCAGGCGGGTGCCGGCGCCGCCACAGAGAATCGCCACGGTCGGAAGCACCGGGGGATTATTCATCAGGCCGACAGGTATGAGATGTGCAGTATCCGGCTGCCGTCAGCTCGCGAGGTGTCGGGCGATGACGATGCGCTGGATCTCGTTGGTTCCCTCGTATATCTGGGTGATCTTCGCGTCGCGCATCATTCGCTCGACGGGATAGTCGCTGACGTAGCCGTATCCGCCAAGAACCTGGACCGCGTCTACCGTGACTCTCATCGCATTGTCCGATGCAAACACCTTCGCCATTGAGGTCCACAGTCCGAGATCGCGGGGCGGCGGATCTCGATCAGTCATCGCACATGCCTTGTAGAGCAGCTCGCGTGCGGCAGCCGTCCCGGTCTGCATGTCGGCGAGCTTGAACTGGATTCCCTCTAGCTCGATGATCGGCTTATCGAATACGACTCGCTCTTTGGCGTACTCAACCGCGTAGTCGGTAGCTCCCTGCGCGATGCCGACGGCTTGCGCCGCAGCTCCGAGCCGAGTCCGCTCCAACGTGCCCAGCGCGACTCGCATTCCAGCTCCGACCTCGCCGATCACGTTCTCGGACGGCACGCGCACACCGTCAAGCACCGGCGACCCCGTCGGAGAACCCCTGATGCCTAGCTTGTGTTCGTAGCCACCGATCGAGAAACCCTCCCGGTCGCTTTCAACAACGAAGCCCGTGACACGGCGTTGCTCTCGGTCGGTGACGGCGAACACGATGTAAAAGTCGGCGACGCCCGCGTTACTCGTCCAGTTTTTGGCCCCGTTGATGACCCACTCATCCCCGTCCTTCACGGCGCTCGTGCGCATCGCCCCCGGGTTTGAGCCGGCTTCAGCTTCCGATAAGGCGAACGCCGGAACCCACTCGCCCGATGCGCACTTCGGCAGAAACCGCTGCTTGAGCTCGTCCGAGCCAAATAGCGAGATCGGAAGCGTGCCGAGCTCCTGGAGCATCAGCATCAGGGCGCAGGACGCATCGGCCTTCGCGAGCTCCTCGACCGCCATCTGCAGCATCAACGTTCCCGTCCCGGTGCCGCCGTACGCTTCTGGGAGCGCCAGCGCGAAGATGTCGCCGTCGGCGAGAAGCTGGCGGATGTCATACGGATACTCGCCACTGCGGTCGATCTCGGATGCTCGTGGCGCGATCCGTTCCTGGGCGATCTGCCTGATCGTTTCTCGCAGATCGAGCAGTTCCTGCGGAATCTCGTAGAGCCGCTCCCCTGCGGCAAACGTCCTCATGAGGTGGTCCCCGGTGCCGCGACTACCGCGCCGTCCCCTGCAGCTGGGCCTCGAGCCGCTGCAGCCTGGCGACCCGGGCCTCGAGCGGCGGGTGCGTCGAGAACAGGGTGGCGACCGTCTGCTTGGCCCTCGGGGGCATGATGTAGAAGGCGGCCAGCTCGCCGGAGGCGGCGCGCAGGTCACGCTGCGGGATCCGCTGCATGGTGCCCTCGATCTTGTAGAGCGCCGCGATCAGCGCGCTCGGGCGGCCGGTGAGGATCGCCGAGCCGCGGTCGGCGGCAAATTCTCTATAGCGCGAGAGCGCTTGCAGCAGGAGCCAGGAGATGACGTACACGACCGCCGACACCAGGATCACGACCAGGGCCCCGGGCCCGTTGTTGTTGTCGTCGAAGGCTCCGCCGAACCAGAACCCCACCTGGGTGATGAAGGCAGCGATCGAGGCGAAGAAGCTGGCGAGCGTCATCACCATCACGTCCCGGTTCTGGACGTGCGTCAGCTCGTGTCCCAGCACGCCCTCGAGCTCTCCGTCGTCGAGCAGCTCCAGGATGCCCGTGGTGGCACAGACCGTGGCGGTCTTTGGGGAGCGCCCGACGGCGAATGCGTTTGGCATCGGCGTCTGGGCAATCGCGATGCGTGGCTTTGGGATGTTGGCCTGGATGCACAGACGCTCGATGATGGCGTGCAGCCTGCGGGCCTGATTGGAGTCGCCGGGACCGACCACTCGTGCGCCCATCGACAGAAGCGCGAGCTTGTCGGAGGTGAAGAACTGGATCAGGAACAGCCCGCCCGCGACTACGGCGATTAAAACCGCGCCGGCGCCAGCGGCGAACAGAACTCCCACGAGCACCGCATATACGAGCCCGAGCAGGAACAGCGTCAACACCATCCGGGTCTGGAGGCCGCGATCACGGCCGAATGTGGTTGGTCTCGCCATAACACATTGATATTGGCAGACCGGATAACGGATGATTCAACGATTCGCAGGAAATCCCTAAAGGCCTGGCGCGTTCTTGCCGATCCAACCGAGGGCATGCGAGCTACTCGGGCATACATGGCCGGGTTCGGGACTGCCGGATCGCTGCTCGCCGGAGCCGCGATCGTGTTCGTGCTGGCGAGCGCGTTCGTGGCCTTCCACGGATGGCCGAACATCGGAGGCCAGGGCTCTGCCGTGTCGCTCAATGTCTCCGCGCCGCAGTCGCCTGCCGGCTCGGCGACGCAGGCGCGCGTCGCCGCCGCGTCGCTCGCCGCCGGCCGGGTCGCGACCGCCTCCTCGAGCGGCGCTAGCGCCGTGAGCTCCGGCCGAGGGCCGGGTGGCGCCACGGGGAGTCCGGGAGGCGCCCAGGGCGTCCCGGGCACGGGTCAGCAGACTCAGTCGCCCGGCAGCGCCTCACCGGTGCAGTCACAGCCGACTTCGCCCGGTGGCGGCGGTGCGCCGACCAGCCCGCCTGGGCGCGGGACTCAGCTGGGCGGCGTGGTCCAGGGGGCCACGAACGCCCTGGGCAACACCGTCGCCGGGGTCTCTCAGAGCCTTGGCTCGACGGTCACCCAGGTCACGGGCGCGGTCGGGAGCCAGACCCCGGGAGCCGGCTCGGCTGTCAGCGGAGCGGGCAGCGCGCTGGGCAACACGCTCGCCGGAGCGGGAGGCGCGGCGGGCGGTCTCGTGTCCGGGGCAGGAAACGCCGTCGGCGGCCTGCTGAGCGGGCACTAGACGCACGCTATATCCCGGGCGAGCGGGGGTCGCGTGGCCCTCGTCGCTCCTCGCTCAGGCGGCCGCGAGCGCCCGCTCGATGAACTTCACGGTCACGGACTGCATCTCGGCGTCGTGCTGGATCGAGCGGTGGTGGCCACCGGGCAGGACGATCAGCCGGCTTGCCGGCGAGCGCAGCCCTTGGGCCAGCTCCCGCGAATGCTCGACGGGCACCTGCTCATCCCCGGCGGCGTGAAGCAACAGCAACGGGATCTCGAGCGCCTCGACCTCCGCGTGGAGATCGTGGGCAGCGAGGAAGGAGTCCAGCGAGGGGACGTCCGCGTTGAACCTCAGCGTCCCCGCCCTCAACCCGCGGCGCAGACCCTCGCCGCTCGCCGGGCAGATGGCGACGATCGCACGGGCTCCGACGACGGGAGCGGCCAGGATCGCGAAATGCCCACCCATGCTCGACCCCCTCAGCACGATCGGCAGTCCCGTCCCGCACGCGTCTCGGAGCAGCTGCGCCATCGCGCGCACGTCCTCGAGCACGCGACCATTCATCGGCCCGTCGCTCTCGCCGTGCCCGCGCTGGTCGAAAGTGATGGCCGCCAGAGAAGCGCCGATCAGCGCTCGGGCATAGTCGTGGTGGCTCTCCTTGCAGGAGCCGGCGCCGTGCAGGATGACCACGCCGCCACGCGGCGCCTCGCTCGGCAACCACAGCGAGTACGCCAGTCCCTCGTGCCGACCGCCTTGAGCCGGCCGGGGCGGATTCACGGTCCGCACGAGCCTCCGCACCGGGGCGATCATGGCATGATCGCCCGGTGCCGGCTACCACAACAACGGTTTCCCACGTCTACCCGCAAGGGACGCGCGTCAACGAGCGCGGTCGGCTTGAGATCGGTGGCTGCGACACGATCGAGCTGGCGCGGGAATTTGGCACGCCGGCGTATGTCGTGGCCGAGGACGACCTCCGGGCCAGGGCGCGCGCGTTCGTCGAGGCGCTAGCCACGCGCCATGCCGACTACGACGTCCTGTTCGCCTCCAAGGCGTTCCCGTGCACGGCCGTGTATCGGGCATTGGCCGAGGAGGGGCTGTCGTGTGATGTGGCATCAGGTGGGGAGCTGGCGCTGGCTCTCAAGGCGGGACTTCACCCCCGCCGCCTGTACCTGCACGGCAACGCCAAGTCAGAGGCCGAGCTGCGCCAGGCGCTGGACGCCGGCGTGGGCCACATCGTGCTCGACTCATTCGACGACTTCGAGCGCCTCGAGCGCGCGTGCGCGGAGCTGGACCGACGCCAGGAGGTCCTGATCCGCGTGACGCCCGATGTCGCCGGCGACACGCACCAGGCGATGTCGACAGGCCAGGCGGACTCGAAGTTCGGGTTCACGATGGAGCAGGCCCCGACTGCGATCGAGCGGGCCGCGACCGTGCCCCATCTGGAGCTGATCGGGCTTCACTTCCACATCGGCTCGCAGCTGCTCGAGCTCGATCCATTCCGCCGGGCGGTGGAGGCCATCGCCGGTCTAGGCTCGTTCGGGGTCTACAACCTGGGGGGCGGACTAGGGGTCGCCTATACGAGCGACCAACGGGCGCCCGAGGTCTCTGAGTACATCGACGCGGTCGTGTCTGCAGCGCACGAGCTCCTCCCGGGAGGTCCGGACACGCGGCTGCTGCTCGAGCCAGGCCGGGCGCTCGTCGCCAACTCGACAGTGACCCTGTACACGGTCGAGACCGTCAAGCGCAACGTCTCCACCTGGGTGGCGGTCGATGGCGGCATGTCCGACAACCTGCGCCCGATGCTGTACGGCTCGGTGTACGAGGCGCTGATCGCCGACCGGCCGCTGGCGGCCGCAAACGAGCACTGCCGCCTGGCCGGCAAGCACTGCGAGTCAGGCGACGTGATCATCCGCGACGTGGCGCTCGCCGAACCCGCGCCCGGGGACGTCGTCGTCACGCCAGTGACCGGCGCGTACGGACACGCGCTGGCCAACAACTACAACGGCGTTCCGCGACCGCCGGTCATCTTCTGCCGTGACGGTTCGGCGAGGGTGGTCGTGCGCCGCGAGACCTACGACGACCTGGCGGGCCGTGACCTCGAATAGGACCTTCCGGGTCGGCCTGCTCGGCCACGGGACGGTGGGGTCGGCATTCGCGAAATTGCTGCCGGAGCAGGCCGAGCGGGTGGAGCGGATCACCGGGCTGCGGCCGTCGCTGGCGGGGATCCTGACCCGCGGCGAGGGATCGTTCGACGAGCTGCTGGAGAGCTCGGAGCTGATCGTCGAGCTCATGGGCGGGATCGAGCCCGCTCATGAGTACGTGCTGCGGGCGATGCAGTCCGGGCGCCACGTGGTCACGGCCAACAAGCAACTTCTGTCCCGTCACGGCGAGGAGTTGTGGGAGGTCGCCCGCACCGAAGGTGTGCAGCTGCGGTTCGAGGGAGCGGTTGCGGGCGTGGTGCCCGTGATCCGAGTGCTCCAGGAGTCGCTCGCCGGCGCGAGGGTCGATCGCGTCCACGGGATCGTCAACGGCACCACGAACTTCATCCTGACCGAGATGGCCCGCACGGGAGAGACCTTCGACCAGGCGCTCGCCGAGGCGCAGCGGCTGGGATACGCGGAGGCCGATCCCACCGACGACGTCAACGGCTCGGACGCCGCCGCCAAGATGGCGATCCTGGCCCGGCTGGCGTTTGACACCCCTGTCCACATCGACCAGGTGGTCTATGAAGGCATCGAGCACATCCAGCCCGACGACCTCGAGTACGCGCGCGAGCTCGGCCTGGGGCTGAAGCTGATCGGCACCGCCGAGCGGATCGACGGCGGCTTGTCCGTCCGGGTGCACCCCGCGTTCCTCTATCCAGGACATCCCCTCGCGTCGGTGGGCGGTCCGTTCAACGCCGTCACCGTCGAGTCCGAGGACATCACCGAGATCACGATGTCCGGCCCCGGCGCGGGCGGGCCCCAGACGGCGAGCGCGGTGCTGGGCGACGTGATCTCGGCCATGATCCCCCCGGCCTCGACGCCAGCCGCCGCCCACCGGCTGGAGATCGTCCAGGACGTCGTGTCGGCCTTTTACCTGCACCTCGAGGTCGCAGACCAACCGGGGGTGCTGGCGCAGGTGGCCCAGGTGCTCTCGAGCCACGGGGTGTCGGTCAAGTCGGTGGTGCAGAAGGGCCTCGGCCACCAGGCCCGGCTGGTCATGGTCGTCCATCCCGTGCTCGAGTCACGGTTCGCTGCGGCCATGACCGAGATCGCGGCGCTGGGCGATGTCCTGCGCGCCCCGCCGCGAGCCATCCGCGTGCTGGAGGAGGAGTTCGGCTGATCGTCGCGCGAGGCCGTCGGGGATAGGATCCCCGCGCCCGATGCGCGCCATGCAGATCACCGAGCTGACCGGGCCCGCGAGTGCGCTGAAGCTAGTCGAACTGCCCGATCCCGAGCCGTCGCACATGTTCACCCCCGGACAGGGGGTCGTGGTTGAGGTGCAGGCCGCCGGAGTCTCGTTCCCGGAGGTCCTTCAGACCCGGGGCGAGTACCAGTTCAAGCCGCCGCTGCCCTTCGTCCCCGGCAGCGAGGTGGCCGGCGTCGTGAAGGAGGCCTCCGACGGCTCCCAGCTGAAGCCCGGTGACCGAGTGGCCGCGTTCTGCATGACCGGGGGCTTTGCCGAGGCCGCCGTCGCGCCCGGGCACTTCTGCTTCACGCTGCCCGAGTCGCTCGACTTCGCCCAGGGCGCGGGGCTGGTGCTCAACTACCACACGGCCTATTTCGCGCTCAAGCTCCGCGGCCGCCTTCAGGAGGGCGAGACGGTGCTCGTCCACGGCGCGGCCGGCGGCGTCGGCACCGCGGTCCTTCAGGTGGCCAAGGGACTCGGCGCGCGGACGATCGGGATCGTGTCGAGCGACGCCAAGGAGAGGGTGGCGCGCGAGGCGGGCGCGGACCACGTGCTGCGCGCCGATGGGCCATGGAGGGACGAGGCCAAGGAGGTCTCGGGCGGCGGCGTCAACCTGGTCCTCGACCCAGTCGGCGGCGATCGCTTCACCGACAGCCTGCGGTCGCTGGCGGAAGGGGGCCGCCTTGTGGTGGTCGGCTTCACCGGCGGCTCGATTCCGGAGGTGAAGGTCAACCGCCTGCTGCTGGGAAACACCGAGTTGATCGGAGCCGGGTGGGGGGCATACGTGCTGTCCAAGCCCGAGGTCGTGCGCGAGATCGGCGCAGAGGTCGCGCGGCTCATCGAGGACGGTTTCGTGCGCCCGATCGTCGGCGCGCGGTTCCCACTCGAGCGAGCTGGCGAGGCACTTGAGCTGATCGATGAGCGGGGCGCTGTGGGCAAGGTGGTGTTGGAAGTCGAGTAGCCGCACGGCGCCCCTGAGACAACTTCACCTCCGAAGCAGGATGGCGGAGCGCGAGGCCGAAATAATCGCGGTGCCGGTTCGTCTGCCAGAAACCCTCGGATACGACGCCGCCACTTGGGCAGTCCTACGGCGCCGCATGCTCGCCAAAGCCGTGGAATACAACGAGGTGGTGCTAGCGCGGCTGCGGGCGAGGTTGGACGAAGTGGCTACGACGCAAAGCGCGTCCGCACCCCCGGACGCGACGTCACCGTGGGAGCCCGATTCGCCCCGGAACGGTGAAACGCCGCAACCTCGAGAAAGCGCATGGCTTCCGCCCGGCTTATCGCCGAGCCAACAACCGCCGAATGGCACCGAGCAGCCACGTGCGCTGGCGGAGGGTCACCTGGAATGGCCCGGACCCTCCCATGAGCGCCGGTCCGCCCACCGGGTCAAGCGATCGGAGACCGTGTCCCGGAAACGCAAGGGACGCCGACTGTTGATGGCAGTCGGTCTGATCTTGCTGTTGACGATTGCCATTGCCGGCGGCGCGCTGCTGCTGCTCCACCACAATCGGAGCTCCACGTCGCCGGTCACTGCGCGACCGTCGGCCGCGGCGCAAGCATTCGCACTACCGGTGCTGCGGCACAACCGCCCACGCCACCTTTCCATCGTCCTCACCCGTATGGCCCTCATCGCCAGGGCATCGGTGGCCCGCACCGCCGGGGCAGCGGTGGCGCCACAATCCGGGCGCCTTACGTCGAGTCCTCGCGGTCAGGTGGACGCGGCGCGAGCCCCCGGAGCGGCGCGATGATCGTCAGCCGGCGCTGACTGCGCCGCCGAAGCCAGCGCAGCTTCGCGCGGGAGACGGGAAGTCCCCGGCGTCCGGTAGCTGTAATCGTCCAGCGGGAACGTGCGCGCCGCGTGCCAGGCCTCGCGCGAGCTGGTGGGGCGCAGGAACGGGGTGTCGCCGTGGTGGTCGAAGTAGTAGCTGTTGGCAGTCGCGCACGAGCCGAGGCTCCAGAGCGAACGCCCGAGCCGCTCGACGGCGAACCTGGTCCACCGCTCGGCTGCCTCCTCGCGCACCTCCACTGCCGTCGCGCCGCGCCGCTCCGCCTCCTTGATGACGCGGACGATGTGGTGCGAGGCGGACTCCACGAGCACGTGCCAGGTGCCGCCGGTCCACCCGTACGGCCCGAAGATCATGAAGTGGTTCGGCAGCCCGGGGAGGCTGACGCTCTCGTACGAGCGCGCCCGGTGCGAGGCGTAGAACGAAGCCAGGTCGAATCCGTCGCGGCCGCGGACCGGGTTGAGCCTGTAGTTCTCAGGGTCGGTCGCCAGTCGGAAGCCAGTCGCCAGCACCAGCACGTCGATCTCGCGCTCGCGCCCATCGACCGTCCGGATGCCTCGATCGAAGACCCGCTCGATCCGCTCTGAGACCAGCTCGACGTTCGGCCGGTTGAAGGTGCGCAGGTAGCTGTTCGACACCGAGGGCCGCTTGCAGCCGACGTCGTAGTCGGGAATCAGGCGGCGCCGGACATCGGGATCGCGCACCTGGCGGTACCAGATATTGCGCGCCAGCCAGGCGGCGCCGCGTGTGAGCCAGGCGGATGACTCGTAGTGGACGACACCGCCAACCAGTCCCGCCTCGACGACGCTGGTGACGACCCTGCGGACCGCGTCCTGCGCACGCGGGTAGCTGCGGAACAACCACTTGGCCGCCGCCGAGGTGCGGAAGTCGACCTTCGGCCCCACCCAGATCGGCGTCCGCTGGTAGACGTCCAGGCGCGCGACCTTCCGCGCGATCTCGGGCACGATCTGGACGGCGCTGGCGCCCGTGCCGACGATCGCCGCCCGCTTGCCCTCCAGCGAGAGCGAGTGATCCCAGGCCGCCGAGCGCAACACCGGGCCCTCAAATTCCTCGACCCCCGGGATCTCGGCCGGCTTGGGATTCACGAACGCGCCCACGGCGCTGATCACGAACCGGGCCGTGATCTCCGATCCGGCCGGCAGCCTCAGCCGCCAGAGGTGGGCTTCCTCGTCCCACTCGCGGACCACTACCTCGCTCTCGAGCCGCACGTGGCGGCGGACGTCATAGCGGTCGGCGCAGTGGTCGATGTAGGACTTCACCTCGGCCCCGGTGGCGAACACGCGCGACCAGTCGGGCTTCAGCTCGTACGAGAACTGGTAGGCCTGGGCCGGGATGTCGACGGCGATCCCGGGGTAGGTGTTATCGCGCCAGGTACCGCCGATGTCCGAGGCGCGCTCGAGCACGACGAAGTCCTCGATCCCCGCTCGCTTGAGCGCGATTGCTGCGCCCAGGCCGCCGAGGCCGGCTCCGATGATCGCTACCTGATGATCCGGCCGGACCATTGCTACAGGAGTGTAGCAATTCGCCGTGGTGGTTGGCTGCGCGTGACCCTGGTCCGCTACCGCGTGACCCGCAGCCCTGAGAAGGTGGAGCTTCGCGAGGTTCCGTTGGTGGGGGTGTAGGTGACGGTCACTTGAATGCGCACCGTGAAGCGGTGGTGGTGAAGGAGGCGGCTCCCGCGTCCGTTGGGCCGCATGACGATGCTGAGCGTTGTCGCGCTGGACGGGTTCAACTGCAGGGACCCGAACAGGAATCGGCCGGACTTCGGCCGCGAGAAGTCGCGGCGCGGAGCCGTTTCACGAATGACGACATTGCCCCCGCCGGGAATCGCCAGCTGGAACGTGACGCGACCGTTCCGATGAGGTCGAAGCTGCGAGACGGTGAAGCTGTTTGGCGGGACGACGACGCTGTAGTGGATCGTGTGCGCGGCGCTCTGACCGTCCAGGCTGGTCGCGGACACGGTGAATGGGAGGGTGCCGGTGGTGTTGGTGTTGACGTCCGCCGGCACGGAGCAGGATGCGAGTCCCGGGCCGTATGGATCCTCGGCGCAGCCGTAGGCCACCCCGATTCTTTGACCGAGTGTGTACGACGCGCCGTCGGTGGGCGAAAGGAGCCAAACCGATGGGGGACCGGCGACCTTGTAGCCGGCGAAGACGGTTGTGGCCAAGCCGTCTCTGCTCACTGCTGTGACGCTGAAGGTCTGCGGCCCGCGCGCGGAGGTGTTGATCGGCGCGCCGTTCGCGACCGTTCCGGTGCAGGAGCTAAGGCCGGGGCCGCCAGGCGCCTCAGCGCAGCTGTAGTCCGATGGGACGACCTGCCCCACCCCGTAGATCGCCCCTGGTCTAGGCGAGGAGATCGTTGCGGACGGCGCGCCGGACTGGAGCACCGTGAAGCACTCGCCGGCGGACCCATCGCTTCCGGCACGGTAGTTGGCATCGCCCGAGAACTCGGCCCGGAAGCACCAGACGCCGGGGCTGGATGGAGAGAAGGTTGCCGAGGTTGCTGTGGCGGTGTTGCCACCCGCGGCGGTCAGCGGCACCGGCGCCCCGACAGCGCTGCCGCCGGCTGCACAGCCCGACGCGCTCGTGAACGGACCGCAGATGAAGAAGCTAACGGTGCCAGACGGGCTGCCGCCGGCCGCGTTGCCGGTGACGGTGAGTTGATCCGACTCGCCACCGGCCAGGCTGGTTGACTGACTGCTGGGAGTGGAGACCACGGAGGCGGATGCCTGGCTGACGCTGAAGCACTCGTCGCTCGAGCCATCGCTGGAAGGGTCATAGTTGCTATCGCCCGAGTACTCGGCGCGGAAGCACCACGTGCCCGTGGCATTGGGCACGAAAGAGGAGGAAGTCGCCGTCGCATTCGCGAGACCCTGGATCAGGGATACGGTCCCGAGCGCCGTTCCCCCGCTCGAACAGCCAGAAGCGCTGGTCAGCGGCCCACACACGAAAAAGCTCACCGTCCCGGAGGGCACGCCCACCGCAGAAGGGTCGGAGACAGTCGCCGTATCACTCACCGAGGCTCCCAGCGCGACAGAGCTCGCAGACGGCGCCGAGGTAGTGCTGCTCGGGCTCGTCGCCAGCGCAGGCTGAGGCATCAGCAGCACAAGCGCGAACGCCAGCGCCGCCACCGCGATGCAGCAGGCCCTCAGGGGCCGAACCGTCATCCCCCTCCCGCCGCGTGGGCGTACGAATGAGCTCCGATTCGCTGTTCCGTCTCCACGAGGTGCTGGTGAGACGGACAATAGCCGTTGTGCGGCAAGGGCATCCGCTGGCATGGCGTGCCCTTCCGCGTGCTGGCGGGACACTGCAGCGGGTTCCCGTTGACGTCCAGGCCGTTCTGGGGCAAGGAGCGCATGTACTGCTCGACCAACCCCATGAAGTGCTCGATCACTCGCAGCACCCGCAGCTGCGAGCCGATCGGGAAGTAGGCGCGGACGTCTCGAAAGAGCGTTCTCGCCGGTTGGGCGAAATAGCGGCCGTCGGTCATCAGTCGCTCGACCGCAGCCTCACAGTCGCGCAGCACGCGCTCGTGATTTCTCCAGTTCGAGCCGCCACCTGCGTCCTCGATGATCTCATCCGCTAGCTCGCGGTATATGGCCCGACTAAACCCGTATATGCAGCTGTTCATGGGCGACTGTTCCTCGCGGGCCTCCCTGCCAAGCCGCGCGCAGGACCACTCCTTCCCCGGCGCCGTTAACTCCATGCGCTCGTAAGGGTTAGCCGCGTGTTAAGGCTGCATGCTCGGTCCGGCTTGGGGCGGCTCCCGCCGCCCTCTGCCATCCTCCGCCGCCATGTCCGGGCTGATCGATCGCTACCGCGAGCGGCTGCCGTTCGCTGCAGGCGACCCGGTCGTCTCGCTGGGGGAGGGCTCGACGCCGTTGATAGAGGCCCCCCGCCTATCGGCGCGGGCCCGGGCCGAGGTGTGGCTCAAGGTCGAGGGCGCCAACCCGACGGGGTCGTTCAAGGACCGGGGCATGACCTGCGCGGTGTCTGCGGCGATGCGCGAAGGGGCCAGGGCCATCATCTGTGCCTCGACCGGCAACACGGCCGCATCCGCCGCGGCGTACGCCGCCCGCGCCGGTCTGCGCGGCGCGGTCATCGTGCCCGAGGGCAAGATCGCTGCCGGCAAGCTCGCGCAGGCGCTGGTGCACGGCGCCCGGGTGGTAGCGCTGAAGGGCAACTTCGACGAGGCCCTGAGACTGGTGCGCGAGCTGACCGACCGCCACCCGATTGCCCTCGTGAACTCCATCAACGAGTTCCGCATCGAGGGTCAGAAGACGGCGGCGTTCGAGGTGCTCGACGACCTCGACGGCGAGCTGGAGGCGCTGTGCATCCCAGTCGGGAACGCGGGCAACATAACGGCCTACTGGAGAGGATTCACGGAGTCCGGCACCCGGCCGCGGATGCTGGGCTTCCAGGCCGCCGGCGCGGCGCCGCTCGTGCAGGGAGAACCTGTGGAGCACCCGGAGACGGTCGCCAGCGCGATCCGGATCGGCAACCCGGCCCGCTGGGAAGACGCGATGGACGCCATGACCTCCTCGGGCGGCGCGGTCAGCGCGGTAAGCGATGAGCAGATCCTCGAGGCCTACCGGCTGCTTGGCCGTCGAGGAAGGCATCTTCTGCGAGCCGGCCTCGGCCGCCAGCGTCGCCGGCCTATTGGCTCACGGGGCGAAGGGGGCGCGGCGCGTGGTCTGCGTGTTGACCGGCCACGGGCTCAAGGATCCTGATGTCGCCCTCGCCCAGGCCGGCGCGATCGTGCCCTGCCCGCCGGAGCTCGAGGCGATCGAGCGGGCGGTACTCGAGTGACCTCGGGGATGAGCCGCCGGCGCCTGGTCCGCGTGCCGGGCTCATCGGCCAACCTCGGTCCGGGGTTCGACGTGCTGGCCGCGGCCCTGTCGCTGCACCTCGAGCTGGAGGTCGTGGAGACGGGATCGTTCGCCGTAGTCACGGATCTTGAAGTCCCGCGAGACCGGTCCAACCTCCTGGTCAAAGCGTTCGAGCGGCTTCACCCCGCCGACTCGTTCGAGTTCAGGATCTCCTCGAAGATCCCACTGTCCGGCGGCGTGGGAGGGAGCGCGGCGGCGATCGTCGCGGGGCTGATGGCCGCCGACCACCTGTTCGAGCTCGACGCCGACCTGCTGGCGCTGGCGGCCGAGCTCGAGGGCCATCCGGACAACGCCGCGGCGGCGCTCGAGGGCGGGTTCGTCGTCTGCGACGGCTCGAGCGTCCACCGCTTCGACCCGCCGCTGGGGCTCGAGGCCATCCTGGTCGTGCCCGACGAGGCGCTCGCCACCACCCAGGCCCGGGCGGCGCTCCCGGACACCGTTCCGCGTGCCGACGCGGTCTCCAACGTCGCGCACGCGGCGCAGTTGATCCTGGGGCTGTGCACGTCCGACTGGGAGCTGATCGGCGCGGGCCTCCGGGACCGCCTGCACCAGCCGTACCGGGCCCCGCTCTATCCCCGCTCGGCGCAGCTGCTCGAGCGGGCGCCCCAGCTGGGGGCGCTCGGCGCCACCATCTCGGGCGCCGGGCCGAGCGTGCTCGTCTGGGCGCACTTCGAGCAGACCGGGACGCTGGTCGAGCTCCTGGGACGCGAGACACGAGGATGGGCGCGGGTCATGCGCGTCCCGTTCGAGTCTCAGGGAGCGGACGTCAGGGGTCTTTAGGACCCGCGCTCGGCCAGCTTCTCGCGCAGCCAGTCCGCGTGGCGCTCCTGCAGCTCGCGGCTGAAGCGCAAGAAGTCCAAGAGCAGCTCGAGCTGCTCGTCGGAATAGGTCTCGGCTTTCTCGAAGCCCGGCGGGCCGAGCGGCCCCATCAGCTCCTGCGAGACCTCGTGTGCCTTGTCCGTCGGGCCCACCAGTACGTGTCGCCGGTCCGCGGGGTCCGCCTCGCGCCGGGCGTAGCCCGCGCGCTCCAGCCGGTCGATGACGGCGGTGATCGCGCCGGTCGTGAGCCTGGCCTCCTGGGCGAGCTCGCCGGCGGTCATCTGGCCCCGCTGCTCGAGGATGTCAAGGCAGCGTCCGTCCGTGCGGTTGATGCCCATCAAGCGGCAGGCGGCATCGTCGACCAGGTCGGTTGCCCTCTGACCGCCGCGGACCTCGTCCAGCAGCTCTTCGAACAGTCTCTCTCGGGATAACTCTCTTGACATCTAAGTCTCTTAGTAGATAAGATACTGGCGAACTGAGAGAAATCCTACTCGGAGGTGAGCTCGAAGTGCAACAGGCGATCGAGGCCGCCGGCCTCGTAAAGACATACCCCAAGGACGTGACGGCGCTCGACGGCCTGTCGTTCTCAGTCGACGCCGGAACCGTGTTCGCGCTGCTCGGCCCCAACGGCGCCGGCAAGTCGACCGCGGTCAAGATCCTGACCACGCTCACGCAGCCGGACTCCGGGGCGGCCACGGTGGCGGGGATCGACGTAGTGGCCCACCCCGACGGTGTCCGCCGCGCGATCGGCGCCGTCTCACAGGGCTCGGGCGTAGACGTTCAGGCCACCGGGCGCGAGAACCTGCGCCTCCAGGGGCAGATCTACGGGCTCCGCGGGCGCTCGCTCGAGCAGCGGGTGCTGGAGCTGCTTCAGAGGTTCGGGCTTGAGCAGGCGGCCGACCGCGTGGCCCGTGGCTACTCGGGCGGCATGCAGCGGCGCCTGGACATCGCGATGGCGATGATCCACGACCCGCAGGTGCTGTTCCTGGACGAGCCGACCACGGGCCTCGATCCCGAGGTCCGAGCCGAGATGTGGCAGCAGATCTCGCGCCTGGCGGCCGACCACGGAAAGACGGTCCTGCTCACCACCCACTACCTGGAGGAGGCCGACCAGCTGGCGGCCCGGATCGCGATCGTCGACCGAGGGAGGGTGGTCGCAGCCGGGACGCCGGACGAGCTCAAGCGTGAGCTCCGCGGCGACGCGATCCACGTCGAGCTGGCGGCCCCCGCCAACGGTCCCGTCCACGCCGCGCTCGAGCGCGTAGGAGGCGTCAATGAGGTGGCGCTCGACGGGCGGCTGCTTCGGGCCAGGGCCGACGACGGCGGCCGCGCCGTCCCGGCGGTCCTGCAGGCCCTCGAGGTGCAGGGCGTCGCGGTGGCCTCGGTGCGCGTGGCCCGCCCGTCGCTCGATGACGTTTATCTGAAACACACCGGTAGGACGTTCGAGGAGGCGGATCGATGACCCTGATCAGACAGACCCTGTACATGACGATGCGCCACCTGCGCGAGCTCTGGCGCCAGCCCTGGTTCGTGGCGGTGACGCTGGTTCAGCCGGTGATCTGGCTGCTCTTGTTCGGCGCCCTGTTCAAGAAGGTGGTCGAGATCCCGGGGTTTCACGGGCACTCGTACATCGCCTTCCTGGCCCCGGGCGTGGTCGTGATGAGCGCGCTGTTCAACTCCGCCTGGAGCGGGATGGCCCTCATCGAGGACCTGAACCGCGGCGTCACGGCCCGCTTTCTGGTCACCCCTGTCAGGCGCGAGGCGCTGATCGCCGGCCGGCTGGTCAAGGAGGCGGTCGTGGTGGTGATCCAGTCGCTGATCATCGTCGTGCTGGCGCTGATCGTGGGCGCCACGTTCCCGGGCGGCTTGGGCGGCGTCTTGGTGCTGTTCGCGGTCTCGGCGCTGCTGGGAGCGGTCTTCGGCGGGCTGTCGAATGGGTTCGCGTTGATCATGCGCCAGGAGGAGGCCCTGATCGGCGCCGTGCAGTTCATCGCCCTGCCGCTGACGTTCCTGTCGACAACGTTCCTTCAGTCGAACCTGATGCCGGCCTGGATCAGGCACGTGGCGGACTTCAACCCGGCCAACTGGGCGGTCATCGCCGGTAGGGCCGCCACCTCAAGCCACCCCGACTGGGGTCTGGTGGCCTCAAGGGCAGCGTTCCTGGCGGCCCTCCTGCTGGCCTGCCTGGCGTTTGCCACCAGGGCCTTCCGCAGCTACCAGCGAAGCGTGTGAGACGAACTTTGCCCCTTCACTTCGGACTGTCCGAAGTGGGGCGACATCGTTCGGGGCCTAGGCCACCTTCAGCCCGTTGCGGACCAGAGACTCCAAGCGCCCTCGGGGCTCCTGCATCCCCAAGCGCCGCAGCAGCTCATCGGTCACATTCAGATAATCGACCGCCAGGTCGGGGCGATAGTCGAGGATCGAGACCGCCCGCTCGGCAGACTCGGCGTAGGCGATCGAGGCTCTGATGGTGGCGTCGAGCAGCTTCTCGCCGTAGTGCTCGCGCAGGGAGTCGAACGCCTCGCGGGAGTGGCGGGTGCGCATGTCGGCGATGTTCAGCAAGACGCCCAGCCACTGCAGGCCGGGGTTGAGGCTCTCGCGCGCCAACTCAATCACCTCGAGCGCCTGCTCGACTCCCTGCAGGGCGAAGTACTGGGCCTCGGCCGACAAAAGCGCATAGTCGGCGGCCACGAGCGCGTTCACGGTCAACAGCCCGAGCGCGGGCGGGCAGTCGACGAGGATCACGTCGTAGGCGTCGCGTACCTCATTGAGCGCCCGCTTCAGGGCCAGCTCGCGGCCCATCTTGCCGCTCAGCATGAGCTCGGCCTCGGCCAGCCCGAGGTTGGCGGGGATGATCCCGTTGTGAACCGCGGCCGCCGGCCTGCGCCCGCCCGGCCAGCACGTCGCCGATCGTGGGGGAAATATCGGGGTCCACGTCGAGGTAGTCGGAGAGATTCCCCTGAGGGTCGAGGTCGACCGCCAGGACGGCCAAGCCGATCCGCTGCAGGACGTCTCTCACCGTCCGCACTGCCGTCGTCTTGCCTGTGCCGCCCTTCTGCGACAGGACCGCGATCGTGGCCGCCATCTGATGGCGGACTATAACCTCGCGCCGTGGGCCTGGTTAGGCCGGCGCCTCGGCCTGCTCGTAGCGCATCCCGGACACCACGGGCACGTCGATGAAGTGCAGGTGATGGCGTCCGATCACGATCTCATCGCTGTCGGCCAGCGTCGACCACTCGACTCGCTCGCCGTTGACGAACACGCCGTTGAGACTGCGGTCATCGAGCACGCGCAGCCCGTCCGGCTGGCGGACGATCAGCGCGTGGCGGCGGGACACGGTGGGGTCGTCGAAGCGGATGTCGGCGGCCAGGCTGCGGCCGATCCGAGTCCACTCTCGCTTGAGCCCGAACGCGACGACGTCATCCGCCGGCGAGCGGTACGCCAGGTACTGACCAGGCTCGTCGAGGCTGTCGCGCAGTTCCTCCAGCCAGGTCTGGTCCTCGGTCTGGGAGGGCATCTCCACGACCGCGGTCTGCGTGGTGGTGAACAACGAAGCCCTGACGAATTCGGTGCCGCCGCAGTTGGGGCAGGTCGGCAGCTCGTCCACGGCGTCGAGCGAGACTGGGTAGTCGCACTCGGTACAGCGAAAAGTTCCGGTCCCCGCTACGTTGCCCGATGTCCAAGCTCTCATGGGGGCGATCTCCTTTGGGAAACGGGACCAGTCCGCCTTGGACGGGCAAGGTGAAGCGAACGGTGCGAGACGGACAATCCCGAAACACGATCATAACCTGTTCGTCAAAGAGAGCTTAAAAATCGCCGTCGGAAGGAAAGAAGCCCTGCAAACGCGAAAACCGTCCGCATGGATGCCTCTATTCGCGAAATGCCGGAGCTGGAGATGGCCCTTCTGCGCCGCGGCCTGGACGACCGGGCGGCGGCCGAGGAGCGCTGCGGGCGTTGTCGGCGGACGCTTTTGGTGGGCGAGTACGTCCACGTCTACGACGGCGAGAAGATCGTCTGCGATCTCTGTCGAGAGCGCGAGCGCAAGCCCCCTCTGAAGGTGCGCCTGGTCCACGGCCCGGCGTTCGGGCACACGATCAGGATCATCGATCAGCGTCAAGCTGCCTAGATAGGTTGGCCGGGGCGCATGCGCCCCGGCCCCGGCCGAGCATGCTCGGCCGGCGGGGTCGCGCATGCGCGACCCCGAAAAAAATAGGATCCCTCCGTGGTCCCGTTCACCGTCTCGACGACGATCTCCCGTCCCCGCGAGGAGGTGTTCGAGTACCTGGCCGACATCTCCAACCACGCCGAGTTCACCGACCATTACCTGGTCGAGTGGCATTTGACGCGTGAAGATCCATACGGCCGGGGAGCCGGGGCGCGGTTCAGGATCAAGGCCCCGCTGGCCCGGTTCTCGTGGGCGGACGTGACCTTCGCCGACGTGCAGCCGCCGTACAAGATCGTCGAGCAGGGCCGCGGTGGCAAGTTCAACCGGATTCGGATGCTCGGGACCTACACGCTCTCGCCCGGTCCGAGCGGCTCGACCAGGGTGGAGTTCACGCTCGAGACGGTCCCGGTGATGCCCTCGGACCGCCTGATGGAGGCCCTCGGGGGACGGGCCTGGAGCAGGCACCAGGCGTCGCGGGCGATGCGCCGTCTGCGCTCGATCCTGGAGGAGAATCGGGGGCGGGGCAAGCGGGCGACGGTGGCAGGCCGCTAAGTAGACTGCCGCGCTGTGCGCAGGGTCCTGACAGCCGCAATCCTCGCGGCCGCGAGCGTCCTAGGCGCGGCCTGCGGCGTGCATCACCCCAACGTCGCCGACGCCAACAACGACGGCACCTACGTCGTGGCCGGGCCGATGACCTATCAGCTCCAGGTCTCCCGCGCGCTGAACCCGTACAGCTCGGAGGACTCCGGCTATCTGGCCGGCCTACCCAAGCGCGACGCGAAGCTGGCCCCCGACCAGTTGTGGTTCGGCGTGTTCCTGTGGGCCAAGAACAGGACCAAGCTGCCCCAGCAGACGACGGCCGCCTTCGACGTCGTCGATACGCAGGGAAACGTCTACCACCCGATCTTCTACAGCAACCCGTACGTGTGGACCTCGCAGACACTGAAGCCTGGAGCGATTCAGCCGAACCCCGACACGACCGCGGGTTTCGGCCCCACCGGGGGCCAGATGCTGTTGTTCAAGTTCAACACCAGCGTCTACTCCAACCGCCCCCTGACGCTCGAGATCCGCGGCAACACCGGCAAGGTGTGGGCCACGATCTCATTGGATCTGTAGTCGCGCGCGTCTAGTAGTGCTGCGCCAGGGCCGCCACCAGCACATCGTGGACGGCCGGCGCGGCCGTGGCGCCGCCGGCCCCCTGGTTCGGGAACAGCGCAGCCACCACGATCCGGGGAGCGCCCACCGGCGCGTAGCCCACGAACCAGGCGTCGGTGTTGGACGCTGAGCTGGCGCCGGGGGCGGTCGTGTTGGTCAGCTCCGCGGTTCCGGTCTTGCCCGCCACCTGCACGCCCGGGATCTGGGCCGCCGTCCCGGTGCCGAACTGAACAACGGCCACCATCATCCGCTGCACCTCGGAGGCGATGGTCTGATTGGTCACGGGCGCGAACCGCGGGGCGGCATTTGCCTGCAGGGTGGGGATCGGGCGCCTGCCACCCATCGCGATCGTGGCGCCGGCCTCCGCCATCTCCAGCGGGGTGGAGAGCACCTTGAACTGGCCGATGGCCGAGGAGCCGACGGCCAGGTTGCTGGTCATCTGGCTCGCCGGGGGGATCACGCTCTCGGCCTCGCCCGGGAACTGTGGCGCCTGGTTGAAGCCGAACCGCTCGGCGATGTTGACCAGCCGCGCCGCTCCCAGCTTGGCGCCGAGCGGGGCGAACACCGAGTTGCAGGAGACCGCGAAGGCGTTCAGGAACGTGCCGCCGCACGCCTCGCCACCGGCGTTCTGGAGGATGTAGCCGTCGATGTTCGAGGAGGTGGCGATGGGGAACGTGCTCTGGAGCGTGACGATGCCCGCCTCGAGCGCCCCGGTGGCGGTGATGATCTTCATCGTCGATCCCGGCGGCTGCGGGGCGGAGAAGGCGATCCCCGACAGCGCAAGCACCTGGCCGTTGCGCGGATCCATGGCCACTATCCCCGCCAGGCTGGAGCCCATCGCTGCCGTCGCGGCGGACTCGATCGGGGGGTCGATCGTGCTCGTCACGGACGTGCCGGGAACGGGCGTGGAGCGCGCCAGCACGCGGCTGCCGGCAAAGAGGGTTCCGCCCGGCGTCCCTGCCAGCTGGGTCTCGAACACGCGCTCGAGCCCGTTGATGCCCACCTTCGCGTCGTGCGGATAGCCGTAGGCGGCGTAGGTCTGGCTGTCCGCGGGCGGAATCGGGCCGAGCCTGCCGGCGATCTCGCCCGCCACCCCGGGGATCGGCGAGCTGCGGTCAGGCCCCTGCGCCAGCGGGGTCCCGTCTCGGGCCAGGATCGACGCCCGCGATGCCAGCGACACCTGCCGCCGGAGGCGCTCCCCCGGCTTCAGCCCCGGGAAGAACAGCGTGTCGGCATAGCTGACGTGGGCGCCTGAGCTCGAAGTGGTGAACGGCACATCGACGGTGCCGCTCACCGCACCGAAGATGCGGGTGCGGGCGGTGAGGTGCACCGGGACCACCTGGCCGCTGGATCCGCCCACATGGACATGCCTTAGGGCAACGAGCGTCGAGACGGCGTCGGCGCGCTGGTAGGCGGCGACGAATGCCCGCTCGGAGATGGCGCGCTGGGAGCGCTGGTCGAGCAGCGCGTACATCTTGGCGTAGTCGCCGCGCTGCCAGTCGCTCACGTAGCGCTGCACGATCTGGGTCTCGTTGCCCCCGGAGCTGAGAGCGACCACGAGCCCCACCACGAATGCCACCAGCGCCAACCCCGCGAGCGGAGCGGCGCGCGTCAACAAGCGGTGTCGGCGAACGGCCGACGATCTATGCCCCCTTACGGCCAGTTGCTGCAATTCGACGGGAAAAGGTACAGCGCTCCGGGCGCAGGCGCCCCGCCGACTAGTCTCACGACGATGACGGCAATCGACTGGGTGATCGTCGCCTTCACAATCCTGCTCGCCGTCTACGGGTACTTGCAGGGGTTTCTGGTAGGAGGGCTGTCGCTGCTGGGCTTCGCGCTCGGGGCGTTCATCGGCACCCGGGTCGGGCCGCTGATTTTGCCGGGCGGGTCGCACTCCCACTACGCGGCGCTGTTCGGGCTGGTGGGCGCCCTGCTGGCGGGGGGAGTGCTGGCCAGCGGGTTCGAGGGGGTCGGGATGCGTGCGCGGGCTGCGCTTCGGCTGCCGGGTCTGCGGACGATGGACGGCCTGCTCGGTGCGGGGCTGACAGCGTGCGTGGGACTGGGCATCGCCTGGATCGTGGGGGCGGTGGCGCTCCAGTCGACCAACTCCCCATCGCTGCGGCAAACGCTCGAGCAATCGACGATCCTCCGCCACCTCGACGAGGCGCTGCCCCCTTCGGGGCCCATCCTGCACGCCCTCGGTCGCTTCGACCCGCTTCCGTCGGTGAACGGCCCGGTTCCCAACGTGGCGCCGCCGACCCAGGCGATCCTCGCCGCGCCCGGCGTCCGCGGGGCCGCCCCGAGCGTGGTCCGCATCCTGGGCACGGCGTGTGGCCTCGGTATCGAGGGCTCGGGCTGGGTGGCGGCGCCGGGCATCGTGGTGACGAATGCCCACGTCGTGGCCGGGGAGCAGGACACGGAGGTGGAGGTGGGCGGCAACAGCACAGGCCTGTCGGCCCAGGCGATCGACGTCGACCCCACCGACGACATCGCGGTGCTTCGGGTCCCCGACCTCCGCGCCCCGGCGCTGAGCCTGGCGGCGAATCCGCAGGCCGGGACCGCGGCCGCCATCCTCGGCTACCCGGAGGACGGCCCGTTCGATGCCGAACCGGGCAGGGTTGGCCAGACGCTCGACGTCCACACCGAGAACGCATACGGCCAGGGGCCGATCCTGCGCTCGGTGACGCAGCTACTGGGGTTCGTGCGGCCCGGGAACTCGGGCGGACCGATGGTCGGCGCGAATGGCCAGGTCGAGGCGACCGTGTTCGCGGCCGTCACCAGCTCCCCTACTGGAGGGGGTTTCGCGGTCCCCAACAGGCTGGTCTCCCAGCAGCTGAAGCTGGCCGAATCGCGCGGAACCACGGTCGGCACCGGGCCCTGCACCAGTTCCTAGATTTTTAGGGGTTAGAGGCGCACCGAGTGGGTAGCACCTCGGTGGGTCCCCCTAAGACGCCCGGGCGGGCGGCGGTCTGCATCGCCGCCCGCCCGCGGGCTCGTTGCCCCCGATCCGTGCCTAGTGGCCACTCCCACTGGCGTCTGGGCCCCCGATGTCCTCGGCCATTTGCAGTACCACGTCGAGCCCCATTGCCCCAAGGAGCTGCGGGTGGTGCTGAGCCAGATGCAGCTGAACCGCCTCGTATAGCCCTTCCTCGGAATCGCCCTCGAGTGTTGCCCCACACTCACAGCGGGCGATCCGTCGGTTCCCGTTGACGCGGGTCGCCTGGCCTATTTGCGTTTCGCCGAGCACAGCCCCGTGATCCACGCTCGGAAGGATCGTCATGGGCCGTTGGCGCTACGTTTCCAGAACGTTGCCGGAGAAGTCTGCGTTTCCGGAGAAGTCTGCTCTGATGGAGGAGTCTGCGGTCCCGGCTCCCGAGCGGACCAGGGTCCAGCTCTGCGGGCGGCTGTCGGTCGAGATCGACGGCGCGCAGCGGGCCGGCGCGCTACGCGGCAAGCAGGTGCCGCTGCTGTTTGCCTATCTGGTGCTGAACCGTGACCGCCACCTCGGGCGCGACGAGCTGAGCCAGGCGCTGTGGCCCGAGCAGCTGCCGCGCTCGCAGGACGCGTCGCTACGGACGCTGCTCTCGCGGCTACGCTCGGCGGTGGGATCGGAGTCCGTCCTCGGTCGCGAGCAGGTGATGCTGGCGCTGCCGGAGCGCATCTGGATCGACTTCGAGGCCGCCGTGGCCGGCGTGGAGCGCGCGCTCGAGGCTCTCGATCGCGGCGACGCGCCCGCCGCTTGGGCCCTGGCCCAGGTCCCGCTCAACATCTCCGGCCGCGGCCTCCTTCCAGGTGCCCAGGCCGATTGGCTCGAGCCCTACCGGCGCGAGCTCGAGGAACTGAGGCTCCAGGCGCTGGAGGTGATCGGGCGGGCGGGGCTGATCGTAGGGGGGACCCAACTGGGGTCCGTCCAGCGGGCGGCTCGAGCGCTGATCGAAGCCGAGCCCTACCGGGAATCGGGCTACGTGCTGTTGATGGAGGCTCTGGCCGCCGACGGGAACGGGGCCGAGGGCGTCCGGGTGTTCGAGCGCCTGCGGACGCTGCTGCGGGATGAGCTGGGGACGACTCCCTCGCCCGCTGCGATCAAAGCGCACGAGACGCTGCTGCGCCCCCCGCCGCGGCGTGCACCAGAGCCCGTCCAAGCGCCAGTTCAGATCGAGCTGCCCCCAGTGCTGCGGACCGACCGCCGCGCTGAGCTGGTCGGTCGCCGCCGCGAGCTGGCCGAGCTCGAACGCCTCTTTGAAGGAACGTCTGAGGAGGCGCCGCCCCTGGCCCTGGTGAGCGGGGATCCGGGCGTGGGCAAGAGCAGGTTGGCGGCCGAGGTCGCCCGACGCCTGCACCAGCGTGGCGCCGTCGTGCTCGCCGGCCGCTCCCCGCAGGAACCCCTGGCCCCCTATCAGCCGTTCCTCGAAGCGCTGCGCCACTACATCTCGAGCGCGCCGCTCGACCAGCTGCAAACGATCGTGCGCGAGCACGGCACCGAGCTTCAGCGGCTGCTGCCCGAGCTCGGCCGCCGGATTTTCGACCTCCCGCCCCCGGAGATGGGACAGCCTCAGACCGAGCGCTACCGGCTGTTCGAGGCAGTGCTCGGTGTCTTGGCTCGGATCGCGGCTTGCACGCAGCTGCTGCTGGTGCTGGACGATCTCCAATGGGCCGACCGGCCCACGCTCCTGCTGCTTCGCCACCTGGCAAGCGTGCAGGGCCCGGCCAGGATGTCGATCCTGGCGGCATACCGCCGGGGCGGGGAGAACCGCGACGCGTTTGGCGACGCCCTCCAGGATCTTCGCGAGGAGCGGCTCCTGTCGGAGTTCGTGCTCGCTGGGCTCGGGGAGGACGAGACGGCGCAGCTGGTGGCGACCCGCACCGGGTCGGTCCCGCCGGCGACGCTCGTTCGCGCGCTGCACGTCCAGACCGAGGGCAATCCGCTGTTCATCTCCCAGATCGTGCGCGAGCTGAGCCGGGCCGGTGTCGATCTGTCGAGCGCCGGACCGAGTGAATTGCACCAGCTGGGGCTGCCCGAGGACGTGCGGCGGGTGATCTCGCATCGGCTTGCCGGGCTCGGTGGCCAGACCGAGGAGTGGCTGCGGGTGGCCGCGGTGATCGGCCGGGATTTCGACGCCTCGCTTGTGGGGCACGTCAGCCCGCTCGATGAGGACACCTCGATCGCGGCGCTCGAGGACGCGCTGGCGGCCGGCGTAGTGGTCGAGCAGGCCGGGAGTGCGCGAGAGCGTGCGACCACCTCTTTCGGATACAGCTTCTCGCACGTGCTGATCCGGGAAACGCTCTATGAGGAGATGTCAGCACTGCGCAGGGCCCGGATCCACCGGCGGGTGGGGGAGACACTCGAGCGGCTCGATGGCGGTGAGAGCAGCGCCTACGGGGAGCGCGTGGCGATGCTGGCCGAGCACTTCACTCGGGCCGCCGGGCCGCAGGACGCGGATAAGGCGATCCGGTACGCGATGCAAGCTGCCGATCAGGCCACCGCGATGCTGGCCTACGAGCAGGCGGCCGAGCACTATTCACGGGCGCTGGCCCTGCTGGATTCGTTTTCGCCGGGCGACGACGCTCGTCGGCTGGAGCTGCTGCTGGGGCTGGGCCAGGCATACGTGCGGGGAGGTGACCAGCCGCTGGCCTGGAGCCCGCTACGCGAGGCGGCCGACCTGGCGATACGCAGGGGCGACGCCGAGAGCCTGGCCCGGGCGGCGGTGGCGGCTGCGCGACGGTACGTGCAGCAGCCGGGAGTCGTGGACGAAGAGCTGCTGGGGCTGCTCGACCGGGCACTCGAGATGACTGCACAGGAGCGCAGCACGGTCCGCGTGCGGCTGCTGGCCAGGCTGTGCGGAGCGCTCTACTACTCCGACAGGCGCGAGCGGATGGCGGCCGCCAGCGCGGAGGCCACCGAGATCGCCGCTGAGCTTGACGACCCGGCGGCCAGAGCTCTGGCAGCGGCGGCGCGGCGACGCACGTTCTGGTCTCCGTCGCGGCTCGACCAGCGGCTTTTGGACTCCGCGGAGCTTCTGCGGTTCGCGCGCGAGGCGGACGACATGGAGCTGACGCTCCAGGGGCACGCCTGGCTGGTGGTCGACCTGCTCGAGCACGGCGACCCGGAGGCCGTCGACGCCCAGATCCAAGCGTTCACCGAGGGGGCCGAGCGGCTTCGGCAGCCTCTCTATCTATGGCAGGCCGCCGTGTGGCGAGGGATGAGGGCGCTGCTGGAGGGCCATCTCGAGGAGGCCGACAAGCTCGCGGCTCGGGCGCTGGCAATCGGCGCGCGGGCCGAGCCGGTGACCGCCCGCCAGTACTACGCGGTCCAGCTGATCGCCATCAGGCGGGACCAGGGCCGGATGGGTGAGCTGGAGGAAGCGGTCAGGCAGGTCAGCGAGCAGTACCCGAACCGGCTCGGGTATCGAGCGGCGCTGGCGCTGCTGCTGGCCGAGACAGGCCGCCGGGAGGAGGCCCGGGCGGAGGTTGACTCGCTCGCGGTGGATGAGATCCCCGAGGATGTGGACTGGCTGACGACGATGACGATGCTTGCCGATCTCGCGGCCGACCTGGGCGACGCCACGCGCGCCGAGCGGCTGTACGCGCTGCTCGAGCCCTACGGCGAGGTGAACGTCGTCATCGGACTCGGGGTGGTCTGCGAGGGCGCCGCGGCCCGGTATCTGGGCCGGCTGGCGGCGGCGATTGGCCGCCCCGAGGAGGCTAAGCGACACTTCGAGCACGCGCTGGAGCGAAACGCCGCGCTGGGGGCACCGATGTGCCTGGCGCGAACGCAGCTCGACTACGCCCAGACCCTCGGCCCGGCTCGGTCGGCCCGTGCTCGGGAGCTGGTCGAGTCGGCTGCCTCGGCCGCGCGGGAGCTGGGTCTTCCGGCGCTGGCGCGGCGCGCGGCGGACATGGGCTGAGCGGCGGCGGGGGGCGGTGGGCTGAGCGGAGCCCGGGGGCGGTGGCCCGCCCCGCCCTTGTGGCGGGTCTTGAAGCGGGCGCTACCCTCCCCGGACTCATGCCCAAGATCCTTGTGATAGCCGAGAAGCCGTCGGTGGGCCGCGATTTCACGAAGGTCCTGCCCGGGCCCTTCCAGAAGTCGGAGGGCTACCTGGAAGGCCCCGAGCACGTCGTCACCTGGGCCGTCGGCCACCTCGTTCAGCTCGCCGATCCCGACGAATACGACGAGCGCTTCAAGAAGTGGCGCATGGCCGACCTGCCGATCGTGCCCGACCGCTTCAAGCTGGTCGTGCGCGACGAGCGCTCCAAGAAGCAGATGAACGTCATCAAGCGGCTCCTGGCCCGCGACGACACCTCGGAGGTCGTCAATGCCTGCGACGCCGGGCGCGAGGGCGAGCTGATCTTCGCCTACGTGTACGAGAAGTCTGGCTCTCGCAAGCCCGTCAAGCGGCTATGGCTGAACTCCATGACCCGTCGGGCGATCGAGGATGCGTTCGGCTCGTTGCGGCCCGGCGCGGATCTGGAGTCCTTGCAGGAGGCTGCGCGCTCGCGCTCGGAGGCGGACTGGATCGTGGGCATGAACGCCACCCGCGCCGCGACGATCCGCCTGCGGAGCTCTTTTGACGGGACCGTGTCGCTTGGACGCGTGCAGACGCCGACGCTCGCAATCCTGGCCCGCCGGGAGGAGGAGATCCGGGCGTTCAAGCCGGAGCCCTACTGGGTCGTGGACGCCGTATTCGAGGCCTCCTCCGATCGCGTGTATGAGGGCCGGTACCACGCGGGCGCGAAGCCTCGGGTGGCCTCCGCTTCTGAAGCGCAGGCGATCGTCTCCGCTTGCGAGGGCCAGACCGGCACGATCACCAAGCTCGAGAAGTCAGAGCGCAAGGAGCGCCCGCCGCTGCTGTACGACCTCACCTCGCTTCAGCGAGACGCCAACAGCCGCTACGGGTTCTCGGCTCGGCGGACGCTGGCCGCCGCCCAGCGCCTGTACGAGGAGCACACGGCGGTTACCTACCCCCGTACCAGTTCCCGCTTTTTGACCGGCGACCTCGTGGGGCAGATCAAGCCGATCGCGCGCTTGGTGGGTTCAACCGATCGATCGGCGTACGGCCGGGCATCGGAGTACGTGCTGGGGCTCGACGTGCTGCCCCTGGGCCGGGTGGTCAACGACGCCCGCGTGACCGACCACCACGCGATCATCCCCACGCTGGCCGAGCGCCACCCGGTGGATAAGTTCTCAAACGACGACCGTCGCGTGTATGACTTGGTGGCGAGGCGGTTCTTGGCCGTGTTCCACCCGGATGCGGTGTTCGAGAACACGCGCGTGGAGACCACCGTTTTGGATCACGTCTTCCGCACCCGCGGGAAGCTCATGCTGGTCCCGGGGTGGCGGGGCGTGTATGGCGAGAGCGCCGATGGCGAGACTGGAGCTGACGACGACGAGGGTCGCGAGCAGCAGCTGCCGCGCCTGGACCAAGGCGAGGACGCTCTGGTGCGGGAGATCGGCTCGGAGGAGAAGGAGACCAAGCCGCCGCGCCGCTACACGGAGGGCTCGCTGCTGGCGGCCATGGAGACCGCCGGCAAGCTGGTCGAGGAGGAGGAGCTGCGCGAGGCGATGAAGGACTCCGGCATCGGCACCCCGGCCACCAGGGCGGCGATCATCGAGCGTCTGATCCAGGTCGGCTACGTGGAGCGCGAGGGCCGGGCGCTGGTGGTGACCGAGAAGGGCCTGAACGTGATCAAGCTCTTGGGCGAGCATGCGCTGACCTCGCCCGGGCTGACGGGCGAGTGGGAGCACCGGCTGGCGAACATCGAGAAGGGCTCGGACTCGCGCAAGGCGTTCATGGGCGACATCGTCAAGTTCACCTCCGACACGGTCTCCGAGCTCGACACCCGGCTGAAGGGCGTGCGGATCCCCCGTGCCCGTCTGGGTCCGTGCCCGGTCTGCGGCCGCGAGATCGTCGAGAACCGCAAGGGCTTCTCATGCTGGTCGCGCGAGGATCCTGGCTGCGGGTTCGTGATCTGGAAGTCCAAGGCCGGCAAGTCCTTGCCGGTGTCGGTGGCGCGCGAGCTGATCAAGACCGGTCGCACCGAGAAGCCGGTGAGCGGCTTCAAGGGGCGCTCGGGCCGTTCGTTCCGGGCGCGGTTGGCGTTGGAGCAGGCCGAGGACGGCAAGTGGCGGGTCGAGTTCGACGAGCCCTGGGCGCGCGAGGGGGCCAGGCCGCCCTCGCAGGCCGAGGCCGCTTCGGAGGAGCCGGCGGCGGCGTAGGGGGTTCGGGGGCGCGGGCTCTCCGCGCGGTGGGCGGCGTCAACGACCCCGACCCGACCTGTTCAAGCTCACATTTCGCCGCCGACGTCGGCGGTTTGTGCACTAGGACACGCATAACCTGTTCAAGTGCACATTCCGGCATCGGCGCGGCGGGTTTGTGCGCTTGAACAGGTTCGGGACCTTCGCCGTTAGGACTAGCGAGCCGTCCTCTCGCCGCGCCACTATGGGGTCATGCCGCTCACGCTCGTCCTGGGACCCGCCAACTCCGCGAAGGCCGGGGAGGTCCTGGGGGCGTTCGGAGCCGCCCGTCGCCGGGGCGCGCTGCTGGTGGTGCCCACCGCGCGAGACGCGGACGTCTACTCCCGCGAGCTGGCGGCCCAGGGAGCCGTGCTCGGCGGGTCGGTTGTCACGTTCGCGGGCCTGGCTCGGGAGATCGCCAGCCGCGTCGGCTACCAGCAACCCTGCGTCAGCGAGCTGCAGCGCCAGCGACTGTTGCGGCGGGCGCTGGAGCGAACCGAGCTGGTCATGCTGGCCGAGTCGGCGTCCGCTCCGGGGTTCGCCGCCGCCGCGCTGGAGCTGATCGCCGAGCTCGAGCGCTCGCTGATCTCGACGGGACGATTCACCCAGGCGCTGGACGCATGGGCCGACGGGGAGGAATGGCGAGCGCGCTACGGGCGGGAGATCGCGTCCATCTACCGCAACTACACCCGGCAGCTCGAGCGCCTCGGACGCGTGGACGCCGAGCTTTACGCCTGGCGGGCCCTCGATGAGCTGCGTTCCGCGCCGGGCCGGTGGGGTGCCACCCCGGTGTTCTTCTACGGCTTCGATGACCTGACACCGCTGGAGAGAGACGCGATCGAGACGCTTGCCCGCATCTCGCGTGCCGAGGTGACCGTATCGCTGACCTACGAGCCGGGCCGGGCGGCGCTTGCCGCGCGGGCCGAGGTGGTGGAGGAGCTCCGGGCGCTGGCCGAGCGGGTGCTCGAGCTGCCCGCCGTTGACATCCACTATGCCCATGCGTCGCTCCACTTTTTGGAGCGTGAGGTTTTTGAGGAGTCCAAAGAGCGCGTTGACCCGGATGGGGCGGTGCGCCTGCTCGAGGCGGGTGGCGAGCGCGCCGAGGTCGAGTTGGTTGCGGCGGAGGTGCTCGAGCTGCTGAGGACGGGCGTCCGGGCAGAGGAGATCGCCGTGGTCTACCGCTCACTCGACGGTTCCGCTGCGCTCATCGCGCGCGTGTTCGACGAGTTCGGGATCCCGGTTTCGATCGAGCGCCAGATCCCGTTCGCGCACACCGCTCTCGGCCGGGGCCTGCTGGCGATGGCGCGCTGCTCGCTTCTGGGAGAGGACGAGGCCAGCGCTGCCGAGCTGCTCTGCTACCTGCGCACGCCCGGGGTCCTTCGGCAGCCCGAGTTGGCCGACCGACTCGAGGCCACCGTGATGCGCAAGGGGCTCCGGACGGCAGCCCAGGCCCGGGAGCAGTCAGATTTGCGGTTGGGCGAGCTCGATGCACTGCGCGCCGCCCGCGCTCCGGCGCGGGAGATCGAGCGCCAAGCCCGGCGGCTGTTGGGGCTTCCACATCGGCGCGAAGCGGCGTTGCTCGATCGCGACGAGCAGCTCGACGCGAGCGCGCTGGCGGCACTGGTGCGAGCGCTGGCGGAGCTCGAGGAGCTCGGAGAGCCGCTGTCGGGGTCAGAACTGGTGCAGCTGCTCGAGGAGCTGAGCGTGCGTGCCGGTGGGCGCGGCGGCGCCGGGCGGGTACTGGTGGCTGAGCCGTTGCAGATCCGAGCGCGCCGCTTCCGGGCGGTGTTCGTCTGTGGGCTTCAGGAGGGGAGCTTTCCCGCGCCCGGCGCACCCGAGCCGTTTCTGTCCGACGAGCGCCGGCGCGAGCTGAACGTCGCATCCGGTCTTCGTCTGCGCCCGCGGGAAGATGCTCTGCCCCGCGAGCGCTACCTGTTCTACTCCTGCGTGTCGCGCGCGACCGAGCGTCTGGTGCTCAGCTGGCGCAGCTCCGACGAGGAGGGGAACATCGAGCTCGCCTCCCCGTTCATCGCCGACGTCGTGGAGCTGCTGGCGCCGGAATGGTTCGCACGCCGCCGCCGGCGGCTGCTGGCCGACGTCGTCTTCGATCCCTCCGAGGCGCCGACGGAGCGCGAGCGCGCCCGCGCGCAGGCGGCCGCCGTCGCCCCGAGGTCGCTCGAGCCGGGGCCGCCCCAGCAGCTCTCTGAGACGGCGCTCAGCCGCATCCGGCACAGCGAGATCCTGTCGGCCGGAGCCCTCGAGACGTATGCCGACTGTCCGGTCAAATGGCTGGTCGAGCGCGAGCTTCAGCCGGCGCTTCTCGGTCCCGAGCCGGAGCCGATGATTCGCGGCTCGTTCATCCATGATCTGCTGGAGCGACTGCTGAGCCGGCTGGGGCACGCGGTCACGCCTCAGTCGCTACAGGAAGCGGAACGGATACTCGGCGAGCTGCTTCAAGCAGAGGAGTCGCCGCTTGCCCCCGGCCGCCCGGCGTCCGTCAGGACCGCGGCGCTGCGGTCGGTGGCAGCCGACATGCGCCGCTACCTCGTCCACGAGGCGTCCACTGGCTGTGGCTGGAATCCGGAGGCGCTCGAGCTGCGATTCGGGTTCGAGGAGGAGGAATCCCGCCCCGCGCTGGAGCTAGACGAGGGCGTGCGGCTGCGGGGAATGATCGACCGCCTCGACATCGACGGCCAGGGCGGCGCAATCGTGCGCGACTACAAGAGCGGGGGACCACGCGCCGAGTATTCGGGGGCGCGGTGGAGCGCCGACCGCCAGCTCCAGGTCGCCCTGTACATGATCGCCGTGCGCGAGCTGCTGGCACTCGAGCCGGTGGCCGGCTTCTATCAGCCGCTCGGCGGTGACGACCTGCGGGCGAGGGGAGTGTTCCTGAACGGCGCGCTCGTGGGCTCGGGCGTGGTAGGTACCGATGGTCGTTCTCAGGACGAGCTCGACGAGGCGCTCGACGACGCCCGCTCCCGGGCTGTCGCCCTCGCCGGGCGGCTGCGCTCGGGCGAGCTCACCCCGTGCCCCGAAACGTGCTCGCGCGACGGGTGCTCGTACCCGGGGATCTGCCGGTCTACGTAGTGGGAGCTGTCGTGGTGAGTGAACGCTGGACCGCCGAGCAGCTGAACGCCATCGAGCGTCGCGAGGGCGAACTGCTGCTCGACGCGGGCGCGGGCAGCGGCAAGACTTCGGTGCTCGTCGAGCGGTTCGTACGATCGGTGCTCGAGGACGGTCTGGAGGTCGACGCGATCCTCGCCATCACCTTCACGGAGAAGGCGGCCGCCGAGCTGCGCGACCGGGTCAGAACACGGCTGCGAGAGCTCGGGGCGGTCGAACAGGCGCGGGCGACCGAACGGGCGTTCATCTCCACCATTCACGGGTTCTGCGCCCGAGTCCTGCGGGCCCACGCCCTGGCGGCCGGGATCGACCCGAAGTTCGTTGTGCTCGACGAGCTGGAGGCCGGGCGGCTGGCCGACCTGGCGTTCGACGACGCCATCGCCGTCGCCGACAGCGACCTGATCGCCTCCTACGGCGCGCAGGCGCTGCGGGGCGCGATCCTCTCCGTCTACGGACAGCTCCGCTCGCGTGGGGAGACCCACCCGGCGCTGCCGGCGCTGCGAGCGGTGGAGGACGCCGGAGAGGCTGGCAGCGCCCTACGCCAGGCGGCCGCCGCGCTTTCGGCCGAGCTCGGCGCGCTGCCCGAGCAGAGCGCCACAGTGCAGGAAGCGCTTGGCAGGTTGGGGCGTGTCCCGAAGATCGTGGAGCAATCCGATCCCTGGCCGGGCGACCTCGAGTGCCTGCGGCTCCCGGGGGGCAACGGCGCCTCCCTCACGACTCCCGCATGCGTCGCGTACTGCGAGGCGCTGGACCGGTTCCGCTCGGTGTCGGAATACGCGTGGGCCGCGCGGGTCCACCCGCAGCTCGATCGTCTGCTGCGCGACTTCGGCGCTCGCTACGCGGAGCGAAAGCGGGCCGCTTCCGGGCTTGACTTCGCAGACCTCGAGCTGATGGCGCGCAACCTGCTGCTCCGCGACGCTCAGCTCCGCGCGCACTACTCGCAGCGGTTCGCGCGGATCATGGTCGACGAGCTCCAGGACACAAACCCGGTGCAGCTCGAGCTGATCTCGGCGATCGCGCACCAGAACAGGTTCGCGGTGGGCGACGCCCAGCAATCGATCTACGGCTTCCGCCACGCGGACGTGGAGCTGTTCGAGCAATTGGGAGAACAGCTCGATCAGCGCGGGCTGCGGACGACGCTCGAGACCAACTTTCGCTCGCGGCCGGAGATCCTCGAGGTGATCAACGCCACGTTCGGGTGGCGTGCAGCTTCGACCGGGACGCGACGAGCCGCCGGCCGAGGCGCCACTGGTCGAGTTGCTGGTGGTGGAGAAGGAGGACTCGGGCTGGCGCGCGGCCGAGGCGCGGAACGTAGCCGGGCGGATCGAGGAGCTGATCGCGGCAGGCGCGTTGCCTCGCGAGATCGTGATCCTCACTCGCGCCGCCACCGACCTTCGCACCTACGAGCGCGCCCTGGAGGAGCGCGGCATCCCCACGTATCTGATCGGAGGCCGCGGCTACTGGTCATCGCCCCAAGTGATGGACATGGTCGCCTACCTGCGGGCGTTGGCGAATCCCCGTGACGAGCATGCTCTGTACCACTTGCTCGCCTCGCCATTGGTGGGGCTGACGATGGACGCCCTGGTGCTGGTGGCGGCGGCGCGACGGGAGGATCAGAGCGACGATCCGGAAGGTCTGGCCCCCGAGGACACGAGGCGTCTGGGGGACTTCAGGGAATGGTTCGACAGCGAGCGGCGGCTGCTCGGACGGGTGGCCATAGAGGAGCTGATCGAGCGGGCCCTGCTGTTGACCGGCTACGACCTGCAGATGTTGGCCCTGCCTGGTGGTGAGCGCCGATTCGCCAACGTGCGAAAGCTGATGCGGCTCGCACGCGCATACGACGAGCGCTCGGGCCGCGACCTGCGGGGCTTCCTGAACCTCGTGAGCGTGCGCGCCACCGGCGGCCGGTTCGACGCAAAGGAGAGCGAGGCACCGGTCGAGGGTGAGGCACTGGACGCCGTGCGGCTGATGACGATCCACCGAGCGAAGGGGCTCGAGTTCGAGGTCGTGGTCGTAGCCGACCTGGGACGGGAGCCCTTCCGGCGCCACGAGCTGATCCGGGTCGGCCCCGGAGGAGAGCTGGGCCTGCGGCTGGCACGGCCGGGAACGGGAAAGGCGGTTCCGGCGCTCGACTATCAACGCCTCGGCGATAGGCAGCGACTGGCCGAGGAGGCGGAGGAGAGGCGGATCTTCTACGTGGCGATGACGCGCGCCCGGGAGCGACTGATCCTCAGCGGCCCGATGCCCTCAGCAGGACCGATCGAGTGGCTGGCGGACGCGCTTCCCGACGAGGGCGTGGAGCGTCGAGTCGTGGGGCCGCCGGCCGAGCCCGATGAGGTCAGCGGCACGCGGCAGCCGCAGGGTGGGGCTCGACTGCAGCCGCCAAGTCGGGTCGTAGAGCCGCCGCTTCCGAGAACCCTCAGCTATTCGGCGCTGGCAGGGTACGGGCGCTGCGGCTACCGCTTCTACGTGGAGCGCGTCCTGGGGATCCCTGCCACCTCTGGCGCGGCGGTGCACGCGGCGGATTCGGACTCCGCCGTCAGCGCCGCCGAGCGCGGCATCCTCGTGCACGAGCTGCTCGAGTCGCTCGACTTCCGGCGGCCCCGGCGTCCGGAGGGGGCGCCGGCCGACGTGGGGGACCTGGTCGAAGGGTTCATCGGCAGCTCGCTGTTCAAGCGACTGGCGGCGGCCCGTGAGCTGCGTCGGGAAGAGGGATTCTCGTTCCTGCTCGGAGACGCGCTGATCACCGGGGTGCTCGACGTCCTCGCGAGCGAGCCCGGCGAGCGGACGCTGATCGTCGACTACAAGAGCGACCGGCTCGAAGGGGCAGAGCCGGCGGCGGTCGTCGACCGCGATTACCGGATCCAGCGACTGGTCTATGGGCTCGCGGGGCTTCGGGCGGGAGCGGCGGTAGTCGAGGTGGTGCACGTGTTCCTCGAGCGCCCGGAGGAGCCGGTGTCCGCGACGTATGGGCACGAAGAGATCGAGGCGCTGGAGCGACGAGCTGCTGGGGTTGGCGGCGGGGGCGCTGAGGGGCGATTTCACCGTCACCGACGAGCCGTGCGCACCGGTGTGCAGCGGGTGCCCGGCGGAGGGCGGCCTGTGCAGCTGGCCGCTCGAGATGACTAGGCGCGAGCGCCCGGATCCCGATCGCCCGGCGCCGGAGCCTCAGGCTGATCGTCGCTCGCCCGAGGACGAGGCGGATCATCCGCCGCCTGAGGGTCAGGGCCGTCTGTTCCAGCTGGAGTGAACTCGACCTCGATCTGCTCTTGGTCGGAGCGCTCCTCGACCTTTGCTAGCGCCGCCAGCGTCTCCTCATCGGCCGGGGCAGCTGGAGGGCCGACCAGGGACCGGGGCCAGAGCTTGCGCGCCAGCACGACGTTCGTCTCGGCGGCGTAGACGGTGGCCTGGGCTCCAAGGTGGAGCCAGGCCAACAGCCCGATCACCGTGGCGAATGTGCCGTAGGTGTTGCTCGCGCGGCGAATCACATGGCTGACGTAGAGCCCGCCTGCCACCTGGAGAATCTCCCACAGCACGCCACCTAGGACGACACCGATCCACAGGCAACGGGCCGGGACCGACCGTGCCGTCAGTACTCGGAACGACGTCCCGAACAGCACGAGGTTGATCAGCAGCGAGAGCGCGATGCCAGCGACCTTCAGCGCCGGTCCCCCGAGGCCACCCGTTACGAGTCCCGAGGCGGCGGAGGAGACCACGAACAGGAGCCCCAAAAGTGCAACCAACGTCAGCCCTCGGATGCGCCGCATAAAGAAGTCCGCTCGCTCCTTGTGCGGAATGGCCCAGACGCGGTCAAACGCGTTCTGGGCCGCGTTCGTCACTCCCAGCCCTGCCCACAGGGAGACGGCGGCCCCGATCACCAGTCCCGTCAAGTGCCCGCTCAGTTGGCTGTTCTGGAGCGTGGGCCCGATGATCGGAAACCGTCCCAGGACGGATGACTTGATCGAGTGCTGGAGGCTCGCGTCGCCTTGGAAGACATATCCGAGCACGGTGACGAACACCAGCAGCAGCGGGAAGATCGAGAAGAACCCGTAGTAGGACATCTGCGCGGCCAGCCCGCCCGCGCCGTCGTCGGAGAACTTCTTGATGACGGCCATCGGGATCGCAAGGAAGCGGTGGCGCTGCTGCACCCGATCGAACACCCGCACAGGGCGGAGCACGTCCATGTGTCAAGTGATACCCCCCCGAGGGGTATCTAGGCAACTATTGCAGGGGTTTACGCAGGCCCTGCGGGCCGCTGCTAGGCGACGCCCGCGAGCTCCCGATCGTCCGAGGGCACGCGCCTGCGAGCGCTCTTGGAGGATCACGCTCGCGCCGTCCGGCCGGGCTGAACGTGATGCTGCGCCGTCCGGTCTGCTCGGGCCGGTCGCCGGCTGGCTTCAGCGCGAAGCGCCTCATCGCGGCGCGAATCACGATCTTCATCTCCTGAAGCGCGAAGCTCGCGCCGAGGCAGCGGCGCCGACCGCCGCCGAACGGGATCCAGGTGTAGGTCCCGGGTGAGGAGTCGAGGAACCGCTCGGGCCGGAAGGCGTAGGGCTCCGGGTAGATGTCCGGGGTCATGCTGGACCAGGAATCGCGCTCGCCAGCAACAGCACGCCGGGCGGGTACTCGAACCCCCCGATCCTCACCGGGCGTTTGCTGAGCCGTGGCTCGGCGTTGGGTAGCACCGGACGCAGGCGCAGGATCTCGTAGATCGTGGCCGTCAGATACTCGTCACCGTCGTCCTCGCGCAAGCCGCTGGGCGACGGACGGCTCACGCGAAAGCCGCTCGAATGCCCACGCCAGCTGCGAGGCGGTTGTCTCGTGGCCGGCGACCAGCGCGGTCATCAGCTCGTCGCGGAGCTCCTGTGGGGACATGGGGCTGCCATCCTCGTGGCGCGCCTCGAGCAGCATCCCGAGGACGTCGTCGCGCTCAGAGCGGGCGGCGCGACGTTCCTCGATCAGGTCGAAGATCTGCTCGTCGGCCCGGGCGCTCAAGTCCTGGAAGCGCTTCAGGGGGCCGAACCAGCCGCCAGTTTCTGCTGCAATGCGGGAGCACCGACAGCGGGTTTTCGCTGAATTGGAGGATGCCGGGTCAACAGGTCGCGCAGATCGTCGAGCTGCCGGCCCTGCTCGAGCCCGAACACCGCCCTGAAGGATGATCTCGAGCGTCAGTCGCTGAAGTCGCGGGTGCAGCACGAGCTTCTCACCGGTGGGCCAACCATCGAGCTCCCGTTCGGTGAGCTCCTGCATCAGGCCCGTCAGGCGGGCCATCTTCTCGCCATGGAACGCGGGCAGCAGCAGCTTGCGCTGCTCAAGATGGGCGTCCTCGTCGAGCAGGATCACCGAGTTGCTCCCCACGGTCGGCTCAAGCACCCGCGCACCCTCTCCCGGGTGAAGGACTTCCGGCGGGGCGGTGAACAGCTCCTTTATCTCCTCGGGATCCGAGAGCATCACGAACGGCGGCTGGAAGGGAAGCTGGACCGTTATCCGCTTGCCGTAGCTGCTGGCGCAGCCGCTCGAGCGAGGCCGCCGGCCGCTTCCAGGTCGCGACCAGTTGAATGCGCCCGGGATGCGGGGGCCTGGCGGGAGCTGGCGCCGGCTCGGTCGCGTGCGCAGCTTCATCTCCCGGCTCCTCGCCTCATCCTGACGTGTACTGATACAGGTACGGG
Organism: uncultured Actinomycetes bacterium; assembly: GCA_963757075.1. Taxonomy (GTDB): domain Bacteria; phylum Actinomycetota; class Thermoleophilia; order Solirubrobacterales; family Solirubrobacteraceae; genus Palsa-465. The sequence continues at coordinate 89,196 of CAVWQN010000008.1, forward strand.
CCGCGGGTTGCGTGACGTTGATCACTCACCCGTCGTAACTGCCCCTTCGACCCCGAGCAGGAGCCGCTTGCGCTCGACGCCGCCCGTGTACCCGCCGAGGCCTCCGTCGGAGTGCAGCACGCGGTGGCAGGGGACGATGATCGGCAGCGGATTGGAGCCGAGGGCGTTGCCCGCCGCGCGGGATCCGCGCGGGCTCCCTGCCGCGGTCGCGACCCCCTTATAGGTGGAGACGTCACCGTAGGGAATCCGGGCGGTGGCCTTGAGCACGCGGCGACCGAACCCCTGCGTCAGGCGCCAGTCGAGGCCGAAGTCGAACCGCCGGCGGCGGCCGGCGAAATACTCCTCCAGCTCGCGGCGCGGGTTGTCGAGCTTTCGCGGCGCGGCCAGGACGCGCGGGGAGATCCGAGCCGCCAGCTCCGCAAGCACCGCGTCCTCGTCGGTTGCGTCGACGTACGCGATCCGCACAACGCCACGGGCGGTGCAGGCCAGCAGAATCCTCCCCACGGGGGAATCGAGGGTCGCGTAAGCGACGTCGAGAAGCCCGGCCGCTGAGGCCGGCAGCTCCAGTTGCGGAGGGGGATCCGTGGGCAGCGTGTCGGCAGCGCGCCTCAGCGCCTGCTCGAGTGGGTCAGTCTGGGCCATCTCGGTACTCCATTCTCAGTCGCTTGAGTCCTTCGTGGACGTTTCGCCGCGCCGCCTCCTCGCTGGTGCCCATCACTTCCGCGATCTGGGCATGGGAGGCGTCGACGAGGAACCGCAGGGCAATGGCACTGCGTTGCTTGGGCGGCAGCCTTCGGACCAATGCCCACAGCTCGGGCCTGCCATCGTCGGCGGTCGGTCGCGGGCGCTCTGGAACCTCTTCCACGGGGATCGGATGGCGCTTTCGCGCACGAACGTGATCAATGGCCTTGCGGTGCGCGACGGTGAAGATCCAGCCGCGGAGGTTGCGGTCGTCGCGCAGCCGGGGATAGGCCCGCAGGGCGGCGAGCCAAGTGTCCTGGTAGCAGTCGTCGGCGTCCGAGCGGCCGACCGTCGCGACCAGGAACCGATGGACGTCACCGCCGTGGGCATCGAGCAACGCCTGAAAGGGGGGGAGGGCCATGTCAGCGGTAGGGGCGCGGATGCCTACCTCCCGAGGGATGCAAAAGCCCCCAAGGCCGCTGCGGCCGGCGATGATTGGGCGCGTTTATATCTCGATGATGCGTATCTCCCCAAGCGCGTTCGCCGCTGGCGGCTTTGGGAGCTTTTTCGTTCAGAACGATCACTTGGGGAGTAAACGCGCCGCCGTCGCTCGGCGTGAGATGCCTGGTGGGCTGGGTACTGGGATCCACTGCCCTCTGGTAAGCAGTCCCCGCCTGCCGCACAATGAACAACATGCAGACACGCACATTAGGAAGCGATGGCCTCGTGGTCTCGGCACAGGGACTTGGCTGCATGGGCATGTCCGAGTTCTACGGAAGCGCCGACGAGGCCGAATCGATCGCGACGATTCATCGTGCCCTCGAGCTGGGGGTCACGCTGCTCGACACCGCCGACATGTATGGCGCGGGCGCCAACGAGCGGCTCGTCGGCAGAGCGATCGCCGACCGGCGCGACCAGGTCGTCCTGGCCACGAAGTTCGGCGTTGTGCGCGACCCAGACAGCCAAGAGCGTCTCGGGATCAGCGGCCGCCCGGAGTACGTGGTCAAGGCCTGCGACGCGTCGCTGCGGCGCCTGGAGGTCGAGCACATCGATCTCTACTACCAGCACCGCGTAGACCCCGACGTGCCGATCGAGGAGACGGTGGGGGCGATGGCGTCGCTGATCGATGCCGGCAAGGTGCGCCAACTCGGGCTGTCGGAGGCCTCGCCTGAGACCATTAGGCGTGCCCAGGCCGTACACCCCATCGCCGCCCTCCAGAGCGAGTACTCGCTGTGGACGCGGGATCCCGAGAACGAGGTAATCCCCACGCTCCGGGAGCTTGGGATCGGGCTGGTTGCTTACAGCCCGCTTGGACGTGGCTTTTTGACCGGGCGCTTCAAGAGCCCGGACGATTTCCCCGAGGACGACTTTCGCCGAAACAACCCCCGTTTCCAGGGGGAGAACTTCAAGCGCAACCTGGAGCTGGTCGATCGGGTCAAGGAGATCGCGGCCGAACACGACTGCACCCCCGGGCAGCTGGCGCTGGCATGGGTCCTTCACCAAGGCGAGGACATCGTGCCGATCCCCGGTACCAAGCGGCGGGCGTATCTCGAGGAGAACGTCGAGGCGGCGCAGATCAAGTTGAGCGACGAGGATCTGCGGCGGATTGACGAGGCGGCGCCGGCCGGGGCTGCCGCAGGAGCCCGCTACGCGGACATGTCGGGCGTCAACCGCTGAGGAGCAAGACCGCGCCCGGCGCTTGCTGAACGAGCGACTGCGATATACAAAGCTTGTATGGCACGTGCAATATGGTCAGGCGCGATCAGCTTCGGGCTGGTCAACGTCCCCGTAAAGCTCTACAGCGCCACCTCTCCAAAGACGGTGCGCTTTCACCAGGTATCGGCGAAGACCGGTGCCCGGATCCGCCAAAAGCGGGTTGATCCCTCGACGGACGAAGAGGTCCCATACGAGGAGATCGTCAAGGGCTACGAGATCAGCCCCGACCGCTACGTGCTGATCGATCCCGAGGAGCTCGACGCCCTCGACCCGAAAGCGACGAAGACGGTCGACATCGAGGACTTCGTCGACCTCGACGAGATCGATCCCATCTACTACGACCACTCCTACTACCTCGCTCCCACGGCGGGGGGCGCGAAGGCCTATCGACTGCTGCTGGACGCGATGCGGGAGTCGGGCAAGGTGGGTGTCGGGCGCGTGGTGCTGCGCTCAAAGCAGCAGCTGTGCGCGCTGCGTCCAACCGGCGAGGTCCTGACGCTGTCCACGATGCTGTTCGGCGACGAGGTGCTGGCGCCGGATCGTCTCGACGAGCTCGACGCCGTCGAGGATGCCCCGGCCTCCGACCGCGAGTTGCAGATGGCCGAGCAGCTGATCAACTCGCTGTCGCGCGAATTCGATCCCTCCAAGTACCGCGACGACTACCGCGAGCGAGTGATACAGCTGATCGAGCGAAAGGCCGCCGGCGAGGAGATCGCCGTCGAGCCGGAGGCCGAGGAGCCCGCTGCCGCCCCGGACCTGATGGCAGCGCTGGAGGCCAGCCTGGCGGCCGTCCACGACGAAGACGCCAAGCCCGCGCCGGCAAAGAAAGCACCGGCGTCAAAGGGCCGCAAAGCTCCCGCCCGCAAGCGCACAAAAGCCAAGGCTTAAACAAAGGGTGCCATCCCCCTCGGGCGCACGTCGCGGAACGTGCAAATGCCACGCGAGACGGCGGTTTCCCTCGCCTGTGCGCCCGAGGGGGCTGGTACCCTTACATCCACTTTCGTCGTGCACCGTTTCGACCTTTTCCGAACACCAAGTCAAGGATGTCTCGCTCCGCCGCACCAGCGGCCACTGGCCTCTACAGCCCGGCTCACGAGCACGACTCGTGCGGGATCGCGCTGGTGGCAAAACTGTGGGGCGAAGCTAGCCACGCAGTAGTCGAGAAGGCGCTCGACGCGCTCGAGAACCTCGAGCATCGGGGCGCAGAGGGAGCTGATCCCAACACGGGCGACGGCGCCGGGATCCTGCTGCAGATCCCTGACGCGTTCCTGCGGGCAGCGGTTGCCGGGGTCGAGCTCCCGCCGCCGGGCCGCTACGGCGTCGGCGTCTGCTACCTGCCGACTGACCCCGACCGGCGGGTTCTGCTCGAGCAGCTGATCGAAGAGCTGATCGCTGGCGAAGGCCAGCGCCCGATCTTCTGGCGAGACGTACCGGTGGATGATCGCTACGTGGGCGAGACCGCGCGGCTGTCGGCCCCCGTCATCCGGCAGGTGCTGATCGAGGCCTCGGACGAGCTCCCCGACCAAGCCGCCTTCGAACGCAAGCTGTACGTGATCAGGCGGCTGATTGAGCGCGAAGTGGGGTCGGAGCTGGCTCTCCCGAGCTTCAGCTCGCGGACGATGGTCTACAAGGGGATGCTGACCGCCCCCCAGCTGCCCCGTTACTTCACCGACCTACGCGACCCGCGCGTCGCGACGCGCCTGGCGCTCGTGCACTCGCGCTTCTCGACCAACACGTTCCCCAGCTGGGCGCTCGCCCATCCCTACCGCATGATCGCCCACAACGGCGAGGTCAACACGCTCAGAGGAAACATCAACTGGATGCGCGCTCGTGAGTCTCAGCTGACCTCAGAGCTGTTCGGCGAAGACCTGGAGAAGGTCATACCGGTGGCGCAGGAGGGAGGCTCCGACTCGGCGATCTTCGACAACGTGCTCGAGCTGCTGGTGCTGTCGGGCCGCTCGATCGCGCACGCGGTGATGATGATGGTCCCCGAGGCCTACCGAACCCGGAAAGACCTCGACCCGGACGTAAAGGGCTTCTACGACTTCCACTCCTGCCTGATCGAGCCATGGGACGGCCCGGCGGCGGTGGTGTTCACCGATGGTCGCTGGGCAGGCGCGGTCCTCGACCGTAACGGCCTGCGCCCCGGCCGCTGGGTGCAGGACACCGACGGCTACGTGGTGCTGGCCTCCGAGACTGGCGTCATGACTGTCGCCCCCGAGCACGTCCAGCGCAAAGGACGGCTGGCGCCTGGCAAGGTCTTCCTGCTCGACCTCGAGGACGGGCGGATCGTCGAGGACGAGGAGGTCAAGCGCGGGATCGCGCGGCGCAAGCCCTATGGCGAGTGGTACGAGCAATCGGTCGTGCACATCGACGACCTTCCCGAGCGCGATCCGCGTACCCCGCGGATAGAGCCGCTGCGCTCCAAGCAGCTCGCGTTCGGGTACTCACAGGAGGACCTGCGGCTGGTCATCGTCCCCATGGCGACCAAGGGCGAGGAGCCCGTGGCCTCGATGGGCAACGACGCCGCGTTGGCGGTCATGTCCGAGCGCCAGCCGCCGCTCTTCTCCTATTTCAAGCAGCTGTTCGCGCAGGTGACCAACCCGCCCATCGATCCGATTCGGGAGAACGTGGTGATGAGCCTGCAGGCGGGCGTCGGCGCGGAGGTCAACCTGCTGACCGAGACGCCGGAGCAGGCGCACAACCTGGTGATGGACCAGCCGATCCTGCGAAACCACGAGCTCGAGAAGCTCCGCCAGGTCTCGCACGAGGTGTTCGACGCGGCCACGATCGATCTCACCTGGCCGATCGAGGAGGGGCCGGACGGGATGGAGGCTCGTCTCGACGCGGTGTGTGTCGAGGCGGCCCGCTACGTCGACAACGGCGCAAACATCCTGATCCTCTCCGACCGCAACCTGGGGCCGGAGCGAGTGGCCATTCCGTCGCTGCTGGCAGTCGGCGCCGTTCACCACCACCTTGTGCGGCGGGGGACGCGGTTGCGCACTGGACTGGTGATCGAATCCGGGGAGCCGCGGGACATCCACCACATGGCGACCCTGATCGGCTACGGCGCGGCGGCGATTAACCCCTATCTCATGTTCGAGTCGCTCGACGAGCTGGCCGAGCGCTCGCTGCTGCCGGTCGACCTGACGACAGCGGAGGCCGAGGCCAACATCGTCAAGGCGATCGGCAAGGGCCTTCTCAAGACGATCTCCAAGATGGGCATCTCGACCATCAAGTCCTACTGCGGGGCCCAGATCTTCGAGGCCGTGGGGCTCGAAAGCCGGCTGATCGACAAGTACTTCACGGGAACCGCGTCTCGGATCGGGGGCGTGGGTCTGGAGCAGCTCTCAACCGAGGCCATGGAGCGCCACTTCCGCGCCTACCCACGGACCGACCGCGACGTCCTGCCGGTCGGCGGCGTTCTGCAATGGCGGCGCGACGGCGAGGTTCACGTCTGGAACCCGGACACGGTGGCGACGCTCCAGCACGCCGTGCAGGGCGTCAACGGCGATCCCCGTCAGACATATGCCGAATACGCCCGTCAGGCAAACGAAGATTCCGTGCGGAAGTCTCTGCTGCGGGGGTTGATGAAGCTCCGCAAGGCCGTGGAGCCGGTGCCGCTGGAGGAGGTCCAGCCAGCCACCGAGATCGTCAAGCGCTTCACCACCGGCGCGATGAGCCTCGGCGCGCTCGGACGCGAGGCCCACGAGACGCTGGCGATCGCCATGAACCGGCTCGGCGCGCGGTCCAACACCGGCGAGGGAGGCGAGGATCCCTCGCGCTACGCCCCCGATGCCAATGGAGACTTGCGGCGCTCGGCCATCAAGCAGATCGCATCGGGCCGGTTCGGGGTCAACATCCACTATCTGGTCAACGCCGACCAGCTGCAGATCAAGATGGCCCAGGGCGCCAAGCCGGGCGAGGGCGGCCAGCTGCCGGGCCACAAGGTCGACGACTACATCGCGAAGATCCGCAGCTCGACCCCGGGGGTGGGCCTGATCAGCCCGCCGCCTCACCACGACATCTACTCGATCGAGGACCTCAAGCAGCTGATCTACGACCTGCGCTGCGCCAATCCGACCGGGTCGGTGTCGGTCAAGCTGGTGGCGGAAGTGGGGGTGGGAACGGTTGCCGCCGGGGTGGCCAAGGCCAACGCGGACCACGTGACGATCGCCGGCCACGACGGAGGCACCGGTGCCTCGCCCCAGTCGTCGGTCCAGGGCGCCGGCGTGCCCTGGGAGATCGGTCTGGCCGAGACACAGCAGACGCTGCTCCTCAACGACCTGCGCTCGCGGATCACGGTCGAGGTCGACGGCGGTATGCGAACCGGTCGCGACGTAGTCGTCGCCGCGCTGCTGGGCGCGGACGAGTTCGGGTTCTCCACCGCGCCCCTGATCGCGATGGGCTGCATCATGATGCGCGTCTGCCACCTGAACACGTGCCCCGTCGGGATCGCCTCTCAGGATCCGGAGCTACGAAGACGGTTCCGCGGAACACCTGAGCAGGTCGTCAACTACCTCATGCTGGTCGCCGAGGAAGTGAGGGAGCTGATGGCCTCGCTCGGCATCCGCCGCTTCGAGGACATGATCGGCCGCAGTGACCTGCTCGAGATGGACGAGGCGATCGAGCACTGGAAGGCGCGGCACGTCGATCTGAGCATGGTCCTGGGCGCGCCCGAGCTCCCTCCCGACGTCCCCCGACGGCGGACGCGGCCGCAGCTTCCGGTGCTGGATGGCGCACTCGACTGGGAGCTTTTGAAAAGGTGTGAGCCGGCGCTTGAGCGACGCGAGCCGGTGAAGCTCGGTCCGGTGCTTGTGAGAAACGTGAACCGCACCGTGGGGGGGATCTTGAGCGGGGAGATCGCGCGGCGCTGGGGGCCGCACGGCCTGCCCGAGGGGACGATCGAGATCGCGTTCGCCGGCTCGGCCGGTCAGAGCTTCGCCGCCTGGTTGGCCCCAGGAGTGACTTTCTCGCTGCGGGGCGAGACCAATGACTACACCGGCAAGGGGCTCTCGGGCGGGACCGTCTCGGTCAGGCCGCCTGAGCGGGCCCGCTTCCGGGCCGAGGAGAACATGCTCGTGGGCAACACAGTGCTCTACGGCGCCACGGCGGGCAAGGCGTTCTTCCGCGGCCTCGCCGGCGAGCGATTCGCTGTGCGCAACTCGGGCGTGCACGCCGTGGTCGAGGGCGTCGGCGACCATGGCTGCGAGTACATGACCGGCGGCCGGGTGGTCGTGCTGGGGCGCACGGGGCGCAACTTTGCGGCCGGGATGAGCGGCGGCATCGCCTACGTGTACGACGTCGATCGCCGCTTCGAGGGCCGCTGCAACCTGGAGCTAGTCGACCTCGACCCCCTGACGGAGGACGACGCGCAGGAGGTCAAGGCGCTGATCGCCGAGCACGTGGCGCGTACCGGGTCGCTGGTCGGGCGCAACGTGCTGGCAGCCTGGGACCGGACCGTAGATCGCTTCGTGAAGGTGATGCCGCGCGACTACAAGCGGGTGCTTGCCGAGCGGGCCGCCGGAGAGGCGGAGCCGGTAGAGGCCTGAACCCGGGGGATGCCTTCGGTGGCGCTCCGCTAGGCAGCGGTTCGCCAGCCGAACGATGCCCCGTCCGCCCCGTCCAATCGGCTGGGAGGAAGCCGCTCGGGCGGGTGTGTCTGCGATTACTGGAGCTTGGAGATGTCGATCGCGTTCGCCGGTGCGGTCAGCGAGGCCGACTGGTTATAGCGATCGAAAACGATGCGACCACCCTGCGAACCCTTTTGCGTGACCTGGACCGGGTACGGCGGACCCGTGGTGGCGACATACAGCGTGCCCCCCTTGGTCGTGTCGACGACCGCCACCGTCTTCTGGCCGGCGACCGTGGAGGTCGGTCCCTTTGCCAGCGTCCCGTGGTTGGACAGAAGCTTGTTGAACAGCGTCTGCACATTGGTGAGCGAGGCGATGGATGCAAACTGGCCGTTGGCGGGGGCCTTCAGCCATTTCCCGTGAAAGAGCTGCACCGCTGAACTGCCCCCTATGTGGCGCCAGAACTCGTCGCTTCCGTTGATGTACACGACCTGGCCTACATCGATGAGCTTGAAGCTCAGCCCGTTTTGTGCCATCTGGCCGCCTCCCCCCTGGCCGGCGACCAGAGTGAGGTCAAGTGTGATCGGCGAACCTCCGCTCACGAGCGAACCCGCGACGTGCACCGACTTCACCCCGCTGACCGCGTCCGATGCCGCGGTGACGACTCCGTCAGGTGACTTCGCCGCGACGCCGTTGTCGGAGGACCCGCCGCAGCCGGCAATGCCCGCGGCGAAGGCCGCCACACAGACGGCCAATATGGAAATGCGGTTCTGCATGAAAGCTACGCGTAGTCCCATGGCTTCAGGATCCTATCCGCGTTGCCGGACCCCAGAGGGCCACTGCTAGCCTGCGCAGCCCGATGGGCGAGCTCGGCGCGTTCCTCAAGATCCACCGGGTCGGTTTCCAGAAACGCGACCCCCATGAGCGCGTTCACGACTACCGCCAATACTTCAGCCTGCCACAGGAAGAGGAGCTCCGGCGTCAAGGGGCCCGCTGCATGGACTGCGGGATCCCGTTCTGCCACGAGGGTTGCCCGCTCGGCAACCTGATTCCTGACTGGAACGATCTCGTCTACCGGAACAAATGGCGCGAGGCGATCGAGCAGCTGCACGCCACCAACAACTTCCCCGAGTTCACGGGGCTGATCTGTCCCGCGCCCTGCGAGTCGGCGTGCGTGCTGGCGGTAAACGACGACCCCGTGACAATCGAGCAAATCGAGCTGGCCATCGTCGATCGCGCATTCGCCGAGGACTGGGTGGTACCTGAGCCGCCTGACCGCCGGACGGGCAAGACCGTCGCCGTGGTCGGATCGGGGCCCGCAGGACTGACGGTCGCCGCCGAGCTCAACAAGAGCGGCCACGAGGTGACCGTCTACGAGCGGGACGAAGGGCCCGGTGGCCTCCTGCGCTTCGGAGTCCCCGATGCCAAGCTCGAGAAGTGGATCATCGACCGCAGGGTGGCGATCCTCGAGCAGGAGGGAATCCAGTTCGTCTATGACACCGATGTGGGCCGCGACGTGTCTATGAGCGAGCTCCGCGATCGCTTTGACGCCGTGGTGTTGACGGTCGGCTCACGCGTCTCGCGCGACATCGACGCTCCGGGGCGCGAGCTTAAGGGAATCCACTTTGCGATGGACTATCTCTATCAGCGGAACCGGTGGGTTGCCGCTCAGGAGGGTCGCGCATCTCGGCCCACGCCACCCGGTGAGGAGATCAGCGCTGCCGGCAAGCGGGTGATCATCGTCGGCGGGGGCGACACGGGGATGGACTGCCTCTCGAACGCCCACCGCGAGGGGGCGCTCGGCGCGAGCATCCTCGACGTCTACCAGGAGCTGGGTCAGGGCGGCCTCGATCCGCGGCATCCGTGGCCACTGCCGCCCAAGCGCACACCGACCACCTACGCGCTCGACGAGGGTGGCAAGCGGCGGTGGAGCACCGAGGTGACCGGGTTCGGGGGAAAGGACGGTCGCGTGAGCCACGTCTACGCCAGGAAGGTGACCGGCACGTCCTCGCGCGACCTGACGCCCGTCCCCGGCAGCGAGTTCGTGCTCGAAGCTGACTTGGTGCTGATCGCGATCGGGTTCGAGCATCCCGAGCACGACGGCCCGGTGGCGGAGCTGGGGCTCGACCTCGACCGGCGGGGCAACATCCGAACGGCGATGACCTACCGCACATCTGCCGAAGGGGTCTACGCGTGCGGCGACGCTCGGATCGGCCAATCGCTGATTGTCACCGCCATCGCAGAGGGCCGCAAGTGCGCACGGATCGCCAACAAGGATCTGGGCGGCAGCCCGATGGACGCCGACCGCGAGATGCTGGCGCTTGGCGCCTGGAGCGGCGAGGCCGATCGGACCTTGCGCCACGAGGCCGAAGCCGCGGGAACGGTGCGGCCGGGCGAGGAGTTCTTCAGCGGGCCGGGCACCCGGACGCGATCCCGCTGAATCGCGCGACTCGGGCCGCTTGGTGGCGCGACTCGGACCCTTGGTCGTGCGACTCGGGCCTCCTGAATCCCGTGCCTCGATCCCGCTGATTGCGCGCTGAAAATCGGCAGCCCCTAGCGTCGGGATGGCCCGAGTGGTAGGCTTATAACGAGACGGATGGCGCTTCCTCTGGGCAGAGTGGAAGGCCGAGGTTCATAAACGTTTAGGATTAGCTTGGGACGGGGAAACTCGCCCCTGTCGGTCAGGGAACTGCGCCCCCACTTCCCTGACTCTCCGGGGGGCCCAGATGGATCTGGGCCCCCCGGGCTCTTAATGGGTGGTGGCGCATGAGGAGCCGCTAAAACTGGGGTGTAGGAGATGCCGACCTTCTGCCGCCACAACCGCCTGCTCCAGAACTGCCCAATCTGCTCCCGTGAGCAGGACGTGGAGATGCGCCCCGTCGTCTCCTCGGGCGCGCCGGCCAGCCCCTCGAATAGCGCCACCGGTCCCGGGCGCACCTCCGGCGGATCAGCTCGCGCGTCGGGCCGGTCGCTGCGCGGAGCGAGTGCCGCCGACGTCCGCGTCCGCCGACTCGAGCGCTCCGCCGATGACGGCTACCGGTCGCCGCTGGCGCCCGGCCTTCGTTCCCGGGCCGACGCGGAACGCCTGTCAATCGAGCTGGCATTCGCGGCCGGCCGGCTCAAAACCCTCGCCGTCGCGCCGCCTGGGCTGTACGCCGAGGTCGCGGACCCTGGGACCGATGTCGAGGAGCGGGCCTGGCTTGCCTTCCTGATCGCCTACCTATGCCCGCTGGAGGGCGAGGACCCGTTCGGGGCGATCCGCCAGGCCAGGACCATGTGGGCCTCGGGTGCCCTACCGGCGCTCGATGACGTCGCCACCGGCCCCCGCACCGCTCACGATCCGGGCCGCGGCACGCGGACGCTCGACGCCTACCGTGGTTGGGCGGCCCGCGCCGGATCGCAGGCGCAGGCGTTTGGCGGAGAACCGGGATGGACGCCCGAGCGACGGTTCGCGCGGGTACTGGAGCGACTGGCGCTGCCTGGCCTTCACCGCGACGCGAGGTTCGACCTGCTGGTCACCCTGGGGTGCCTGGGCGTGTTCGAGCTGCGGGCCGGCACACTCGCGCTCGGCGGCGGCGACGAGGTCACGATCGCGGCCAAGCGAGCGCTGGGGATCGGCGACGCGCTGCTGCTCGAGCGCCGCGCCGAGCAGCTGGCGGCCGCCTGCGAGGTGCCGCTCGCCGCCCTGGACCTTGGTCTCTTCAACTGGGCTCGGCCCTCGGACCAGCGCGCGACGCTCGGCCTGGGCGCCGCGGCGGAGGCCGATCCTGCGGCCGTCGATACGGCTCGGGCGGCGCTCTCGGTATAGAAGCGCACAGAGCCCTAGCCGCTCCGTCCGAGCCACCTCTTACCTTCTGCGGCGTCCTCACCCATAAGCGGGAGCCGCTATGTCACTCTGCTTCATCGAACCGCAGAACGCCATAAGGGTCATTGCTGATTCGGTCGGGCGCGAGGCACGCCGCCAGATCCTCGGGGAGGTGGTGCACGCGTGGGTGGATGAGATTCCCGACTCGGAGCTCGAGTCCCACTACGCCAAGGCGGTCGCCGACCTCGACGAGCACGATCTCTCCATGCTTGCCGCTTGGCACGCCTCGCTCGAAGTGGGCCATCCGCTCCCGAACAAGGAGTTCCTTGTCAACGTGTTCCCGTCACTGGGCGAGAACCGGCGCGAGGCGCTCAAGATCGCTGCCGGGTTCCGCGGCGAGGAAGCGTTCGAGGCGGGCGTCGGCGAGGAGCAAGCGCTGGAAACTGTGCTCCCCTGGCTGTCCGACGAGCGCTGCATCGAGCTCGCACGCGAATGCCTGGAGCTCTATTGCTGGGATCGGCTCGGACTCGACAACTGAGCCTCGGCTTCGGCTATCGCCTGCTCGCTGGAGCGAAACCAGATCGCCTCCATTCCCAGCTCGCGCGCGACTTGGCAGTTGAGCTCCACATCGTCGATGAACAGCGCCTCGCTCGCCGGCACGTCCAGACGCTCGAGGGTGATCTCATAGATCCGCGGCTCCGGCTTGCGCGCGCCGACGAAGCCGGAATCCACCACGACTTCGAACAGCTCGTCGACCGGTAGCTTGGCCCGCCACAGCGGTTCCCATTCGCGCACGTTGTTGGTGCAGATCGCGAGCTTGTAGCCGCGCCCACGGAGATCGCGCATGTACTCGATCATGGGCTGGTTGGGGTGCAAGTGCTCGAAGTAGGCCTCGCCGAAGCCGTGTAGTTCCACCCGCCTGCCAAGCTGGCGGGTCAGCTCCTCCCCTAGCGTCCGCAGGAACTCGGACTCGGTCATCCGGCCGGTCTCGAGCTCGTACAGCGGGTTGGCTCCGTCGCGCTTCCAGATGGCGGCCATCGCCAGGCCCAGGTGCTCGAGCGAGATCCCCGAGGAGTCCTGGAAAGCGGCGAACGAGTCAAGCAGGGGCGAGGTCAATACGCCGCCGAAATCTGAGATCACGGCCTCGATCATCGCGGTCGGACGAGCACGTAGAGCCCGGAACCCTGACGACTTTGCGCGTGCCAACGAAACAGGGCGGCGTGGACGTCGAGGCCCCCCGCTGAATGGCTGGCGACCGGCCCGATTGACTCTCCGGCCAAACGCCGGGGGCGGGGTTCGGGCGGCTCCTGCCCCGTAGCCGCGGCCTCGGACTCGTCGGGCTCCAGCCACACCTCGACGCTGGCCCGAGCCGGGATTCCCCCCTCTGTATAGGTGGTCGATAAGCGGGGGTCCTCAATCGTCACCGGCAGACCTTGTTCGAACAGCGAAACGGTTATGAGGTCATGATCGTGCCCGGCGGCGCCACGCGGCCTGGCTGACACCACCGCCAGCCCGAGGTCCGGGCCGAACCACGCCGAGACGCCACGGATCGACTCGAACCGGCTCAGTTCGATGTCGGCGCGCGAGGCGCGGGTACCGAGAGTGTCGACCTCGTAATCCGATCCACCCGCGCGGAGCCGGCCGCGGACCCGGACCAGCTGGTCGAACCCGTCCGCCAACGTCGCCGCCTCGCCCTCGGGCAGGATCTCCAGCTCGAGGTCGTCCGAAGCAAGCCACCAACTTCCAGCCTCGTCATCCGAGAGCTCGATCGGGTCCGGCCGGTCGAACACGGCCGCCCCGTCGCCGGCACCTACGGCGGTGAAGCCCGAACGGCCGTCCCCCAGGTCCCAAGCGGAAGCCCAGATTCCGACCTCGACCTCGCCGAACGCCAGCGTGCGCAGGGTCATGACGGCCAAGCCTAGCCGGGCCTACACTCAGGGCCATGGTCTCAGTAGATGAAGTGACAGACGCCCTTCGCGACGTCATCGACCCCGAGCTGGGGCTCGACTTCGTGGAGCTCGGGCTGATCTACGACGTGGAAGTGGAGGACGGCACCGTCAAGGTGACCTACACGCTCACCAGCCCTGGGTGCCCGATCGGCCCCCAGGTCTCCGAGCAGATCGAGGAGTTCGTCTCAGAGCTCGATGGCGTCGAGGAGGTCCAGCCCACGATGACATTCTCCCCCCCGTGGACGCCAGAGCGGATGAGCGAGGATGCAAAATTCGCGCTGGGGTTCTAGGCCCGCGACTTATCCGGAACGGTCAGCAGCAGTCCCAGGTCGAGCGTGGTGCTGTACACCCGGACGCTGACCGCGCGGAAGTGATACCTGCGGAGTAGGCGACTGACGGAGCCGAGCGCCGCCGCGCGCGTGTCCTTGGGCGGTTTGTCGATGATCCAGATCCGCTTGTAGCGGCTGAAAGCATCAGCTAGGCCTGGGTCATGGAGCCCGAAGAAGTGAAGCTTCGGCCTGAGCAGGTGCGTGTGGGTGACGTAGTAGAAGATCGGGGTATCGGTAATGGGAATCCCAGGGGCGAGCATGAAGTCACCGGGGTGCTGGCGCGGGGCGATGTATTCGATCGCTTGCTTCACCGGGGGATAGAACTGCGACCGGCTGTGGTTGTCGACCAGGCCCGCGGCCGACACCGCGACCGCGCCGGCCGCCAGCGTCGCGGCCCCTACCCGAGGCAGCTGGGCGCAGCCGGCGGCGATGGCCGTGGCCAGAAACGGCGCGGTGACCATCGTGTAGCGCGTGATCATGATGTGCTTGCCAGTGAGATCTAGGAAGAACACGCCGACAACGCCCACCACAGCCAGCGCCACCAGCAGTCCGCGCTCGGCGACCGGGCGCCGCCGCCAGAGCAGTAGCGCGGCGATCGCGAACAGGACGACCAGAGCCCCGCCCACGCTCTCCGCATCTATCGGCGTGCCCAAGCGCTCACCAAACGGCGTACCGATAACCGAGATCGCGTTGTTCCAGTTGATCTGACCATTGATGGCGCCGCCGTTGGGGAAGATCGAGTACTGCTTGAGCAGCAGCGGCATCACGGTCCCCACTCCGAGCACGCAGGCAGCGATGAACGCCACCCGCGCGCGCCGGGAGAGCTGCTGTCTGGTTCCCACCCACACTGCCAACGGCAACAGCACGGAGATGGCGGTGTAGTGGAGCCACATGGCGACGAAGGCGCTCACCGCGCCCACCGTCAGCAGGGCCGTCCGCCGCTCCGGCCGCTGGCAGGCGCGCACGGTCGCGCCGACCGAGATGACCAGCACGAGGATCAGGAAGATGTAGACGCGAGTCTCTTGCGCGTAGCTCTGGATGAGGGGGCTGATCGCGCAAAGAGCCGCGGCACCGAGGGCGATCCAGCGTGCGACGAACGCGCGGGCCATCCAATAGACGGCGCCGACGAGCCCCACTCCGGCGATCGCGGACGGCAGCCGCGTTACCCACTCCGCCTGCGAGCCGGTGCGGATCATCCACTCGTGCAGGAACAGGAAGTATGTGTAGGGCGTCGTCTCGGTATGTGCCACCCGGTCGAGCAACGTGTGGATGGCCGGCAGCGAGTGCATGACGCTGAACGCCTCGTCGATGAAGTAGCTCGAGGAGCCGAGCTGCCAGAAGAAATTGGCAGCGGCCACCAGCAGAATCGCCGGCAGCGCCAGCCGACGGGCTATGGAGCGTGCATCGGACCAGCCGTGCGGGCCCTCGCCAACACGGGAAGGGGAGACGGTTGTAGCCGACATTTACGTGACCGGCACCTACTGTGCGCCTGGGGGAGAGATGCTACGGATTTCCCGAGCCACGGAGCTCGCGGCGGAGGTCAATCGCTCTGATGTCGTGCTCGCCCGGCAGCTTGTCGAGAACCGAGGCGACCACCCGCTTGATGTCATGCTCCTCGTGGCCCAGGTCGTCGGACAGCGACCGGAGCGCGGTGTAGACGATCTTCAGCTGGGCCGCCGTCAGATCAAGCCGGTAGGCGATCTCGTCCGGCCGAATGAGGTCGTCCGCCATAACTGAACGGTATCCGCCGCCACGGCGGACGGCAACAGCGGCGCGGCCGATGGCGGTCGGCTCAGCGAGGCGGTTTGGAGGCCGCCGATGGCCGTCGCCGAGCTCGCGCGCGCTTCGCGCGCATATCGCTGGCGGGCCCGCGTTTGGGCCTGCTGCCGGCGGCCGGCAGAATCGGTGCCGGCTGCTCGTCCTCGGTCACCGGCGCGTCCCGCTCCGCCCGCTCGTCCTCGGTCACCGGCGCGTCCCGCTCCGCCCGCTCGTCCGCCCCGCGCGGCTTCGCCGCCTGGGCGCTCTTGGACCTCGCCGCTCGCAGCAGCTCTGCCAGCGACTCTTCGATCCCCTCGGCAATCACGTCGATGTCCGGGAGCGCGTCGTAGTCCGCGAGCAGGCCGTAGTCGATGCCCCCGTCGTAGGACATGATCGCCACGGCGAGCCCGTGGTGCTGAGGCAGAAACGCGACCGGGAACAGGTCCTCGAGTCGCCGGCCAAGGACGTACAGCGGAAACTGTGGCCCAGGGATGTTCGTCACGATCAGGTTGAACAGGCGGGTGGAGAACTGAATCCGCGAGGCCTGCGCCAGGATCGTCGGCGGCGCCAGATTGTTGACGGCCGCGATCGTTGCCGCTCCGACTGCCTGCTTTGACTCCTTCAGCCCGTCCATGGCCTGGCGGATGAACCGGAGCCTAGCCACCGGGTCGGTGATGTAGACGGGCAGCGGTCCCCGCATCGCGGTCAACCGGTTGCCGAGCGTGTGGCGCTGATCCTCTGTGCGGACGGATACCGGGACCAGCGCGCGCATCTCCAGGCCCTCGGTGCGGAACTTGCGCGAGCGAAGCCAGCGCGCCAGGGCGCCCGAGACGACAGCCAGCACAACGTCGTTGACGGTGCCGCCGAGGGCGTTCTTGACCTCCTTGTATTCCCCCAGCTCCTGACGGACCACCTGGAAGCGCCGGTGTGGTCCGATCTCCACGTTCAGGGGCGTCTCCGGGGCCGGGTTGAGCCCGGCCCAAACGAGCTCCCCCAAGCCCTCCGCCGCTTCCGCCAGGACGCTGGCGCTCCTCGCTGGCTGAGTCGCCGCCCGCAGCGTGCGCTCCAGCAGCTCGAGCGCCGTGCCCACGAATCCTTTCAGTCCGGCCAGAACCAGCTCGGCCGAGGTGGGGTCCCGATGCGGCTGCCAGGGCTCGAGCTCCAGGCTCGGGGGTGCGGGATGCTGCTCCAGATCGAGTAGTACGGTCGCCAGGTCGACGCCCGAGACGCCGTCCACCAGCGAGTGGTGTGTCTTGCAGACAAGCGCGAACCGATCGGCCTCGAGGCCCTCCACGAGCCACATCTCCCACAGCGGCTTTGAGCGATCCAGCCGCTGGGAGGCGATCCGCCCGGCCAGCCGGAACAGCTGATGCTCGTTCCCTGGCGAGGGCAGCGCTGAGTGGCGGACGTGGTACTCGAGGTTGAAGTTCGGGTCATCGGCCCACAGCGGGCGCCCCGTTTCGAGTGGCGGCGTCGCCAGCTTCTGCCGGTAGCGGGGGACGAGGTGCAGCCGGCCGCGGACGTGGTCAAGGAAGTCCGGGAACTTCGGCGGCGGACCCTCGAAGATCAGCACTCCTCCGATGTGCATGTGCGACGACGGACCCTCCTGGGCCAGAAACGAGGCGTCGGTAGGCGTCAGCCGGTCGAGGTGCTGCTGAGGCATCCAGTGTCGAAGGGTACGCTGTGGCGCGATGGCTTGGGATTTCTCCACCGAGCCCCAGTTCCAGCGTCAGCTCGACTGGATGCGAGGTTTCGTACGGGAGCGCGTGTGGCCCCTCGAGACGGTTCTCGACGAGCTGGGCGCGGAAGGTCTAGAGCGGGCGATGGCCCCCCTCCGGGACGAGGTCAAGGCCCGAGACCTGTGGGCCGCGCACCTCGATCCGAAGCTCGGCGGCCAGGGATTCGGGCAAGTCAAGTTGGGCTTGATGCACGAGATCCTGGGCACCAGCCCGATCGCCCCTTTGGCATTCGGGAACGCCGCGCCTGACTCGGGCAACTCCGAGATCCTGGCGTTAGCCGGCACGCCGGAACAGAAGGAGCGGTACCTGTATCCGCTGCTCGAGGGGGACCTGAAGTCGGCGTTCAGCATGACCGAGCCCGAGACGGCAGGCTCGGACCCGACGCTGCTGAAGACGACCGCCGTGCGCGACGGCGAGGGGTGGGTGATCAACGGGCACAAGTGGTTCTCATCGAACGGCTCGATCGCCGACTTCCTGATCGTGATGGCGGTCACCAATCCGGACGCCAGACCGCACCAGCGTGCCTCGATGCTGATCGTCGACGCCGACAGTCCCGGAGTGAGCATCATCCGCGATGTGGCGACAATGGAGCATCCGTGGGAAAGCTTCGGCCGCTACGGCAACCATGCGGAGATCGTCTACGAGGACGTGCGGGTTCCGTCGGACGCGCTGTTGGGCGCCGAGGGAGCTGGGTTCCTGATCGCACAGCAGCGGCTCTATCCGGGGCGGATCCACCACTGCATGCGCTGGCTGGGTGTCGCGAAACGCGCGTTCGACATGTTGTGTGAGCGCTCGCTCTACCGCTACGCGCACGGGTCGACGCTGTCCGGTCATCAGACAGTCCAGAACTGGATCGCCGACTCGGCCGCCCAGATCCAGGCCGCGCGGCTGATGACGCTTCAGGCGGCGTGGAAGATGGACACCGAAGGGGTGGCCGCGGCCCGCCAGGACATCGCGCTCATCAAGTTTTACGGCGCGCAGGTGCTGCACGACGTGATCGATCGGGCGATCCAGGCCCACGGGGCGCTCGGGTACTCGACCGATCTGCCGCTCGAGGCCATGTATCGATTCGCCCGCGCGGCTCGGATCTACGACGGCCCCGACGAGGTTCACCGGGCCTCGGTCGCCAGGCAGATCCTGCGGGGCTACGAAGCGCCGCCGGGCGGCGTGCCCTCGGAGCACGTGCCCACCCGGCGCGAGGCGGCCCGGCGGCAATTCGCCGACCTGCTGGAATCGGTTACCGCCAACGACTGAGGGCCAGGCGCCCCTACACTGGTGAGGGAGATGTCCGCCGTCCCGGCACACGAGATGTCCATCCCCGAAAAGCTGCTGCTGGCCGCGCCCCGCGGCTACTGCGCAGGCGTCGACCGCGCGGTGCAGACGGTCGAGCGCGCCCTCGCGTTGCACGGCGCCCCGGTGTACGTGCGCAAGGAGATCGTGCACAACAAGCACGTTGTCGAGCAGCTGAAGGAGCGCGGCGCGATCTTCGTCGACTCCGAGACCGACGTGCCGGAGGGGGCGACCGTGGTGTTCTCCGCCCACGGCGTCGCCCCCCACGTGCACGACAACGCCACCGCCCGCCACCTCCGCACGATCGACGCTACGTGTCCCTTGGTGACGAAGGTCCACGTGGAGGCCAGGAAGTTCGCCGCCGAGGATTACACGATCGTGCTGGTGGGCCACGCCGGACACGAGGAGGTGGAGGGGACGATGGGCGAGGCACCTTCAAACATCGTGCTGGTGGAGTCAGCCGAGGACGTCGACCGCCTCGAGGTCGAGGACCCGAACAAGGTCGCCTACATCTCGCAGACCACCCTGTCGGTCGATGAAACGCGCTCGATCATCAACCGGCTGCGGGAGCGCTTCCCCGAAATCGTGGGGCCGCGCACCGACGACATCTGCTACGCGACGACCAACCGCCAGGCCGCGGTCAAGCAGCTCGCCCGCTGTTGCGACCTGGTGCTCGTGGTCGGCTCTCGCAACTCATCCAACTCCAATCGTCTGGTCGAGGTCGCGCGCGAGCATGGCGCCGCCTCGCACCTGATCGACAACGTCGGCCAGGTGTGCGAGGAGTGGCTCGAGGACAAGCGGGTGGTGGGCATCACCTCGGGAGCAAGCGCACCCGAGGAGCTGGTCCAGGGGGTGATCGAGTTCTTCCGCGCGCGCGGCACGGAGGAGATAGAGGAGCTCGAGGTGGTGCGGGAGGACGTCCGCTTCATGCTGCCCAAGCCGATCCGCGCACTTCCCTCGTAACCCTGCGCACGCTGGTCGTCTCAGACCTGCACCTGGGCGCGCTGAGCGGCGTCGACGTGCTGCGCAAGCCCTCGGAGCGGGCACCGCTGCTGGACGCGCTGCAGGGTGCCGACCGCCTGGTGCTGCTCGGCGATGTACTCGAGCTACGCCACGGGCCTCTGCGCAGCGCGCTGGCCGGGGCCAGCCCGGTCCTGAAAACGCTGGGCGACGCGCTGGGCCGCGATCGGGAGGTGTTGATCGTGCCCGGTAACCACGATCACATGCTGCTCCGCGCCTGGTTCGAGCGCCGGGCATGCGCATCTGCCCCTGAGCCCTTGGGGCTGGAGTCGGAAGTGGATTGGCGCGAAGAGGAGCCGCTCGCCGCCGTGGTCCGGGCCCTGCGCCCGGCGCGCGCGCGGGTGCTCTACCCGGGCGTCTGGCTACGTGGCGATGTCTACGCCTCCCATGGCCACTACGGCGACCGGCATAACACGGCGCCGATCATGGAGCGGCTCGGGGCAGGTCTGATGGCGAGGTTCGTTCCCGAGCGCGACGGGGGCCCTGAGCGAGCCGAGGATTACGAGGCGACGCTGGCGCCGATCTATGCGTGGGCGGACGCCGTGGCGCAGGGGCGGGCTCCCGACGGAGATCGTGGGCGTGGAAGCCTGCAGGTGGCCATCTGGCGTGAGCTCATCGCGAGCGATTCGAGGCGCAGGGTTCGCCGGGCCGGGCTTCGGGCCGGCTTTCCAATGTTCATCGGGGCGCTCAACCGAGCCCGCCTCGGCCCGCTACGGGCGGACGTGTCCGGACCGGAGCTACGGCGCGGAGGGCTGCGCGGGTTCGCGGAGGTATTGGGGCGCCTGGGAGTGAGGGCCCGCTACACGGTGTTCGGCCACACCCATCGGGCCGGGCCCCTCCCCGAGGACGAGGTAGCGGAGTGGGCGAGGCTCGACGGGACCTCGATGGTGAATGCCGGGTGCTGGGTCAGAGAACCCAAATGGCTCGGTCCGGATCCGGCTAGGAGCCCCTACAGGCCCGGCTTCTGCGTCCTGCTGGACGGCGGCGAGACCGCGCCCGAGGTGCAGAACCTCTTGGACTAGGCCAGGCCCGGCGTGAAGCACACCGCATGGCAGCGGACTTCACCCGGGATCTCGAGCTCGAGCTCGCCGTCCGTGCTCCGCTCGTGGGAGATCAGCTCGTAGCACCCCGGCCCGTCCACGCGGGTAGTGCGGCCTGAGGCACTGACCGTCCCCGCACCGTCCAGCACGGCCCACACGCCCCCAGCTCGATAGGGACCGGAGTAGGGGCCCGCGACATCGCCGGTCTGGGGCTCCAGCACCGCTCCCGGGACATCCTCGGGGCGGACCGGTTCGAGCAGGGGCCGGCTGACCCCGCAAAGCTCCTGGATCGCCTGCTCGGTCTCCGTGTAGTTGCCCTCACCGTAGTGATAGTGGGACAGCGTCAGCTGACGGTCGAACAGGTAGCGCGCAGGCCAGCCCAGGTTTCCGTACAACCGCCAGATCTCGTGCTCGGAGTCGACCACGACCGGATAGGGGACGCCCAGGCGGGCGACCGCGCCCCGGACAACCTCGGGGTCCTGGGACAGCTCGAAGCCGGACGAGTGGACGCCGATGACGCGTAGCCCGTGGTCCCCGTAGCGCTCGTGCCAGGACTTGAGGTAGGGGAGTGTGCGCATCGAGTTTGCGCGGCAGAAGTCCCAGAACTCGACCAGCACCACCTGCCCGAGCTGCTGATCGAGCCGCAACGGCGCCGTGTTGATCCACGTGAGGCCGCGTGGGAACCGGGGCGCCGCGATGTGGTCCACGGGCGCGCGCACAAGCCCGATCCTAGAGGGCTTATTTCATAGGACGTGGCTGCGCCACCCGTGCCCGTCGCGCGGCTCTTGAGGCCGTTCCGGGTAGTACCAAGTCGCACCGGGCACGGCCGACGCCCCACGTCCTATACTGAGTAAAGTATTGGAATCTGGGTGGATTTGAGGAGTTTGTGAGATGAGCCCGTCAGGCGCGGAGCTACTCCGGCAGATCAAGAGCCGCATCACCGAGGTCGACCCGGCCGAGGTCCGCGAGCAGATGAACAATGGCGCCGTCGTCGTCGACGTGCGCGAGGCAGAGGAGCTTCAGAGCGGCAAGCTTCCGGGCGCCAAGCATGTTCCGCGTGGGTACCTCGAATCGAGGATCGAAGGAGCCGTCCCCGACCGCTCGGAGCACGTGGTCCTGTACTGCGCGTCGGGCAACCGCTCCGCTTACGCAGCGCGGACGCTGATCGAAGACCTGGGCTACGAGCACGTCGAGTCGATGCGCGGCGGCATCACGCTGTGGAAGGACCGCGGCTACGAGGTGGAGGTGCCGCACACCCTCACCTCCGAGCAGCGCGAGCGCTACT
Organism: uncultured Actinomycetes bacterium; assembly: GCA_963757075.1. Lineage (GTDB taxonomy): Bacteria > Actinomycetota > Thermoleophilia > Solirubrobacterales > Solirubrobacteraceae > Palsa-465. The sequence continues at coordinate 111,381 of CAVWQN010000008.1, forward strand.
CGCGCCACCTGCTCCTGCCCGAGGTGGGAGCGGAGGGCCAGCAGAAGCTGCTCGACGCCAAGGTGCTGCTGCTGGGAGCCGGCGGGCTCGGGTCGCCGGCCGCGCTCTACCTCGCGGCGGCGGGGGTGGGCACGCTGGGGATCGTCGACTCAGACGAGGTAGACATGTCGAACCTCCAGCGACAGGTGATCCACTCCACCGATCGAATCGGCGTCTCCAAGGTCGACTCCGCCGAGCAGACGATCTCCGCCCTGAACCCCGACGTCGACGTGGTCAAGCACCAGCTCCGACTCGACGCCTCGAACATCATGGAGATCCTCCCGGAGTACGACATCGTCCTCGACGGACTGGACAACTTCCCCACCCGCTACCTGCTCAACGACGCCTCTGTGCGGTTGAAGATCCCCGTGGTGTCTGCCGCCATCCTCGGCTTCGAGGGCCAGCTGTCGGTCTTCAAGCCATATGACGGCCCCTGCTATCGCTGCCTGTTCCCGGTTCCGCCGCCGGCGGAGCTGGCGCCGTCCTGCGGTGCCAACGGTGTGCTCGGCGTGCTGCCCGGCACGATGGGACTCCTACAGGCCACCGAGGTCGTGAAGCTGATCCTCGGCGAGGGCGAGCCACTGATCGGTCGTCTGTTGATGTACGACGCGCTGGCGGCGCGGTTCACCGAGGTCAAGGTCCGCCGTGACCCGCAGTGCCCGATCTGCTCCCGTGATCCGGAATCCATCTCCGACGACGAGCTCGGGGTTTTTCCGGACTACGAGGCGTTCTGCGCCGGCGCCCACTAGGGTTCGGATCCGGCTCATGGCGACGGTCCGGATACCCCCAGTGCTGCGCCCGTCGGTCGGCGGGGAGAAGGAGCTGACCGCCGGTGGGGCCTCGGTAGGCGACGTGCTTCGGGCCGTGGCCTCCAGCCACCCCGACACCGAATCGCAGCTGTTTGCTCCCGACGGCGGGCTCAACCGCTACGTGAACGTGTACCTCAACGATGAGGATGTGCGGGTTCTCGACGGCCTCGAAACCACCGTTGGCGACCACGACACGCTCGTGATCCTGCCCGCCATGGCGGGCGGCAGCCGCTGATCACCATTCGCGCCTGAAGCACTCGGGAAGGTTCGCGCCCAGGCGGCGTCCTTTAAGCCTCGAGTACCCACGATCAGGAGGAAGCGATATGAGTAGGGCTAGTCGGTTGGGGTTGACGCTGTCGGCCGCTGTTATCGGAGTCTTGCTGGCGGCGATGATCGGTGTCGCGGCCGCCGCGACGTTCACGCTCGGCGTGAACAAGAGCACCGTCACCAACTTCAACACCCACCAGAGCACGACCGGCGTACGGATCGTGACCGCCGCCGGGGGGTCCGCCGTCTACACGCTGAGCGGCGACTCGAGGAGCCACCCCAAATGTCTCTCGAAGAGCTGCCGCGCAATTTGGCCGTGGGTGGCGGTCGCCAACGGCAAGATGCCCACGAAGAACCCCATGATCAAGGCCAAGCTTGGTGTCTGGAAGCACAACGGTGTCTCCCAGGTGACGCTCGGCGGGCATCCCCTCTACTTCTTCGCCCTCGACAAGCAGAAGCGGAACGCAACCGGTGAGGCGATCGTTAGCTTCGGCGGCACGTGGCACGTGTGGAAGGTCGGCTCCAGCTCGTCCTCGAGCAGCAGCTCGACGTCGACGCCGACGATGACGATGCACGCCCACGCCCACGCCCACGCCGACGCCGACGCCCACTCCTCCGCCGAATCCGTACCCGTACTAAAGCCGGTCAGCAGCTTCCCCGATCGGGGCCGCGAGCCCGTCTCACCCCCTCCGACGGGCTCGCGGCCGTCCATCGGCTAGCGGCCGTCCATCGCTACACTTCGTAAAGCGATGGCCCTCGAGCGCCTGCAGAACAAGCCCTGCGGGGGGCGGTATGGGGATCTCGTCCAGTCGATCGGCCACACGCCGCTGATTGAGCTAAAACGCCTCAGCCCGAAGCCTGGCGTCAGGATCTGGGCAAAGCTCGAGTCACGAAACCCCACCGGGTCGGTCAAGGACCGGGTGGCGCGGGCGATGATCGAGGAGGCCGAGGACAAGGGCCTGATCCACCCCGGGCAGACGATCCTCGAGCCGACGTCCGGAAACACCGGCATCTCGCTGGCCATGATCTGCACCCGGAAGGGCTACCCGGTCAAGGTCGTGATGCCGGAGAACGTGACGCGCGAGCGCACGGAGTTGCTTGAGATGTACGGGGCCGAGATCGTGTCCTCGGAAGGGTCAAAGGGATCCAACGGCGCGGTTGAGATGGCGCTCGACATGGCCGAGCGAGACGCCTCCTATTACATGCCCTACCAGTACGGCAATCAGGCCAATCCGCTTGCGCACTACAACGGCACCGCGCTGGAGATCCTCGAGGAGCTCGACGAGGTGGCGGCGTTCGTCGCGGGGCTCGGGACCGGCGGGACCTTGATGGGCAACGGGCGGCGGCTCAAGGAGGAGCTCGGCGAGCAGGTCAAGGTCGTGGCAGCCGAGCCGATGCAGGGGGAGCCGGTCCAGGGCCTGCGCTCGCTCGAGGACGGCTTCATCCCGCCGATCATCGACCTCTCGCTGTTGGACCGCAAGATCTTCGTTACCAATCGGGACGCGATCCTCTTCACGCGCCGGCTCCTCGACGAGGAGGGACTGTTCGCCGGCGTCTCCTCGGGGGCGATCGCGAAGGTGGCGGTCAGGATCGCGGGCGAGCTCGACGAGGGCAACGTCGTCTTCATCGTCGCCGACGACGGCTGGAAATATCTGTCAAGCGGCATCTACACCCGGCCAGTCGACGAGATCGAGAATCTGGACGCCACCGTTTGGTGGTAGGTCCGGGCTCCCGGGTCTCCCGGCGGCAGTTGCTGGGTGCCACCGGCGCTGCCGGGGTGGCAGCGGCGGTTTCTGCTTGCGGGCGCCGTCCCGGCCCCTCGGTTCACGTCTCGACGCTTTCGCCAAATCTGAAGGCCGCCGATGTGACGATCGTCAACGGGTTGATCGACGCCGAGTACTTCGCGGCCGCGACCTATATCGCGGGCATTCCCCTTCTGAGCGATCACAATCTGCGCGCCGCCAAGCACTTTCTGGTCCAGGAGGTAGCGCACCTTCTCGCGCTGTCCAACCTGGTGACGGCGGCGCACGGCGCGCCCCACGGGCCGCGCACGAGCTATAACCTCGGCCATCCCCGTAGCCAGACCCAGGTCCTCGAGCTGATCCACCGTGCCGAGCAGGCGACGATTCGAGCCTACCTCGATGCCATTCCCAAGCTCTCCCCCGGCGCGGCGCGCGCGGCGGCGGCGTCCATCCTGGCCAACGACGCGCAGCACGTCTCGGTCATCCGGCGCAATCTCGGCCTGGACCCGGTTCCGGGCGCAGTCGTGACCGTTACCGAGTAGATGACGCGCACCCGGCGGGAGCTGATTCGCAGCGGTGCCGTGGGTGCCGCCTTCCTGGCCGCGGGAGCGGCTCCGTCCACGGCGGACGCGGCCGATCCGCTGGCCGGCGCCAACGGAGATACCGAGATACTCGGTCGTCTCGTCGCCATCGAGCAGCTGATCGAGTTCGCCTACGCCCACTTGCTCGAAGTCGGCGGTCTGTCGTCGGCCAGCGCGGGCGTGTTCAGGACCTTCCTCTCACACGAACAGGCCCACGTCCGCCTGCTCTCGAATGCCCTTGCCCATCGCGGGGGCACCCCGTCCCCACCGCCGACCGACGTCAGGGTTGCCAGCCGGCAGCTAGCGAATCTGGGCGCGGCCGGGAGCCTCAAGGACTCTCGCGGGGACGCCCTTTGCGTTCCCTACATGATCGGCGTGGAGACCGTTGCTGAGGGCGCCTACTACTCCGCGATGTCCAAGCTCTCCGACCCCACGCTGCTGGTCGACGCCGCGCAGGTGATGGGCTGCGAGGCGCAGCACTGGACCGCTCTCAGCGGCCTGCAGCACGCCGGTGACGTGTTCCTGGGCGTGCCGTACTCGACCGTGAAGGGCTGACCCGCCCGGAAACCCCGTCGGTGGCTCGATTGGCCGTTGGTAGCGTCTTTGCAAATGCGAATCGGCAAGCAGCTACTCGACGAGATCATCGACCACGCCCGCTCCGAGGCGCCGATCGAATGCTGCGGGATGATCGCGTCTCGCGACGGGGCGGCGGTGCGGGTTTACCGAGCCACCAACGCCGCCGCGAGCCCGCTGCGCTACGAGATCGATGGCGCAGAGCAGTATCGGATCCAGATGGAGATCGAGGACGCCGAGCTCGATCTCGGCGCGATCTATCACTCGCATACCCGCACCGAGCCGTTCCCCTCTCAGACTGACATCAACCTGGCTTTCTATCCGGACGCGGTGTATCTGATCGTCGGGCTCGCTGGCGATCAGCCCGACGTCCGTGCGTACGAGATCCGCGATGGGCGGGTCCAGGAGACCGAGCTGGTGGTGGAATGACGTTGCTCGCCTGTCCGAGCTGTGGTGATCGCTACCCCGCCAGCGAACGCTTCTGCGCCTCGTGTCACGTGCCGCTTGTGTTCGCCGCGGAGGAAGCGGCAGACGTGCCCGTGACAGAGCGCCACGAGCGGGCGAGGAAAGTGAAGCCGCAGCTGGCGGAGGGCGACTTGATCAAGGTCGCCGGGGCGCGCCATCAGGCCGAGGCAGAGTTCATCCAGGGACTGCTGTTGGAGGAGGGAGTGCCGAGCATTCTCCGGCGCACCGCCGGCTTCGATGTCCCTGACTTCCTGGCCGCCGGCCCCCGGGACGTGCTCGTCCCCCAGTCGGGCGTCGCGACCGCCCGCGAGGTGCTGATGGAGGCCGAGCTGATCACGTCGAGCGAGCCCGCCCCCACCGTAGCGCCGCTTCGACTTCTGGCTGGACTTCTGATCGCGCTCGCCATCGGCGCGCTGATCGCCTGGCTCGTCCTGTCGATTCAGTCCTGAGGCCCCCGGAGCGCGGCTTCAGCCCCCGGCGGCCAGGCGGGCGAGGTGAGAGCGCCAGGCTCCCTCAACCTGGTTCATCGGGCGGCCGCCGAATGCCTTTGAGAGGGTGCCCCTGGGACCATGGGGGTGCAGCCTACATACGAGTTGAGCCGCGGCTTGCTGTCCGTGTTCGCGGGCCAGGAGATCTATCACCGTGGGGCCGAGCAGCGGCGCGTCGCGGGAGCTGGGAGGAAAGGTAGGCCGGCCGCCCTCTCTGAGCCGGCGGGCGATCGCGGCCCGGGAATGCTCGGTCTGACCGGCGAACCAACGTGCACCCCCCTCCACCAGCCATGCCCACCGGAACTCGAGACCGACGCGGACCGGCGGCCGGGCCTGGCGCAGCTCGAGGTTGTTCTCGGCAATGACCCGCCGCGCGTACAGCGCCGACGGGGCCATGTCCAGCATCTCGCGGGATCCGGGCACGTTCGAGGCTCGGGTGTGGAGCGTCGCCGGCGAGAGCACGTGCAGCTCGCGCCCGCCGACCCACCCCGCGACATATCGTCGGGCTCCGGGCGCGGTGGCGATCCAGGACAGCGGCAGCAGGGGGTTCGTCAGCGACAGCCCCACCATTCCCCGGTGCAGCACCACCGTCATCTCGGTGATCGCGCGCGGGAACAGCTGCTGCAAACGCTCCCGCGTCCGCTCGAGCGAATAGAGCACGCGGTCGGCGTCGTCGGTGTCCGCGGCCTCGTGTCGAGCGCGGAACGACGGCGACACCGACTCAACCCATGTCATCTTGCGACCAGCCGGTCGCCGAGCCGGAATTAGACGAGCACCGGCTGGCGATCCGAGGCGATCGCCGCGATTTCCTCCGAGGCCCGCTCGAACTCGTCGTCTGACAGGACCGGCGTGCCCTCGAACGGCAGCTCGCGCGTCAGCTCGAGCCACGAGCGACAGCCGCCGTACTCGTCTCGCACCTTGACCGTCACCGGCCGCGGAATGCGGTAGGTCCGCAGCAGGATCACGTGTAGCGGGTGGCGTCGCTTCCAGGCCAGCCGCTTCTCGGCGTAGTCGATAGTCCACACGTGGAACGGCGACAGCGCGTCGACGGTCCGCCGGTCGGTGATGGTGTAATGGCCTGCGACCTCGGCCCAGGCGCGGATTCTCACGCGGTCGGGCGGCATGATCGGGATGTCTCGCCTGAGCGCGTGGGGCGGCGGCTCCCCGTCACTCCAGACGCCCTCCTCCAGCGCCCGCGCGAGCTCGGGCTGGTGGGATTCGCGCACCAGGTCGGCGCACTGGTGGTCGAACGTCGGGTAGAGGAAAAAGCGCTCGTAGTCGAGCTTGAAGTGCTTCTCTGGCTCGCGGATGCCGCCCTTGCGCAACGTAAGGAGCTGCTCGCCCTCCGCGAGAGCCCGCACAGTGACGGCCCATTCTTTAAAAGCAATCGGCATGTGTCTCGAAATAGGGGGAAGAGGATTTACAGATGCCCGATGCGCGCAACTTGTCTTGCAACGGCCGCAACCGGGAAGGCGGGCATTGTAAGCGAGTCTCGCGAAATCTCAAAATATCGCTGGAAATGGCGGGTTTGGCTGGCTGGCCAGCTCACGGACGCCGGCCCTGGGACGCGGGCTGGCGAGGCACCCTGTCCTCATAGTCGCGCAATCGAGCTCGCTGGCGCGGCTGGCCACCCTCTAGCGGTTAGATTCCAACGTCTGTCACGGCCGCAAGCCCGAGCTTAAGCAAACCACCCGCCCCCGAGCCAGACCCTAGACGCCGAGAAGTGGTGCGCGGACCGCGGTCAGCCGGAGGACGAGGCGCACCCTGCCCCTACGAGGTCGGAGCACATTGCGTCAGGCCATACGGATGCGCTTGAGCCGCGAAATCGTGGAACGGACTGCTGTTTGCGTTCGCCGCAATCAACGCAGGATTCGCCTTCAGGTCGTTCAGGCCGGACTGGGCGAGGTTGAGCATGCTCGTCAGCTTGCTCTTATCTGCCGTCTGCACCGCGAGTGCGCGGATGCTGTTGATCTCGGTCTGGATCTCTGGGACGAACTGCGTCTGCACGACGCGCGTAGCACTGGCCTGCGACGGATGCGGGCCGAGCGCCTGACCTTGCGCGTTGGTTTTCGCGTTCCCCGCGCTGCAAATCGCGTTTGCCTGGGAGAGAAACTGGTCTTTCGTCAGCTTGGGCTTCGAGCTGCTGCTCCCGCATCCGCCAATGCCAAGCCCGATCACCAGTGCCGCCAGCGCCAGCCGTCGGCCCGTGTAGTTGCGTCTAAGCCCGCGATTGCGAGACCGGTCCACCACCATTGATGCCCTCCAGATGTCGTTGCGGGTACCTGGCTTGCTCCCGCAAGCCCCTGCCGTGACCGCGACTCTATAGGATCGGGACGACCTGGAAAGCTGCGGCTACAGCCGGGTTCCCGCCGCGCCCTCCAGCGCCTCGATCAGCGCGGCGAAATCCTGTTCCCCGTACCCCCGGCCGGCAGCTGCACTCAAGATCTCCTTCGTCAGGGCCGCGAACGGAAATGGCACACCGAGGCCCTGGCCCTCCTCCAGACAGAGCCGCACGTCCTTGAGCATGTGGTCGAGCTTGAACAGCGTCGTGTAGTCGTGGTTGCGCATCGGTCCGGCCTTCAGATCGAGCATCGCCGATCCTCCCGAACCGGCGCCCAACACGGCGGTCAGGGCATCGAGATCGATCCCGCCACGAGCGGCCACCAGAAGAGCCTGGCCCACCGTGGCGGCGTTGGTGGCGGCCACGGCGTTGTTGATGAGCTTGACCATCTGCCCGTGTCCAAGCGGTCCGGCGTGCACGATCAGCTCTCCCATTGCCTCGAGCACCGGCCGAGCCCGCTCAAAGTCCTCACCCGAGCCGCCGGCCATGATCGTCAGTGTCCCGTCCTCGGCCCGCGGCGAGGAGCCCGTCACCGGCGCGTCGACCATCGCCACCCCGCGAGGCTTGATCCGGTCGGCGATCGAGCGGGTGGCGGTGGGGCCGATCGTGGAGCAGTCGATACACAGGAGCCCTTCCGCTGCGCCCTCCATCACTCCCTCGGGGCCCAGCAGGACATGCTCGACCTGAGGACCGTCCACGACCATCGTGACGACGGCCTCGTTGGCCGATGCCGCGGCGGCCGGAGTCGTCGCGACTCGCGCCCCGTGCTCGGCGGAGAACGCCTCCGCACGCGCGGCTGTGCGGTTCCAGACGGTCAGCTCAAACCCGGCCCTGGCCAGGTTCGCCGCCATCCGGGACCCCATGATGCCCAGGCCGAGGAACGCGACGCCCATCAAGGCGCACCATAACCGCCGCCGCCGGGCGTCTCGACCCGCAGGCGCTGCCCGGGCTTCAGCTCCCCGCTCGCCTTCGCCGGCAACTCCTCCCCGTCGAGCAGGTTTCTCCCCGGCGTGCCCGGCCGGCCCCCATCCGCGCCCGGTGGAGGGTGGCGCCGGCGCTCGGTGAGGAGCGAGAAGCTAAGCGGCGCCGTCGCTTCGACCTCGCGGATCACTCCCTCGCCCCCACTGTGGCGCCCCTGCCCGCCCGAGCCGCGGCGCTGGCTGTACTCCACGATCCGAAGCGGGAACTCCAGCTCGAGCGCCTCGACGGGCGTGTTCAAGGTGTTGCTCATCGCGACGTGCACGCCGCTTGGCCCGTCGGCGTCGGGACAGGCCCCCTGGCCTCCGCCGATGGTCTCGTAGTAGACGACGTCCTGGGAGCCGATCACCACGTTGTTCATCGTCCCCTGCCCCAACGCACGCCCAAACGCCCCCAGGACCACGTCGGCCACGCGCGAGGAGGTCTCCACGTTTCCGCCGACCACCGCCGCCGGCGGACGGGCGTTCAGCAGCGACCCCTGGGGCGCCCGAACCTCAACCGGGCGATAGGCGCCGGCGCTCGGCGGGATGTCTGGGTCCGTCAGCACCCGAATCGCGAAGTAGCAGGCCGAACGCGTCACCGCCAGCGGGCAGTTGAGGTTGCCCTCGTGCTGCTCGGCAGTGCCCTCGAAATCGAGCGTCAGCCGATCCCCCTCCACAGTCGCGGTCAGAACGATCTCGAGGTCCCCCTGGCGGGCCTCGAGAACATCGCGTGCGACGCGCTCGCCGTCGTCCAGCTCCTCGAGGCAGGCTCGGGTGCGCCGCTCGGCGTAGTCCAGCACCTCCCTGAACGCCTCCATCACGGTGTCGCGCCCGAACCGCTCCCACAGCTCCGACAGCCGCCGGGCCCCGGTGCGGTTGGCCGCCAGCTGCGCGCGCAGGTCGGCCCGGCGCTGCTCGGGCTGGCGCATCTGTCCGCTCAGCTCGCCGATCGCGTCTTCATCGAGCACGCGCGGGGAGATCACTACCCCTTCGTCATCGAGCGTCCGGCTGTCGGCCGGCATCGACCCCGGCGTGGGGCCTCCCACATCGGCGTGATGGGCCCGGTTGGCGGCGAACGCGATCAGCTCATGGTCGGCGAACACCGGTGTGACGACTGTGATGTCGGGAAGATGGGTGCCCCCCTGGTAGGGATCATTCAGGACCCAGGAGCGCCCAGGGGCGTGGTCCTCGTCAAGGACGGCCGCGACCGCGGCCGGCATGGCCCCCAGATGAACCGGGATGTGCTCGGCCTGCATGACCATCTCGCCTTGGCTGTCAAACAGACCCGTCGAGGCGTCGCGGCGCTCCTTGATGTTGGCCGAGTGGGCGGAGTGGATCAGCACCGCGCCCATCTCCTCGCAGATCGCGCGCAGCGCGCCCGTCAGGACCTGGAGCTGGACGGGATCGATCATCGCTGGCTCTCTCGGCGGATCTGGATCGTGCCCGTGGCGCCGACCTCCCCCGACCATTCCCCCGGGACCAGCAGCGTCGACTCGGCCAGCTCGACGACCGCCGGTCCCTCGATCGCCGTCCCGGGCGGCGGCGCACCCCGGAACACGGTCAGCTCCAGCTGCTCGCCGCCCAGCGTGGCCTCGCGGGATGTCGTCTGGGGCTTCTCACCGGCGACATCTCCCAGTTCGACATCGGCTCCGGGCACTGTTGCGCTCACCCTGATCGTCACCAGTTCGAGCTGTTGCTCCGAGTCGCTGTATCCGTAGCGGTCCTGGTGCTCGGCCTCAAACTTCGCTCGCAGATCGTCGATCTCCGGAGCGAGGTCGGCCGCGATCGCGAGCTCGAATGCCTGACCCCGGTAGCGCAGCTCGTAGACAGCGCCCAGCTCGGCGTCCGGCTCGCCGAGCGCTTCCCGGGCCCGATCTGACAGCTCCTCCACCGCGCCGGTCACGGCCTCCGCCGTGAGCGACTCGCCGCTCCACAGGACGCTCCGCTGCACGTCCCGCCGGCGCGGCGACACCACCAGGCCCAGCGCGGCGAGCACGCCCGAGGCCCTCGGGCAGACGATCCGCTCGATCCCGAGCTCGTCGGCGATTGCGGCCGCGTGCAGCGGACCGGCGCCGCCGAAAGCCAGCAGCGCATAGCGGCGCGGATCGATTCCGCGCTGGACGGTCACGACCCGCAGCGCCCTGACCATCTCGGCGTTGGCCACGCGCACGATTCCCTCGGCGCAGTCACCCAACTCGAGCCCCAGCTCGCGGGCGAGCCCGCCGACGGCGTCCTTGGCCGCCGAGACATCGAGCTCGACCCCGCCGGCGAGGGGGCTGTCCAGCGACAGATAACCGAGCAGCAGATTGGCATCCGTGACCGTCGGGTCCGATCCGCCGCGCCCGTAGCAGGCGGGGCCGGGATCGGCGCCGGCCGACTGCGGCCCAACTCTCAGCGCCCCGCCCGGATCGCGCCAGCCGATCGACCCGCCCCCCGCTCCGACGGTGTGAACGGCCAGCATCGGCAGTGCCAGTGGGCGGTCGGCGATCTCGCCGGCGCTCCGTTCCTGGACGGCCCCTTCGTCGACCACGCAAACGTCGCAGGAGGTGCCGCCCATGTCGAGGCACAACGAGTTTGGCGCGTCGGCCGCTCGGGCCACGAACGCCGCGCCGGCTGCGCCGCCCGCTGGACCTGAGAGCACGGTCCAGGAGGCGTGCGACGCGGCGGCGGCGGCTTCGATCAGGCCGCCGTTTGACTGCATGATCGCCGGCTCCGGGAGGTGGCCGTCCCGGGCGCTCTCGACGAGCCGCCGCAGGTAGCGCCCCAGCAATGGGGAGATCGCGGCATCGACCTCGGTGGTGGCGGCTCGCTCGAACTCTCGGAACGTGCCCACCACCTCGTGCGAGAGGGAGACGTGAACGCCGGGGATCGCCTGCTCCAGCGCGTCGGCGGTGGCAAGCTCGTGCTCAGGATGGCGATAGGAGTGCAGGAGGACTACGGCGACAGCCTCAGGCTCGGCCTGCGCCACCTCACTGGCCAGCGAGCTGGCGTCTTCGGAGCTCAGCGGCGTGAGGGTGCCTTCGGGTGTCATCCGCTCGCGCGCACCGAACCGCAGCTCGTCCGGCACCAGCGGAGCGGGCCGGGCGGCACACAGCCGGTAGAGATGAGCGCGGTTCTGGCGAGCGAGCGCGATCACGTCGGTGAACCCTTCGGTCGCCACCAGCGCGGTTCGGGCCGCCCGTCCCTCGAGCAGCGCGTTGGTGGCAACGGTCATCCCGTGAGCGAACGCTTCGACCTGCTCCGCGTCCCGTTCCGCCTGCTCGAGTACGGCGGCGACGGCGTTCATCACCCCCTCTGACTGGTCTTGCGGAGTGCTCGGCGCCTTGGCCGTGACGATCCGGCCGTCGAAGGCGAGCACGGCATCCGTGAACGTGCCGCCGACGTCGACGCCCAGGAGCATTCAGGCGACGTTACACGCCGCCTGATGCTCGATGTGTTCCCTGCTCAGGCCGCGAGTGCCGGCTCGAGCTCTTCGGTCTCCGCCAGGTGCTGGTGCGACGGGCAGTACCCGTTGTGCGGCAGCGGCACCCGCTGGCACGGCGTGCCCTTACGCGTGCTCGCCCGGCAGCGCAACGGGTTTCCGTACACGTCGTAGCCGTTGTTCGGCTGGCTACGAAGAAACTCGTCGGCAAAATCGAGATAGCGCGTCACCACGCACAGCACGCGTTCCAGGGCGGCCAGGGGGAAATAGGCACGGATATCCCCGAACAGCGTGCGCGCAGGATGCGCGAAGTAGTGGCGGTCCGTGGCGAGGCGCTCCACTGCGGCCTCACAGGCGCGCAGCACGCGCTCGTGATTTATGTACGGATCCGGGCTATGCGGATCCTCCGTGATCTCCCGCGAGAGCTCGCGGTAAATAGCTCGGCTGAACCGGTACATCCAGTCTCTCCTTTCGGCTCTCCCGCTTGGGTGCGACCGGCCATGGGTGGCGTCCCTCGCGCGGCGAGTATCCCTCGGAGATATGAAGCATGGGCAGATGTACGTATTAACCGAGCGTTAAGCCGAAATACGGTTGGACGCGCAGCGCAAGGCTTTTCGGGCGTCCAGCGGGACGTCTGGCGTCCTCATACCCCGGACCTCGATAGATCTAATCCCAGCGCTCGACCGCCGGCTCCGCGCCCTGTTGAACGCGCGCATGCCGGCCGTCGAGAGCGGAATCGGTGGCTGGATAATCGAGCCTTCGATGGGCGCCGCGGCTCTCCGTCCGCAGCAGCCCGCACGTCGCGATCAGCCGCACGAGCGGGTCCGGGTCATCCATCAGCGCCCGCAGGCCCTCCCCGGTGCGCTCGAGACCAGCCTGGTGCCAGAGCGCCTCCCGGCTCTCGGGCGAAGGTGCCGGCGGCGGCTCGGCGAGTCGATCGCCGCCGGACGGGTCCCGGTCATCGAGGGTGTGGCCCGCCGGCGGCTCGCCCACGGCCGCGCGGGCTGCTCGCGCCCCGAACACGAAGCATTCGGTCAAGGAGTTCGAGGCCAGCCGGTTGGCCCCGTGAAGGCCCGTGCAGGAGCACTCGCCCACGGCGTACAGCCCGCCGAGCGTCGTCCGGCCGTCGAGGTCAGTGGCGATCCCTCCCATCATGTAGTGAGCGGCGGGCGCAACCGGCACCGGCTCGCGCTCGGGATCGATGCCCGCGCTCCGGAGAGCCGTGACTACGTTGGGGAACAGCGCGGGATCGACGTCGCGCATGTCGAGCGCCACCGAGTCAGACCCAGTCTCCACCATGCGGCGCTGCACCGCGCGCGCCACCTCATCGCGCGGCGCGAGCTCGTCGACGAATCGATCCCCACTGGCGTCGATCAACAGCGCGCCCTCGCCCCGGACCGCCTCCGTGACCAGGAACCCGTCGGCGCCGTCGGGAGCGACGACTGCCGTGGGGTGAAACTGCATCATCTCCAGGTCGGCGAGGGCGGCGCCTGCGCGGTAGGCGAGCAGCAGTCCGCCTCCGGTGGCGCCCGGGGGATTCGTGGTCCGCGCCCACAGGGCGGCGGCGCCACCAGTTGCCAGTATCACCGCCGGGCTGGCGATTCCGGAGCCGTCCTCGAGGCGGACGCCAGTCGCGCGTCCCTCGGCGCTGAGAACCGCGGTCACCCGTCGCCCCTCGAGCACCTCCACGCGATCGTCCTGGGCTACCAGTGCCGATAACTGGCGGATCAAGCGACGTCCGGTCGCCGCGCCCCCGGCGTGAACAATCCGCCTGACGGAGTGACCGCCCTCCAGCCCGAGCGCCAGGCGGCCACGTCGGTCCGCGTCGAACCTGACCCCCAATGAGGCGAGGTCCTCGACGGCGGCGGGAGCCTCGTCGCAGAGGATCTTCGCCGCCGATAGCCGGACCATCCCACGCGCCGCCGCGACCGTGTCGAGGAGGTGAAGCTCTGGACTGTCCTCGGCCGAGATGGCCGCCGCCAATCCGCCCTGGGCCCAGTAGCTGGACGAGCCGGCCAGGGGCGTCGCAGACACCAGCGTGACCCGCGCGCCCAGGCGCGCAGCTGACAACGCCGCATACAGCCCGGCGGCGCCGGCGCCGACAACGCACACCTGGGTTGCATTCGAATTCACCTGCGCGGGGTACGGTACTCGGCGATGCCCGGTGCTCCAGTGTTCCTCGCCCATCCCTCATCGCTGGCGCACGACACCGGCATGCACCCCGAGCAGCCGGCCCGGATCACGGCCATCGAGCGCGAACTCGAGGACAGGGACTGGCTCGGCTACGAGAGACTTCAGTCCGCGTCGGTCGACCGCGGCGTCCTGTCCGCCGTTCACCCCGAGCGATACATCGAGTCGATTGAGACCGCGTCAGCCCGCGGGGGCGCCCTGCTCGATCCGGACACCGCCCTCAGCGAAGGCTCATTCCTCGCGGCGCTGCATTCGGCGGGAGGAGCCGTGCAGCTCGTCGACCTCCTTATCGACCGTGCGACGCCGTTTGGCTTCAGCTGCCACAGACCACCGGGCCACCACGCGCTGCCGGAACGGGCAATGGGGTTCTGCCTCTTCAACAACGTGGCCGTGGCGGCTCAGCATGCACTCTCAGATCGGTCCCTGGAGCGCGTGCTGGTGTTCGACTGGGACGTTCACCACGGCAACGGCACCAACGACATATTCCACTCCACCGCCTCGGTCTTGTACGTCTCGATTCACCAGTGGCCGCTCTATCCGGGCACGGGCCTCGCGGGCGACACGGGCTCCGGCGACGGCGACGGATACACAGTCAACCTGCCAGTTCCGCCCGGATCGGGCGACGAGCTGTTTCGCTCGCTCGTGGACCACGTGGTGGTGCCGCTGGGCCGCGCGTTCGAGCCTCAGCTCGTTCTGATCTCGGCCGGGTTCGACGCTCACAGCGACGATCCGCTGGCGGACTGTGCGGTGACGGACTCGGGCTTCGCGGCGATGGCGGCATCGATGAGGCGGTTGGGCCAGGAGTTGGACGCGCCCGTCGGGGCCGTGCTCGAGGGCGGCTACGCGCTCGGTCCGCTGGCGCGCTCGGTGGCCGCGACGCTGGAGGCGCTGGGTCCGGCCGCTCCTGCGCCGCCGGACGGAGCCGTCGCCCTCACGCCTCTCGCCCGCGAGGCGCTGGCGAGGCTCGAGCCCTGGTGGCCGGCCCTGGCCGGCTGAAGCGGGCGCGGTTGACCTCTTTGGGTCGGCAGCTGGCGCGGGTCGGCGGGCCGGGTTCCCCGCGGACCGGTGGTGCCGCGGACCGGTGGTGCCGCGGACCGGTGGTGCCGCGGACCAGTGCAGATCTCCCCAAAGCTCGCCGTCCCCGCCGGGATCGGGACAAAGCGCATCTCCAGGCGGCGCACACCCCCAACCCCGATCGGTGCATGGGGCTTTGGGGACTTCCTCAGCCGGCGGCGCGTCTGACTCCGAACTCACCGGCCAGACCGACGCCCCGTGGCCCTTCTACACCCGGCTGAGCGCGACGATAAAGCCAATCAGCGCGATGGCGATCACAGCCACGACGATCGCGACCGGGATGCGCCAGTCGGGCGGCGTCCGGATGAGCGTCGCGGCCGTGCCGCACTCAAGGCACCACTCCTGATCGTCGGCCAGAGGGTTGGAGCAGTGCGGGCAAACTCGCTGGAGCCGCCGTGGCGCCGGGTTGGGTTCGCCCGCTGCGGTCGACTCGAGTGGTTTGCTGGCGCCCCCGTTGCCGGCCGTGCGAACGCTCATGCTTTGCGCGGAAGCGGGTTCCCGCACCAGGCGCAGTAGCGATCGGCGCTCCCGTAGACCGCCCCGCAATTCGAACAGGCCCCACCGATGCCCGCCTGGCGCAGCTCGCCGAGCGGCAGATGCTCATTGAGGGCGCGCTCGAGAGCGCGCAGCTCGCGCTCAGTGCTCGCCGCTCCCTCGAGCTTCGCCTGCAACAGGTCCGGCCGCTCGCGGCGGAAGCGGTGGAGCTCGAGCACGAAGCCGCCGATGTCGCGCAGCTGCACCTCGCGCAGGCGAAGCAGGTACCTCGCGCGGCGGCGGATCCGCCCGCGATCGAGAAACGTGGGAGCGGTTGGGGGAGAGGGCTCCCCAGGCGGAGACTCGGCAGGCGGCGGTTCGGCGGGCGACGGGTCGCCGGGCGAGGGTTCCGGGGGCGCGGCCGGCGGCTCGACGGGGGCGGGCTCCGCTGGCTCCGGCTCCGTGGGCTCGGGCTCGGGCGCCGGCTGCGGGGGCGCGGCCGGCGCTTCCTCCGGAGCTGGCGGCGCCTCCTCGGTGGCGGGCGCTTCCTCTATGGCTTCCTCCGGAACGGGCGGCGCTTGGGCTCCCGGCGCGGGTCCCACGGCGGGCCCCGCGCCGTTCCAGGCCGGGGGCGTGCCATTCAGCGACGCAGGAGGGCCGAGCCGGCGGCTCGCCGACGCGCGGCGGCGACGGGCGATGCGTTCTAACAAGCCGCTCATTGTGCTCCGGGCGAAGCCGAGTATAGGCGCCGTGACGACCGGGCTCTTAGGCCAGCTCCCGCCAGGCTGCCACGACGCGCGCCGCCATCCGATCGGAGGAGAACTGCGCCGCCCGGTCCCGGCCATCGATCCGGGGATCGGCAGCCGTCAGATGCGGCGCGAGCGCCTCCTGCCACGCCGTTATCTCGAATGCGCCGCAGTAGGCCCCCGTGATCCCCCCCAGCGCTCCCGGCGCGATGCCGACCGGCGTCGCGAGCACCGGCACGTCGCAGGCCAGTGCCTCGAGCACCGAAAGCCCGAAGCCCTCCCGCTCGGAGGGAACGAGAACGGCGTTGGCGGCATTGATCCACAGCGGAACCTCGGCAGGATCCACTTCTCGTAGCCCCAGCAGCGGGACCTCGCCGGCCACCGCCAGCGCGCGGTCATAGCGCTTCTCGGGACGAGCTGGATCCGCGGGAAAGAGCAGATACGGCCCGCGCTGATCCAATCCCAGCCTGGCTCGCGCTTCGTCCCGGGCGATGGGGCGAAACCGCTCGATGTCGACGCCGCAGGGAAGCACGGCGGGGCTTCGCTTCACGGCCCAGCTCGGGACCTCGACCGTCAGCGGCTCGGACACCACCGCGGGAAGGTCGTAGCGCCGCAGGGCGGCCAGCGTGATAGCGCGAGACCTTGGATTCGCGAGATCGGTGCCGTGCAGGGTCACGGCACGCCGCCGACCGTGAGCGGCGAGCGCCGGCCAAGCCGTCAGTCCGAAGTGGGCGTGCACCACGTCGAACCGGTCGTGCCCGTAGCGACGCCGAATGTCGGCCGCCGCGCGCGCATATGCAGCCGGCCCTCCCGGCTCGAACGCAAACACCTCGACGTCAACGTCGGCGAGGCGCCTCAGCGCCTCGACCTGATCGCGCACGAAGCTCCCCAGCGCGGGGTGGGCCTGGCTGGGATACATGTTGGTAACCACGAGCGCGCGCATCGGCGCGGGGGAGGGTAGTGACGCAGTTCCACCCGCTGCACACCTGTTCGAGCTCACAAACGTCCGCCGCCCGCCTCGAATTGTGCGATCGAACAGGACATACCTGTTCGAACTCACGTGTTGGCGTCGCGGGCAGCGGAATGTGCGCTCGAACAGGACGCGGCGCTCACCGACGAACAGGCGACGGCGCTCACCCGAACAGGATGCGGCGCTCACCGACGACAGGCGACCGGTGGCCGCCCCCTCTGGCACCATCCCCATCATGTCTGCGCGTCCAGAGCATCCCGTCGCCGTGTTCGACTCCGGCGTGGGTGGCCTGACGGTCCTGCACGAGCTGCTGGTCTCGTTGCCGACCGAGGACTATCTCTACCTCGGCGACACGGCCCGCTTTCCATACGGCGACCGCAGCCAGAGCGAGCTGAAGACATTCGCGATCGAAATCGCTGAGCACCTGCTCGAGCAGGGCGCCAAGCTACTCGTCGTGGCCTGCAACGCCTTGAGCTCGGCGGCGTTCGACGCGCTCGAGCTTTACGTCGGCGACCGACTGGACGTGATCGGGGTCGTCAAACCCGCCACCCAGCTCGCGGTGGCCGGAAGCCGCACGGGGCGCATCGGGGTGCTGGCCACGCCTGCCACCGTCGCGAGCGCCGCGTACGAGCGAGCCGTGCGCGACGCGGATGCCCACGTTCACCTCGAAAGCGTCCCCTGCCCGGATCTGGCGCCGATCATCCAGGGTGGCTTCCCATTCGACGAGGACGTCGTGGACACCGTTCGCGGCTATTGCGCGCCGCTGAAGGCCGCGAGCGTTGACACGGTCATCCTGGGCTGTACGCACTACCCCCTCGTCGCGCCGCTGCTCCAGCGAGTCCTCGGGCGAGGCGTCACCCTCGTCACCTCAGGGGCTGGCGTCGCGCGGAGCGTGGAGCGGGCGCTCGCCGCGCGAGACCTGCTCAACCCGCGCCAGAACGAGGGCGACTACCGCTTCCAGTGCACCGCCGATGTCGAGTCGTTCAAGGCGCTTGGAACCCGCTTTCTCCAGATGCCCCTGGGCGATGTGATGCACGTCGAGGTCACGAGCACGGTGCCGGCGTGATGGAGCGGAGCTACAACCGGGCCGCCGACGAGCTCCGTCCGACGATGATCGAGCCCGGCTTCATGCGGACCGCCACGGGCTCGGCGCTGATCTCGATGGGGGAGACGCGGGTCATTTGCACGGCCTCCGCCGAGGAGAGCGTGCCTCGATGGCTGGCCGGCTCCGGCCGGGGCTGGGTGACGGCGGAGTACGGCATGCTCCCGGCCTCCACGGGCGAGCGCAAGCAGCGGGACATCAGCCGGGGCCGGGCTGACGGGCGCACGATCGAGATCCAGCGCCTGATCGGCCGCGCTCTGCGCGGGGTGATCGACTTCCAGGCCCTTGGCGAGCGCACGATCTATATCGACTGCGACGTGCTTCAGGCCGACGGAGGGACGCGTACGGCGTCGATTACCGGCGGCATGGTGGCGTTGCGGCTCGCCTGCGAGCGGCTGATTGCAGAGGGAAAGCTCGAGCGCTCACCGCTGACGGGCAGCGTGGCCGCCATCTCGTGCGGGGTCGTCGGAGGGGTACCGCTGCTCGACCTCGACTACTCGGAGGACTCGACCGCGGAGGTCGACGCGAACGTGGTCATGACCGGTGACGGCGCGCTGGTGGAGGTCCAGGCCACGGCGGAGAGGACACCCCTGTCGCGCGCCCATCTGGACGAGCTGCTGGCGCTCGCCGCGACCGGCATCGAGGCGCTGCGCTCAGTGCAGGACGAGGCGGTCCTGGCACGCACGCTGTAGCGGCTATGGCTGTTCGCTCGCTGGTGCTCGCGACCCGGAACCCGCACAAGCTGAAGGAGTTCAGGCGCCTGATCGCGCCGGCTGGAATTGCGGTTGAGCCGCTGCCCGACGGCACCCAGCTTCCGCCTGAAGACGGGAGCAGCTTCGCCGAGAACGCGTTTCCTAAGGCCAGGGTGGCGGCCGCGGCAGCGGGACGTGCGTCCATCGCCGACGACTCTGGGATCGAGGCGGCGGCGCTGGGGGGAGCTCCCGGGGTGCGCTCTGCCCGCTACGCCGGCGAGCGGGCGAGCGACCAGGAGAACCTCGACAAGCTGATGCGCGAGGCGCCGGCGGGTAGCCAGCTCCGCTACGTCTGCGCCCTGGTCTACGTCGACCCCGCAGAGGAGCAAGAGCAGCTGTTCTTCGGCTACTGCGCCGGGCGCCTGGCAGAGCGTCCCCGCGGCTCGCGGGGGTTCGGCTATGACCCGGCATTCATCCCCGACGAGAGCGACGGGTCAAGGACCATGGCCGAACTCTCCGAGGAGGAAAAGGACGCGATCAGCCACCGGGGGAAGGCAGCGCGCGCGCTGCTGGCCTGGCTCGAAGGCAGATGAAGGCGCGCACGGCGGCGCTGTCGGTCGCCTCGAACTCCACCCTGATCGTGCTCAAGGTGGTCGCGGGGACGATCACGGGGTCGGTCGCGATCCTGACCGAGGCGATCCACTCGAGCATCGATCTCATCGCCTCGATCGTGGCGTTCTTGTCGGTTCGCAAGGCTGACGAGCCAGCGGACGAGAGCCACCGCTACGGCCACGAGAAGATCGAGAACCTGGCGGCCGCGATCGAGGGGATCCTGATCCTCGTCGGCTCGAGCGTGATCGTGTTCGAGGCCATCCGGCGGCTGATCCGCGGGGGGCACATCCAATCGATTCCGCTCGGTCTGGCGGTGATCGGCTTCTCGGTGGTCGTGGACGTGGCCGTCTCCACGGTCATTGCCCGGCGTGCCCGCGCTACGGAGTCGGCGGCGCTCGAAGGAGATGCGACACACCTCCGTACAGACGCGCTGACATCGGCCGGAGTGCTGGTGGGACTAGCGCTGGTCAAGCTGACCGGAGCCCAGTGGATCGACCCCGCGGTGGCGCTGGCGGTGGCAGCGGCGATCGTGACCACGGGCGTCCGTCTGATCGGCCGCTCGTCGCGAGTGCTGGTCGACGAGGCGCTTCCGGGCGCCGAGGTGGGGGAGATCCGAGGCGCGATCGAGGAGTTCGGAGCCCGCGGCGTCGTGGGCTACCACGAGCTACGGACGCGGCGGGCGGGTGCCCGGCGGTACGTGGACCTTCACGTCCAGTTCCGCTCGGGCACCTCACTGGAAGACGCCCATCGAACTGCCCACGAGCTCCAGGACGTGATCTCATCGCGGCTGGCCGGCGCCGACGTCCTCATCCACCTAGAGCCCGAGGATCGGGTCCGCCCCGGCGAAGATCTCGAGCATCGGGCCCCCGGCCACCGGTGACTCACCTGAGGTTGATCGCGGCCGACACCGCGACCGCCAGAGTGACCCCGGCATAGCCGTAGTAGCCCTGCAGCCCGAGGATGAGGACGGCGATCAGGCAGGCGATGACGGTGAGCAACCAGGCGAGGCGAGCGAGGTCCACGGGGCTATTCTCTCGGCGCCGCCGATGGAACCAGACACCTTTTCCCGCAAATTGCGGGAAAAGCACCCTTTTCTCCGGGAGTTGCTGTCCGACAGCCGTGTTAGGTTCACGATTCCTACCACCCGAAGGAGGGAGCAAGTGACCAAGTCAGAGTTTGTCGACCAGGTCGCGGACCGCGCCGGATTGAGCAAGAAGGACGCGTCAGATGCCGTGGATGCCTTCCTCGACACAATCGAGAGCGCGCTGAGGCGCGGCAGCGAGGTCTCCTTCTCCGGCTTCGGCAAGTTCAGCGTGTCCAATCGCAGCGCGCGAGAGGGCCGCAACCCGGCGACGGGAGAGCGGATCCACATCGCCGCCTCGCGGGTACCGAAGTTCACGGCCGGCGCCGCACTCAAGAAGGCGGTCAAGTAGCACGTCCTCGGCGGCCGCGCGCCCAGAGGGGACCGCGGGCGTCGGCGATAGCCCGCCCTTCGGCGACCGAGTCGCGGGGCTCGTGGCGAAGCGGAGGTCTCAGCTGGTGCTGGGGCTGGATCCCGACCCCGCTGGGCTATGGCCGCGTGCGCTCGAGCTCGCCTATCAACCGGAGGCGCCGCCCGCTGCGCGGGCGGCGTTCGCCGTCGCCACCCACTGCCAGCTGGCGATCGAGGCCGCCGGCGCTCAATGCGTCGCCGTCAAGCTTCAGGTGGCGTGCTTCGAGCGGCTAGGGGCGCCCGGCTGGGCTGCGCTCCAGGAGGTGGTCAAGCGTGCCCGCGAACGCGACCTGCTGGTAATCGCCGATGCCAAGCGAGGTGACATCGACATCACCGCTGCCGCGTACGCGCAGGCTTACTTCGGCGCGACGCCCACCGCCTACGGTCCCGTCGAGGGCCTGGAGGTGGACGCGATGACCGTCAACCCGCTGCTCGGCGCGGACTCGCTCGAGCCGTTCGTGCGCGAGGCCCGTCCTCGGGGTGGCGGCCTGTTCGTGCTGGCCCGGACCACGAATCCGGGCGCGGCCGACGTTCAAGGCCAGTCGCTTCAGGGCGGCGGGACGATCAGCGATCGGCTGGCGCAGATCATCGCCCGGCTCGGAGCCGACGGCGTGGGCGAGAGCGGCCTGGCCGACGTGGGGGCGGTCGTGGGTGCGACAGCTCCCGAGGAGCTGTCCGCCCTGCGCGAGCAGATGCCACACGCGGTCTTCCTGCTCCCGGGCGTGGGACCTCAGGGCGGACGGGTCGAAGACCTCGGGGCGGCGTTTGCTCCCGGCCCGGGGGGCGGACTGGTGTCCGCATCTCGCGCGATCGTCGCCGCCCACGAACGCACCGGGGGAGACCCAGCCGCAGCGGCTCAACGAGAGGCGGAACGGCTCAGGGAGCTGGCCTGGGCCGTGTCTTCGTGACGGACCGCATTTGTATGATCGGCGTGCGATGGTGGGTCGGAACGCCCTGCGCTACCTGGCACCGATCGTGCTCGTCATCGTCGTGATCGGGGCGATCCTGATCGTGGCCAATCACACCGGCGGCAGTAACTCCGGGGCGACGTCTGCCCACGTTACAAAGCACCAACCCGGCCCTCGAGGCAAGTACGCGAACGCGACGTTTTATACGGTGCAGCCCGGTGACAACTTGACGGCGATCGCAGCCAAGACCGGGGTTCCTGTCCTGACTCTCGAGCAGCTCAACCAGTCGCTCGATCCGAACAGCCTCCAGACCGGGCAAAAGCTCAGGCTGCGTCAGTGAGGGGGCGCCGCCGGGTACAGATCCTGGCGGCGGCAGCGGTCACGCTGGCCACCGCCGTCGCGGCCGCTCCGGCCGCTCCCGCCGGTGCCGCCAGCGCCACTCCGGCCGCCCCGCGCTGCGCTCCGGCCGCCCCCGCCGCTGCCAGTGCCGTCCCCGGTGCTCCCGCGCCACCGGCGCTCGGCGTCCGGGCCGCGATCCTGGTCGCGGAGAACACCGGTCAGCGGCTGTACGGCACAAACGCCGATGCCGAGCTGCCGATCGCCTCAACGACGAAGCTCATGACGGCGCTTGTAACGCTCGAGCGGGCGCCGATGACCGAGACGTTCCCCTATCCCGGCACCTACTTCTCCCCGGATGCCTCGCAGATCGGGCTGGTAGCGGGGGAGCGGATGAGCGTCCAGGACCTGCTGGTGGCGATGCTGCTTCCGAGCGCCGACGACGCCGCCCAGGATCTGGCCTACAACATCGGCGGCGGCTCGGTCGCTCGCTTCGTGGCCATGATGAACGCCCGCGCCGTCCAGCTGGGCCTGACCCACACCCACTACTCCACGCCGATCGGGCTGGACACGCCAGGCAACTACTCGAGCGCGGCCGATCTGGTCAAGCTCGCGGGCTACCTGCTCGTCCACTACCCGCTGTTCGCCCACATCGTGGCCCAGACGACCGCGGTTCTACACACCGGCAACCAGGCCCGCGATGTCGTCAGCCTGAACGGCCTCGTGGGCAAGGTGCCGTGGATCTACGGCGTCAAGACCGGCCACACGAACGACGCCGGCTACGTGTTGGTGGCGGTGGCCCGCAAAAACGGGATGACGTTGCTGAGCGCGGTTCTGGGGACGGCGAGCGAGGCCGCGCGCGACCAAAACTCACTCGCGCTCCTCAACTGGGGCTACGCCAACTTCAGCCAGACCGAGCCGATCGTCGGCGGCTCCGTTCTCGCCCGCCCCACAGTCGCAGATCAGCCCGGCAAGCGCGCAACGGTGATCGCGGCGAGCACGGTGTCGGAGGTCGTCGCTCGATCGAGCAACGTTCAGGTGCGCCTCCAGGTGCCGCACCAGCTGAGCGGTCCGCTCAGGCGGGATACGGTCGTCGGCCGGGCAACCGTGCTCGACGGCGGCAGGCAGCTGAACAGCGTCCCGCTGGTGCTGGCCCGGGCTGTGCCCGGCGTGAGCGCGCTGACACTTGCCGCACGCTTCATCACCGAACCGATTACGCTTCTGGGGCTCGTGCTGCTGCTCGGGGGAACAGCCACGCTGATCGTCCGCCGCCGCCTTCACCGGCGGCCTCGTCAGGCCACCCCCGCATGATCATCACGGTCACCCTCAATGCGGCGCTGGACAAGACCCTCGTGGTCCCAAACTTCACGCCGGGCCGCCGGCACCGCACCGTCGACCAGACCACCATGCCCGGCGGAAAGGGCGTGAACGTCGCCCGGGCCATCAAGCGCCTCGGACAGCCGGTGATCGCCACAGGACTGGCCGGTGGCTCGACGGGGACCCGGATCATCGACTCGCTGACCGACGAGTCGATCCTCAATGGATTCGTGCGAATCCGAGAGGAGTCGCGCACCAATACCGCCGTGCTGGACCCCACCACCGGGGTGCACACCGAGGTCAACGAGCGCGGCCCGGAAGTCTCCCCCCGGGAGCTCGAGCTGTTCAGGGACAAGCTGCTCTATTTGGCTCAGGGGGCGAGCATGTGCGTGTTCGCCGGCAGCCTCCCCCGCGGTGTCGAGCCCGACGTGTATGGCGAGCTGATTCGCGAGGTCCACAAGCTGGGCGTTACCACCGTGCTTGATACCGACGGCGAGCCTCTGCGACTCGGCGTGCGTGCGGAGCCCGACCTCGTCTCCCCAAACGAGCTCGAGGCCGAGGAGCTCGTGGGCCACGAGTTCAACGACGATGACGATCGAGCCGAGTCGGTGGTCGAGATGACCCGGCTGGGCGCGCACGAGGCCGTCATGACGGTCCCCGACGGCTGTTACGCCCGGGTCCTCGAGGATGGCTTCCCGGTACTGCTCCGTCTGCGAGTCGAGGAGCTCGAGCCGCGCTCGACGATCGGGACCGGCGATGCCTTCCTGGCTGGCTACGTCTCGGCCCGCTATTCCGGCTCCTCACCCGTCGATGCGCTGCGGTTCGGGGTTGCGTGCGGGGCCGAGTCCACCCAGCATTTCGGGGCCGGGGTGCTCGATCCCGGCCGGGCCGAGCGGATGCTCTCGGAGGTGCAGGCAGAGCGCCTCGAGCTCAGGGCTGAAATCAGCTGAGCCATCCGAAACGTCGGCTACGCTTTCTCAATGGAAGTAGAGATCGGTCGCGGGAAGAAAGCCCGCAGGGCATACGGTTTCGACGACATCGCGATCGTCCCCTCGCGCCGCACGCGGGATCCGGACGACGTCGATATCTCCTGGACCCTGGGTCCGTACAGGTTCGAGCTGCCGCTGCTGGCGGCCGCCTTGGACGGGGTCGTCTCCCCGCAGACGGCCGGCGTCATCGGCAAGCTTGGCGGGCTGGCGGTGCTCAACCTCGAGGGCATCTTCTGCCGCTACGAGGACGCCGACGCTCAGCTCGAGCGGATCTCGACCTTCTCCCGGGACATCGCCACCCGCGAGATGCAGGACATGTACCGGGAACCGATCAAGCCCGAGCTGATCGCCCAGCGGATCAAGGAGATCAAGTCCCACGGCGTGGTGGCGGCCGCATCGCTGACCCCCCAGAAGGTCCGCAAGTACTACGAGGTCGCGCTCGACGCCGGCCTCGACATCCTCGTCATCCAGGGAACCGTCGTCTCGGCAGAGCATGTCTCCCGCGACGAGACCCGTCCGCCGCTGAACCTGAAGGAGTTCATCCGTGAGCTGCAGCCGACGCCAGTGATGGTCGGGGGGTGTGCGTCCTACCACACCGGCCTTCACCTGATGCGGACCGGTGCCGCCGGCGTCTTGGTCGGGGTCGGTCCGGGGGCGATCTGCACAACCAGGGGCGTGCTCGGGATCGGGGTGCCGCAAGCCACCGCCATCGCTGACGTGGCGGCGGCCCGCTCGCAGCACATGCTCGAGACCGGCGAGTACGTCAAGGTGATCGCCGACGGGGGGATGCGCAACGGGGGCGACGTGGCCAAGGCGATCGCCTGCGGCGCCGACGCCGTGATGCTGGGCTCGGCGCTGGCCCGGGCATACGAGGCCCCCGGCCGGGGCTACAACTGGGGCATGGCTACGTTCCATCCCACACTCCCGCGCGGAACGCGGGTGGCGACCACTCAGAACGGCGCGTTGGAGGAGATCATCAAGGGCCCGGCCCGAGAGAACGACGGCACTTTCAACCTGATGGGCGGCCTCAGGACTTCGATGGCCACGTGCGGGTACAGAGACATCGCCGAGTTCAACCGCGCTGAGCTGATGGTCGCACCCGCCCTTCAGACCGAGGGCAAGCACCTCCAGCGCGAGCAGGGTGTGGGCATGGGCGCAGTGGACACGGCCACGGCGGTCGGTGTCGGCGACTAAGCAGGAAGGCCGGCGAACATGTTCGCCGGCCCCGGCGGCGCATGCGCCGCCGGCCGGGGCGCGCATGCGCGCCCCGGAACAGATTGAAGAAGTAGTTGTTCTTGATTACGGGGGGCAGTACTCGCAGCTGATCGCGCGCCGGGTCAGGGAGTGCGGCGTGTTCTCCGAGCTCCTGCCCCACTACGTGGGCGCCCAGGAAGTGGCCAGGCGCCGGCCCAAGGGCGTGATCCTGTCCGGCGGCCCGGCCTCGGTGTACGCGGAGGGCGCGCCGCCGCTCGACCGCGAGCTGCTCGAGCTGGGCGTTCCGGTGCTAGGCATCTGTTACGGCATGCAGCTGCTGGCGCGCGAGCTGGGTGGACGCGTGGAGGGCGCCGAGGTGGGGGAGTTCGGACGCTCGCAGCTGACGGTGGGCGAGACCGGTCGCCTGTTGGACGGAACGCCGCGGGAGCAGACGTGCTGGATGTCTCACCGCGACACCGTGTCTGCGCCACCGCCGGGGTTCAGGGCGCTCGCGGCCTCGACGGCTTCGCCGGTGGCGGCCTTCGAGTCCGTGGAGCGCGCGGTCTACGGGATCCAGTTCCACCCGGAGGTGATCCACACCCCGTACGGCCACCAGGTCCTGCACAACTTCCTGGAGGGGGTTTGCGGCTGCGAGCTGGGCTGGAGCGCGCGCTCGGTGATGGAGGAGCAGATCGAGCGGATCGCGGCTCAGGTTGGCGACGGGCGCGCGATCTGCGGGCTGTCCGGAGGCGTCGACTCGAGCGTGGCCGCACTGCTCGTGCACCGCGCGATCGGAGATCGGCTGACGTGCGTTTTCGTGGATCACGGGTTGATGCGCAAGGACGAGGGCGAGCAGGTGGTCCGTGCCTTCCGCGATCACTTCAAGGTGCCGCTGGTCGCGGTCGACGCCTCCGACCGGTTCCTCGCGCAACTGAAGGGAGTCACCGACCCCGAGGAGAAGCGCAAGCGGATCGGCAATGAATTCATCCGCGTGTTCGAAGAGGAGGCCGCCAGGTTGCCGGACGTCCAGTTCCTCGTACAGGGCACGCTGTACTCGGACGTGATCGAGTCCGGCGGCGGAACCGGAGCGGCGACGATCAAGTCCCACCACAACGTCGGCGGTCTGCCCGAGGATCTGCGGCTCGAGCTCGTGGAGCCGCTGCGAACGCTGTTCAAGGACGAGGTCCGGGCGGTCGGCGCTGAGCTGGGGCTGCCGGAGCGGCTCGTGTGGCGCCAGCCGTTTCCCGGTCCCGGTCTGGCAATCCGGATCGTCGGCGGCGAGGCCACCCGCGAGCGCCTCGAGATCCTGCGCGAGGCCGACGCCATCCTTCAGGACGAGATCCGCAAGGCAGGCCTGTACCGAGAGCTGTGGCAGTCGTTCTGCGTGCTGCCGGATGTCCGGACGGTCGGCGTCCAAGGCGACTCGCGCACGTACGGGAACGTGATCGTTATCCGGGCCGTCACAAGCGACGACGCGATGACCGCCGACTGGGCTCGGCTCCCTTACGACCTACTCGAGCAGATCGCCTCGCGGATGATCTCCGAGATCCGAGCGGTCGGGCGGGTCGTGCTCGACATCACTAGCAAGCCGCCGGGCACGATCGAGTGGGAGTGATGACCCACGAGCCATAAACCGTGTAGCACGTAACCCGTGTTAGACTGGAGTGGTGGCGAATCTCACGCTGGTCATTGATGACAACTTGCTGCGCAGGGCGCGGATCCGGGCCCTCGAGCAGGGCACGTCGGTCAATGCGGTAGTTCGCGACTACCTCGGTCGCTACGCCGGCGGCTCTGGCCAGGAGGGCGCGCGCACTCGGTTGCTTGAGCTATCCGACCAGACGAGCGCAGGCGCCGGGGCACATGGGCGCCGATGGACGCGGGAGAGCGTCTATGAGGATCGCCTGGCGCGGGGTCGGCGATAGCTGCCTTTCTCGACACGAATGTCGTCGTCTATGCGTACGACCGCGACGAGCCGGCGAAGCGCGAGATCGCCCGGTCCATCTTGGCCGATTACGGGGAGCCGCTAACGCTCAGCACCCAGGTGCTGGCGGAGTTCTACTGGGTAACCACGCGGCGCCTAGCCAAACCGCTGACGGAGGCCCAGGCCGCCGAGATCGTCGATGCCCTGTCGGAGCTGCACGTGATCGGCGCGGACTCCTCGCTGGTTGTCTCTGCGATCGCGCTCGCCCGCCAGCGCCGGATCTCGTCCTGGGACGCCCTTATCGTCCGAGCCGCACAGCTCGGCGCCTGCGATCGGCTGCTGTCTGAAGATCTCCAGGACGGCGCGCAATTCGGACAGCTGCGCATCGAGAACCCATTCCCCCGCCACTAAAAAGATTCCGTACGTGACGGTCACCCACTTCGACGAGGCGCCGGCACTCGAGTTCGACCTCGGCCACCTGCGTGGGCGGTGGACCAACCTCGGCGACGCCGCCGGAAGTGTCGGGGTCGGGGTGCGCCGGATTCAGCTGCCCGCCGGCGGCTGGTCGACGCCGGCGCACGAGCACGGCCGCCAGGAAGAGATCTTCTACGTACTCGCCGGCCGCGGCGTGTCCTGGCAGAGAGGCCGCACGGCCGAGATCGCGACCGGGGACTGCATCCTCTATCTGCCGAGCCGCGGCGCCCATACCCTGCACGCCACCGAACCGCTGGACGTGCTGGCGTTCGGGCCCCGCGAGCACGACGAAGCCATCGGCTTCCCCCGGCTCGGGATGTCACTCGTCGGCCGGCGGGCGGTGGTCTCAGAGCCCGGGGTCATCGACCGGGCGCCGTTCCAGTTCGTCCGGGAATCGGAGCTGGGCCCGCCCGAGCTGCCCGATGAGCCGGGTCCGCGCCCGGCGACGATCGTGGGCGTGGATGACGTGGAAGGCGTGCCGTTCGGTCGCGGCCGGGTCGAGTCGGTGCGTCGCAACCTCGGGGAGGCGGCCGGATCGCGCATTACGGGGCTAAAGCACGTGTGGACTGCGCCCTCCAAGCACGCCACGCCGCTTCACTGCCACTCGCTGGAGGAGGAGCTGTTCGTAGTCCTGGACGGTGACGGGACGCTGTTGCTGGGCGACGAGGAGCTCCCGGTGAGGGCCGGCCACGTCGTCGCTCGTCCGCCGGGCACCGGGGTGGGGCACGCCTTGCGCGCCGGCACGGAGGGCCTCGAGTTCCTGGCATACGGCACCCGACATCCCGGTGACGCCTGCTATTACCCACGCTCGAACAAGATCGCGTTTCGCGGCCTGGGTGTCATCGCCCGGCTGGAGCGGCTCAATTACTGGGACGGGGAGGAATAGGTATGGCCACGTTTGTCTTCAGACTTCAGGCTCCGCGGCCGACCTTCGCGCTCGACATGAGCGACGAGGAGCGCGAGATCATGGGCCGCCACGCGGCTCATTGGCAGCCGTTGATCGACTCCGGCCGGATGGTGGTGTTTGGGCCGGTGCTCGACGACACAGGCTCTTGGGGACTCGGGGTGGTGGAGGCCGAGGACGAGGACGAGCTGCGGGCGCTGGCTGAAAGTGACCCAGTCGTAACGACCGGGACCGGACGCATCGAGATGGGAAAGATGCTCACGGGGTTCGTCCGGCCCGGGGACGACGGTCAGGCAGCTAGCTAGGCCCAATCCAGGACGCCACGATCCGCTTGACGTACCGCCCGCGGTCGCGGGGCAGCCGCCGGCGCGGGAACCACTCGGCCACGTCGATCTCCCCGCGCTCGATGGTCAGGGGCTTGCCGTTCAGCTCGGCCTGGAAGCAGTAGACCGTGTCGTGGCGGTGGTACTCGGTGGCCCCCAGGTAGCCCAGGTCGCGCCAGCCGTCGAGGCGGACGCCGAGCTCCTCCTCTATCTCCCGCTGCGCCGCCTCCAAGGGACGCTCGTCACCTTTGATCCCACCCCCCGGCAGATCCCATTCGTGCTTGCCGTAGGTGTGCCGCACCAGCAATACGTTCTCGCCGTCAGTGAGCACGCACTTGACGCCGTGTTGCTGCGGTCGGCGGACGAACCACCATATCCGGAGCAACCGGTGGGCGACGCGAAAGCCGAGTCGCCGCAGGGGAACTGGAAGGCGCACACGACCAGCGTACGCGGTCGCCGTTCCCTATCATCAGCGCGCGGAGCCGCCTTGGGCACGGCCAGGTCTCTAGTCTCGCTTCCATTGACCGGCGCTCGATTCTGTCCGTGCGGCCTGCAGACGCCATGAAGACATACGTTGCAAAACCAGACGACCGAGAGCGCAACTGGCTGCTCGTCGATGCCACGGGGCAAACACTCGGGCGGCTCGCGACGCAGATCGCTGACGCGCTGCGCGGCAAGGGCAAGCCCACCTACACCCCGCACATCGACACAGGCGACTTCGTAGTGGTGGTCAACGCCGAGAAGATCTCGGTCACGGGCAACAAGCTGCACGCCAAGCGCTACTACCGTCACTCGGGGTACCCTGGCGGGCTGCGGTCGCGAACGCTCGAGGAAATGCTCGATCGACGGCCGGAAGAGGTCCTTCGCCTGGCCGTCAAGGGCATGCTGCCTCGGAACCGGCTGGCGCGCAAGCAGCTGACGAAGCTCAAGATCTACGCTGGGCCCGACCATCCGCACGCCGCCCAGCAGCCACAACCGATGGAGATTGGGAAGTGAACGACGAACAGACCCCTCCCGAAGAGACCCCGGAGACCCCGCCCGCCCCCGAACCGACTCCGGAGACTCCGCCCACGTCCGAACCGACGGCGCCCGAGTCCGACGTGCCGCCCGAAGCCGAACGGCCGCGAGCCGGTTCGGACGCGGACGAATCTCCTGAGTCAGCTGAGCCAGAGCCCGAGCCCGCCGCCGAGCAAACCCCCGTCGTGGAGCCGGAGGCCGAGGAGGTTGAGCTGCCCCCGCGCCCGCGGCCCGAGATCCCGGGCGCTGACCTGATCCCGGACATCATCCCCGCCGAGGACGAGGAGTTCCTCGACGCCGAGGCTCGGGCCGCGGCAGAAGCGGAGGCGGAGGCCCGGGCGGCGCGCGAGCGAGAGCAGCACGAGGATGTCGAGACGCGGCCGATCGCCGACGCCGCGATTGACCTCGCCGCGGGCGCCCGCTATACGGCCACCGGCAAGCGCAAGACGGCGGTCGCGCGGGTGATCCTCAAGCCTG
This sequence comes from uncultured Actinomycetes bacterium, assembly GCA_963757075.1. Classification (GTDB taxonomy): domain Bacteria; phylum Actinomycetota; class Thermoleophilia; order Solirubrobacterales; family Solirubrobacteraceae; genus Palsa-465. The sequence goes on from CAVWQN010000008.1 coordinate 142,278, forward strand.
GCAGCGGCACCTACGCCATCAACAGCGAGCCGCTCGAGGGCTATTTCCCGCGTGAGACGCTCAGGCGCGTGATCCGCCAGCCACTCGAGAGCGTCGGCTACGACACTCGAATGGACGTCGTGGCGCGCATGCACGGGGGCGGCGTGGCGGCGCAGGCTGAGGCACTCCGCCACGGCATCTCGCGGGCCCTCATCGTGGCGGACCCGCATCTGCGCGGAGAGCTCAAGCGACGCGGCTTCCTTACCCGAGACCCGCGCGTGAAGGAACGCAAGAAGGCCGGGCTGAAGAAGGCGCGCAAGCGTCCGCAGTTCTCCAAGCGCTGAGTCTCAATGCCCCGCACGCTCTTTGGCACGGATGGCGTCCGGGGCCGGGTCGGCGAATTCGTCACTCCCGACCTCGCCCTTCGCCTGGCAAGAGCAGCCGTCACCCATTTGGAAGCGGACCGGCCGCAGGTTCTGATCGTCCGCGACACGCGTGAGTCCGGCGAGATGCTCGAGGCGGCGATCGCCGCCGGTGTGACCGCGTCCGGTGGGGACGCGCTGGTCGCCGGTGTGCTTCCCACCCCCGCGGCGCCGCTTCTGCTGCGCCGCCACGGGCTGCACATGGCGGCCGTGATCTCCGCCTCGCACAATCCGTACGACGACAACGGCATCAAGCTGTTCGGCTCGGATGGGTTCAAGCTGCACGACGACACCGAGCACGCGATCGAGGCCGAGCTCGAGAATCCGCCAGCTCAGGCCGGGCGGATCGGTCGCGTGCGTCGGTTCCACGGAGCCCTCGAGGACTACCTGCGCGAACTCCACGTCCGGTTTGCCGGCCTCGACCTGACAGGCAAACGGATCCTGCTCGACTGTGCCCACGGCGCCACCTTCAGGGCGGCGCCGGAGATCTTCCGGCGTCTCGGGGCCGAGGTGGACATGCTGGCCGATGATCCCGATGGCCGGAACATCAACGATGGGTGCGGCTCGACGCACATCGATCACGTGGTGGAGGGCGTCAAGCAGGGCGGCTATGACCTGGGGTTCGCGTTCGACGGTGACGGTGACCGCGTGCTGGCGGTCGACCGGGAGGGCACGGTGGTCGACGGAGACGAGCTCGTCGCGCTGGCGGCGATCCATCTACGCGGGCGGGGTGTCCTTCCCGGCGACGGCGTCGTGGTGACGGTGATGACCAACTTCGGCTTCCACACCGCGATGGCCACGGCAGGGGTGAACGTGGCCACCACGGCGGTCGGGGACCGCTACGTGCTTGATGAGCTCAGGCGGCGAGGCTGGGCGCTAGGCGGAGAGCAGTCGGGGCACATCATCGACCTGGGCTTCGGGCCCTCGGGAGACGGGATCGCGAGCGCGCTGCTGACGCTCGAGGCGCTGGGCGACCGCGACCTGCATGACCGGGACGCCATGGAGAAGCTTCCGCAACGGCTCGTGAACATCCGCGCCGGCGATCGCCAGATGCTGGCGGCAGCCATGGAGGCGGTCCAGGTTCGGGAGGCGATAGAGCGTGAACAGTCCAGACTCAACGGGCGGGGCAGGGTGCTCGTCCGCCCATCGGGAACCGAGCCGCTGATCCGCGTGATGGTCGAGGCCCCGTCAGACCACGAGACGGATGAGGTGTGTGGGCGCTTGGTCTCGGTCGTCGAGCGAACCGTTAAGTAAAGTCCTCGCGCATGTGCGGGATCGTTGGGTATGTGGGGCCCGGAGACGTGCAGTCGCTGCTGTTTCACGGGCTCGAGAAGCTCGAGTACCGGGGCTACGACAGCGCCGGTATCTCCGTGCTGAACGGAGGGAGGATCGATGCCGTCCGCGCCGTCGGCAACCTGAGCAAGCTGCGCTCGGCGCTGGACGCTCGCCCGGAGGCGGCCTCGGTTGCGCTTGCCGAACCGCCTGACCAGCAGCCTGGAACGGGTATCGGTCATACGCGCTGGGCGACGCACGGCCGGGTCAGTGAGGAGAACGCGCACCCGCACTTCGATACCGCCGACAAGGTCCACATCGTCGTCAACGGCATCGTCGAGAACTACCTGGCGCTCAAGGAGCGCCTGATCGACATGGGCGCGGTGTTCACCTCGGAGACGGATGCCGAGGTGATCGCCCACCTGGTCGCGTTCCACTACGCGCAGGGGAGCCTGGTCGAAGCCGTCCGTGAGGCATACGCCGAGCTTCGCGGCCACTACGCGTTCGTGGCCATGAGCGCCAAGGAGCCCGGAGTGCTGGTTGGCGCGCGCAAGGAGTGCCCGCTGATCGTCGGCCGCGGCGAGGGCGAGCAGTTCATCGGCTCGGCCATCCCGGCGTTTCTGCGCGAGACGCGCAGCGTCCAATACATAAACGACGACGAGATCGTCGTGCTCAGACCGGAGGGCGTCGAGTTCTACACCGCCGGTGGGGAGCCGGTCGACCGCGAGGTGGTCGAGATCGACTGGGACGCCGACACGGCCGAGAAACAGGGCTACGAGACCTTCATGCTCAAGGAGATCCACGAGCAGGCCGACGCGGTCGCCGAGACGCTCGGCGAGCGGGTCGCGGGAAAACGAGGCGTGGATCTCGGAGAGCTCGGCGCGATCGACGATCAGCTACTCCAGGGCGTACGCAAGGTGGTGATCGTGGCCTGCGGCACCGCCTACCACGCCGGATTGATCGGTCGCTACGCGATCGAGCAGTGGGCCCGGCTCCCGGTGGAGGTCGACGTGGCCTCCGAGTACCGCTACCGCAACCCGGTCATCGGTCCCGGAGACCTGATGATCGGCATCTCGCAGTCGGGCGAGACCGCCGACACCCTGGCGGCGATGCGCACCGGGCGCGAGCAAGGCGCGCACGTGCTCGCTGTCACCAACATCATGGGCTCGCAAGCCACCCGCGAGGCGGACGGCGTTCTTTACACGCGCGCCGGGCTCGAGATCGGTGTCGCTGCCTCGAAGACGTTCGTCGCCCAGCTGGTCGTGATGTACCTGCTCGCGCTGCGGCTGGCGGAGCTGCGCGGAACTCTGTCTGCGGATGAGCTGGTGGCCAAGGTGGCGGAGCTCCGGCGACTGCCGCACGCGATCGCTGAGTTGCTCGATCGCTGCGGGCCAACGATCGAGCAGATCGCGCAACGCCACCACCGAGCGGACTTCTTCTTGTACCTCGGCCGGCACGTTGGCTTGCCGGTGGCCCTCGAAGGCGCACTGAAGCTGAAGGAGATCTCCTACATCGCCACCGATGCATACGCGGCCGGAGAGATGAAGCACGGGCCCATCGCACTGCTTGACGAGCAGACCCCGGTCGTCGTGGTGGCGACCGACTCGCCGGTGCTGGAGAAAGTGATCTCAAACGTCCAGGAGGTGCGCGCCCGCGGGGCTCACGCCATCGCGGTCGCGACCGAGGGCGACCAGCTGATCGAGAAGGCCGCCGACGAGGTGATCCGTGTGCCGCGCACCGACTGGATGCTGGCCCCCCTGCTGGCGGTGATCCCGCTACAGCTGCTGGCCTACCACATCGCCCGCCTGCGCGGCCTGAATATCGACCAGCCGCGCAACCTGGCCAAGACCGTCACCGTGGAGTGACGTCGGTCGGCGTCGACCTCCTGGACATCGAGCGGCTCGAGCGGGCGCTCGAGCGCCGGCCCCGTCTGGCCGAGCGACTGTTCACCGATTCCGAGCGACTGTACGCCGCCTCCCGCGCCCGCCCGGGACAGCACCTCGCTGCCCGCTTCTGCGCCAAGGAGGCGGTGGCCAAGGCGCTGGGGCTCGAGGCCTGGAGCTTTAGAGACGTGGAGGTGCTCCCGGCCGACACCAGTGGTCGACCGGAGGTTCGCCTGTCCGGCACGGCGGCCGCTCGCGCGAGTGCTCTTGGGGTGCGGGTCAGCGTGTCGCTGACCCATACGCGCGATCAGGCGGCGGCGGTCGCGGTAGCTTCCGGGGGGTGACGCCCCTACCCGACTGGCTCGAACCGCTACCGGACGCCTCCGAGCAGCGGGCGCTCGATGAGTGGGCGATCAGCGAGCTCCGGATCCCGGGGCTCGAGCTCATGGAACGCGCCGGCAGCGGACTGGCGAAGCTGGTGAGCGACCGGGCGGCCCAGGGCCCGATCGCAGTCCTGTGCGGCAAGGGCAACAACGGCGGCGACGGCTACGTCGCGGCCCGCGTCCTGCGCGAGCAGGGGCGGTCGGTGCGCGTGCTGACGCTGGTCGACCCCGGCGAGCTGCAGGGAGACGCCCGGGCCAACTTCGAGCGGCTGCCGGGTCCCCCGCCCGACCCGTTTGGCCCCGAGGGGCTGGAAGGCGCCGCGGGGATCGTCGACGCGATCCTCGGGACGGGCTTCTCCGGGACGCCCCGCGAGCCGGCGGCAGGCGCCATCGAGGCCATCAACGTGGCGGCCGGCCGTGAGGGCGGGCCGGGGGTGCGAGGTGTGGAGGTCGTCGCCTGCGACGTGCCGAGCGGCGTCAACGGCTCCACCGGTGAGGTCGAGGGGGCCGCCGTGCGGGCCACCGCGACCGCGACCTTCCACGCCGGCAAGCCCGGCCTGTGGATCGCGCCCGGGAAAGACCACGCGGGGGAGGTCAGGACCGTCGACATCGGGATCCCGCCCGGAGGTCCCTCGGAGCCATCGATCGGCCTGATCGACGCGGCGGTCGTCGACGCCATCCCCCGCCGCGGGCGCGAGTCCACGAAGTTCGCCGCCGGCAGCGTGCTCGTCTGTGGGGGCTCGACGGGGCTGACAGGGGCGCCGTCGATGGCCTCCGAGTCGGCGATGCGCGCCGGCGCCGGATACGTGACCGCGCTGGTGCCAGGATCGCTGAACCCGATCTTCGAGGTCCGGCTGCTCGAGGTGATGTCGGTGCCTTTGCCGGACGAGGGGGGGTCGCTGACGACTGAGGCTCTGGATGTCGTGATCGAACGCTGCCAGCGCGCCGACGCGCTCGTCCTCGGCCCCGGTTTTGGGCGCCAGGACGCGGCCTTGGAGCTCGCCCGCCAGATCGCCCGGCAGACGCCTGTGCCACTCCTGCTCGACGCAGACGGACTCAATGCCCACGCCGGCTCGCTGGAGACGCTCGCAGAGCGCGAGGCGGCAGCCGTCCTCACCCCACACGCTGGCGAGCTAGCGCGGCTGCTCGAGACCGACAGCGGTGCCGTGGCGGGGAAGCGGCTTGAATCCGTGCGCGGCGCTGCGAGCAGCGCCGGGTCCATCGTCCTGCTGAAGGGCGACGACACACTCGTGGCGAGCCCGGACGGTCGGGTGGCGGTGAGCCGAGGCGGCGTCTCGGCGCTCGCGACGGCCGGGACCGGGGATGTCCTGTCGGGTGTGATCGGGGCTTTCCTGGCCAAGCGCATGGACGCCTTTGAGGCCGCGTGCGCGGGGGTGTTCGTACACGCCCGCTCCGGTCAGCTGGCCGCGCGGGATAAGGGTCCGGAGGGCGTTATCGCGAGCGACGTGATCAAGCGGTTGCCGGTTGCGCTCCGGGATCCGGGAGCCTGAGGCGGTGGCGCTGCGCGCGCTGGCCCGCGTCAATCTGGCCGCAATCGAGCGCAATGTGGGGCGGCTTCGGTCCTCGCTCAGCGGCCAGTGCGAGCTGTGCGCCGTGGTAAAGGCCGACGGTTACGGCCACGGGGCGGTGCCCGCAGCCCGGGCGGCGCTTGCGGGGGGCGCGAGAAGGCTCGCGGTGGCCACGGCTGAGGAGGCGGCCGAGCTGCGGGCCGCAGGGCTCGGCGAGCCGATCCTGGTGATGGGAGCGGTCAGCTCAGAGGAGCTCAGCACGGCGATCGCGGCCCGCGCTGACTTAGTGGCCTGGGACCGGCGATTCGTGGAACGCCTGGCCGCTGGCCTGTCCGGTCGTGAGAGCCCGGTCCGGGTCCACGTCAAGCTCGATACCGGGATGGGCCGGTTGGGAACGCGCGATCCGGGCGAAGCGCTTGAGATCGCCGAGCTCATCGCCCACTCGCGGGGCGCGCTCGAGCTGGCGGGCGCGATGACTCACTTCGCCACCGCAGATGACGATCCCGAGTTCCTAGACCGCCAGCTGAGCGCGTTCGTACCGTTCGCAAGCGAGCTTCGTTCCCGGTTTCCGGGGATCGTCGTCCATGCCGCCAACAGCGCGGCGACGCTGCGGTCGCCCGCCAGCCATTTCGACCTCGTGCGCTGCGGGATCGCGATCTACGGTTGCGACCCGATGCACGAGGAACCGAGCGAGCGGGGACTGGAGCCGGCGCTTGAGCTGAGCTCCTACGTGGCGGCGGTCAAGCTGGCCCGGAGCGGCGACAGCATCGGCTATGGCCGGCGATTCGTCGCCGAGCGCGACACCTGGATCGGCACGCTCCCGATTGGCTACGGCGACGGCGTGAGGCGCGCGCTGACGAACAACTGCGACGTGCTGTTGCGAGGCCGGCGCTATCCGCTCGTGGGCACCGTGAGCATGGACAACATCACTATCGATCTCGGCCCGGAGCCGGTCGCGCAGCCCGGCGACGAGGCGATCCTGATCGGATCGGACGGGGGCGAGCGACAGACCGCGGAGCAGCTCGCGCGGCGGATCGGGACCATCAATTACGAGATCGTGTGCGGGATCTCGTCGAGGGTTCCGCGCGCGTACCACCACGACGGCCGACCGATCGGATGAGCGCGAGCTCTCCGCGCGTGAGTGATCCGATCGCGGTGCTCGCCATGGTCGCGGCCGCGGGCGCCTGGCTGGTGGGTGGGGCGCTGCGCGACCGGCTCCTGGGACGGCCCACGAGTGACTACGACGTCGTGGTCGCCGGCCAGGCCGAGCCCTTGGCGCAAGCGTTGGCACGCGGGGCGCGGGCGTACGCGTTCGCCCTGTCTGAGGAGTTCGGCGTGTGGCGCGTTGTGTCGCGGCGCGACGGCTGGCAGGTCGATGTGCTGCCCCTGGATGGAGAGTCGATCGAGGCGGATCTGGCTCGGCGTGACTTCACGGTCAACGCGATTGCCGAGCCGGTGCAGGGGGGAGAGCGTGTCGACCCGTTTGGCGGTCTCCCCGACCTCGCCGACCGGCGCCTGCGGATGGTCTCCCCGGATGCCTTCGAGCGGGATCCGCTGCGGACGATGAGGTTGGCCCGGCTGGCGTCCGAGCTTGGATTCACCGCCGATCCCGCCACCGTGGCCGCCGCCGCGAGAGGGGTGGGGGCGCTGACGTCGGTGGCGCCCGAGCGGGTCTTCACGGAGCTCAGGCGCATCGTGGCCTCCGACCGCGCCCTGGACGGGATCGAGCTGATGGGCGCGGTTGGCGCCACGGCGGTGGTCCTGCCTGAGCTGACGAACCTACGCGGGGTGGAACAGAGCCAGTATCACCACCTCGACGTCTACGACCACACCCGCGCCGTCCTGGCGGAGGTGATCGCACTTGAGCGCGATCCCGAGCCGGCGTTAGGCGAGCAGGCCGAGCCGCTGGCGCGCCTGCTCGAGCAGCCGCTGGCAGACCAGCTCACCCGCGGTCAGGCGCTGCGTTTCGGCGCGCTGATGCACGACATCGCCAAGCCTCTGACTCGGGCCGTGACCCCGGAAGGACGGGTCACATTCATCGGTCACGACCAGGCTGGCGCTGAGCTCTCGATGGCCCTGTTGGGGCGGCTGCGCGCCAGCGAACGGCTCTCCCAGTACGTCGGCGCGCTGGCCAGGCACCACCTGCGGCTGGGATTCCTCGTCCACGAGGCCCCACTTGACCGCCGCGCCATCTACCGCTACTTGAACGCGACCGCGCCCTTCCAGGCCGACGTCATCGCGCTCAGCGTCGCGGACCGGTTGGCGACTCGGGGGACGGGCTCGGAGAGGGCGATCGCCAGCCATCTGGAGCTGGCCCGCCAGCTGCTGGATGAGGCATTCGCTTGGCTGGCGGACCCTCCACGCCCACCCCTGCGCGGCGACGAGCTGGCGCGCGCGCTTGGCATCGCCCCCGGGCCGGAGATCGGGCGGATCCTGGGCCAGCTTCAGGAAGACTCATTCGCCGGTGAGGTGCAGACTCCCGAGCAGGCCGTCGAGCGCGCCCGAGAGCTGCTGGCCGCCGGCGGCAGATAGGCTGCCGTTTCGTGAGCGCTCCTACATCCCCACAGAGCGACCCCGACTGCATCTTCTGCAAGATCGTGGCCGGCGAGGCGCCTGCGACGATCGTCGATCAGGACGAGCGGACGGTGGCGTTCATGGACATCAGTCCGGCCACGCGGGGGCACGCGCTGGTGGTTCCGCGCCGGCACTGGCGCAATCTGCTCGAGATCTCGCCCGAAGACCTCGAGGCGACATTCCTCGCGGCCCATCGGCTGGCCTCCCGGGCCGTGGAACGGCTAGATGCCGACGGCGTCAACCTCCTCAACTCATGCGGGCGCGCCGCCTGGCAGGTGGTGTTCCACTTCCACGTGCACGTGATCCCGCGCTACGACGGTGATCCTCTCCGCCTGCCCTGGACTCCCGCAGAGGGCGACAAGCAGGAAATCGAGGCCGCGGCGGCTGCGCTCAGATGAGCGGCCCGCTTCGATTGGAGCGTGAAGACGGGCTGGCCGTCGTCACGTTCGATTCGCCGCCGCTGAACCTGTTCGACGCGGAGCTTGGTCGCGAGCTGGAGCGGGCCGTGTCCGAGCTCGAGCAGGCGCCGGCGCGTGCGGTGCTGTTCCGTGCCGAGGGCCGCGTCGTCTCCGGGGGAGTGGACGTGTCCGTGTTCGCCGCTCAGGAGAGCTCCGAGGCGGCAGAGGCGACATTCCGCCCGCTGATCGACATCGCTCGTCGCGTCGATCATCTTCCGTGCCCGACAGTGTTCGCTGCGCACGCCCTGTGCCTGACGTGGGCGTTCGAGCTCGCGCTGGCCTGCGACCTGATCGTGGCCGCGCAGTCTGCGAAGTTCGGTCTGGTCGAAAAGGTGGTGGGACTGACGCCCGGCATGGGAGGGACCCAGCGGCTCGCCGAGCGCGCCGGCAGCGGGCGGGCGCGAGAGCTGGTGATGACCGGTCGACCGTACGACGCCGAGACGCTCGAACGGTGGAACGTCGTCAACTTCGTGCTGCCCGATGAGGGCTTCGACGCCGCGGCGCGGAAGCTGGCAGTCGAGCTGGCGAGCGGCCCGACGCGCGCCCACGCGGCGACCAAGGAGGTGATTCGCGACTACCTCGAGGGCGGGCTCGAGCTCGCCAACGATCGGGTGGCGAAGGTGGCCGCGACGTTGTTCGACACCGAGGACCTGCGGGCCGCAGTGGCCTCATTTTTGGAGCAAGGGCCGGGCAATGCGACGTTCAAGGGTCGCTGACGGGGTGAGACGCACCTTGATACTTTTCCGGACCGATGCCAACAGGCACTGTCAAATGGTTCAGCGACGACAAGGGTTTCGGGTTCATTACGCCTGACGAGGGCGGGCGCGACCTTTTCGTTCATTTCACGGGCATTTCCGGCGACGGCTATCGCTCACTGGCCGAGGGCGCCAAGGTCTCCTACGAAGAAGAGGCCGGTCCCAAGGGCCCGAAGGCGATAAACGTCACAAAGGTCTAGGCGCCGTTCACCGAGCCGCAACTGCGGCCGACCGATCGTGTTCAATTGCTGAAGATGAGACGTTCGCTCATGGCTGCCATTGCCGTGGCAGCGCTGTTGGCAATGGCGGCGGCGACCGCTTGGGCTGCCACCAGGGCCCCGAAGCCCGGCAGCCTGCTAGGCGGCACCGTCCAGCTGGGCGGCACCAACGTGCCCGTGCGCACACCCGTCTGCCCCGCCGGCGTCAAGCCACAGAACTGCATCTTTGTGATGACCAGAGTGACCGCGCTCGAGACGCTCACCAACGGCAACGGTAACCCGACGGCCGTCAAGCAATCAGGCCAGCTAGTCGGGTTCACGGTCGGGCTGGCACAGCTATCGAGCAACCCGACGACCGCGGCGAACTTCATCAAGACGCTGAACGCCAAGTACGGCGGTCCCGCCGAGGCCCAGATCACGGTGCTGAGGCCCGGCAAGAACAACAGCTGGACGGTCGCCGCCCAAGGCCCGGTCGTGCAGCTGCAGCGGTACCTCGGCTACGTCGTCCAGTTCCCGCTCTCGACTCCCATTCCCATCAGGGCCGGGGAAGCGATCGGGTTGACGGTTCCCACGTGGGCCCCGATGCTGTCCTACAACCTCTCGTCGAAGCTCTACTCCTACCGGCAGAGCAGGTCATTCAACTGCAAGAGCGTGGGCGCCCAGCAGAACGCTCAGATCCGGGTCGGCTCGAGCGCCACGTACTCCTGTACCTACTCGGGGACGCGCGCCGAGTACAGCGGGACGGAGCTGGTCACGCCGGTCGCCCCGTAGGTAGGTAAGCGTCCGGCCTACCGGTTTCCGCTAGCGGCCGAGTCCGGCGCCGCCGCTGCTGCTTGAGCTCGAACCCCCGCCCGCGGTGCCGCCGCCGGCGGTGCCCGAGGGCGTCCCGCCGCCGGTGTGCGAGGTACCGGCCGAAGTTGTGCCGCCCGTAGCCGGCGCCTGCGCGCCGGCCGTCGGCGCCGCGCCGCTGGAGGCCGAGGCGCCTCCCGTGCCGGCGTTCCCCGACACGGAGGCCCCGCCCGAGGAGGGCGAGCTCTGCGTGGTGTTCGTCGTCGTGGTGCTGGTGCGTGCTCGTGCTCGCGGACGGGACGCTCGCGGAGCCGTTGGGAACCGTGAGGCGAGGCGCGCCGGAGGTGTCGTTCGGACGAGACGGGCCGCCGCCGCCGCACCCGGCTGCCCCGGCTGCCAACGCCGCTCCGGCTGCCGCCAGCGCCATTGTCCGCCCCACTGGAACCATCGTCAGGGGCCGAGCGGCTCCATCCGTCGGCCGCAGTAGGGGCAGTCGTTCAAGTCCTTCTGGCACAGCTGGTCGCACCAGTTGCAGAAGCGCATGTTCTCCACCGCCCACGGCAGCTCCGACGGAGTGGGGGCCAGGGGCAGCAGCTCTGCCACAACCTCGAGCTCCTCGCCAGTCTCGCGGTCTCGGTAGATCTCGCCCGGCTCCGCCTCGATGATGATCTCCCGGCCCGTCGAGGGGGCCCGCATGCGGTATTTCTGCCGGGTGCGCACGCGGCGATCGTAGCGGCTGCGATGCCGCGACGAGTTCCTCCGGCTCGGATAGAGTGCGCGCCCACACGATGGTGAGAGCCCTCGGACGCAACCCCCGCACGCTCGTGGCGCTGCTCCCATGCGCGGTACTGCTGCTGGTGCTCGGCGGGTGTGGGATCAAGCATCCCGTCACCAACAACGTGCAGGGCAAGGAGCTGTTCGTCTCCAAATGCGGCTTCTGCCACACCCTCTCGCATGCCGGAACGACCGGCACGATTGGGCCGAACCTCGACGACGCATTCAGGCAGGACCGCGTGGACGGCGTAAAGAGCACCTCGATCGAGGGCCTTGTCGGCTACTGGATCCAGTACCCGAACAGCCAGGGGGTGATGCCTGCCCGGCTCTTCACCGGCCAGGACGCGCAGAACGTGGCCTCATACGTCGGCGCCGTGGCCGCGGTTCCGGGCCAGGACACCGGGGCCCTGGCGCAGGCCGGCGCGGTGCAGGGCACTTCGCCTGCGGCCGGCAAGCAGGTGTTCACTGGGATCGGCGGCTGCGGCAGCTGTCACACGCTGGCAGCCGCCGCAACTACGGGGACGGTGGGCCCAAATCTGGACACGCGTCTGCGCAGCGACTGCGCGCTGCCGGCGTCGAAGAAGATTCGGGGCGCGACGCTGGCCAAGTGCATCCAGACGGCGATCGTCAAGCCGTATGCGTTCATCCCGTCGGGCTACGCGGCCGGGATCATGCCCAGCAACTTCGGCACCAAGCTCAAGCCGAACGAGATCACGGCGCTGGTCAACTTCCTCTCGACTGCGGCGAAGTAGCGCCGGGCGCGAGTGCCTTCCGGCGGCACACGCTCGGCTTCCCAGCTGGCGATCACGGCTTAGAGGGTTCCGCGACGTGCCGGTGGAAGTCACCTCGCGCCCTGCGCTAGCCACGCCCCCGCCTAAGCCTGAGCGCGCTCGTGCGCGAACGTCTGTTCGTGCGGGGAGATAGACTTGATCCTATGTCGCTCGTCGTCCAACCCTCGCTGTTTGGCTCCTTGGGCGCACTCGGCGTCGCCGAGCTCGGCGCTGCAGTCGAGCGTCGGCCGCTGGCCGACGGCGCCTGGGTTGACTTGCGGCCGGGCTTCGTCACCGCGGCGGACGAGCTCTTCGATGTGCTGGCCGGCGCCGTGCCGTGGCATGAGGAGCGGATGCACATCTATGACAGCACCGTGCGGGTCCCACGGCTTTTGGCTCGCTACTCCCAGGGCGAAGCGCTGCCTCATCCGGTGCTCGACGACGCCCGCTCGGCGTTGAATGCCCACTACGCGGAGGAGCTCGGCGAGCCGTTCGTCAGCGTTGGGCTCTGCCTGTACCGCGACGGTAGCGACAGCGTCGCTTGGCACGGGGACCGCGTCGCCCGCGAGAGTCCGCGCGACACGATGGTGGCGATCGTCTCGCTCGGTGCCACCCGGCCGTTCGGGCTACGGCCGAAGTCGGGCGGCCCGGGACTGCGGCTCCAAGTCGGCCACGGGGACCTGCTTGTAATGGGCGGAAGCTGCCAGCGGACCTGGTTGCACGGCGTCCCCAAAGTAGCCAGCTGTCTGGGTGCGCGGATCAGCATCCAATTCCGCCCGCAGTGGGGCGACAACCTGGGCACGCCCACTGTCGAGAGTCGCGACCGGTAGTCCGCAGTATGTGACGCTTTCCCTGTCGGGCCTCCCGGTTCAGGCATCGGTCGGGTACCGGCTGTCGCAGAGTCGGCCGATCCGGTGCGACGTCAGTCAAGCGAAACGGCGCGACTGAGACATCTGCTCAGTCGCCGAAGGATCGTCGGGCCGAGAGCAGCCAGATCGTGAAAGCACTCGCGAGGCGGCACCTGTGAGCACTGCCGGATTACGCCTCAAGCGGTCGCGCTGGCGCTGCTGCCCCTCCGCCCCAAACTCGGCAACGCCCGAGGAACCCGGGCATCTCGCCGTCGCACGTTCAGATTCATGCTCCGGACGACCGATGACCAGCAATCTAATCGCCGGGAGATTTCCGCTCGAGCCCGACGATCCAAAAGTCTGCGGTCCCGCCTGGGGCGACGCTACTGCCTGCACCACAAACGAGCCACGATGTCGATGGCGGAGCTGTTGCTCAGGGCGACCGCTATCGGACAAGATCGCGAGCCTTACGCGCTGCTGGCTGGGACTGTCTTGGGATCGGATGGCTGGCGCGCTGGCGCGCTGGTCGCGGCCTCGAGCAGCGGCTGGAGCTCGGCTCGCAGCTGCTCGGCTGCAGCGGTGGTGAGGGGGCGCAGCGGGGCGCGGACATCGGGACCCACGGGTAGGCCTCGAAGACCCAGCGCTGCTTTCACCGCGGCCTGGAAAGTGTGCTTGGACAGCGTGGTGCGCAGCGAGTGCACGAGCGCGGTGCGCTCAGCCGTCGGTTTGCGCACCAGCCCTGAGATTACCTCCGGGAATGCCGCCGCGACGCCCGACACCGCGCCCACCGCACCGCGCTTGAGCCCTTCTGCGATGAGGCTCTCGGCTCCGATGAACACATCCAGCCCAAGCCCGAGATACGGCTCGACACGCTCAAACGGCGCGTCTGAGACCTTCATCCCAACCAGGTTGGGAGCCCGCTCGCGCAGCTCCTCCACGACGGCCACCGGGACTGCATAGCCGCTGCGATCAGCGTACTCATAGACGTAGAACGGCAGCGGTTCGCAGGCCGCGGCCGCGGCGCTGAAGTGCTCGAGCAGCTCACTCGCGCATAGGGCGAAATACGGCGGTGCGATCACCGCCACGCCGTGGGCACCGGCGCCCGCGGCATGCGCCGCCAACGCGCGCGTTTGGGCTGTCGTCTGCGCGCCGCAGTGCACGATCACCCGCATCCTCTTTGCGCCCGCGATCGCCAGCTCCACCACTCGGCGCCGTTCGTCATCGGCGAGCAAGACCCCCTCGCCGGTGGTGCCGAGCACGAGCAGTCCATCCAGGCCGCTAGCACCATAGAACTCAAGCAAGGCGGCGAACGCGTCCTCGTCAAGCCGCTCGCCGCCCTCGCGCAACGGCGTCACAGCCGCCGCCAGAGTCCCGGAGATCCGCCGCTCAGCCACCCCGACATCGTCTCAGAACCGCGCTCGGGCAGCCGCCAAGCCACACCGCGGAGCGCCGGGTCCGACATTCCGATATTCCTATGCGTCGATGCCGCTATCGCTCGAGCAGGCCAAGGTGCTTGTGGAGCACGCCCACGCTCACGCCCGGGAGGCGGACCTAAGGGTGACCGTCGCCATCGTCGATGAGGCTGGTCTCCTCCAGATGCTCGCTCGCATGGACGGCGCCCCACGCCTGAGTGCCCAGATCGCTGAGGCCAAGGCAGCCGGCGCCGCGGTATGGGAGAAGGACGGTTGCGAGCTGGCCGACCTGCAGGAGCATCGGGGCGGGTTTTTCGATGCCGTGAGCCGGATGTCGAGGCTTCCACTCATGCCCGCGCGCGGAGCGCTCCTCATCAGCGACGGCAGCAACATTCTGGGCGCGGTCGGCGTGAGCGGCGCGAGTTCTGAGGAGGACGAGGAATGCGCGATGAGCGGTCTGCGAGCGCTGTCGAACATCGCGCCTTCCGGCTGACGCGCTGAGAGAGCGCTAGTGGATGACCCGCCGAGGGCGGGGATGGTGAGTGCCGCATGTACGACAACGGCTCCAGGCTCCGGGTGAGCCACAGAATCGAGGTCACATCCAGTCACGATCCTCTCACTGCCCCGCGGGGCGCGACGCAGCCACGGTGCCGGCGCCACCGCTCGCGTCGCGGCGACTGCAAACAGACAGCAGGAGTCAACGATCCTGACCGTCTGGCGTGGCTGCTCCGTCGCCGATGCAGTCGCGAGCTATTTGGCCGGTCGCGGACGAATGCGATCGTCCGCGGAGGCGCTTTTCCGCGGTGCGGCACCGATGCTCGGCGCAGCGTCGGTGCCCGCGGTGCAGCCGAAGCGGGATGGTGCCGCGCCACATTCGACATTTTCCGACGACCTCTCGACAAGGCGCTCGTCCCGATTCGGGCCTGATAGCGCCGCCGGAAACCCGCGAGTTCGCGCGAAGACCGGTGATCGACGCGATTCATCTCGCGTTCAACGGCGATCGCAGCGATGATCCGATTGGTGCGATGGTGAACACGCTGCCGGATTGCCTCGGGTCGCTGGCAGCCGCCAAGGCCCCTGAATCGAACTGGGCTAATCGTTGATATCGAGGACTGGGGTGATGTCCGGCAACCGCTGGTCTGCCTCGGTGTGCTCGTTGGGCACCACGGCGGTGCCAAGGGCGAAGAACTCAATTACGTGGCTGCCCCAGCCATGGTTGTTCTCGTGCAGCTTCACCTCGACGATTCCCAGAACGCCGCCACCGATTGTCTCGGCCTCTTTCTGCATGCGCTCCATCGCGAGCTCGCGCGCGTCATACAGGGCCTGGGTGTACTGCTCGAGCTCGACGTTCTGACCAGTCTGACGGAGGGACTGCATCATGCCGCGATGAGCGACGTGGTAGACGCAGTTGCCCATCACCATGCCTACCGGGCGCTTGCCCGTCTGCATCAGCGTCCAAAAGGCCTGGCCGCTGAGATCGGATGTGAACGGGCGTCCGCTCGGAGCGCGGTGGACCTTGCCGCCCTTGTGCTTGACGGCGGTGCCGATCGCGATGAACTCCGCCATGTCCGCGCCCCACTCGTAGCGCCCGATGTCTAGGCGAACCCCGACGATGCCGTCGGCCCCCAGCTGATCGGCCTCCTCCTCCATTCGCGTCATCGCAAGCTCGCGGGCCGAGTACATCGCCTGGGTGAGGACGCCCATCTCCTGGCTCGTCTTCCAGTTGGCCTGCTGAAAGCCAATGTGGTAGATGCTCGAGCCCACCACCAAGCCCACCGGCTCGAAGCCCGCCTTCTCCACGCACAGGTACTCGTTCACAGACAGGTCGGAGGTGAACAGCCCGCGAGCGTTCATCTCTAGACGCTCGCTGGCGTGCTCGGCGAGGCCTTCAGTACTCGTCGGATCGTATGTCGACATCAGATTCTCTCCTGAAAGTGGTCGCGAACTAGGCGCCGAGGTTGATTGACATGACCGGCGTCCCAAGCGGGGCCGGGTGAGGCTCATGCGCGCCGAGTCGAATCGCTGTGCCCAGCACGTGCATGGAGACGATGAAGAAGTGCCGCTTGTAACCGGGGTTCTCGTACTCGTGGTGATCGATCTGGTGCGTGAGTGTCGAGATGACCATGTCGTTCGCACCGACCGCTCTCGCCTGACGGCGAACCTCGTCCATCGCCAGCTTGCGAGCCGCGTACACGCCCGCCGTGACTTCGGTCATCTCCTGGTTGCCCCACCATGAGCGCATCATCTGACTGGCCTGGAGGCTGAGTGAAACCACCACCACGGAGGTGTGGCCGATCACACCCACCGTCTCAGCGCCGATCCGGCGCAGCTTGTCGACGTCCTGGGCCGACAGCGCGCACATCCGCGGCCCCGAGCGGCCAGAGCTGCGAGGGGCGAGCGTTTCACGCACGGCGGTGCCGAACACCACGTACTCAACGTTGCGGGGCTCGTCGAGAAAGCTGTTCGTAGTCATCTCGATTCCGATCACGGCGTCCGCGCCAGCGAACCGTGCCTCTTGACTCAAACGGTCGAATGCGCGCTGACGCGACAGGTTCCACGGCGCTGCGAACGAAGCGATCTCCTGGAGCCCTCCTCCAAACGAGTTCCAGCCGTAGTTCTGCCAGCCGTGCTGGACGACAGAGGAGCCCATGATCTGCGCAAGCGGCGTCAAACCCGATGCTTGCGCGATCGCATACTCCTTGGCACTCAGATCGCTGCTGAAGACAGGCGACCTCGCCGCCGCGATGCCCTTCAGGCGCTGCTCCGCTCCGAGCGGAATACCCCCGCGCTGGATGCGCTCGAGATCGACCGCTGCCGCCTGACGTTCCTCATCGCTGAGCGGTACCGGTCGTTTCCTGATCAACGGCAAAGCCAGCCAATGCTGACAGATCGCCGATGTCGATCAAAGGGGACCGGGCATCTTATTCCCGGCAAACCAGCTGCTTGTGTACCGATGCCTCCACACGAATCGTGCACCGGGCTATGGGCGCTCCGTCGCCGATACGATCGTCGGTTGCGAGGACGCTGGCACCGGAAGCGATCGCGCCGGCGGATGGCCGACATCGCGCGGAAGCAAAGCTATCCGAAACACCTCCGGACCTAGACTGGCCAGCCATGTCATTACACCTCTTTGCGGGTCTGCGCGTACGGGACTTCCACGCGGCGCGACCGTGGTACGAGCAGTTACTGGGCAAGCCGACGTTTTTTCCGCACGCCACCGAGGCGGTGTGGACACTCGCCGAGGAGCGGTCGGTCTACGTCGTCGAGCAGGCGGATGGTGCAGGCAACTCGGTCGTGATGATCTTCGTCGACGATCTCGATGTCCATGTGGCCGCCATCGCCGCCCGCGGGCTCGAGCCCGACGGGCGGGAGACCTACTCCAACGGCGTATGCAAGGTGTTGTACCGCGACCCTGACGGCAACGAGCTGGGTTTCGGCGGGAGTGGATACTAACGTCCTGTCAGGAGCAAAAGGAGAAGGAATATGGCGACTGCGGTCACGCTGCCTGAGTTACAGGAGCTAACCGCCAAAGGGGCGCAGCTGGTCGAGGTGCTTCCCGAGGCTGAATACGAGGAGACCCACCTACCAGACGCGATCAACATTCCGCTCAAGCATCTGGACGCGAGCACCACGGCCGTGCTGGACCGCGACCGCCCGGTTGTCGTCTACTGCTGGGACTCGCTCTGAGACTTAAGCCCACGAGCCGCGTGCCGGCTCGAAACGCTCGGATTCGTCGAGGTTCACGATTACGAAGCGGGCAAGGTCGACTGGCTGGCTCACAAGCTGCGTGTCGAAGGCGACGACCCAGAGCCACCAACAGCCGGACGGTTCGCTCGAAACGACGTCGTGCGCTGTGCGCTAGATGACCGCGTCGGCCAGGTGCGCGAGCGCATTGTGGCGTCGCCCTATGGCTTCGCGCTGGTGGTCGCACGGGGTGGCATACTCCTCGGGCGGTTGCGCGGCAGCGCGCTCGACTGCGACCCGGCGCTGAGGATTGAGGAGGTGATGGAGCCTGGACCCTCGACTGTTCGTCCTCACAAAGCCGCCGGCGATCTCGCGAAGCGACTGGCGCAGCAAGGTCTGCACTGGGCGATAGTCACCGACCCCGAGGGACGCTTGATCGGCGTCGCCAGCCGTAAGGACCTGGAGCGGAAATGACCAGCCGTCGCCCGCTGGCGATACGGCCCATGTGCTCTCTACTCGGCGGCTGATTCGATGGCGGCCCGTGTGCCGCGGGGCTGCTCACCGATGATCGCCACGCGGTGACGCCAGTAGCCGGCGGTCACCCGACGTCGGCGAGGACCCGGTGAAGGGTGGTGGCGAACGCTTCCGGATCGCCCTGTTGAGTGAATCCGCCGTGGTGGCTGGGGAAGATCACGGGCTCGGTCCCAAGTCGCTCCGCCACGGCCTGCGCGGCGCGGTAGGGGAACGTGCCCTCTGAATCGGCGCCGCCCGCAACGGCGATCCGCGTGGAAGCCGCGCGCAAGGAGTCGAAGTCCGGCTCGTAGCGGGTGACGTAGACCATGTGCGGGCCCAGCAGCGGGTGGTCCCGGCTGCCGTCGTCCTCGGTCGGGAGACCGACGTCGGCCGGATCCGCAGCGTGGTTTGCGAAGTCGGGCGGAGTCCGGCCCCTGAGACTGGTGAAGGCGATGAATTTCGCCATTGCCGGCCCGAGACCGTCGCGCCCATAGGTCTCGTGGATGTCGTCGGTTGTCGCCAGCACCTCTTCCCGATCCGGAAGTACCGTCGCTAGTGGCGGCTCGTGGGCGACGAGCGTGCGGACCGCTTCCGGAAGCCGCGTCACCAGCGCGAGCGCGTTCACGGCTCCGCCGCTGCTGGCGAAGATGTCCACGGGGCCGACGTCGAGCTCGGAGACCAGCCGGTGCAGGTCCTCCGCGTGCTCGTCCGGCGTCGCCGCCGTGATGCCGTCGGCCCGAGGGCTGCGTCCGACCCCGCGGGGGTCGTAGGTCACGACCGTGCGGTCCGGGAAGTGGCCGACTAGCGTGCTGAACCCGCTCGCGTCCATCGGTGACCCGATCATCAGCAGGACCGGCTCGGTGCTCCGGGACTCGGCCTCTCGAACGTCGTAGGTAAGCGTGGCGCCAGGCAGATCCAGCGTTTGGGTCTTCGGCTCGGTCATCGCTGTCCTTTCTCGATGTCTATTCATACCGACCCACGGGAGCGGCGAGACTCATCGGACGGCAGGTGCGCAATCTGTCTTGCGGTACACGGCGGATTGCTCTTCGACGGCTAAGGTCTCGTGTCGATGAACGCCCCTGACTCGGTCGCGCGGGTTAGCCGAGTTGAGTTTCAGCTGGCCCGCTTCGAGGTGATCGGCGACCGCTGCCAGGTGCAGGGCCGATGGTTCGGCGTTCGGGGCCGTCGGTTCATGCGGCCGGCTTTGACCGCTGAGGTGGACGGCGAGTCGATCCGCCTCCTCGCTGACCTCGCTGATAAGCCGTGGACCGCGGAGGACGGTGAGCCGTGGCAAGCAACGTTCCTGTTTACCCTCGAACGCGCCCAGTTTCAGGAGGCGGAGTTGACAGTGGCGCCGGACGTCACCATCACGCTCCCGGCTCTGCAGCGGCCTGCGGGTGCCGCGAGGAACAAGTCGTCCTCGCGGCGCGCGGACGCAACCCCACGACCTGGCTTTCGACCGGCGGCCGGTGGGTCGCGCGTCAGCGCCGAGGAACCGTTCGACGAGCTAGATCGGAGCCGCCGCAAGTCGCGACGGTCGGACCTCGGGGGCAGGGGCGGCCAGGCGGATGCGCTGATGCGGGAGCTGGCTGAGTTACGAAAGGCACACAGCCGATTACGCCGTCGGCTTGATCGCCTCGAAGCTGACAAGGCACGGACTGCGCAAAGCCTCGATGAGATGTCCCGCAGGCTGCGACTCGTGACGCACGAACGTGAGGAGGCGAACGCGGCTCGCGATCTGATCGCGGCCGAACTCGAGGCACTGCAGAGGGAGCGGGGTGATGTCGTCGCCGAGCGCGACGCCGTGCGACGGGAGCGTGACCGGATGGCGCGCGAGCTCGAGGCAGCACAAGGCGCTCACGACGAGGTACTGCAGGAAAGCGGCGCCGCCCGCGCAGTTCGTGATCGTGCCGTATCGGTGAGGTGGGTGCGGTGGCGATAGCGTTGGCGCATGGTGCGCCCGCGGGCTAACGGTCCGGTTCCTTCTCCGACCGAGTCGCACCAGCCGAGCGCTTCGTCGCCATAGGAGTCGCGTCTCGACTGCATCGCGGACGGCCGAAAGCGATCGTCGGCGAGATGCGCGATTCCGCGCTGGGCGGATCCGCAACTGTGCAGGGCCACGACACCCTGGGCCGTACGAATGGAGGGAGGTTGCGCGCCGCCTGATCGACTGTTCTGGATCCTGATGTCGACCGCGGGCTTGTCTGCTGCTCTCTGGGTTTTTTGCGCCTGCCCGTAGGATCGCATTTCTGGAGGGTGTCTGATTGGAGGAGCGATGTCGGAGCGCTGGTTTTCAGACGAGGAGCTCGAGCAGATCTCGCGTCCGACCATGGATCGGGCGATCGAGGCGCTTGACCGCGGCGACGTGGCCGAGGCGCGGGCGCTGTGCGAGGAGATGAAGCACGAGTGGCGCTATCTGCACGACCTGATGGTCGAGGGGGTCGCGGGCCTGATCTCGTTCGTTCAGGACCGCCTTGGCGATGATGGCGTCGCGGACGCGTGGACATACGGTCAGGGTCGCGGCTGGCGGCGCGATGTTGAGAGGATCGCCGCGCGTGATCGCAGGCAGATCGTGCTTGCACTCGCGGCTACTTGGCGCGCGCATTCCTGCAGCGGCACTGGGCCGCACCCGGGCGCGTTCACGATCACTGAAGACGAGGAGAAGTTCACCTTTCGGATGAACCCTTGCGGGTCTGGTCAGCGGCTCGTGCGCATGGGCCGCTACGAGGGCCCGAACGCGCTCGGGGTGACGCGCTCCGCCCACGACTGGAGCTACGACCGGGAGGGGTTCCCGCTGTACTGCACCCACTGCTCGTTCATGAACGAGTCGCTCCCGATCCGCTGGATCGGCTATCCGCTGTACCCGAGCGACCCGCCGGATGATTACGGGCGCGACCCGTGCACGTGGTACTGGTACAAGGACCCGTCGGACATCCCAGAGCGCCACTGGCAGCGGTATGGGCTGGCTCGCTCGGAGGCCGCCGGCGATGCCGGCTGATACGGCGCCGAGCGGTCGTCGGGTGATCGTGACCGGGGCCGCCGGTGGGATCGGCCGTGCGATCGTCGATGCGCTCGTTCACACGGGCTGCCGGGTCGCGGCCTGCGACGCGCCCGGAGCACCGGTGGCGGACCTGACGGGCGCCGCGACGACCGCGATGTTTGACGTTCGTGACCGAGTTGCCGTGCGGGCCGGGGTTGACGACGCGATCGCGGCGCTCGGCGGCTGTGATGCCGTGGTCGCGAATGCCGGCGTGGTCGACACGATCCACCGCGCCGAGCGGTTCTCCGACGAGGACTGGCGCAAGGACATGGAGACGAACCTGTACGGAGCGTTTTATCTGGTTCAGGCCGCGTTCGAAGGGCTCGTGGCGTCCGGCGACGGCCGCGTCGTGTTGATCTCCTCGGTCGGGGCGGAGACGGGCGGCCCGGGGCAGGTCGCTTACAGCGCGTCCAAGGCTGGGCTTCTTGGCATGGCCCGGACGTTCGCGGTCGAGTGGGCTTCGCGGGGGATTCGCTGCAACGTCGTGATGCCGGGCTTTATCGCCACTCCGAAGGTGCGCGCGATGCCCGACGACGTGCAAACGTCCGTCGTCGCACAGATCCCGCTTCAACGCTTCGGCGAGACCGAGGAGCTCGCCGGCGCCGTCAGCTTCCTGCTCTCACCGGCAGCGGCTTACATCAACGGCGCGGTATTACGCGTCGACGGAGGATTCGGCCTATTCCTTCGGTAATCGGCTACCGAGCTGGGCACGATGCCGGCAGCGCAGCGAATGCAGGGCTGGCAGGCTGGACGGCGAGTCTCCCGTCTCGTCATCGGCGCGATGTACGACGTCGGCGGCGGCCAGCAGTTCGTCGGCTGAAGCGGGTGCGTGACCGAAACGCGCCCGTCGGCGACGGGATAGGCTGGGCGCCGACCTAGCGGAGGAGACGAGCATGGCCCAACGAGAGATGACAGTGGTACCGGTCGCTCGCGGCCGCAACCCGTTTGACATGACCGGGGTCGAACGTGGCGAGGACGGCATTGCCCGCTACATCGGCCGCCCCGACTCCTTGGTCCACATGCTGCGGGCGAGCGTCGAGCGTGGACCGGACGCGGAGGCAGTCGCGGAGGTCGGTGGGGACCGCGTCACGTTCGGCCAGCTGTGGGATCGAGCCGCGCGCGTCGCCGGCGGACTACGAGCGGCCGGGCTCCAGCGCGGCGACCGCGCCGCGATCCTGCTGCCCAACGGTCTGGATTGGGTGCTGGCGTTCTGGGGAGCACAGCTCGCCGGCGTGGTCGTGGTGCCAGTGAACACGCGGTTCGCCGAGCCGGAGATCGAGTATGTGATCTCGGACTCGGGCGCGGCGCACGTGTTCAGGCCAGGCGAACCGCTGCCGGACGGCGAGCCGGTCGTAACCGACGATCTGGTGCCGGGGGACCTGGCGGCAATCTTCTATACCAGCGGCACGACGGGATTCCCGAAAGGGGCGATGACCTCGCACGCCAACTTCCTGGCCAACACGGAGAACGCGTTCCGCTGCATCGGGGTCGACAAGTCCGAGGGCCCGGCGCTGGCGACGCTGGTCAACGTGCCGTTGTTTCACGTCACTGGCTGCAACAGCCAGCTGCTGGTGCTGAACGAGCTCGGAGGACGCGTGTTCATCCTCTCCAACGCGCTCGATCTCGAGGGGTTCCTGCAGACGGTGCGCGACGAGCGGATCCAGATGCTCACCTCGGTGCCGGCGATCTACCACGCGGTCACGCGCCACCCGCTGTTTGCCCAGACCGACCTCGGTCATGTGCGCTGGGTGTCCTACGGCGGGGCTCCGATCGCGGCCTCCGCCGTGCACAAGATCATCGAGGCGTTCCCGGGAGCCCGGGTCGGAAATGGCTTCGGGTTGACCGAGACCTCCTCGCTCACCTCGTTCCTCCCCCACGAGGAGGCCCTGGAGCACGCCGACTCGGTCGGCTTCGCGATGCCGGTCGTCGACCTCGCGCTGCACGAGCCGGACGCCGAGACCGGCGTGGGCGAGTTGCTCGTGCGGGGGCAGAACGTCGTGCAGGGCTACTGGCGCAAACCGGAGGCGACCGCCGAGACGTTCGTCGACGGCTGGCTGCACACCGGCGACCTGGCCCGGATCGATGACGAGGGCCTGCTGTATATCGTCGACCGCGCCAAGGACATGATCAACCGCGGCGGGGAGAACGTCTACTCGATCGAGGTCGAGGCGGCGCTGGCCGGCGCGCCAGCCGTCTCGGAGGTCGCGGTGGTGGCGGTGCCCGATGAGATGATGGGGGAGAAGGTCGGCGCGGTGATCGTGCCGGCAGGCGAGGAGTTCGACATGGATGCGGTCATGGCCCATGCGCGCGAGCGAATCGCGGATTTCAAGTTGCCGCAGTACGTGGCCCTGCGCGACGACCCCCTGCCGCGCAACCCTGGCGGCAAGGTGCTGAAGAAGCAGTTGCGCGAACAGACCGAGTGGGGTGATCCGCTGCGCTGAGTCCCCGGGGGTCAGCGCTCGAAGAACGCCCGCCCGTTCTCGCGCAGCATCTGATCAATGGCGGCGTCGCCGACGCCCCGCTCGCGCAGCGCCGGGATAACGTCCTGGACAACGTGCAAGTAATGCCAGTTGGGGGCCATCTGCTCCCGCACGCCAGGCGCAAACCAGTCGGTGAAGCAGCTGGCATCCTGGGAGAGGATCATCTTGTCGGCGTGACCGCGCTCGCACATCGCGGCGACGGTATTCACTCGCTCCTCGAAGGGGAGCAGGACGTCTAGGCCGAAGCGATCCATCCCGAGCAGGGCGCCCGAGGCCGCCATCTCCTCGAGGTAGTCGAGGTCGGCTGTGTCACCGCAGTGCGCGAGCATCACTCGCCGCGGATCGATCTCCTCCTCGCCGAGGATCCTCAGCGCGTCCCGGCCCCGCTCGTGCGGCGCCGAGGTATGGATGCAGATCGGCGTGCCGGTCTCCTTGTGGATCCGGCATACCGAACGTACGACCCGCTCGACGTGATCGGTCAGCCCGGCCGCGTCGATCGCGCACTTCAAAATCCCGGGTTTCACGCCGCTGCCCTCGACCCCGTCTCTCAGGTCGCCGCGCATCAGCTCGTCCAATGGCTCCTCGCCGCCGAGGAGCGTGCCAGGCCCGACGAAGTGCCAGGGGCGCGGCAGCACGTCGTAGGTGTAGAGCCCAGTCGCGAGCACGACGTTCAAGTCGCTGCCTTCGCAGGCGCGGCGGATCAGGTCGAGCGAGCGACCGAGGCCGATCGGGCTGAGCTCGACGATCGTGTCGATGCCCGCGTCCTTGACCGCCCGCAATTGCTTCTGGGCCTTCGGGAGCTCGACCTCGGGGTTCCAGCCGTTGAACCCGGGGTGGACCATCTGGATCTCGGCCGTGAGGTTGAACACGTGCTCATGCATCAGCACGGTCCCGAGGTCCGCCGTGTCCAGTGGGCCGTTCAGAGTCTCGATCGTGGCCATCGGTGGGGAACCTACACGTCCCGAGCCGATGACGGCCGCTATGTCGCGATTCAACACGTGATCGTGACAGGGGGGTCAGCCACCCAATCGCAACTCTGCGGGCGACGAGCTATTCGTCACCTATGTGATTTCGTGCGTCATCACGGGGCTGGTGCTCGCGCTGGCGCTCGACGCCGTTTCGCCCGGCCGAGCCGTGGCCTCCGCCGGCCAGACGTCGATGTTCGAGGACAACACCCAGCTAGCAGAAGCTTGGTTCGGACGCCCCTTCCGCGCTAAGCAGGCCCGACATCGGGTGCGAGCCTCAGCGGTTGGGAGCCGGCGCCAACGATCCTGGGCGTCGGAGCAGTCCCAACGGGAGCGCCACCTGAAGGCTCGAGCCCGGATCTCAGGGACATAGCGAGCCCGTGGCGGGCCGGTGACGTTTCGGCGGCGGGTACACCGACCTCGCGATCGTCGCGGAGGTCCATCCCGCCCACCACATAATGCACGCGTGGCGATACCTGTCCAGATCCTCCCTGCGGGCGTGACTCACGACCGCGAGGATCAACGCCCACACGAGCGCACAGCCGAAGCTGTACGCCGTGTAGGTACGGAGGCGGTCTTGCACCTTTGGCTCCGTGACGGGCAGGTGGCGTTGCGGCGGGCCGGCCTCTCCGCCGGGTCAGCCAGAGCTCTCCGCGCCAGCAGGCAATCCGTTAGGGATCCAGACTGAATGGCGGGTAGCGGTCGGTGATCAGAAGGAATGCGTATGCGCCGACGCGATTGTGCCAGCGGAGCACGCCCTCGATGTAGTCGAACAGCGACCGTGGGTAGCGGCCGGTGAAGAGGATCGCGAACCAGGCGAAGATTGCGGCGAACAGCGCGCCGATCGTGAGGACGATGAGCACGATGTAGTGGGGGATCGCCAGCAGCCACTTGACGATCGGCATGCCGCGAGCGAGGTCATTTTCCGCGTCGGGATACGGGAAGTTCAGGTGGACGGCCTGCTCCTGGTCGGTCGAGGGATAGCGGTCATCCATGAGCCCCAGGTAGACGACGATCCGGTTGCTGAAGCGACTCAGCTGCAGGTTCCAGTCATACCACCAGCGTGGATACCTTTTGCGGAACAGCAGCATCAGCAGTACCGGCAGGAACAGCACTCCGATCCCCCCGCCCGCGTAGTAGGCGCCGCTGCCTCCCGCGTTCGCCCCGAAGCTGCCGCCCTCGATCGTTGCGGCGAGAATGGCGATGGGGATGAACGCGAAGATCCGAAACGCCGTGCTGAGACGGTTGAGCTCGCGGTCTGGGTAGTCGACCGAGAAGGTCAGCGGGTAGTCGTACCCGCCGCCCGGTGGTACCGCACCGCCTTGTCCGGGCGGGGGCTGTGAACCTTCCATGAGCCGAGCTTTCGGCGCCCCCATTGGATTTCCTGCCGTCCGGCCGCGTGTAGACCCGGCGCGCTTCGGCTTCCGCGACGCGCCCTCTGGTCCGCGTAGCGACCCGCTTGAGGTGTCGCCCGCGGCCAGCGGATGCAGTTTCTCCTGTGGAGCACCAGGCGAGGGCCAGCACAACCCCAGCGCTCCAGCTCAGCCCACCGAGCGGCGGTGTTCGACTCACCCCGGCGTTACCGCTCAGGGGCGAGCAGCGAGAGCTCGAGGCGGAAGACTTCGTTGGAGTGTGCTGCCCATAAGGAGCAGCGGTCGCGTTGGCTTGGCGCCCGTCTTCGTTGATGGGCGTCCGGGCGGCAGCTTCACGAGTTGGGGGCTGCGTGGCTTGGCGAGACGCCTGCGGGCTTGAGCACGAAGACCTCGACTGCGAGGTCGGGGTCGATGTGGTTCTGGCTCATGAACGCGATCACGTCGCGATCGAGCTCTCGTTCAACGATACCTACAAGCTCTTCACGCATGGTGGTCTGGTAGTCGTAGCGGACTTGCAGGACGCGCTCGGCGTGGCCGTGGTCGACGAGGGTGCGCTCGCCCGTCGTGAGCGTATCCGCGAGCAGGATGGTGACCACGCTCTCGTCGATGGTGGTCTTCGCCTTCGTCGGTCCTCGACCGGTGTACTCGTGAAGCAGCTGAACTGCTGAGGTGGCGATCTTGGCCGAGGGGCTTTGGCTTTCGTGCTGATGGCCCATGGGACACCTTTCAGCCGCATCCTCGGGCGGGTGTTGGGCACCACGAGAGGGAGAGGAAGCGTTGGAGCCCCGCAGGCAGCGTTCCCTACAGCCTACTCCTCGGGGGGCCGGTCGGCTTTCGGCGGCTGTTTTGTCGGCAAATTGCGCGCTTCGTGGTGGCAGGAGCGATCGATCTGTGATAGGCCCGTCGTTCATCGAGCGGGACCGCGGGCTGCACGCTAAGGACAGTGCCGCGGGACCCAGGAAAGGAGGCGCGGCCATGACATGGAGCGCGCCACTCGGCTTCGACCAAAGCCAAGAGCAGGTCGAGGCGATGATGGAGCAGGGCACGACGTTCTCGGACGTCGAGGACGTGATCGACGCCAGCGAGCTCTCGACCTTGCACAAGGCCGCGCTGTGGCTGCTGGCCTGGTCGCTGCGCGACGTCGAGCAACAGCGCCAGGATGCTCGGCTTACGCTAGCTGCCGTCGGCGCCGGCGAGTCGGGAGGCTGGTGATGCAAGCGCCTCGGGAGCAAGACAGCGTAGGGCGCCGTCCGCGGTTGAGTGTCGTACGGAGCGAGCTGCGATCGCGCCGAAGGGGTTTGGGCCGCGAGCGCGACCGTCGTCTGCCCGCACACCCACTCGAATTCGACGAGCGCGGGCTTCCGATCGCCCAGCCGCCGCTGACCGCCGCCGAGCACTTGGGACGGCTCCTAGCTGGCTGACTGGCCAGCCGACGAGAACCCACGCGATAGGCGGAGTCGGCCTCGCCCTGCAGGGTCGCTCGAGATCGGTTCGATGAGCACGGACCGCCTCGACGCGGCCGCGCGTCAGCGCCTGCTTGCCCTCAGGCGCGCCAATCACGTTCGGCTGACCCGCGCCACGCTCAAACGGCGACTACAAGCAGGTGAGGTCGCGGCGGCTGACGCGATCCTGCGCAGCTCCCGCGACACCGACACGATGACCGTCGCCGAACTACTTCTAAGCCAGCGCGGCTGGGGACCGACGCGTTCGGCGAAGATGCTGCGTTCGGTTTCACTGTCGGAGAAAAAGACACTCGGGTCGCTGACCGAACGCCAGCGAGTGATGCTCGCGGCGGTGCTGGGCGGCCGTGAGAACAAGGAGGGCACGATCCGCTCAAGCTGATACGTCCAAAGAGTCCGGGAGATGCGCTACCAGCCTCTTCTGTCAACATCACGTGAGACGGTTTCTGACCTTAATCACTGAGCGATCAAGGGCGAGACGTTCGGGTGCCAGCGCGAAGCGCGAGCCGGGGCCGCGCGGGTGATGACCGCTCGTTCAGAACGCCTCCGGCAGCGTTACCGGCCGGCCAGGCGACGCGGAACTCATGGCCGTTGGCAGCGGGGCCGGTCAGACCCGAACGAACGATCCCAACGACCTGCTCTTGTGTTGGCGCGGGCATCTCGCGCCCCGCACCAACGACCCCGCTCAGTATCCTGAAATTCGAGGGGCTTCCGGAACGAGCGCTGCAGACCGTGCTCCTGCTGCTCAGCGTCGTCCTCATCTCGATCATCGGCCTGATCCTGGTCAAGCCGCATCGCGCTCGGGGCAGAGCTACTCGGCGAAGCGCTGCTATTCGGGGCCATAATCGCGGTGCTCTTGAGGCGGAGCTTGCCCCCTCGTTCGAGCCCGCGCTCCTAGCGGATCAGCCGTCAGATGGTTCTGGCGGCGGGGACGGTGCCACTGATCATCGGCGGCGCGAGCATTCTTGCCCATGGCGGCGGCGGGCTCTACTGGACCGTTTCCGGCATGATCTTCGCTATCGCGGGCGCGGTGGGCAACGCCTGGGTACTCATGGTGGAGATTCTGCGCTAGCCGTCTCGCTGCGCCGGCGGACGTGAATGCCCCCTCTACTCGTACTCCGACAATCCTCGTTCCGGCACGATGAGGCACGTGCAGCCTGAAAAGCGCTCCGGATTGCTCGCCGATGAGCAGAGCGTTGCTTTGATCGACAAGCAGCGCTGATGGCTGGCTGCTACTGGGCTCGCGAGCGACGCTCTCGCTCGACGGGCCGCTCCGGATCCGATTCCCGACTCGCGGCGACTTCCGCAGCGCCGGGTGTATGTAGCAGCCTGGCCGCCCGCAGTGAGAACGTCGCTTCTAGCCCTTTGGGGCGGTCTCGCCCCGGCCGCGAGCGCCGCGTCGCCGTAGTCGTTCGGCAAGAGCGCGTCCGCGCTCGGCGGCTATCCCGGCCCGCCTTGCACGCTCCAGCTCAACGGCAGCCGGTTGCAGCTCGCCGTCACGCCGACAGCGTTCGGCGTGCTGCTCCGCTAGCTCGGCAGATCGCTCAAGCGTGTCAGCGACCCGCAGATAGAGAGCGGCCAACGCGGTGCTCCCGGCTGGCAAGTCGGTACCCGTAGGGGATGGCGGGGCATTAGGACGAGGCGCTCCCGATGAGCCCCCCAGACCCAGTTGCGCACTACTCACCCGGCGCCTCGCAAGCACGGTCGACAGCGGATCCCTGGTCAAGACTGATCGTAGACCCGGCAACCGAGGCCCGCAAGCGATCGTTCCCCGTTGGTCCCACACAGGTTTGGATCCAACTATTGATCGGGCTATCGCAACGAGCGAGCACCGGCAGCGGCAGCTAGCCTCGATCAATCGGCCCCCGCCCTCGCCGCGACTACGTAGTTTTCTGAAGCGCGAACTGAAACAGTGAGTCGTGCGTGTCCCCGCGTGGCCTGGCGTTTAGGAACCTAGGCTAGGGTACATGTGCGGCATCATCTAGATCGCCGCGGACAGGGAGGTCGGAGTGCGGACCCCATTTGACGAATCGTTGGAGGCCAGAGCATTGCAGGAGGCTGCCGAAACGTACGCGCTCAGGCGCGGGGATCCTGGCAGCCCCGAATATCGTGCCGCGTGGCTGCGGTTCCGCCACCGCATTAAGACAATCGAGCATCTGGACAGCTGGCGCGCGTCCGCGGCCAAGCGGCAGACAGGGCGAGCCCCGGGGCGGCACCCGTCCGCTCCAGCTCATCGAGCAGGCGCGCACGGCTCCACCCGTAGTGCGCGCACGGCCGTAGCTGGGATCGGGACTCGCCGCAGCGGTCACATGGATCGAGGACCAGGCAGCCTCGGGGACGACCAACTAGGAGACCTATAGCCAGGCACCCAGTGAGCGCCGCTTTGATCGACAGCAGTCTCAGGCGCGATCCCGAGTCAGACCTAAGTGCGCTCGGACTGCCATTCACTTCTCCTCTCGAGCTTCCGGACGGTCGGCGGCGGCCATGGCCGCCTCTATCTCCTCGGTGGAGATGCCGCCGTTCCTAGCGGCGCTGACCGAATGCTCGACCTCTTCATCCGACGCTAAGCCGCGATGCCGCGCGATCACCCGGAGGTAGATCGCCCAGGCGAGCGCCTGCTCCGGCGTCAACGAAATCTGAGCGCCTGCCCCAACAGAATCTGCTGCGACGACCGTGGCTAGCGCCTGGTCGATCAGGCTCTTGCCTGCCAGGAGGTCTGTGCTCCTATCGTCCTTGCACCGGGCGTCGCCCTCTTTGATCTCACTCCGCCGCTCTTCCTCGACGAGCTTGACCATCTGCCAGTACGCGATGAGGTCGCGTTCTGCCTCGGTCACATTCGCGAAGAAGCGGCGGCCGATCATCAGTTCGCCGCGATCGGGCCCAGACGCCTGCTCGTCAATCCAAGCCCGATCGATCCGCGTTCGAGCGATGAGACGTATCGCGGCCTCGATCTCGGAGCCCGTGCAATCACCGAGCCGCTTGAACACGCCAGGACCGATCTCGAGCGATTCGTCTACGTTCACATCATCCCTAACGCGCGCAGGCGCGCGCGGGGTCGCGTTCGTCGCAAGTATTGCGCTCCCGGTAGGCGGTCGCGTGGTGAATGCCTGCGTAAGTGCACGCGCCGCGTACGGCGTCCGACTTCACGGCGCAACCGGACCCCTTCCCGTCCACTCGCGATCCGCAGCAGCTCGCGCGCCAGGCCCGGAGGTGCGCGTCGAAGGTGTCGGGGTGTCGCTGGCGCAGCCGATCGTGGCAGACCGCCTCGGCGCTCACGGTCATCCCGGGTACGGTCCCGCGCCGGAGATCTCGCCCAGGCGTGGCCTGAAATCGCGCAGCGTCCTGGGGGCCGGGGACCAGCGGCGTGAGCGCCCCGCGCTGACGCTCGCCGAAGATGCGGGCGGGGGCGTTGCCCCCGGCGTCAACCGTCGTGCGTTCGCGGTACGCGGCACCTCCCATTAGAGATCATTCGCTTCCGCTTTGATCGACCAGCAGCGGTCTCGGCTGACCGTCCCTTCCTTGTGAGCAGTAGCGCGGCGCGCACCGGCGTTGGCGAGACCCGGTTTGCTCACGCCACGGTACTTCGCGCTGCCCCGACCGAATGCCCCGAATGCGCGGTACGGGGGTCCGTAGGTTTCGGGACCGTTCCCGTCGCCGCGCTCTTGCGATGATTTCTGCGTGCCGTCTTTGGATGTCGTGGGCGTGATCGTTTCCGATCTGCGCAGGGCGGTCGACTTCTATCGCCGCCTCGGTGTGCAGTTCCCCCAGGAATTGGATCCGATGGGGCATGGTCACGTTGAGACGACGCTGCCGGGAGGTTTGCGGTTCACACTCGATGCCGAGGCCTCGATCCGGTCGTTCGATCCGGAGTGGTCGCCGCCATCGGGAGGGCACCGCGTGGCGGTGGCGTTCCGCTGCGAATCGCCTGAGGAGGTCGACCGCCTGTACGGAGAACTCACGGAAGCCGGCGGTCG
The DNA here is from genome assembly GCA_963757075.1 of uncultured Actinomycetes bacterium. GTDB lineage: Bacteria > Actinomycetota > Thermoleophilia > Solirubrobacterales > Solirubrobacteraceae > Palsa-465. Next base: position 173,833 of record CAVWQN010000008.1, read on the forward strand.
AGGCCACCGGGAACCGTGGGATGCGTTCTGGGGCCAGCGCTATGCGCAGGTGCAGGATCCCGACGGGAGCACCGTCGATCTCTTCGCGCCACTCGGCTGAGATCTCGGGAGGCCGCGTCAGACCTGCGTTGTCCGGTGGACGGGCATCCGCATCGGCACCGCGTCGTGCCCGCAATGCGCGGGATGCGCAATGCGGACCCCTGGCGGTGCGCTCAGGCGCGGTTCGTCTGCCGCTGCTCTCGAAGCTGGCGACGGGCGGAGAGTGCAGATATCTCGTGTCGCGGCCGTGCTTTGTCCTCGCCGCGGGTGACCTGAGGCTGTGCCTCAGTCGAAGTAGTGGCCGGTTTCCACGTCCTCGACCCAGCCGGGGTGGGTCGGCATCCAGCCCAGTACCGCGCGGGTCTTGTCGTTTGAGGTCGGGTTGTCAAGGCCGGCAAAGGCGGCGAGAAAGCCGAGGTACCCCGGCGCCTCCTCGTCCGTGATGCTTTTGGTCTGCACCCCGAGCTTGCCGGCAATGGTCTCGGCGATCACCTTGCGTGAGATGCCTGTGTCACCGACGCCGTGGAAGGTCGAGCCGGCGGGGGCTTTCTCCAGCGCTAGGCGGTAGAGCGCGCCGACGTCGTGTGTGTTCGCTGCTGGCCAGCGGTTGCTGCCGTCGCCGGTGAAGGCTGCAACGCCGTTGTCCCGGGCGAAGCCGATCAGGGCGTGGGTGAAGCCGTGATGGTCGAGCTCTGAGTGGACCATCGGCGCGAGCCGGACGACCGAGGAGCGGACGCCCTGCTGTCCCAGGCTGATCGTGTAGTTCGCCGCGTCGGTCCGAGGACCGCCGTCGGATTGGTCGTCCTCGGTGCCGGGGCGGCCGGTGATCCTGGCCGTGGCGAGCATGAGCGTGCCCCCGGTTGACACGAACGGTTTGTCGGTGGCGATGAGGGTCTCGCCAATCGCCTGGGTGGCCGCCATGTCGGCGGAGACCGCGCCCATGAAGTCGCCGGTGCGCATCGCCTCGTGCTTGAACGCGAGGTGGATCACGCCGTCGGCCTCAGCGGCGGCGGCCCGCAGACCGTCGAGGTCGTCGAGATCGCCGCGGCGGACCTCGGCGCCGAGCGCGGCGACGCCCTCAGCGGATGAATCAGAGCGGGCCAGGCCGACGACCTGGTGGCCGTGGTTGAGGAGTTCGGGGATCACGGCGGAGGCGATGTGGCCTGAGGCGCCGGTTACGAATACGCGCATTGGAATCTCCAGTCGGTGGGGGTATGTCACCCGGTGTCATCACCATAGCACTCGATGTCACCGGGTGTCATCAACTACGCTCTGCGCAGATGTCACGCTGGAAACCAGACGCCCAGGGCCGCCTGATGAGCGCCGCGATCGAACTGTTCGACGAGCAGGGATACGAGGCGACGACCGTCGCCGAGATCGCCGAGCGCGCGGGGCTGACGAAGCGCACCTTCTTCCGCTACTTCTCAGACAAACGCGAGGTGCTGTTCAGCGGCAGCCACGAGCTCCAGCGCCTCTGGCTCGACGGGGTTGCCGCCGCCCCGGCGGACGCGACCCCGCTCGCGATGGTGGCGGCCGGACTCGATCCGGTCGCGGAGATGTTCACCAACCGTCACGACTTCGCCCGCATCCGCGCGGGGATCATCGAGGCCAACCCGGAGCTGCAGGAGCGTGAGCTGATCAAGCTGCAGAACCTCGCCGGCGCCATCAAGGCCGCACTGGTCGAGCGGGGCGTTTCAGCGAACGCGGCGATCCTCGCCGCCCAGGCGGGCGTGACCGTCTTTCACGTCGCCTTCGCCCACTGGGTCGAGCAGGATGACTCGACCGCCTTCCGGCGACTGATCGACGAGTCGCTGGAAGAGCTACGGTCGGTGACCGCCACCTAGCGCGGACCTGCTTTTGTTCGGCGGCGAACATCCGCCCCGGCGCCAGCGAACTCCTCGCAACGCCCGCGAGCGGGTCGTTCACCGGCCCGGCCGCGAGCCCGGCGGCACCGGTCGTGCTCGTGGCGATTTGCGGGACGCTCCGATCGGAGCGCGATCAGACCTGCTCGGGTGTTGGTCGAATCGGCGAACCTACGCGGTAGCGCACGTGTGTCGCGTGTGGGGAATTGATGATCTCGAGTGGCTCGAACCCGGGATCTTCCACCCCGTCGAACAACCGCTCGCCGGTACCGAGCAGGACTGGAACGATGTCGAGCATGAGCTCGTCGACCACGCCCGCGGCGAGCGCCTGGCGGACGGTGGAGGCGCCGCCGGCTATGTCGACCCCAAGCCCGTCGGCCGCTGCGCTCGCGCGCTCGAACGCGGCGTCGAATCCTTCGGTCACGAAGTGGAACGTCGTTCCGCCGTTCATCGCGATTGGCTCGTGCGGATAGTGGGTGAGGACGAACACCGGCGCGTGATATGGCGGCTCGTCTCCCCACCATCCCCGCCACTCGCCATCCCAAGGGCCCCGGATAGGGCCGAACATGTTGCGGCCCATGACATACGCACCGCGGCGCCTCATCAGCTCATCCCGGGCGCGGGCGTCAGCTTCGTGGAGCGGCTCGTCCAAGTGCCAGTGGTGCAGTTCGAGGCCGCCGATACCCAACGGGTTCTCGCGGCTCTGATCAGGGCCCGCGACGAATCCGTCAAGCGATATGGACATGTGGCAGGTAGTTGGTGTCATGGACCCTTTAGACCGCCGACCCGCTGAGAAATCATCGTTCGCCGAATCCAATGGCGGCTCATGCGGTACTCCCGCAGATGAGGCCGGCAGGCCGCCGACCCTGAGGGAGCGTAAAGCACTACATCAGCGGAGAGCCTGTGACGTTCTTCTTCATCATTGCCAGAATTGAGCGGGGCGCCCTCGCGGGCCCCGGAGCCTGGGGGATGGGACGGTCGGTCGAAAATGGCGCCCTGCTCTTCTCGTAGCACGCGCATCTGAATCCCCCGATTCAGTTGCCTCCTACGCGCGGGAACCGCGCATCTCGTGGGCGATCGCTTCCACGATCGAGAGGCGGTGGACCGGGCGATCGCAACGGCGACAAGGCAAGCGTCCGGACGCCGCGCCCCGCGAGTCTCCTATCGCGTGAAGCGGGCGCCGACGCCCTGCGATTGCCGGACGCTTCCTATGCGACGAACGCATTCGGCGGTTTGTTGCTTGCCGTCCGGGCGGAAGATTCGGCGCATCAAGCTGAATACCACCGAGGAAGCACTGCTGCTCATTGCCGCCGGTCAGATGGCTCACCCAACCGTGGCCAGCTTCCCCACCTATTACGCCGACAACAGCATCGTCTCGATTCCGATCACCGACCTACCGCCGTCGGAAACGGCGCTGGTGTGGCTGACGGCGGACCGTTCGCCAAAGATCCAGGCGTTCGCGCGCGCCGCCGCCGACGTCCTCGCACATACGGAGCTGGCGCCGTACCAAGCAGATGACACGACGGCTTCACGGAAGAGGTCCGCCAGGAGAGAGCGGCGCACAATCCTCAGCTGATCCGACGCGCGTAGCCACGTCAGGCGACCAATTGCAGTCCCGTCTGCTTGAGTGCGCGGAGCGCGATGGCTGAGCAGCGGGACATCGACTTCACCTATTCGCTGACCGACCGCGTGATCCGGTTGAGCCTCGGAGATGTGGCCGAGTTCAGCGGAGCCAAGTACGACGGGGACTTCTCCTTGAGCCTGGAGGAGGCGCAGCGACGCAAGCACGATTACGTGGCCGAGCAGATCGGGATCGGCCCCGGACGGCGTGTGCTCGATCTCGGCTGCGGCTGGGGCGGACTACTCGACTATGTCCGCAGACGTGGTGGCATCGGGTTGGGGGTCACTTTGTCTTCGGCCCAGCTGGCGGCGTGTCGTCGTCGAGGTCTCGACGTCCACCTCCAGGACGCACGAGAGGTGGAGAAGGCGAAGTTCGGCGGATTCGATGCCGTGGCTAGCCTTGGCGCGTTCGAACATTTCTGCTCTCCAGAGGACTACCTGGCCGGCCGTCAGCCGGACGTCTACCGCCAGCTGTTCGCCCGCGTCGCGGGGATGCTGCCGGACTCGGGCCGCTTCTACCTACAGACGATGGTGTTCGGTCGCAAGGTGCAAGACAGGGATCAGATCGATATCGACGCGCTGCGAGCGGTCCCCCGTCGAGATTCGGATGAGTGGTACCTGGCACTTCTCGGACGGCAGTTTCCGGGCTCATGGCTCCCGTTCGGGCAAGAGCAAGTCATCGACTGCGCCGAGCCGCACTTCCGTCTCGTCTCGAGCATCAGCGGCCGTCTGGACTACATCGAGACGATTCGTCAATGGAACGCAAGGATCGGGGCGCGAAGCTTCAGGAAGACACTGCTCAAGCTTCAGCTGCTGCCGCGATGGCTGACGAGCGCCGACTTCCGAATGGCTTTCACCTCGGGCGTGAGCGCCAACAAGGTCTGCTTCCAGCGGGAACTCCTCGACCACTACAGGCTCGTATTCGAAAAGCGGCAGTCGGGATCGTCCGCATGAACTACGCGCGGTCCGTCGGAAGCGTGCCTCGAATGCGTTTCCAAACTCGCCCGGCTGGATATTGCAGCCGATGGAGGTACTGGTCTCGCGCGGTCTCGAGCCGTAGTAGATCTACGATCGGGATCTCCCGAGATGTGCCAGCGTCGCGGCGTGTGAACAGCCCACAACATCCAAACGTTCCGTCGAAATCGCACTGCTGCCCGACCCAGCTCGCTTCCACGGCGGCTCGCACTCGCACCTCACTGCAGTCTGGATCATCGTTTCGAGGATCGTGGAAGTCGTGGAAGAGCAGCTTGCCTCCGATCGGGATGATCGCTTCGAGGAACACCACGTCACGTGTCACCCCGGCTCTCGTGTGATCGCCGTCGATGAATGCCAGCGGGGGCCGCAACTGAGGGTATGCATGCACGAAACTGGCCAGCGTGGCCCGTACAAACACGATCCGGTCCGCAACCCCGCGTGCTCGCGCCTCGCCTTTCGCGGCTCTCAAGAGGCCGAGGTCAACATCCAACGTGTATAGGACCGGGTCGCGCTCGCCGTCCTTCGCCGCGAGAGCCATGAGCACGACAGATTTGCCGTGATACGTACCGACGTCCAGGATTGGCCCCGGCGTCGAGCGGGCGAGCTCGTAGAGCTTGTCAGCGTCCTCGGGTCGCAGCCAGCCCGGAATCGAATCGACTAGCTCCAGAGGCCGCACGAGTGACGACATTAGTTCGGCGCTCGAGCGCTTAGGTCACAGCTCGCACGATCAGCACGATCGCCACGATCACTGCCACGAACACGACGAAGTAGACAAGCGTCTGGAAGGCCTCGGCCTCGGAGCGCAGCGGGTTGGGCAGGCGCGGGCGTCGAGAGCGCGGCGCGGGCAAGGCGCCTCAGCCCTAGAGCACGTACACCGTCGTGTACACGACGATCCACATGGCATCGACGAAGTGCCAGTAGATGCCCGGCACTTCCATCCCTTGGTGGTGCTCGGGCGAGTAGTGGCCGCGGAACGAGCGGATCGTGACCATTAACAGCGCGCCCAGCCCAATGATGACGTGCGCGCCGTGCAGGCCGGTCAGCGAGTAGAAGATCGTTGCCTGCGCCGTGTCATGCGGCGCGAAGCCGACGTGCACGTACTCGTTGATCTGCACGAACAGGAAAGTCAGGCCCAACAGGAAGGTGGAGACCATCCCGGCCTTCAGCCCGAAGCGGTTGCCGTTCTTGATCGACGTCAGCGCCCAGTGGATGGTCAGCGACGACGACAGCAGGATGGCCGTGTTCACCCCGGCCACGGCCTCCGGCAGCTTGGTGCCGTGAGCAGGCCACGGGTCATGTGTGACGACCCGGATGAAGAAGTACGCGGTGAAGAACGCCCCGAAGATCATCACCTCGGAGATGATGAAAAGCAGCATCCCCAGGACCGGCGCCTCGACGCGCGACGAGCGATGAGCGGGCGGCGGCCCGTGGTGCTCGGCGTGAGTTACGGCTGCAGCTTCCACGGGTTCCTCAGGCGGTGGCGGGGCTCGGCATGTCGCGGTGGATCACATGCTCGACCGGCTTGCCGGTCGCGTTGCGGACCCGCTCGATCAGGTCTGTCCGCAGCCACCCCGACTTTGTCTCCGCGAACGTGGAGATCACGATGTCGTCCACCCGGAAGTACTGGAGCGCGTTCACGATCGCCGTGTACGGGTCGGGGTCGCCGATCATCCCGGCCGCGAGCAGGCCGGCGGCGTGCAGCCGGTCGAGCACCAGCGACAGACGAGTGCGGGCACGCCGGGCGGCGTGGCCGTCGCCGCCCTCCTGGGGGACGATGACGATGAACAGCCGCCCGCGCTCTCTCTGGGGCTCGGCCTCAACCTTCGCTTTCAGTGCCTCGAACAGCTCGTCGCCCGAGGCGGTCCGGTTGGCGACCGCCAGCGTGACGTGGAACGGCAGTCCCTCGGTGTCGGGATCGGCGACGATGTGCTCCACGGGAAGGCCCGAGGCATCTCGCACCCGATCGACCAGGTCGCGCCGCAGCCACCCCGATCGCGTCGCCGGGTAGGTGGAGATGACGATCTCCCGTGGGTGGTAGGCGTGTACGGCGTCCATCGTCGCGGTGTATGGGTCGGAGTCACCGACCTCGCCGATGGCGTCGAACCCCTCGGCGTGCATGAACGACAGCGCCAGGTCGACCCGAGCCTGGGCGGCGTCGAACACGGCCTCGTCGTAGATGACGAGTCCGGCTTTAGGACGGTTCTGGGGTACGCACAAGACGAAGCGGGCGTCCCCCTCGGCGGCGCGGGAACGGATGGCGTCGACGAGCTTCTGCCCGCCGATCGTCTCGTTGGCGACGACCAGAACAGTGTTCATTCGTGTCTCTGCTGGCTGGGGGGCGTCGTGAACCCTGCGGCCACCCTCGTCTCCTCTGGGGCCTTGAAGATGCCGTGCACGGCACCCGGTACGCCGTACTCGTATGGGCCACCCACAACCGTGGGGACGGAGTCGAAGTTGAACACCGGGGGCGGTGAGGAGACCTGCCACTCGAGCGTGAGCGCCCGCCAGGGATTGGCCGATGCCCGTGGGCCGTACCGCCAGCTGGCCACGACGTTGTAGAGGAAGATCAGGATCGAGGCGCCGAGGATGAACGCCGAGATCGAGATGAACAGGTTCCAGGCGGCAAATTTGGCTGCATATTCCGCCACCCGCCTCGGCATCCCCTGGATTCCGATCAGGTGCATGGGGGCGAAGGTCAGATTGAAGAAGATGAACGTCATCCAGAAGTGCCACTTTCCGAGCCGGTCATCCAACATCCGCCCGGTCATCTTCGGGAACCAGTAGTAGACGCCGGCGAAGATCGTGAACAGCGATCCCCCGAACAGCACATAGTGGATGTGGGCGACGATGAAGTACGTCTGTGAGACGTGGATGTCGAACGGGATCATCGCCAGCATCACGCCGCTGATTCCGCCCAGCGTGAACATGGTCAGAAAGCCGAGCGCGAACAGCATCGGCGTGTCGAGGTGAAGCACGCCGCGCCACAGGGTGGCCAGCCAGGAGAAGATCTTGATGCCGGTCGGAACGGCGATCACCGCGGTGGTGACCATCATCGGGATCCGGATCCACGGCGACATTCCCGACACGAACATGTGGTGAGCCCACACCGTGAATCCCAGGACGACGATCGCCACTAGCGAGAAGGCCATCATCCGATAGCCGAAGATCGGTTTTCGCGACTTCACCGCGATGATCTCCGAGATGATCCCGAACCCCGGCAGCATCATGATGTACACGGCGGGGTGCGAGTAGAACCAGAAGACGTGCTGGTACATGATCACGTTGCCGTCGTTGCCGGCGCCGACGAACGCGTTGAAGAAATTGAAGTGCAGCGCCGACTCGAGCAGTACGAAGAACTGCGAGGCGGCGATGAACGGGGTAGCGATCACCACCAGCAGCGACGTGGAGAAGTTGGCCCATACCAGTAGCGGCATGCGGAAGAAGCTCATCCCCGGGGCGCGCATGGTGATGATCGTCACCAGGAAGTTGAGCGCCGTGAAGATCGACGAGAAGCCCGCGAACTGAACGCCGATCGAGAAGAACAGCTGCCCGACCGGCATGGTCGTCGATAACGGGGCATACGCCGTCCAGCCGGAGGCGAATGAGCCCCCGGGTGCCAGGAAGCTCATCAGCATGATCACCCCGCCGAGCGGCAGCAGCCAGTAGGACAGGGCGTTCAGGCGTGGGAACGCCATGTCCGGGGCGCCGATCATCAGCGGTAGCACGAAGTTCGCCAGGCCGGCGAACACCGGGATCACGAACAGGAAGATGAGGACCGTGGCGTGGACCGAGAAGACGCCGTTGTACTGCTCCTCGGTCAGGAACTGCATCCCTGGCTTTGCCAGCTGGGCCCGGATCAGCATGGCCAAAAGGCCGCCGACGAACAAGAAGAAGAACGAGGTGACCGTGTACTGGATGCCGATCACCTTGTGGTCGGTGTTGACCCGGAAGTAATCGCGCCAGCTGTGGGCGCCGTGGCCCGAGTGATCTTCGGGACGCGTCGGTCGCCCCGCCGCCCAGTAAAGCCAGTAGTCGCAGGTCCCGATCCCGACCAGGAAGCCGAGCGGCGCCGAGAACAGGCCGACGATCGTGATGGCACTGCCATCGACCACCGGGTGCTGGTGCTGGAGCCAGCGGATCAGCACCGTGATGCCGACGGCGAATCCCAGCCCGAGCACGCTGAACAGCGCAGCCCGGTACCAGCCGGCCGCCCGAAGCTTGGGCGGGAGCGGAACGCGCGTCTTGACTTGCGGCGGGGCCGCGGCTTGGGGGATGGCGGTTGTGGACATCAGCTGAACTCCATGGAGGTTCTCACTTGGCCGCGCTCGACAGGAAGGTCACGAGCGACTGGATCTGGGTCGAAGTCAAGGTGTGGGAAAAAGTAGACGGCATGATGCCCGCTTGGAAGCCCGAAGGTAAGTATTTGTACGGGTTCGTGATCGCGGTGTCGATGCATTTCTGGAGCGTCGCCCCGCGGATCCGCTTGGAGGCCGCGGTAGCGCAGTCCTTTCGGAGCCTGCTGTCAAGGTCAGGGCCGACGGTCCCGGTGGCGCCCGCGGCCGCAAGCGTATGGCACGAGCTACACCCGGCCGAGCCGGTGAACACCGCCTTGCCGGCAGCGGCGCCGGTCGCCGATGCGCCCGCGGGGGCAGCCGATTTCGTCGCGGAAGCGCCGGCGCTGGGCGTTGCCGCAGCGCCCGGGACGCCGGGCTGTTTGGTGGGTGCCGGGGGAACGCCAATCGGCGGCGCCCCGTTCGCGGGCTGAGAGCTCAGCCAGGACTGGAAAGTCGCGGGCGGCACGATGTACACCGTGGCGCGCATCAACGAGTGCCCCGCCCCGCACAGCTCGGTGCACTCGGCCGGATAGGTGCCCAGGCGGGTCGGCGTGACCCGCAGCGTCGTGACGATGCCGGGGACGGCGTCGATCTTCTCGGAGAAGTTCGGGACGAAGAAGCTGTGCACCACGTCGAGGGAGCGGAGCTTGAACACCACGGGTCGTCCTTTTGGCAGATACAGCACCGGGGAGACAACCGTCTTCCCGCCAGCCTGAGGATAGGAAAACTCGAACGCGAACTGGCGCGCGGTCACGTTGACGGTCATCTCCCCCGTTTTGCTCGCTTCGTTGGAATGCAAAACCGTGTAGGCGTACGTGCACAGCGTCAGGAGAAGGATTGCCGGGAGCACCGTCCACACGACCTCCAGGCGGGTGTTGCCGTGGATGGGAGGGCCGTCCTTTTCCTCCTCCCCGGGGCGCATCCGGAACTTCCAGACCGAGAACACGACGACCGTTTCGACTAGCACGAAGATCGGGATCGTCGTCAGCAGAAGCACCTTGTAGAGCGTCCGGACATTCCCCGCCTGCTTGGAGCCGTTGGCCGGGAACCAGGGGATCACGAGGGCTATGGGAATGAGGATCGCGAGCCCGATCACCCCGATCAGAACCATCTGCAAAACAGGACGCTTACGCACCGCCTGCCTCTTGGCCCGAACGCATCTGCAAGACCCGGCATCCTATGCGTTCCCGATCCCGAACGCCGCGGCTCCAAGCCGGGGTATGATTGCGGCAATCGTCGCAAGCGAGTCGGGAGAACACATGCACGTGCGAGAGGGGATGTCCGAAGTGGTGCTGACCGTCGGCCCCGGGCACACGCTGCGCGAGGCGGCGACCGCCATGTGCGATCGGAACGTCGGCGCGGCCATCGTCCACGATCCGGAAATGCCCGGGCCGGGGCTCATCACCGAGCGGGACCTCCTGCGGGCGATCGGCACCGGTCACGATCCGGACAAGGAAGTGGTGGCCGACCACCTGAGCTCCAATCTCACGTTCGCGCACCCCGAGTGGCCGCTGGAGAAGGCGGCCGGGGCAATGGTGCGCGGGCGCTTCCGCCACCTGGTGGTCGTCGACGGCGGCGAGCTGGTAGGGGTCCTGTCGATGCGAGACATCGTCCGCGCCTGGACCGGTGACGGCGCCACCTGCGACATCCCGGCCCCCGCCGGCTCGAGCGCCGGCTAGGCCGAGCGCTCCGCCAGCACCTGGTAGTTGCTGATCTCCGCGTCGTCGAAGCCCGTGGCGCTGACCAGGATGTAGAGCTGCCAGACCCGGAGGCGCTCTAGCCCAATCTCAGCCTCCGCCTCGGCCCGGTGGCGCTGTAAGTTGTCGTACCAACGACGCAGGGTCCGGGAGTAGTGCTCCCGGCTCGAGGAGACCTCTCGAGGCTCGAGCCCGGCTTGCTCCATGCTGCCCACCAGCGCCGCCAGCGGGTGAAGCTCGCCGTCGGGGAACACGTAGCGGCTGATGAACGTCGGGCGGCGCGGGGTGTCCGAGAACAGCCTGGCGATCCCCTCATTCAGGAACAGCCCTCCTTTCGGCAGCAGCGAGCGAATTTTCTGCACATAGGCAACGTAGTTGGCGAGCCCGACGTGCTCGTACATGCCTATGCTGGCGATCTTGTCGAACGGGCCATCCGTCACCGTGCGGTAGTCAGCGATCCGGATCTCGATCTGGTCGGACAGCCCAGACTCCCGTACGCGCCTGCGGGCCAGATCGGCCTGCGCGTGGGAGAGCGTGATCCCCACGCCGCGCGCACCGTGGTGGCGCGCGGCGTGCAGGAGCAATGAGCCCCAGCCGCAGCCGATGTCCAGCAGCCGTTCCCCGGGCTGGATGCGGAGACTGGTGCAGATCGAGTCGAGCTTCCGCTCCTGGGCGGACTCCAGTGGCTCGTCGTCCCGCGCGAACACCGCGGTCGAGTAGACGAGCGTCGGCCCAAGCAGCAGCTCGTAGAAGCGGTTGGAGATGTCGTAGTGATGGCCGATGGCGCGCCGGTCGCGGCCCAGCGAGTGAACTCGACCTCGGGGGCGGGCCTCGGCGGCCGGAGGCGGCGGCGAGACCAGCGCTTGGCGCCCGGCCAGACGAAGCGCGAGCCAGACGAGCTGGATGCGGTCTAGCGCCCTCAGCCGCAGGGCATTGACGCGATCCCGCAGTGCCAGGACATCCTTCAGTTCGCCGTCGACATCGAGGCCGCCGGTGGCCCAGGTTCGGGCCAGGCCGAGCTGGTTGGGAGCGTGCGCCAGGTAGGCGAGCGCGGAGGGATCGTGAACCGTGAGCGTCGCCAGCTCTTGACCGGCGTGGCCGTGGAGCTCGGTTCCGTCCCAGAACTTGACCCCCAGCGGCAAATGCAGGAGCGTCCCGCCGGCGATCTTGTTGGCGGCCCGGCGCGCGATGTCGGCGGCGCCTCCGGCTGTCGGCGGCGGCGCGAGCGGAGGCTTCCCCTGAGCCTGCACGGCCATCACTTTATTTTTATAGCGCGCGAGGGAGTTCGTCTCGGCGACGCGGTTCGCGCGCTGACGAGCTAGTGCCGGTGCTCTTCTGGCAGGGATGCGACGTCGCGGCTGGTGTCCGACACCCACCGGAACACGCAGATGATCAGCACCAAGCCGCCGATCGCCGACCAGACCCACCAGATCGTGGTGCCGATCACGATCCCGGTGACCGCCGCCGCCGAGATGATCGGCAGCAGCGAGGGCCCGGGCATGTGTATCTCCTCGCCGGGCGGCGGCGTCCGCTCGTATGGGTCGGTGGCGCTCACGTCAGGGATGGACGTATACGGCGGCGGCTACGAACGTGAGCCCGAACATGATTACCACCAGCGCCCCGGCGATCAGTCCGGAGCGGATGTTCTTGCGGGCGAGCCTGCGGTCCATGCGCGTGAGGATCCTATCGCTACAGCTTCACGTCGGCGACCATCGCCCCGAACAGCAGCGCCAGATAGGCCAGCGAGAACAGGTAGAGGCGTAGCGCCGTCCGCCGGTCGGCGCGACGGAACAGCCACAGGGCGCCGGCGACGAACGCCAGCCCGAGCACCATCGAGGCCGCCAGGTAGATGCCGCCGAACGCTCCGGCGCAGAACGGCAATTGGGAAATCGCATACAGCAGCAGCGTGTACAGCAGGATCTGGCGCCGGGTCTCGCGCTCCCCTCGGACCACGGGCATCATCGGGATTCCGGCCCGTGCGTAGTCGTCCTTCATCAGCAGGCTCAGGGACCAGAAATGTGGGGGCGTCCAGTAGAAGACGATGGCGAACAGATAGGCGGCGGTCCAGCCCAGCGAACCGCGCGCCGCGGCCCACCCGACCAGCGGCGGGACGGCTCCGGCGGCGCCGCCGATCACGATGTTCTGGGGCGTCCGGCGCTTCAGGGCGATGGTGTACACGCCGACGTAGCCGACGAAGCCGGCGAGCGAAAGCGACGCCGCGAGGACGTTCACCGTCAGCGAAAGCAAGGCGAACGACAGCACCGCCAGGGCCAGGCCGAACAGCAGCGCCGATCGGGGAGCGATGCGTCCAGCCGGGATGGGCCGGGACGCGGTACGGCGCATCCGGGCGTCGATGTCGCGGTCCAGATAGTGGTTCACCGCGCCGGCCCCGCCGGCGGACAGGTAGCCGCCCAGGCAGGTAAGCGCGATCTTCGACGCCGGCGGGTTGCCCGCCACCTCCATCGTCGTGATGGTGGTCAACAGCAGCAGCGACTGCACCTTGGGCTTGGTCAGCTCGAGGTAGTCCGCCGCCAGCCGCCGGACGGCGGCCAGCGGCGCGGCAGCGGCGCCGGTGATCGTGCTGGCGGCTCGTGCCTCCATCAGCTCAGACCTTGGCAAAGCGCTCGGAGCCTCCGGTCTTCTGCGTCACACCGGTCTCACGCTCGACCTGGCGACGGATGTCGCGCATGGGCTCGAGCGAGCGGACCCTAGGAATCACGTCGAAGTTGTTGGGCGGCGGAGGGGAAGGCGTGAACCACTCGAGCGTGTTTGCCTTCCAGGGATCGGGACCGGCGATCTTGCCGACTTTGAGGCTGCGGGCGATGTTGATGATCGTGAGCAGGATTCCGAGTCCGAGGATGAAGGAGCCGATCGTGGAGATCAAGTTGTAAGTCGACCAGCCGAGGCCGGGTCCGTACGTGTATATCCGCCGCGGCATCCCGGACAGCCCGAGCGCGTGCTGGACGAAGAAGGTCATGTTGAAGCCGATGAACATCACCCAGAACGACAGCTTCCCGAGCGGTTCGTTCAGCATCCGCCCGCTGATCTTCGGGAACCAGTAGTAGATGCCGGCCATGATCGAGAAGACCGCGCCCCCCATCAGCACGTAGTGGAAGTGCGCGACGACGAAGTAGGTGTCCGTCAGCTGCCAGTCGACCGGGAAGGTGGCCAGGAAGATCCCGGTGATCCCGCCGATCGTGAAGATGGCGATGAAGCCGACGGCAAAGTACAGCGAGGTCGTCATCATCAACGAACCGCGCCACATGGTCGAGATCCAGTTGAAGATCTTGACCCCCGTCGGCACCCCGATCAGGAACGAGCTCAACATGAAGAATCCCATCACCACGATCGGCAGCGGCGAGGCGAACATGTGATGGGCCCAGACCAGCGTCGCCAGGAACGCGATCGAAACGGTCGCGGCCGCGATCGCCTTGTAGCCGAAGATCGGCTTGCGCGAGAACACCGGGATGACCTCGGAGATGATCCCGAACCCCGGCAGGATCATGATGTAGACCTCTGGGTGGCCGAAGAACCAGAACAAGTGCTGCCAGAGCACAGGCGAGCCGTGCGCCGTGGGGTCGAAGAAGTGCGTACCGAAGTGGCGGTCGGTCAGCAGCATGGTCACGGCCGCGGCGACCACCGGCAGGGCGATGATCAGCAGGAGCGCGTAAACGAGGATCGCCCATACGAATAAGGGCAGCCGCCCCCAGCTCATCCCCGGGGCGCGCATGTTGGCGATCGTGGCGTAGAAGTTGACCGCGCCCAAAAGCGAGGAGATGCCGGTTAAGTGGATCAGGAAGATCCACGCGTCCTGCCCGCCCGAAGGCGAGAACTGGATGCTCGACAGCGGCGGGTAGCTCCACCAGCCGGCCTCGGGCGGGTTGAAGAACAGCGTGCAGTAGAACACGATCCCGCCGAACAGGAGCAGCCAGAACGACATCGCGTTCAGGCGAGGGAAGGCCATGTCCCGGGCGCCGATCATCAGCGGCACGAAGTAGTTGCCGAAGCCGGCCATGACCGGAACGACGAACAGGAAGACCATCGTCGTGCCGTGCAGCGTCAGCAGCTCGTTGTACCTCTCACCCGTGAGGAAGGTGTTATTCGGGACGCTCAGCTGGTAGCGCATCAGCAGCGCTTCGATCCCGCCGAGCAGGAAGAACACGAACGTGAGGACCAGGTACATGATCCCGATCTTCTTGTGGTCGGTGGTCGTGACCCACTCGACCCAGCGCTTGGTCTGGCGCGGCTTGACCACCTCGTCGGTGATCAGCTGGGGAACCGCGCGCCGCGGGGGAGCCGTGACTGCCATCAGAGCTGCCCCGATTGAGTTAAGTACTGACGGAGCGTCCCGACCTGATCGTTGGCCTGGGTGATGAACCGCTGTTGCTGGATGAGCCAGGCCTGGTACTGGGCGGGCGGCACGACGTTCACCAATGCCGTCATCGCGGCGTGGTTTCGGCCGCAGAGCTGCGCGCACTGACCGTGGAACAGGCCCGGATGCAGAGCCTTGAACCACGTGTACGTGGTGTACCCGGGAACGGCGTCCACCTTGCCGCCCAGCGACGGGACCCACCAGGAGTGGATGACGTCGGTCGATTGGATATCAAGCACCACCGTCGCGCCGGCGGGAGCTTCCATCTCCTGGTAGGAGTACGGGAGCTTGTTCGTGAAGTAGTTGTTCAGGCAGCCGGAGCCATAGACGTAACGCCAGATGTACTGGCGTCCCTGCACGCAGATCGTGACCTGCTTGCCGTTGGGGGGCGTCGGTTGCGTGGTCGAGGCCGACAGCACGACACCGGGGTTGGAATTCGGCGGGTTAACGATGCCGCCGAGCTTGACGAACGTGACAACCGTGATCGCCACCAGGATCAGCGCCGCGGCCACCGTCCAGGAGACCTCGAGACGGGTGTTGCCGTGGATCTGGGCCGCGACAGCGCCCTTCTTGGCGCGGAACTTGAACAGCGAGTAGACGAGCGTCCCGACCACGATCGTGAACACGACGGCCGCGATGTAGAGGATGATCTTGTAGAGCGAGTCGATCTTGTTGGCGTTCGGAGACCCGCCCGCCTTGGGGGTGATGAAGTTGGCAAACGCCGCGGGCGCCACGAGCAGCGCGACCGCCGCGGCGCTCGCCAACGTCAGCAGGCCGCGGCGCCAGCGGCCGTATCCAGCGCGTCGGCGGCTGTTCCCGGGGGCTCGCAAGGCGGCGGCATTCTATCCGCCCGCAGGAGTTTCAATCACCACCCGGCAGCTGGGCCGCAGGCCCTGAGCCTCGATCCTGGCCGCGGGCCAAACGTATACTCGCGGCGGTTTGCGCGCGTCGCGGGGCATCCGAGGGGTCGCCTGGGCCCTCGTCGCGGTGGGCGTCGCCGCGCCTGCGCTACGACGCCGCCTGAAGCTCCGCCCCCCCGTGGTGCTGGGGACCGCCGGGCTCGCGCCCGTCGCGCTGTCCGTCGCCCTGCCGCGCACCCGTGCCCGTGACGTCGGCGTGTGCGCGCTGAACATGTGGGCCTACATCGCGGCCTACGAGATGCCACACGACGATCCTGAGCGGCTGGCGGCGCGGGTCAAGATCGATTACCCGATCGCGGTCGACCGCGTGCTCGGCCTCGGAGTTCCACCTACGCTGCGCCTCCAGCGGGCGTTCGCCAAGCCGGGCCAGATTTCGCGTTTCGAGCGCGTGCTGGTGTGGTGCCACTGGACGTGGTTCCTCACGCCCCACACCAGCCTGGCCTACGTGCTCGTCCGCCGCTATGACCGCTTCGCGTCCGCAGCGGCCCGCATGTACACCGTGTTCGACCTTGGAGCGATCTTCTACTGGGCCATTCCGACGGCGCCGCCGTGGTGGGCGGCGCTGCGCGGACGGCTCGATGACCGCAGCACGATCCGCCTACGACGGATGATGATCGAGTACGGAGAGCAGTTCTGGGGACCCCGCTGGGAGGGTCTTTACGATGTGCTGGGAGGAAATCCGCTTGCTGCCATGCCGTCGCTACATTTCGCCACGTCGCTGATGGGAGCCCACCTGCTCTCCGAGGTGGGCCCGATCGCCGGCGCCGTGGGTTGGACCTACTCGGCCTTGCTCGGCCTGGCACTTGTGTATCTGGGCGAGCACTACGCGGCCGACCTGCTGGCGGGAGCCGCGCTGACCGAGACTGTCCGTATTGGCGCTCCCCGCGCCCGTCCGCTGGCCGGACGGGTTTCCTCCGCACTTCAGGCACTCGAGGCTCGGGCCAGCGGGGGGTAAAGGTCATGGCCGGCGACGCTCCCGAAGAGCAGCGAGCGCCGCATGAGACCTCCTCTGCGCGGCGAGCCGCGGCAGCGTCTGTTGGCGAGGAATCCGGGCGGCCCGTCGGCCCCAGCACCGACGAGATGCCGCGGGTCGTGGTTACCCGCCGGCGACTGCTGGCCTCGGCCCTGTTCGTGGTTTCGGTCATCGCCTTTCTGTACTTCGTGCTGCCCAAGCTGGTGGGCTTCAAGGGGACCTGGAGCCGGCTCCAGCACGGGGACCCCTGGTGGCTGGGGCTGGCGGCGGTGCTTGAGGTGTGCTCGTTCTGGGGCTATATCATGCTGTTCCGCGGCGTATTTGCTCGCGACGCACCCCGGATCGACTGGCGCGCCAGCTACGAGATCACGATGGCGGGACTTGCTGCGACCAGGCTGTTTGCCGCCGCCGGAGCCGGCGGCGTCGCCCTCACTGCGTGGGCGCTGCGACGGGCTGGAATGGAGGCTCGGGTCGCCGCCTGCAGGCTGATCGCGTTCCTGGTCGTGCAGTACGGCGTGTACATGGCCGTGCTCGTGATCTGCGGCTTCGGTCTGTACGTCGGCATCATCCCCGGCGGTGGTTCATTTGCGATTACGGTCGTTCCCGCGATCTTCGGGGCAGTCGTGATCGTGGTGTTCCTGGCGATCGCGCTCGTGCCCCGGAGCTTCGAGGCGCTCGTGCGCCGCTCCACCGGAAGGGGGTGGCTGGCGAAGGTGGCGACCTGGCTCGCGACCGCCTCTGCCACCACCGGATCGGGAGTCAGGACGGCTATCTATCTCGTGCGCTCGCGCAATCCCTCGCTGTTTGGCACGATCATCTGGTGGGGGTTCAACGTCGCGGTCCTGTGGGCCTCCTTCCGTGCCTTCGGCGCCGCGCCGCCCGTGGGCGTGGTCGTGATGGCGTACTTCGTCGGGATGCTCGGGAACGCGTTGCCGCTGCCGGGCGGGATCGGGGGCGTCGACGGTGGCATGATCGGGGCGCTCACCGCCTTTGGCGTGCACGTCCAGCTAGCGATCGTGGCCGTCCTTACATACCGTGTGTTCGCGTTCTGGCTGCCGACGCTTCCCGGAGCCGTGGCCTATCTACAGCTCCGGCGTACCGTTCACCGATGGCGCGCCGCGCGAGCCCCAAGCTATACTTAGTGAAGTAATGGATACGGATACCAGGGTGGAAAACGTCATCATCGTCGGCAGCGGTCCTGCCGGGTACACGGCAGCGCTCTACAGCGCCCGCGCCAACCTGGAGCCGCTCGTCATCGAGGGGTTCGCCTGGGGCGGGCTGCTGCAGCAGACGACCGACGTCGAGAACTATCCGGGCTTCCCCGACGGGATCATGGGCCCGGAGCTGATGCAGAAGTTTCGCGACCAGGCGGCTCGGTTCGGTGCCAGGCTCGAGACCGACGACGTGACCAAGATCGAGCTGGCGCAGGACGGCGGGGTGCACAAGGTCTGGATCGGGGACCAGCTGCACCTCGGGCGCACCGTCGTGCTGGCGATGGGGGCCCAGCATCGCAAGCTCGGGGTCCCGGGCGAAGACGAGCTCGGCGGCCGGGGCGTCAGCTATTGCGCCACCTGCGACGCCGCCTTCTTCCGCCAGAAGCCGACGATCATCGTGGGCGGCGGCGACTCGGCCATGGAGGAGGCCATGTTTCTCTCGAAGTTCGCCGACAAGGTGGCGATCGTCCATCGGCGCGATGAGTTCCGCGCCTCGAAGATCATGCTCGAGCGGGCGCGGGCGATCGACAACATCGAGTGGCTGATCCCCTATGTGGTGAAGGAGTTCATTCCCTCAGACGGGTCCCTGGCTCACGTGGTGCTGCGCAACGCCCAGGACGACTCCGAACGAAAACTCGAGATCACGGGCGCTTTCATCGCCGTCGGGCACGAGCCCCAGTCCCAGCTGGTGCAGGGCCAGGTCGAGACCGACGCCGCCGGCTACGTCCTGACCCAAGGCCGTTCGACCCTGACCAGCGTGCCCGGCGTGTTCGCGGCCGGCGATCTCGTCGACCACACCTACCGGCAGGCTGTAACCGCGGCCGGGACAGGCTGCCAAGCCGCGCTGGACGCGGAGTGGTACCTACGCGACTCCGCTTCGCTGATCGGACAGCCGGCGGCGGCAGTCACCGCGGCCGAGTAGTCAGGCCCGATCGGCCCGTTCTAGTCGAGCTTCGCCCAGACGGTCTTCGTCTCGAGATACGCCTCGAGTCCTTCGCGGCCGTGCTCCCGCCCGACGCCGGAGGCCTTGTAACCGCCGAACGGGGCGCCTGCGTCGACCTCTCCCCAGCAGTTCACGTACACCGAGCCGGCCTTTAGCAGGGACGCCAGCCGATGGGCGTTCGTCAGTGACCGGGTCCACACCCCGGCTGCCAGTCCGTAGTCGGTGTCGTTCGCGCGGGCCGCAACCTCCTCGAGCGACTCATACGGAAGCGCCACCAGCACCGGTCCGAAGATCTCCTCGCGCGCGATCTTGAGCGAGTCGTCGGTGGCCGTGAACAAGGTCGGCTCGATGAAATATCCGCCGTCGCCCTCGGTGGAGGGCCCGGCTCCCACAGCCGCCGAGCCGCCGCCCACGACCAGCTCCGCCCCCTGATCTCGGCCGGCGTCGATGTAGGACAGGACGCGCGAGCGCTGTTCGGCGGAGACCACCGGCCCGAGCTGAGTCGCAGGATCGAGACCGGGACCGACGCGAGTCTTGCTCGCCCGGTCGGCCAGCGCGGAAACCACGTCGTCGAACTGCTCGCGCTGCACGAACAGCCTGCTGCCTGCGTTGCACGCCTGGCCGGTGTTGAAGTAGATCGCCCTGGAAGGAACCCTTAACGGCTGCGTCTAGGTCAGCGTCCGGGAGGATGATGTTGGGAGACTTGCCGCCGAGCTCGAGGGTGATGCGCTTCAGCGTCCGGCCGGCCTTGGACCCGATCTCTCTGCCCACTTCGGTCGAGCCGGTGAACGCCAGCTTGTCGACGTCTTCGTGGTCGACTAGGGCCGCCCCGGTCTCGCCGTCGCCGGTCACGACATTAACCACTCCCGGCGGGATGCCGGCTTCCAGCGCCAGCTCGCCCAGGCGCAGTGCGCTCAGCGGGGTCTGCTCGGCGGGCTTGAGGACGGTGGTGCAGCCGGCCGCCAGCGCCGGCGCCAGCTTCCAGGACGCCATCAGCATCGGGAAGTTCCAGGGAATGATCTGGCCGCAGACGCCGACCGGCTCCTTGCGCGTGTAACACAGCATTCCGCCCTGGTGAACGGGGAGGACGTCGCCGTGCAAGCGCTCGGGCCAGCCCGCGAAATGGCGAAAGTGAGCGACGGTTTCAGCGACATCGACCAGCTTGGCGAGCTTCAGCGGCTTGCCGTTGTCAAGAGACTCGAGCTCCGCCAATTCGTCGCCGTGCTCCTCGACCAGGTCGGCCAGGCGGTGGATCAGCCGGGCGCGCTCGGCCGCGGACACCTTCGCCCAGGGGCCGCCCTCCAAGGCATCCCGAGCGGCCTTGACGGCGCGATCGACGTCAGTTGCACCGGCCTGGGCGACCGTGGTGATCGCTTGAGAAGTGGCGGGGTCGAGGGTCTCGAACGTCCGCCCGTCTGCGGCCGGCTGGCGCTCGCCGCCGATCAGCAACTGTTGCTGGCGGGACGCAAAATCCCGCGAGGCCTCGGATAGCGCTTCGGGAAGGGTGGTGACCGACATGGTCCTCCTGTTCAGGGCGAAAGGACGATCTTCATCGCCTCGCGACGATCGTAGAGCGCGTACGCATCGGCGGCCTCGTCGAGCTCCATGTGGTGGGTGACGAGGGGGGTGGGGTCAAGCGTTCCCGCAGCCAGCATCCCCAATACCCGGTCCACATGAGCGATGACGTTGGCGTGCCCGCTGCGGAGCGTCAATGCCTTGATCCACACGAGCCCCATATGGACCTGGCACGGCTCGGCGTAGACTCCGATCGCGACCACCGCGCCGGCCTTTCGGGACACACGGATCGCGAGATCAAGCGCGTCCGGATGTCCCACCGCGTCGATCGCGGCGTCAACCCCGCGGCCGGATGTGAGCCGCTTGACGGTCTCCCGTGGGTTGTCCTCGGTCAGGTGTACGGGAGTCGCGCCAAACGACCGCGCCAGCTCGAGGCGCTGCTCGACGCTGTCGATCGCGATGACGGGGCTGACTCCGGCCGCCCGCGCTACCTGAACCGCGCACAGCCCGACCGGACCGAGGCCCAGCACGGCGACGTTGTCCCCGGGTTTGATGTCGGCTTGCAGGACCGCGTGGAAACCGGTGCCCATCACGTCGCCCGCAAACAGGGCCACCTCGTCAGAGACACCGTCGGGCACCTTGCGCAGAGTCATGTTGGCGCGCGGGACGAGCGCCTGCTCCGCCTGGGTGCCCTGTAGGCCACCGAGCAGTTTGCCGTGCCCGAAAACCCGCATCTCGTCGCATTTGTGGAACGCCCCCCGCAGGCAGAAGAAGCATGTCCCGCAAGCGCTGTGGAAGCAGCCCAGGACCCGGTCCCCGGGTTGCACGCGTGTGACGGCGTCGCCCGCCTCGATGACCGTACCGACGAACTCGTGCCCGATCGTGAACCCGGGCTCGATCTGCACCCGGCCGTGGTAGATGTGTAGATCCGACCCGCAGATGCCGCTGGCCTCGATGGCCACGACCGCGTCGTCGCGAGCCTCGAGCTCTGGTTCGGAGCGCTCCTCTACCTGAACGTCACCGGGAGCTTGGAAGGTCACTGCTCTCATCCGCTCACAGAGGGTAATCTCTGGGCGCGTATCGACGGAGTGCTGAGAAGGGGGCCTCATGAAGTTGAGGACTTTGATCGTGGTGGCGGGCGTTGGGCTGACCGGGCTTGCGGCCAGCTCGGTGGCGATGGCCGGGACGCGGACTTCGGCTCGGATCTACCGGGCGTTCACGTCATCCGGTGGCCCGGCGATTTCCGTGACCAAGGCGGTCAAGGGACACTGCTTCTCGGGATCGCTTCAGGTCAACCGCAACGACGCGTGGCGCTGCCTGAGCAAGAACCTCCTCTATGACCCCTGCTTCAGCTCGAGCAAGGCCAAGGGCATCGTGCTCTGTCCGGCTGCAGCCTGGAGGCGCTCAGGGGTGAAGCTCGTCCTGACACAGGGGCTGCCGACCAAGTTCGGCAACAAGCGGGCCCCGTCCACAAATGTGCGGCCGTGGGGAATGCAGACCATCTCGGGGATCAGGTGCGTGCGCGAGGGCATGGGCCCGGTCATCCCCACCGTGGTTGGTGACTACGCCTGCACGAACGGCAAGTGGCTATGGGGCCAGCCGAACCGCAAGACGCAGCCCTGGACGATCTACATGGCCCCCGTCACCGCCGCGACGCTGACGACCAAGGCCAGGATCGCGATCGCCTGGTTCTAGGGCCCTAGTCGTAGGTGAAGAATCCTTCGCCGGTGTGGGCGCCGAGCCTGCCGGAGAAGACGAGACGGCGAAGTAGCGGCGCCGTGCGGTAGCGCTCCTCGCGCCGCTCGTCGAACAGCCCGTCGAGCACGGACACCACATGATCGAGGCCGATGGCGTCGGCCCAGTGCAGGACGCCGCGCGGGTAGTTGAGGCCGTGGACCACCCCCGCGTCGATGTCCTCGGCGCTGCCGACGCCTTCATCGAGCGCGAACGCTGACTCGTTGATCACCTGGCAGACGATCCGCCCCAGTACGAGGCCGGGCGCATCCGACACCCAGGCAGTGTGCTTGCCGAGCGTGGCGAAGAACCGCTCGGCTGTGACCGCCGCGGACTCGGCGGAGTCAGGCCCGCGCGTCAGCTCGACCAGTCCGCACTGCTCGAACGGCGGGAGTGCGTGGAAGCCGACGGCGTTGCCGCCCAGGTCCAGTGCCGCCAGCGATCCGGCGGCGCAGCAGATCAGCCGCGGTCCGCCCTGGAGCGGCTCTGAAGGCTCCTCGCCGCCGGTGCAGTCGATGACCAGGGCCGGTACGGCACCAGACTGGGCCGAGCCTTCGACCTGCCAGCCGGCGTCGGCCGCGGCCTCGGAAAGCTGCGCGGCCAGTGGCAAATCTCCAGCGATCACCACCAGGCCGCTTGCTCCGCCGGCCGTACGGGGTTCCGGGTCGGGTGGGCGGTAGGGGTCGCGCGCGTAGTCGTAGTAGCCGCGTCCCGACTTGCGTCCATGACGGCCGGCTGCCACGTATCGCGCGGTGATCGGGGACGGCCGCCACCGAGGCTCGCCGAAGCTCTGATCGTAGAACGAGCGCGACACGTCGAGGCCCGTATCGACGCCCACCAAATCCATCAGCTCGAAGGGGCCCATCCGAAACCCTCCGCCCATGCGGCAGATGCGGTCTATCTCTTCAAGCGGGGCCACCCCTTCCTGGAGCAGCTTCAGCGCCTCGAGGCCGAAGGGCCGGTTACAGCGGTTGACGAGGAACCCGGGCCCGTCGGCCGCGTCGATGACGTGCTTGCCCATCGCCTCGCCGGCGGCCCGCGCGATGGCGAGCGCGTCCCGTGAGGACTCCTCTCCGGCCACGACTTCGAGAAGCCGCATCACCGGAGCGGGGTTGAAGAAGTGCATGCCCACCACGCGCTCGGCCCGATTGACCGGGGCTGCGACGGCGGTCACGAGCAGCGAGGAGGTGTTCGTTGCCAGCACACAGCTTTCGGAGACCACATCCGCTGCCAGCTTTACGAACAGCTCCCGCTTGAGCTCGAGCCGTTCGGGCGCGGCCTCGATCACCAACTCGCACGGACCCAGGTCCTCGATGGCTGGAGCCGGCTCCAGCCGCTCTCGCGCGTGCTTTGCCTCCTCGAGGGTCAGCCGCTTGCGTTCCACCCCTCGCTCCAGCTGGGCCACGATCTTCTTGGCTCCCCGCTCGAGCGCTTCCGGAACGGGATCGTGCAGCAGCGTGCGGGCACCGGAGAGGCAGGCCAGCTGAGCGATCCCTGCGCCCATCGTGCCGGCGCCGGCGACGCCGATGGTTCTCGGCGGCGGCGGCCCGGTCGTCACGTCAGCGCGTTGATGCCCGTCACCGCCCGGCCGATGATCAGCTGCTGGATCTGGGACGTCCCCTCATAGAGGGTCGTCACGCGGACGTCGCGGAAGTACCGCTCGACCGGATAGTCATCCACGTAGCCGGAGCCGCCATGGACCTGGATGGCGGTGTTCGCACACCGCACCGCTGCCTCGGTGGCATACAGCTTGGCGATCGAGGTCTCGGTCGTGTTCGGCTTGCCGGCGTCCTTCAGCCAGCCCGCACGCCAAACGAGCATCCTCGCCGCGTCGGTCTCCAGGACCATGTTCGAGATCATCGCCTGCACCAGCTGGAAGCTCCCGATGGGGCGACCAAACTGCTCGCGCTCCTTGGAGTAGCGCACCGACGCGTCCACGCAGCCCTGGCAGATGCCGACGCAGCCAGCAGCCACGCTGTAGCGACCGGAGTCCAGCGCCGTCATCGCCACCTTGAAGCCATCGCCCACCTCTCCGAGGACCGCGTCCTCCGGCGCCCAGACATCGTCGAGCGAGATTGCGGCTGTGTCTGACCCGCGCAAGCCCATCTTGTGATGGATCGGCTGCGGCTGAAATCCGTCCTGGTCGGTATCGACCAGGAAGCAGGCCAGCCCCCGGTGGCCCTGGTCGGGGTCGGTCTGGGCGAACACCAGCGCGACGTTCGCGTGGTCGGCCAGCGATATGAACATCTTGGCGCCGTTGATCACCCAGCCGCCATCCGAGCGGCGGGCCCGGGTGCGCTGGTTGGCGGCATCCGAGCCCGTGTCTGGCTCCGTCAGCGCGTAACAGCCGAGCCATTCCCCCGAACAGAGCTTTGGCAGGTAGTGGTGCTTTTGCTCCTCGGTGCCCCACCGCAGGATCGAGGAGCATACGAGCGAGGTCTGGACCGAGATCACGGTTCGCATCGCCGAGCAGCCTCGCCCGACTTGCTCGACCACCAGGCCGTAGGTCAGGTAGTCGAGGCCGGCGCCGCCGTACTCGCGGGGGACGATCGCACCCAGATAACCCTGCTGGGCGATCTTGGCCACCAGCTCCAGGTCGAAGTGCTCGTTGCGGTCGTTCTCCCGAGCGCGCTCGACGATCTCGTTGTCGGTGAAATCACGGGCGGTCTCGCGGATCAGCTGCTGCTCGTCTGAAAGCTCGAAATCCATTCCTCGGCACGGTATACGCTCAGGCTGAGCATGGTCCCCGAGACAAGATATGCGCGTTCAGGCGATCTGCACATCGCCTACCAGGTGGTTGGCGACGGCCCGGTCGACCTCCTTTGGGTGCCAACCTGGATCTGGCAGATCGAGCACATGTGGGAGTGGCCCGTTGCCGCCCGCTTGTTCAATCGGCTCACGTCGTTTTCGCGGTTCATCACCTTCGACAGACGCGGCGCGGGCCTGTCGGAGAGGATTTCCGGCGCCCCCACGCTGGAGGAGCAGATGGACGACGTGGTCGCGGTGATGGACGCGGTCGGCTCAGAGCGGGCGGCGGTGGTGGCGATGCTGGAGGCCGGGTCGATGGCGTGCCTGTTCGCGGCCACGCACCCCGAGCGCACGAGGGCGCTGGTGCTCTACGAAGCGACACCGCGGATGACCGCGGCCCCGGATTACGACTGGCCCTTGACCCGCGAGGAGCGCGAGCCGCTGATCGAGGCTCTGGGAGCGGACTGGGGGTCCGGCGAGAGGGTCCTGAGCCTGATCTCGCCCCGGGGGCACAACGAGCGGTTCAAGCAATGGGCGGGTCGGCTCGAGCGGCTGGCCGCGAGCCCGGGCGCGGCGGTGGCGTTCTTTCGCATGCAATCGGAGATCGATGTGCGTCCCGTGCTGCCGTCGATCCAGGCGCCGACATTCGTCATGCACCGCGTTGACGACCCGGTAATCGACATCCGGCACGCCCGCTATCTGGCGGAGCACATCCCTGACGCCCGCCTGCTCGAGCTCCCGGGGCCCTACACGCTGCCGTTCGGCCCGGATCAGGACGAGCTGGTGGACGAGATCGAGGAGTTTCTGACGGGCGCCCGCCATGCGCCAGACCCAGAGCGGATCCTGGCGACCGTGATGTTCTCGGACATCGCCGACTCGACGTCGCGTGCCGCCGAGATGGGAGACAGGCGCTGGCGGGCGCTGCTCGAATCGATGGACGGCTCGATCGATAGCGAGCTGGGCCGCCACCGCGGCCGGGTGGTGAAGAAGATGGGTGACGGGATGCTGGCCACCTTCGACGGGCCGGCGCGCGCCATCCGCTGTGCCACGGCGATTCGCGACGCGGCTCGCAGCCAGTACGGCATCGAGGTCCGAAGCGGTCTGCATACCGGGGAGATCGAGCTGATCGGCGATGACGTGGGCGGCATCGCCGTCCACATCGGCGCCCGCGTCTCCGCGTGCGCCGACCCCGGCGAAGTCCTCGTCTCCGGCACCGTCAAGGACCTGGTCGTAGGCTCCGGAATTGCTTTCGAGGACCGAGGCGAACGGGAGCTGAAAGGGGTACCCGGGTTGTGGCGGCTCTGGAGCGTGGCTGCCTGAAGGGACCTCAGGAGCCGTCCGAGGCACCTCGCGCAAGCAGGCGGCCCTCGCACCACCCGGCGGCACCCGCGCTACGCGCGAGGTGCCTCCGGGCGGCACCGAGGACCTCCTACCTAGCCTGCTGGCGTCGACGGCAACGTGGTCACCGGCGCCAGCCCTGACACCGTGATCGTCACCGGCGCCGAGGCCGACCCAACGTTGCGGCCGTCGCTATAGATCCGGGCGCGGAACTTGAACGTCCCCGCCTTGCCGAATGTCCAGCCGAATTGGAACATCGAGCCGGAGCCGACGAATCGAGCTTCGACCGAGTGCCAGTCGCCATCGGCTCCCAGCCGCTGGAGGTAGACGACATGGTTCGTCTTGTCAGGAGTCACCGTCCCGTCGAAGGTGACTTTTCCACCGACCGTCGAGGTTGACGAGCTCGGTGTCAGTGTCAGCACGTCGTGGACTCCTTGCCACAGCAGGGCACTGGCCGGATGTGCACCCAATGCGGTGCGTGCCTGGTACACGGTGTTCACCGTGGGCGTCACGGTGAAGCTGTAAGCACCGTTCGGGCCGACGGGATCCTGCCCGACGAACTGGAACGGACCACCACCTGCCGGGCGCCCCCACAGCTGGACGAACGCGGGCTGCGCGGTCGGTCCTGGGGTCAGGACGCCGGAGATCATCACCGACTGTCCATAGCTCTGGATGGCCTTGGAGGTGTTGATGGTGAACCCGGTTACCTGCCTCTGCTGGATCGTCAGCTGCACCGCGTCCGACGAGCTGCGGATATTGCGGGCATCCCCCGGCAGAACCGCGCGGATATCGCGCTCACCCGGCGTACGCCAGGTGTACGCTGCCGCGTAGTTGGAGCCCGGCCCAAGCAGAGCCGAGCGCAGCGTCCGCCAGTCATCGCCTGATCCCACCTGCTGTTGGAGCAGTACGCGCTGGAAGGCGTGTCCCGGAGTCACGTGCCCGGTGAACACGACGCGCTGTCCGGTAACCGCCGTGTTGGTGCTGGCGTTCAGAGTGACAAGCGCCGCCACGTGCTCGTGCACGGTGCGAGAAAAGGACCCGTTGGGCCCGCGCGCGAACCAATCGCGGTTCGTGTAGACGACGCCAGCGGCCCGGGTGAACTCGTAGAAGCCGTTGGGAAACGTCGTTGTCGTACCCACCGGTGAGTAACCAGGTTGCCCGCCGAGATGGCGATAGAGGTGAATGGTTTGACCACCAGCGTTAGGTCCCTGCAGCCGGCCGTAGATCAACACGCCCTCACCAGCGATGATCGGGTTTAGAGAAGCGTTGATCGTTAGGTTGTTGCTCTGATTGGGCGCATGGTGAACTTGCGCAGGGGCGGTCGCCGGAATCCCGAAAGCCACCAGCGCAGCGAACATCGATGCGGCCACGGCAACGCGTAGGCGCATGAGAGCCTCCTTCTTCCTGCTCTAGGGGCCCGCCCGCTGCGACCCGTCGGGGCGGTGCCGATTGACGCCCCTCCAAACACCCCGGGGGTTGAGAAAGTTGCGCCCGTAATTACGGGCGCCGAGTGCGCGTCGTGGTGAGGCGGGTGTCACTCAGCTCGACGAAACGCGCTCCGCAATACCAGGCCAATCTTCGATCGGATCGGTCGAGCGAACAACGTGCATTCCAGCGTCCGCATAGCGCGCGAATGCGGCGTCGGCTTCGTCTGTGTAGTCAACTGCACCCGGCACGACCACGGGGGAAGTGCAGTCCTCGAGCAGGTACATGCGGTTGGCGATCACCTGCATCTCGTCGTGCTCCAAGAGGTCATCGACCGTCCACGCCAGGCAGTGGCTCTTGGCCTGACCGGCGACCACCACGGCGTCGAATGTCTGCAGCCGTTCGATCAGCTTCTGATTGAAGACGCCGAGGCGATCACCATCGGGTCCCTCGGTCACCTCCGGTCCAAGGATCGAGTAGTGCTCGGTGAGCGGATTGTGACCTTTGACCTGGAACTCGGGCTGGCTGTATCGAGCGATCGTGTGGAAGAAGATCGCTTCCTCGACGGCCGAGACGATTGCGTGCCCGATGCTGCCGAGCATCGCGTGATACGGCCAGATCGTGAGCTCGTACTTCCCCCCTTCGGCGAGCCGTCGCGTATAGAAGGCGAGGTGACGTTCGGCGTAGTCGCGGTCGAGGCCAAGGGCATCGGCCACGGCCGGGTTGACCCTGAAGCGGCCGCGCTCGACGTCTTCGGCCGACACGAGGGTGTAGGGCCCGGGGTGATTGCCGTCGTCGTCAATGAGCCAGATGGCGTGAAAGACCTGCATCGCGTCGTGGGTGTCGAGGCTCGGCAGGACCTGGGTGATGGCCCCCAGGTTCCGGTACAGGAATTCGACCAGGCGGCGGTTGTCGTCTACCGCTCCGTGACCCGAGCGTCCACGGACGAACAACTCGAACTCGGGGATGCAGAAAGTGTTCTGGACGTCGACGACGAGCAGGCACAGGCGAAACTCGTCTTCGGCGGCCGCGGTTAGGCCGTGGTTCGCGGCCCACTCCCGCGCCTCGCGCGCGCGATCCTCATAAGCCACTCGCCAGACTTCGCCCACCCGATCCGGGTCGAAGTGGGGCGGAAGCGGAAGCACGCGCACTCGCGATCAAAGTCTAGGGTGGTGAACTTCCGATGTCCCGGGGCCAGGGGCTCCGACTGGGTGGAGCCAGCCCGGCGACGGGGGTAGACTGACCGAGTGGACCCGTTTGCTTTGGCCATGCTTGGCCTGTTGGTCGGGGGACTCCTGTGGGTCATCCTGGTGGGCAAGTTCTCCTCGCGTCGGGGGCTCGAGGAGGCGATGGGCTGGAAGTCGGCCCGCGAGGTCATGGAGCGACGCGAGGCGCTCGACGCCGAAGACGTCCATGAGATGATCGCCGCCCGCAACGCGAGGCGCCGGGCTCGAGGCGAGCGCGAGGTGACTCTCGAGGAGATGGAGTACCAAGTCAGCCAAGATTTGCGAGAGCAGCGCGAGCGTCGCGAGCGCTACCTGGCCGAGCGGCGCGATCAGGAACTCAACGAGCGTGACCTGCAAGGGCTGCTTGAGGCGACAAACGCCAGGAGGCGAGCGCGGGGGGAGAGGGAGCGGTCCCGGGAGCAGGCGCAAGATGAATTTGGGGCAGGGGCCGAGCCGTTCAGTTCAGGTCCGGGCGAAGACTCACCTCCGCCTGGCTGAGTGCGGTGTCTGATCATCGGCTGCGGCTGTCGCGGCCGAGCGCTGGCTGCGTCGCTGATCGCCGAGGGGCAGGCCGTCCGCGGCACCAGCCGGGAGGCCAGTCGCGTCCCCGACCTTGAGGCGGCCGGTATCGAGGCGTTCATCGGCGACCCCGATCGAGTCGGGACCATCGTTCCCGCCCTCCAGCAGGTCAGCGTGGCTTGCCTGTTGCTTGGGTCAGCGGTCGGCGACCCCGACCGCATCGCAGCCCTGCATGGCCCCAGGCTAGAGGCGCTGCTGGAAAAGATGATCGATACGACGGTTCGAGGGGTCGTCTACGAGGCAAGCGGAACAGCGCCGCCGGAAGTGCTCCAGCGGGGGAGCGAGCTGGTTTCGTTGGCATGCCAGAGGTCGCGAATCCCCTCCTCGCTGATCGACGCCGATCCCTGGGATCACCCCGCCTGGAAGGGTGCCGCGGAGCGGGCGGTGGCACAGGTGATGGCTCCAGGACAGCGCTAGACTCGGGATAAATAGGTGAAAGCCGACTAGTTTTTAGGAGAGAACCCCCGTGGCCGAATATGCGAACGACGTGCTGGTCGAGCCCGACTGGCTCGAGCAGCATCTGGAGGACGATTCGATCAGGATCGTCGAGGTGGACGAGAACCCTGCCCTGTACCAGGAGGCCCACATCCCGGGCGCGATCGGATTCGACTGGCGCCAGGACCTCCAGGACCAGGTCAAGCGGGACTTTCTGGGGCCGGATGACTTCGGCGAGCTGTTCGGCAGCCGAGGCATCTCGAACGATCACCAGGTGATCCTGTACGGCGACCGCAACAACTGGTTCGCCGCCTACACCTACTGGTACCTGAAGTACTACGGCCACGACAATGTCAAGCTCCTGAACGGCCCCAGGGAGCGTTGGATCAACGAAGGCCGACCGACGACCACCGAGGCTCCGAACTACCCGGCGGCCACGTTCGAGGCCAAGCCGGGTGACGATCAGATCCGCGCCAAGCGCGACGAGGTGCTGTCCGCACTCGACGACGCGCACCAGCTGGTGGACGTCCGCTCCCCGCAGGAGTACTCAGGCGAGCTGATCGCGATGCCGGGATACGAGAACGAGGGCGCTCAGCGTGGGGGACACATCCCCAGCGCCAAGTCGATCCCCTGGGCCCAGGCGGTCAAGGAGGATGGGACGTTCAAGTCAGCGGACGAGCTACGCGAGCTGTACGGCGGCAAGGGCGTCCTGAGCGGCGAGCCGATCATTGCCTATTGCCGGATCGGCGAGCGCTCTGCCCACACCTGGTTCGTGCTGCACGAGCTGCTCGGCGAGCCGGACGTCAAGAATTACGACGGCTCGTGGACCGAGTGGGGGAACCTGGTCAACGTGCCGATCGAGAAGAGCTCGTAGGCAGCGGCGCTCCAGGGGCCTGCGGACTCGGGTCGTTTGCCGGATGATCTGGGTCTCCGACGAGGCCCAGCGCAGCTAGCCGGTCGAGCAGGTCGGCGACGATTCGGGCCGTCGCCCCCCAGATCAGATCGTCACCGACCACGTAGGTATCGGTCCGGATCGGCAGGCCCCGGCGCAACAGCCGTCGCCGGCCATAGCCCTCGACGAGCGCGGGCACCGCGAGCTCGAGCACCTCGGCGACCTCTCCGGCGCTCGGAACCCAATCCCTAGTGGACTCGATCAGACCCACAAACGGATATACGGCGTAGCCCGTGGCGATCGTGGGCGTGGGCTGAAGGGCACCGATGATCGTGACGGCGGTAGCCGGGAGGCCTATCTCCTCCTCGGCCTCGCGCAGCGCGGTCGCCCGCAGATCACGCTCGTGCTCGTCGCGCCTGCCGCCCGGGAACGAGATCTCCCCCGCGTGGCGACGCATGTCGTCGCGCCGTTTGGTGAAAACGAGCTGCAGCTCTCCGCCGTGCAGGTAGATGGGCACCAATACCGCGGCGTCGGTACGGCCCGTAACCTCGAGCTTCACGGCCTCGTCGGCGGCGAGGAGCACCCGAGTGAGCCCTTCGCGCAGGGCGTCCAAGGACACGACCATCTGCTGACTATATTCGCGAACCGCGGACGGTCTGCTGCCGTCTAGCTCGCGGCGGGCTCGGTGAGCTCGACTTGCTGCTCGAACGTCACCTCGCCGTCCAGCGTGCGATGGACGGGGCACTTGGCGGCGATCGCGGACAGGCGCTCAACCTGCTCGGGACTGATGCCGCGGGGCAATCTCAAGGTGAGCGTGAATGCCGTCGGTTGGCCTCGCTCGGCCTGCTCGTATTGGCAATCGACCGCGAGCTCGGCCAGATCCCACCCCTTGCGCCGGGCATACATCTCGATCGTGATTGCCACACATCCGGCCAGGCTGCCGGCGAGCAATTCCTGGGGCGTCGGACCCTCGTCCTCCCCGCCCTTATCCGTAGGTTCGTCGACGGCCAGCCGATGCTGGCGGATGTCGACCCGGTGGGTGTACGTCTCGGCAGACGTTCGGGTGGCGATCGCTTTCATCTCACTCCAATGGGTTGAACAGGAGTCCGGTCGGGACCTTGGGGAAGAAGTAGGTCGACTTGGGAGGCATGCTCTCCCCTGTCGCGGCGACGGCCTGGATGCGTTCGACAGGGATCGGCGCCATGAAGAATCCGGCCTCGTACGCGGAGTCGTAGATCAGCTTCAGAGCCTCGCCTAGGTCGCGGGCATACCCCAGCCCGTCTAGGTGGTCGATCGCCTCGTCGGTCATCCCGAGCGTTCCCTTCAGGATCAGGGCCTCGAGCACGGCGGTGTCGAGATGTCGATACGGCTCGGAGTGACCTTCGAGGGCGCCGTCGGCGATCCTCTGGTCCTTTAGCGAGAGCATGAATGGCTCGCGGAAATGGCCGTCGATGTAGCCGATCTTGACGTTGGTCTCGGGCGGGGGGACCAGGCCTTCCGGGTTCGACAGCGGCTCGATCTCGAAGTCCCGGCGGATCACGTCCGCGAGCTTCTCCTGCTTGCTGCTGCCGAGCCCTTGCACCAGGCGGTGGGTCGGAAACACGGTCAGCCCCGGGTCCTGAAGGGCCACTAGACACATGAGCACGTAGCGATGGGGCCCGTCCCCGCCGATCTCGTCGGCGTATACACGGGCGGTCTCGTAGCGGTGGTGCCCGTCGGCGATCAGGAGCTCGACCGGTTTGAGAGCCCTCTGCACCGCGGCGATCGCCGTCTCGTCCTCGATTCGCCACAGGCGGTTGACGGTCCCATCCTCGTCTGTTGCCTCTCCCCATGGGGGCCGGTGCGTCGCGTCCCCGAGGGCTGCTCGCGCCTCGCCCGAGGAGTCATCGAACAGAGAGAAGATCGGCGAGAGGTTCGTGCTGGTCGCACGCGTCAGCTTGAGCCGGTCCTCCTTCGGACCGGGATGGGTGCGCTCGTGCGGGCGGATGCGGCCCGCGCCGTACTCCTCCACGCGCACGCGCGCGAAGAAACCGGTCCTGGTGCGCTGCTGCCCGTCGGGGCCGGTGTAGTCCTGGCTGAGTACCCACAACGCGGGCCGCTCGTCGCGCTCAAGGACGTCGTCTGCCTTCCAGGCCGCGAACAGCTTGGCGGCCTCGCCGTACGGGTCTTGGCCCGCGGGGAGATCGATATTGACCACGTTGTATGGGGACCGCCCCGCGAGGTCCCGCCGTTGATCGGCGTCGATCACGTCGTAGGGCGGCGCCACCACGTTCTGAAGCCCGCCGGTCTTCTCGAGGTTGTAGTGCAGCGCCTGAAGCGGCTCGATCTCGGCCATGGGCGGCGCCGCAGGCTACTCGACCCTCGCGCCGGCACGCCGCCCCGCCCCGTATGCCGGCGCCAGCTCGGCTTCCAGCGCGGGCCGCTGCGCCTGAACCCAGACGATGGCCCCGACCACGACCAGCCCACCCACGATCTGTACCGCCGACAGTGCCTGATGCTGGATGGGCCACGCGAGCACCGCCCCCAGCACGGGCTCGAGAGTTGCCACCACCGCCGCGCGCGACGCGGGCAGATGGCGCACGGCGGCGATCATGCACGCGAACGGGACGAGCGTCCCGCCGATCACGATGTACACGGCGAAAGCCAGGTTGCGTCCGCTCGACAGTGGGTGGAGGGGAAAGGACCACGCGGGCTGCGTGATCAGCCAGAACAGGCTGGCTAAGCCGAACCCCCACACCAGGATCGTCACCGGCTCGTAACGGTGGCCCGCCTGCTCGCTGGCGAACAGGTAGACCGCGAACGTGGCCGCCGCCCCGAACGCCTCGGCTACGCCGACGCCATCGAGCCCGCCGGGGTGGTACGCCCTGACGACGAAGAAGCACCCGACCGCGGCGAGCCCCGCCGCGCTCCACAGCCCGCCGGGCAGCGCGCGCCGGTGGACGAGCTTCAGCCACAGCAGCAGGAGCAGCGGACCGAGGTACTGAATCGTGACCGCGACGCCGATCTTCAGGCGGGCGATCGCTGCGAAGTAAAGGGCGTTGACTCCCGCCAGCCCGACTACCCCGAAGAACGTCAGGCGGCCGAGGTCCTTCGGGTCGACCCTGAGAAGCCGCGGCCTCGCGAATGCGAGCGCGACCGCCAGCACCAGGAACGTGCCCAAGGAGCGGAGCTCGGCCAGCCGAGCCGGCGGCATGTGGTCGTTGAGGAGGAAGCGAGCCAGCGAGCCATTCAGCGCCCACAGCGTCGCGGCCGTGGCCGCGAGCGCATAGCCGAGCTTCGGAGACCGGGTCCGGGCGGTGGGCATTTGGGGGAGTGTCGCAGCGCGATTCCGTCCGCACCGAGTGGGAACATGTGTTCGTTTGCATATGGCTTATCCGGCGTACCTACGAGAACGAGCACGCGAGCTTCGAGTGGCGAAGAAGCTGTCACTCAACGAGATCGCCGCCCGGCTGGCGCTGCCGAAAACGACCGTCTACTACTGGATCAGGGATTTGCCGTTGGGGCGGACGCGGCAGGTGGTCCATCGGGCAGCGGAAGGGCAATGGCGCGATGCAGGCCAAGTACCGGCGGCTACGCGAAGAGGCTTATACGCGTGGACTACTCGAATACGACGAGCTGATCGAGTTGCCGACGTTTCGGGATTTCGTGGTGTTGTATATCGCTGAGGGGTACAAGCGCCACCGGAACTACGTGGCAATCGCCAATTCCGATGAGCGCGTTATCGCCATGGCCGCCGGCTGGCTCACCCGCCTGACTCACAAGAAGATGAGCTGCTCCGTCCAATACCACGCCGACCAAGATCTCGACGAGATCAGACGGTTCTGGGGAGACATGCTCGGAATCGACGGCACGATCATCACGCTGATCCGCAAATCGAACAGTGGGCAGCTGCAACGGTCGTCGTTGGCGCTGCCCGCATGGAGTCCTCACCGTGAGAGTCGCCGACACTCTTCTACGCGCACGCCTGCAGGCATGGATCGACCGCATCCGGCAGGACTGGGCACTAGACTCAGCCACGCGCATCGGGGCGTAGCGAAGCCTGGTTATCGCGCCGGCCCTGGGAGCCGGAGAGGTCCCCGGTTCAAATCCGGGCGCCCCGATTTAAAGCCAGCGCTCGCTGGTTCAGTAGATGAATCGCACGCCCGCCAACCGTCCTGCCGACGCCCGCAACGTGCGGTAGCTCACTCACAACGAGTCGGTCCGGTGTCGCCCTGTTCAAAGCAGAGGTCGCGATCCTGGACAGGTGTCGTCGGCATCCATCGAAGTCAAGAAGTGCTTGGCTCGTGCATCCCGCCATTTACGTCCCAGCGCCCTCTACAGTCCCGATCGCTAGCCCCCGTAGCTCAGCTGGATAGAGCGACGGCCTTCTAAGCCGTGGGTCGCAGGTTCGAGTCCTGCCGGGGGCACTCCGCGGGCTACACGGGATCACGCAATCCCAGTGGACCGGACATCTCTCCCGTGGTCAGCTGTCGCAGAGCGGGTTGGTGGAGGCGAACATCTCGTCGGCGTCGCCGCTCGCGACCATCCGGCCGTCGTGGATCACGGCCAGGTGGTCGGCGAGTTTGCGGGCCACGGTCATGTCATGCGTTGAGATCAGGACCGTCGCCCCCGCCCCGACACATTGATCTCATGCTACCCCTCGTGCCACCGTGCCGATGTGCTTGCCGATCGCGCCACCCAGGGTTTCGGGCTCGCAGCATGCAGATCGAAAGCCTCGCGCGGGCGGCTGATAGCTTTGCCCCCGTGCGCAAGCAGGGGTTGGCACTAGCGCTGGCGGTGGTAGTGCTGGGTGGGTGTGGTTCGCATTCCACAACGACGGTCATCGTCACCTCCACGCCTGCGTCCACCACCAGTACCTCGTCCCCGACTCCGACGCAGGCGCCGGGCACCACCCAGCAATCCCCGAACCCCGCCACCGTGGTCCTGGGCGCCAAGAGCTTCGCGCCGAACGGGAACGGCTTCGGGACGGCGCAGCCATCGGACATCTTCAACGGCGGCGACCCGAGCGGACACGTCAGCCAGATCCAGTGGACGGGCTGGGGATCGAGCACCGCGTTTGGCACTGGGATGGGCTCGATCTTCAAGCCTTCCGGCGGCTATTACCCGCAGCTGGTGCAGGTCCGGTTGAGGGCCGACCAACTCGGCAGCTGCGCGCCCGGCGGCCCGCCCGCATATCGCAACTTGTCGGTGCAGGAACCGTCTGTACCGGGGGGCCCCTTGGGGCCGTGGATGAAGTGGTCGGGGTCGGGCAACATCTGCTCCGCGCCGTAGGGGTACCGAGTCGGACAAGTACTGCGAGGGGCGCCCCCGGGATTTACGTGCACAGCGCGTCATCGGCCAACCCGCCATGCCGCGCTCCTGCGGTTCCGCTGCAGAAAGTGATAGGTTCGCGCGCTACATAACGAGCCGAGTCGCAGCGCCATCCGTGGCCTGCGAGCGGGGGACCCGAAACGACCGAATTGGTCGTCGGGGCGAATCGCCGCCGCCGTCCGGCGTAGCGCACAAGCGCGAGCCCGTCAGCTAACTCCGCAGGCTTTCCAGTCGCCCCAACAAGGAGGATTCGTGGAGCCCGTCCGAGACCTTGGGCGGATTGAGCCGTGGCAACAATCACTTGAGCGCTCGCTTGCGCGGAGGAGCAAGGCGACGGGCAGCTCCGATCAAGCGCGAGACCCCGCGCCCGGAGCGAGGCCTTAGGCAGAGAACATCGGCGCGGCGACCGAAGCGAGACCGTGCCCGCCGCGCGCCGGCGCGCCGGCCCGCGGCCGATCGCCTCCGGGTCGTGACGCGCAAGCCCAAGCGCCTGCGGACACTCGCCAGGGGCGCCGGGGGCATCTTCGCCGTCACGTCGCTGCTCGTCGTCCTGCCTGGCGCGCTTGTCGGTCGAGGCAGCCAAGTAACTGGTGCAAAGGCGCGCGCCGTTTCCGGGGCGGCGCACGCCGACCTAGCGAGCGCTGCACCTTTACCTCGATGGGTGTCCCAGCCGGTCGAAGCGGGGCTGACTCGCGGCTGTCAGCCGGCGAGTGTGGCGAGCGACTACGTCAACCCCCTGGCGCGCGCCCGGGTGAAGGCCGAGCGGATCGACCAGGGCGTCGACTACGCCGGCTCGGGCACGCTCGCGGCGATTGGCGCCGCCAGAGTCAGCTATGTGGGGACCTCTGGCACAGGGTGGCCGGGGTCGTTCATCGAGTACCGGCTGCTCGACGGCGCAGATGCCGGCTGCTACGTCTATTACGCGGAAGGGGTGAATCCGGTGGCCGGCCTCCGTGTAGGGGAGACGGTGGCCGCCGGCCAGCCGGTGGCGAGCATCATCTCCGGCTGGGCGACCGGGATCGAGATCGGATGGGGCGCTGGGACCAGCACCGTGACCTACGCGGCCAAGACCCACCAATGGAACGCCACAAGCGATGAGAACAGCAAAGCGAGCGCGGCCGGGAAGAGCTTCTCGGCGCTGATCGCCTTGCTCGGCGGCCCACCCGGAAAAGACGAGGGTTAGCGCGAACCCTGCCTCACCCCGCCGGTGGCCACGCTATGCGATGAGTCCTGTCTTCTCCCGCGGTCTATAGACCAGGAACGCGAGACGCAGGAGTGCGCATGAGCAAGCTGAGACTCATCATCACGATGTCGTTGGACGGTTATGTCGCCGGCCCCCATCAGAGTGAGGAGAACCCGCTCGGCGTGGGCGGGATGGAGCTGCACCAGTGGTTCTTTCCGCTGAAGGAGTTTCGAGAAATGCATGGCCAAGAGGGAGGCGAGGTCAACGCGAGCTCCCCCGTCGTGCGGGAACGCCAGGCCAACACCGGCTCCAC
Source organism: uncultured Actinomycetes bacterium (assembly GCA_963757075.1). Taxonomy (GTDB): domain Bacteria; phylum Actinomycetota; class Thermoleophilia; order Solirubrobacterales; family Solirubrobacteraceae; genus Palsa-465. The sequence continues at coordinate 211,480 of CAVWQN010000008.1, forward strand.
GATCATGGGCCGCAACATGTTCGGACCGGTCCGTGGGCCATGGCCGGATGAATCGTGGCGAGGCTGGTGGGGCGAGGATCCGCCTTACCACCATCCGGTGTTCGTGCTCACCCACCACCCGCGAGAACCGCTGGAGATGGAAGGCGGTACCACGTTCTATTTCGTCAGCGATGGGATCGAGTCCGCGCTGGCGCAGGCCAAGGACGCCGCCGGGGGAGCGGACGTCTGGCTCGCAGGCGGTGCATCGGTCGTCAACCAATACCTGGCCGCGCGACTGGTGGATGAGATCGACATATCGATCGCGCCCGTGCTCCTAGGTGCCGGCGAGCGGCTGTTCGCGGGGCTCGGTCACGGAGCCGTAAAGCTCGAGCAGATCCGGGCCGTCGACGCACCCGGCGTCACGCATATCAAGTACGAGGTCAGCTGAGCCGCGCTGAGGCCGACGCCCCCAGGGCCGGCCGAGCGCCCAGAGCAGCGCAAGTGGCCTTGGCGCCACTGCGCGTACAAGCTCGCTCGCGCCGCCTCGACCGGAACCGCTATGACGTCTGCGCGGGCTTCGGCTTGCGGGGCGCCGCGCGCCGTGCGTCAGGCTGGCCACCCGGCTCCGGTTCCGCGGCCTGCGGCTGGGCGAGCGCCACCAGCTCGCTCAGCCCGCGCTCGATGCCGCGGCAGAGGACGTCGATGTCAGGAGCGGTGTCGTAGTCGCCGCTGACGCCGAAGCTGAGCGCGCCGTCGTAGGAGAAGATGGCCACCGCCACCCGGACGCTCGCGAACAGCGGGATGTAGGGGAAGGATTCGAGCAACCGGCGCCCGGCGAGGTACAGCGGGAACTGCGGGCCCGGAACGTTGGTCGTGCCTGTGTTGAGCGCGTGCTGGGGCAGCCTGCTGGCCACGCGCGCGCCGAGCGCGAGCAGCATTGGCGGCGCGAACCCCGACAGCGAGGTGAGCGTCTCTCCGGCGACTGCCTGCTTCGATTCCTTGAGCCCCGCCATCTGGGTGCCGATCGACTCCAGCCGCTCCACGGGATCCTCGATCCCCACCGGTAGCTCGGCGAACATCGCTGACACGCGATTGTTGTACGTGCCCCGCTCGCCGGGACGTCTGACCGAGACGGGAACGAGCGTGCGCAGCACGCGGCCGACCGGCTCTCCGCGCGAGTCGAGCAGATCGCGGAAGCCGGTCGTAATCGCCGCCAGCACGACGTCGTTGACGGTGCCACCAAACGCCCGCCGCACGAGCTGCACGTCAGACAGACGCCCGCGTGCCCAGTCCCACCGCCGGTGCGGGCCGAGCGGTCCGTTGAGCGAGGAGGCTTCGCCGCCCCGGGCGACACCGGCGAACCCCGCCAGCCCGCGTGAGGTGTCGGCGAGGACGGACGCCAGCTGGCGCGGAGCGCGGAGAGCGCCGACGAGCTGCTCGGCGCCGATGAACGGGTTGACGGTCCGCTCGAGGAGCGCGTCGGCCAGCAGTCGTACTGATCCCGGCGCCGGCTCCGCCATCCACGATTCGGCCGGTAGGGGTTGGGGGTTGCGCTCCTTGTCGAGCAGGACGGTCATCAGGTCCGTGCCGGCTACGCCGTCGACCATCGCGTGGTGCACCTTGGAGATCAGCGCCCAGCGGCCCTCGTCCAGACCCTCCGCCACCCACATCTCCCACAGCGGCTTGGCGCGGTCGAGGTTCTGCGACATCACCCGGCCGACAAGCGTGCGCAGTTCCCCATCGCCACCCGGCGCCGGCAGCGCGGTCCGCCGGACGTGGTAGCCCAGGTTGAAGTGGGGGTCGTCCACCCATAGGGGACGAGCGAGGGCGAATGGCACGAAGCGGACGACCTGCCGGTATCGCGGCACGAGCACGAGCTTGCTCTCGATCATCGATGTCACGTCTGCGAAAGGGGGCGGCGGCCCCTCGAAGATGCTCACTCCCCCGACGTGCATCGGCTGGTCATCGCTTTCGATGTCCAGGAAAGACGCGTCCTGGGCGCTCATCCGTTGCATCTTGCTCTCCTCTCCGTGGCCATTGTCCTCAGGGAACCGCCAGCACGAGCTTGCCGATGTTCTCTCCGGCGAACAGCTTGAGCAGCGTTTCCGGGAAGGCTTGCACGCCGCCTTCGACGACCTGCTCGCGGGAGACGAGCTTGCCCCCGCGCAGCCAGCCGGCGAGCTCGGTGATCGCCTCCTGGTAGCGCGCGAGGTAGTCGAACACCAGGAACCCTGTCATGGTGCCGCGGGCGGCGATCAGCGCAAGGTAGTTGGATGGTCCGCGGACCTGCTTAGCGTTGTACTGCGAGATGCCTCCGCTGATCACGATTCGCGCTCCGCGCGCCAGCCTGGTTAGGACCGCGTCCAGCACCTCACCGCCGACGTTGTCGAAGAACACGTCCACCCGATCGGGCGCTTGCCCTCGCAATGCCTGCCGGACGTCTTCTGACTTGTAGTCGATCGCCGCGTCGAAACCGAGCTCGTCGACGATCCACTCGCACTTCTCCGGCCCGCCGGCGATCCCGATCGCCCGGCAGCCCTTGAGCTTGGCGATCTGCCCGGCAACACTCCCGACCGAGCCGGCCGCCCCCGAGACGACCACGGTCTCACCATCCTTTAACCGGCCCACGTCCAGCAGCCCGAAATACGCCGTGAGCCCGGTCATGCCGAGCGCGCCGAGGTAGGTCGGCAGCGGCGCGAGCGTCGGGTCGATCTTGTTCACGACGCTCCCGTCCGAGCGTGCGAACTCCTGCACCCCGAAGACGCCGGAGACATGATCGCCGACTGCGAAGTCCGGATGCTCTGATGCCGTTACCTTCCCCAGCGCGAGCGCCCGCATCACCGCGCCGATCTCGACCGGCGGGATATAGGAGGGGACGTCGTTCATCCACCCCCGCATCGCCGGATCGATCGACAGATGGGACACCTCGACGATGAATTCGCCCGACCCCGGGGTCGGTACCGGCTCAGTCGTCAGCTCCCAGCTGGACGCGTCGGGCAATCCGGTAGGTCGGGCGGCGAGCCGGACTTGATGGTTGGTCGCGTTCATCGGTGTCTCCTTGCGCTCTCGCTCAGCGGCTGCCCCAACCGTATGCCACTCCGCCTCGCTGGTGGCAATCACCGCCTCTACAACAGGCGAGGCTTCGTCACGCGCACGCTAGACGACTAGTCGAAGCTTGTCAACACTACGTCGACTTTTATGGGCAGGCCGTTGACAACCGCTACCCGTTACGGCATCGTTTGCGCAGATGGCCGAGGCTGCTCCGCCCACCCGCCGCCGGACCCCGCGCAGGGGGGACCTCACCGAGCAGCGCCTCATGCGCGAGGCCGAGGCGCTGCTCGCCGCCCGCCCCCTCGGCTCGATCGGCGTCGACGAGATCGCCACGGCCGCCGGTATTTCCCGCTCCTCGTTCTATTTCTACTTCGCCTCACGTGAGGCACTCCTACGCGCCCTTGGCGACCAAGCCCAGGGAGAGGTGTTCGCGAGCGCCGAGCGCTGGCTCAACAGGACCGATGAGCCACCGATAGAGGTGATCACCCGTGCCCTGGCCGACAACCTCGCGTTATGGCGCAAACGCGGTCCGGTATTGCGCGCCGTCTACGACATGCGCAACGACCATCCGGAGAGCGCGGCGCTGTGGCGCGCGATCGCGCGCCGGTACGTCGATGCCACCGCCGCCCAGATCCATCGCGAGCGCGACGCTGGGCTGGCGTATCCCCCGCCTCCCGAAGCCCGCCAGCTCGCGGCGGCGCTCACGGGCATGAACCTCCGCGCCTTCTACGACGCATCCCAGCGTTCCCCATCGCCCCAAGGCGACCGCGAGCTCGTGCAAACGCTCGCCACGGTCTGGATACGCACCCTGTACCGGCCCAGCTGAGGCGTTCAGCCGAGCCGGACGCCGGCCAGCTGGCGGCCCTGGGCCACCAGGCGACCGCTGCGATCCCAGACATGGCAGGACTCATCCACGCGCTGGGCATCGATCAGCTCCGCCCGTTGCAGCACCCGCACGGGGCCGGGTCCCGCAAGGCCGCGAACGTAGACGGTGAGCTCGAGGGTCGGTACCCAGCCTGAGAATTCGATGTCGAACGTCGCGGGCGGGAAGGCGTCGACCGCGAACAACAGCGACACCGGATCGAGGTCTTCCTCGCCCGGGAGTGCCAGCCATCCCCTCAGTTCTCCCTGCCCACTCGGCTCGCCCCTGGTGAACCCGCTGGCGCCGGGATCGAGGCGCACCTCGATCTGCTCCATGATCGCTACGCGGGTTCCGTCCGGCAGCACCGGGATCAGGCGCGGGCACTCGTCGTATGGCACCTCGGGGATCTGGGGCAGCCCCTGCTCCCAGTAGGGAGCAGCGCTGGAGTCGAGCTGGCTCGTGATGAAGAGTGCCTCCACGCACGCCCGGCCTTCCTGACTCATCCGGGCTTGGACCTGACTGGCGGAGCGTCCCGATCGGAGCACGTGCGTGTCGATTACGACCGGGCCGGGATCTGGAGCGTGCAGGTAGTAGGCGCTCGCCGAGATGACATGGGGATGGGCGCTTACCGCGGCGGCCGCTCGCCCGAGCATCGCCAGCAGATACCCGCCATTGGGCTTGCCGCCGATGGTCCACTCGGGATCAACGCCCGCCTCGAAGCGCCCGGCACCGCCTGCCCCCAGCCCGCTGACCTCGGAGAAGCGCAAGCGCGTCTCAGCCGACGACATCGGCTAGCTCGATCCTCGCCGGCCCGTGCTTGTGCCATGGGGTAACGCTCATCTCGTTCAGCTCTTCATCGACCTGTGCTTGGGAGCGGTCTGCAAGATTAGGTCCTGAACGCCCTTGCTCACCACCATTTCCTCTCCCGCGCGCGGCCGCTACCGCCGGTCCGGTCGAGTGCGTCGAGCGCCGCCATGTCGTCGTCTGAGAGTGTGAAGTCGAAGATTTGTGCGTTTTCCTCGATGCGCTCGCGATGCGTCGACTTGGGAATCACGGGAAGCTGGCGCTGCAGGCACCAACGCAACAGCACCTGCGCCGGAGTCCGGCCGACGTTCTCGGCGACGCGTCTGACCGCCCCGTCGGAGAGGTGTCGGCCCGTGCCCAGGGGGCTATAGGCCTCGAGGACAGCGTCGTTGCGCCCGCACGCGTCCAGCACCGCGCGCCGGTACTCGAACGGGCTGAACTGCACTTGGTTGACCGCCGGCTTTACGCTGGACGCCGCGCTCAACTGGTCGAGTTCGCCGGCATCGAAGTTCGACACGCCGATCGACCGCGCGAAGCCCAGCTCGCGCGCCCGTTCCATGCCGGGCCAGGCCCAGGTTGGGCCGCGCTGGGGCCAGTGGATGATGTACAGGTCGACCTGGTCGACGCCGAGGCGGCGCAGGCTGCCTTCGATCTCGGCGGCTGGATCGCGACGCGCGGGATAGAACTTGGTGGTGATGAACACCTGCTCGCGAGGGACACCGCTCTCGCGCAGCCCTTTCCCGACGCTCTCCTCATTTCCGTAAGCCTGTGCCGTGTCGATGTGCCGGTACCCGAGCTCGAGGGCCCAGCGCACAGCGTTCGTGCACTCCGGCCCGTTCGGTACCTGCCACACACCGAGCCCCAGCAGCGGGATCTGGTTACCGTCGGCGAGCGCGCGCACGCGCCCGTCGGTGGTCATCTCATCGGTTGACATACCTGTCTCCTTGTCTGGCTGTGTCCACGCAGCCTGACAAGTGGCTCTCAGGCTGACGGGCTAGTCGCACCCGACGCGACCTTCAGCTGACGTTCTCGATCCGGGCGTCGGGTAGTGCCTCGATCAGGGCCTCAGTGCCGATCGCGAACACGGTGTGGGGCGTGCCGGCGGCGGCCCACACCACCGGGAATCGCCGCAGCGACTCGTCGACGGTGGTCTCCAGCTCGGCGTCGTGACCCAGAGGTGGAACCCCGCCGATCGAGAAGCCCGTCACCTCTCGTACCCGCTCGGCGGGTGCCGGCTCTAGACCGAGCCGCTCGACGTCGACGCGACGATCGCCCGCGCACAGGATCAGGAGCGCTCTGCCGTCGCGGAGGAAGACGAGCGATTTGACGATCTGGCCGACCTCCACGCCCAGGGCCGCCGCCGCCAGAGGCGCGGTGCGGGCCGAATCGCTGAGCGTCTTGACCTCGATCTCGAGCCCTCGCTCTCTCAATCGCTGCGCGCATCGGGCGGCGGTCGGATGCATCTTTCGTTATCGCCAACCTGCCAGCAGGGGGTCCGCCGCAGCGGCGGCGCGCATAGTGTTCAGGGCGCCTTCACGTAGGTCGCGCTTGGTGCGTTCATAGACGGCGGCCGGCATTGTGCCGAGCCCGGCTGCGATCTCCTTCGCGCGGGAGAGGACTCGGTCGGGTGGGAGCCCTTCGTCGAATACCCCGAGACTTCTCGCCTGCTCGCCGTCGATCAGCTCGTTGCCGACCACGAGCCGGCGGGCGACGTGGGGGGCGAGCTCTGCACGGACGACGCCGATCGCGGCCTGCGGATAGGGCACTCCGACCTTCACCTCGGTCAATCCGTAGGAACCCTGGGTCGAGGCGACACGGAAATCGGCGCACAGCGCCAGTACCAGACCGCCGGCGATCGCGTGGCCGGTGACGGCCGCGACCACAGGGCACGGTAGCCCGTAGCCGGTCAGCACCATCTGGTTGATGTTCTCGACCGTCTGACGCTGCTCCTTCGGTCCATAGTTGGGCGCTGCCTTGAGATCGACACCCGCCGAGAAGAACCCAGGCCGTCCGGCGATCACCAGGGCATCGGGTGGGTGAGCGGCCACCGACTCGAGCGATGACACGAGCTCGCCAAGCAGCTCGATGTCCATCGCGTTCGCCGGGGGACGGTCGATGGCGAGCACCGCTACGCCACCCTCGTCCGATATCGAGATGAATGTCATCGCGAAAGCCTATGCCGATCGCGTCCCTATGCGTATCGGACAATCCTGTCCGATCACACTCTTTGTGGAGATAAGTGTCCGATAAGCCGGACGGTGCCCGCGCTCCTACGACGGCGCCAGGCCGTCCAGCACGAGCGCGAGCCCGCGGCTCGCGGCGACAGCGCGCGCGGGGGGCCCGTCCGCTGCCTCAACGGCGCCCTTGATCATCAAGACCACAAGGAACACGTCGTCGATGGTCAGGTCGCGCCGTAGCGTGCCGGCGCGCTTGGCGATGCGAAGCGGATCTTTCATGAGCTGGACCAGGCGCTGCCTACGCCGCTCGAGCTCGGAGCCGAGGCACGCATCGTGTCGAGCGAGCTCCCCCACCGCGTGAAAGCGAGCCATGGTCTCGACGACGTTTCGCAGCAGCACGAAAAAGGCGTCCGGGTCATCGGCGTGCTCGGAGGCCAGCCGCTCGGTCTGCTCCATGTGCTCGGCTAGGAGCGCAGCGGCGAGGTTTCGGCGGTCGGGGAAGTTCCGATACAGCGTCGCCTGCCCGACGCCCGCCCGCCGCGCGACCTCGTACATCGGGACGTCTGCACACTCCGCAAACAGCTCTCGGGCCGCCTCCAGAATCGCCTCACGATTGCGCTGAGCGTCCTTGCGCCGGGGGACTTCGGTTGTAGCGGCCATAGGCAGGAGTCTAGTAGCGGACGACTATGTCCGCAAGAGGGTTCAGCAGTCGTGAAGGCCCCTGCGTAGAGGCCAAACTGGACAATAGTCTCCGATTTGTGATATATAACCCTCAAAGACCAGAACGTCGCCTCCGAGGAGGCACCCCATGAAGGCACTTGCATTGATGCTCAAACCAATTAACCACGGCTGGGCGGTGACCCTGACCGACGGCCGCGAGCTAGTCCGCTTCACGGGGCTTGGCGCGCAACGCAGAGCGCTCCGCTACCTCGCCAGCCGCGACCTTGGCAGCGTGGCGAGTCATGCCCGTTGAGCGGCGCTGCTAAATCAGAACGGATGACTGAGCGGCAGGCGGCGGTTACCACTCAGCAGTACCCGACGGTTACCAAGCACACGCGCGCGAGCGGGCCACACTGATGCGTCAGGGCCCGCTCGCAGGTCGCTACCCGGTTGCGGCGGCGATGGTGATCTTTGCGTTGATCCCCTACCTGGCGCTATCGGCGGCCTTGCTGCCGTTGACGCCGGTAATCGCCCACAGCCTCCACATGAGTCTGCAGACGATGAGCTTGGGGTTGGGCATGGCCAATGCCGGCTATGCCGTGGGCACGGTGTTGGCGGTGGCGCTGGCCCAGCATCTGCCCCAGCGGCGCATGATGGTCGCCTACGCCGCGTTGCTGGTGATCGGCTCGATCCTGACCGCGGCAGCACAGAATCCGGGGATGTTCATCGCCGGCCACGTGCTTCAGGGTCTCTGCACCAGTCTTCTCTTGATCGCGGCGGTGCCGCCGCTGGCGCTCGGCTTCGGAACCAGCAAGCTGCGCGACACCGCCGTGATCATGAACCTGTGCATCTTTGGGGCGGTCGCGCTCGGTCCGACGATCGGCGGGATCCAGGCCAATTCCGGTGGCTGGCGGCCGCTGTTCTTTGTCGTGGCCGCGATCTCGCTGGCCGCGCTCGTGCTGTCGGTCCTGACTTTTGAGGACTCTCCGCCGGCGGACCGCAGCGCCCCTTGGGGTGTGGCCGCGATCGGGCTGGCTGCTGCGGGCTCCGCGGCGGCGTTCTTCGGAGCGTCCGAGCTGCTCACCCACGCCTTCCTGGATCCCTTGACGATTGTGCCACTGCTCGGCGGTCTGGCCCTGATAGTGATTCTGGTCACCTACCAGTCCCTGGCGACCCGACCGCTTTTGACGATCGGCAGCATGCTTCGCAGCACGATGCCGGTCGCCGGGATCGTCGTCGCCCTGTTCGCGGCGGCGGCATCGGTATCGGCGACGGCGCTGACCGCGAGCCTACTCGCGGCACGCTACGACCCCCTTCATGTGGGACTGCTCTACCTACCCGAGCTCGCAGGGGCCGTCCTCACTGCGTTCGCCCTGGGAGTGGTGATCAACAAACGCCAGATGCACTACCTCCCACTGGTGGGGATGGCATTCCTCGCCGCCGGGATCGCGGTATTCCGCATACAGCTTCCGCCCACCCAAGCGCTGGCCCTTGTGGGCTCGGGGCTGACCGGGATTGGCCTCGGCGCGACCGTGGCTCCGGCGCTGTTCGTGGCCGGCTTCTCGCTCCCTGCCGCCAACCTGCAGCGGGTATTCGCGATCGTCGAGCTCCTGCGCGCGGTGGCCGCGTTCATGATCGCGCCCGTGTTCGCCCACTTCGCCGTCACCGTCACCGGTAACCCGAAGACGGGTACGGGGATCGCCCTCTGGATCGGGCTGGGGCTCGCGGTCGGCGGCGCCGTGATCGGCGTGCTGCTGTACGTGCTTGGCCGGGCGCGCCCGCAGACTCCGGATCTCGAGCGGTTCATGGGTGGCGAGGGTCCGGCGTGGTACTCGCCGCCGCTGCTGGCGGGTATCCGCAAGCGCGCCGCGGCTCAGGGGCTCGCTGAGGAACCGGCGTGACCGTGACAGGGGACCCCCACATCCCGGGATCCGGTCCCATCGTGTTCGCCTATGACGGCTCTGAACTGGCCAAGCTCGCGATAGAGGAGGCCGGCAGGCTCTTGGGCGGCGGACGCGATGCCCTCATCCTCTGTGTGTGGCACCCCTTCGACGTCGGGTTCGTGCCGGTCAGCGGGCTCCAATTCGATGCGGCGGAGATCGCCGAAGTCAGGAAGGCCGCCGAGCAGACCGCCGCCGAGGGAGTGACAATCGCTGAGGCGGCGGGCTTTCGTGCGCGGAGCGTGGCCATCGAGGGGTCCCCAACCTGGAAGGGCATCGTCAAGGTCGCTGACGAGCGCGACGCGAGCCTGATCGTGCTCGGCTCCCATGGCCGCACCGGGCTCGCCGAGGCTCTGCTCGGCAGCGTCGCCGGGGCCGTGGCGGCGCATACGCGACGCTCCGTTCTGATCACGCATCGCCCTTCCTGAGCTGACTTCCCTGCGTCCGCCCGAGCAACAGACGATTCTGGTCACCGGCTCGACCGCCGGGCTCGGCAAGGAGCTGGCCCGCGAGCTGGCCGGTCGGGGCGCCACCGTGTTGGTGCACGGGCGCAACGAGACCAGCGTCTACGCGGCCGTCGCCGACATTGCCGACACGACGGGCAGCGACCGGCTTGTCCCGCACGTCGCCGACCTCTCCTCGCTCGATGCCGTTCGCCGTCTGGCGGATGAGGTGGCGGCGGACGACGGGCGGATCGACGCTCTTGTCAACAACGCGGGCGTGGAGCTGCCCGAGCGGCGCGAGAGCGAGGACGGTTACGAGCTCACTTTTGCGGTCAACTACCTGGCTCCGTTTCTGCTCACCCGGCTGCTCCTTCCTGTCCTGCACCGGAGCGGCCCGGCCCGAGTCGTCAATGTCGCCTCGGTCGGTCAGGCGCCGGTCGACTTCGACGACGTGATGCTCCAGCGCTGGTACGACATGACGCTCGCCTATTCGCAGAGCAAGCTCGCCCTCATTTCGTTCACGTTCGAGCTGGGTGAGCGCTTGCGCGCCGAAGGAGAGATGGATGTCACAGCCACTGCCCTTCATCCCGCGACATTGATGCCTACGAAGCTCGTCCTTGAGACCGTTGGGCGCACCGTCGATAGGCTGGAGCAGGGGGTCGCGGCGACGCTACGACTCGTGATAGATCCCGAGCTGGACGGGGTGAGCGGCGTCTACTTCGACGGCCTTGAGGAGGCGGCCGCCGATCCCCAGGCCTACGACAAGGAGGCGCGCGTCCGGCTGTGGGAGCTGAGCGAGCGCCTCTGTAGATGGCGCTGAAGCTAGTTCGCGTCGAGCGCGTACAGCGACCATTGCCCCGGCACGCCCTTGAGCTCGGCGACACCGCGCTCCTGGAATCTGAGTCCGGAGCCGACGACGAGGTCTTTGACCGTGCTCGAAACCAACACTTCACCTGACTCGGCGCGCGCTCCGACCCGGGCGCCGATGTGTACCGCCATGCCAGCGATGTCGCCGTCGCGCAGCTCGCACTCGCCGGTGTGTACCCCTGCGCGCACCTCGATTCCGAGTGGCCGGATCCGCTCGTTTATCGAGGCGGCGCACTGGACCGCTCGGGCTGGGCCGTCGAAGGCTGCTAGGAAGCCGTCGCCGGTCTGCTTGACCTCACGGCCTTGGAAACGCCTCAGCTCGCTCCGCACGAGCTCGTCGTGACGCTCGAGGATCCGGCGCCAGTCGCGGTCGCCCGCGGCGGCAGCACGTTCAGTTGAGGAGACGATGTCCGTGAACAGAACGGTCGCCAGCACCCTGTCTGGCTCGCGCTTGCGACGCTCACCGGTGATGAACTCCTCGACTTCATCAAGTACCGCTTCCGGGTCGCCCGTAAATGCAAGATGGTCGCTGCCTTCGAGTTCGGCATGACGCGCGCTCGGGATCGCTTCCGCAAGCGCTCGGGCGTGGCCCGGGGGGATGAGTCGGTCGCCAGAACGGTGCAGGATGAGGGTCGGAGCGTTGATCGCAGGCAGCGCCGGACGGACGTCGATCTGCGCGTACATGCCCATAAGGTCTGCCGCGGCCCTGGGGCTTGTGCCCGACCGCAACAGGCGCGACCACCACGCCTGTGCCTCCTCGTCGCCCGCGACGCTCGGCGCGAATAGCTCGAGACCCACCGGGCCACCCCAGCCCGAGGCTGTGGTTTCAACCCAGCGTTCGAAGAGATCCCGCGGAACGCCAACTGGGTAATCGTCGGACCGGGTGAGCCTGGCATAGGTCCCGTACAGGACCAGGTGGCTGACCCGGTGGGGAAAGCTCGCGGCGTAGAGGATGGACAAAGGTCCGCCCTCCGAGACCCCAAACAGGGCCGTGCGCTCCGAGCCCACGGCGTCCAGGACGGCGCCGAGGTCGTCCATAGCGTGCTCGAGTGTCGGAGGCTGGCCCAGTCGGTCGGACAGTCCCTGCTCGCGCTTATCCCAAAGGATCAGACGGGAGAACGAGGCCAGCCGCTCGAAGAACCTCCTGACCTGGGGGGCCTCCCAGAACAGTTCGAGATGGCCCACGAAGCCCGTCACGAAGGTCAGGTCTAGGGGGCCGTCGCCTACCACCTGATAGGCGATGCTCACCTCGCCGTTGTGGGCGTAGCGGACCTCCGGGATATCCACCAGTCGCGAGTCTAAGACCACTCGCGCTGGTAGATTCAGTGGTCTCCGCGGTGGGCGTAGCTCAGCTGGTAGAGCTCCGGGTTGTGGTCCCGGCGGTCGTGGGTTCGAATCCCATCGCTCACCCCTCGCGACAGTCGAAGGCGCTGACCGCCCATCACCCGATTCCTCGCGCCAGGCACAGCACCTGCAGCTGCTCCATCGCGGCCACGGGCTGACGGGGTAGCGCGTCCAAGGCGTCGGCGGCGGCGCGGAGGTCATTCATGGTCGCACCGCTCGCCTCGAGCGCGAATCGCCCGAGCCATCGGACGGCCGCGCGATCAAAGCGGTCCGGGTCCCCGTCTCTGAGAACCAGGCACACCCGCAGCGCATCATCGAGGCTGATCCGGGGCAACTCCCTCGCGGCGGCGATGACCAGCGTCTCATTGCCGGTGGCGAGAGCCCGTCGGAACCGGCTGTACGGGCTACCATCGCTGGTCACGAACGTATGTTCGCCAACGGGTCGGACGGAAGCCTGGTGCTGCCGACCCGTGGTTGTCGGCGCGAGTCAGCTCACGGAGTCGCGCCACTGATAGGCGCGCTGGAACAGCGGCACCGCGGCCTGAATGTCCACGGCCGGTGTCACGTCGAACTCGAAGAACGGCAGCCACGGGCTGATGCCTTCAACAATCGCCTCCGCACTGTCGCTCTCGACTATCGCCACTCCGCCGTTGCCATCGCCACGCGCATAGTGGTGCTTGAACTCAAACGGCGGTGACCACTGCGTGAACAACTGCAGGGACCGCGTCTGTGCTTCCTCGGTGATCCCAGCCCGGACTCGATAGAGCACTGCGAACAACATGTGCTTGCCCCTTCCGTCGTTGGTCGCCTTGACATACGAGCCTATCCCGGCCGCTGTCGGCCGGTCAACCCGCGGCGCGGCTCCGCCGGGGCGACCTATGGTGGTGCCTACGTGGTCAAGGCCGGCGCCTACGGCGGCCCAGGGGAGGCCGCCCTCGGCCCGCCCGATTCGCCCCCGGTGGCCGGGGCAGCAGTCGACTGGTTGCGAGGCGGCGGATCGTCCGCCAGTAGCTGCGGCACGGTGACGAGCTTGAAGCCACGGCGACGAAGAGCAGCGATGATCTTCGGCAGCGCCGCGACCGTCTCGGACCGATCCCCGCCTCCGTCGTGCATCAGGATGATCGCCCCCGGTCGGGCGCCGCTTAGCGCCGTGTACTCGATCCTCGACACGCCTGGTCGGGCGTAGTCGCTGGTATCGACAGTCCACATCACCATCAGCATCCGCAGCGAGCGCAGGATCGAGAGCGTGGTGCTGTTGAAGAGCCCGTACGGCGGGCGCCAGAGCTTGGGCGACGGCGCACCCGCGGCACGGATCGCATTGGCGGCATCGACGATCTGCGCATGCTGCTCTGCCGGCCCCAGCGCCGACATGGGCGGATGGGTCTCAGTATGGTCGCCGACCTCGTTCCCGGCCCGGGCTTCAGCTCGCACGAACTGCGGATACGCCTTGGCCTCCCTGCCGATCAGGAAGAACGTCGCCGGGACGTGCCATTGGGCGAGGACGTGGAGGATCCGCGGCGTGTAGATGCTCGGACCGTCGTCGAAGGTCAGGGCGACCTCGCGGGCGCGGGCGCTTCCGACGCGGATCAGGGGTGTATATGCCAGGACGTTGTTGACGTCGCGGGCTACGAGCCAGGGGGGGAGTCCCACAGCGGCGTAGGCCGCCTTGCGCGTGGCAGCTCCCCTGCGGGCGGCGGACGCGCTGGCGCTCGGGGCCGCGCGACTGGCCCGAGGGCTCGAGACCGAGCTCCCGCCCGAGGTCGAGGCCACGATGGCCGCCACGACACCAGCCACCAGCATCGCGGCGATGAGCGCACGTCGACGGGCGCGGCGGCGACGCCACGCCGTGCGTCGAATCATGAGCATCTCAGAGGTGAGCGGTGGGGACACCCAGCGCTCCCCGTCCCCGCGGCCGGCTCCTGGCATTGCGCTGGCATTGTGGCAGGGATCCGCCGAGGACCACGTTAGGCGCGGGCACGGGCCGTGTCCGCCATGACACCAGGGTTGACAGGGTTCTCGCGCCGCTGGGTAGGCTCAGGGCGGACACGAGGAGAGGTGAGCCCCATGGCTGTGAAGACCGAGAGCCTCGAGGCGGAGCTGCTCGATTCTGTATGCGAGCGCATCCGCGAGCGCGTCACGGGACACGACGCGGCCCAGGCGGAGGCGTTCGCCCGCCATTACTACCACTGGGTTCCACCCGAGGATCTCGCCGACCGAAGCCCCGACGATCTCTATGGCGCCGCGCTTGCCCACTGGCGGCTGGCGCTCGAACGCGCGCCCGGCGAAGCCAAGATCCGCGTCTACAACCCCGATCCCGATCGCGACGGCTGGAGCTCGCCGCACACCGTCGTCGAGATCGTCTCGGACGACATGCCGTTCCTGGTCGACTCGGTCACCATGGCACTAGGGCGCGAGGGCTACGGGATCGACCTCGTGATCCACCCGGTTCTGCACGTGGTCCGGGACGAGGATGGCGAGCTGGCCGAGGTGCTCGACCCGGGCGCCGAATCACCTGAGGACACCATCTCGGAGTCGGTCCTTCGCGCCGAGGTGACCCGCGAGCCTGACGAGGAGCGGCGCGAGCAGCTGGGTGCCAGCGTCGAACGAGTGCTTGATGAAGTACGAGCGGCGGTCGAGGACTGGGGCCCGATGCGCGACCGGTTGGGCGCGATCGTGCAGGACCTGGACTCGCGGCCGGCGTCCATCGACGGCGCCGAAGTGGAGGAGGCCAAGGAGTTTCTCAAGTGGCTCGCCGACGATCGCTTCACGTTCCTCGGCTACCGCGAGTACGACCTTGTCAGCCAGAATGGGAAAGCGGGGCCACGGGCGCGAAAAGACACCGGGCTCGGGATCCTGCGGGGGACGCCCCAGCGACAGTTCACCTCGCTGAGCGACAAGGCGCTCCAGCTGGCGCGAGCGCCGCATCTGCTGGTGATCACCAAGGCCAACTCCCGCGCCACGGTGCACCGTCCGTCCTACCTCGATTACGTCGGCGTGAAGGAGTTCTCAGAAGACGGCGAGGTCATCGGCGAGCGCCGCTTCCTCGGCCTGTTCACGCACTTCGCATACAAGGAGAGCCTCCAGCGGATCCCGCTGTTGCGGGACAAGGTGCGGGCGGTACTCGACCGCGCCGGTTTCGAACCGGGCACCCACGACTTCAAGGCGCTGGTCGAGATCCTCGAAGCCTACCCGCGCGACTCGCTGTTTCAGATGGAGACGGACGAGCTGTTCGAGATCGGGATGGGGATCCTCGGCTTGGGAGAGCGCCAGCGGCTGCGGCTGTTCGTGCGGCGTGACCCGCTGGCTCGGTTCATGGACTGCTTGGTCTGCATCCCCCGCGACCGGTTCAACACCCAGAATCGAGAACGCGTGGGCCAGATCCTGTTGGAGGAGTTCGGGGGCGACCACCTCGACTGGAGCCTCCAGCTGTCGGAGTCGCTGCTGGCCCGCGTGCACTACGTCATCCACTGCCCGGACGGCATCCCGGATGACTACGACCTCAAGGGGATCGAGCGGCGGCTCGTGCAGGCAATCCGAGGCTGGGGCGACGATTTGCGAGCGGCGCTGGGCGAGAAGCACAGCGAGGAGGACGGCACCGCGCTGTTCAGACGCTACGAGTTGGCCTTCCCTCCCGCCTACCGGGACGACTGGCCAGCCCGTGCGGCGGTAGCCGACATCGCAAACCTCGAGCGGCTCTCGCAGGAGCGAGGACCGATCATCACGCTCTACCGTGCCGGCACTCAGGAAGCGCGCCTCACGCGCTGCAAGTTGTTCTCAGACGGGGACGTCGCGCTCTCAGACGTGGTGCCGACGCTCGAGCACATGGGGGCTCGCGTCGTGGACGAACGGCCATACGAGATCACTCCCCGGGACTCTGAGCCAGTCTGGATCTACGACTTCGGGTTGAGCTGTCAGGACGAGGACGCCGAGCGGGTGAAGGCCTTCTTCGAGGAGACCTTCTTGGGCGTGTGGCACCGGGAGCTGGAGGACGATGGTCTCAACGGACTGGTGCTCAAGGCGGCGCTGACCGGCAGAGAGATCGTAATTCTGCGTGCGGTAGCCCGGTATCTACGGCAGGCCAGCATCCCGTTCTCCGATGCCTACATGGTTCGCACCCTGCTCGGGCATCCTAAGATCGCGATCCTGCTGGTCAGGCTGTTCACGGCCCGGTTCGACCCTGACCGTGGTGACCGCCGGAACGCAGAGGAGATCACCAAGGAGATCGAGGACGCGATCGACGAGGTGGAGAGCCTGGACCAGGACCGGATCCTTCGCAGCTTCCTCTCGGTGGTGCAGGCGATCCTGCGCACCAACTACTTCCGCACGGAGGGCCCCGGGCCGGCTGAGGGGCTCGCCGCAGACGGTGGCGGGCGTACGTTTCTGTCGTTCAAGGTCGACCCCGACCAGATTCGGCTGTTGCCGCTGCCGCGGCCGAAGTTCGAGATCTTCGTCTATTCACCCAGGGTGGAGGGAGTCCACCTCCGAGGAGGAAGGGTCGCGCGCGGAGGGCTGCGCTGGTCGGATCGGCCAGAGGACTTCCGCACCGAGATCCTTGGGCTGATGAAGGCCCAGATGGTCAAGAACGCCTTGATCGTGCCCGTGGGGTCGAAGGGCGGGTTCGTGATCAAGCGCCCACCGCGAGATGGCGAGCGCGAAGCGATGCAGGAGGAGGGGATCGCCTGCTACCGGACCTTCCTGAGCGGTTTGCTCGATCTGACCGACAACATCGACTCTGGCAAGTGCGTCGCGCCGCCGCAGGTCGTGCGATACGACGAGGACGATCCATATCTGGTCGTCGCCGCCGACAAGGGCACCGCGACCTTCTCCGACATCGCCAACGAGGTCTCCGCCGACTACGGGTTCTGGCTCGGCGACGCGTTCGCGTCCGGAGGCTCAAACGGATATGACCACAAGGCGATGGGCATCACCGCACGGGGCGCCTGGGAGGCGGTCAAGCGGCACTTCCGCGAGCTGGGCAAAGACATCCAGTCCACGGACTTCACGGTCGCAGGCATCGGCGACATGTCTGGAGACGTGTTCGGCAACGGAATGCTGCTCTCGCGCCACATCAAGCTCGTGGCGGCCTTCGACCACATGCACGTGTTCCTCGATCCGGACCCGGACCCCAAAGCCAGTTTCAAGGAGCGCCAGCGGCTGTTCGGTCTTGAGCGATCCACGTGGAGCGACTACGACGAGTCGGTCATCTCCGCGGGCGGCGGCGTGTACCCGCGGAGCGCCAAGTCGATCCCGATCTCAAAGCAGGTAAAGGAGGTGCTGGCGATCGAGGTCGACGATCTGCCGCCGGCCGAGCTGATCTCGGCCATCCTCAGGGCCCCGGTGGACCTGCTGTGGAACGGGGGAATCGGCACCTACGTCAAGGCTTCAACCGAGACGCACGCGGACGCCGGTGACAAGACCAACGATGGCCTTCGGGTCGATGGCGCCGAGCTCCGCTGCAGGGTCGTCGGGGAGGGCGGCAATCTGGGCCTGACCCAGCTGGGTCGGATCGAATACGCGCTGCACGGCGGACCGGAAGAGAGCGGCGGCCGCATCAACACCGACGCGACCGACAACGTGGCGGGCGTCAACTGCTCGGACCACGAGGTCAACATCAAGATCCTGCTCGACTCCATCGTGTCCAAAGGACGCATGAGCGAGGAAGAGCGCAACGAGCTGCTGGTCGAGATGACCGACGCCGTCGGTGAGACTGTGCTGCACGGCAGCTACGCGCAGACACAGGCACTCAGCCTGGCGCTGGCCCAAGCCGCGCCGATGATCGACGTGCACGCCCGCCTGATCCGTCGCCTGGAGCAGGTGGCGGGCCTCGACCGGGGGATCGAGTTCCTGCCGGACGAAGAGGCGATCGAGGACCGCAAGGTGGACCACAAAGGCCTGGTCTCGCCGGAGCTGGCGGTACTCATGGCCTACTGCAAGATCCACCTGTACGCCGAGCTGCTGGAGTCAGACGTTCCCGAGGATCCCTACCTGGGGCGCGATCTCGAGCGGTACTTCCCAGAGCCGCTGCAGGAGCGCTACTCGCGCCAGATGCAGGAGCACCGGCTGCGCCGGGAGATCATCGCCACCCTCGTCGCCAACCAGCTCGTCGATCGCGCGGGTTCCACGTTCGCCTTCCGACTGGGCGAGGAGACTGGAGCGTCGGTGTCGATCCTCGCCCGGGGCTACGCCGTGGCGCGAGGGGTGTTCGACATGCAACCGTTCTGGGACCAGGTCGAAGCGCTGGACAACAAGGTCGACGCCCACCTCCAGCTTGAGATGCTGATCGAAGGCCGGAGGCTTGTGGAACGGGCGACCCGGTGGCTCGTCCGGGCCAATCCGCGCAAGATCGAGATCGACGCGACCGCGAAGCGCTACGTCCGCGGCGCTGAGCTGCTGTCGGCTGCGCTGCCCGGGGTGCTTCATGGAGCCGATCGGGAAACATTCGATGCTCGCGTTCACGAGCTCGACGGCGCCGGTGTGCCCTCAGAATTGGCACGGCGGGTGGCGGCGATGCCCCAGCTGCTGGCCGTGTTCGACATCGTCGAGATCGCGAACAACACCAACCGCCCGCCGGAGGCGGTCATGGAGACCTACTTCACGCTTGGGGCGGAGATCGTGCTCACCTGGCTGCGCGATCGGATCATCGAGCTACCGCGCGCCAACCGCTGGCAGGCGCTGGCGCGCGCCGCCCTGCGCGACGACCTCTACAGCCTTCACCGCTCGCTGACCGAGGAGGTGCTCGAAGTCGCGGGGAAAGATGACGATCCGGAAGCCGCGATCGCCAACTGGAAGGAGCGCAACGAAGCGGCCGTCGAGCGATGCCTGGGCATACTTGACGACATCAAGGCCTCGCGCGTCTACGACACGACGACGCTGCCTGTCGCGCTGCGAGAGGTGCGAAACCTGATCCGGGAATCGGACGGGCGCGATCCGGCCGAGGCCAAGCGGGTCGAGCAGGCGACGGCGACCGGCTAGCGCAAGGCGAACCCCGGGGGCGGACCCCCCAGCGTGGGGTCACTCGCGCCCGGTCAGCGATCTGAGCCCGAACTCGGCCAGGTCAATCACGCCCGCCAGCAGAAAAGCGAGCGGTCCCGTGACGAGCCATCCTGCCACGCGGGAGAGCATGCGGGCCATGGCCATGAAGCTATCGTCTCGGGATGGTCATGGCCCTGAAGACAACAGTTACAGAGCTGCCCGAGTCCCGGGTTCGAGTGCAGGCCGAGGTGCCGGCCGAGGAGGTCGAGCAGCGAGTGCAGCAGGCCGCGCGCGAGCTCGGTCGGCAGATGCGCATCCCAGGCTTCCGCAAGGGCAAGGTTCCGCCGCCTGTGGTGATCCGGCGGCTGGGGCGCGAGGCGGTGCTCGACGAGGCGCTGCGGAGCTCGCTCGGGGGCTGGTATGCCGATGCGATCGACGGCGCAGGGATCGTGCCCGTCGGCGAGCCCGAGCTGGACGTTCCCGGAGACCTGCCGGGGCAGGGGCAGCCGCTCGCGTTCTCGATCGAGATAGGCGTCCGTCCCGAGGCCAAGCTCGGGCAGTACAAGGGACTCGAGGTCGGGCGGCGGGAACCGCACGCTGACGAGAAGCAGATCGACGAGGAGCTCGAGCGGCTGCGGGAGCGGCTGGCGACGCTCGAGACGGTCGACCGCCCAGCCGAGTCAGGCGACCACGTCGTGATCGACTACGTGGGGGAAATCGACGGCGAGCCGTTCGAGGGCGGCGAGGGGCGCGATCAGCTGCTCGAGCTCGGCACAGGCAGACTCCTGCCCGGCTTCGATGAGCAGCTGACCGGAGCGTCGGCCGGCGAGCAGCGCTCGATCCCGGTGAAGTTCCCGGACGACTACCCGGGAGAGCTGGCGGGCAGGGAGGCGACCTTTGACGTGACGGTGACGGAAGTGAAGGCCAAGCGGCTGCCTGAGCTCGACGACGAATTCGCGTCGGCGGCCGGGGGCTTCGACACGCTCTCTGAGCTGCGCGAGGACATTGGCAAGCGTCTGGGCGAAGCAGACGCTGCCGCCGTGGGGCAAGAGTTCGAGCAGGCTGTGCTCGATGCCGCGGTCGCGGAGGCGACGATCGAGGTCCCCCCGAAGCTGATTCACGCGCGCGCGCATGAACTTCTGAACGAGACGCTTCAAGCCCTCGCCCGTCAGGGGATCTCCAAGGAGGCGTACCTCCGGATCTCGGGCAAGGACGAGGAAGCGCTGGCGCGCGAAGCAGAGCCGCAGGCGGAGGCGATCCTCAAGCGTGAGGCGGTGCTGGCCGCGGTCGTTCAGGCGGAGGGCATCGAGCCCACGGACGAGCAGCTGCTCGACGCGATCCGGCCCGTGGCCGAGCGCGACGGGCGCAAGCCCGAGAAGGTGCTCGAACAGCTGCGGAGTCGTGGCCGGCTGGGACCGCTTGAGGAGGAGGTCGCCTCGCGTCTGGCGCTCAAGCTGCTGGTGGAGGAAGCGCAGCCCATCACGGTCGAGCAGGCGAAGGCTCGCGACAAGCTGTGGACCCCGGAGAAGGAGTCCGGCGAGCGGGGCTCTTCTCAGCTCTGGACCCCCGGAGGCTGACGAGGCGCCGCTGCTACATTCGACCAGCCGGGTCGGCTGGGACCTCGGCAGGAATCTGGCCGAGGAAACGAAAGAAGCGAGGACGATGAGCCCACTGGTACCGATGGTCGTCGAGCAGACCTCCCGCGGGGAGCGCGCATTCGACATCTACAGCCGGCTCCTGAATGAGCGGATCATCTTCCTCGGGACCCCGGTCGACGATCAGATCGCGAACCTGATCGTGGCCCAGCTGCTTCACCTGGAGTCCGACGACCCGGACAAGGACATCTCGGTGTACATCAACTCGCCGGGTGGGTCGGTCTACTCCGGTCTGGCGATCTACGACACGATGCAGTTCATCAAGCCCGACGTGCAGACGATCTGCGTCGGGATCGCCATGTCGATGGGAGCGTTGCTCCTGGCGGGGGGCGCGAATGGCAAGCGGATGGCGCTGCCGAACGCCAAGATCCTGATCCACCAGGTGTCATCGAGCTTCCAGGGGCAGGCGACGGATATTGAGATCCACGCGCAGGAGATCATCGGCGTGCGGCGTAGGCTGGACGAGATCATCGCCAACCACACGGGGAAGGACCTGGAAGAGGTCCGCCGAGACACCGAACGTGACTACTTCATGAGCGCTGAGGAGGCGAAGGAGTACGGCATCATCGACCGCGTGATCTCGCAGCACTAGTGCTCTAGTCTTAGCGAGGTCGGCTGTTAAGCCGCACGTTTAGGAGGGCAACGCATGGCACGTCCCACGGACTCCAACGAACAGCTTCTCTGCAGTTTCTGCGGCAAGTCCCAGCGCCAGGTGAAGAAGCTGATCGCCGGCCCGGGCGTGTACATCTGCGACGAGTGCATCGATCTCTGCAACGAGATCATCGATGAAGAGCTGACGGCTCCGCCGAGCTTCGACATCGAGAACCTGCCCAAGCCGCGGGAGATCTACGACGTGCTCAACGAGTACGTGGTCGGCCAGGAGCAGTCCAAACGGACGCTGTCGGTGGCGGTCTACAACCACTACAAGCGCGTTCAGATGATGTCTTCCGACGAGAACGACATCGAGCTCCAGAAGTCGAACATCCTGCTGCTGGGGCCGACCGGGTGCGGCAAGACCCTGCTGGCGCAGACACTGGCGCGGATCCTGAACGTGCCGTTCGCGATCGCCGACGCCACCGCCCTGACCGAGGCCGGCTACGTCGGCGAGGACGTCGAGAACATCCTGCTGAAGCTGATCCAGGCAGCCGACTACGACGTCAAGAAGGCCGAGACGGGGATCATCTACATCGACGAGGTCGACAAGATCGCGCGCAAGGCCGACAACCCCTCGATCACGCGCGACGTATCGGGGGAGGGCGTTCAGCAGGCGCTGCTGAAGATCCTCGAGGGCACGACGGCAAGCGTTCCGCCCCAGGGAGGGCGCAAGCATCCCCACCAGGAGTTCCTGTCGATCGACACCACCAATGTGCTGTTCATCTGCGGCGGTGCGTTCGCTCAGCTCGACAAGGTGATCGAGCGTCGCACGGGACACCAGGGGATCGGCTTTGGCAGCGTGATCCAGACCAAGGATCAGCGCGACACGGGCGAGGTCTTCGAGCACTGCCTGCCCGAGGACCTGATCCAGTACGGGCTGATCCCCGAGTTCATCGGTCGGCTGCCCGTGATGTCGGCCATCCACCAGCTCAGCAGGGACGAGCTCATGCAGATCCTGACCGAGCCGCGGAACGCGCTCGTCAAGCAGTTCCACAGGTTCTTCCAGTTCGACGGGATCGAGCTGGTATTTGCCGACGACGCGTTGTCGTCGATCGCGGACAAGGCGCTCGAGCGCGAGACGGGCGCCAGAGGTCTTCGCTCGATCATCGAGGAGACCCTGCTGGAGGTCCAATTCGAGCTTCCCTCCCGCCGCGACGTGCGCAAGTGCGTTGTCACCCGGGAGACGATCGAGAAGGGCACCGCGCCGACCCTGGTGACGATGGCCGCGCCGGAGGAAGAGGCGGCTTAGCTTCCGCGTCGAGGGCGCCCAGCCCCGCCGGGCCTTGGGATGTTCGTGTCGTCTGGCGCCACCTAACTTCCCAAGGCGCCACCTAGACTCCGACCGGATGTCGGATCTAAGGTCAAAGACCCGCTACGACCCCTCGGAGGTCGAGCCGCGGATCGTCGAGCGGTGGCTCCAGAGCGGGCTGTTTCACCCCGAGCCAATCGGCACCGGGGAGCAGAACTACTCGATCTCCATCCCGCCGCCGAACGTCACCGGCGCGCTGCACATGGGCCACGCGCTCAACACGACGATTCAGGACGTGCTGGCCCGCCACGCCCGTGCCCGCGGCTTGAGGACGAAATGGATCCTGGGGACCGACCACGCCGGGATCGCGACGCAGACCCAGGTTGAGAAGGCGCTGGCGGAGGAGGGCCTCAGCCGCGAAGAGATCGGCCGGGAGGAGTTCGTGGCCCGCGTGTGGCGCTGGCGCGAGCAGTACGGGGGGGAGATCATCGAGCAGCTGAAGCGGCTCGGCGCCTCCTGCGACTACGACGACGAGCGGTTCACGCTCGACCAGCGCTACGCCGCTGCGGTACTGAAGGTGTTCGTGGCCCTGCACGAGAAGGGCTACATCTACCGCGACCGCTACATGGTCAACTGGGACCCGGGGCTGGGCTCTGCGATCTCCGACTTAGAAGTCGAAGACCGTGAGGTGACCGACACGCTCTACTACGTCGACTACCCGCTGGCTTCCGGCTCTGGCGCCGTCACCGTGGCCACCGTGCGCCCGGAGACGATGCTGGCCGACACCGCGATCGCTGTCAACCCCGCCGACGAGCGCTACCAGCGGTTGATCGGCGAGACGGCGGTGTTGCCGCTGGTGGGACGCAGGCTGAAGATCATCGCCGACGATTACGTGAAGCCCGAGTTCGGGACGGGCGCGGTGAAGATCACCCCGGGGCACGACCCCAACGACTTTGAGATCGGCCGTCGCCACGGGCTCGAGCAGGTGACCGTGATCGGCGAGGACGGCCGCCTCACCGCTGCCGCGCCGGAGCGCTTCCAGGGTCTGTCGGCGGCGGAGGCCGCGCGCGCGGTCGTCGATGAGCTGCGAGACCAGGGCCTGATCGCCCGCGCCGAGGAGTACCACCACACGGTCCCGTTCTCACAGCGCTCAGGCGAGCGGATCGAGCCGCTGGTGTCCCTTCAGTGGTTCATGCGCATGGACGAGCTGGCGCGTCCGGCGATCGAGGCCGCCAGGGAAGGACGGGTCCGCTTCTACCCCGAGCGCTGGGCGCGGGTGTATCTGGACTGGATGGAGAACATCCGCCCCTGGTGCATCTCCCGACAGCTGTGGTGGGGCCACCAGATCCCCGTGTGGTACCGCCGCTCCGAAACGTACGTCGGCGTGAGTCCGCCCGATGGCGCTGGCTGGAAGCGCGATCCGGACGTGCTCGACACCTGGTTCTCGAGCGCCCTGTGGCCATTCGCCACGCTGGGATGGCCAGATCAGACGCCGGAGCTGGCCGCCTTCTACCCGAACGATTCGCTGTCCACGGCGCGGGACATCATCTTCCTCTGGGTGGCGCGGATGATCATGATGGGACTCGAGTTCACCGGCCAGGTTCCGTTTCCGGACGTCTGCATCCACTCGATCATCCAGTCTCCCGACGGACGGCGGATGTCGAAGTCCCTGGGGACGGGGATCGATCCCATGGATTTGATTAATGGCGGGCTTCGCCCGCCCGTGTTTAAAGAGGGTGGCTCTTTCCCCGCCTACGGCGCCGACGCCGTCCGCTGGGGCCTCTTGGCAACGGCCTCCGGTCAGGACGTTCGCTTCTCCGAGGAGAAGCTCGCCCAGGGTCAGCAGCTGACCAACAAGCTCTGGAACGCCTCCCGGCTCGTGCTGCTGGGGGTCGAGACCGATGGGCAGGCAGCTGTCACGCCGCGGACTGTCGAGGACCGCTGGATCCTGTCCCGGCTAGAGCGCGCCCGGCGCGATCTGGCCTCGAGGATCGAGACATACGAGCTCTCTCACGCCGCCCATCGCCTCTACGAGTTCGTGTTCGGCGAACTTTGCGACTGGTACCTCGAGCTTGTTAAGCCGCGTCTGCGAGCGAGCGAGCCCGAGCTGGTGGCGACGCTGCTGTATGTGCTCACAGAGACGCTTGTGCTCGCCCACCCGATCATCCCGTTCGTGACCGAGGAGATCTACTCCCACGTCCCGGGTGCCGAGGGGCTGCTCGCGGCTCGCCCCGCGGGGCCCGCCACGCCCCTCGACGAGGCCGCGGAGCAGACCATGGCCCGCGTGATCGAGGCGGTCACCGCGCTTCGGGCTTGGCGCGACGCGGCGGGGGTCAAGGTCGGGGTCAGGGTGCCGGCCCGTCTGGCCGCGGCCGGCTACGAGGAGACGGCCCAGCACATCGCGGCGCTGGGACGTCTGTCGCTGTCCGAGGATGGTGCCGTGCCCGTGGAATCGATCCCGGTACCGGGCGGCGCGATCGAGATCCTCGCCAGCGAGGAGCTCGACCCGGAGGCGGCAGCCCGCAAGCGGGCCGCCGAGCGGGACCGGATCGCGCAGGAGATCGACCGCGCCCGGTCCAAGCTCTCCAACGCGGGGTTCGTGGCCAAGGCGCCCGCACACATCGTTCAGGCTGAGCGCGACAAGCTCGAGCGGCTGAGGACGGAGTTGGAGGCGCTGGATGTCAGCGCCTAGCTTTTCGTTGCAGGACGCCGAGCGCTACCTGTTGTCGCTGGAGCTGTTCGGGATGCGCTTCGGGCTTGACCGGATGCGGCGCCTCATGACCGCGCTCGGTCATCCCCAGAACACGTTCGACTCCATCCACGTCGTCGGCACCAACGGCAAGTCCTCCACCACGCGGATGATCGCCGCGATCCTTGCCCGACACGGACTGAGGACCGGCGCTTACACCTCGCCGCACCTGGCGTCGTTCACGGAGCGAATCCAGGTCGAGGAACGGGATCTCGAGCCAAGCGCGTTCGCGGCTGCCGTCGCGCGCGCGGCGCACGCGGCGGAGCTGGTCAATCGCTCGCTCGACGCCGACGACCGCGTGACCCAGTTCGAGGCACTTACTTCGGCGGCGTACTCGGAGCTCGCCCGCCGAGAAGTTGAAGTGTCGGCGATCGAGGCCGGGCTCGGCGGCCGCTACGACGCGACGAACGTCATCCCGTCGAGAGTGCAGGTGCTCACCAGCGTCGGTCTCGAGCACACCCGGTGGCTGGGGCCAACGATCACCCACATCGCGGGCGAGAAGCTCGACGTCGTCCGGGACGGCGGCACGCTCGTGCTCGGCCACGGGCTTCACCCCGACGCCGTGGCTGTGGCGCGGGAGGTGGCCTCCGCGCGCGGCGCCAGGATCGTGAACGCGCCGGAGGATCCAGACGTGCCGGTTGCCGCGCTCGGCTCCTTTCAGCGACGTAACTTCGCGCTGGCCCGTGCCGCGGCCGAGGCCTATCTCGGATCGCTGGACGAACGGGCGGTGGCGGATGCCGCGGCACACACGCGCGTGCCGGGCAGGCTCCAGATCGTCGGGCGCGATCCGCTGACGCTGCTCGACGGCGCGCACAATCCGGAAGGAGTCGCGGCGCTGGTTGAGTCCCTGGGCGAGCCGTTCGCCGCCGGACGCTCGCCGCTGGTGGCGGTGGTCTCGATCCTCGACGACAAGGACGCGGCCGGCATGCTCAAGGCGCTTCTGCCGGCGTGCGATGCGCTGGTGTTCACGAACTCTCATAATCCGCGCGCGTTGCCCGCGCCGACCCTGCAATCACTCGTCCGCCAGCTCGAGGGACCGCCGGCCGAGATCGTCCGCCATCCACGTGCCGCGCTGGAGCATGCTCGCCAGGTGGCGGGACCCGGGGGGACCGTTCTCGCGACCGGCTCGATCTACCTGGTCGCCGACCTGCTCGCGCCCACGAGCAGCGCGCGAGCGTCAAACTTGTGAGAAGGCCGAGGCAGTGAACGAACCAGAACAGCAGCCGAGCTTTCTGACCATGATCGGCCTCGTGGCGCTGGTCGTGGCCGTCGTGATCCTGGTGTTCTTCGGGATCGGCTACCTGTTCGGCCGCGTGTTCCTGTAGCAGGCCATCGTCCGCCGCCGACGAATGTCTGACGCGACGGATCGCCCACGATCACTACACTCGCGTTCTTATATGTTCCTCCCGGCCGTCTTCGGCATCAAGAGCAGCGGGCTCAATCTCGCGGCCAACCTGGTCATTCTGTTTCTCGTCGTGGTGTGGCTCGCGCTCGTCTACTGGACGTACGCCGACGCCCGCCGCAGGATCGCCGACCCGATGTTGGTCGGCTGCGCAACCGCCGCGTCGCTGTTCCCGTTCGTGGGCACGATCGTCTACATGATCGTGCGGCCGCCCGAGTACATGGAGGACGTGCGCGAGCGGGAGCTCGAGATGCAGGCCGCCGAGGCCCGCCTGGCGCAGGTCGGCTACCACCTTTGCCCGCACTGCGACGCCGAGGTCGAGAAGGACTTCCTGCGTTGCCCGAGCTGCCTGCGGAAGCTCAAGGATCCGTGCCGGACGTGCGGCAAGCCGCTGGACCCGAACTGGAAGATCTGCCCGTTCTGTGAGTCCGAGGTCGGCTCGATGGCCCCGGCACCGCGCCGCGCCCGGCGACGGCGCGAGACGCCACCGGCGGCCGCATCCACGGCTGCTTCCTCATCCGCCGAGCCGCCGGCGGCAGGCCAGCCCCAGATCACCTGACTCCTCGCCGTCGCGACGCACGGTCCCCAGCGGCGCATAGGATGCCGCGCCCATGGAGCGTTCCCTGATCCTGATCAAGCCCGATGCGTTCGCGCGCAACTTGACCGGCGAGATCATCGCTCGCTTCGAACGCAAGGGGCTGCGGCTGCTGGGGCTCAAGCAGATGACGATGACGCGCGAGCTGGCGGAGCGCCACTACGCCGAGCACCAAGGCAAGCCGTTCTACGACGAGCTGGTGAGCTTCATCACTTCCGGCCCGCTGGTGGCGATGGTGCTCGAGGGAGACCAGGCGGTCGACGCCGCGCGGCAGGTGATCGGTGCGACCAATCCCCTGGAGGCCAGCCCGGGGTCCATCCGGGGCGAATACGCGATCGAGGTCGGACAGAACATGGTCCATGGTTCTGACTCCCTCTCCTCGGCGACGCGCGAGGTCGGGCTGTTCTTTCCCGAGCTGGGGTGAGCGGGCGTCATCATGGGCAGCGCGGCGCCCCCGCGGCGCGCCGGGCGGGTCGAACGGCTGCAAAACTCCCCAAACCTCGAAACCGGTCAGGTACTTGGGGACATACGCATGACGGCCAGCCGGTTCTTCCCAAACGCGATAGCCGGATCCGGATTTGTGACGTTATGCAGGTGCCTGGGGGGCTCTGACCGCCCACCTCGGACCCTGTGAGCTTCCGCTGACGCCCCCGCGTCTGATCCTCGCCTCTCGATCCCCTCAGCGCCGGGCGATACTCGAGCAGCTCGGGGTCTCGTTCGAGATCCGGGTGGCGGCCGTCGACGAGCTGGACGGCGGCCCCCCGCACGAGGTGGCGCTGGAGAATGCCCGGCGGAAGGCATCGGCCATCGCCTCGACCGAAGACGCCGACGCCCTGGTGTTGGGCGTCGATACGGTCGTGGCCTTGGGCGAACGGCTTTATGGCAAGCCCTCCGACGCCCGCCACGCGCAGGAGACCCTCAAGGCCCTTTCCGGCCGCACGCACACCGTGATCGGCGGGCTCTGCCTGATCGGCCGGACCGGCACCCGGACGGCGGTGACCACGACCGAGGTCGAGTTCCGCCCCCTCGAGGGCGGGCTGCTCGACTGGTACCTGCGCACCGACGAGTGGCGCGAGCGCGCCGGCGCTTACGCGATCCAGGGCAAAGGCGCCGCGTTGGTTAAGCGGATCGCGGGCGACTACCTCAACGTTGTCGGGCTGCCAGTGGAGGCGCTGTTGGAGCTGGAACCGGGGCTACTAAACGCTTTAGAGGCGGGGGAAATGCCCTCCGGACACCACTCGCGTGGCCCTTGACACGCGGGGGCGTGGTGAGCTGTAGCACGTGGCGTCCGGACGGGCTTTCCCCCGCAAACTCGCTACACTCGCGCCCGGACGGAACCGGCAGCCTGGTCGTGGCTAACAGCAACTCCTGGGTCCCGTCCGTGCTTCCGCCTCTCTGGATATAGACGCATGGGCTTCTTCACGTACCTAACCGGATTCGGCGGCCGCGACATGGCCGTCGATCTGGGCACCGCAAACACCCTCGTTTACGTGCGGGGGCGGGGGATCGTGCTGTCCGAGCCGAGCGTCGTCGCCGTCGATTCCCGCACGGGCGAGGTACACGCGGTGGGAATCGAGGCCAAGCGGATGCTTGGCCGCACCCCCGGCACGATCCAGGCCATCCGTCCCTTGAAGGACGGCGTGATCGCCGATTTCGAGGTCACCGAGGAGATGCTCAGGCATTTCATCCAGAAGGTGCACCAGAACCGCTGGGCGCACCCGCGCGTAGTGGTGTGCGTACCGAGCGGGGTCACGGGGGTCGAGAAGCGGGCCGTCGAGGAGGCGTGCCTGTCGGCCGGCGCCCGCCAGGCCTACCTGATCGAGGAGCCCATGGCCGCCGCCATCGGCGCCGGGCTGCCCGTGGGCGAGCCGACGGGGTCGATGGTCGTGGACATCGGCGGCGGCACAAGCGAAGTCGCGGTCATCTCTCTGGGCGGGATCGTCGTCTCGCAGTCGATCCGGGTGGGTGGCGACGAGCTCGACGAGGCGATCATCAACTACGTCAAGCGCGAGTACAAGCTTTTGATCGGGCAGCAGACCGCCGAGGAGGTCAAGCTGGAGATCGGCTCGGCCTTCCCGATGCCCGAGGAGGTCCAGGCGGAGATCCGGGGGCGCGACATGGTCTCCGGGCTGCCGAAGACGGTGGTGCTCACGAGCGAGGAGATCCGCGGCGCTCTGGATGAGCCCGCGTCGCAGATAATCGACGCGGTCAAGGAGACGCTCGATCGCACGCCGCCCGAGCTCGCGTCGGACATCATGGATCGTGGCATCATGTTGGCCGGAGGAGGCTCACTGCTCCAGGGGATCGAGGAGCGCCTGCGTCACGAGACGCAGATGCCCGCACACCTGGCGGAGTCACCGCTGACGTGCGTGGCGGTTGGCTCCGGAAGGTCTTTGGAGGAGTTCGAAGCCATCCACCGATCTAGCAAGAATTCACGTAATCGGCGCCGCCGGTACTAGGTTTTGAGGGCCTGGAGCTGAGATGGCCCGGAACAAGCTGTTGGAGACACGGATCACGTGCATGACAAGCAAGTCCGACGCAGGCGCGCCGTACTTCTAGCGCTCGTCGTTGTTTCTCTAATTCTTCTGACCGCCTACTTCGGCGAGCCGCAGTCGAGCCCGCTTCACACGCTCCAGCGCGGAATCGTCCAGGTGATCTCGCCGATCCAGGAGGGGGCCAGCAAGGTCCTGACTCCCTTCCGGGACGTCGCCGGGTGGTTCTCTGACACGCTGCATGCCAAGTCTCGGGCGGACCAGCTGGAGAAGCAGGTCAACTCGCTGCGCGCCGAGCTGGCGCAGGCGCAGAGCGCTGAGCTGCTCAACCGCCAGCTGGCAAAGCAGGTGGGACTCGACCAGAGCAACACCATCGCCGCCTACCAGAAGCTGTCGGCAAGCGTCATATCTCACGACGCCACCCTGTGGTACGAGACGGTCGAGCTCAACAAGGGCTCCGATGACGGGGTCCGAACCAACGACCCCGTGGTGTGGGAGGGTGCGCTGATCGGCAAGGTGACGTCGGTCGGATCCACGTATTGCGAGGTGACGCTGATCACCGACCACACGTTCGCGGCCGCGGCGCAGGTCCAGGACCAGAACGGCGACTCCGGAGTGCTCGTGCCGAGGGTCGGCAACCCAAACCAGCTGGTGCTGCAGGACCTGCCGACGATCAACCCCGGCCAACCCGCGCCGCAGGTCGGGCAGCAGGTCGTGACGCTCGGATTCAAGAACGGGCCGCTCCAAGATCTCTATCCGGCCGGGATCCCGATCGGGCAGATCTCCGACGCAAACCAGAACAACCTCTACAACAACCACGAGGTGGTGGTGTCCCCCGCCGCCGATCTCCGCCATCTCTACGCAGTCCAGATCCTGACCAAGCCGAACGCGGGCACAGCCCGAGCGCAGCTGCCTAGCGGATGACGGAGCAGACGAAGCTGGCGCTCCGCCTTGCGGCCCTGGCGTTCGCCACCGTCGTGATCCAGCAGGCCGCGGTCTCGCAGATCTCGATCTTCGGCGTGACCGCCGACCTCGGCCCCCTGGTCGTGATGTCGGTCGGGCTGCTGGCGGGCTCGCTGCCCGGAGCGATCATGGGCTTCAGCACCGGTCTGCTGGTCGATCTCGTCCTGTTCCAGACCCTAGGCGTGACCTCGTTGCTGTACATCGTGATCGGCTACTGGTCCGGCCGGGTGCGCGAACTGCTCGATCCGGCCCACGGCCTCGTTCCCCTGGGCATGGGCGCTGGAGCTACCGCGGTCGCCGGCTTCGGAATGGCGTTGATCCAGTTCCTGCTGGGGGTAAACGCGCCGGTGAGCGTGCTCCTGCTCCAGCAGATCTTCGTCACGATCCTCGTCAACACTCTGATCGCGCTGCCGGTCTATGCACTCGTGCGTCGGATTCTCTCCTCGACGCTGCCGAGCGATCCGCGTCGCCGGCGCCGTCGGGCTTACACCACGGGTGGCCTCAGCCCGCTCCAGACCCGTACTGGGCCTCTTCCCCGGTCGAGATGATCCAGACGCCAGAGGACAGGCGCCCGCCGCTGACGCCGAAGCTCGCGCTGCGCGTCGCGATCATCGGCACGTTCGCGCTGGCGATGTTCGCCATCATCTTCTTCCGCCTGTGGTTCCTACAGGTGCTCAACGGCCAGGCATACGTCAAGCAGGCGCAGGTCAACCAGGTGCGGCAGATCTCGACCCCCGCCCCGCGCGGAGAGATCTTCGACCGCAATGGCAACGTGCTGGTCGACAACACTAAGGAGCTGGACGTCGAAATTGCGCCGGCCAGCTTGCCGGCGAAGCTGACCCAGCTGAACATCGACAAGACCCCCAAGGCGGATAGGGCCGTCTACCGCCGGCTGGCGAGCGTGGTCGGGATATCGACGGCGCCGATCCCGTGCAAGATGAACGCCCGGATCCTGGGCCACTACTACGGGACCCTCCACGTCTCGCAGATCGAATGCGCAGTCGACCAGCAGCTGGTCACGACTCCGTATGCAAACGTGCGGATCCAGCGAAACGTCTCGCCGGATGTCCAGTACTACATCCTCGAGCGCCAGAACCAGTTCCCGGGAGTGCAGGTGCAGGAGGCGTTCGTGCGCCGCTACCCGCTGGGCAGCCTTGCCGCGCAGCTGTTCGGGACCATCGGCCCGATCTCGAGCTCCGAGCTCAAAGATCCTCGCTACAAGGGCATTCCCGAGACCGATTACGTGGGCCAGTCGGGCCTTGAGTGGTACTACAACCACTACCTGCAAGGAACGGACGGGGAAGAGCGATTCCAGGTCAACGCGCTAGGGGACTTCAACGGCTACCTGCCGGGTCGCTCGTCGCAGGCCGGCGATGCCTTGAAGCTATCGCTCGACACGAACCTGCAGCGCGTGGGACAACAGGCCCTGCAGGAGTCGATGGACTCCAACGGCGCCCCGGGTGGCGCGTTCGTCGCCATGAATCCTGACAGCGGCGAGATCTACGCCATGGGCTCGCTGCCGACCTTCGATCCCAACGTCTTCACCAAGCCGATCTCGCAGCAGGCCTACCAGCAGCTCAACAACTCCTCCAGCGGCTACCCGCTGTTCAACCGCGCCATCCAGAGCGTCGGCCCCACCGGCTCGACGTTCAAGGGCATCACCGCCGTGGCGGCGCTCCAGAGCGGCGCGTGGACCGTGGACGACACTTACGACGACGGGGGCTCGTTCTGCGAGGGCGGCGGTCTCTGCCGGCGCAACGCCGGCGGCGCGGCCTACGGCGTGCTGGATATCACCCAAGCGATACAGGTCTCCTCCGACGTGTTCTTCTACAACCTTGGGGCCAGGCTGAACTCGAACGCTCCGGCCGGTGGCGCGCTCCAGCAATGGGCCCGCAAGCTCGGGATCGGCCGCCAGACCGGCGTCGATCTCGGCGGGGAGTACTCCGGCAATCTTCCGAGCCCAGCCTGGCGGACGCACATCGACCAGGAAGAGGCCGCGTGCGAACGCAAGAAGCACGTTCCCTCCTGCGGTATCGCCGACGGGCGGCCGTGGTCGGAGGGGGACAACGTCAACCTGGCCGTAGGCCAGGGCGATGTCCAGGTGACGCCGCTTCAGCTCGCGACGGCTTACTCGGCCATCGCCAACGGCGGGAACGTGGTCCGCCCCCACGTGGGCGCGGCGGTCGAGTCAGGCGATGGGACCGTGCTCCAGAAGATCGACCCGCCGCCGGCTCGCCATCTGAACCTCAGCCCCGACAACCTGAACGCGATCCGGGAGGGCCTGCACGAGGCCGCGCAGTCGCCCGGCGGAACCTCCTACGACGTGATGGGCAACTTCCCGCAGCAGGTGTACGGCAAGACCGGGACGGCCCAGCAAAACGGGCAGAACGACACCGCATGGTACGTCTGCTTCGTGCCCGATTGGGCCACCAACAAGCCGATCTTGATCGCGGTGAAGGTCGAGCAGGGCGGGTTCGGCGCGATTGGCGCGGCCCCGGTGGCCAGGGAGATCCTCTCGCAGTGGTTCAGCGGCAGCAAGGGACAGTACATCGCGGGGAGCTCGAGAACGCTGTGAACGTGATGCCGATTCAGGCCGCGGACGAGCGGGCAGCGGCGAAGCCGCGGGTGCTGACCACCACCGACCCCGTGCTCACGCTGGGAACGCTCGCGCTGATCGCGTGCTCGCTGATCACGCTCAAGGGCGCCACCGCGGCCTACATCCCGGGCAGGCCGCTTTACTACGTGGAGCGCCAGGGGATCTACGCCGCGGTCGGCGTGCTGATCGCCATCGGTCTGTCGCGCATCGACTACTCGCGGCTGCGCGAGTACAAGTACGGCTTCTACGCGATCCTGATCGCGCTCAACGTCTTCGTGTTCGGCATGCCGAAGGTGCAGGGGGCCCGCCGTTGGATTCCGCTGCCGTTCTTCCAGATGCAGCCCTCGGAGTTCGGAAAGATCCTGCTGATCCTGGCGCTGGCCGCGTTTGCGGTCGATCGCTCTCGACGTCTGCACGAATGGCGTACCACGGCCCGGATCATGCTGCTGGCCCTGATCCCGGCGCTCGTCGTCATCCCGCAGCCGGACCTCGGGACGGCGATGGTGTTCGTCGCGGTGGGGTTCGCGACCCTGTTCGTCGTGGGCACGTCGTGGAAGCACCTGACGGCGCTAGTGGCGATGTTCGTGGCCTCGATCGCGATCGTGATCGCCGGCGCGCCGGCGCTCGGCGTGCACGTGCTCAAGCCCTACCAGCAGCAGCGACTGACGGGCTTCCTCAACCCCTCACACGATCCTAAGAATCAGACGTACAACATCACCGAGTCGCTGATCGCGATCGGCTCCGGTCAGAAGACAGGTCGGGGCTCCAACGCGACCCAGACGAGACTCGACTTCCTGCCGGCCCCCAACACGGACTTCATCTTCTCGGCCGTTGGCGAGACGTACGGGTTCGCGGGGGCGGCGCTAGTGCTGTCGCTGTACGCGCTGCTCATCTGGCGAGCGTTGCGCATCATGACGATGGCCAAGAACCTCTACGGGACGGTGATCGCCGGGGGGATCCTGGCGATGCTGATGTTCCAGGTGTTCGTGAACACCGGCATGACGATCGGAATCATGCCGATCACCGGGGTGCCATTACCGCTGATGAGCTACGGCGGATCGTCGGTAATCGTCACGCTGGCGGCGATCGGGCTGTTGCAGTCGATCCACAACCAAGCGCGAAGAACGGCCGCCGCAAAGGCCCGGGCGCTAATTTCGTAAGTAGAGCCGCGCAGCGCCTCAGCGCGCGGCCACGACTTTTACAAAGGACTGAATGACAATTGAAGAAGCAAGTACTGGTCAGCGTGGACCGGGGCGAGACCCGGGTTGCGCTGCTGGAGGCGACTGGCACAGTCGCCCGCGGCACGGGCAGCCGGCGCCGTAGTAATCGGAAGGTGGCCCGCCCGGGCGCCGGCTACCGAGTGGCCGAGCTGTACGTCGAGCGGCGCGGCAGCCGCTCGATCGTCGGAAACATCTACAAGGGCCGGGTCGACAACGTCCTCGGTGGCCTGGAGGCTGCCTTCGTCGACATCGGCCTGGAGAAGAACGGTTTCCTGCACGTCGATGAGATCGTGATGCCGGGCGTCGATGCCCCCCGTCGGGGCCGCGGCTCCTCCCGGGAGGGTCGGCAGATCACGGACATGCTCAAGCCCGGGCAGGAGATCGTTGTGCAGGTGGTCAAGGATCCCTTGAAGACAAAGGGTGCCCGTCTGTCGATGGAGCTCACGATCGCGGGCCGCTACATGGTCCTCGCGCCCTACGGCGAGGGGATCGGCGTCTCGCGCCGGCTGGACGACGCCGAGCGTGAGCGGTTGCGCAAGGAGGCGGCCAAGCTCGACCTGAAAGGCGCGGGAGCGATCATCCGCACCGCGGCGCAGGGAGCCAAGCGCGCCGACCTCGAGCGCGAGCTCGTGTATCTGTTCAAGCTGGCCGAGGTGCTCGAGAAGCGGGTGCGCGAGAGCCGCGGGCCGGCGCTCGTCTTCCAGGAGGCCGACCTGTCGGTGCGAGTCGTGCGGGACATCTACTCCTCGGAGTTCGAGCGAGCGGTCGTCGATGACCCGAAGCAGCACCACCGGCTGGTTTCGTTCTTCTCCCGCACCGCGCCCGAGCTGGTGGAGCATGTCGAGCTCTGGGAGGGCGAGCAGCCGCTGTTCGAAGCGTTCGGTATCGAGCAGGTGCTCTCCTCGACGCTCGAGCGGCGCGTCGATCTTCCCAGTGGCGGCTATCTGATGATCGACTACGCCGAGGCGCTGACAGTGATCGACGTGAACTCCGGGTCGTTCATCGGACGCGGCAAGGGCGCCCGCCTCGAGGACACGATCACCAAGACGAACCTCGAGGCCGCCGAGGAGGTCGTTCGCCAGCTAAGGCTGCGAGACATCGGCGGGATCATCGTCATCGACTTCATCGACATGGCCCGGGCACGCAACCGCGACGCGGTGCTGGGGACGCTGCGCAAGTCGCTTGACGAAGACCGGACAAAGACGTTCGTGGTCGAGATATCCCCGTTAGGTCTGGTCGAGATGACCAGGCAGAACGTCACCGAAGGGGTCAGGGAGATCATGACCCGTCCGTGCCCCACTTGTCACGGCGAAGGCGTGATCAAGTCCGAGGAGACGATCGCGATCGAGTTTGGACGCAAGATGCGCGAGCTGGCGACGCACACCAAGGCCGAGGCGATCCTGATCCAGATGAACCCGCGCGTGTCGGCCGAATTCGTCAAGGACGACGCCAGGGCACTCCACGCGATAGAGCAGGAGACTGGCAAGGTGTTCGTGTTCGAGGGATCCGAGGGCCTTCCGCTCGAGTACTTCGCGGTGATGCAGGAGGGGACGCGTCAGGAGGTCGTGGATCGGGCGCTCCCGTTCCGCGAGGGCGAAGAGGTCTACGTGGAGATCGTCGAGCCTCACATGTACAGCCCGGACGATGCGGTGGCCAAGGTCGACGGGTACATCATCTCCGTCCACGGAGGAACGCCCTTCGTCGGGGAGAAGCGGCTCGTCCGGATCGAAGAAGCGGGCCGGACGTCGGCGGTCGCCTCGCTGGTCGATGCGAAGGAGGGATCGAACGGTTCGGAGGCAAGAGGGGCCGGCGACGGCGACTCCTCCTCGGCCGGTGACGACGCTCTAGAATCGAAGCCTCGGCGCCGCGGCCGCAGAGGCGGACGGCGCCGTTCGGGCGCCAAGGCCCAATCTGCCTCGGAGTGATCCATGTACGCAATCGTCAAGACGGGCGGCAAGCAATACCGCGTCGAGCAGGGTTCTTCCCTGCTCGTCGAGCGGCTGCCTGTCGACGAGGGCGCGCGCGTCCCGCTCCAGCCTCTGCTGTACGTCGACGATTCGAGGATGCTCGACGGCGAAGCCGCGGCCAAGGTGAAGGTGGAGGCCAAGGTCCTCGGGCACGAGCGGGGGCCAAAGCTACGCATCGTGAAGTTCAAGCCCAAGCGGGGCTATAAGCGCCGTACCGGCCACCGCCAGGAGCTGACCCGGCTCGAGGTCAGCTCGATCAAACCTCCAGCGGCGCGAGCCAGTGGCTCCCGAAGCGCCGCCGCCTCGTCTGAGGGCGGCGGTTCTCGGGGCGGGGGCAAGTCGTCGGGGCGCCGCGCTGCATCCTCATCCCGAAGCGGCGCATCCTCCTCGCGCCGCGCCCAGGGCACGACAAAGGAGGCCGAAGATGGCTCATAAGAAGGGTCTCGGCTCGTCGCGCAACGGGCGTGACTCCGCTGCCAAGCGGCTCGGGGTCAAGATCTTCGCGGGCCAGACCGTCTCCGGGGGCGAGATCATCGTCCGCCAGCGCGGCACCCGTTTCAAGCCAGGAGACGGCGCCGGGATCGGCAAGGACGACACGATCTACGCGCGCACTGCCGGAACGGTCGAGTTCAAGCGCGGTCGGCGCGGACGGGTGATCTCGGTCGTTTCCGACTCCGGCGCAGGGGAGGAGTAGCTCCAAGCATCGGGCGAGGACGTCGGGCCTCGCCCTTCTTCGGCTACACCGCCGCCGCCAGCTGGGCGGTGCACTGCGGGCAGCGGCGCGCCTTGACCGGAATGTCGCTCGTGCACTCCGGACACTCCTTGATATCCGGATCCTCGATGGCCCGGCGCGATTCGTAGGAGTTGTATGGCTTGACGACGAGGAAGAAAACGGCGGCCGCCGTCGCCACGAACGTGAAGATGGCATTGATGAAGTCGCCGTACAGAAAATGGCTCGAGTTGATCGTGAACGACAGGTTCTCGAAGTTCGGCTGGCCCGCGATCAGGGCGATGATGGGCGTGATGATGTCTGTGATCAGGGCCTTGATCACCGCGGCGAACACGATCCCGATGACGACTGCAACGGCCAGCGCCACCAGGTTTCCCTGCATGAGGAACTTCTTGAAGTCTCTGAGCAGGGCCATGGGATATGACTCGTGCAGAGCGGTCACGGGAACCACCTCCTGAGGGATCGGCCGGGGACGGCTCAAGCCTAACCCGGCCCCACCAGCCGGTGAACGTTCTCAGCTCGACTGCGAGGTGGGTCTGACCAGGATCTCGTTGACGTCTACATGCGGTGGCTGGGAAACGGCGAACATGACGGCGCGGGCGACGTCATCGGGCCGAAGCGCCCAATCGGGTGCGCCCCGAGAGAACCAGGGCGTATCGACCATCCCGGGCTCGATCACGGTCACCCTGACGCCCGTGTCGCCCAGCTCCTGGCGCGCGCTCTCACCCATCCCGGTCACCGCCCACTTCGTCGCGGAGTACAGCGAGCCCGGCAGCGCGCGACGACCGGCCACCGAGCCCGTGAGAAGCAAGTGGCCCCGAGACTCCTTCAGCGCCGGCATGGTGGCTCGGATCGTCAGCGCCGCTCCGTAGACATTGGTCAGGACCATCGCTCGCCACTGCTCCGGCGTCTCCTCCAAGAAACCTCGTGTGGCCCCCAACCCCGCATTGGCAAACGCCACATCGAGCTGGCCGAATCGTTCCAGCGCGACCTCCACGGCCGAGCGCTGCTGATCCCAGTCGGTTACATCGCACTGGATTGCGAGGGCGCGCTCCTCGCCCCCGAGCTCGGCGGCCAGCTCGCCCAGCCGCTCCTCCGAGCGCGCTGCGAGCACGAGCCTGTACCCCGCCTGCGCCGCGTGTCGAGCGGTGGCGGCGCCGATTCCGCTCGAGGCGCCCGTGATGAGGAACACCGGGTCCGACATCCTTTACAGCATGCAGGATCGCGCTCGGATCTTCGTCCAGGCAGGTGCCGGCGGAAACGGCTGTCTCAGCTTCCGCCGCGAGGCCTACGTGCCCAAGGGCGGCCCCGACGGCGGTGACGGCGGCCGCGGGGGAGACGTGGTGCTGGTCTGCGACGCCTCGCTGCGGGACCTGGAGGGCTTTCGCCGCCGTGCGCACTTCAAGGCCGAGCGGGGCGGACACGGTCGGGGCTCGTTGAAGCACGGCGCCGAAGGGCAGAGCCTCGAGCTGAAGGTGCCGCCGGGAACACAGGTGCTGGTGGAGGCCGATGGCACTCGTCATGACCTGGTCGCGCCCGGCCAACGCACCGTCGTCGCGCGCGGGGGACCAGGGGGGCGGGGGAACAAGCACTTCGCAGGACCCACCCAGCAGACGCCGCGCTTCGCGGAGCGCGGCCTTCCGGGCGACGAGTCCTGGCTGACGCTGCGCCTGAAGCTCCTAGCCGACGTCGGACTGGTTGGACTGCCGAACGCGGGCAAGTCCTCGCTGCTGGCTCGGCTGACGCGGGCCCATCCGAAGGTCGCGGACTACCCGTTCACGACCCTCGAGCCGGCGCTCGGCACTCTAGACCGCGGCGACCGCCAGCTCGTGATCGCCGACATCCCCGGCTTGATCGAGGGCGCAAGCGCCGGGGCTGGACTGGGGCACGAGTTCCTCGCCCACGTAGAGCGAACCCGCCTGCTCGTGCACGTGCTGGACCTGGCCCCGCTCGACGGATCTGACCCCCTCGCGAACTACGAGACGGTCGAGCAGGAACTGGGCCTTCATGATCCCCGGCTGGCCGCCCTGCCACGCATCCTGACCCTCTCCAAGGCGGACCTCGTCGCCCCCGAGACCGGGGCCGCCGCTCGCGAGGAATGGTCGCGGCGACTGTCAGGAGAGGTGCCGGTGGTGCTGAGCTCGTCGGTCACCGGCCTGGGATTGGACGAGCTCGCGCAAACCCTGATGGACACGGTCCCGCTCGAATCGGAGCACGACGCGAGCGACCAGCCGCGCGCAGAGACCATGCCTCATGGGACGGATGGCATGGCCGAGCATCGCGTCTTCCGGCCTGCGGCGGGCAGGGAATACAGCGTGGAGCGTCTTGGTGAGCACAGCTGGAGGGTCACAGGCGCCGGGATCGAGCGGCTGTTGGCGCGCTACGACCTCGACAACGACGAGGCCCTTGCGCACCTGGAGCGGCGCTTGCGCAGCATCGGCGTCATCCGGGCGCTCGAGGCGCAGGGGTTCGAGCCGGGGGACGATGTCGAGATCGCCGGAATCGAGTTCGAGCTCGACCCGGGCTGATAGGCGACGCCCGTACCCTGTCTCCGACGATGTCCTCCCTGGTCGTCAAACTCGGCTCGAGCATCGTCGCCGATGATCGTGGCGAAGTGCGCGCGGACGTGCTGGCGCGGATCTGCGACGAGCTGGCGGAGCTGCATCACGCCGGACGGGCCATCGTGGTGGTCACCAGCGGCGCGATCGCCCGGGGCATGGGTCTGATGGAGCTTCCGCTCCGACCGCGGGCGATGGACGAGCTTCAGGCGGCGAGCGCGGTGGGGCAGGGCAAGCTCTACCAGGTGTACGACGAGCTCCTTCGGGCGCGTGGGGTGCCGACTGCCCAGGTACTGCTCACGTTCTTCGACATGAGCGCGCGCACCCACTACGTGAACGCCCGCCAGACGCTGCGACGGCTGCTGGCATGGCGCGTCCTGCCGGTGATCAACGAGAACGACACCACCACCACGGATGAGATCTCGTTCGGCGACAACGATTTCCTGGCGGCACAGGTGGCTATCCTGCTCGGCGCCGAGCTACTCCTGCTGCTTACTGAAGCCGAGGGGCTGTTCACCTCCGATCCCCGCCGCGACCCGGGCGCACGGCTGGTTGAAGAAGTGGAGGAGATGGAGGCGCTGGAAGGGCTTCAGATCGGGCATGCCACCTCGATCCTGGGATCCGGCGGGATGCGCTCCAAGGTGGTTGCGGCGGAGATGGCGACCGCCGCCGGGATCCCGGTCATCATCGCCAGCGGCCTCGAGCCCCGCGCGCTCACCAGAGCCGCGGCCGGCGAACCTGCCGGGACCCGCTTTGCGCCCCGAGAGGGGCGCTACTCGAGCTTCAAGCTGTGGCTCAAGTACGCGAAGCCCGTCCGCGGCCGAGTGGTGGTGGACGCCGGCGCGGCTAGGGCCCTGAGGGAAGGGGGTACCAGCCTCCTGCCGGTTGGGATCGTCGAGGTGGTCGGGAGTTTCGACGCCGGCGACGCGGTGGAGGTCGCGCACGACGGTGACGTGGTCGGCAAGGGGATCTCCAACTATTCGGCCGGCGAGCTACGCCGGGTTCGCGGCCTCAAGTCGCCCGCTGTACGGGAGCTCCTGCCGCGCGCCAGCGAGGAGGCCGTTCACCGTGACTACTTCGTACTGGCGTGAGTCCCGCGCCTCAGCGCCGCTGACGGCGCTGGAGCGTGATCGTCCGCTCGGAGGTTGGGCCGTTGGTCAGCGTGATCGTCGCTCGCACATGCATCTGATGGCCAGGGGCCGCCCGGAGCGCCAGCGTTCCCGCGTCGGTTAGCGGGACCACGATCGAGCGTCTGGCACCAGCAGCCACCGAGTAGCTGGTGCGGGCGAGCGTGACGGTCTCGACGGCGGCAGTGCGCCCCTGACCAACGCGACGGATCACCGGCCGCCCGACGGTCAGCGATAGCGTCCCCTGGCAGCCGGCCGCTGCACCGCCACCAGAGCAGGCGAGCGTGACGTTGGTGCGCGAGTGCGCGGCGGTCGCCGTGGGCCAGCTGAACCGGACCCGACGCCGACCGGGCGGACGTCGAGGCTACCCTTTAGCTGGATGGCGACCACCGCAGCATCCGTCGGGGAGATCTGCGCCGCGGCCAAGCGGGCGTCGCAGACGCTTGCCACGCTCGGCTCGGGGGTCAAGGACGCCGCGCTGGAGGCCGTTGCTCAGGCCGTCGAGGAGCATGTGCCGGAGATCCTCGACGCCAACGCCCAGGATCTCGAGGAGGCGCGCGCCGGTGACTACAACTCCGCGTTCCTGGACAAGCTTCGGCTGGACGAGGGCAGGGTCGCCACGATGGCCGATGGAGTGCGGACGATCGCCGCGCTTCCAGATCCGGCCGGGGAGGTAATCGACGGCTTCCGGCTGCCGAACGGTCTGGACGTCCGCAAGGTCCGGGTGCCCCTTGGGGTGGTCGCCGTTGTGTACGAGGCTCGGCCAAACGTGACGATCGATGCCGCCGCGCTCTGCCTGAAGGCCGGTAACGCGATCGTGCTCAGGGGCTCGAGCGCCGCCTCGCGCTCCAACGCAGTACTGGCCGGGCTCGCTGCATCCGCCGTCGCGAGCGTGGGGCTTCCGGAGGACGCTCTCGGGCTCGTCTCCGGCTCCGGGCGCGAGGACATAGCCGAGCTTGCCACGCAAACCGGGCTTGTCGATCTGATCGTGCCCAGGGGTGGCGAGGGGCTGAAGGAGTCGCTCAAGGCGGTGGCCACGGTTCCAGTGCTGTACGCCGCGTCGGGTAACTGCCACCTGTACGTCGACCGCTGGAGTGACCAGGACGCCGCCAAGGCAATCGTGCTCAATGCCAAGCTCCAGCGACCGGGGGTATGTAACGCCATCGAGACGCTTCTAGTTCACGCCGACATGGCCACGCCGTTTCTGCGCCGCGCCCTGACCGCCCTGCACGATGCCGGCGTTACTTTGCACGGCGACGACAGGGCGCGGGCGGCTGTGCCCGGACTGCCCATCGACGTCGCGAGTGAGGCCGACTGGGACACCGAGTATCTGGCGCTCGAGCTGGCGGTGAGGGTCGTCGACTCAGTCGAAGAGGCGATCGCGCACATCAACGCCCACGGCTCCGGACACTCCGAGGCGATCGTCACCCGCGATACGGAGTCCGCTCGCGCTTTTCAGCTCGGGGTGGACGCCGCCTGTGTCTATGTCAATGCCTCCACGCGGTTCACCGACGGCGGGGAATTTGGGATGGGCGCCGAGATCGGCAACTCAACCCAGAAGCTCCACGCCCGAGGGCCGATCGGGCTCCGCGAGCTGTGCACGTTCAAGTACCTGGTCGAGGGCGACGGCCACGTCCGACCGTGAACCGCCGGTACCACATTCCCTGACGTGCGAATCGGCATCCTGGGCGGCACGTTCAACCCGCCACATCTTGGTCACCTGGTGTGCGCGCAGGAGGCGTACATTCAGCTGGAGCTGGAGCGCGTGATCCTGATCCCGGCACGACAACCTCCCCACAAGCCGGTCGACGAGGAGCCCGGAGCCGAGCACCGACTCAAGCTGTGCCGCCTGGCGGTGGAGGGCGATCCGCGGTTCGAGGTCTCCGAGCTCGAGCTGGACCGGGATGGGCCGTCCTACACGGTCGATACGCTCTCACTACTGCACTCGAGTGCCCCTGACACCGACCTCTACATGATCCTCGGCGGCGACATCGCGGCGGGGCTGCCGGATTGGCATGAGCCGGAGCGCGTCCTATCGCTGGCGACGGTGGCTGTCGCCAAGCGCCGGGGCACCTCGAGGGAGCTGGTCGAGCAGTCGCTGGCGCGGCTGCGGGGCGGGGAGCGGACGAGGTTTTTCCACATGCCCCGGATCGGCGTGTCATCGACCTTCATACGCGAGCGTGTGCGGGCCCGACAGTCGATTCGCTATCTGGTGCCCGACAGGGTCGCGGGCTACATCGCGGAACAGGGGTTGTACCGCTGAGTCCAGAGCAGGTCGCCCACGCGATCGCCTCGTTGGCTGCCGACCGCAAGGCCCTCGATCTCGTCCAGCTGGACCTCCGCGGGATCATCGGCTACACGGATTACTTCGTCATCTGTAGCGGCCGCTCCGACCGGCACGTGAAGGCCATCCACGACGCGATCCATACCGGGATGAAGAACCACCATGGGCTTCTACCGGAGCGTGTAGAGGGACTGTCGCAGGCGCGCTGGGTGCTGATGGACTACCTGTACGTGGTGGTGCACGTTTTCACCCCAGCCACCCGCGAGTACTACCGGCTGGAGCAGCTGTGGGGAGAGGCGCCGATCGAGGCGGTCGGCGCCGGGGTATAGCCGGACGGGCTCGGCCGTCCGCGCCGTCTCAGAGCATCCCCAGCAGCCGCGGCGCGACCTGCTTCTTGCGGCTCATCACGCCGGGCAGCTCGATCGTGGAGTCCTCGGCGGCCACGCCGAATGTGCGTGCCACAGCACCCACGTCACCAGCGACGAGCAGGTCGGTTCCCTTCGACATCACGTCGGTGATCATGAGTGCGTAGAGGTGCAGGTGACGCCTCTCGCGTTCGCGTCGCATCGCCTCGAGCAGCTCGGGGCGTCGGTCCAGGAGAGCCTTGCCCACGACCTCCACCTGAGCGATGCAGATCGTCTGGCCCGAGACGAGCTGGTACTCCTTGGCGTCGCGGGAGACGATCTCCTCGGCGGGGACCTCGGATACGTCGGCAGTTGCCTCGAACATCTCGCGTCCGAGCTCGCTGGCGTCGAGTGCCAGCACTCGCTCCATGTACTGGGTCACGGCGTGGTCGCGGTCGGTGGTCGTGGGCGAATTAAGGATCACGGTGTCCGACAGGACCGCCCCCAGCAGCAGCATCGCTGTCGCGTGGCTTGGCTCCATGCCGTTCTGGCGGAACCGCTCCACGACCAGGGTGGCCGTCGATCCCACTGGGTCGAATGTCGCGGTAACCGGTACGCGGGTCTCGATCGATCCGATGTGGTGGTGGTCGAGGATCTCGATGATCTCCGCCTGCTCCACGCCGGCGACGCTCTGGCCCTGCTCGGCGTGG
Organism: uncultured Actinomycetes bacterium; assembly: GCA_963757075.1. GTDB lineage: Bacteria > Actinomycetota > Thermoleophilia > Solirubrobacterales > Solirubrobacteraceae > Palsa-465. Next base: position 255,874 of record CAVWQN010000008.1, read on the forward strand.
TCGACCAGGATCACGCGACGGGGGACGGGGCCAACCAGGTCCGATCGCGTCACCAGGCCTACGGGCATCCGCGTCGAGTCGACCACGACAGCGGCCCCGTAGTGGATCTCCTTGACCTGCTCGGAGACGTCGCTGAGCAGGTCTTCGCGCGTCACCGTCAGGGGGTCGCTCTCCATCAGCGCGCTGCAGGGCGCGGCGAGTGTGATCATCCTGCCGGACACGTAGGTGTCGAGCGGCGAGACCACGATCGCGGTCCCACGTTCACGGGCCAGCTCGAGCACCTCGTCCGTTGGCTTCGACCCGTTAGAGAGGACAAGAAGGGCCGCTCCCAGGTCGATGGCCAGGCGTTGGGCGTCATCCCGGTTGCCGACAACGACAGCGTCGCCGTCGGAGATCCCGCTCTGGGAGCGCACGTCCATGGACTGCACCCAGACCCTTCCCGACAGCCGCTTGTCCTCGCCGGTCAGAAGCTCTCCGTCCACAACGTCTGCGATCGCGCGCACCGGGGTGGGCGCGTCCTCGAGCGTCGAGGTCTGGCGCGACTCGCGGATGAAGCGGCGGGCGAGCTCGCGCTCTGTAACCACGCCGGCCAGCGCTCCGTCATCGTCGACGATGGGCACCAGGTCGAGGGTGGCGCGCGCCATCGCCAGGCCGGCGGCGCGGATCGGGTCATTGTGGCGAGCCACCGGGAAGCTCAGCTGCATGACGTCGCAGACGCGCAGCATCACGTGCGGCAACAACTGCGGCGCCTCCACGCCGCTTCGCTCAAGCAGCCACGTGGTCTGGGGATTGCAGGGACCGAGCCGTACCGGGACGTAGTCGTTGTTGCGATCTAAGCGGGCCTTCAGTTCGGCGTAGCCAATTGCCGAGGCAATCGCGTCTGTGTCGGGATTGCGATGACCAGTCACATAGATCGTCGACACTGGTCAGTGATTATCGCGGTACCGTGCCGCCAGACCAACGAGCGAAAGCGAACCGTCATGCCCGCCGCACCGCAGATCCTCCCCACGCAGATCACCCAAGGAACCGCCCCCGGACTCAACTATCGGCTGGAGGGGGAGCTCGTTCCCGTCCTGCACATGGCCCTCGACGGGCGGGTGCCGGTCTACTTCGAGCACCACGTCCTGCTCTGGAAGTACCCCAACATGCAGATCGGGCTGCACCCGCTCAAGAAGGGGTTGAAGCGGCGGATGTTCGGCGGCATGCCGCTGCTGATGCTCGAAGCCCAGTCGGCCGGGGAGATGGCGTTCAGCCGCGACGCCCCGGGCCATATCGTGGCGCTCCACCTTCCGCCGGGCGAAAGCATTGTCGTGCGCGAGCACCAGTTCCTGGCCGCCACCGGTGGAGTGGAGTACGACTACAGCCGGATCAAGGGGTTCGCGAACATGCTCTACGGCGGCGGCTTCTGGGTCGATCACTTCATGGCCGGCGACCAGGAGGGCGTGGTCTGGGTCCACGGCTACGGCAACGTGTTCGAGAAGCAGCTCGACGCGGGCGAGACGATCGACATCGAGCCGGGCGGTTGGATCTTTCGGGATCACTCCGTGGAGATGACCCAGGAGGTGTACGGGTTCAAGACCGGAATGTTGAGCGGCGCCGGCAACCTGGTCTTCAACCGCTTTACGGGGCCAGGCCGGGTCGGCCTCCAGAGTGCGTACTTCCATCCGTCCGTGGAGGAGGGTGCCGGGGGCAATGCCCAGCGCGAGGGAGCGGGCGGTGTCATCGGCGGGATCGTGCGCGGCGTGCTCGACCAATGACGACCGTTCCGGGCCGTTCAGTGGCTGATTGATGTCCGTACCGGATCATCCGGAACCACGGTCCGGGTTCGCCACTGGCCATCTGGCCGCCAACCCGCTGCCAGCGGGCATCGTCGGGGCGTTGGGGCTCGGCGGCTACCAGCTCCTGGTGGACGTCGCTGGAGTCGGCGCCGGCAGGCTAGGCCCGCAGGCTTTCTTGCTGGTCGCGCCGGACCCCGACCCCGCGTTGCCGGACGCCGGCACCCAGATCTCGCTTCACTGCCGCCGCTTGCGCGAGGAGGCAGAGCTGGCTGCGTTCACGCAACTGGCCGCCCAGCTTGGTCTGTTGCGGCTCTCGGGCTACCGCCTGGCGCTCGAGCGCTCGGGGCTACGGAGCAAGATCGCGGTCGTCGATCCCGGGAGTGGCGCGATAGCGGTGACGATTCCGGACCGCCATCCCGGGCGGCTGTTCGGCGGTGGGTCCAACGCAGGGCGGCTGCTCGAGCGACTGCGGTCGCTGCCGCCGGCCGGGCCTCCGCCCGATACGCAGAGCCCCGAGCTGTTCCACCAGGTGCTGCTCGCACTAGCCCTGCGGGACGAGAGCGTCAGCGGGGCGGAGGCGGTCGAGCTGGCGGACCGGGCGCTCGAGGCCGTCAGACGCGATCCATCACTCGCTCCGCCAGCGGCGCTGGAGGCGGCGAGAGAAGGTTCCTGACTTCACCCCCGCCGGAGCCAGGCCCGCAGAAACGGGTTCGTCAGACGCCAGGCGCCGTCGGCCCGCTCGACCAGCTCTGCGGCGGCCAGCGCCGCCAGCGCTTTGCGGACGGCGTTGGCGTTGGCGACGTCCACCTGGTTGAGGAACTGGCGGCTGTAGACGTGCTCGGTCGGCGACTCCGCCAGGGCTCTCAACGTTCGCCGCTGGGAGGGGGCCAGCGTCTCGAAGCGTTCGGCGAAGCTCGAAGATTGACGGCCGACGATCGCGTCGAGCCCGGCGCTGATGGCCTGCTCGTCGATCGCTTCCGTCGCCGCGTGCTCGAACGCGGCGTGGGCAAGCCACTGGACGTCGTTGGGGATTCCACCGGCGCGGTCGAAGAGCTCCTCGGCGACGGCCTTCGTGAGCCGCTTGCCCCCGGCGCGGGCTCGCCGCCTCAGGTAGTCGACCATCTCCTCGCGGGGGACGATGCCAAGGCTGACGACCTCTCCCATCCCGTACAGCGGTGCTCCGCGCGTGCGGGTGAGCCGTTCCATCACCGACTGGTGAGAGCCCGCGAACACGAGCGAGACATTGGTCAGGCGATCCGCGGCGGCCTTGAACGCCCCGCCGATGCCGGCGCCGACTTCCGCGACCTGCTGGAACTCATCGAGCGCCAGCCCGACCGGTCCCTGTTTCGCGGCGTCGGCCAGTAGGTCGAGGGCGTCATCGAGGATCTGCTGCCACGCTCGGCGCGCGACCGCGGGCTCGAATGCAAAGGACACCGCCCCTTCCGCGGTGACGCTGACGCTTGGTGTCAAGCGGAGACTGGCGAGCACCTGCTCCAGAGTTCGGGCCGCACGACGACCCCGCCGCAGGACCCCGTTCACGGTCGCGGTCAGGATCTCCGTCGCAACCTCGTGCTCGCTGGTGGCGCGGATCAGGTCGGCGTAACCAGCCCGCCCACCACCGGCGCGGAACCTTCGCAGCGCCTCCTGGACGAGTGACGTCTTGCCATACCGCCTGGGGGAGAGGACGATGACGTGGATCCCGTCCTGCAGCCGCCGGACCAGAGCGTCCAGCTCGTTTCGCGATCGCAAAAGCAGGCGCTCTCGACGGGGGCTCCGAAGCGGTAGGGGTTTCGGGATGTCACCAGGCGGTATTATACCAGTCGGTGATATAAGGGAGCGGACGGCGCCGCCGGTGGTTGCCGGCGGCCGACCTACGCAGCTATCGGCCAGAGGGTCATGGGCCTGCCGGCCGGGACAAGCTTGGCGAGCGGTTTGCCGCGGCGCGTAATCAGGAAGTGCTCGCCCCGCACAGCGCGGTCGAGCCAGTAGCCCAAATGGTCGCGGAACGAGTCGCATCCGACGGCGGTCGGTGCGCGATCCTGAGGAGTGGAGCTAGCGGGACTCGAACCCGCGACCTCCGGCACTGCCATGCCGCGCTCTCCCAGCTGAGCTATAGCCCCTTCGAAATCGAAGTCATCAGCAAGGTTAATGCATGCCCGCTGGCCGTTCCGCGCGGGCGTTAGCCGGAGCTGGAGCGCGTATTTGCCTGGCAGCGAGCGATAGCGGGCAGAAGAAAGCACCGATCGAGTCGCCGCACAGTAAACGCGCGATAGAGATCGACTTCTTGTTCGTGTGTATGTGGTTCGGACGTATCCGTGCGGCGTGTGCCTGCATCGTCGACGTGGTACACGATCACGACATCCCTCGCTTTGCTCAGTCGGCCCCCACTTGACCTGGACGCGCCACAGATCCGACCTCCGATATCAAGCGCGAGATCGCGCGGGCTATGCTCACCGACCGGCTTAAGCACCGGGACATCCGAGCTTCGGATCGCGGCGAGGACTGGATCTCCTGCTCAGCGACGGCTCCCTTGATGTTCTGTATGTCCCACGAACAGATGTTCGCACACGCCCCGGACGGAACCGCCCGCCGAAAAGCCCCTATCCCGGCGGCAAAAACTCGGGCACGTCGAGCTCGTCTTCGTCCGGGGGAGGAGCCGCCGCGGCTGTGCGTCGTGGGCGCGTCGGCTCCTCCGCCGCCGCGGTGGAATCCGTGTCGCCGCGTGGCCGGCCTCGCCCCGGCGCCTCGCGCGCAGCGGACTCAATCCGCTCGATCTGACCCATCATCCGCGAATGGATCGCCTGCACGTCCTTGAGCAGGCGCTCGGCGTTGGCGCGCAGGGAATCTCCGAGCTCGCGTAGGTCCCGGACGATCTGGTTGCCTTCGATGTCGATCTCGGCGGCGGTTTGCTCGGCGGCGCGCATCAGGTCTGTCGCTCGCCAGGCAGCCTCTTCGTGGTTCTTCGTGCCCTCCGCCCGCAAGCGCTCCGCCTCGCTCTCGGCATGGCCCACCGCCTCGAGTCCCCTGGTGCCCGCCTCGGAGACGATCCGCTTCGCCTCCTTCTCGGCCTCGTCCCGCATGCGCTTCGCTTCCGCCGCAGCCTGGTCGCGGAGCCGCGCCGCCTCATCACGGGACTTGGCGAGAGTCCGGGACGCTTCCTCGCGCGCTGAAGCCACGCTCGAGGACGACTCATCGCGCGCGGCGGCCAAGATCTCGGCGGCCTCCGCCTCGGCCGCGCTGACCCGCAGCTCGGCGGCGCGCTCGCCTTCCTCGACCCGGTTGCGGAGCCGCTCCTCGGCTTCGGCCCGCAGCTGCTCGGCCGCTTGCTCGGCGGCCTCTAGGACGGAAGCGACCTGGTCAGCGGCGGTCGAAGCGGCAGGAGGATCGCTCGTCACCAGCGTCATCGTAGTCAGCTAGAGCGACGATAACCTGAAAAGTCAATGGTCGAGAACCGTTACAACCCTGCCGTAATTGAGCCCAAATGGCAGGGCGTCTGGGAGAGCGAGCGCACCTGGGAGGTCTCGAACGACTGGGGCCGCTCGGGGGACGGCGAGCTGGAGAAGTGCTACGTGCTCGAGATGCTGCCCTACCCAAGCGGCGAACCTCACGTCGGGCATCTGAAGAACTACGCGCTGGGGGACGCGATCGCGCACTTCAACCGCCGCATCGGGCGCAGAGTGCTTCACCCGATGGGCTACGACGCGTTCGGTCTGCCCGCTGAGAACAACGCGATCAAGACGGGGATCCCTCCTCGCGAGGCGACGGAGCGCTCGATCACCGCTTACCGGCACTGGTTTCATCGCTGGGGGATCTCGATCGACTGGAGTCGCGAGCTCTCGACGAACGAACCGTCCTATTACCGCTGGACGCAGTGGCTGTTCCTGCGCCTCTACGAGCGCGACCTCGCGTACCGCAAGGAGGCGGCCGTCAAGTGGTGCCCAAACGACCAGACCGTGCTCGCCAACGAGCAGGTGATCGACGGTCGCTGCGAGCGCTGCGGCCACGAAGTCGAGGCGCGCCAGCTCGAGCAGTGGTTCTTCAGGATCACCGACTTCGCCGACCGCCTGCTGGATGACCTCGAGCTGATCGACTGGCCCGAATATGTCAAGGCCATGCAGCGCAACTGGATCGGGCGAAGCGAAGGGGCCGAGGTCACGTTCCGCTGCGAGGAGCTCGGCATCGACTACCCGGTGTTCACCACCCGGCCGGACACGCTGTTCGGCGCGACCTTCTTCGTCATGGCGCCCGAGCATCCGGACGTCTTCAGGCTGGCGGCGGGCACCGAGCACGAGCGAGAGGTGCACGAGTACGTCAACCATGCGCTGACCGAGTCATCCGAGGTCCGCGGAGCGGCCGAGAAGCCGAAGACGGGGGTACCGCTGGGACGTACGGTGACCAATCCCGTCAACGGTGAGCGGATTCCGATGTTCGTGGCCGATTACGTGCTGATGGAGTACGGGACGGGCGCGATCATGGCCGTGCCGGCGCACGACCAGCGCGACTACGACTTCGCGAAGGCGTTCGGCCTCGAGATCCGCCAGGTGGTGGCGCCGGCCGAGGGTGAGGTCGAGGGGGAAGAGGCATTCGTCGCCCACTCCGAGAACGAGCGGCTCGTCAATTCCGACCAATTCACCGGGATGAGCGCCGTCGAGGGCAAAGAGGCGATCGTGGCCTGGCTCGACCGCGAGGGGAAAGGTCATCCCTCGGTCAGCTACAAGCTCCGCGATTGGCTCGTCTCGCGCCAGCGCTACTGGGGCTGCCCGATACCGATCGTGTACTGCGAGCGCTGCGGCGTCGTCGCCGTTCCGGACGAGGACCTGCCGGTGGAGCTTCCCGACGTAGACGACTACCAGCCCAAGGGCCGCTCTCCGCTCGCGGCGGCCGAGGACTGGGTCAGGACGAGCTGCCCGCAATGCGGCGGGGAGGCGCGGCGCGAGACGGACACGATGGACACCTTCGTCGACTCCAGCTGGTACTTCCTGCGCTACTGCGACGCTCGCAACGATCACGCCCCGTGGGACCGCGGCGTGCTCGAGATGTGGATGCCGGTCGACCAGTACATCGGCGGCGTCGAGCACGCGATCCTGCATCTGATGTACGCCCGGTTCTTCGTCAAGGCCTTCGCCGACATGGAGCTGCTCGACGTCCAGGAGCCGTTCCAAGCGCTGTTCACGCAGGGGATGATCCTGGGGCCCGACGGCAACAAGATGTCCAGCTCAAAGGGCAATGTCGTCGAGCCCGCCTCGATTGTCGAGCGGTTGGGGGCGGACGCCGCCAGAACGTACGTGCTATTCATGGGCCCTCTCGACCAGGACGCGGCCTGGTCGGACGCCGGCGTCGAGGGAGTGCACAAGTTCCTTGCGCGGCTGTGGCGGTTGGGCAGCGAGCTAGCGGCCGTTCCCGGTGGCATCGAGCAGCCGACCGAGCCCGAGGGTGGCGCACTGATCCTGGTCCGCAAGGCGAACTGGGCGATCGACAAGGTGACCACCGACATCGCGGAGCGGTTCGCGTTCAACACCGCGATCGCGGCGATCATGGAGCTGGTCAACGAGATCTACCGGCACGCCGATGCCGATGCCGAAGCCCGGCGGTTCGCAACTGCAACCGCCGCGTCGCTGGTGTTCCCGTTCGCTCCCCACCTCGGCGCCGAGGTGTACGAGCTGCTCAGCGGACGGAGGGTGTGGGAGGAGGAATGGCCGACGGCCGATCCGGCGATGCTTCTAGCCGAGACGTTCGAGCTGGTCTGCCAGGTCAACGGACGCGTTCGCGACCGGGTCACGGCGCCGAGCGGTGCTCCGCGGGAAGAGCTCGAGCGGCTGTGCCTGGCCACCCGCGGAGTCAAGTCGCACCTCAACGGCCGCGAGGTGTCGAAAGTCGTCGTCGTCCCCGACAAGCTCGTCAACGTCGTAGTCCGCTAAGAGAGTGCCCAAGTTCAAGCCGGCCTACCTGATCCACGGCGATGACCACGGCCGGATCGCCGAGCGCCGAGCTCGACTTCGCGCCCTGGCGGAGGAGTCCGCTGGGGCCCAGGGGGTAGAGGTGCTCGAGGGCGAGCGGGCCACGCCCGAGGCCGCCGTCGCGGCGCTCAGCACGATGACGTTCGCGATTGGGCACCGGTTCATCGTCGTGGACGGCGCGGAGCGGTGGAGGGATCGGGAGCTGGACGAGCTGGAGACCGCCATGACGCCGGTCCCTCCCGATACGACGATCGCCTTCTTCGCGCGGGAGGACGGGAAGCTCAAGGCGCCGGCACGCCTGCACGACCTTGTGCGCGCGACGGGCGGCGATATCTCGGCTGAGAATGGAGTCAAACCTTGGGAGCTTCCGAAGTGGGTTTCGGAGCATGCCGCCGAGCTCGGCGTTGCCCTCGATCGTGACTCCGCGCGTGCGCTGGTAGAGCATGTGGGCGATCGCCAGCAGCGCCTGCTGCGCGAGCTCGAAAAGCTCGCGCTCGGGTTCGGCGACCGGCGCCCCATTGGTCCCGAGGAGATCGACGAGCTCACGGCACCATCTGCCGAGCGCAAGGTATGGGCGCTGGCGGACGCCCTCGTAGGATCCGACGAAGCCGCCGCCATCAGGCTTTTTCTGGCGCTCCGCGCCCAGGGGGAGCGGGTCACCAGCCTCCAGTACTGGATGACACAGCGGGTGCGCACAGCGCTGGAAGTAGCGCAGGCCCTCGACCGCGGGGAGCCTGCCTCCCAGATCAAGCGCGGGCTCCGGATGCCATCACGGGCTGCCGACAGGTTGATCGCCGACGCACGACTCGCGGGGGCCGATCGGCTTCGGCGCGCGCTCGAGCAGCTGGCTGATCTCGAGATGGCCTCTCGCGGCGGAGGCCCCGGCGCGGCCAGCGAGGACACGGCCATGCTGCTCGCGATCGGCAGGATCGCGGGCGACGACGCCTCGAGCGACTAGTGCGAGCTCAGGATGACGATGACCACAATGGCCACCATCAGCAGTGAGCTGACGGCGATCGCCACCGCCAGCCGGTGTGCGTGGCGCCGCTCAGTCGAGGACGGGGGCGCGGCGTTGCGCATCCCCATCGCTACGGCGCAGCTTGTGACCGCCTCCGTCGGTATTGATGCCTTAGTTGCTCGTTTGCGCGGGCGAGCTCGTCGCGCTCGCCGGCCACCCGCTCTAGGTCCTTGGCCGCCTGGTCGCGCTGCGCGGCCGCCTCATCGCGCTGCGCGGCAGCCTCATCGCGCTGCGCGGCGGTCTGGTCGCGCTGCGCGGCCGCCTGGTCAGTCCACGCCGGGCACAAGGTAGCGATCGAGGGAGACGCGCGACGGGCGCGCAAGCCCGGTTGCGAGCGGCTACTGCTCGCCTGCGCCCCGCCGCACCCGCGCCGCGCGCGACTTCTTACGGGCGCCGGTGTTGCGGTGCAGCGCCCCGCGCTTGACGGCCTTGTCGATCGTCTGCACGAGCGCTCGGTGCTCGTCGTCTGCCGCGGTCTGATCCCCCGTCTCGACCGCCCGCTCCAGGCGGCGGAAGTACGTCTTGATCCTCGACGTGTAGCGCCGGTTTTCGAGCCGCTCGCGCTCGGCTCGCAGGATCCGCTTCTTCTGGGAATGGATATTGGCCATGGGTTACGACAGAGCAAAGCCGCGGCAGAAGTGCCGCGGCGCGCGCGTACTATAGCGCGCTCGTGTCGGATGAGACCATTGTCTCGGATCCGCCGTCGGGGATCCCGACGGCCGCACGGCCGCGGCGTCGGCTAGCCGTCAGCACAGCGATCTTCTCTGTGGCGACGGCGGTCTCGCGGGTCGCGGGACTGGTCCGCGAGATCGTCGCCGCGAGCTTCTTCGGCACCTCGGCCGCGGGTTCGGCGTTCACGATCGCCTACCAAATCCCGAACCTGGTCGCGAATCTGTTCGCCCAGGCGGCGCTGTCGGCGGCGTTCGTCCCCGTGTTCACCGACCTGCTCCAGCAGGGCCGCAAGCGCGACGCGGTCAGGCTCGCGTCGACTTTGTTTTGGCTCATCCTGATCGTTCTGGGCGCGATCACGGTCGTGCTGATCCTGGCGGCCGGGGTGATCATGCCCCTGTTCACGGGCCACTTCAACGCGGCGACCAACGCGCTCACGGTCGGTCTCGCGCGGGTGCTGTTCCCGGTCGTGCTCCTGCTGGGGCTAACCGGCCTGATCGTCGGGATCCTCCAATCCTTCGACCAGTTCACGATCCCGGCGATCGCCCCCGCCGTTTGGAACCTGGTGATCCTGGTGCTGCTGGTCGCGCTCCGTCCCACGTTCTACACCAAGGGCAACCTCGGCATCTACGCCTACGCGATCGCCTGGCTGGTGGCGACGGTCGTTCAGTTTCTGATGGTCGCCTCCGCGCTGAGGCGGATCGACTTCCGCTTGCAGTTCACGATTGACTGGCACGACCCGCGCGTGCGGCAAGTGTTCATCCTGATGCTCCCGGTGACGATCGGGCTGGGCATCGTCAACCTGGATCAGCTCCTGAACTCCACGTTCGGCTCGCTTGTCAACAGCGCGGCACCGCGAGCGATCGACAACGCGTTCCGGATCTACATGCTGCCGCAGGGCATTTTTAGCGTCGCCGTCGCCACCGTCCTGTTCCCGACGCTGAGCCGGCTGGCGAACCGTGAGGATGCGGCCGGCATGCGCCGCGCAGTCGGGATCGGAATGCGCCAGATCAATCTCCTGCTGATCCCGTCCGCCGCCCTGCTGATGGTGCTTACGACGCCGATCGTGCGGCTCGTCTACCAGCGGGGCGAGTTCACCTCCCTGTCTACCCATTACGTCTCGGTGGCGCTGTTCTGGTTCGCGGTCAGCCTGCCGTTCAGCGGCATCAACTTGCTACTCACCCGGAGCTTCTTCGCCGTGAGGCGGCCGTGGATTCCGACCGGGCTGGCGGCGGTCAACATGGTCGTCGACATCATCGTCAGCGTCGTCCTCTACAAGCCGTTGGGGATAGCCGGGCTGGTCATCGGGACTGCGGTGGCCAACGCGGTCATGACCTGGCTTGAGCTCGATCGGCTGCGGTTGGGGCTCGGGGGCCGCCTCGAGGGCAGGCAGACGTTGATGATCACCCTGCGGATCCTGGCCGCCTCCGCCCTGATGGCCGCCGTCGCCCGGGGGGTATGGGTGGTGGCGAACAGCATCGTGGGCACGTCGCTCATCGCCCAGCTGATCTCCGTAGGGCTCGGGATCGGGGTCGCCGTCGCGCTGTACGCGAAGATCGTGCTGCTGATGCGGATCCCCGAGGCGCAGCAAATCGAGGAGCTGGTGCTGGGGCGGCTGCGCGGTCGTCCGGCCTGACCGGCGGCGCGAAATACCCTTCATCGACATGGCCGATCAGGCCCACATCCGCAACTTCTCGATCATCGCCCACATCGACCACGGCAAGTCGACGCTCGCTGATCGCATCCTGGAGCTGACGCACACGGTCGGTCCACGCGCGATGCGCGCCCAGGTGCTCGACTCGATGGAGCTCGAGCGCGAACGTGGAATCACGATCAAGGCCCAAGCCGTCCGGGTGTTCTACTCCTCGCCGCGCGACGGCCAGACCTACCAGTTGCACCTGATCGACACCCCCGGACACGTTGACTTCACCTACGAGGTGTCGCGCTCGCTTCAGGCGTGCGAGGGCGCTCTGCTGGTGGTTGACGCCTCGCAGGGAGTGGAGGCGCAGACGGTCGCCAACACGTATCTGGCGGTGGAGTCGGGGCTGGAGCTGATCCCCTGCCTGAACAAGGTCGATCTGCCCGGCGCGGAGCCTGATCGCGTCGCGGCCGAGGTCGCCGACCTGCTCGGGGAGCCGGCCGACAGCGTGCGCAGGATCAGCGCCAAGACAGGCCAGGGGGTCCAGGAGATCCTCGATGAGCTGATCGCACGCGTCCCGCCGCCGCAGGGGGACCCCGACGGCCCGCCGAGAGCTCTGATCTTCGACTCCGAGTTCGACCAGTACCGCGGTGTGGTCGCCTACATCCGAGTGGTCGATGGCACGTTCTCCAAGGGGGACGCGATCCGCGCCATGCAGGCCGGCACGGAGGCCGACATCGACGACATCGGGTTCTTCACACCGCAGATGACCTCCGCCGATGAGTTACACGCGGGTGAAGTGGGATACCTGATTACGGGCCTCAAGGACGTGACCAGGCTTCGGGTCGGCGACACGCTCACCACCAAGGCAGGGCGGGCGGGATCTGCATCGGAGCCGCTCCCCGGCTATCGGGAGGTCAAGCCGATGGTGTTCTGCGGGCTGTTTCCCGTCGACTCCGACGATTACCCCGACCTGCGCGATGCGCTCGAGAAGCTGTCGCTGAACGACGCCGCCTTGTCGTGGGAGCCCGAGACCTCGGACGCCCTGGGGTTTGGGTTTCGCTGCGGCTTTCTGGGCCTGCTTCACATGGACATCGTGCGGGAGCGCCTCGAGCGCGAGTACGACCTCGAGCTCCTGGCGACGATGCCGAGCGTGGAGTACGAGGTCACGCTCACAGACGGCGGCGTGGTCGAAGTTCACTCGCCAAACGACATGCCGGAGGCTGCCCGGGTCGCGGCCATACGGGAGCCCTACATCCGGGCGCAGATCCTCACGCCGAAGGAGTACGTGGGGCCCATCATGGAACTGTGCCAGGATCGCCGCGGGTCCCACCAGGGCATCCACTTTCTCTCAGCCGAGCGCGTGCAGCTGACCTACGACCTGCCCCTGGCGGAGATCGTGCTCGACTTCTTCGACCAGCTCAAATCGCGCTCCCGAGGGTACGCCTCGCTGGACTACGAGCTGATCGGAATGCGCGAGTCGGACCTCGTGAAGTTGGACATCCTGCTGGCCGGCGCTCCGGTCGATGCCTTGTCGATGCTCGTTCACCGCTCCAAGGCCTACCAGGCCGGTCGCACGATGGTCGAGAAGCTGCGCGAGAAGATCCCCCGTCAGCAGTACGACGTGCCGATTCAGGCCGCGATCGGCTCCCGGATCGTCGCCCGAGAGACGATCAAGGCCTACCGCAAGGACGTCACGGCAAAGTGCTACGGCGGCGACATCACCCGCAAGCGCAAGCTGCTTGAGCAACAGAAGCGCGGTAAGCAGCGGATGAAGCAGGTCGGCCGGATCGAAGTGCCGCAGGAGGCGTTCCTGGCGGTCCTCGAGCTGAGCGAGAAATAGCTTCCGCGTCGGCGTCGTCAGAGCACGCGCGGCAGCGTTCCGCTGCCGGGGGCTCGCAGGCCGTCGAGGATGATCTCCAGAAGCCGCGGCCACCGGCCCACGGCCGGACCCACAGTGGTCTGGGTGATCGATCCGAGGCCACAGGCGACCATCGGAATGTCCTCCCAGACCAGATCCCGCCGCAGCTGACCTGAGCGCTGCGCCCGCTCGACGAGCCGGTCGCACAGCTCCGGCAGCCCAGCGGCGCGCGCCGCGGTGTCCATGACCTCGGGCCGCGATCCCATCACCTCGCACAGCCCGCGGTCATCGGCCTGGACCTGGGCCGCGAAGCGGATGAACTCGGCGATCCCCTGCCAAGCGTCCTCCATCTCGAGGCCCTCACGTGCCTTTTCGGCGAAACGCTCGAAGCGCTCGGCGACCAAGGCCGCGATCAGCTCGTCCTTGGTCCGGAAATGCCGGTAGACGGTCCCTACTCCAACCTTGGCGACGCTGGCAATGTCGGGCATCTGCGCGTCCAGCCCCTGGTCGGCGAATAGCTTCTTCGCTGCCACGATTACGGCTTGTCGGTTTCGCCGGGCATCGACCCGCAGCGCCTTATGGGGCTCCTTGTCCGAAACGGGCCTTTTCTGCTCTGTGACCGTCGTCATTGAGTCTCGCTCCGTTCCGTCGATCCTGTTCGAAGGACCTTGTCGGCTGCAGTTGCAAACGGAACCATGATTCCGTATAGTACCTAACCGGAACCGGATATCAGGTTCCGATAGAGCATACCGAACTTATCGGCGCAGGTTGTCCCATCGCGGTCTTTCTGTTCGTCGTAGGGGCAAGTAGGCGAAGAGCTAAATCGAAAGGAGCCGGGCAGTGACGAGCGCAAAGAACTATCTAGACCGCCGCTGGACAGCGTTGATCCTGCTCTGCGTAGCCCAGTTCGTCGTGGTCCTCGACGCGTCCATCGTGAACGTCGCCCTGCCGAGCATCGGCAGGGGGCTCCATTTCTCCGAGCAGAACCTTCCCTGGGTGGTAAACGCGTATGTGATTGCGTTCGGCGGCTTTTTGCTCCTCGGGGGGCGCGCCGCGGACCTCCTCGGGCGACGCCGCGTCTTCATGGCGGGCCTGGCGCTCGTAGCGGTCGCATCGCTGGCCGCCGGGTTCGCAGCCAACCAAGGCCAGCTAATCGCCGCCCGCGCGGCGCAGGGCTTGGGCGCCGCGATCATCTCACCATCGGCGCTATCGATCGTGACCAACCTGTTCAAGGATGGAGCGGAACGGAACAAGGCCCTTGGCGCCTGGGGCGCGGTCGCGGGTTCGGCGGGCGCGGCCGGCGTGCTCCTCGGCGGCATCCTCACCGACGGACTGGGATGGGAATGGGTGCTTTGGGTCAACGTACCCGTATCGCTGATCGCCCTTGCCCTGACGCCGGGTCTGATCCCCGAGAGCCGCTCGGAGTCAACGACGCGTCACTTCGACGCCGCCGGAGCGGTGAGCGTCACCGCGGGGCTGTCGCTGCTGGCCTACGCGCTGCTCGACGCCAGCAGCGCAGGATGGAGCTCCACGAAGACCATCAGCCTGCTGCTGGCCTCGGTCGCCCTGATCGGTGTGTTCATCGTGATCGAGCTGCGTTCGAGGGCGCCACTGGTTCCCTTCCGCATCTTCCGGCTGAGAACCCTGACCGGCGCCAATGTCGTCGGCCTACTGCTGGGGGCTTCGCTGTTCTCGATGTTCTTCTTCATCTCCCTGTACATGCAGCAGGTACTCCACTACAGCCCGATCCACGCCGGACTCTCGTACCTGCCGCTGGCGCTGACGATCATCTTCGCCGCCGGCGTCGGCGGCCAGTTCGTAACCAGGTTCGGCTTCAAGCCGATCCTCGCGGCGGGGATGGCGTTCGTGGCGGTGGGTCTCCTCTGGTTCAGCCGGGTGTCCGTGGGTGGTGGCTTCATCAGCGACATCCTCGGCCCCTCGCTGCTCGCGGCCATGGGGCTCGGATTCGGCTTCGTCACCTCCACGATCGCGGCCGTTTCCGGCGTCAAGGACCAGGAACAGGGGATCGCCAGCGGGCTCATCAACACCTCGCAGCAGATCGGCGGGGCACTCGGCCTGGCGGTGCTCTCGACCATCGCCACCACGCGAACGCACGACGTCATGGCTGGCGGCTCCTCATCGCTTTCGAAGGCCCTCACCGACGGATTCCAGAGCGCGTTCCTCGGCGGGGCGGTCATCGCAGCGCTTGGCTTCCTGGCGGCGCTGTTCCTGATCCGCAGCCGGGATAGCCGCGCGCACGTTGAGATGTCAAACGCAGAGGCCGCGCCGGTGCAGGCATAGGCCGTCGCCGCCCGTCGCGGGTCCGCGCGACCCTGCCCCCGCCCTGCGCGGAGCCCCCGGGAACCTCGCTCTATAGGATCGTGGGGCAGAGTCCCACCGAGAAGGAGGCAGAGCGAGATGGCGACGCGCGACGGAACGGCGGAGTGGCGTGGGGATCTGCACGAGCGGATCCGGGACGGTGTCGGTGGCCAGCGGGCTGTTCGAAGGAGGGAACTATTCGTTCGCCAGCCGCTTCGAGGAGGGACCGGGCACCAATCCCGAGGAGCTGATCGCTGCCGCCCACGCCGGGTGCTTCTCGATGGCGCTGAGCAACATCCTCAGTGAGGCCGGGCATCAGCCCGAGTCGGTCACCACGACGGCAAAAGTGCATCTGCGCAACATCGACGGCCAGCCCACGATCGCCCGGATCGACCTGGTGACGGAGGGACGTGTGCCAGGCATCGACCAGGAGCAGTTCGATCAATACGCGGGTCAGGCCAAAGAGGGGTGCCCTGTGTCGCGGGCGCTGGCCGGCGTTGGTGACATGACCCTCGACGCCACTCTCGCTAGCTGAACGCGCTCGGTCGAGCCGCGTGAGCGAACCGGATGGAGAGGTGAGCGAAGCCAGCACCAGCTCCGGCGAGCAGTTCGCACAGGTCGGTGCGATCAGGCTCTGCTACGAGACCTTCGGCCAGAAGGCGCTGCCGTCGCTGCTGCTGGTGATGGGCCTCTCCTCGCAGATGGTGTTATGGGAGGACGAGTTCTGCGAGAAGCTCGCGTCTCGAGGCTTCTGGGTGATCCGGTTCGATAACCGCGACGTCGGCCGCTCGACGATCATGCGCGATTCCCCGGTCCCCACCAGGCGACAGCTCCTGCTGCGCGACCGGCGCGGCGCCGCCTACTCGCTAGCGGACATGGCGGCCGACGCCGCGGGGCTGCTCGGCCATCTCGGCGTTGGAGCGGCGCACGTGGTCGGCGTCTCGATGGGCGGGATGATCGCCCAGCTGACCGCGATCAATGATCCCGAGCGCGTTCTGTCTTTAGTCTCGATCATGTCCACCACTGGCAACCGTCGCGTGGGCAGGCCGCACCCCGCGCTGCTGCCCCTGCTCCTCCGTCGGCGGCCGCGCGACCGGCAGCAGTACGTAACTGACTTCATCGCCACCTTCAAGGCCATCGGCTCCCGGCGCTACCCGCCAGGCGAGGATCGGTTGCGTGCGGTAGCCGAGCGCTGCTACGAACGGGGCGTGCACCCGGCGGGGGCGGCCCGGCAGCTGGCCGCGATCGTCACGACCGAGGACCGCACGCCGCTGCTGGCGCGGATCTCGGTGCCCACGACCGTGATCCATGGCGACGACGACCACCTCGTGTCGCGCTCCGGCGGACGCGCGACCGCATCCGCGATCCCCGGAGCGCGCCTTGTCATGATCCCTGGGATGGCCCACGATCTGCCGCCCGCGCTGTGGGACTCGGTGATCGACGAGATCGTGCATTGCGCGCACAGAGCCAGGGAAGCTATGACTGCGCGCGCTGAGGACAATCAGCTTCAGAAGGAGGAGATTTAGATGACGAATTTCGCGGAGAAGGTTCCCGCCGCTGCGGCGGAAGATCCCGAGCACCCGGCCGTCAAGCTCGACGACATCGTGATGAGCTACGGGGTGCTCGACGCCGCCACGGCACGAGCGGCCGGGTTCCTGCGCGAGAAGGGCGTGCGCGAGGGCGACCGGGTGGGGATGCAGCTGCCGAACGTGCCCTATTTCCCCATCGTCTACTTCGGGGCGCTCAGGCTGGGGGCCATCGTGGTGCCGATGAACCCGCTGCTCAAGGAGAAGGAGGTCGCCTACCACCTGTCAGATTCCGACGCCGAGGTGATGATCGGGTGGCACCAGTTCGCCGATCCGGCGACGGTTGGAAGCGAGCAGGCTGGAGCGGAGGCCGTGATCGTTAAGCCTGGGGAGTTCGAGCAGCTGGTGGGAGCTGCCGAGCCATTCGACGAGGTGGCCAACAGAGCAGACGATGATCCGGCGGTGATCATCTACACCTCGGGTACGACGGGCACGCCCAAGGGCGCGACCCTGATGCACAAGAACCTGATCTCCGGAGCGGAGGTAGCGCGCGATCTGGTCGACGCCGATCCGGACTCCGTGGCGGTGGCGACACTCCCGCTGTTCCACGTGTTCGGGATGAACTCCCTGATGAACGTCACCATCCAGGCCCGCGGGCTGATGACGCTCGTGCCCCGATTCAGCCCGGAGAAGGTGCTCGAGGTGATCGAGCGCGACCGGGCCACGGTGTTCGGCGGTGTGCCGACGATGTACGCGGCGCTGCTTCACCACCCGGATCGCGAGCGCTATGACGTCTCCAGCCTCGATCTGTGCGTGTCAGGGGGATCGCCGATGCCGGTCGAGGTGCTGCGCGGGTTCGACGAGGCGTTCGGTACCAAGGTGCTCGAGGGCTACGGTCTGTCGGAGACGACCGGCATGGGCACCTTCAACCAGCCGGATCGCGAGCGCAAGCCAGGCTCGATCGGAATGCCGGTGGGCGACACCGAGATCCGGCTGGTGGACGAGCACGACAAAGACGTGCCCCGAGGCGAGCCGGGCGAGCTCGTCATGCGGGGCCCGTTCGTGATGCACGGCTACTGGAACCGCGAGGAGGCCACGGACGAGGTGATGCGCGGCGGCTGGTTCCACACCGGGGACATCGCCACGGTCGACGAGGACGGCTACTACTTCATCGTGGACCGCAAGAAGGATCTGATCATCCGCGGCGGATACAACGTCTACCCCCGTGAGCTGGAGGAGGTCCTTTACGAGCACGAGGCCGTCCGGGAGGCGGCCGTGATCGGCGTGCCGCATGAATCGCTCGGCGAAGAGGTGGGCGCCGCGGTGGCCCTCAAGCAGGGATCGAGCGTCGATCCCGACGAGCTTCGTCAGTACATGAAGGAGCGGGTCGCCGCCTACAAGTATCCGCGCGTCATCTGGGTGGTCGACGAGCTCCCAAAGGGGCCGACGGGAAAGATCATCAAGCGCGAGATCGAGGTGCCGGCGGAGGAGCTCGAGCGAGCCTGACCCCCCGGCCCTCGGAGGTCGACCTGCTGCCTTAAACCGGCTCGCGTGGCGGTCGCTCGACGACCTCCAGCATGTGAACGACGCGGTCGGTGTAGATCTCGTGCGCGACCAGACCGGCGCACGCGAGCGTGGCCACCACCACGCCGTTGGCCAGCGTCAGCCAGCGGCTGACGTCCGGCGCGAACGCCGCGGCGCCCACGATCTCCCATATGGCGACGGCAGCGGTCGCCCCGCCCAGCAGCGACCACAGTCCGAGTACCCGGCCCGACACCCGAAGCTCGGGGTGTCCCTCGGGGCGGAGCCCCCGGTGGTGCCGGAGAACGGCGGTGAACGACACCGACATCGTGCAGCAAGCGACACCGATCCCGAGCCCGACTCCCTTAACGGCCCCCGGGCCGAAGGCCGCGGCGGCCAGGATCAGCAGAACGGCGGCCCCAAGCGCACCGAGGCTGAAAAAGAAGTGCTGGCGTGACATCTTCCTGATCTTTCCCTAGCGCGCTGGGGAGAGCGTATCCCTGCGCGCGTGTTGGCGCAAGAGCCGATCGCAGACCGCGATGGCGTCGGAGACCGTGTCCCAGTGGAGCGCCTCCGGCGTGTCCGACGGCCAGTGGTAGTTGAGCGGAAGCTTCGTCTCTTCAACGGAGGCCAACGTTGCCACCGGATAGCCCGCACGCAACGCGATCACGGCGTCCGTGGCGGCCACCGTTTGCAGCCCCCGGCGGACGGAGACGCCCGCGTCGGCGGCCGCGTCGGCCAGGGCCTCTCGCATCTGCTGCGGGTAGTCGCGCATTTGCAGCATTCCTTCCCCCTCGAGCACGATCATGGTCGGACCGCCGAGACACTCGAGGCAAACGAACTCCGTGTGCTCGGGGTCCAGTTCGCTGAAGTGGCGATCGCCGAACGCCTGCATCCCCTCGCTGAACGACTCCTCCGACCCGGTCGAAAGGAGGAGGATCCGCACGCCCTCGACCGGGCGCTCTCGCAGCGACGCGGCCAGCCCCAGCAGTACCCCCACGGCAGAGAGATTGTCGTTGGCGCCTGGCACCACGGAACGAACGCCGATGTCGGCCATGGCTTCGATGGCGCCAAGCGAGAGGATCAGACCGGCCCGCAGGAGGCGCCACATGCCCGCCACGGCTCCTGCGCAGATCATCACTGGGCCGAGCCAGACTCCGTACAGGACCGGGAGCGTGTGGCTCGAGCGCTCGTGCAGGCGCGGGAGGAATCTGGGGCCGAGGCGACCCAGGGCGGGATGAAAGACGAGACCGGAGTGGGCGGCATCGTGATGGGCGACCAGCACGATCGTGCGCTCGGCCGTGGGATCGCCGGCCTCAGCCAGGACGTTCCACGTCGGGCGGCGCGGAAGCAGCGCTTTGCGGAACCATCTCCTCCCGTGCCCCAGGTCGTCCCACAGCGCCACGGCGCTGAGGCCGCCGGCGGCCGCAGCCAGAAGGCGCGAGCCGCGGCCACGGCGGCGTAGCGCGACCGCTCCGGCCAACGCGGCAATCGCGTTGGCGAGCCCGATCGGCCACCAGTAACCGCCGTGCGCCTCCTCCTGCTCGATTTCCGTGCGGCAACCCAATCCGTTGAGGCGCGCCGCGATCCACTCCGCTGCCTTCCGCTCACCGTCCGACGCGGACGGTCGCTCAATCGCCGCCAGCTCACGGATGGCGGCCCGCCAGTCGCCATCGTTGGCGGCGGTTCGGCGGAGCTCGAGCTGATCAGCGTGGCTTTCGGTCATGGCCCGGGGGCGTGCAAGCTAATCAGAGTGGGGCTGAATGGGTAGGACAGGAAAGGCATGAGCAGTCCACTTTCGACACTCAAGAAGCTCGTCCGTGAGATGCTCGAGCGCCGTCGTGCCGCTGCGCGCCACGCGCAGCGCTCCTCTGGCTTCACGGCAGGCTCGCGCGAGGATGAAATCGCCAACGCGTCACCGGAGCGCGCCGGCGAGCTCGCCGGTCATGCGGTCGAGCGAGTAGATACCTGACCCGGTCGCGGGTTGGCCCTACAGCCAGGCCCGGCGCTCGGCCTGCTGGCCGACGCCCTGAACCTGCCATTGGCCGTGACGTAGCGCGCGGTGGCGACGACGGGCGCAGTGGCCCCCGAACATCCACCAGGCGACGAGCGCCCACAGTCCCCACATGGCGAGCAGCCCCGTGATGATCAGAATCGCGGCAGCGATGACCGCCACGGCGGCAACGACCATGGCCAGCACCAGTGCCGGCCGCGCGAACGGGATCGCGGAGCGCTCCGACCGTCGTGAGACGCGGTCGCTGGGGAGGTCGGCGACCACGGCGTCGAGCTCGCCGTAGGTGCGAGATTTGAACGTGTCCCCGAGACGCTGCTCGAGTTCCTCGGCAAGCAGCCGTCCCTCTGCCGCCGCCTGGCGCAGCCGCTCGGCGACGTGCTCGCGGTCGGCGTCGGATGCTCTGAGACTCTTGCGGTAAGCCATCTCTCTCGAATAGTGGGCGACCAGGATCAGACCGCTTGTCATCAGGCTACCGCGCGGCGTCGGGAGCGACAAGGGACGGCCTCGTGATTCTGATCACAGCCGCCGCCATGGAAGAATCATCCTGTGGACCTCGGCCTGCGTGATCGCGCCTGCATCGTCACTGGGGCTTCGGGCGGGATTGGACACGCGACGGCGGTGACGCTGGCCCGGGAGGGGGCCGCCTCGTTGCTCGTCGGGCGCCGGGCCGAGGCGCTGGCGGAGGTGGAGGCGGAATGCCGCGCGGTGGGCGGCGCGGCGGCCGTGCTCCAGCTCGATGTCACCGCCGCCGACGCGGCCGAGCGCGCGGTTTTGGAGTGCGTGCGGCATTTCGACCGCATCGACGTGCTGGTCAACGGCGCCGGCACGAGCGCCGTGCGGTCCATGGAGCAGCTGACGGATGACGAGTGGCAGCAACAGTGGGAGCTGCACGTGATGGGGCCGATGCGGCTGATGCGCGCGGCCGTACCCGCCATGGCGGATCGCGGCTGGGGGCGGGTCGTCAACGTGTGCTCCTCGTCTGGTAAGCGGCCGTCGGGTACGAACATGGCCTACTCGGTGACCAAGGCAGCGCAGCTGTCGCTTTCCCGCGCCTTTGCCGATCAGTACGCAAACCGAGGCGTGCTCATCAACGCCGTCGCTCCGGGCCCGGTGTTAGGGGACCTGTGGCTGGCGCCGGGCGGACTGGCGGACCAGGCGGCGAAGGCGGGCGGCAGCACACGCGAAGAGGTAATCGAGGCGACGGGTTCCAGGTTGCCGATTGGAAGGTTCGGAGATGAGGGGGAGATCGCGAACGTGATCGTGTTCCTGTGCTCTGAGGCGGCGTCGAACGTCGCAGGCGCAGCCTGGTCGGTGGACGGGGGCGCCGTGCCCGTGATCATTTGATGACCGTCGTGGGCAAGAGCTTCCCATCGGTCACTTATGCCGTGGGCAGGGAGAAGATCAGGGAGTACGCCGCAGCCGTCGGGGAGACCAATCCCCTCCACCTGGATCTCGAGGCCGCAAGGACGGCCGGGTACGCCGACCTGGTTGCTCCGCCTATGTTCGCCGTTGTCTACTCGTCACCGGCTGTGACCGTGGCCATGTTCGATCCCGAGCTCGGGGTGGACTTCGCACGCGTTGTGCACGGCGCCCAAGAGCTCGTCTGGGGCCCGCTCGTCATCGCCGGTGATGAGATCACGACCACCGCGACCGTGAAGGAGGTCTCTGAGCGTGGCGGGATGATCTTCTACGTGTTCGAGGCGGCGTCGGATAACCAGCGCGGCGAGACGGTCTGCACCGGGACCTGGACGGTCATCGTCAGAGGTGCGTCGTGAAGCAGGGGGACCGGATCGAGCTGAAGGTGACCCCCGATCCCTACGTCACGGTCCGCTACGCGGGGGCCTCGGGCGACTTTAACCCGATCCACATCGACGAAGAGTTCGCGCAGCGGGTCGGGCTCCCGGGACGGATCCTCCACGGCCTGTGGACGATGGCCCAGGTCGCTCGGGCTCACGCCGAGGCTGCGGGCGGCCCGGAGAAGCTCAAACGCCTGTCGGTGCAATTCCGCGGAATGGGGCGGCTCGACCAGGAGATCGTGATCGAGGGGACGGTGCGCGAGCTCGACGGCGCGATTGCGACCGTCGACTCCGAGGCCAGGCAGGGGGACACCCGGCTGATCCGCAACGCCGTGGCCGAGGTTCAGGCCGACTAGGTCACCGTGTGCAGGGCACCGGCCCGCTCGGGGTCGGGGCGCTGCCGGATTCCTGGGGCGGGGGCGATGAATTAACCGTCACCGGGTAGGTGGCCACGAGCGTGTCCTCGATCTGCGCGTAGCTGTTGGTGTTGCTCGTCACCAGATCGATCGGTGCACTGGTCGCGCAGGTGCTCATCGTCACCCTGGAATCCGTGGCGGACGGCTGCGGCAGCGAGGGAACCGACGCGTTCGGCTTGACGAAGTTGAACGCGTTGGTGAAATCGCCCGTGGCAGACCGCCGCCAGGAGCTTAGGTTCGGCACCTCGGCGCCGAACCGCGTCTCCAGGAAGCGCAGCAGCGAGGTGTGGTCCGAGACACCGTGATACACGAACCCGCCGCGGCTGAACGGGGAGACGATCAGCAGAGGGACGCGGAAGCCGAGGCCAATGGGCCCCGCGGTCCCCGAAGCATCCGACGGCAGCGGGTTGACAGTCAGGTATTCGCCCGCTGTCCCCGCCGGCGCGGCCGGCGGCGGAATGTGGTCAAAGAAGCCCCCGTTTTCGTCATGGGTGATGAACAGTGCGGTCTTCGACCAGATCGAGGGGTTGGACACGAGCGTATTCAGCACATCGGCCGCCACCGACTCTCCGTAGATCGACGGCGCCGGCGGATGCTCGGAATCGATCAAGTTCGCCAGGATCCATGAGACCTGGGGCAGGGTGCCGGCCGTAACGTCCGCGTGGAACTGCGCCGGGTAGGTGGGCGAAAGGGCATTGGCGTTCAGCACTGGATTGGTTTGGTACTGCTTGAAGTACGGCAGCACGTTGTCGCCGTAGTTGCCGTCAGGGTTGCCGTAGACCTTCCAGCTGATCCCTCTGGCCTGCAGCTGCTCGGGATAAGTGGTCCAGCTCAGCGTGCCGAAGCGCTCGACGCGGGTCGAGCTGGTCGACAGGATCGGGCCACCCTGCGTTCCGGCCGGGTCGAGCCAGGCCGACATCGAGTACAGGCGGTTGGAATCAGTGGGGCCGATAACCGAGCAGTGATGGTGATCGCAGATCGTGAACGCGTCGGCCAGCGTGTAGTAGAACGAGAGGTCCTTGCGGGTGTAGTAGCCCATGGTCAAGGGGCCATTGGCGCTCCCGTCTACGGCCAGGTGCCCGCTGACGAAGGCGTCGAGCTTGCCCGAGTCCCAGTAGGTGTGCTGCGGACCCCAGCTGTGGTTGATGTCGTTCGTGCACTCGCCGTTGTTGTAGGAGTCCAGGTGGAACGGGTATAGGTGGTTTCCGTCGTATCCGCCCGGATATCCGGGCTGGGCGAAGATGCTCAGACCGCTGCCATCGTTTAGAGCCAGCACGCTGGGGTCGGCGAAGCCCGCCACGCCGCGGTATGAACCGAAGTAATGGTCGAACGAGCGGTTCTCCTGGATCAGGATCACCACGTGCTGGATGTCGCCCAGACTGCCGCAGTGAGGCGGGTTGGCCAGGGCCCGCGAGATCAGCGGTCCCCACACCATCGCGGAAGCGCCGGCGGCGGCGCCGGCTTGTAGCGCCTGGCGGCGCGTCAGTGCCTCGCCCATTTTCTTCCCTCCCTATGGCTCCGATGGCGGCACGAGCGTCCGCGATTGGCGGAAATCTAGACCGCGATTGCCGGAAACCCTACACCTACAATCAGGACGGTGCTGACAGAACGTCAAGAGCTAGTGCTGCGCAAGGTCGTCGAGGAGTATCTGGCGGCCGGCGCGCCGGTGGGTTCGAAGGCCCTCTCAGCTGCCAC
The DNA here is from genome assembly GCA_963757075.1 of uncultured Actinomycetes bacterium. GTDB lineage: Bacteria > Actinomycetota > Thermoleophilia > Solirubrobacterales > Solirubrobacteraceae > Palsa-465. The sequence continues at coordinate 280,083 of CAVWQN010000008.1, forward strand.
GGATGTCGAGTGGGGACCGTCAACGGTCCGCCATGAGCTGGCTTCGCTCGAGGAGCTGGGCCTGCTGGCGCATCCGCACACGTCCGCCGGGCGAGTACCAACCGAATCGGGCTACCGCTATTTCGTTGACCGGCTGCTCCGAGAGGACGACGGCGGACCGTCGCTGTCGCTGTCGCTCGTGCGCCGTGAGCTGGCCGATGCCATGCGGGTGACGACGGAGACGCTGTCGCAGGTCACGAACCTGCTGGCGATCGTGACCGCGCCCCCGATCGAGACTTCCACGATCAAACACGTCGAGGTGCTGGCCCTCCAGCCCCAGGTGCTGATGGTGGTGGTGATCACCTCCACGGGCGGCGTGACCAAGCGGATGTTCACGTTCCCGGAGCCGGTCGACCAAGGGCTGGCGCACTGGGCGGCGAGCTACCTGAACGAGCGTCTGGTCGGCTTGGGGTTGGGGGCGCGGATGATCCACCAGCGGCTCCACGATCCGTCGCTGTCGAACATCGAGACCGCGTTCCTGGAGTCGATCGCGCCGGTGTTCACGGAACTCGAGGAATCGGCGCAGGAGACGCTCTACATCGAAGGAGCGGCGCGACTGCTGCAGCTAGACCGCGTCGCCGATGTGACCGAGCTCCAGCAGCTGATGGACATGCTCGAACGGCGAGTAACGCTGCTCGGCGTGCTGCGCGCCTCACTGGCGGAGCGCGGCGTGCTGGTCCGGATCGGCGCTGAAAACGACGCCCCAGCGCTTCACTCGCTGGCGCTGGTCGCCGCCAGCTACGGCCTCCCGCAGCGCAGCCTGGGCGCCGTATCGGTCATCGGTCCGCTGCGCATGGATTACCGCCGCGCCATTCGCTCGGTACGTGACGCGGCCGCGCAGCTTTCCAGCTTCGTCACAGAGGTGTACGACGAGCGATGAGCGCTTCGCAGATGCCACGCGACTACTACGAGGTGCTCGGGGTCGACCGCGAGGCTTCGGAGGCTGAGATCAAGAAGGCCTTCCGGCGACTGGCGCGCGAGCTGCACCCTGACGTCAACAGCCATGATCCGAAGGCCGAGGAGAAGTTCAAGCAGGCCGCCGAAGCCTACGAGGTGCTCTCCGACGCCGAGCGCCGCGCGACCTACGACCGCTACGGGCACGAAGGGCTGCGCAGCGGCGGTTGGGCCCCGAACTTCGAGGGCTTCGGCTCCGTGGCCGACATCTTCGAGGCGTTCTTCGGCGGCGGCGGCGGCCCGTTTGGCGACATCTTCGGCGGCAGCACCGGCGGGCGCTCATACGGGCGCGTCCAGGGCGGAGACGTCGCCGTGCGAGCGGAGATCGATCTCGCCGACGCCGCCCACGGCGCTTCGGTGCCAGTTGCCTACGAATCGATCGCGCTCTGCGAGCGCTGCCATGGCAACGGCGCCGAGCCGGGCACCCCGATCGAGACCTGTTCGCGCTGCGGCGGCGCGGGGCAGCTGAGGGCGGTCACGCGCACGCCGTTCGGGCAGATGATGCGCAGCACCGTGTGCGACAGATGTGAGGGCGAGGGACGGGTTCCCAAGCAGCCCTGCCGGGTGTGCCGCGGCCGAGGACGCAAGGTGGAGCGGGTCAAGATCTCCGTCGATGTTCCGGCCGGGATCGCGGACGGGCAGCGGATCCGGATCGCGGGACGCGGCCACGCTGGCGAGCGTGGCGGTCCTCCGGGCGATCTCTACGTCCAGGTCCGGGTAGGCGAGGATCGGCGCTTCGTCCGGGACGGCGATGACCTGGTGACTGTGGTCGATGTGGCGGCGCCGCTGGCCGCGCTCGGCACCACGGTCGAGGTGCCGACGGTAGACGGGGCGGTGGAGCTCGAGGTCCCGGCCGGGACCCAGCCTCACGAGACGCTGACCGTGCGAGGCAAAGGAATGCCCGCGCTGCGCGGGCGGCGAACCGGCGACCTGCGTGTGGTCGTGAATGTGGTCATCCCCCGCCACCTGAACCGCGACCAGCGGGAGCTGATCGAACAGCTGGCGGACACGATGACCGAGCACAACCTGCGCACGGACGAGGGCGTGTTCGGGAAGCTCCGGCGCGCGTTCGGCGGCTGAGCCTCAGAGGTTGAGCGGGCCACCCACCCGCTTACGCGGAGCCAGATGATCCGGCTGGCGATCCGCGTTCGTCGCGAGCAGTCCGAGCTGGTGCTCGCCGAGTTGCTGGAGCTCGCGCCCGGCGGAGTGGAGGAGGTCGACGGGGGCGAGGAGGTCGAGTACGCGCTCTACGGGCCGCCGGGCGAGCTGCCTGCCCTTCCCGAGCTCCGCGCCGCGGTGGGCGATGCGCTGGTCGAGGTCTCGACCGAGGAGGTCCCGGACGACTGGGCGGAGCGCTGGCGCACGTTCCACAAGCCGCTCGTCCTCGACGGCAAGCTGACGGTCCGACCGCCGTGGGAGCCACGAGGCGAGACCCCGATCGATCTGGTCGTAGATCCCGGTCGGGCTTTCGGCACGGGCGCGCACGCCACGACCCGGATGTGCCTCGAGCTGATGCTGTCACGGCCCGCAGGGGGTCCATTCGTCGATCTCGGCTGCGGATCCGGCGTGCTCGCGATCGCGGCGGCACGACTCGGCTACCGGCCCGTGCTGGCTGTCGACAACGACCCCGCTGCAATCGAGGCCACGCGTACCAACGCCGACGCGAACGCAGTCGAGCTGGAGGTGCGGCGCCTCGACTTACGAACCGACCCGCCGCCGGTCGCCCCCACGGTCGTGGCCAATCTCCTCACGGCGCTTCTGGTTCCGTCCGCGACCCCGCTGGCCCGTGGAGCCGAGCGGGTGATCGCCAGCGGGATCCTGGCTGAGGAAGCCGAGCGGGTCACAGGCGCATTCGCCGCCGGTGGCCTTCGGCAGCGCGAACGGCGCCAGGACGGCGACTGGGTTGCGCTGCTGCTCGAACCGGCGTAGCGCGCGCACGTCCGGCCCGGCACACATCTGGACAGTCCCGGGCGCCTGAATATTGGCCGTGTGGCCCATGACGTCCGAGCCGGGCTCCTGCATGCTTGCCCCACGCTTTGAACCGAGCAGAGAAGAAGGAGGTGACTCTGGTTCCCAACCCGCTCGCGATCGGCGTGAGCCTTGATGGTCTGCTGCTCGACGTGGTGGCGCCGCGACCAAAGCCTCGGGCTGGTGTTGTCGTTCCAGTCCTCTCTCCGCTGGGGCTGCCCGGCCGTCCCGAGGACACCGCGGTTCGTCGGGCGATCAGATAGGGGAACGCGATCGCGGGCGGGTGGATGTTTACACCCTCCTCCGGTGTGGTACACTAACGTACCGTGAGTACGGTCACCGCGCCCGCACCTGTCCCCGAGACCACCGAGCGTCAGGCACCGCCGTCTCCGGCGGGGCCTGTCGGCCCCGATCGGGAGATCCGCCTTCCTCCGGCGCGACCACGGCCGCGCCTGCTGCAGACCGTCGAGTTCGGCCTGCGCCCATTCCTGTCGAGCCTTCGCGCCCGAGCAGAGCACGGAGACGTGTGGATGGTGCAGCTGCTGAGCCAGGAGGAGTTGTTCGTCATAACCAGCCATCCGGATCACGTGGAGTCGCTGTTCAAGGCCAAGCCCCAGGACGCGCCATCGCTGACCGGAGAGTCGCCGCTGCGGCCGATTCTCGGGCCCAACTCGGTCCTGACGACGGTGGGCGAGCAACACATGCGTCAGCGCAAGCTGCTGCTTCCTGCATTTCACGGCGATGCGGTCCAGCGCTATGTCGAGATGATCGAGAGGGTCGCCGAGCGCGAGATCGACCGCTGGCCAGTCGCCAAGCCCTTCGCGCTGGCCCCGCGCATGCAGGCTGTGACCTTGGACGTGATCATGAGCGGCGTCTTCGGCATCGAGGGCCGACCGGAGCCCGGCACCGTCGAGCATCGGATCCGTCAGACGTTCAGACGGCTGCTGCTGGCCTCGACCAACATCCTGTTCGAGCTGGTGGAGCTGCAGCAGCTGGGTCGCCCGGAGCCACACGGGCCGTTGAAGTGGATGATCGACCTGCTGGACCGCCAGCTCTATCCGGCCATTCGTGAGCGTCGGGCGCAGGGAGTGAAGCCCGGAGCGCACGACGTCCTGTCGATGCTGCTTGAGGCGCACGACGAGGATGGAAACCAGCTCACCGACGAAGAGCTGCGCGACCAGGTGGTGTCGCTCGTGCTCGCGGGGCACGAGACAACGGCTAACTCGCTGGCGTGGACGTTCGAGCGCCTGCTGCGCTTCCCGGCGGCCTATGATCGCCTGCGCGAGCTCGTACGCTCAGACGGGGAGGAGGCGGAGAGCTACGTCGAGGCGACCATCTACGAGGGGATGCGCGTCCGGCCTGTGATCCCGATGATCGTGCGCATGGTCAAGCGACCGTGGCAGCTGGGCGAATACGTGGTGCCCGCGGACACGCCGGTCGGCGTCAGCATCGTCGCGCTTCACCATCGGGAGGACGTCTATCCGGATCCGCACGCGTTCAGGCCCGAGCGGTTCGTGGAGCAGAAGCCCGGGACCTACACGTGGATCCCGTTCGGCGGCGGTATCCGTCGCTGCCTGGGCGCCTCCTTGGCGATGGCCGAGCAGCGTGTGGTGCTGCGCGCAATAGCGAAGCGAGTCGATCTCAGCGCCCCCCGTCAACCGCCCGAGCGGACCCGCCAGCGGAACGTCACGATGATCCCGGCCCGGGGCGGTCGGGTCGTGGTGGAGCGCAAGCACTAGTGGCCCCGTCCGCAAGTATCGGTTCATTCGAGCGGCCCCTGACGGTGCCTGACTTCGTCCTCGGAGGCTCGCGTAGCGCTGCTACGCGTCGCCTCCTGCGTCCTCGCCAGTCATCCGTCAGTGACCACTCTCGGTGCACCGACACTCACGGACGAGACCACTAGCCGGTTCACCGGCTACGGTTCTGCCGTGGCTACCGAGCAGACAACCTCCGCCGTCATCCCCGAGGGGTTGGGTCATCGCGAGCGGCTGATCGCGGCCATGGCCGCCTCCATCGAGGAGAAGGGATATCGGCAGACGACTGTCGCCGACGTCGTCCGGATCGCCCGCACCTCGCGCCGCAGCTTCTATGAGCATTTCGAGGACCGGGAGGCTTGCTTTTTGGCGCTGTTCGACGCCACCAATGACGCCACGATGGAGCAGATCGCGGCCGCGGTGCGTCCCGACCGCCCGCCTGAGGAGCAGGTCGATCAGGCTCTCGGTGCATACATCGACAACGTCATGGCGCACCCGGCGCTTTATAGGAGCTTCGTCCGCGAACTTCCCGCCTTAGGGCAAGCGGGAGCCGACCGCCAGCTCGGAGTGATCGAGCGCTTCGCGCAGCTGCTGGTGCAGCTGGTGGAGACGGGAAGGCGCGAGCAGCCGGAGGTCATGGCCCGGCCACTGACGATGGACACGGCGGTCATGATCGTCGGCGGGCTGCGCGAGCTAGCGGTCATCTCGCTTCAGCAGGGACGCGACGTACGCGATCTACGCCAGACGGCCGGCGAGCCGATCAAGGCCATCCTGCGGGGCACGCTGCTCGAGCCCTAAAGCGCGCTACCGTCCGCCCGGCGTGAGCACGTTCGCGGTCAAGTTCCTCGGCTGCAAGGTCTCGCAGGCGGACGCGATGCAGGCCCGCCGCGCGCTGTTGGCCGCTGGGCACGTGGAGGCCCCAGAGTCCGACGCCGAGCTTCACGTCATCAACACCTGCTGCATCACGCGCGAAGCGGAGGGAAAGTCGCGCCAGACGGTCAGGAGATCGCTGCGCGCCGCGCAGGAGGTGTACGTCTCCGGCTGTGCCGTGAACCTGGACGCCAGCCAGTTCGGGCAGATCGACTCGCGCGTGCGCACGTTTACCGGAACGGCCGAGGACGTGGCGGCGGCGATGGGCGGCTGCGCGGATCTGGAGCACGACCTCTTGTCGCGCCAGACGATCGAGCAGGCCACGCGCACGCGAGGGTTCGTCAAGGTCCAGGACGGCTGCGACTGCCGCTGTGCCTACTGCATCATCCCCACGGTCAGGGGCGGCGCTCGCTCACGACCGGCTTCGGCCGTGTTGAGCGAGGTGCGACGCCGGGTGGGGCAGGGCCAGCCGGAGATGGTCATGACCGGGATCAGCGTCGGCGACTACCGCGACCCCGAGCGAGGCCTGGAGCTCGGCGAGCTGATGATGGAGGTGGCTCGGGTCCCGGGCGTCGAGCGGGTGCGGCTGTCGAGCGTCGAGGTGATCCATGTGAAGGACTCGCTTCTCACCGCGCTCGCCACCGAGGACAAGGTCTGCCCGCACCTGCATGTCCCGATGCAATCGGGGGACGACGAGGTGCTGCAGGCGATGGGAAGGCACTACAACGCGGCCGACTATCTGGAGCGGATCGTGCAGCTGCGCGAGGCGGTCCCGCACGTGAACGTCACGACCGACGTGATCGTCGGCTTCCCGACGGAGTCTCGGGAGGCATTCCGGCGCACGCTCGAGTTGATCGACGCTGCACAGATCACCCGGGTGCACGCCTTCTCCTATTCGCCGAGGCCTGGGACCGCTGCCGAGACGCTGGGCGATCAGGTGCCAGTCGAGGAGAAGAAGCTCCGATCCCGGGAGCTGCGGGGCCACTCCGAGGTCCGCTCCCGCCACCACCGCGCAGCCAGGCTCGGCGGCGTAGAGGAGGTCCTGGTCGACAAAGTCGCGGACACGCAGTGCGCGGGCTATACAGCCGACTACACGCGCTGCTATCTGCCCGCTGGGGCGGCCCGCCGGGGCGAGCTGGTCCGCGTCAGCTGCGAGGAGCTGCACGCCGATGGGATCAGGTGCGCGGTCTATCCTCAGCTTCAGTGAGCATCACCGAGCAGGTGCGAACGGATATCAACGGCGCGATGAAGGCCCGCGACTCAGACCGGGTCGGCGCGCTGCGCATGGTGCTGTCCGAGCTCCAGAAGGCGGCCAAGGAGGGCGGCGACGAGCTGGCGGTGCTGCGCCGGGAACGCAAGCGCCGCCTGGAGGCGGCGGAGCAGTTCCGCCAGGGCGGTCGCCCCGAGCTCGCCGAGCGCGAGGAGTCAGAGGCGGAGCTCATCACCGGCTACCTCCCTGCGGAGCTCGACGATTCCGAGCTGGACGCGATCGTGAATGCCGCGATCGCGCAGACGGGCGCGACCAGCCCCAAGGACATGGGCTCGGTCATGAAGGTTGTGATGACGAAGGCTGAAGGGCGAGCCGACGGCAAGCGAGCGTCCGCGCGCGTGCGCGAGGCTCTCGGAGCGTAGTGGTCCCCACCGTGCGTAAGCAGATCGAGCTCGACAACGCGGTCGCCGCCGAGCTGGCGGGATCGAAGGACGCGGTGCTGCGTTCCCTGGAAGGCCATCTGGATTGCGACATCTACCTGCGCGGCAACGTGCTGACGTTCGATGGCGATCCCGACGCCGTCGACAGCGCTGCTCTCGTCGTGCGCGAGCTGTCCGAGCTGATCGCGCAAGGGCACGCGATCGGCCCGGGCACCATCGAGGCCGTCAAGGGGGCACTCGACCAGCACGAGTCGCCCGCGCGGATCCTGGAAGACGTCGTCTGGCGCCACCGAACGACCAAGGTCGCGCCCAAGACCGTCAACCAGAAGCGCTACGTGGACTCGATCCGCAACAACACGATCACGTTCGGAATCGGCCCCGCCGGCACCGGAAAGACATTTCTCGCGGTGGCACTGGCCGCCGCCGCACTCAGCCGGCGGGAGGTGAACAGGATCATCCTCACCCGCCCCGCGGTAGAGGCCGGCGAGCGGCTCGGATTCCTGCCCGGCGATCTGATGGCCAAGGTCGACCCTTACCTGCGGCCGTTGTTTGACGCCCTGCACGACATGCTCGAGCCAGATCGCGTCTCACAGCATCTGGACCGCGGGGTGATCGAGGTGGCGCCGCTGGCTTTTATGCGGGGCCGTACGATCAACGATTCATTCATCATCCTCGATGAAGCCCAGAACACCTCGCCGGAGCAGATGAAGATGTTCCTCACCCGGTTGGGGTTCAACTCCAAGGTGGTGGTCACCGGCGACATCACGCAGATTGACCTTCCGCGCGAGCAGGACTCTGGGCTAGTGGTTGTGGGCGACATCCTGAAAGAAGTGGACGGGATCGAGTTCATCCGCTTCGGCGAGGAGGACGTAGTCCGCCACAAGCTCGTGCAGCGGATCGTCGCCGCGTATAACGAGCACACTCAGCGGCAGGCGCCCGAGCTGCGTCCCCAGCGACGCCGGGCGTGACCCTCGATGTCGAGGTCATCGGGATCGATGCGCTCGGTCCCGGTGAAGCTTCCGCGTCCGAACTCGAGCAGCTGTGCACGTTGGCCCTGGCCTCGGCCGGGATCCACGACGGCCACGTGGCGATCGAGTTCGTCGAGGAGGATCGGATACGCGCGCTGAACCGCGATCACCGCGGGTTGGACGAGCCGACGGACGTGCTGTCGTTCGGCGTGGACGAGGACGGTCCGGCACCCGGAGCGCGAGAGCTGGGCGACGTCGTGATATGCCCGGCACGGACCGAGGACATACGCGAAGCGGTGGTGCATGGAGCCCTTCACCTGAGCGGCATGGACCACGAGCGCGATGACGGCGAGATGCTCGCGCTCCAGGCCGAGCTGCTGCAGTGGGTCTCGGGTTGACGCGGAGCGGCTTCGTGGCGATCGCCGGACGGCCGAACGTCGGCAAGTCGACGCTGGCCAACACGATCGTCGGGGCCAAGGTGGCGATCATCTCCGACAAGCCGCAGACCACGCGTCGCGCCATTAGGGGTATCGCCACCGGCGAGGACTGGCAGCTGGTGCTGGTGGATCTTCCCGGCGTGCAACGTCCTCGGGATGCGTTGACCACGCGGATGCAGCGCCGGGTAAAAAGCGAGCTCGATGACGCAGACGGCTGCCTGCTCGTCGTCAACGCAGAGCAGGGGGTCGGCCCAGGCGACCGCTTCATCGCCCGCTTGCTGGAAGGCGCGACGGTCCCGGTGGTGATCGCGGTCAACAAGATCGACCGGGTAAACCGGGCCCGAGTAGCCGAGGTACTAACGGACGCGGAAGGGCTCGGCGTGGCCGATGAGATCTTCCCCGTGTCCGCCCGGACCGGCGAAGGCGTACGGGCGCTCATCGAGCACCTCGTGTTGCTGCTGCCGGAAGGGCCGCTCTACTTCGCCCCCGAACAGCGCTCCGACCTGCCTGAGCAGGTCCTGCTCGCGGAGCTGGTTCGAGAGCAGGTGCTGGCACGCACGCGGCAGGAGGTTCCGCACGCGGTCGAGGTCGAGGTAGAGGAGATCGAGCACCATGAAGACCTCGTGCGGATCGAGGCCGTGATCCTGGTCGAGACCGAATCGCAGAAGGGGATCCTGGTGGGGGCCGGAGGGCGAATGGTTAAGGCGGTCGGGACCGCGGCACGGCGGGCGATCGAGCGCGAGCTGGGGCGGCGGGTTCACCTGGCCCTATCGGTGCGCGTGCGCCGCCACTGGCGGGCGGACGAGCATCTGCTCGATCGATTGGGGATCGAGTGATGGCCGCTATCGCGCTCGTTGCGGGCCTGCTCGCCTGCACAAGACCATCAAACGAATAGGCTTTCGACCAACGCGATCCTAAGGAGGACCATGGCCGTCGTTCTGATCATCGAGGTACCCGGGGCCACGCAGGAGCAGTACGACGCGGTGGTTCAGGGACTAGGCGAACCGGAGCTGGGCGAAGGCCAGAGCTCACACATGTCTGGGCCCTCCGACGGGGGCTGGTGCGTCGTTGACGTGTGGGAGTCGCGCGATCACTTCGACCGCTTCGTGCAAGAGCGTCTGGGAGAACAGCTCCAGCGAGCTGGGCTCGCACAACCGAAGATCACCGAGGTTCCGGTCTATAGGGAAGTGCGTCGGTAGCCACGCCGACGCAAGGCTGCTCCCCGCGCTGGACGTGCCGGGCTTTAAAGGATGCGGGGAATGAGCATCTTCGTCCGGGCCCGGTAGGCCGGGTACGCCGCGGGAAACGTCGCCGTGAGGTTCTTCTCCTCGACCGATGCGCTGTAGTAGAAGTAGCCGCCCAAGATCCCGACAATCACCAACCCGATCAAATTCGTCACGAGCGTGGTCCCCAGCAGCGCGAGCAGCAGTCCCGAGTAGATCGGATGGCGCACCAACCGGTAGGGGCCGGACGTGACGAGCTCCGGCTCGGCCTTCTGGGTCATTGGCATTCCCCAGTTGCGGCCGAGATGGATCCGAGCCCAGACCGCCACCGCGATCCCGCAGACGAACAAGGCAGCGCCGACCGCTCCCAGAGCGGAACTGTGAACGGCCAGGCCGCCGCCGCGGAAGACGCGGACGAGGAGAACAACCGAGAGGGCGATCAAGCCAGTGAAAGGGATCCGATGCCAGCTGCCGGTGCCCTCCTTCGCGGCGAAAGCGGCGGTCAGCCAGTAGATCCCGAAGACGATCCAAGCGATGCTGACGGCGGTCTTGAGCGCGTGCAATTGGTTCGACGAATGGGGTAGTGGACGAACGCGACTAGGCTAAGCCGTACAAGAGGTCCTGTCGTCGGCCCTGGGACGGATCTGGCCCTGCGCCCACAGGCGTAGATGAACGCAAACCGGCTAGCCCTCCCGGACGATCTCGTAGGTGAGGAACGCGAGGCCGTCACCGATTCTCTTGGTGTCGAGGAGGCGCATAGGTTTCTTGTCGCTGGTTTCGCCGAAGAGGCGCTCCCCAGCCCCGAGCACGACGGGGAATACGACCAGCCTCACCTCGTCGACCAGGTTGTGCTCGATTAGGCTGCGCCCGAGCTGATGGCTGCCAGGGACGACAATTTCTCCGTCTAGCTCCTGCTTCAGGTTCGAGACCTCGGTCAGCACGTCGCCCTTGAGGACTGTCGTGTTGTTCCACTCGGGATCTTCAAGGGTCGAGGACACCACATACTTGGGCATGCTGTTCAACCTGTCCGCAAGCTGGCCACTCCGGGGTCGCCACCGCACGCCGAAAAACTCGTAGCTTCTCCGACCCAGCAGCCACGCCTCGGCGCGTAGCGCCTCGTCGAGCGCAACCTTGTTCCACTCTTCGAGGTCCTTGCCCCCAAACTGGCCGAACCAGCCACCCAGCTTGAAGTCCTCCTCACCGTCCGGGTCCTGGACCACCCCATCGAGCGAGACGTTCTGCGGGCCACTCATCACGATCTTTCCCATTTTGAGTTCTCCTTCGTCGGCGTTTTCAGTTGAGGCGTTCGACGCGAGCAAAACTCAGCGGCGAATTTCGAGCCCGCGAAGCGTCATTAGGTGTGATGCGCGAGAAAGGAAGAGGCGGTGCGAGGATGCGAGCGTGAGCGACCAGACCCTCGTCCGCGCGCGCGCCGGCGACGAGAACGCGTTCCGCGAGCTGACGGAGCCGTACCGGCGTGAGCTCCAACTGCACGTCTACCGGATCGTCGGGTCGGCGCAGGACGCCGAGGACCTGCTCCAAGAGACGCTGCTGGCCGCGTGGCGCGGCCTTGAGCAGTTCGAGGGACGTGGGTCGGTCCGTGCCTGGCTGTACCGGATCGCCACCAACCGCTCGCTGGATGCCCTCCGTGCGAGCCGGCGCCGCCCGGAAGACCTGCTGCGCATGACCGAGGTGCCCGAGCCGACGCGCCGGGCCGAGCCGATCTGGCTCGAGCCCTACGCCGATGTCTGGCTCGAGGGGATCCCCGACAAGGCTCCCGGACCGGAGGCCCGCTACGAGACGAAGGAGGCGGTCGCGCTGGCGTTCATCGTCGGCCTTCAGCATCTCCCGCCACAGCAGCGCGCGGTGCTCGTGCTGCGCGACGTGCTCGGCTTCCGCGCCGCCGAGGTCGCCGAGATACTCGATACCAGCGAGGCGTCGGTCAACAGCCTGCTGCGTCGCGCGCGTGCGGCATTCGAATCCCGCTTGCCGGCCGCCGGACGCGAACGGGCGCCGCTCCCCAACTCCCGGCTCGAGCGCGACATCGTGGGCCGCTTCGCCGATGCCGTCGAGAATGGCGACGTCGACGGCATGGTCGCCCTCGTTACCGACGACGCTTGGCTCAGCATGCCGCCCGAACCGTATGAGTACCAGGGCCCCGCCGCGATCGGCGCGTTCCTCCGTGGCCGGGAGGTCACGCGCGGCGCCATGCGGCTGGTGCCGACGCGCGCCAACACGCAGCCGGCATTCGGCTGCTACATACCTATGCCCAATACCCAGATCGCGCGCGCGTACGCCCTGTTCGTCCTCACGCTAGAGGGCGACTCGATATCAGCGATCACCTGGTTCGCTGACAGCAGCGCCTTCCCGCACTTCGGGCTGCCGCGGACGCTGCGGTAGGCCAGGAGAGCGATGGGCTCGCGGATGAGCGGCGATCACGACCCACGAGCACCAAGGGCGGCCCGGTCTCCTCGATGCTCGGCCACGGCCTGCACCGTCTCGATGAATGCGACTGCCGGGGGAGTAAGCACCCCGGCCCGCCAGGCGAGAGAAACGACAGCTGGCTCCGCATCCTCGACCGGGACATAGGCGACGTCATCCAGCGCGTAGTGCTGAGCGACGGCGGCCGGAACAAGGCACACGCCCACGCCTGCGGCGACGAGTGTCAGGATCTCCATCACGCCGGTGCTCTTGGCGGCCACGCGCCCGGGAAGGCCGTGGCGGCGTTGCTCGGCCAGCCACCGCAGCGGACGGTCGGAGACCGGATTGACAATGAAGCTTTCGTCCGCCAGGTCGGCGAACGACAGCGACTCGCGACCGGCGAGCGGGTGCCCTCTCGCCAGAGCCACGACGCGTGGCTCTTCCAAGATCACCCGGACCTCCAGTTCGGTCTGCTCCGGCAACAGCCGCGTGAATGCGAGGTTGACCTCCCCGTCCAGAATGTCGTCGATTCCGCTCAAAGGCAGCTCGCGCAGTGAGACCGCGAGCGCCGGGTGACGCGCGCGGAACTCTCTCAGAACTTCCGACAACAGGTCGGTCGCCGCAGATCCGTAGAAGCCGACCGTGAGTTGGGGCGCGCCGGCAGCGAGTGTCTCCCTAGTCGCGTGCCGAGCCTGGCTGAGGAGCGCACGGCCTTCGCGCAGAAGCGTCTCGCCGGCCGGAGTCATGTGCACGCTTCGACTGTTGCGTTCGAGCAGCGTGACGCCTAGCAAGTTCTCGAGCCGGCGTATCTGCTGGCTCAGCGACGGCTGGGCGAGATGAAGCCGCTCGGCTGCGCGTCCGAAGTGCAGCTCCTCCGCGACGGCGACGAAGTACTCGACCAGCCTGAGGTCAAGCCGCTCCATAGGTATAGGCTACCGACGATTCCGCCAGTGTGCCGGAGCAGCGGGAGCCACGGCCGCCGTCCGATAGACGTAGTCTATTGATAGCCAGGGAGTTTGTCTTGGACTTCTGACCGCTGGCCATTCACGCTTGCGGTTGAGCCTCGCGCACGACCGATGGAGGAACCGATGCCGACGAACCTCACACCCGAGGAGATGAAGGCGAAAGTGCGATCGCACTTCGAAGATTTCGTCAACAACCGCAAGCCCGAGGTCATCCGGAACAACATGACGGCGAACTTCTACGACCACGACGGCCCGGGCGGGGAGCCGACCGACGCCTCGGGCGACGAGCAGATGATGCGCCAGATGCACTCGCTGATGCCCGATCTCCACCTCACGATCGAGGATTTGATCGCGGAGGGTGACAAGGTGGCCTGTAAGAACCACTGGCGCTGGACCGACCCCAAGTCGGGCAAGAAGATGGGCTTCCACGGCTTCGTCCTCTGGCGCTTTGAAGGCGACAAGATCGCCGAGCGCTGGGCCACGGTCACCACGCCCGCCGAGGACTCTTCGTGGGAGTGAGGGGATGTAGCGGGCCCGCCGGGCGTGCCAGCGGGCCGGAGGGCCGGCTCCGGGCTCGCCCTACAGCGCCCGGCGTCCCAGGCTCGGCGCGCAGCTCTGGTGATAGCCCGCCAGCACACCGCCGGGGTCCACGTCCTTGACCGTCCGCCCCGAGGCGAGCGGCCGTCCACATCCGGCGCACCGCTCTGGTCTGGTTGTGATGCGTCGGACGGCGCGGCGCAGAGGTGGTAGACGCGACATTCCTACCTCCTTGTAGAGGGTCCAATCGCGATGCTAAGAGCGGAGCGCAATGCCGAGTAAACGAAGCGTGTCCGCTGAAGTGAGACCCGTCACAGTCGGCGGCATGGGTGATCAGACCTAGAATCGGCTCGGATGGACGATTCCGAGATCGAATTCGACCAGCGCGGACTGGTGCCATGCGTGGTGCAGGACTGGCTCACGGGCGAGGTGCTGATGCACGCCTACATGAACGCCGAGTCGCTGCGGCTCACACGGGAGACGGGTGAGGCCCACTTCTTCAGTCGCTCCCGGCAGGAGCTGTGGCACAAGGGCGAGACCTCGGGCAACACGCTCGCGGTCAAGGCGATCCGATATGACTGCGACGGCGACGCGCTGTTGGCGCTTGTGGAACCCGCCGGCCCGGCGTGCCACACGGGCGAGCGGTCCTGCTTTCACCGCGGCGAGCTCGATCCGGCCGCTCCGTACGAGGCGCTCCCCACGCTCGAGCGGACGATTTCATCGCGCGCGGCGGAGCGTCCCGAGGGCTCCTATACCGCGATGCTGCTTGCAGATCGGGGCCTGAACGGCGACAAGGTCGCCGAAGAGGCCGAAGAGGTGGCGCGGGCCGCGCGAGAGGAATCCGACGAGCGGTTGGCCGAGGAGGCGGCGGACGTGATCTACCACCTGGCGGTTCTCCTTAGCGGCCGGGGCCTGGGGCTCGCCGACGCCGAGCGAGTGCTCGATGGCCGTCGCCAGCGGTAGAGCTGCGCCCGCGGACGCTGGAGTGACGGTCGCGCCCTCGCTCGAGGAGGCGCGTGCGCTGGCGCGGGACCACAACCTGATCCCCGTCTGCCACACGTTCATCGAGGACTGTGAGACTCCGGTTTCGGCTTTCCTCAAGCTGCGCACGGAGCGCCAGCCGGCGTTCCTGCTCGAGTCGGCGGAGCAGGGGCGCGTAGGCCGCTACTCATTCATCGGGTTTCGACCCCGCAAGGTTCTGCGCTGGTCGCTCGGCGATCCAGGCGACCCCTACCGCCTCGCGGCCGATGAACTACGCGGCTTCAACCCGGCCCCGCTTGACGGACTCCCGCCGTTCGCCGGCGGGGCCGTGGGGATGTTCGCCTACGACCTGGTGCGGACCGTCGAGCCGCTCGGGGCACCAAACCCGGACCCGCTCGGCCTACCCGATCTGGCCCTGATGCTGACGGACGCGCTGGTGGTCTTCGACCACTTCAGCCGCACGATCACCGTGCTGGCAAACGCCTACGTCGAGGACGACCTCGAGAACTCCTACCGGCAGGCCGTTCACACGATCGCCGAGGTGCGCAAGCGCCTGCAGGGTCCAGTGCCGCGTCCGGATGGAGTCGAAAACGGGCGGGACCGCCAGGTCCCGCCGTTTCAATCAAACATGGCTGACGGTGAATTCGAGTCGACCGTCGCCAGGATCATCGAGTACATCCGTGCCGGCGACGCCTACCAGGTCGTGCCCTCGCAGCGGTGGTCGGCCCCGGTGCCGATGGAGGCGTTCTCGATCTACCGCGGCCTGCGGGCCGTGAACCCGAGCCCGTACATGTACTTCCTCGACTTCGGCGACTTCGAGATCGCGGGCACCAGCCCGGAGCCGCTGATCACCGTGTCCGGCAAGCAGGTCTCGACCCGACCCATCGCCGGCACCCGTCCCCGCGGCGCGACGGTGGAGGAGGACAGGGCGTTGGCCCAGGAGCTGCTGGGCGACCCGAAGGAGCGGGCCGAGCACGTGATGTTGGTCGACCTCGGTCGCAACGACCTGGGACGGGTGTGCGACTACGGGACGGTCGATGTTCGGGAGTTCATGGCGATCGAGAGCTACAGCCACGTGATGCACATCGTCTCGAGCGTCGTCGGCACGCTCCGTCAGGGAGTCGGGGCACTGGACGCCCTGCGCTCGGTGCTCCCCGCGGGCACCCTGTCCGGCGCGCCCAAGGTGCGGGCGATGCAGATCATCGACGAGCTCGAGCCTGTCAAGCGCGGCGGCTACGGCGGGGCGATCGGTTGGGCCAGCTACACGGGCGACCTCGACACGTGCATCTACATCCGGACCGTGGTCGTAAAGGACGGCGTGGCGCACGTGCAGGCCGGAGGGGGCACGGTCGCGGACGCCAAGCCCGACTTCGAGCTGCGCGAGTCGCAGGCCAAGGCCAAGGCGGTCCTACAGGCCATCGAGCTCGCGGCCGCTCAGCCGGACTGGCCGTAGGGAGCCGGCGGCGGGGTGCCTGCCCCGCTCTCGTCGTAGTCGAACTGCGGCTGCAGCGGACCGCTCGGCGCGGCCGCGGCGCCGGCCAGCGGGACGTTGAACCAGTAGTCCAGCGCCGAGGTGTTGTTGGCCCAGTCCCAGGCGTAGACGGTCAACCGGTAGCGGCCACGCGGCAGGCTGCTCAGTGGAAGCGGCGGGGTGAGACCGCCGGCCAGCCAGTAGACCCAGTTGGGGATACATCTCTTCCGGGTGAAGAAGCACTGGAACCCCGGGTTGGCGGCGCCTGGAGCGAAGATCACCGGCTTCAGGTTCGGCGGGTAGTTCTGAGAGCCGCGCATCGCCCATTCGAGGCCTGTGAGCGGGTGCCCGCTCGCGTCGTAAAGCCGCCAGGCGAGCGACGAGGGGGCCAGTACGGGCGTCTCGTAGGGAAACCCTGTCACGACGAAGCTCTGGGGACCGAAGGCCCCGACGATCACGCGCCCGTCGGCGAAGATCCGCGGGACGCCGATGATCGGTGGCTCGGTGTTGGTGTAGGGCCTGAGGCTGCCACCCGGTCTCAGCGGATTGAGATAGCGCGCCGTGCTGCCCTCGGACAGGGCCACGTGGTAGAAGCCGTACAGAACCCGGCCGATCACCGTCTTGTAGGCCGTGACGTACTGGCCGTTCCTGACGGTGGGGTTGATGTGCCAGTAGTAGAAGTCGCCGACGTCGACGTTGACGTCGCCGGTGCCCGGATAGCGGATCGACGCTACGCCGGACTGGATCGCGTACACGTTCTGGAAGTTGTGGGCTTCGATATCGACGGCCACATGGAAATTGGCGGGGCGCAGCTCGTTGATGCCCGCCCGAATCGCGTGCTGTTTGTGGAATGGCTGGAGCGGCCAGCCCGCGATCGCACCGGGAGCGGTGCAGCCCACCGAACACGGCTGACCGTCCGCCCAGTACGCGGGCAGAGCGTCGGCCCGGGTGGTGCGGCGCTGAAGCGGAGAAATGGAGAACGGCCAGATGTCAAGCCGCAGGCCGCGGCCGTCCGAGATCGCGGTGTAGGTGATGCGCGTGTTGATCCGCAGTGACTGATCCGTCGCCTTGGCGGCGACGATCGGACGGTTGAGGGTCCAGGCCTTCGTCCAACGCGCCCGCTGATCGCGCTGGACGAAGAAGGTAGTCCTGGGACGCGTGGCGAAGGCCAGCATCTCTGGGCTGATTACGAGCGCCCGGCCGGGGTGGCTCCCGGCTACCACCCGGACGCGGCCGAACTGGAGCGCCACCGCCAGGACCGAGGGACGGGCTTGCCCGGGGCTCAATGACACCGTGCGGCACTGAAGGCTCACCTCCCCCTGCCAGAGGGTGTAGGTGTTCCCCGCGTAGGAGAACGTGAAATAGCGGGGAGAAGGGACTCGAATCTGATCCCCGGCCTGCAGGAAGGACGGGGGAGAAGACAGCTGGCTCCGGCCCCGCGTCACGATGACCTGTGCTGGGATGTTGTGCACAGGAATCTGCGTGGTGCAGGGTGCTATCACGCCTACCCCCTCCCTAAGGACGCCTTAGACCCCGGGCGGGGGATGATTCAGATAGGCCTGGAAGTGGGAGGCCGTGGTGCAGTAGACCTGGGCGTGGGTCATCGAGCACAACTTTTGCAAGAAGCCCGTCACCAGCTGGTGATAGCTCAAGGAGTCCAACTGGCCGGGCTGATAGAGAGACCACCGACCTGTATCGAACGATGGCACCTCGGCCTGGGCCTCCGCGTTACCGGCGTTGAACAGGTGCTGCGCCAGATGGTTGCCGCTGGCCTGCGCGAACGTGTCCAGGCCGATCAGCGCCTGGAGGAACGCGTTGATCACCTCGTCGCTGCGGGAGGGGTCGAACGTGTACTGCACGTAGCGCATGCCGAGCGAAGTCGGTACCCCGACCCCGCGGGATGGAGTCATGGTGAACACCGGCAGGGCGCTGGCGCCCAAGCTCAAATACGACCGGTCCCCCACGGCCGTGTAACCGTCTCCCAATGCCTCCAGCGCCGTGCCCTGGGACATGGCGCTGGTCCACGGCGGCACGCCGCCATCGAAGTAGAAGTAGTACTCCCAGGTCAGGCCCCCGGCACGACGCGAGGCTAGTGGGATCATCTCCGCCATCAGCGATCGCCCCTGGCTGTAGTACTGGCGACCATGGGCGAACCACCACTGCGCCTTGCCGAATGTAGCCAGCGGCTGCAGCTCGATTCCCTGGCCCGGGTAGTACTCCCAGTCGATCGCCGAACCGGCGAAGCCCACGATGGCGCCGTCGCCGGGCACCCGCCCGGACGTCCACCATTGTCGGTTGCGAGCGAGGGTCAGAAACAGGACGGGCAGCCGGTTTGGCGTCAAAGACCCCGCAGCGGCCATGTGGTAGAGGTTGTTGATCACGGCTTGGAGCTCACTGCGGGGAGTGCCGTGCAGCCGTTTGACCGCGCTTCCGGCGCCGTTGAGGATCCCCGTGTATTTCTGATACGAGCCGTTCGAGATCTGGTGCAGTCGGCGAAGCCGGGCGAGCACGCTGGGGACGCTTCGGCTCGCCGCCGCCGCACTCGCCCGCGTAGCCCGGGAGCGGTAGACGGGGGGCGGCTTTGGCGTCAACGCCAGAATCGGCGGGTCGTTGCGGACCGTGATCTGGCCGTTTCCGTGCAGCACGAGCACCGGAGCTGCGTGCGCCGTGCTCGCGAGTCCCAGTCCCCAAGATGCTGCGGCCGCAGCCGCAACCCACCTGAGCATCCTCCGCGACAGAACGCGCGAGTGTACGAAACACCAGGCCGTTAAGCGCTGCATACCGGCGTTAAACCCGCGCAAGGTCTCGGTAGCGCGGTCAACGCTCGATCTTTAGGTTGACCGAGGCGGGCTGTGCCCTTAAGCTCGATCGCTAGTGGGTGTAAGGAAGTGCGGAGTCGTGGCGGCGATGGCCGTCGCGCTGGGGCTCGCGCCCGGCGCCGCCGCGCGGGAATATCTGCCGCCGCTGGGTCACGTGTTCGTGGGGCTGACCGCCGGCACCACCATCGGGCCGTGGGAGCGGATGGTCGGTAAGCACCCGCCGGTGTTCGAGACCTACATGACCTGGAACACCCCGACTGCCTGGCTCAGGCCCCGCGGTAGTCCCTCTCGTACGCGGCTCGCGCTACACATCTCGACCGCCCCCGGCTACGCGAAGCCGGGCGTGATCTCCCCGCGGGGGATCGCACTCGGAGGCAGCGATCGCTTCCTGGTGGCGCTGTGCCGGAACCTGGCGCACTCGAAAAAAATTGTGTACGTGCGAATCATGGGGGAGCCGAACGGCTACTGGAACGCGTATGCCCCGTACAACAGCGACGGCTCCTACCGGGGCGACCAAAATTCGCCACATTCCTACATCGAGGCCTGGCGCAGGACGGTGATGATCCTCCGGGGCGGCCCGGTCTGGTGGATCAACCGCCACCTCCGCCGCCTGGGCCTGCCACGGATCAAGCCCCGGATCGCGGGCGCGGCGGAGGAGCTTCCCCACCCCAAGCTGGCGTTCCTATGGGTTCCCCAGGACGCCGGCAGCCCGGACATCCCCCAGAACAGTCCGGGCAACTTCTGGCCGGGCAGTGCCTACGTCAACTGGGTCGGGACCGACTTCTACAGCTCGTATCCGAACTTCGGGCAGCTGAGCAGCTTCTATGACCAATTCACCGGTAAGCCGTTCGTGCTCTCGGAGTGGGCAGTGGACAGCGGCGACGACCCCGGCTTTGTCCACGCCTTGTTCGCCTGGGCACGAGCGCATCCTCGCCTTCGGATGTTCAACTACTACCAAGGCTTCAAACCGTCGGACCCTGAGAACCTCGCTGACTACCCCGCCACCCAGGCCGCGCTTCGCCAGGAGCTCCGGTCCGGCCGCTACCTCGCCTACGCCCCTGAGTACGCCCACGCGCAAGGGGCCAGGTCCGCTTCCACGGCAGCCGCGGCCACACCGCTGACGTCCCCCACGCCTGGGGCGCCGCCGGGCCCGCCTTAGCACTCAGGAACGAGCGCGTTACGGTTCGACCGGTGCGCGTACTCGTCATCGACAACTACGACAGCTTCACCTACAACCTGGTGCAGTTCCTGGGCGAGCTAGGGGCTGAGATCGAGGTAGTGCGCAACGATCACGCCACGGTCGAAGAGCTGCTGATCCGCGGCTACGACCGGGTCATCGTCTCGCCGGGCCCCTGCACGCCGAACGAGGCGGGAATCTCGTTGGAAGCCGTGCGCCGTTTCCCGGCTGGAAACATCCCCACGCTCGGCGTGTGCCTGGGCCATCAGGCGCTGGTCCAGGCCTGGGGAGGAGAGGTCGTGGTGGGGGAGCCGGTGCACGGAAAGACGACCAAGATCGACCACGACGGGCGGACGATCTTCCATGGGCTCCGGCGCCCACTCGAAGTGGGCCGCTACCACTCGCTGGTCGTCAATCCGCAGCTGCCGGCGGTGCTGGAGCGCAGCGCATCGGGCGACGGCGAGGGGATCGTGATGGCCGTACGCCATCGTGACCTGCCGGCCGAAGGCGTGCAGTTCCACCCGGAATCGGTCCTGACCGAGCAGGGACGGGATCTGCTCCGCAACTTCCTCGAGAGGACGGCGCAAGGGACCCCGTGAGCGAGAACAACGATCTCATCACCCAGGCGATAGACGCCCTGGCCGACGGCCGCGACCTGAGCCTCGAAGACGCGGCGGCGGTGCTGGCGGAGATCATGCACGGGCGTGCATCCGAAATCCAGATCGCGGCGTTCCTGATCGCGCTGCGGACGAAGGGGGAGACGGTCGACGAGCTCGCCGGGTTGGCGAGGACGATGCGGGCGCTGGCGACGCCCGTGCAGGTCTCGCGCGACGAGCTGCTGGACACTGCCGGGACCGGCGGAGGCCGGCGGACGTTCAACGTCTCGACCACGGCGGCACTGATCGCCGCGGGAGCGGGATGCACAGTGGCAAAGCACGGCAACCGCTCGGCCACCGGTCTGTCGGGGTCTGCCGATCTGCTGGAGGCGCTCGGCGCCCGGATCGACCTCGGTCCGGACGCTGTCGCGCGGTGCATCGAGGAAGTCGGGTTCGGGTTCATGTTCGCTCCAGCCCACCATCAGGCGACCAGGTACGTGGTACCGGTCCGGCGCCAGCTGGCCGTGAGGACGATCTTCAACTTCCTGGGACCACTGACCAATCCGGCAGGCGCGACGCGCCAGCTGGTCGGGGTCGCGGATGCCGATTTCCTTGAGACGATGGCCGGGGCGCTGGCCCGGCTCGGTACCCGCCACGCGCTCATCGTCTCGAGCGAGGACGGGCTTGACGAGCTGAGCATCTCGGCCCCCACGCGCGTGGTCGAGGTGATCGACGAGGAGCTGCGGACCTATACGGTCGCTCCGGAGCAGGTGGGGCTCAAGCCGGCCTCACCGGCGGAGGTGCCCGGCGGCAACCCCCTGGAGAACGCCGACACCGCGCGCAGGATCTTCGCCGGAGCGCCCGGCGCGGCCCGCGACCTGGCGGTGCTCAACGCCGGCGCCGCCATCTACGCCGGAGGTGGGGCGGACTCAATCGAGCAGGGCGTACGGGTCGCGGAGCGGTCGGTCGACTCGGGCGCTGCCCAGGCCGCGCTCGAGCGGTTCGTCAACCGCACCCGGGAGCTCCTCGAAAGCGGCGCCGGCGCCCGCCAGTGAACGAGCTCGAGCGGATCGTTGCGCTGACGCGCACCGAGGTCGACCGACGGCGACGCGCCGTCGGGGCCGAGGTACTGGAGCGGGCGGCGGGCGGCGGACGGGTCCGGGCGGGCGCGGGACCTTCGTTGGCGCAAGCCCTTTCGGGAGGAGGGCTGTCGCTGATCGCCGAGCACAAGAGGCGGTCGCCGTCGGCGGGCGCGATCCGCGACGGCGTCGCGCTGGAGCAGGTCATCGCGGCCTACGAGCGCGGCGGCGCCGCGGCTCTCTCGATCTTGACCGAAGGGCCAAGCTTCGGGGGGTCGCTCGAAGACCTGCGCGCGGCCCGGGCCGTCTCGGACCTGCCGATCCTGCGCAAGGACTTCGTGGTGGACCGCTATCAAGTGGACGAGGCGGTCGTCGCGGGAGCGGATGCAATCCTTTTGATCGTGGCCGCGCTTGCCGGAGACGAGCTGGCCGCACTGCAACGACATGCCCGGGAGCGGGGCCTCGACGTGCTGGTCGAGGTGCACGACAAGCGCGAGCTCGAGCTGCGCGCTTGGCGTCGGGGCCGCACTGGTGGGCATTAACAACCGCGACCTCACGACACTCGAAGTCGACGTGGCGCGGACATTTGAGCTGCTTGAGCTCATCCCCGAGGGCACGGTGGTAGTGGCGGAGTCAGGTTTCAGCCGGCGCGCTCAGCTCGAGGAGCTCGCGGGGACGGCGGTCAACGCCGTCCTGGTGGGGGAGGCGCTGATGCGCGCTCCGGACATCGAGGATGCCGTCAGAAGTCTGACTGGAAGCCCACCATCCGTCCGCTGAGCACCCGGATTTATCGCGAATTCAACGCGTCACCCAACACTCGGGCCAAATGAGCGCTCTGCTGCGATCACACATTGTCTCGGCCGTGGTCGGCGGGCTCGTCGTCGCTGGCACCTTCCTGGCGCTGGGGGTCACGGGCCGTCGGACCACGCAGACGATTGTCGAGGAGGCCCCGATCGCCGGGCAGCCGACGTCGGGCGAGGCCTCAGAGCTCACGCCACACGCGATCTACATCCGCGACGCCCCGGGGGTGGTGTTCGTCCGGGCCCAGCTCATCAGGCAGGTCGAGGATCCGTTCCAGATGCTCCCCGAGCAGCAGCAGAGCACCTCGACCGGCTCCGGGTTCCTGGTCGACAGCCGCGGCGACATCCTCACCAGCTACCACGTGATCGAGGGCGCAGACCGAAACACGGGCGTGACGGTCCAGTTTGCGGATAACGTCGCCCGCCGCGCGAGCGTCGTCGGACAGGATCCGAACGACGACCTTGCGGTGCTGCGGGTGGACATGACCAACGTGCCCCGCGTCGGTCCACTCCAGCTGGGCGACTCCTCGAGCGTCCGCGTGGGGGACCCGACTCTCGCGATCGGCAACCCGTTCGGCTATGACCGCACGCTGACGAGCGGCATCGTGTCGGCGCTGCAGCGCCAGATCCAGGCCCCGAACGGGTTCAGCATCGACAACGTGATCCAGACCGACGCCCCGATCAATCCCGGCAATTCAGGCGGCCCGCTGCTCGACGCCGACGGCCGCGTGATCGGGATCAACTCCCAGATCGCGGCCAACGGCAACGCCAACGTGGGGATCGCGTTCGCGGTGCCGATCAATACCGCCAAGAGCGTCCTTGCTCCGCTCGAGGCCGGTCGGGCCGTGCGGGTCGCGTGGCTCGGGATCAGCGTGCTCCAATCGGCAGGCCCAGGGCGGGGCCTTACGGTGGCGCCCACCTCCGGCGGACCGGCCGCCAACGCCGGGCTGAAGTCGGGCGATGAGCTCGAGGCGATCGCCGGGCGCAAGGTGAAGAGCGGACAGCAGCTCCAGGCGCTGGTCGGCGCCAGTAGCGCGGGCCAGGCTGTCGACCTCCAGGTCCATCGGGGCGGCCAGACGCTCACGTTGCACGTGGTGATGGGCTCCAGGCCGGCGCAGGCTCCGCAGTAGGGCCCCCTACGATGTGGATGTGGACGTGCGCTGCGCACCCACCAAGATCAAGTTCTGCGGGATCGCGTCGCTGGCCGACGCTCGCGACGCCCTGGCGGCTGGCGCTTGGGCAATCGGGCTGAACTTCTGGCCCCGATCGCCTCGGCGATGCGATCCCGGCGTGGCGGTCGAGATCGGCTCTGCCCTGAAGCGCCGCGTCGAGGTGGTGGGCATCTTCGTCAACCCCACGCTGGCCGAGCTGGCGCAGACGGCCGAGGCCGTGGGGCTGACCGCCCTGCAGCTGCACGGCGACGAGGGCCCGGCCTTCTGTACGGAGGCGGCTCGCCGTACGGGGTGCAAGGTGATCAAGGCGGTGAGGGTTCGCAGCGGAGCCGATATCCAGGCGCTCGTTCCGTTCCACACCGACTATCACCTGCTCGACAGCCACGTACGGGGTCGACGGGGCGGCAGCGGCGAGACGTTCGAGTGGGAGCTGGCTCGGGCCCACCGGGGCCCGGCGCCGGTGATCCTCTCGGGGGGACTGCGGCCTGACAACGTCGGGGAGGCGATCGCAGCGGTCCAGCCGTTCGCGGTCGATGTGGCCAGCGGCGTCGAGGACTCCCCGGGGCGGAAGGATCGGGACAAGCTTCAGGCATTCGCGGCCGCCGTGGCCGCCGCCGCTCCGCCGGCGCTGACGGCTCGATGAGCGCGCTCGAGCACCGCTTCGGCCCCTACGGGGGCCAGTACGTGCCCGAGACGCTGATGGCAGCGCTGGAAGAGCTCGAGCGAGCGTGGATCGAGGCGCGCGACAGCAGCGATTACCGCGCCCAGCTCGACGGGCTGCTGCGCGACTACGTCGGCCGGCCGACGCCCCTCTACCACGCCGCGCGGTTGAGCGATGCCGCCGGCCACCCGATCTATTTCAAACGGGAAGACCTGAACCACACCGGCGCCCACAAGGTCAACAACGCAGTCGGGCAGGCGCTGCTGGCGATCCGGATGGGCAAGCGCCGGATCATCGCCGAGACGGGAGCGGGCCAGCACGGAGTGGCGACGGCCACCGCCTGCGCGCTGCTCGACCTGGAGTGCGTCGTCTACATGGGAACCGAGGACATGCGCCGCCAGAAACCGAACGTGGAGCGCATGGAGTTGCTCGGGGCCCGGGTGGAGCCGGTTACGGCGGGGGCCCGCACGCTCAAGGAAGCGGTGTCGGCGGCGATCCGCGATTGGGTGACAAACGTGGAATCAAGCCACTACATCATCGGTTCCTGCGTGGGCCCGGCACCGTTCCCGTCGCTGGTGCGCGATCTTCAACGGGTGATCGGCGACGAGGCCCGAGCGCAGATGCTCGAGCGCGCCGGGAGGCTCCCGCGGCGGGTGATCGCTTGCGTCGGGGGCGGGTCGAACTCGATCGGAATCTTCACCCCGTTCATCGCCGACGAAGGCGTCGAGCTGATCGGCGTCGAGGCCGGGGGCGAGGGAATCGACAGCGGGCGCCATGGAGCGCCGCTGACCGCCGGCGGCCTGCCCGGCGTGCTGCACGGCGCCTATTCGGCACTCCTGCAGAGCGAGGACGGCCAGATCCTCGAGACGCACTCGGTCTCGGCCGGCCTGGACTATCCCGGCAGCGGTCCCGAGCACGCATGGTTGAGGGATTCGGGCCGGGCTCGCTACGAGGCGGTCACGGATCGTCAAGCGCTCGACGCCTTCGCTGTGTGCTCCCGCCTGGAAGGGATCATCCCCGCGCTCGAGAGCGCGCATGCCATTGCCTGGGTGCTGGCGGCAGGCCCGGGCGAGCTTGACCTCATCTCCCTCTCGGGCCGCGGAGACAAGGATCTGGCCGAGGCACTCGCGCTGCTCGGCGATGAGAGCGGAGCCGAATCGTGAGCCGAGTGGCGCCGACGGTGTGAGCGGCGTCGAGCGAATCTCGGAAGCGTTCGCCTCGGCGCGGGCCGACGGTCGGCGCGCGGCCCTGATGCCGTACCTGATGGGGGGATTCCCCGACCTCACCACTTCATTGGCGATCGCGCGAGCGTGCGTGGATGCCGGCGCCAGCCTGCTCGAGCTCGGCATCCCGTTCTCCGACCCGCTAGCTGACGGGCCCGTCATCCAGGCCGCCGGCACGGCCGCCCTGCAAGCCGGAGTCACGCTCGACGACGTGCTGGGGCTGGCCGGGCGGCTCTCCCACGACGGGGTCCCGGTGGTGATCATGTGCTACGAGAACCAGATCCTGGCCCGGGGGGTCGAGCGGTTCGCCGACATGTTGGAAGCCGCGGGCGTCAGTGGCCTCATCGTCCCTGACCTTCCGCTCGAGGAGGCGGACACCACGCTGGCCGCCTGCGACGAGCGCGCCCTGGCGCTCGTGCCCCTCGTGGCGCCCACCACCCCGGAGGAGCGCCTGGAGCAGATCGCGTCTCGCGCGCGCGGGTTTCTGTATGTGGTGACGCTGACCGGGCACAACCGGGGAGCGTTCGACGCTCGCCACCGTGTTGCCCGGACTGCTGAGCCGGGCCAAGGCGCACGCCGCGGTCCCGGTGGCTGTGGGGTTCGGGCTCGGGACCCCCGAGCAGGCCCGCGCTGCCGCGGATGCCGGCGCGGACGGGGTGATCGTGGGAAGCCGCCTGGTGCGGGCGGCCGCGGAGGCCGTCGATCCCCCGGCCGAGGTGGGAGCGCTGGTGCGCGAGTTCTCCGCCGCGCTGGCATTTGGAGCGGCGGCCGCCGAATCCACGAGCCAATAGAGCCAGTAGCATCCGTGCGCGATGGGGTTGGTCTTGACCGCCGCTGCCGGACTGTGCCTGTGGATCATCCTGTGGTCGCTGAGGGTCAGCGGCTTCGACGGGATGCTGATCGTCCTGGGCCTCGTGGTGCTCGCGATCGGGATCAGAAACCTGCTCCCGTTCCTGCCCGGTCGGCGGGAGTAGCCGCTCTTCACGTGAGGACCTGGACGCGGCTCGGGGCCTGCGCGGCGGCGATCGCAGCCCTAGCCGGCTGCGCCACCCAGACCAGCTCGACCGTCACCGTCAGCGGCACGTCGCTGACCATCTACGCCAGCAACCCCGCCGGGGCGCCGGGCTCCCAGGACGTCCTGGATGCGGAGCGCCTGGCGCTCAAGCAGGCAGGGTCAAGCGCCGGGAGGTTCACGCTCAGGTTCGTGTCCCTGTCTCAGAAGCCGTCCGACAACGCTCGCACGGCGATCCAGGACTCGAACGCGATCGCGTACCTGGGCGAGCTCTCGCCGGGCGACTCTTCCGGCACGCTGGGGATCACGAACGACCAGGATCTCCTACAGGTCACGCCCACCGACACGGCCATCGCGCTGACCCAATCGAGCCCCGCGGTGCACGGTGCGCCCAACGACTACTACGAGCAGCTGAAGACCTACGGCCGAACATTCGCCAGGGTGGTGCCTTCGGGCGTCGCGGAGGCCCGGGCGCAGGCGAGCCAGATGCGGAGCCTGGGGGTGAGGAAGCTCTACGTGGCCGACGACGGCTCCGATTACGGGAAGGCCATCGCCTACGCCGTTAGCCAGGATGCTTCCACGGACGGGATCAGCGTCACGCGCGGCTCCGCAAGTGCCAGCGCCGTCAGCTCCTCCGGCGCAGATGCAGTTTTTTACGGTGCGTCGGCGGGTGCGCAGGCAACCGCACAGACGCTGTTCGGCGCCGTCAACGAAGGACAGAACCCGAGGCTCAAGCTGTTCGCGCCGTCCGCGCTTGACTCGAGCTCGCTCGCGTCCTCGCTGGCCTCCGCCAAGGCGGATCTGAACGTGTCGGAGCCCGGGTTCCTTCCGAGCTCTCTCTCGAAGACCGCGAGGCAACAGTTCACTTCTCCGTTCGAGGCCGCGTACGGCCACGTTCCGTCGCCCGAGGCGATCTTCGGCTACGAAGCGATGTCGGCCGTACTTGCGGTTCTGCGCGAGGCCGGTTCGCAGGCCAACAATCGCGCCAGGGTGGTGCACGACTTCTTTGCGATCAACAACCGACCGTCGGTGCTGGGGACCTACTCGATCAACTCGCAGGGCGACACCAGCATCTCGCCGTTCGTCTTCAGCCGCCTCGTCAGAGGGACGCTCGTTCCGTACAAGTTCGTGCAAGCGTCTCCTTGAGCCGTTTGCAGCCGCGGACCCGGGGATCCTTAGGCCGGCTGAAACCAGCGGTCGCGGCCGTCGCGGGGCTTGCGATGCTGACGGGCTGCGCTTCTTCAACAAATCAGAGCGGCCGCATCGCCTCCCGGACGCTCACGCTGTATGTGAGCGTCCCGCTTGACGGTCCGTCCGCCGCCTCTGGGCAGGCCGTGGCGAACGGCGCCCACATGGCGCTCGAGAACATCAACGGCCAGATCGGCCGCTATCGGATCGTGCTAAAGGAGCTCGACGACGCGACCCCATCGCGGGCGGACTGGGACCCGGGCCAGACCACCAACGACGCCCGGCTGGTCGTCGCCGATCCGAGCACAGTGGGCTACATCGGGGACTTCAACTCCGGTGCCAGCGCCGTATCGATCCCATCACTGAACCGGTTCGGGATCCCCCAGGTGAGCCCCACCAGCACGGCGGTGGGGCTCACCTCCAGCGGCCCCGGTGCCGCGCCGGGCGAGCCCGACAAGTACTACCCGACCGGCATCCGAACGTTCGCTCGGGTCGCCCCCGGCGACAGCGTGCAGGCGGCGATCCAGGTGCAACTACAGCGGAGCCTGGGATGCACCCGGACCTTCGTGGTCGACGACGGTGAAGTGGACGGGGAGGACATGGCGACCAGCTTCGACCTAGCAGCCCGCGCTGCGGGCTCGGAGGTGATCGCTACCCAGACGTTCGCCCCGAAGGCGACCGATTACCGAGCGCTGGCCTCGAGCGTCGCCAGCACCGGCGCCAACTGCGTGCTGATCGCCGCGATCAATAACTCTGGCGCTGTACTCCTCACCAGGCAGCTCGCCGCGGCCGTCCCAACCGCCCGCATCTTCGCCACGGCTGGGATGGCCGAGAGCAGCTTCGCGCGCGGCATTTCGCCGGCGCTTCAGTCGCGCCTATTGATCACCTCGCCGGCACTGGGTGCCAGTTCCTACCCGGACTCCGCCCGCCCGTTGCTGTCGGAGTACACCCGTCTCTACGGGACACCCGAGCCCGATGCGATCCTCGGCTACGAGGCGACGAGCCTGATGCTGAGCGCGATTGTCCGCGCTACCGACCACGGAAGGAGGCAAGCAAGGCGGGCCAGCGTGCTCAAGGCGATCTTCGCCACCCGCGGCCGGCACAGCGTGCTCGGGACGTACAGCATCACCGCGGAGGGCGACACCACGCTTCAGACATTCGGTGTCTGGCGGGTG
The DNA here is from genome assembly GCA_963757075.1 of uncultured Actinomycetes bacterium. Classification (GTDB taxonomy): domain Bacteria; phylum Actinomycetota; class Thermoleophilia; order Solirubrobacterales; family Solirubrobacteraceae; genus Palsa-465. The sequence continues at coordinate 309,223 of CAVWQN010000008.1, forward strand.
GCCCGCGGCCGGCTTGAGTTCTTCAAGGCGCTTGACGGATAGGGCGATAGCTGCCGTCGGCCACGCGTGGACGGACGTTTTAGCCCCATGTTGACGCCGGTCTGCGGGACCGTTGAGGTTGCGTTAGCGCCTTGAGTTCTGGCGGCAATCCGGCTTGTGAGCAACCCGTTACGGGACTAGGCTGACGCGCGCAGTTCAAGGTACTCCGGACGGACCGGCGAATAAGAAACGGTTCGCAAACCGCGAGGAAACCACCGAGTGAGGAGGACCGAATGAAGGCACGTTCAGCGGTAGCGCTAGCCACCGCAGCCGTGCTCGCCGTAGTGGTGGCTGCCTGTGGCAGCTCGAGCTCGAGCAGCAGCGGCACCATCTCGGGCACCAACCTGACGATCTACTCGAGCCTGCCGTTGCAGGGCGCGTCGCGAGTCAATTCCGTCGCGACCAACCAGGGTGCGCAGCTGGCTCTGAATGCGGTTGGTGGGAAGGTCGGCAAGTACACGATCAGCTTCAAGCAGCTCGATGACTCGACCGCCGCTGCCGGGAAGTGGGACCCGGGCCAGACAACCAGCAATGCCCACACCGCGTGCGACAACTCGAGCACGATCGGCTACTTCGGCGAGTTCAACTCGGGCGCGAGCGCGATCTCGATCCCGATCCTGAACCGCTGCGGAATTCCGCAGATCAGTCCGGCTAACACGGCCGTCGGCTTGACCGCCAACGTGCCTGGCGCGACCCCCGGTGAACCGCAGAAGTACTACCCGACCGGCAAGCGCACGTACGCGCGCGTCGTCCCCAAGGACACCGTGCAGGCGGCGGCGCAAGTCTCGCTCCAGAAGAGCGAGGGATGCACTAAGACCTACGTGGTCGACGACCAGGAGGTCTATGGCGCGGGTCTGGCGAAGAACTTCCAGCTCGCGGCGCCATCGCAGGGCCTGCAGGTTGCGGCGGTCCAGGGGTATGACCCCAAGGCGTCCAACTACCGCTCGCTGGCTTCCAGCGCTGCGGGGACCGGCGCCAACTGCGTGTTCATCTCGGCGATCACGGAGAACAACGCAGTCGAGATGACCAAGGACATGGCGGCGGCGATGCCGAAGGCGAAGATCTTCGGACCCGACGGAGTTGCCGAGTCGACGTACTACGACCCGAGCAAGGGCGGGATCCCCACCGCGCTTGATTCCCGTGTGTTCGTGACCGTAGCCACGCTCGATCCGACCGCATATCCGCCGGCAGGCAAGACGTTCTTCAAGGACTACCAGGCCAAGTACGGGACGCCTGAGCCGTACGCGATCTACGGATACGCGGCCATGAACCTGATGCTGGACTCGATCAAGCGGGCGACGAACAACGGCACCGCGGCCCCGTCGCGCTCGAAGGTGACCGCCGCGATCTTCGCGACGAAGAACCTCCCGAGCGTGCTTGGGACCTACAGCATCGACTCCAACGGCGACACGACGATCACCGACTATGGCTCGTACAAGATCGTCAACGGGAAGTCCGTGTTCCTGAAGACGATCAAGCCAGTGGTGTGAGGCGTACCGTTTAGGGCGTAAATTGGAGCCCGCCCGCCGTGGGCGGGCTCCAACCACGCCCCCGGGCGAGCCAGGAAAGCATTGGAAGCTCACGCCGCTGCACCAGCACCGACGAAGCCGTGGTCCGCATTGGCGGTGGCGCGGCGGGCGTGGGGTCGCTATGCGCTGATCGTCTTCCTGCTGATCCTGCCGGTGGCGTTCGGTGTAAGTGACCTGATCAACACGGGCAGCCTCACCCGGCTCGGTCAGAACCTCGTCGACGGGGTCTCTAATGGCGCGATCTGGGCACTGGTTGCGATCGGCTACACGCTCGTCTACGGGATCATCGAGCTGATCAACTTCGCCCACGGCGACGTTTTCATGATCGGGTCGTTTGTGTCGACCGGGTTGTGGGGCACCCTGGGGCTGACGCTCACGACGGGCCCCCTGGGCCTGATCGGCGGGCTGCTGGTCACCCTGGTGCTTGCCATGATCGCGTGCGGGTCGCTCAACGTGCTGATCGAGCGTGTCGGCTACCGACCGCTGCGCAATGCGCCCAAGCTCGCGCCCCTGATAACCGCGGTGGGGTTCTCGTTCATCCTCGAGAACGTCGGGCTGCTATGGCTGGGCGGCTCCCAGCAGAGCGTGCCCGACCTGATCCACTCCCAGAGCACGCTGTTCACGATCGGCGGGGTCCATATCTCCAACTCGGACCTGCTCTCGGTCGGCACGATGATCCCGCTGGTGATCCTGCTGGTCACGTTCCTGGCTCAAAGCAGGATGGGGAAGGCGATGCGGGCCACGGCGCAGGACCCCGAGGCGGCGCGGCTGATGGGGATCAACGTCGACACGACGATCTCCATGACGTTCCTGTTCGGGGGGATGCTGGCCGGGGCGGCCGGGCTGGTGTTCGCGCTGTTCGAAACCACCGTCTGGTACTTCCAAGGCTTCACGGCGGGGCTGATCGCGTTCACGGCCGCCGTCATGGGCGGGATCGGCAATGTTCCGGGAGCGGTGCTGGGCGGCTTGATCATCGGCAGCATCCAGCAGATGTCGGACAACCGGATCGGGGCCCAGTGGACAAACGTGGTCGTGTTCGGGTACCTGGTGGCGATCTTGGTGCTGCGGCCGCGGGGCCTGCTGGGAGAGGAGACGAGGGAGGCAGGGTGAGTAGGCGGGGGACAGGCCTCCGCGATCTCCCCGGCCAGCTCCGGGACCGGTGGCGCGCGCAGTGGGCGCGCAAGCCGTTTCGGATCGTGTTCTGGATTGTCTTAGCGGCGCTCGCCATCCTGCTGCCCTTCCTCTTCGCGCCGGGCGACACCTTCCTGTTCGATCTCGTGGAGACGGTCGCTTACATAGTGATGGCCCTCGGTCTTAACGTCGTCGTGGGGTTCGCCGGCCTGCTCGACCTCGGCTACGTCGCGTTCTTCGCCATCGGCGCCTACACGATCGGCTGGCTAGGGTCCGGCTTCTTCGCCTACGTAAACCACAGCAAGGGCATCCACATCCTGGTGTCCGGTTACCCGGCGACGCTCCCGGGGATCCACGTCAACTTCATCCTGGTGGTGATCGCCGCGATTGTGTTCGCCGCGCTGGCGGGCGCCATCATCGGCCTCCCGACGCTGCGTCTGCGGGGGGACTACATCGCGATCGTCACGCTCGCGTTCGGCGAGATCATCCACGACGTCGCGGTCAACGGCGTCAACATCCACATTGGTCATTCCGCGACCTTGACCGCCGGCCGCGAGGGAATCACGCCGGTCGATCCGATCCAGCTCGTCCCGGGAACCTCGCCGTTCAACCCGCTCAACTTACGGCCCTGGTACTGGGTCGCGCTCGGGATGGTGGCCATCGTGCTGTTCGTCAACGTCCGCCTGCGCGACTCGCGCCTCGGACGGGCCTGGGTCGCGCTGCGTGAGGACGAGGTCGCCGCCGCCAGCATGGGCGTGCCATTGGTCAAGACGAAGTTGCTGGCCTACGGCACCGGAGCCGCGTTCGGCGGGATGGCCGGCGCGTTCATCGGCTCTTACCTCAACACCGTCAACGCGGACCAGTTCGAGTTCTCGTTCTCGATCTTCATCCTGGCCATGGTCATCCTGGGTGGGATTGCCAGCATCCGCGGCGTGGTCGTAGGTGCGATCGTGCTAGGGCTGATCAACACTTGGCTGATCCCTCAGGTGATCAACAACCTTCCCTCCAAGATCGGGCTCAACTTCGACCTCACGCAGCTGTCCTACGGGATCTTCGGCTTCCTGCTGGTCATCATGATGGTGCTCCGGCCGCAAGGTCTGCTGCCGGAGCGAAGACGCGAGCTTGAGCTGGTCGAGCACGTGGGCACTGGCCCCACCGACCTCTCAACGGGGCGGGCATGACGAGCGCCCGTAGTCCCGTGGCGGGCACCGTGCAGGCGCAAGAGCACTCGGACGAGGTGTTGCTGTCCGCGCGTGAGGTATCGAAGTCGTTCGGGGGACTGCAGGCCGTCTCGGGCGTCAACTTCTGGATCCCGGAGCGGGGCATCGTGTCGATCATCGGTCCGAACGGCGCCGGTAAGACAACCTTCTTCAACATGCTGACCGGCCTCTACCGCCCAACCAGCGGCAGGATCTTTTTCCGCGGACGCGACATCACCTCGAGGAGGCCCGACAAGATCACCGCGCTTGGGGTGGCGCGGACGTTCCAGAACATCCGCCTGTTCGGGACGATGACCGCGCTCGAGAACGTGCTCGTCGGCCAGCACGCGCGGATGAAGGCCGGCCTGTTCGGATCGATACTGCGCACGCCATGGGTCAGAAAGGAGGAGCGCAACGTGCGCCAGAAGGCCAGCGAGCTGCTGGCCTACGTCGGGCTTCCCGCGAGCACGTATGGGCAGCGCGCTGTGAACCTCGCGTACGGCGACCAACGCCGGCTGGAAATCGCCCGGGCGCTCGCGTCGGATCCATCGCTGCTGCTGCTGGACGAGCCCACGGCGGGAATGAACGCCGACGAGTCCGCTCGCCTGGTCGGATTCATGCGTCAGCTACGAGACGAGCGGGGGGTCACGATTCTGCTGATCGAGCACGACATGAAGGTCGTGATGGGGGTCTCCGAACGCGTCACGGTGCTCGACCACGGCGAGAAGATCGCCGAGGGCGACCCGCACGAGGTCGCTGGCGACCCGCAGGTCATCGAGGCCTATCTCGGCAAGCAGGGAGCGGCCAGTTGAGCTTCTCGCAAAACGGACAGGTGCTGCTGGAGGTAGCGGACGTACACACGTTCTACGGCAACATCGAGGCCCTGAAGGGGATCAGCCTGAAGGTGAACGAGGGTGAGGTCGTCACGCTGATCGGGGCCAACGGTGCCGGAAAGTCGACCACGCTGCGTTCGATATCTGGCCTCAGTCCCCCGCGGGCGGGCACTATCCGGTTCCGAGGGCGCGAAATCACGGTCACGCCGGCACAGGACATCGTGCGACTGGGCATCTCCCACTCGCCCGAAGGGCGGCGCTGTTTCCCGCGCATGACAGCAGTCGACAACCTCATGCTGGGCGCGTTCCTGCGCCGCGACGACGGCATCCAGGACGATCTCGAGCGCGTGTTCCGCCTGTTCCCGCGGCTCGAGGAACGGCGCAAGCAGAAGGCGGGCACGATGTCCGGCGGCGAGCAGCAGATGCTGGCGATCGGCCGTGCGCTGATGGCCAACCCCGACCTGCTGCTGCTCGATGAGCCGTCGATGGGGCTCGCGCCCATCCTGGTCGAGCGCATCTACGAGACGGTCGCCGAGATCAACCGCCAGGGAACCACGATCCTGCTGGTGGAACAGAACGCGAACTTCGCGCTCGAGATCTCGCACCGGGGATACGTGCTTGAGACCGGTCAGATCGTCCTCAGCGATGACGCCGAAGCACTGCGTGAGAACGACGACGTGAGGAAGGCTTACCTCGGCATATGACCGTCTTCGCTCTGCTCGGGTCCAAGGCTCTATGGCTGCTGTACGCGTGGCTGGTGTCCGCCGCCTTGGCCGGTTACCTCTCGGAGCGCAAGGGCTATGGGCAGCGGGCCGGCCTGGCCAGTGGACTGCTGCTGTTCGTGCTCGGCCTGCTGATCTGGATCGTATGGCCGGCGCGTGAGGGTTCGAAGTGGAAGACGGCCGGAATCGTCGGCAGCCGAACCAAGCAGGACCGGCTGGCTCGGGACAGAGACGATGGGCGTCGCGACTCCGCCGGAAGGTAACTGGGACGCAGCGCGCTCCCAAGCGCGCTCGGAGGTGCACTCGCTGCTCGCCCCCGGCGAGCGAGTGTGCACGAGCTGCGGTTTCCGATCGCAGGCAGGGTCGCGAACTTGCCCAGCGTGCGGTGAGCCGTATGTCGTCCGCCGCAAAAAGCTGTTGGCCACACGGCGAGCGAAGCTGATCGCGGGGCTGATCGTGGTGGCGGTGCTCGGATTGGCCGGGGGCTTGGTGGCGCTGCTGTCGCCCGGGATCGAGCACGCAAAGCGCTATAACGCCGCCGCGCTGGAGCGCCAGCAGGCTGCGACCAGGGCGGCGCAGACGAGGATTCAGGCCGAGCAGCAGAAGGTCCACACCGCCGCCGTCTCGGCGCGCGGCCGGCAGGCACTGGTCGTGGCCCTCCAGGGGGAGATCAAGGCCGACGCTGAGGCCCGCGCGCGGGCGGGAACGCTGTCGGGCCCGGTGCTCCGGGTGACCTGCGCTGAGTACCCGCCGAGCGCCATACCGCAGTCCGGTCGCTTCGGCGCCTACTCCTGCCTGGCTGTCACCAGGGACATCAAGTCGAGCGGATCTACCGTCGGTGCGCTCGGAGACCCCTTCTGGGCCAGGATGGATATCGCCAGCGGCCGCCTGGCGTGGTGCAGGATCAATCCGCTGCCCGGGGAGACGGCGACCGGGACAGAGGCGGCGTCCGTTCCGCTGGCGCGGGTATGCGACTTGATGCGCCCGGTGCCGGCCGGGTTCTGACGCTCATCGGCTGGGTCTGATCGGCCCCGTGTGGCTGGGGTAGGTGTTGCTGACCACGAGGGCGCGCATCGGCGCGGGGAAGGTAGTCGCGGAGTTCCACCCGCTGCGCACCTGTTCGAGCTCACAAACCTCCGCCGCCCGCACGCGGATTGTGCGATCGAACAGGACATACCTGTTCGAACTCACAAAGCTCCGCCGCCCGCCGCGGATTGTGCGATCGAACAGGACATACCTGTTCGAACTCACACGTCGGCGTCGCGAGAAGCGGAATGCGCGATCGAACAGGATGCGCGCTCACCGACGACAGGCGACCGTAGCCCCCTGTCACCATCCCGGCCGACCCAGCGGGGCCATCGTGGCGCCTCGCCGATCGCCTTCGGGGCCCGGCGCGGCCAGGTGCATTACTTCCCAACCCCCGAGCCCCGCCGAGTTGAGGGAGATTTGCGTCGTGAGCCTTGCACAACGTCGAAAGGACAGCGGGGCTAATCGATCGGTGGACGTTTTGCAGGCGTGCCAGACACCACGCTGCGGCATAAAACACCCCGCCGCAGGGTCGCCCGAGCGGCCGGGATCCTGCCCTCACCGTCCGGGCAAGGCCCCGAACTCCTCCGTCTGCGCGAATCCCACCTCGGCGCCGGCGGCCGCGGTTCCGCTCGCCCGGGCCTCCGCGGCCACCGCGCTGGCTACGGCGCCCACCACCTCTCGGTTGAACACCGACGGGATGATGTAGTCCTCCCGCAGCTCCTCCGGCGAGACGATCTCGGCGATCGCGCGCGCGGCGGCCATCTTCATCTGCTCGGTGATGGCCGTCGCGCGAACGTCGAGCGCGCCACGGAAGATCCCCGGGAAGCAGAGAACGTTGTTGATCTGGTTGGGGTAGTCCGAGCGACCGGTGGCCATGATCCGGGCGTACGGCGCAGCCTCCTCTGGCAGCACCTCAGGATTGGGGTTCGCCATCGCGAACACGATCGGGTCGGGGTTCATCCGCTGAAGGGCGAGAACGTCAACCACGCGGGCTCCAGAGACGCCGATGAACAGGTCGGCTCCTTCGAGCACCTCCGCCGCGGGGCCCGAGCGCCGTTCCTCGTTGCTCACCGACGCCAACCACCGCTTGACGGCATGCATCGTCCCGTCCAGGTAGTCCGGTCGTTCCACGTGCAGCGCACCGCGCGAGTCGCAGCCGATGATGTGTCGTGCGCCCGCCTCGAGCAGGATCCGGGCCACGGCGACCCCGGCCGCGCCGACGCCCGAGATCACGATGCGGATGTCCTCGAGCCGCTGCCCGGTCAGAGTCAGGGCGTTGAGCAGCGCGGCCATCACGACCACCGCCGTCCCGTGCTGGTCGTCGTGGAATACGGGAATGTCGAGGTCGGTCTTGAGCCGTTCCTCGATCTCGAAGCAGCGAGGCGCGGAGATGTCCTCGAGGTTGACGCCGCCGAAGGTGGGTGCGATCGCCTTGACGGCCTCGACGATCTCGTCTGGGTCGCGCGTGTCTAGGCAGATCGGGAAGGCGTCGATGCCCGCGAACTCCTTGAACAGCATGGCCTTGCCCTCCATGACGGGCATCGCAGCCCTGGGGCCGATGTCGCCCAGTCCGAGCACCGCTGTTCCGTCAGACACGACGGCCACCGTGTTGCGCTTGATCGTGTACTGAAAAGCCTTGTCCGGGTCTTCGTGGATGGCGAGGCAGACCCGGGCCACCCCCGGGGTGTAGGCCATCGACAGATCGTCGCGGGTCTTGATCGGGCTCTTGTTGCGGAGCTCGATCTTCCCCCCCACGTGCAATGAGAACGTGCGGTCGGTCGCGTCGAGCACGTGCGCGCCGGGGATGGCGTCCACCGCCTCGCTGAGGCGCGGCCAGTCCGAGGCATCGGCCGTGGCGACCGTGATGTCTCTGACGGTGTGTGTTCCTTGGACCTGCACGAGGTCCACCGCGCCGATGGTCCCGCCTGCCTCGCCGATCGCGCTGGCCACCTTGCCGAGCATCCCCGGCCGGTGGTCGATCTCGACTCGCAGGGTGAGGCTGTATTGGGCGCTGGGGATGGGCGGCACGGGCCCCCAGGATGTTATGCGGCGCACGGCCGCTGACTGCGTGGCGAATGCCCCTGCACCGCGGCCGACTCGCCAGCTAGATTCAGAATCACCGTGCCTGACGAGCTGTTTCTGATCGACGGCAACAGCCTTGCCTATCGGGCGTTCTTCGCCCTGCCCGAATCGATCGCCACGTCGACCGGAGTGCCGACGAACACGATCTTCGGGTTCGCGTCCATGCTGGTCAAGATCCTCACCGATTACGGGCCGAAGGCGACGCTGGTGGTGTGGGATGCGGGATCGTCTGGGCGCAAGGAGGTGTACGCCGATTACAAGGCACAGCGGACCTCGCGTCCTGACCTGCTCAAGGAGCAGTGGCCGCACCTCGAGCCGCTGGTGGAGGCGTTCGGGTACCGCAACCTGGCGGTAGAGGGGTACGAGGCAGACGACGTGATCGCCTCGATCGTCGAGCATGCCCGCCACTCCGAGTCGCCTGTCCCGGTGATGGTGGTGACCGGGGACCGCGATGCCTACCAGCTGGTCGGCGACGGCGTGAGGATCATGACCACCTCCCGCGGGATCACCGACACGCGCGTGTACGACCGGGAGGGGGTGGTGGAGCGCTATGGGATCCCGCCGGAGCTGATCCCGGACTTCATCGGTCTGAAAGGCGATACGAGCGACAACATCCCGGGCGTGCCCGGAATCGGGGACAAGACCGCCGCAGAGCTGCTGCAGCGGTTCGGGTCGCTGGAGGGCGTTCTCGAGCACGTGGACGACATCTCAGGCGCCAAGCGCAAGCAAAACCTGATCGAGCACGCCGACGACGCCCGCCTGTCGAAGCTGCTGGCGACGATCAAGCGCGACATACCGGTCGACCTGGACATCTCGGCGTTCACCTCCCAGCCGCCGGACCGCTCGAGGCTCAGAGAGGTGTTTAGAGAGTTCGAGCTGCGCGAGCCGCTGCGGCGGCTGGAGGAAGCGCTGGGGTCGGCCGACGCCGCGGCCCCGGCCCCGGCCGCCGAGCAGGCTCTCAAGGCAACCGTGGTCGATGCCACGCTCGCCGAGCTTGACTCAAAGCTGCCGCGATCGGAGGTATCGCTGGCGGTGAGGGCACCGGAGAAGCCGGCGGAGGCTCTGTTCGCGGCCATCGAGAGCTGGCGCTTCGGCGCGCGCGGAGAAGGCGCCGCGACCGTGCTGGTCGGGGAATGTCCCCGACCCGAGGACCTGGTGGCGGCGATCGGGCCACGACCTGCGGTGGCCCACGACGCCAAGTCACTGGGTCAGGTGCCGGAGGTGCTGGCGCACGACACCGAGATCGGCGCGTACCTGCTGGAGCCGGCCCGGCGGGCCTATCCGTTCCGCGAGCTGTGCGAGGAGCGCGGCCTGGCGGCCGACGTCGACGATCCCGCCGCCGCTGACGCGTTGCTGCTCGAAGCGCTGGCGCGCTGGCAGCGGGAGGAGATCCGGGGGAGGGGGCTCACCGACCTCCTGAACGAGGTCGAGCTGCCGTTGATCCGGATCCTGCGCGCCATGGAGCAAGCGGGGTCCAAGCTCGATACGAAGCGCGTCAGGGAGATCTCCGACCGGGTCAAGGCCGAGGCCGACTCGCTCGAGCGGGAGATCTTCGAGCTGACCGGTGAGGAGTTCATGATCGGCTCCCCGAAGCAGCTGGAGGAAGTCCTGTTCGGCAAGCTGGGCCTGTCTCGGAAGCGCCGGGGCAAGACCGGCTATTCGACCGATGCTCGCGTGCTGCAGGCGATCCGCCAGGAGCACCCGGTGATCCCCAAAATCGAGCGCTGGCGCGAGCTGACCAAGCTGGCCCAAACGTATCTCGACGCGCTGCCCGGCCTACTCGGGCCCGACGGGCGCCTGCACACGACCTTCAACCAAACCGCGGCCACGACCGGAAGGCTGTCGTCGAACAACCCCAACCTCCAGAACATCCCGATCCGCACGCCGCTGGGACGCGAGATCCGGGCTTGCTTCGTCGCCGAGCCCGGGAACCTGCTGGTGTCCGCCGACTACTCCCAGGTCGAGCTGCGGCTGCTGGCCCACATCGCGGGCGAGGAGGCACTGAAGGAGATCTTCCGTCGTGGCGAGGACGTGCACACGGCGACCGCCTGTCGGGTGTTCCGCGTCACGCCGGACGAGATCGATCCTGGCATGCGATCCAAGTCCAAGATGATCAACTACGGGATCGTCTACGGCCTGTCCGCGTGGGGAATGGCCGACCGGCTCGACATTCCCCAAGAGGAGGCCGAGGAGTTCATCCAGCGCTATATGGCGGGGTTCCCCGCGGTCGCGAGGTTCATCGAGGAGACGATTGCCCAGGGAACGGAGCACGGTTACGTCTCGACTCTGTTCGGCCGTCGGCGGCAGGTCCCGGAGCTCCGGGCCCGCCGCTGGGAGCTGCGCAGGCAGGGAGAGCGGTTCGCGGTCAACATGGTGATCCAGGGCACCGCCGCGGACATCATGAAGATGGCGATGGTGCGGTGTGCGGGAGCATTGGCGGACGCCGGACTCCAGACGCGCCTGATCCTGCAGATCCATGACGAGCTTCTGTTTGAGGGCCCCGCGGGCGAGGCCGAGCAGGTCAAGGACATTGCCTGCCGCGAGATGGGTGAGGCATTCGAGATGGATCCCCCGCTCGCGGTCGAGGCCGGGATCGGCTCCGACTGGCTCCAAGCCAAGTGAGCTTGACGAGCGCCCGGGCCACTGCAATCCGGGACGTCCTGCTCGTCTGCCTCACTTTCGGGGCCGGGGCGGTGGACGCCATCAGCTTTCTCGGCCTGGGCCGCGTGTTCACGGGCAACATGACCGGCAATCTCGTGCTCCTGGGACTGGCGGCTGCTCAGGAAAAGGGATCGGAGGTGGTGCGATCGGGGGTGTCGTTAGGCGCATTCTGCGCGGGAGTCCTGCTCGCCGTGTCCCTGGTGGCCGCGATCTCCAGGCGGAGGGCGGAACCGCGTGGCTCGCGAGTGTGGCCGGTCGGCGTGAGCGTCGTGCTGGCCCTCGAGGTGCTGGTGCAGGCCGGCTTCCTCGCGGGCTGGCTCACCGTGGGCGGTCATCCGGGCGCGACGTTCGAGGTAGTGCTCGTCGGTATGTCGGCGCTCGCCATGGGGATGCAGAGCGACGCGGTGATGGCGCTCGGCGTCGCCGGGGTCACCAGCACGTATGTGACCGGAACGCTGACGGGGCTGCTCCGGGCGCTCGCGGTCGGAGGCGATGACGTCCCCAACCGCCTGCGCCGGGCGGCGGTGCTCGGGGGGCTGCTGGTCGGGGCGGTGGCGGGCGGCGTGCTGTTGGTCGAGGCCCGCCGGTTCGCGCCCGTGGTGCCGTTGGCGGTGACCGTGACGGTATTGGCGACCGCGCTCTGCGGATTGCGCCGCGTCTGAAGCTGTGAGCCTAAGCAGCCACCGCAGCGCGCGCGGGCGACGAGGAGCCCGCGGCCGCGAACCGCGGGTGGGCGATCTCCAGGTAGTGGCCGAAGGCCCAGTCCACAAACCGCTTGCGCTCCATCCCCCTCAGCGCCGAGGCCAAGAGCCGTGGCGGGACGCGCGGGATGAGCCGCTGGACCCGCAGCATCCACTCGAACTTCCGCGCGTGTGCGGCGCTGAAGCTCTCATAGGTGGCCAGCGCCTGCTCGGCGGTGCGCCTCCCCGACACGACCTCCTGCAGCTCTCGCCCGGCCGCGAGACCAAAGTAGAAAGCCGTCCTGATCCCTTCGGCCGTCAGCGGCAGGCAGTGGCCGGCCGAGTCGCCGACGAAGAACACCCCGTCCTCTGCCGCGCAGCGGATGCGGTGGGGAATCCAGTTGCCCTGATAGCGGATGGCGTCTCGGTCTAGATCTGACGCCAGCCGCACCGTCGGCTCCTTGACGTGAAACCGCGGCTCGAAGGAGCCCACGCCGACCCTCACTTCGTTCTCGGCCGGGAAGCTCCACCCATAGCCGGCCGGGACGTAGGAGCGGTCGATCCACACCTCGAGCTCATCTCCGCCGCCGTGCGGGTGGACTTCGAGCCCCCGGGACAGATAGGCGTCGGGGGGCTGGATGGCCTCCTCCGAGCCGAGTACCCGGCGCCAACCGAGTGCGTCGACGATCAGGGGCGAGCGAATGTCTCCCCGGTCCGTATGAACCGTGTGGCCGGTCCGCCCGTCTACCTTGGCGGTCTCGAACTCGAACGAACCCTGATCGGCCAAAAGTCCGCACAGGGTCCTGTACTCGAAGGTCGAGAACGTCCAGGGCAAATCGAAGCGCGCGGTTGCATGGGGCGTGTGGATCACCAGCTGCCCGAACGTCTGCTGCAGGGACTGGTGCAGGTCCAGGGCGCAGAGCCAGTCGGTGGGGATCCCGCAGGCCGAGGTCTGCCGCTCTCCGATCTCGTATCGGTCGACGACCAGCACCTCCGCCCCGGTGCACGCCAGCTCCCGTGCAACGGCCAGCCCGGCAAAGCTCGCTCCGCAGATCAGCACGTCGCAGTCCCGGTCAAGCTGAGTGCGCTCCTGGCCTCGTTTTGTGGCCCGTCGGGGCATTCGGGGCATCATAGGCCCCTATAGGCCGCACCTGGCTATCCTCCGACGCACTCCATGTCCCCAACAACTGTCGAAACTCCCACCACCGATCAGGCCAACGCCAAGGTCGTCGAGGGCTCCGATGGGCTCCTGCTCGAGGTCGACGGGCACATCGTCCCCAACTACGACGCCACCCTTCACCCCTTCCAGGAAGGGGACGTGGTCTCCGGTCACGTGGTGCGGATCGATAACGACGAGGTCCTCGTCGACATCGGCTACAAGTCCGAAGGCGTGATCCCGTCCTCGGAGCTGTCGATCCGCAAGTCGGTCGACCCCTCCGACGAGGTCTCGCTCGGCGAGCAGGTCGATGCCCTGGTCCTTACAAAGGAGGATCAGGACGGGCGGCTGATCCTGTCGAAGAAGCGCGCCCGGTTCGAGAAGGCCTGGCGGCGCATCGAGGCCGCCGCGGAGTCCGGCGAGCCGGTCGAGGGCCAGGTGATCGAGGTGGTCAAGGGCGGGCTGATCATCGACCTCGGGGTCCGCGGCTTCCTGCCGGCGTCGCTGGTCGACATCCGCCGCGTCCCGAACCTCGACGAGTACATGGGGCAGAAGATCGAGACCAAGGTGATCGAGCTCAATCGCTCGCGCAACAACGTGGTCCTCTCCCGCCGGGCGGTGCTCGAGGAGCAGCGCAAGGAGGACCGCGAACGCATCCTCGACCGCTTGCAGCCCGGCCAGGTGGTGGAGGGCACGATCTCAAACATCGTCGACTTCGGCGCGTTCGTGGACCTCGACGGGATCGACGGGCTGATCCACATCTCCGAGCTGTCCTGGTCGCACGTCAACCATCCGTCGGAGATCCTCTCGATTGGGGACACGGTCAGCGTCAAGGTGCTGGACATCGACCGCGACCGTCAGCGGATTTCGCTGGGTCTCAAGCAAACCCAGGAGGATCCCTGGCAGCGCGTGGTGGACACCTACAACGTCGGCGACGAGCTCGAGGGCACGGTGACCAAGGTGGTGACGTTCGGCGCCTTTGTCGAGATCCTGGACGGAGTCGAGGGGCTGGTGCACATCTCGGAGCTCGCCCAGCATCACGTCGAGAACCCCCGCGAGTTGATCCGTCCGGGCGACCCGGTCCGGGTGAAGATCCTCGAGATCGATTCCGAGCGCCGTCGGCTGTCGCTGTCGATCAAGCGCGTCGAGGGCCAGGTGCTGCCTGTCCGCGGCCGAGAGGACGAGCCCAGCGTCGCCCTCGATGACGTTCCGGAGCTCGGCCTCTCAGAAGATGTGTTCGCGGCCGAGGCCGCGGAGCCCGACCCCACTCCACCGGGAGAGCCTCCGGCTCCGGCCGATGAGAGCGCTCCACCGCAGGCCGAGGGCGAGACGCAGCCCGAACCGGAGGTCGTGCCGCCGCCAGACGAGTCGGGGCAGGCCCCGGAATCCTCGGACTGAGCCGCTGCCGGTAAGCGGTGATCCGGTGATCCCGTTGATTGGGCTCACGGGCGGCATCGGGGTTGGCAAGTCCACGGCGCTTGAAGCGTTGGAGCGACTCGGGGCCGCCGTACTCTCTACCGACCGCGTCGTACACGAGCTATACGAGTCAGACGACGTGCAGTCGCTCATCACCGAGCGCTTCGGCCCCGCCGTGGCCCCAAGCGGAACGGTTGACCGTGCCGCGATCGCGGAGCGGGCGTTCGCCCGCCCCGAGGACCGGGTCTGGCTCGAGGAGACCCTGTGGCCACGCGTCGCGGCGCGAATGGCGCAGTGGCGAGAAGAGCTAGAGCGACTCTCGGACCCGCCTCGTGTTGCAGTGGTCGAGGTGCCACTGCTGTTCGAATCCGGGATGGAGCAGGCATTCGATGCCACGATCGCGATCGTGGCCGACGAGCAAGTGCGGCGGGATCGGGCCTCGGCCAGGGATCATCGGTCGCTCGACGAGCGGAGCGCGCGGCAGCTCTCGCAGGAGGAGAAAGCCACCCGGGCGACGTATGTGGTCGCCAACAACGGGACGGTCGAGCAGCTGCAGCGCGCGCTGTCGTCCGTACTTGAGAACCTTCAGCAATGACGCCTCCCGCAGCCACCGTTGCTACACGCCGCAGCGCCTCTGCGCGCCGCTCTGCGGTGCGTCGTCGCCGGGGGGTGCTGGCCCTGGGAGCGGTCGCGCTTGCGGTGCTCGTCGGGGTGCTGGTGGCTCCCTTGTTCCAGAAAGCCATCCGCGAGCTCTCGCTCCCGCTGCAGTACCAGGACGTCATCCGCCAGCAAGCGGGCGAGAAGCAGCTCGACCCAGCGCTGGTCGCGGCCGTCATCTACGCCGAGTCGAAGTTCGATCCCAGGACGTCGAGGGCCGGTGCCGAGGGCCTGATGCAGCTGCTTCCGCAGACGGCTGCTTACCTCGCGAAGCGCTCGGGCGGCACTGAGTTCTCCCCTAACGATCTGGCCACTCCGCAGGTCAACATTGCCTACGGCAGCTATTACCTGCGCTACCTGATCGACCACTACGGCGGCCAGGTGATGCCGGCGCTGGCGGCCTACAACGCGGGCATCACCAACGTCGATCGGTGGCTGGCCGAAGCGCGGGCGGACGCCCACGCGTTCGCGATCAGTGACATCCCCTATCCGGAGACGCGAGCCTACGTCGAGCGCGTGCTGCGCGCGCAGGGCGATTACCGGCGCACCTACGCCAAGCAGCTCGGTTACGAATAGCCCCGGTCCCCGGCCCGGTGATAGCCCACGGGCTCGGCGCCCTGGCGGGCGAAGCGCCGCTGGTCGAGCCACCGGACCCCGTCCGCCAGGAGCGCTAGGACCAGCAGCATCGCCAGGCCGACCGCCGCCGCGGAGACGATGTACCAGGGCCACGGCCCCAGCACGTTCAGCAGCGAGCTGTGCGCGGGCTTTGAGCGCAGATACATGTAGTTGCCGCCCGTGATCACGTCCCCTATCCCGGCTATGGCCGCGAAGCCCAACGTCGCCGCGAATGCGCGCCACGCCGCCAGCCGACGGGGATAGAGACGACAGCCGAACACCAGCAGGCAGGCTGCGACCACGGCGCCGACGTGGTAGGTGAAGTAGGTGAAGTAGTAGATGCTGGGGAAGCTCTGCCCGAGGTCGGGCGTCAAGGTGGCTTGCAGCGAGGCGGTCAGGGCCCAGAAGTACGTGAGCTCGACCAGGAGCGCGCGCCGGGTGAACAGCGCCACGATGGCTGTGGCAGAGACAGCATCGGTGAGTTGGAGCGGAAGCCCGGACTGGGCGCTCCATGTCCCTTCCACGCCGTCCGCGATGTACTCGCCGACCCACCCGGCGAGAATTGCCAGCGCCAGTAGCCGCGAGAAGACCTCGAGCCACCGCCCGGGGTGGTTGCGGGCCGCCCACACCGAGGTGACCCCCAGGAGTGCGAGGACGCCGAGCGCTGCCAGGTGCGGTGTCGAGAATTGCTTCAGGCGCCTATTTAATACGCGCGGCGCGGCCGACCGGCGTGTTCGGCCCCCGCGTCTCCGCCCGAACTGTGGCGATTCGGTTCCGAGGGGTGGAACCAAATCGCCATCGTTCGTCTCCGCCAGGCCGCCCCGGCCCCCGCTACGCTCAGACGAGCCATGCCCAAGTTGGAGCTAGATCACGCCTTTCACCCCACCGCCGACCAGCCCGCTGCGATCGAATCGCTGGCCGAGGGAGTTCATGCGGACGAGCGGTTCCTGACTCTCTTGGGCGCGACAGGAACAGGCAAGACGATGACCATGGCGGGCGTGATCCAGGCGGTGCAGAAGCCGACGCTCGTGATCGCCCACAACAAGACGCTCGCCGCCCAGCTATGCAACGAGTTCCGCACCTACTTCCCCCGCAACGCGGTGGAGTACTTCGTCTCCTACTACGACTACTACCAGCCCGAGGCCTACGTACCCAGCAAGGACCTTTACATCGAGAAGGACTCGGCCATCAACCAGGAGATCGACCGGCTCCGTCACTCGGCAACAGCTGCCCTGTTCGCCCGTCGCGACGTGGTGATCGTCGCCAGCGTGTCCTGCATCTACGGATTGGGGTCGCCCGAGACGTATGACGAGAACCTCCAGACCTTGACGAAGGGGGACTTCGTCGACCGCGAGGCGCTGCTGCGCAAATTGGTCTCGATCCAGTACACGCGGAATGACACCGTGCTGGCCCGGGGCAACTTCCGCGT
The DNA here is from genome assembly GCA_963757075.1 of uncultured Actinomycetes bacterium. Lineage (GTDB taxonomy): Bacteria > Actinomycetota > Thermoleophilia > Solirubrobacterales > Solirubrobacteraceae > Palsa-465. The sequence goes on from CAVWQN010000008.1 coordinate 326,401, forward strand.
CCGCGGGGAGACGCTCGAGGTATTTCCGGCATACGCGGAGACCGCGTTCCGTGTCGTCCTGTTCGGCGACGAAGTCGAGAGCATGCAGGAGTTCGACCCGCTGACCGGGGAGCTCCTGAACGACGATCTCGAGCACATCGGGATCTGGCCCGCTACCCACTACAACGTCCGCGAGGGGATGATCGACGACGCCGTGGCGGAGATCGGCCGCGAGCTGAACGAGCGCTGCGCCGAGCTCGAAGCCCAGGGCAAGCTGCTGGAGTCCCACCGGCTGCGGCAGCGAACCCAGTACGACATGGAGATGCTGCGGGAGCTCGGTTTCTGCTCCGGAATCGAGAACTACTCGCGGATCCTCGACGGCCGCCGGCCCGGCGATCGGCCGTACTGCCTGCTCGACTACTTCCCCGAGGACTTCGTGTGCTTCATCGACGAGTCGCACCAGACGGTCCCCCAGCTCGGCGGCATGTACGAGGGCGACCGCTCTCGCAAGCAGACGCTCGTCGAATATGGCTTTCGTCTGCCGAGCGCGCTCGACAACCGGCCGCAGACCTTCCAAGAATTCCTGTCGATCACGCCCCAGATGGTGTTCGTGTCGGCGACCCCCGGCGAATATGAGCGCAGTCACTCGAAGCGGATCGTGGAGCAGATCGTGCGGCCGACAGGGATCGTGGACCCCGAGGTGGAGGTGCGCGAGACCCACAACCAGATCGACGACCTGATGAACGAGATCCGGGCGCGCACCGATCGCGACGAACGGACGCTGGTAACCACCCTGACCAAGAAGATGGCCGAGGACCTGACGGACTATCTGCTCGAGATGGGCTTCAAGGTCCGCTACCTGCACTCGGAGGTCGACACGCTGGAGCGGATCCAGATCATCCGCGAGCTGCGGCTCGGAGAGTTCGACGTGCTGGTGGGCGTCAACCTCCTGCGCGAAGGGCTCGACCTGCCCGAGGTCTCACTGGTGGGGATCCTCGACGCCGACAAGGAGGGCTTCCTCCGCGGCGAGACCTCGCTCATCCAGACGATTGGACGGGCGGCGCGAAACGTGGAGGGCAAGGTGCTGATGTATGCCGACAAGGAGACGGCGGCCATGCGGGCGGCGATCGACGAGACAAACCGCCGCCGGGCGATCCAGCGCGCTTACAACGAGCGGCACGGGATCACTCCGGAGACGATCGTCAAGGGGATCTCCGACATCGCTGAGTTCCTGCAGGCCGAGTCGAAGGTTCCCCGCAGCCGGCGCGGCCGGAGGCTGCGCGAGGCGGCCAGGTCGATGCCCCCTGTAGAGATCGAGAAAACGATCGTCGGGCTCGAGGAAGAGATGCTCCAGGCTGCGGAGGAGCTGCGGTTCGAGTACGCGGCCAAGCTCCGAGACGAGATCCGGGACCTCAAGCGAGAGCTCGATCAGGCGATCGCCGAGGGCCGCGCTCCCGTTTAGATCACCGGGTCATTGCGGCCTGTTGACCGAGTCCTACGCCTCGCCGGATAACGTCCCCACGCCCCGCCACGTCCGGTAGGCTGCGCCTGCTTTTGCCAGATCAGGATGCGGAGGTGTAGCCGGCGTGGCCCTCGAACGAGAGACCATCGAAAAGAAAGACTTCCCCGTAGGGCGCCGGGGCTACGACCCATCGGCCGTTGACGCCCACCTACAGACGATCGCCGCGGAGGTCGATGAGCTAAAGCGCTCCAACCGCCAGCGCGCGGAGACCCTCTCCGGGACGGCCTCAGAGCAGGTACGGGCGATCATCGAGGCGGCCGAGACCAGCGGCGCTGAGATCCGCCGCGACGCCGAGGAGGAAGCGCGGGAGATCCGCGCCGACGCCAACCGGGACGCCAAGCGAGAGCGGGAGGAGGCCGCCCGCGCCGCGCAGACCGAGCGAGAGGAGGCGGCGAGCGAGGCCCAGCGCCAGCTGGAGGAGGCCTCGGCGCAGGCCCGCGAATACGTGGGGCGGGTGTCGGAGGTGACCTCGCAGATGCTCAGTCGCCTGGAAGGGATGGAGACCGAGTTGGGGACGCTGACGGAATCGCTGCGCACAGGGGTCGGCCGCCTGACGTCCGAGCTCCAGCTGGTGGAGTCCGAGATGAGGGATTTGAGCTCGGTTGCTGGACCCGCCGCCACGACGCCGGTCGCCACAGCCGGGGTGGAGCCGTCAATCGCTGCCGAGCCGCAGCCCGAGCTCGCTCTCGAAGAGCCCCCCGAGGAGGAGTCCGAGACCGCGGTCGTCGAGGAGGAGCCGGTGGCCGACGCGGAGACGAAGGCCGAAGCTGACGCTGCGTCCGAAGCTGAGCCGCTTGCGGAGGAAGCGCAGCCGGCCGCGGCGACGGAGGGCGGCGACTCGGAGGGCGCGCGGCTGATCGCGCTCAACATGGCCCTCAACGGCACGCCTCGGGAGGAGACTGACCGCTACCTGGCCGAGAACTTCGAGATCCCCAATCGCGGCCGGCTGCTCGACGAGGTGTACGCCAGCGTCGGGGGGTAGAGATCGTGCGCAAAGTGCGAGCGAGCGGGGGAGGGAACGTCTGTTCGCTCCACTAGACTCGCCCTAGTGGACCAGCTGATCGTCTCGGGCGCCCGAGAGCACAATCTGAAGGACATAACGGTCGCGATCCCGCGCGGATCGCTGACCGTGATCACCGGCCTCTCGGGTTCGGGGAAGTCCTCGCTGGCGTTCGACACCATTTACGCGGAGGGCCAGCGCCGCTACGTCGAGTCGCTGTCGGCGTATGCCCGGCAGTTCCTGGGCCAGATGGACAAGCCCGACGTTGACTCGATCGAGGGGCTCTCGCCCGCCATCTCGATCGACCAGAAGACGACGTCTCGGAATCCTCGCTCCACGGTGGGGACGGTGACCGAGATCTACGACTACCTACGGCTGCTGTGGGCGCGGATCGGCCAGCCCCATTGCCATATCTGCGGTCGACCGATCGCGGGCCAGTCGGCCGAGCAGATCATCGACCAGGTGATGGAGCTGGAGGAGGGCTCGCGGTTCATGGTGCTGGCGCCAATCGTGCGCGGTCGCAAGGGCGAGTACGGGAAGCAGCTGTCCGAGCTGCGGGCTGAGGGCTTCTCCCGGGTCAAGGTGGACGGAGAGCTGCGGCGCCTCGAGGAAGAGATCGTGCTGGACAAGAAGTTCAAGCACGACATCTCGGTGGTCGTGGACCGTCTGGTGATGAAGTCCGAGCTGCGCAAGCGACTGGCGGATTCGATCGAGACCGCGGTAGCGCTGGCCGACGGGCTGGTGGAGATCGAGCTGGTGGACTCCGGCCAAACGCTGATCTTCTCGGAGCGGTTCGCCTGCCCGGTGCACGGACCGAGCCTGGTGGAGCTCGAGCCACGGATCTTCTCGTTCAACTCCCCGCACGGGGCCTGCCCGCGCTGCACGGGGCTCGGGTCGCAGATGGAGATCGATCCCGAGCTGGTGGTTCCCGACCCATCCCTCTCGATCGGAGAGGGGGCGATCGCGCCGTGGGCTCAGAGCGCCTCTGACTACTACGACCAGCTGACCCAGGCCATCGCCGAGCGCTACACGATCGATCTAGAGACCCCCTGGGAGAAGCTCTCGGCCGCGCAGCGTGAGTTCTTCCTGCACGGCACCAACGGGGACCGAGTTCAGGTCACTTATAGAAACCGGTTCGGCCGCCGGCGCTCATACGCGACCCGCTTCGAGGGGATCATCCCCAGCCTCGAGCGCCGGTACCGCGAGACCGAATCGGACTTCGCACGGGAGAAGATCGAGGAGTACATGACCCTGAGGCCGTGCCCGGAGTGTGGCGGCGCGAGGCTGCGGCCGGAATCACGCGCTGTGCTGGTCGGAGACACGCCGATTCAGGAGTTCGCGGGCCTGTCGGCGCGACGGGCGCTGGAATGGGTCCGGAGGCTCGAGCTCTCCGAGCATGACCGCCGCATCGCCCGGCTGGTGCTGAGGGAGATCGAGGAGCGGCTTCAGTTCCTGGAGAACGTCGGCATCGGCTATTTGACGCTGGAGCGGGCGGCCTCCACCTTGGCCGGCGGCGAGGCTCAGAGGATCCGGCTCGCCACCCAGGTCGGCTCCTCGCTGGTGGGCGTGCTCTACATCCTGGATGAGCCGTCGATCGGGCTACACCAGCGGGACAACGCCAAGCTCATCGCGACGCTCGAGCGGCTGCGCGACCTGGGCAACACCGTGCTGGTGGTGGAGCACGACGAGGGCACGATGCGCGCCGCCGACCATCTGGTGGACATGGGGCCGGCGGCCGGCGAGCACGGCGGCCACGTGGTGGCGCAGGGGACGGCCGAGGAAATCGAGCGGGTCGAGGAGTCGCTGACCGGGCAGTTCCTGGCCGGCACGAGCGTCATCGAGATCCCGCGCCGCCGGCGGCGCCCGAGCGGCTACCTCCAGATCGAGGGCGCGGCCCAGCACAATCTGCAAGAGATCGATGTCAAGGTCCCGCTGGGAGTGCTGTGCTGCGTCACGGGGGTGTCGGGCTCCGGGAAATCGACGCTTGTCAACGAGGTCCTGTACAAGGCGGTGGCCAATCGGCTGCATCGCACCCGGCAGCGAGCCGGCACGCACAGGCGGATAGAAGGCCTCGAGCAACTGGACAAGATCATCTACGTCGATCAGTCGCCGATCGGTCGCACGCCGCGCTCGAATCCAGCCACGTACATCGGGCTGTTCGATCAGATCCGGGAGTTGTTCTCAAAGACCCAGGAAGCTCGGGCCAGGGGATACAAGCCCGGCCGGTTCTCATTCAACGTCAAGGGCGGCCGCTGCGAGGTCTGTCGCGGCGATGGACAGATCAAGATCGAGATGCACTTCCTTCCGGACGTGTACGTCCCGTGCGAGCAATGCCACGGCAAGCGCTACAACCGCGAGACGCTGGAGGTCCGCTTCAAGGGCAAGACGATCGCCGACGTGCTCGAGATGCCGATCGAGGAGGCGCTCGAGTTCTTCACGCACATACCCAAGATCAAGCGGCGGGTGAAGGCGCTGAACGACGTGGGCCTGGGGTACATGCGGCTGGGACAGCCCGCCACGACGCTTTCCGGGGGCGAGGCCCAGCGGGTCAAGCTCGCCGCCGAGCTGTGCAAGGTGGCAACCGGCCGGACTCTGTACATCCTCGATGAGCCGACCACCGGGTTGCACTTCGCAGACATCCAACGTCTGTTGGAGGTGCTGAGAAGGCTGGTCGATGCCGGAAACTCCGTGATCGTGATCGAGCACAACATGGACGTCATCAAAGTGGCCGACCGGATCATCGATCTGGGTCCCGAGGGCGGTGAGGAGGGTGGCCGTGTGATCGCCACCGGAACGCCCGAGCAGGTGGCCAGAGTGGCGGACTCCTACACCGGCGCCTACCTCTCGGCCGTGCTCCCCAGCCGTGCCCGGACAGCGGCGGTGGCGGCGGCCTGATCTAACGGGCGGCAAGGAGGTTCGGGGGCTGACTCCGGGCCTTGAAATCCGCAGCCCAAATCCCGGGCGAAGCGGCTGCCGGTCGCTAACCTTCTAACAGGGGTTACTCACTCTGTCTGCACTCGTTCTTGAAGAGGTAGGACTTTGGTCTTCCTGATCATCCTGATCGTGGCGACCGCCGTGCTGGTCGCCTGGCTGCTCGTCGGGGTAGCTCGGTTTGTGCTCGGCGATTTGCGTCTTCCGAAGCTCCGCGAGAGCTCGGTTCAGGGCGCCTCGCCACCGGGCTCTTCCATCCCGGCCGTCCACGGCAGCGCCACCGGGCATTCCGGGAGCGACTCGGAGTCCGACCAGAACCGGCGCGAGGCCGATCAGCCGCGCCGCCGGCGCCAAAAGCGGCGCGAGGAGCGCGTGCTCCACGACGACTCGGAAGTGGAGCAGGCCGTCCGCGATCGGCTGTACGGCCGGCACGGTCGGCGCGATTGACCCCAGACAGAGCTGAGGAGACGCTGCGCGCCCGCGCCGTGCTCTGGGCGCAGAAATGGCGCTTCTACCAGCACAACTCGCTGCCCTGGAAGCGGGCAAGGATCCACTGGGAGCTGATGCGACGGGGCGCGTTTGCGCGCTGGCCACTTCACGGCAACGTGCTCGAGGCATTGCGCGAGCAGAGGCTCGAGATCGGTGAACACGTGCTGTTCGAGCCTGGCGTGTGGCTCACGGCGCCGGATCCAGCCCGGATCCGCATCGGGCAGGGAACGTTCCTGAACCTGGGGGTGATGGTCGCCTCCGCGGGACTGGTGGAGATCGGAGAGCACTGCATGTTCGCCAACGGCTGCTTCATCACCGACGCCGACCACCGCTTCGACGACCCGAACCAGCCCGTCCCCTGGCAGGGTTTCACGTCCAAGGGTCCCACCCGGGTGGGGGACAACGTGTGGTGCGGCGCCCACGTGGTGATCACCGGCGGCGTGACGATTGGCGAGCGGTGCGTGATCGGCGCCAACTCCGTCGTCACTCAAGACATCCCCCCGTTCTCCATCGCCGCCGGCGCCCCGGCCAAGGTACTGAAGAAGGTCGAGTACGAGCGCGCTACGAGTTCTTGATGACTATGCCCTCGAGGATTAGCGCCGCATGCTCCGCCGCGTCGATCGCTTCCTCGAGCCGCTCGAATAGGTCCTTCCAGCGGATCACGACCATCGGATCGATGCCGGTGTCGAACAGCGACGCGACCGCTTCGCGCGTGATCCGGTCACCCTCGTTCTCGAGCCGGTGAACCTCGACCGTGTGGCGGGAGATGTCACGAAAGCCCCGGAGGAGGGGGACGGCCTCGGCGATCTGCCGTGTGGCGGCCCGCAGGACGCGGGCCAGCTGGATCGCCTGATCCATCGGCGCCTCGATCTTGTAGAGGCCGAGGTAGTCCGCGACCTCCTCGGTGAAGTCCACGATGTCGTCGAGAGCCGAGGTCAACGCCAGGATGTCCTCCCGATCGATCGGCGTGACGAACGTGTGGTTGAGGCGGTCGATGATGTCGTGCGTGATCCGGTCGCCCTCTTGCTCGCGCTCCTTGATCTGCTGCGCCAGTGCCTTGCTGTCCGGGTAGTTCGACAGCAGCTCGTCGAGCAGATCGGCGGCGCGCAGGATGTTCTGGCCGGCCTCCTCGAACAACTCGAAGTAGACCCGGTCGTGCGGCATCAGCACCTGCGACAGCCGCGGCATGCACTAGATGCTATTGGGCGCAGGCTGACCCCGGAGCCGGCCCCCGGTCGGCATACCCGGCGATAACGCGGAAATTGGGGAAAGCGCTAGGCGAGCGCGGCTGCGGAACCTGGCCAGTTCGTCCTCGTCGATCGTGTAGGTGTGCTCCGGGGCGGGGAAAGCTCGCCGTCGGACGTCCTCTGTGTACTCGGCCACTCCAGCCACCATTTGCGCCTTGGTCTCCGCGTAGCGCTTGACGAACCGAGCCACGTGGCCGTCGTAGATGCCAAGCAGGTCGTGGAACACGAGCACCTGACCGTCGGTGGCTGGCCCCGCGCCGATCCCGATGACCGGCACGTCGAGACGCTCCATGAGCTCCTGCGCGACGGCTGCCGGAATGGCCTCGAACACGATCGAGAAGCAGCCCGCCTCCTGGAGCGCGAGCGCATCGTGCGCAACCTGAAGCGCCCGCTCCGCGGTCCGTCCTTGGGCCCGGTGACCGCCGAGGGCCGTCGCGGTCTGCGGGGTGAGACCGACGTGGCCCATCACCGGGATCCCGGATTCGGCGATCGCCTTGGCTCGCTGGACGCTGGTGCCGCCACGCTCCAGCTTCACCGCGTCGCATCCTGCCTCTTTCACGAACCGCTGCGCCGTGCGGATCGCCTGCTCGTCGGAGGCCTCATATGACCCGAACGGCAGGTCGCCGACGAGCAGCGGCGTCTGGAGCCCGCGGCGGACGGCAGCGGCGAGCATCAGCATCTCATCGGTGGATACAGGCACGGTCGACGGATAGCCGAGCACCGTCATCGCGCCCGAGTCACCGACCAGGACGATGTCGACGCCGGCCTCCTCGGCCACCTGCGCCGAGGGATAGTCGTAGGCGGTGATCATCACGATCGGCTCGCCGAGCTGCTTCTTCTCCGCGAGGCGGGGGAGTGTCATCGGCACCGGACGGCTTAGGTCCTCCGGCACCGGGGTGTGCGGAATATGGGACATCGATGCCTCCTCTATGCGGCCGCGACCGGCGACCCGAGCAGGGTGGATACGTTCTCGTCGACCGCCACCACCTCGTTGTGCTCGCCGACGTGGACGACGCGCGGGCGGTAGTGCTCGAGCTCTTCCGGGTCATAGCTGGCGTAGGAGATCACGATGATCGTGTCCCCTCGCTGGACAAGCCGGGCTGCGGCGCCGTTGAGCTTCATGTCGCCGGAGCCAGGGTCGCCTGGGATGGTGTAGGTCTCGAACCGTGCGCCGTTGTTCACGTCGACCACGGCTACCTGCTCGAATTCCTTGATGTCGGCCACCTCGAGCAGCTCGGGGTCAATCGTGATCGACCCGACATAGTGAAGGTCGCAGTCGGTCACGGTCGCCCGGTGGATCTTCGATTTCAGCATCGTGCGCTGCAATGCAGTACCTCCTGTTTCGCGCTCCCCGCCTGTTCCCCATCGTTGGTCGAGGGCACCTGAATTGGTTGGTTGTCGATGAGTCGGACCGCGCCGACGCGAGCGGCGACGACGGCGAGTAGCTCCCCGTCTTCGATCCGCTCCCCCGCCGGCGCGAGGGTGTCTGGGTTGATGAGCTCGAAGTACTCGAGCTCCACGTTTTCGAGTTCGCTGCGCGCGGCGGCGATGACCGTCCCCGTAGCTCGCTCACCGCCGGCGATCGCGTCCCCGGCGGCTCGGAGCGCCCGGTGAAGGGCCGTCGCTCGTCGCCGATCGGACGGCGACAGGAGCGCATTGCGGCTGGACATCGCGAGTCCATCCGGCTCGCGCACCGTCGGGCAGATCTCGATCCGTACGGGGAAGTCGAGGTCTAGGGCCAGCCGCCTGATCACGACCGCCTGCTGCGCGTCCTTCTGCCCGAAGTACGCCACGTCGGGCTGGACGATGTTGAAGAGCTTCGCCACGACGGTCGTCACGCCATCGAAATGGGCGGTTCCGCGGTACTCGCCCTCGAGCGGCTCGGTGACTCCGGCGACCGACACCCGGCTCGTGAAGCTCCGTGGGTAGACCTCCTCGACGCCGGGGGCGAACAAGTAGTCAACGCCGGCGCTTGCAGCGAGCTCGGCGTCGCCTGCTTGGTCTCGGGGATAGGCCTCGAGATCGGCCGGTTCGTCGAACTGGGAGGGATTGATGAACAGCGACATCACCACGACATCGCACTGCTCGCGCGCGCGTCTGATGAGCGACAGATGGCCCTCGTGCAGCGCTCCCATCGTGGGGACGAGCCCGATCGTCTTCTCGGACCGGCGGGCTGGCCGAAGCAGGCTGCGCAGCTCGGCGATAGTGCGAACCACCTTCACGCGGCCGCCGCCTTTGGGCTGGAGGCGTCGCCGTCCGGCTTGGCTCGCGCGAGCGCACGTGTGGCCTGTACCAGCGTGTCGAACAACGGAAGCAGGTCGCCCGCTCGTTCGGCGACCGCCGCCCGCTGCGCCGCCACGGTGGCGCGGTCGCCTCTGGCCACGGGTCCTGTCAGCGCTCGCTCCGGCCCCATCGCCGCCCAGTTCTCGACGGTGGCGCGAACGAGGGGCACGAGCAGCTCGCGCTCTACGCCCGTGCTGTGCGCGACCCGCTCTGCGGCAGCCTCGAGCGTGACCAGGAAGTTCGACGCGATCGAGGCCGCCGCGTGATACGCGGCCCGATCCGTCTCCTCGATCTCCACCGCCCGCATGCCGAGGGCGTCGGCCAGCCGGCGTGCGAAGCGCAGCGCCCGAGGTGTGCTGCCGGCGATCGCCGCTCCCGCCCCCGCGAACGTGGTGAGCGGCCCGGCCACGGTCATGAGTGGGTGCAGGGAGAACGCCTCGTGGGGCTCCAGCGCCTGGAGTGGGGTGGCGCCCGAGCAGTGCCCGACCACAGGACCGGGAGCTATCAGCGCTGCGGCCGCGGCAATCTCGTGGTCCGGGACGCATAGCAGCACGGCATCGGCGCCGGCGGCATCGGCTCCACGACCGAGCGGACCTCGAACGGCGTACTGCTTGTTCGCGCCGTCAGCGCTGAGCGCGGTGGCTAGGGCGGTACCGACACGGCCCTGGCCGATAATCGCCAGGCACGGACAGGAAGGGTCGTCCGCTGAGGGCTTCCGTTCCAGTTCTCGCATCAGAGATACCGGTCGGTGATCTGGGGAAATTGGTGGCTAGAGGTCCGTCCCAGTGGCGGTGACGGCCTCGAGCTGGATGTTAGCGCCGCGCATTTGGCTCGCGTAGGTGATACCCGTCACACGGCAGCGTGCACCGCGCCCGTTGGTTCGCAACAGGTGCGTTGCCTCGGGGATCCCCGCAGATTCCGGATTGCCGCCTGCGCGTCGTCGAACGACGCCTCTAGGATCAGATGGATGCCAAGCGCCGCCGAGCGTCGCGAGGCCCTGAAGGCCGTCTACCGAGAGGCGAGGGAGTGCGTCCGCTGCCCGCTTCACCAGACCCGGACCCAGGTCGTTTTCGGCAACGGAAATGCCGACGCCGATTTGATGTTCGTTGGAGAGGCCCCGGGGGCGAACGAGGATCGGATGGGATTGCCGTTCGTGGGCCAGGCGGGCAAGCTGCTCGACAAGCTCCTGGCGGAGATCGGCTTGGAGAGGGAGGACGTGTTCGTCGCAAATACGATCAAATGCCGCCCACCCGACAACCGCGACCCCCACCCCAACGAAATCGATGCCTGTCGTAGCTACCTCGATAAGCAGATCGAGCTGATCGAGCCGACGGTCATCTGCACGCTCGGCAACTTCTCGACCAAGCTGCTGCGCGGGGATACCACCGGAATCTCGCGGCTGCACGGGCAGGAGGATCTCCGGGTGGTCGGCACGCGGGCGGTAAGGCTGTATCCGCTGTACCACCCGGCCGCCGCGCTCTATACGCCCTCGACCCTCGACGCTCTGAGGGCCGACTTCCATCGCATCCCCGAGCTGCTGGCCGCGGGTGCGCCGCCGCAGCCCGAGCCGGTGGAGGAGGTACCGGAGCCCGAGGAGCTGCCCGCGCCCGGTGAGTCGAACGGCCAAAAGCCAGCTGCACCGCAGCTGGGGCTGTTCTGACGCTACGCCAGCTCTGGGTTGACCGCCGCCGCGGGCTTGGGTTTCGGGCGGCCTACCAGCGCGAGCGCCAAGGCGATCAGCGCTCCAAGCGCCTGCACGCCGAGGACGACAGCGGCAAACCCTGCCGGATGTCGGGAGGCGTTCAGCAGCAGAATGGGCTCGAGCACCGCCACCGCCCCGATGGCCACCAAAAACCACGTGCGCCTGAGCGCCAGCATGTACTGCACTGCGAGGTAGGTCGCGGCCAGCACGGTGAACGCGGCGCCCAGCGGCAGCAAGGACGATGAGGCGGTAGCGCGCTTGGGGCTGAACGCGATCGCCAGCAGCGCGTGCGCGCCGACCAGGAAAATCAGAAGGACGGGTACCGCGCACACCGCGATGATTCCCAGCGCCCGCAGCAGCACGCCCCGCGGGTCCTCACCGGCCGCTCGCCGGCGCGAGACTTCGGGGACCAGGTAGAAGCCGGCGCCGATCGCCACCCAGATGAGGACCTTCGCCGCCACGGCGGTGGCGGCGTACGAGCTGGCGGTATGGCTGTCGAACCGATGCTTGGCCGCGATCAGGTCGATGTTCTGGAGTAACGCGATCACGATCAGGCCGACGATGGGGGCCCAGGCGCGCTTCACGTGGGTCCATAGATTCAGCGCCGCCCCGACCGGCCCAGTGTCAGTGGGGCCGAGGAGCTGGCGCCGGAGCAGGTACGCGCAATACAGCGACATCGCGACATACGAGAGCAGCGACCCCAGATAGGCGCCCGTGAGGTTCAGTGCGGTCAGCGCCAGCACGGTACCCAGGACGAGCCGCGTCACCTGCTCGAACACGAGGCTGGCGCCGACGCCGCGATAGTCGCCGATGCCCTGCAGCGCCCCCCGCAGGAGACAGAGTTCCAGGTAGACCGCCCCAGCCGGAAGGCCGGCCGCCGCCGCCCACCCGTCGTGCTTGACCCCCACCAGGTCGGCGATCTGCTGGCGCAGCGCGATCGACACGACGGTCAGCACGGCGGTGACGAACAGCATCGACTTGGTCCAGTTGGCGAGCGTCGCCAGCATTTCCCGACCGACGCCCAGGTGGCCAAGGACGCCCTCCCGCGCGGTCGCCACCTGCATGGCCTGTCCGACGACCGTGAGGATGAGTAGGTAGCTGATGAGCGCGGCTAGCGAGCCGTAGTCGTTGATCAGTCGGGCGAAGATGACGGTCGAGGCGAGCGCGACGACGTTGTTGATGATCATCGCCACCGCCAAGCCCGCCGCCTTGGCGGTCTCGGAGGAGCGCAGGCTCGCCAGCGCAGGCGCATACCTCTGCCTGACCGCAGCCACCGGTCCTACCGCCGACGCAGGCCCCGCGCCTGTGTTCTGGGTGCTCACCAGCCTGGTCACGCTAGCGAATTTGCCCGATCGATCAACAGAGCACCTTTAGGGTGTCGCTAAGGTGCTGAGGGGAGCATGCGTCGCGTGCAGACGAGCACCGCTGCCGAGACCGAGGCACTCGGCGCCGAGGTGGCGGAGAGGCTGGTCCTCGGTGACGTCGTGCTGGTGGAGGGCGAGATGGGGGCGGGGAAGACGACGTTCGTGCGCGGGGCTTCCCGCGCGCTGGGGGTTGAAAGCCCCGTCACGAGCCCCACCTTCACGGTCGGGCAGCGCTACCACGGACAGGTCACGGTGGCGCATCTCGACCTTTTCCGGATCGAGCGCCTGGATGCCGAAGAGCCCGGGTTCCTTGCCGATTACCTGGGGCCGGACACGATCGGCTTCGTCGAGTGGCCGGCGGCTTCAAACGAGGAGCTTCTCGCTCTGGCGCGAATCGCCCTACGCGTCCGGATCGCCCACGCCGGTGGCGAGAAGCGGATCGTGGAGATCGAATGAGGATCCTGGCGTTCGACACCGCTACCCGTGCCACCTCGGTCGCGCTCGACGAGGTCGAGCTGCGCGACGACCCGCCCGCTGGCCAGCGCCCCCGCCACACAACGCGGCTGATGCCGCTGATCGCCGAGGCGCTCGAACGGACTCAAACGGAGTGGTCCGCGATCGACCGGATCGCCGTCGGCGTCGGCCCGGGAACGTTCACCGGCCTGCGGATCGGGGTCGCGACCGCTCGCTCTTTATCTCGCGCGCGCGGGATTCCATTGGTGGGGGTCTCGACGCTGGAATCGCTCGCGCTGAACTCCTCCGGCAGCTACCTAGCTGCTCGACAACCAGAGGCTCGCGAAGCCGAGGTGGTGCTCGCGGTGCTGGATGCCCGGCGGGGGGAGGCATTTGCCGCCGCCTGGGAGCTGGCAGAGCCGCGCCGCCAGTTGTTGGCGCCAGGCGCCTTCGACCCCGAGGAACTCGCCGAACGCCTCACCGAGTTTGCCGCGCGCGTTCTGGCGATCGGCGAGGGCGCAGTAGAATTCAGAGCAGTTCTCGAGCGCACGGGCGCCCTTATTCCAGCCGACGGCTCAACGCTAAACAGGGTCACAGCGGTCAATCATGCGTGGCTCGCCCGGACGCTGGCTGCGACTGACCCCAATGAGATCCGGCCTGAATATCTCCGGCTACCCGACGCCGAGCTCACCCGACTTCGGACCCACAGGCAGTGACCCTCGACTCAACCAGCACCACGATCAGATCGCTCTCCTACTCCGACCTGCCGCAGGTCATCGCGATCGAGCGTCGGTCGTTTCCCACACCGTGGTCGCTGGCTATGTTCGTGCTGGAGCTCTCAAAGCCGTCCGGCGTGTGCCTGGCCGCAGTCGAACGGCCGCCCGGCAAGTCCCGTGACGGGCTGATCGGGTATCTGATCTGCTCCCGCTACGACCGGGTCTGGCACCTGATGAACGTCGCGATCGATCCCGCCCGACGGCGACAGGGTCTTGGCACTCAGCTTCTCAGGGAGATGCTCGAACGGGCCGGACCAGAGGAGCCGTACACGCTAGAGGTGCGCACGTCCAACGCGGCGGCCATCGCGCTGTACGAGCAGTTCGGGTTCCGGGCGGCCGGGACGCGCCCGCGCTACTACACCGACACGGGCGAGGATGCCCTCATCATGTGGCGCACGGCCGGGACTCAAGCTCTACTGGAATCGTGAGCGGGCAGATGATTCTGGCGCTCGAGACGAGCTGCGACGACACGTGCGCCGCGGTGATCAGCTCCGAGGACGGGATGGTCGCCGCCAACGTGATCTCCTCACAGGGTGTTCACGACCGCTACGGCGGGGTCGTGCCCGAGATCGCGTCACGCCACCACTTGGAGCTGATCGATGACGTCGTCGCCGACGCCCTGCGGACGGCCGGCACCTCCTTGGCCGAGCTCGAGCTGGTGGCTGTCACGCAGGGCCCGGGGCTGGTCGCAGCGCTGCTGGTGGGGTTGGCGAGCGCCAAGGCACTGGCTGGCTCACACCGGCTGCCTCTCGCGCTCGTGGACCACCTGCACGGACACGTGGCCGCCAGCTTCCTGGCCCCAGATCCGCTCGAGCCACCCTTCCTGTGTCTAGTGGCCAGCGGCGGGCACACTCTGCTCGGGCTCGTGCGCGATCACGGCCCCGGATTCGAGCTCCTGGGGCAGACGCTGGATGACGCCGCGGGCGAGGCCTTCGACAAGGGCGCCCGACTGCTGGGCCTCGGCTACCCCGGAGGCGCCGCACTGGAGCGGCTGGCGCGCGACGGCGATCCCGACGCGTTCCCCTTCCCGACCTCGGGTTCGGTCAAGGGTCTGGATTTCTCGTTTGCGGGGCTGAAGACCGCGCTGCTGTACCGGGTGCAGGAGCTGGGGCAGCGAGAGGCCGACAGGCGGCGGGCGGACCTCGCGGCCTCCTATCAGCGAGCGATAGTCGAGGCGTTGGCCATCCGCGTCGAGCGGGCGCTCGAGCACACTGCCCTCGACCGCCTGGCCATCGGCGGTGGGGTCGCGGCTAACGGCCCCCTGCGGGAACGCCTGCGACGGATCGGCGTAGGTATCGACGTGCCGCCCCGCGAGCTGTGCACCGACAACGCGGCCATGATCGCCAGCGCCGCCAGGTACGTACCAGCGCTCCCATACCCTGACTATCTACGGGCCGACGTGTATGCCACGGGCGAACGCTCGCCGGTGCTGGCGTGAGGAACGTTGTGCTCTACACCCGTGCCGGGTGCTGCTTGTGCGACGAGGCGCGCGCGGTGCTGGAGGACGTGCGTCAGAGGCACCCGTTTGTGCTGAGAGAGTGCGACATCGAACAGGACGACGCGCTGCTGGGTCGCTATCTGGAGCGGATCCCAGTCGTGGAGATCGACGGGTTCGAGGCCTTTGAGCTGTTCGTGGACGAGGCCGAGCTCGAGCGCCTGCTGTGTAGAGTGGAGACGGGATGAGCTACACCGTGGGCCGGGGGACCGGAATCGCTGAGGCGGGCCACGACAAGCCCGGTATCGAAAAGCCCGGGGAGAAGCTCTCACTTGGCGTGGCAGCCCGCCTGTCGCGCTACCTGCAGGTGCTCACGCAGGCGCGGAAGATGGGCAAGCAGACCATCTCCTCGCAGGAGCTCGCCGACTACACACATGTGAACTCCACCCAGATCAGGCGTGATCTCTCCGGGTTCGGGAAATTCGGCAAGCGCGGCGTGGGCTACAACGTCGACTCCCTGGTATCCCAGATCCGCAAGATTCTGCGGACCTCGGGGCAGCACAACATCGCGCTGTTCGGAGCCGGCCATCTGGGGACGGCAATCGCCACCTCCGACATCTTCGCCGACCACGGGTTCCGCGTGGTGGCGGTGTTCGACAACGACGAGGGGAAGGTCGGGACTGAGATCGGCCAGCTAGAGGTCCGCTCCAAGTCGGATGTGCGCGACGTAATCGACGAGCAGGACATCGTGGTGGCTGTCCTGGCCGTCCCAGCGTCAGCCGCCCAGGAGCTCGCCGACGAGGTGGCCGACGCGGGCGTGAAGATCATCTTCAACTACTCCGACGCGCTGATCCACGTCCCGCCGGAGGTGACCGTCCACACGTCCAGTCCGGCGGTCGACCTCCTGTACGCCCTCTACTTCTATCTGACCTGAACTCCCTCGACTTCGACAGCGCCCGCGCGGCCCTCGAGGACTCGACCGACTTCACGGTGGGAATCGAGGAGGAGTTCGCGCTGTTGGATCCCGCCGACCTAGGGCTCGTTCAGCGGTTCGAGGAGTTGCAGGCAGCGGCCGCCACTGAGGACCCGGTTCTCGCCGGTTCCATCACCGGCGAGCTGATCTCCTCGGAGATCGAGATCCGATCCGGCAGGGGACACGACCTGGACAAGGCGATCCTGGCCCAGCGAGACCAGCGCCGCCGTCTGTTCTCGCTCGCCGCCGACCACGGCGTGACCCTGGCGGCGACGGGCACCCACCCCTGGGCCGACTACCGCGAGCAGCACATCATCGAAACCGAGCACTACCGCCGCGTGGAGGAGGGGCTGAAATACGTCGCCTGGCGCAATAACACGTTCTCTCTGCACGTGCACGTCGGAATCCGGGGAGCCGACCGGGCCGTGGTGGTCTGCGACCGACTGCGACCCGTGCTGCCGCTGCTGCTCGCGATCTCCGCCAACTCCCCTTTCCTGGACGGCCGCGATTCCGGGCTTCACTCCATGCGCACCCAGATCTTCACCAAGAGCTTTCCCCGCTGCGGGGTCCCGGACGAGTTCGGCGGGTGGGAGCCGTTCGCCGATTACATCCGCTTCCTCGTCGACACCGGCTCGATCGTCGAGTACACGCAGGTCTGGTGGTCGATCCGGCCACACTTCTCCTTCGGCACCGTCGAGGTCAGGATCTGCGACGCGCAGTCGACGGCGGCCGAATCCGAGGCGCTGGCTTCTCTTATCGTGGCCTGCGTCGCCCAGGCGGCCAAGGACATCGACGCGGGCATCGAATTCGTGCACCATCCGCGGCGGCTGATCGAAGAGAACGTCTGGCGGGCGGTGCGCTACGGCCTGGATGGTGAGCTGCTTGATCTGGAGCGGCGTCAGCCGTATCCCGCGGCCGAGGCCATCGAGCGCCTTCTTCAGTGGACGGCCCCCGCCCGGGCGGACCTCGACATCGACGTGGCATTTCCGGAGCTCAACGGCGCCCAGCGTCAGCGGCGGATGGTCGGCGCCGGGATGAGCCTCCCTGAGGTCTACGCGAACACCGTCGCCGAGACGCGCGAGACGTATGCTGGTTTCCTCGAAGTCCCGAGGAGGTGAGAGAAATGAGCACCGAGCAGCCAACGGAGGAAGAGCTTCGCGCCGCGTACGAGGCGGAGGTCAAGAAGATTCGCGTCGAGCACGTGGTGCTGGAGCACGTGGTGTCGCTGGTCAACCTCGGCATGCGGCGGACCGGCCTTTCCAAGGGAACCGAGGACGAGCGCGACGTCGAGCAGGTGCGGTTGGCGATCGACGCCATCCGAGCAATGCTGCCGCTGCTCGAGCGGACCGCGCCGGAGCAGGTTAAGCCTGTTCGCGACGCCCTGTCCCAGCTTCAGCTCGCGTTCGTGAAGATCGGCGGGGCGCAGGCTCCGAGCGGAGCCGAGAAGCAAGCGCCCAAGCCGGCGCCTGAGGAGGGTGGACGACCAGCTGAGCCTTCCTCCCAGCAACAGCAAACGGAAGAGCCGGGCCCTGCGCAGCGCAGCGGGCGGCTTTGGGTGCCAGGCCAGTAGCCGCGGGGCCTGGCCTTTTTTCTCCTGCGCCCGGTACACTCCCGCCTCCTCGGCCTCCGCTCGATTCGGGCGGCGGCCATTTTCAGTGTTGGCAGCGCCACTCGCGCGCCCTCCTTAATCCTAAGAGTGTCCCCGGAGGATCTTCTTGTCTAGCTTCCTGACGCACCACGGCGTCATCGTCGCGCTCGTGTGCGCCGCAGCCGCCCTTGTGTACGGCGTTCTGACCTCACGCCAGCTGCTCGCCCTATCGCCGGGCAACGAGCGCATGCGATCGATCTCAGCGGCCGTCCAGGAGGGTGCGCGCGCTTATCTCAACCGCCAGTACCTGATCATCGCCGCCGTCGGGGTGGTGGTGTTCGTCCTGCTGATCCCCCTCCAGAACATCCGCGTGGCGATCGGGTTTGTCATCGGTGGGACTTTCTCGGCCGCAGCCGGCTACATAGGAATGAACATGTCGGTGCGGGCCAACGCCCGGGTCGCGGAGTCCGCGCGAGGAGGCATCGCGCCGGCGCTGTCGGCCGCATTCCGCGGGGGATCGGTGACTGGCCTTCTGGTCGTCGGGCTCGCGCTGTTCGGTCTCTCGATCTACTACGGCATCCTGACGTGGATCGTCGGCGAGACCCCCCGCCACGCAGTCGACGCGCTGATCGGGCTGGGCTTCGGCGGCTCGCTGATCTCGGTGTTCGCCCGTCTTGGCGGCGGCATCTTCACCAAGGCCGCCGACGTGGGCGCCGACCTGGTGGGCAAGATCGAGGCGGGAATCCCGGAGGACGACCCGCGCAACCCGGCCGTGATCGCCGACAACGTCGGTGACAACGTCGGCGACTGCGCGGGAATGGCCGCCGACCTGTTCGAGACCTACGCGGTGACGGCCGTCGCAGTGATGCTGCTCGGAGTGCTGCTGTTCAACCAGCAGGCGGCGGTCGCCCTGTACCCGCTGGTGCTCGGCGCGATCTCGATCGTGGCCTCGATCATCGGCACGTTCGCGGTCCGCTCCCGGGTGGGCAACGTCGAGCGCGCGCTCTACCAAGGGCTGATCGTGTCGGGCGGCCTGGCCGCCCTGGCATTCATCCCGCTGACCTACTGGATGATGCACGGCGTCACGCTAAAGGGCGGCGCCGCCGCTCCCCATTGGTGGAAGTTCTATCTGTGCGCGCTGATCGGGATCGGGGTGACCGCTTCTCTGTTCGTGATCACCGACTACTTCACCTCGACGCGGTTCGCGCCGGTCAAGAGCACGGCCCGCGCCTCCCAGACCGGCCACGCCACCAACATCATCCAGGGCCTGGCCCAGGGCTTCCAATCGACCGCGCCGCCGGCGATCGTGATCGCGATGGGAATCCTCGGGGCCTGGAAGCTCGCCGGAGGCGGCAGCCAGGGGATCTACGGGATCGGCGTGGCGGTGATGGCCCAGCTGTCGCTCACCGGCCTGATCGTCGCGCTGGACGCGTTCGGCCCGATCACCGACAACGCCGGCGGGATCGCGGAGATGGCCGAGCTTCCGGAGGAGGTTCGCAACATCACCGACCCGCTCGATGCGGTCGGCAACACCACCAAGGCCGTCACCAAGGGATACGCGATCGGGTCCGCGGCGCTGGCCGCTCTGGTGCTGTTCAACGCCTTCGAGCGTGAGCTGCCGAAGTCTTACAACTTCGCCATCTCCAGCCCGCCGGTGCTGATCGGCCTCTTGGTCGGCGGCATGATGGTGTACCTGTTCGTGTCGCTGGCGATGGAGGCCGTGGGGCGCGCCGGCGGAGCGGTGGTCGAGGAGGTGAGGCGCCAGTTCCGCGAAAAGCCGGGGATCATGGCGGGAACCGAGCAGCCCGAGTACGGCGTCGCCGTCGCCCTCGTGACCCGAGCCGCGCAGCGGGAGATGATCCTGCCGTCGCTGATCCCGATCGTGATCACCTTGATCGTGGGGCTGATCAGCGTGCAAGCGCTCGGCGGCCTGTTGATAGGTGTGATCGTCGTGGGGCTGTTCGTCGCGGTCTCGATGACCTCGGGTGGCGGCGCGTGGGACAACGCCAAGAAGCTGATCGAGGACGGCGCCTACGGCGGCAAGGGATCAGAGGCCCACGCCGCCGCCGTGACGGGCGACACCGTCGGGGATCCCTACAAGGACACCGCGGGGCCGGCGATCAACCCCATGATCAAGGTGGCGAACATCGTGGCGCTGCTGATCATCCCCATCATCACGTAGCGCTCAGGGGCCCTACCGGCGAGTGCGAGCGGCGGGCCGCCCCGACTAGAAGTATCCGTTCAGTCCGGCAGCAGAAATCTCGCGGGTGTCAGCAGGCGCTGGGCGAAGGATCATGACCTCGGCCGGCACACGTTCCAACAGCCATTCGAGATCGTGCCCGCTCAGCCCAACCCGCGGATTATCGGTCGCCGAGACGATCACGCGGTCGAACTGCTCCTCCTCTAGCAAGTGCCGAAGCGCATCGCGGTATGTGCGGCCACGGGTTACACGGGCGTCCACGGCGATCCCCTGACGCGCGGCTTGCTGCTCGATCGCCTCCATCAGCGGCATGCTCTCAGCGCACTGTGCCGGCAACTGCGAGTCGAGAGGCAAGTTTCGAGGCACGCGAGCCAACAGCGCGGGCATCAGCGTCGCATCCTCGGCTTTAGCCAGGCGAACTGCCGCCTCGAACGCCCGAAGGGAGATCGCCTGTCCGGTGAAAGGCAGCAGGATCCGCTTCACGGTTGGTCGCCGGTCGTGCGCCGGGCGGCGTCCATGCGGCGGTAGCCAGAACCCGGCGGCGACTCCGACCGCGAGGCAAGCAACAGCGATCAGCGCTACGGCGACGGCGCTCATTCGTCACGCTCGCGTGTCCTCGGTCGCTGGGTCCGGTCCGCGACGATGCGGACGTCAACGCCGGGGAGCAGCTCCATCAGCCGCTGCGGGAGGGGAGCGCGGAGCCGCGCGAGTCCACTCGCCGGTCGCCCACGTCCCATGAGGATGTAGGTGGTTCCTTGCCGACGGGCCACCTCGGCCACCGCCCCGGCGACGTCATCTGACTCCTCGATCAACAGACGCGCGCCGAGCACCGACGCGAGCTGGCGCAGCGCGGCCAGCGACCGCTCCTGGTCCTCGCCCAGCTTGCCGGCGGGTCGGCGGACCCACAGCAGGTCAAGCTCGCCTCCGAGGCGCTGGGCCGAGCGCCACGCGCGGCGCACCAGGCGCTGGGTCCCGGGGTACGGCTCGACGAGCGCGAGCAGGCGCTCACCCACCGCCCGCGGCGCTTCGGCGGCAAGCGTCTGGTCAGGTATTACAAGCGGCTCGGCAGTGGTCAGGCGTTTGTGCCCCACCTCCTCGGCGACTTGTCGCAGCGCGACCTCGCGCAGCGCCGCCAGGTTCTCGATCCGGAAGAAGTTGTTGAGGGCGGCGTCGATCCGCTCTGCCGGGTACACCTTGCCCAGGCGCAGGCGCTCTAGCAGCTCTTCGGGGGTCAGGTCGATGATCACCACGTCGTCGGCCTGGCCGAGGACCGCGTCAGGAATCGTCTCGCGCACGTGAATGCCGGTTAGCTCGGCGATCTGGTCGTTGAGCGACTCGAGGTGCTGAACGTTGAGCGTTGAAAGCACATTGATCCCAGCATCGAGCACGTCCTCTACGTCCTCGTAGCGCTTGTGGTGCTCGACTCCCGGCACGTTGGTGTGGGCGATCTCATCGATCAGGCACAGCTCGGGCGTCCTGACGAGGATTCCGGGCACATCCATCTCCTCGAGCGTCCTTTCCCGATAGCGCACCCGCCGGCGGGGAAGGATCGGCAGGCCCTCGGCGATCTGGGCGGTATCGGCGCGGCCATGGGCCTCGAGCAGGCCGATCACGACATCGCGCCCCGCCTCCTGCTCGGCGTGTCCTTCGAGCAGCATGCGATAGGTCTTGCCGACGCCCGCCGCCATCCCGAGGAACACGCGGTGGTGTCCGCGCTCGGAGTGCCCGTATTTCGAGCTAGCGTCGACTGCCAGCTGACGGCGCGGCTCGTCGTTCATGCCCCTAGGAGGTTGTGGACCAGCAGGTCGAGCAGCTTGATGCCGATAAATGGCGCGATGATGCCCCCCAGGCCATAGATCCACAGGTTTCGCCGGAGAAGGGCGCTGGCGCCGATCGGGCGGAAGCGCACTCCGCGTAGTGCTAGGGGGATCAGCATCGGGATGAGGAGCGCGTTGAACACGATCGCGGAGATCACGGCTGATCTCGCGCTACCGAGGCTCATGATGTTCAGCGCGTGCAGCGGGCTCCTGCCGCCCGTGGTGACCGCCCAGGTCGTCAGGAAGATCGCGGGCAGGATCGCGAAGTACTTCGCGACGTCGTTGGCGATTGAGAACGTGGTCAGCGCGCCGCGGGTGATCAGAAGCTGCTTGCCAACCTCGACGATCTCGATCAGTTTTGTTGGGTTGGAGTCGAGGTCGACCATATTGCCGGCCTCGCGTGCGGCCTGGGTGCCGGTGTTCATCGCCACCCCGACGTCGGCCTGCGCGAGGGCGGGAGCGTCGTTGGTCCCATCGCCGGTCATCGCCACCAGCCTTCCATTCGCCTGCTGCTCCTTGATCAGCGCGAGCTTCGCCTCCGGCGTTGCCTCGGCCAGGAAGTCGTCGACGCCGGATTCCCCGGCGATCTTGGCCGCCGTTAGCCGGTTGTCGCCGGTGATCATGATGGTCCGGATGCCCATTGCTCGCAGCTGGTCGAACCGCTGACTCATCCCCTCCTTGACCGTGTCCTTGAGGTAGATCGCGCCCATCACCTGCGAGTCGCGCGCGACCGCCAGCGGCGTCCCGCCTTCGCGGGAGATGCGGTCCAGCACCGCCTGCATCTCCGCGGGCGCGCGGCCGCCCTCATCGGAGACGAACCTGATTACGGCGTCGCCGGCTCCCTTGCGCAGCTGACGGCCGTCGAGGTTGACACCGCTCATCCTGGTCTGGGCGGTGAACGGCACAAACTGGGCATGCAGATCGGCCATGTCGTGCTCACGGATCCCGTACTGCTTGGCGAGAACGACGATCGAGCGGCCCTCGGGCGTCTCATCTGCCAGCGAGGACAGCTGCGCGACCTCCGCAAGCTCGGCCTCGCCGACGCCGGGCATGGGGATGAATTCGGACGCCAGCCGATTGCCAATCGTGATCGTCCCTGTCTTGTCAAGCAGCAGCACGTCGACATCGCCGGAAGCCTCGACCGAGCGTCCCGACAGGGCCAGGACGTTACGCCGAACCAGTCGGTCGATCCCGGCGATTCCGATGGCTGACAGAAGCGCGCCGATCGTGGTCGGGATCAACGCCACCAGCAGCGAGATCAGGGTGGTGTCAGAGATCGACGTGTGGGCGAACAAACCGAACGGGCGCAGAGTCGCGACCACGATCATGAAGATCAGCGTCAACCCGGCGAGGAGGATGTTAAGCGCGATCTCATTAGGCGTTTTGCGCCGCGCGGCTCCCTCGACCAGCGTGATCATCCGATCCAGGAACGACTGCCCTGGCTCCTGGGTGATCTCGACCAAGATCCGGTCGGACAGCACCCGGGTGCCGCCGGTGACGGCGCTGCGATCGCCACCCGACTCCCGGATCACCGGCGCCGACTCGCCCGTGATGGCCGACTCATCCACGGATGCGATCCCCTCGATGACCGTCCCGTCGCCCGGGATCAGCTCACCGGCTTCCACGACCACCACGTCTCCGCGGACCAGCTCCGAGGCCTTCTTCGTCGTGCCTTCCCGCAGCTTGGCGACCGTCTCCTGGCGCATGGCGCGCAGCGTGTCCGCCTGCGCCCGGCCACGACCCTCGGCGAATGCTTCGGCCATGTTTGCGAACACGACCGTCAGCCAGAGCCAGATCGAGATCGTGAACGTGTACCACGATGGGTCGTTGCCGCCTAGCGCCTTGCCGCCTCCCAGCTGGATGAACCAGGTCACCGTGGTGATCGCTGCGCCGATCTCGACGACGAACATCACCGGGTTGCGGATCTGGACGCGGGGGTCGAGCTTGATGAAGCTGTCCAGCAGCGCGCGAAGGACGATGTCCCGACGGAACAGCGAGATCGCTCGGCGCTCGGAGGGGGGAGCGCTAGGGGGAGTGGCTTCTACGGGTGCCGTCGCGGGCATTTACGTCCCTTTGGCGGAGATCCGGTTGAGGGCGAGGTTCAGCTCGAGCACGTTCACCCCGGGCTCTCCGGAGAATCCGAGCCCGCGACCGCTCGTGTACGTAGAGATGAGCCCGTCGACCCGGGAGAGCGACACGTGGAGAACGCGCGCGATCCGGTAGGCCTGGATGTCGGCATCGGCGACCGAGATCGCCGGGTCGATGCCGGAGGCGGAGCTGTTTGCCGCGTCGACCGGCACCTTGGCCGCCGTCAGCCCACCGGGGTAATAAGGCCCGTTCAGCTGGATGTAGGCCTGTATGTTGGTGGCGATCTGCTGCTCCGTGGCCTTGCTGTTGGGGCCGAGGTTCGAGAACGTGGTGGCCGCGGCGTTGTCTGGTGGGGTCGTCGCCGACGGCCGGGACTGGAAGTAGCGGGGGTCGGGATTGGTGACGGGGTTGCCGCTCTTGTCCACCTGAGGCTTGCCGTTCTTAAACCTGGTCGGCGAAGTTCTGCCCGATGATCTTCGACCCGGCGAGCCTGCCGCCCACGTAGACCTTCTGGCCGTTGGCGTTGCCAGGGAATGCGACCTGACTCACCCCGGTGACGACAAGCGGATAGACGACCCCAAACAGGAGCGTCAGGACGAGAATCCCGATCGCTGAGGTGACGATGTCTTTTTTCATCAGTAGAGGTGCGTGGTCAGGCCCTGGACGACCGGGCCCAGGAGCAGAGCGGGGAAGAACGTGAGCGCGCCGACCAACACGATCACGCCGATCAAGAGCACGACGAACGTCGGGTTGTCGGTGCGCATCGTGCCTAGCCCAGCGGGACTGATCCGCTTGCCGGCGAGTGCGCCGGCCACCGCGAGCGCGAACAGGATCGGCGCGTAGCGCGCCAACAGCATCGTGAAGCCACCGAGCAGGTCGGCGAACTTGATCCCGTGGGCGCCAAGGTTCCCCGGGTTCGGCTGGACGTAGCCGCTGTAGCCGGCGAACGCAGAGCCGTTGTTGTTGGCCTGGCTCAAATAGGCGTAGAAGGTCTCGGAGAATCCCTGCGGGGTCCCCGCGGCGGCGGTCGAGATCGACGCTCGCCCGGAGTCGCTGGCG
Organism: uncultured Actinomycetes bacterium; assembly: GCA_963757075.1. Taxonomy (GTDB): domain Bacteria; phylum Actinomycetota; class Thermoleophilia; order Solirubrobacterales; family Solirubrobacteraceae; genus Palsa-465. Next base: position 351,307 of record CAVWQN010000008.1, read on the forward strand.
GTGGCGAGCGCAGTGGAGAAGAGCGCGCTTAGCGGCGTGATCAACAGGCCGATCGCAACCAGCTTGATCTCGCGCGCCTCGATCTTCTTGCCCAGGTATTCGGGGGTGCGCCCGACCATCAGCCCGCCGATGAACACGGCCAGCAGCACGTACAACAGGATCGAGTAGAGCCCGGTGCCGACGCCGCCGAAGATCACCTCCGAGGCGGACAGATTGGCCATCGGCACCGCGCCACCGATCCCCGTGAATGATTCGATCGCGCTGTTAACGGCGCCGCACGAGGTGACGGTCGTGACTGTGTCGAACAGGGCGGAGCCCGCGATCCCGAACCGCTGCTCCTTGCCCTCGAGGTTGCCACCGGTCGAGCCGTGCAACACGGCTGTGTGCAGCCCTGCGGCGTGCTGCGCCGGAGATCCATGTGCCTCGGCGATGTAGGCGACGCTCACCGCGCCGAGGAACATGATCATCATCGTGGCGTAGATCGCGTATCCCTGGCGGCGTTTGCCTGCCATCCTGCCGTAGGCGAACACCAGCGCGGCGGGGATCACAAGCACGGTCAGCATCTCCACGAAGTTCGTGAAACCAGTCGGGTTCTCGAACGGGTGTGCTGAGTTGGTGTTGAAGAAGCCGCCGCCGTTGGTGCCCAGCAGCTTGATCGCCTCCTGGGAGGCGACCGGCCCCATCGCGATCGTGTTGGCCAGGCCAGTGGGCCCGTTGAAGCTCGCATAGTGCGAGAAGTTCTGAATCGACCCCTGGAAGACGAGCAGGACCGCGACCAAGAGCGAGATTGGGGTCAGGACCCACAGGACCGTCCGGACCAGGTCGCGCCAGAAGTTGCCCAGGCTGCGGCCACTGCGGCCGACGATCCCGCGGATCAGCGCCACCGCCACCGCGATCCCGACCCCCGCCGAGAGGAAGTTCTGGACAGTGAGCCCAGCCATCTGGCTGAAGTAGCTCATCGTCGTCTCGCCGCTGTAGTACTGCCAGTTTGTGTTGGTCACGAACGACGAGGTCGTGTTGAACGTCACGTCCCAGGTGCCCGAGTGGAAGTGCTGGGGGTTCAGACCGGTCCAGTTCCAGAGAGTCTGGGTGCGTAGGATCAGGTAGAGCAGCAGCCAGCCCGCAAGCGAGAAGATGATCAGGCTCTTGGCGTAGGACTTCCAGTCCTGCTCGCGGTCGGGATCGACGCGCATCACCCGATACAGGAGGCGCTCGGGAGTGCGGAACAGCGGGTCCAGGAGGGTGTGCTCGCCCGCGTAGACGGCGGCCATGTACCGGCCGAGCGGAGCGGCGAGCGCGGTCAGGATGACCGCGAATAGAACGATCGTCAGCCAGCCGAGAACGGTCACCCCAGTCCCCTTGCGCTCAGAACCTCTCCCCGCGCAGAAGCGCGTACAGCAGGTAGAGACAGACCAGGGCCGAGGCGATCAGCCCGAAAAGGTCTGCCCCGCTCATACGCGCTCGATGCCGAGGATCAGCACGTACAGCAGCCCGAACATGACCAAGCCCAAAACCACAGCTACGACGTCCATGTTCAGGATGTTGGGCCCATGCCGGTGAACAAACCGTGCAGATTCACACGGCGGGCATAAAGGAGCTGTGAAGGTCTCAGCCCGCGAAGCGGTAACCGATCCCGGGATCGGTCTTCACGAAGCGCGGCCCATCCGCCGGCTCAATCTTGCGCCGCAGGTTCGCGATGTGCGCGCGCAGGACCTGCGTGTCGTCCCTGTAGCCGGCACCCCACACGGACACGAGCAAGTCGCGGTGGGTCATCAGCCGGCCGCGGTTGCGGACCAACGTCCGTAGCAGGTCGAACTCGGTCTTGGTCAAGTGGACTTCGCTGCCGTCGCGGCGCACCAGCCGGGCGGCGAGGTCGATCTCGAGCCCGTCCACCCTGACGACCGTGTCATCCGCCGGCGCGGTCACGCGCCGCAGCGCGGCCTGTAGTCGCGCTATCAGCTCGCGTGGACCGAACGGCTTAGTGACGTAGTCATCGGCGCCGGCCTCCAGCGCGCGAACCTTAGCCTCCTCATCACCGACCGCCGACAGTACGAGGATTGGCATCTCGCTCCACTGCCGTAGCCGCCGACAGACCTCGACGCCGTCGATGTCCGGCAGCACCAGATCAACGATCGCCGCGTCCGGGTTGTTCACCGCCGCCAGATCAAGCGCATCTTCGCCGTCGCTGGCCGGGAGCGCTTCAAACCCTGCGTCGCGCAAGATGACCCGCAGTGCGCGCAGGATCTGAGTCTCGTCGTCCACGACGAGCACGCGCTGGCTCACGGAGCCCTCTCCGCGGGCAGCTCGACGACGAAAGTCGTGCCCTGACCGGGTAGCGACTCGACCGAGATCCGGCCGCCATTGGCCTCGACGAACCCCTTCGCGATCGCCAGACCCAGTCCCGACCCCGGCCAACGGGGGCCCCTCGGCTGCGGACCGCGGTAGAACGGCTCGAAGATCCGCTCACGTTCGCCAGGTCCGATGCCGACTCCCTGGTCGACCACGCTGACGATCACACGCCGGTCGCCGTGGCGAGCATGGACCGAAACGGGGAGGCCATCGGAGTACCGTCGGGCGTTCTCGAGCAGGTTGACGAACACTTGCTGGAGTTGGGCTGCGTCGGCGAGCAACGCTGGCACGCCGGGGTCGATCCGCAAGCGAACGTCACCGCCGGCGTCGGGAAGCGCGTCGCGCGCGGCGTGGATAACGTCCTCGATCGACATCCACTCCTGTCGTGGTTCGGCGCGGCCGGCTTGAAGGCGGGAGAGATCCAGCAACTTCGAGATCAGCGCTGATAGCCGCCCCCCTTCGTCTACCACCGCGGTGCTCAGCTCCTGTCGCTCTGCATCGGTAAGCGAGCTGCCACCCAGCGCGTGTCCCGCCGCGACCACTGCCGTGATCGGCGTGCGCAGATCATGGGAGACCGATTGCAGCACCGCGGTCTTCAGCTCGTCGCTACGACGCAGTGCCGCCGTTTCTACCGCGTCGGCCTGCAGTGCGTCGCGGCGAAGCGCGATCCCCACCAACGCCTCGAGCGAGGGCGCCACCCTCGTGCGCAGCCGCTCGAGGGTCTCAGCAGGAAGATGGCGCGGCACGACCAGCGTTGCCAGCTGTTCACCTTCTGCGCTCCGGAGCGCGATCGCGAGTCGGCGCTGATCGGAGCTCACGGCGTCCAACGCGATCGCTGCCGACGGCAAGGCCATCGCTTGTGCCACGCGGCGCGCCGTCGCCCCAAGCGCCGCCTGCGTCTGCGCACCGGCGAGCAGCTCGCGCGCAAGATCAGCTGCCAGGTCAGCCTCCTCGCGGCGATGCTGCGCCTCGAGCGCGCGGCCACGGGCCAGGTCCGCGACCGCGCTCACCGCCGCCGCGACGACCGTGAACACGGCCAGCGCAACCCAATCGCGGCCGTTGGCGAGCTCGAACGTGCCGACGGGAGGAAGCTGGAAGAAGTTGAATGCCGCCGCCGACGCGACCGACGTGAGCAGTCCGAGTGCCAAGCCCCAGTAGGCGGAAATCAGCAGCACGACGGGTACGTAGACGACGCCCAGCGACACGGCCGGCGCGACCGATCTGAGCGGATAGATGACCGCGGTCGCTGCGGCTACCGCCACTGCTGCCAGCGCTAGCCCGACCCACATCGGGGGGCGATCGGCGCCGAACGTGCTCACCCTGGGGACCCCGCCGACGCTAGACCGGCACCGGCGAACCCATCATCACGGTGCGTTCGCTCGGCAGTCCGAAGGCCTCGATCGGGCTGGCGGCGTTGCGGGCCATGGCGACGAAGAGCTTCTTGCGCCAGCGCAGCATCCCCGGGGCGTCGGTCGGTGTGATCGCGATGCGCGAGAGGAAGTAGGAAGCGTGTTCGAGGTCGAGGTTGCGCTCCAACAGGCCGAGCTTGCGCGCCAGCGCCAACGCCTCGGGGATGTTCACTCTGTCGCGATATCCGACCCGGTCAACTACGTGAAACACGCGAAACAGGCCGTGACCGAGGCGCGTGACCACGAACCGATCGTCGCGGTCGACGTGCGGGACGCTGACCGGCTCGATCGAGATGATCACGACCTTCTCGTGCAGGGCGTGGGCATGCTCGACCTCGGCCCGCAGCGCAAGCGGCGTCGTGTGCTTGCTCGGGTTGGGGAAGATGGCCGTGCCGGGCACCCGCCGCACCGGCGGCTCGCGATGATCCAGGCTGTCCAGGAACTCGGTTAGCGACCCCTCCTTGTCTGTGCGGTTGCGAGTCACGATCACTTGCCCCCGTCGCCAGGTGATCATCACGACCGATACCACCAGCCCGATCGCCAGGGGCAGCCACGCGCCGTGCTCGATCTTGGCGATGTTGGCGCTGAAGAACGCCACCTCGACGGTGAGGAACAGGATCGCCAGCGGTGCCAGGCGCAGCCTCGGGGTGTGCCACAACCGCCGCGCAACCGCCACGAACAGCACCGTGTTGAGGATGAACGTGCCAGTCACCGCCACGCCGTAGATGTCCGTAAGCCTGTTGGCAGAGCGGAACACCAGCGTCAGCGCGATCACACCGATGCATAATCCCCAATTGATAATCGGTACGTAGATCTGGCCTTCGGTCGTCGAGGTGTGCTGGACCTTCAGCCGCGGCAGGAACCCAAGCTGGATGGCCTGCTTGGCGACCGAGAACGAGCCCGAGAGTGCTGCCTGCGAGGCGATGATCGTCGCCGCGGTGGCCAGCACCACCATTGGCCACAGGGTCCAGCCCGGCAGCATCTGGAAGAACGGGTTGAAGCTCGAGCGATGCGTCGCGGACGGATGGTGGATGATCCACGCGCCCTGGCCCAGGTAGTTGAGCATCAGCGCCGGTAGGGCGATGCCGAGCCACCCGACGCGGATCGCTTTCGCACCGAAGTGGCCGCGGTCGGCGTATAGAGCCTCGGCACCGGTGACTGCCAGTACAACGCCGCCGAGAATCAGATAGGCGTACACGCCATGGTCCAGGAAGAACCTGACGCCCCAGGAAGGCGAGAGGCCCTGGAACACAGATGGGTCCTTAGCCACCTCGCTGATACCGAACAGTCCAATCACGGCGAACCAAACAAGCATCACCGGACCGAACAGCCAGCCGATCGTGCCCGAGCCGTAGCGCTGGAGCACGAACAACCCGAGCAGGAGGCCCACCGACAGCGGCACGACCAGGTGGGTCAGCGCCGGGGTCGCGACCTGCACGCCGGCAACGGCGCCAAGGACGGAGATCGCGGGCGTGATCATGCCGTCGCCGAAAAACAGGCCGGCGCCGAAGACGCCCAGCGTCACCAGCACGGCGCCGGTGGCCGCCCGATGGCGCTGTAACAGCGCGGCCAGCGCCATGATCCCTCCGTCTCCACGGTTGTGGGCCCGCATGATGAAACCCGCGTACTTGATCGACACGACGATCATCAGAGCCCAGAAGATCAGCGAAGCGACGCCATATACGCCCGCGGGCGTTACATGTGCGGTTGCCCGGTAGGAGCTGAAGATCGCCTGCTCGGTGTACAGCGGGCTCGTGCCGATGTCCCCGTAGACGACGCCGAGCGCACCGAGCACCAAAGCCCCAAGGCTCGCGCGGCTGACTACGTCTCGCTCGGTCTCGAAGATCCGGGGAACCGGCTTCTCGGGCTCCGACGGCTCCTCGAAGAGCTCCAGCTTGTGCGCCGCTTCGTGCAACACCTTCCGCTGCCCGCCCTTCGCCGCCTGACGATCGTCGTCGCCGACCAGAGTAGGCTCGTCGATGTCGAGCTTGTGGGCTCCCTCGTCCAGGCTACGGCGCCGCCCGGTTGACCGTGGGCTCATATCGACGAGGCTACCGCGCGGCGCGGAGACTCAGAAAAAGTCGCATTACCCGTCGCAGACTTACGTGGGGAAGGCTAAAGTCCGTCCCGAATGTTCATCCTGATCGTGGGAGCCGGGCGCGTAGGGTCGGGGGTAGCCAAGCAGGCGCTCGCCGCCGGCAACGAGGTCTCCGTGCTCGACTCCGATCCGCTCTCGCACATGCGCCTCGACCAGGACCAGACGACTACCTGGGAAGACGCAGGGGGACGGTTCACGGTTGGTGCGGCGCTCGAGATGGATGCCCTGATTGCGGCGGGTATCGAGCGCGCCGAAGTGTTCCTGGCCGCCACCAGCGGCGACAACACGAACCTGGTCATCGCGCAAATCGCTCGGCGGCGGTTCGACGTCCGGCGCGTGGTCGTTCGCGTCGCCGACCCGGCCCGCGCCGCGTGGTACGCCGAGCAGGGACTCCACACGATCTCCCCGACGCAGGCGGCGATCGATCAGGCCACACGAGGCGGCGCTCGCGGCGTAAGGTGGGCTGCGCGTGTACGTGATCATCGCTGGAGCCGGCAAGGTAGGGTGGAACCTGGCGCGCGAGCTGATCGGCAAGGACCAGGAAGTCACGCTGATCGAGTCGGACCACCGTCGTTACCGGATCGTCGAGGACGAGCTCGAGCACGCCGCCGCCTACGGCGACGCGACCGAGCTATGGGTGCTGGAGCGAGCTGGTATCCAACGGGCGGACCTTGTAATCGCCGTTACCGGCGACGACGAGGACAACATCCTCATCTCCCAGGTGGCGAAGGAGAAATACGGCGTCCAGCGCATCGTCGCGCGCGTAAACAACCCCCGCAACCATCAGCATTTCAAGCTCCTCGGTATCCAGCCGGCGGTGTCGGCCACCGACTTGATCCTGCGGCTGATCGAGCACGAGGTACCGGAGTACGGATTGGTGCAGCTGCTCGCGCTCGAGGAGGAACGGCTCGAGATCATCGAGCTCGAAGTGGGCGAAGGCTCGGCAGCGGCCGGGCAACGAGTCGCGGACGTGGTGCTCCCGGACGGGTCACTGATCATCTCGGTGCTTCGCGATGGAACCGGCTTCGTGCCCAAGGCCGATTCAGTGATCGAGGCCGGCGACCAGGTGCTGCTGATCCTCGACCCGGGCCTGGAGGAGCACATCACGGAGCAGTTCGCCAGAGACGGAGCCGCGGCGGGAGGTGAACGACGTAGACGGCGGCCGACGATCGGGGGGGACCGCCGCCGATGATCGGGGGCGAGCGGCGTGGCTGAGCGCGAGGTCGACTACCTGCTGATCGGCGGGGGGCTCGCTTCCGGGAACTGCTCCCGCTGGCTGCGGGAGTCGGGTGCGGATGGCTCGATCGTGCTCGTGGGGCGCGAGCCCGAGTTCCCGTATAACCGACCGCCCTGCTCGAAGGAATACCTTCGCGCGGAGGACCGATCCGGGGTGCCGTTCCGTCCGCTGGAGTGGTACCCGGAGCAGGAGATCGAGGTGCTGGCGCGCACCTCGGTGACCGATTTCGACGTCGAGGAGCGCACGGCGAAGCTCTCGAGCGGGGACTCGGTCAAGTTCGGCAAGGCGCTCTTGGCGACGGGCGCCAACGTCAGACGGCTGAACGTGCCCGGCTGTGAGCTCGAGGGGATCCACTATCTGCGCACGCTTCACAACAGCGACTCGATCCGCGAAGACGCCTCGGGCAAACGCGTGGTGCTGATCGGCGGCTCGTACATCGGGACCGAGGTGGCGGCGTCATTGACCGAGCGCGGCGCCACCTGCACGATCGTGATGCTCGAGCCGGTCGTGCTCAGCCGGGGGTTTGGCGAGCAGGCAGGTCGGTTCTGGCAGGAGCGGCTCGAGGAGCACGGGGTCACGGTCCATGGTGAGGACTCGTTGGCCCGCTTCGAGGGGGCCGGCGGGCGGGTGAGGTGGGTCGTTACCGAGTCCGGCCGCACGCTCGAGGCGGACGCCGTGGTGATCGGCGCCGGAGTTATTCCCGAGGTGACCCTGGCGCGCAGCGCCGGACTGGCGCTGGGAGAGAAGGGCGGCGTCCTGGCCAGCTCGCTGCTGGAGACTGAGGTCTCCGGCGTGTTCGTGGCCGGCGACATCGCTGAGTACGAGAGCGTCATCCATGGCGGCCAACAGATGCGGATCGAGCACTGGGACGTGGCTTTCAACCAAGGCAAGACGGCGGCCCTCAACATGCTCGGCCGAGCCCAGGACCACGACGTCGTCCCCTACTTCTTCTCCGACCTCTCCGACTGGGCGTCGCTCGAGTATGTGGGCCCGGCGTCCAGATGGGACGAGGAGGTCGTGCGCGGGTCAATAGACGCTGGCCAGTTCAGCCTCTGGTACCTCGACGGCGGCCGGGTGGCCGGCGCTTTGTCCGTCGGTCGCTCGGACGATCTCGAGCACGCCCGCCGCCTGATCGCCAGCGGTTCCGAGGTGTCGGCGGCCGCGCTGGGCGACACCTCGACTGACCTCGCGGAGGTCTAGCGTCCCACTAGGTCAGCTCCCGCTTCAGGATCTTGCCCGTGGGGTTGCGGGGCAGCTCGTCTAAGAACTCGATTTCCCGAGGCACCTTGAACCGCGCGAGGTTGTCCCGGACGAACTCGCGCAGGTCCTCCGAGCTGGCCTCCTGGCCGTTCCGGCGGACGACGAATGCCTTCAGCCGTTGCCCGAACTCCTGGTCGTCCACGCCGATCACCGCGACGTCTTCCACCGCCGGGTGGGTCATCAATAGCTCCTCGACCTCCCCGGGGAACACGTTCTCTCCGCCTGAGACGATCATCTCGTCGTCGCGGCCGTCGACATACAGCCGCCCCTGGGCGTCGAAGTGGCCGACGTCGCCCGTCGCCATCAGGCCATCGATTACCTCTTTCTGCTCGCCGCCGGTGTAGCCCTCAAACGGCGAGACGGTGCCGACGAAGATCTTCCCGGTCTGGCCCTGCGGCAGCTCGTGGCCGTTCTCGTCGAGGATCTTGATCCGCGCTCCGAGGGCCGGCTTGCCCACCGAGGTGGGCGCCGCACGGATGTCCGCGGGCGTGGCCAGCGTGGCCACCGACACCTCGGTCGATCCGTACAGGTTGTAGACCACGTCGCCGAGCAGGTCCATGGCCTTCAGCGCCACCTCGGCGGGCAGCTGGGAGCCGGCCGAGAACACGATCCTCAAGGATGAGAGATCACGCTTGCGGATCTCGTCTGCGCCCAGCGCCAGAACGCGCTGCAGCATCACCGGGACCACGCACGCGGCGCTGGCGTGGTGTTGCTCGATGTCGTCGAGGAACTGGGCGGGATCGAAGTGGCGCCGCAGGACGAGCTCGCTACCCAGGCTTATCGTCAGCAGCGCGATCAGCAGCCCGGTGCCATGGAACAGGGGAGGGGCAACGACGGTCACTTCCTGCGCCCGCATCGGCATCCGGTCGAGAACCGCCCCGGGAATCGTCAGGGACCGCGGATCGGGGCGCGGTGCCCCCTTTGGGGTTCCGGTCGTGCCGCTTGTCAGCAGCACGATCCGGCCCGGACGACTCGGGGCCGGGGGAGGGGAGGGGTCGCCACCGGCGATCAGCTGGGCCAGCTCATCGGCCGCGCGGTCATCGGTCATCGTCTTCAAGCGGCCGTAGCGCGGATCTATATCAGCCGCCGCTTCCGCCAGGTCGGCGTCATAGATCAGAAACTCGATCTTCTCCCGCGCGGCCACCTCGCCAGCCTGTCGGGCCGAGAAGGCCGTGTTCAGCCAGATGCCGTTCATCCCCAGGCGCGAGGCGGCGAACGCGACGATCAGCGGCATGCGGCTGTTGCGGGACAGGATGCCGACGCTCGAGCCCTCGCCCAGGCCCATGGCCCGCATCGCGCTCGCCAGCCGATTGATCTGCTCGTCAAAGCCGGCAAACGTGATGACCCCGAGCTCGTCCGCTATCGCCGGCCGCTCGCCATGGCGTAGTGCCGCGATCCGCGGCGCGGCGCCAAAGGCGCCGAACGTCCGCAGCGCGGAGAGGGTCTGAACGATGAGCTGAGGAGGTCCGCCGCCCAGGGCCCCGGCGCGCATGAGCACAGCTACTGACCGGGCCTCGAGCTCGACGCGTCGGACCGGGTCGGGAAGGGCGTCCTCGAGCCGCGCCGGGTCGCGGACGATTTCTGACAGCCGCCCTGGCTCCCGCACAACCCCCGTCAGGCGCCTTAGGTCGGGCACACTGCGCGGCAGCTTCACGGGCGGGCAGTCTATTGCGAAGGCTCGGGCGCCGGCCGGGATGGCGACTCGCCGACCGGCCTGCGCGGAGCGCCGCCCGGCAGCCGATCGACCAGCCGCCCGAACCGATCGATAGCACCCTCGAGGGGGCTTGCCATCTGAAGCGCGCGCTCGAGCGTCGGCAGCACGGAGATCAGCTCCGAGCCGGTCTCGGCGACCTGGGTCGCGCTATCGACGATCTGTGCGCCCCGAGAGTTGACCTCACCGCCGAGCACCTCAATTCTGGTCCCGAGCTCGAGCATCGCCCCTGCTCGCTCGTCCAGCCGCTGCCCGATCGACAGCACGGCCTCGGCCCGCCTATCAAGCCGCTCTGCGATCTCGAGCACCGCCCGGCCGGTGGTGGCGATCTCCTCCCCCAGCTCGAGCATCCGGTTGAACTGCGCCGGCGCCGTCCTGGCCATTCGCGCGACCGCCCCTACATCGGACACGATCCGGTTGACGACCGTCTGCGGTGACTCGATTTGGACGCCGAGGAGGCGCATGAGGGAGACGGTAGCCGAGCGAGCAGCCAGCTGGAGGATTCGAACCTCCGCTGCCGGTCAGCTAGCTGCGGGGGGAGGGTTCGAACCTCCGTCTCCCGGTCCAGAGCCGGGCGTCGCTTCCACTGGACTACCCCGCAGTAAAGCGCCGATCGAACTCGCGGATCGGCGGTCGATCGGAGACAAAAGTATAGGCCGGATCCTCCACCTTTCCGTCCGACCCATTCGCAAACATACGTTCGATGCGAACGAATGATAAATCCCCGGGAACCACCCGTGCCGCGGTTGCGCGCCTCATGGCCAGAGGCCTCTCGCAGGCGCAGATCGCCCGCGAACTCGGGATCTCAAAGCCCACCGTTTGCTTCCACATGCGAATGCTGGGCGTCCCTCCACATGAGGACTTCGCGCGCCGCTACGACTGGGACGAGATACGCGCGTATTACGACGCGGGTCACTCGATGACCGAGTGTCGCCGCCATTTCGGCTTCAGCCGCAACGCATGGTGGGACGCCATCAGGCGCGGGGCAATCAAGCCGCGGCCACGGCTCGAACCGATCGAGCTGGTGCTCAACGGAGAACGACCCCGCAACCGCCACCACATCAAAGGCCGGCTTCTAGCCGAGGGCCTAAAGGAGCCGCATTGTGAACGCTGTGGACTAGCGGAGTGGCGGGGCCGAGTCTTGTCGCTTGAGCTTCACCACGTGAACGGGGACGGTCGCGACAATCGTCTCGAGAACCTGCTCTTGCTTTGTCCCAACTGCCACAGCCAAACCGACACATGGGGCGGCCGCAACAAGCACCGGCGCGCAGCATGAGCTCCGTCCGCCGGCTCTCGGCCGGGCCCGGCGGCCGCCGCCGGGCGCCGTCACTCGCCCCGCCTCTCCGCCATCTCCACTGCGGCCTCACCGGCGGCGGCGAACAGCGCCGCGCAGTCGTCGATCAGCTCCTCGAGCTTGGAGTCGATCGTCCCGTCCCGCCACGCCAGTAGCAGCTCGGCCAGGCCGCCGGCCAGCAGGTAGGCGGTGGTATCCGCGAGGCGATCGTGGCCGCGCACGCCGTAGAACGCGCGTCCCTGCTCGGCGATCAGCTGAGCGAACGTGTGCAACGTGTCGAAGCGGCGTCGGGCCATCGCTTCTGAGCCCAGCGCCTCGCTGAACACGATTCGCGCCCTCCTGGGGTCGTCTGTCACGTGGCGCACGAAACCGCCGATCGCCGCTCGAGCCTTGGCGTGGGCCTCGTCGGGTGCCGCTACGACCTGCTCGAGCACGACCTGCACCAGCTCGGCAACTATCCGATCGAACACCGCGACCACGAGCGAGTCGAGGTCCGGAAAGCTCTCGTAGAAGTAGCGCGCCGTCAGCCCTGCCCGCCTGCACACCGCGCGCACCGTGGTGGCCTGCCAGCCCTCCGAGCCCAGCAAGTCGTAGGCGGCGTCGATCAGCTGCTGGCGGCGGGTGGCCTGCCGCTCGGCGGCGGGAACGCCGCGGTAGACGCCGGTTACGGCGGCATTCGCGCTCACCGCTGATATGATAACGACCGTTGTCGAATACGACCGTTTCCTGATCCACAGAGGATTGTTTTCGTGATCTGGCAGGGAATTGTTTTCGTGATCTGGGAGGGGATTCCGATGATCGTGAAACCGATGATTCTGGAGGCGATGTGACCAGCCCACGCGAAGCGCTGTACGGGCCCGCCGAGATCGACGACCCGGCGAGCGTTGACTGGCTGCTCGGCCCGAGCTCGATCGCTTGGCGGATCTTCACCACGCCTGTCGTTCCCCTAATCGGGGGGTTGAGGACACTCGCGATTGAGGCCCTGCATCCGCACGCGATGCGCGGCGTGTTCGACCACAGCGACTACCTCCGGACGACCGCTCGGACGGCTACAGCGAACCGCCACCTACGTGGCCGCGACCGCACTGGGGACGGCGGAGGAGGCCGAGCGCGCGGGCCGGCTGGTCCGCTCAATCCACAAGCACGTGCGCGGCCACGACCCCGTGACCGGCCGTCCCTACAGCGCCGATGACCCCGAGGCTCAGGTGTGGGTCCATCTGGCCCAGTGGTATTCCTACCTCGTCGCCCACCGGATCTTCGTAGGCGACCTGACGCTCGAACAAGAGGATCGCTTCGTGGCCGAGGGCGTGAAGGTGGCGGCCCTGGTGGGAACGCCGGCCGAGATGGTGCCGAGCTCGGTCAAAGAAGCCCGGGACTACTTCGAGGAGGTCAAGCCACGCCTGTGCGTGACCGAGGGCGCGGTGGAGGCGATCGCATTCGTCACCGGGCGCCGGTGGCCGAAGACATTTCAGCAAGCGGCGGTCCTGCCCGGCACCCGGATGCTCGGGACGGCCGCCATCGCCACCATCCCCCCTGACCTGCGGCGGCTGATGGGCGTCGATCGCCCACGGGCGCTCGACGCGGCGGAGATCGCCGCCGTTCGCGCCGTGCTACCCATCGGGCAGCGGCTGGCGCCGATCCTGCTCCGACGGGTGATCGGCGGGAGCATCGGCGACGCGTACTTTCTGCGCGCCTACCGACTTAGAGCAGAGGCTGAGTCCGAGTCCACTCAGCCGGCGCTGCAGGAGGCCGCTTAGCTCGTCCTGGCGGGCTGCGGGTCGGCGAACTCGGCAGGCTGCTTCGTCATTCCCGCCGTCACGGCCGCGATCTGGTTTTGCGAGCCGATCAGCCCGCGCTGCGCCGAGGCCTCGAGCGCCAGCGTCTCCTCGGGCATGCCGGTCCAGCCCTCGTCGTAAAGCCGCTTGGCAGCCCGGATGGCGTCGGGCGATCGCGTCGCCACCTCCGCGGCCAGCGACCGAGCCGCCGCCAGCGGATCGTCGGCCACGCTGGTCACGAGGCCCAATGCATGGGCCTCGGTCCCGCTGACCACGCGGCCGGTGAAGGTCAGTTCCTTGGCCACGTCGATCCCCACCAGTCGGGGCAGCGTGCGGGTGATCGACATGTCGGGTATCAGGCCCCATTTGATCTCCATCACCGAGAGCCGGGCGTCGGGCGTCGAGATCCTGATGTCCGCCGCGAGCGCGATCTGAAGCCCGCCGCCGAAGCAGGCTCCGTGCAGGGCCGCGATCACCGGTACGGGAACGCGAATCCAGTCATACGCGGCCCGCTGAAACCAGTTCGGCGGGTCCTCCTGGAGCCGGTTCACGAGGCCATCCAGTCCCTCCCCCTGGGACATCATGCTCATCGCGTCGAGCCCAGAGCTGAAGCTCGGACCGTCGCCGTGCAGCACGACCGCACGAACTCCCGGCTCGGCCGTCACCTGCTCGGCCGCGCCGACGATGGCCTCGAACATCTCCGCGTCGAGGGCGTTGTGCTTGTCGGGACGAGTCAGGCTGACGGTCGCGACGTGCTCGCTGACTGCGACGTGGACGCGTTCGGCGCTCATGGCGCCGACAGGCTAACCGGATCCCCGACCCGGACGACACCCGGCTCGATCACCGCGCCGTAGATCCCGAACGGGAGCGGCTCGGTGGTCGCGCAGTCGCCCCGGTACTCGCGCAGGATGTCGAGCGTCGGGAGGTCGATCCGGCCACTCTCCGGATCACGGCTGGTGACGAGGCAGCGACCGACGTGCCCGTCCCAGGCGATCAGCGCCTGCCCGACCCGTGTCCGGCGACCCACCCAGGCGTCCTCGGCGTGGGCGTCGACCCCGTCGATCTCAATCAGCATCCGGAACCGCCGCTCGTCCACGCCCGGGACGCCGGCGGCAGACGCCAGCCGACCAAGAGAGGCGCGCGAGATGAGCGTGGCCCCGCCGGTCCGCCCTCGGTCCACCGCGCTTCCGTCGCCGTCCGCCTCGACCAGCCGCAGCGGCCGGCCGCAGTACGCCGACAGCGCCGCCGACCACGGCCCCTCGACCAGCCTGGCCTGGCTCATGCGGGAGAAGAATCGGGTCTGCACGGTGTCGCCGAGCGAGACGACACCCCCCACGACATCGCCGCCCGGGAACGTCAGCGCAAGGTATCCATCATCAGCGCCGTACTTGGCCACCACGGAGACGAGCCCGCCCAGCTGCTTGGCATTCAGCATCCGCTCGCGGTCATCGATCACGTAGAAGCGGCGGTTGCCCCGGGCACCGTCGCGATCCAGCGACACCGACTCGACCGGCTCCAGGCGGGTCCCCTTGACCGGTGTGAACGTGAGCCCGGTGACCGTGATCACGCCGCGGCCTGCTCGGCCCAATCTCTGTACAGCCCCCAATAGCGCCCGCCGGCCTCGAGCAGCTCCTCATGTGTGCCGTCCTCGACGATCCGGCCGTGCTCCAGCACGATGATCCGGCCGGCATTGCGGATCGTGGACAGCCGGTGCGCGATCACGATCGCCGTGCGCCCCGCCACGAGCCTGCGGAGGCCGTGCTCGATCAGGCCCTCGGTGTGAACGTCCACGTTCGAGGTGGCCTCGTCGAGCACCAGGATGCGGGGATCGGCGACCAGCGCCCGTGCGAACGCGATCAGCTGGCGCTGACCGGCCGACAGCTGCACGCCTCGCTCGCCCACCTGGGTGTCATAGCCGTGCTCCAGCGCCGAGATGAAGACGTCTGCGCCCACGGCGCGGGCCGCATCGCGGATCTCCTCGTCGGAGGCATCGACCCGGCCGAAGGAGATGTTCTCCCTGACCGTGCCGGAGAACAGGAAACCTTCCTGGGGAACGATCCCCATCTGCGAGCGCAGCGAATGGGCCGTCACTTCTCGCAGGTCGTGGCCGTCGACCAGCACGCGGCCCTCGGTCGGGTCGTAGAAGCGGGAGACGAGCTTCGCGAACGTCGACTTCCCGGCGCCCGTCTCGCCCACGAGCGCCACGGTCTGGCCGGCGGGGATCACCAGCTCGATGTCTTCAAGGGCCCAGGCTGAATCCTCGGATGTGCCGTAGCGGAAGGAGACGTCCTCGAAGCGCAGCTCGCCGCGGATCCGCCCCAGGCTGACAGCGTCGGGCCGATCTACGATCTCCGGTCGCTCGTCCATCAGCTCGAAGATCTTGTCCAGGGCCGCCATCCCCGACTGATACGTGGTGTACAGCTGGGAGAGCTGCTGAATGGGATCGAAGAAGTTGTTCAGCGCCGCGATGAACCCGAACACGACTCCGGTCGAGACGTGGCCGTTGATGACCTCGTACCCGCCGACGATCAGGATCTCAACTGTCAAGAGCGCGGAGAGAAACTCGACGCCGGGGAAATAGGCGGCGTTCAGGTTGACCGTGGTCATGTTTGCCGCGCGGTTCTCCTCGTTGAGCTCGCGGAACCGGGCGATGTGTCGCTGCTCGGCTCCGAACGCCCGTACCACCCTGATTCCCGACAGCGACTCCTGCAGGTAACCGGTGATCGCCGCGATCTTCTCCCGCGTCAGCCTGTACGCCCCGGCCGAGGCGATGCGGAACCAGAGGCCTCCAATCGCCAGCAGCGGCAGCGCGACAAACGTCAGCAGCGCCAGCTGCCAGTCCAGCACGAGCAGGATTCCCACCACCCCGATCAGCGTCAGACCTGACTGGAACAGGGTGGCCATGCCGTCCTCGACCAGCTGATCGAGCGCCTCGACGTCGTTCGTGAGGCGGGAGATGATGACGCCCGCCCGGTTGCGGGAGTAGAACCCGATCGAGAGCGCCTGCATGTGTGAGAACAGCTTCAGCCGAAGGTCGCGCAGCGCGCGCTGGCCGACCCAGCCGACCAGGTAGGTCTGCAGGTAGGAGGCGACCGCGTAGACGACCGCCGAGACCATAAAGGCGATCACGATCAGGTCGAGCGCCGCGGTGTCCTGCTGCTCGATCCCGCGGTCGATCGCCAGCTTCGCGAGCGGAGCGGGAGCCAATGCGGCGGCCGTGGCCGCCACTAGCGACACGAACATCGCCAGCACGCGCCACCTGTAGGGGGCCATGATCTCCGCCAGGCCACGGAGCTTTCGGCCCCGACCGCCGGTCTCCCGCAGGCGACGCCTGATGCCGGCAACGCGGCTCACAGTCCCACCGCCTCCGGTTCCTTCTCGGTCAGGAAGACCTGATCCGGCATGCCCTTCTCGACGATCTCGCGGTACAGCGGCGAGCGCTCGAGCAGCTGCTCGTGATCGCCGCGTGCCGCGATGCGGCCGTCCTCGAGCACGACGATCTCATCCGCGAGCGTGATCGTCGAGAGACGGTGGGCGATGATGAACGTGGTGCGGCCGGCCATCACCTGCCGGAGCGCGAGCTTGATCTCCTGCTCGGTAGAGGCGTCCACGGACGAGGTGGCATCGTCGAGGATCAGGATCCGCGGGTCGGCCAGGACAGCGCGGGCGATCCCGATCCGCTGTCGCTGCCCTCCCGACAGGGTCAGTCCGCGCTCCCCGACGAGCGTGTCGTATCCCTCGGGCAGCTCGAGGATGAACCTGTCGGCCTGCGCCGCACGCGCGGCCGCCTCCACCTCCTCGCGCGTGGCGTCGGGCCGGGCGTAGGCGATGTTCTCGTGCACGGTGGCCGAGAACAGGAACGGGTCATCGCCGGCGATCGCTATCGCGCTCCGCAGGCTGACGACGTCGACCGAGCGAACATCCGCGCCGTCCACCCGGACCGTGCCGGCGCTGACGTCGTAAAGGCGGGGTAGGAGCGAAACGAGCGCCGTCTTGCCCGATCCCATCGCTCCCACCAGGGCCACCGTCCGCCCTGCCGCAACCTCGATGTCGACGTCGCGCAGCGCCGGAGCGGGTGCGCCCTCGAACGTCAGCGAGACGCCCTCGAACGACACCCGCCCGTCGCCATCAGGGAGGGGCGGTGCGTCCTGTGGCGCGGTCATCCGCGGAGCCCGGTCAAGCACCTGAAAGATGCGTGCTCCGGAGGCCGTCGCGCGCTGCGCCGCGCCGAGCATGTAGCCCAGCGTTCGCATCGGAGAGATGAGCATCAGCAGGTAGGCGTAGAAGGCGGTGAACTGGCCGACGGTCAGCGTGTGATGGATCACCATCCGCCCGCCCACGAGCAGGATCGCCGCGAGCCCGAGATTCGGCAGAAAGCTGATCATCGGCCCGTACTTGGCCTGGATCCGGGTGGCGTACACCTGCTGGTCGAACACTCGCGTGACGGAGTGGTCGAAGCGCTCGAGCTGGCGTGGCTCCTGGGCGAATGCCTTCACCACGCGCACGCCGGAGACGTTCTCCTCGGCCTCGGCCGTCAGTTCCGCGATCCGCTGCTGGGCCTCCTGCATCGCGGGGCGCGAGTGCTTGCCGTAGTTGCGGGCGATCAAGATCACGAACGGCACCGGCGCCAGCGCCAACGCCGCCAATGGCGGCTGGAGCGCGAACATGGCCACCGCGGCCAGCAGGATAGTCAGGGCCGACTGGCCGATGAAGATCAGCCCGTAGCCCAGGAAGAAGCGAACCGACTGCAAGTCGACGGTGGCGCGCGACATCAGCTGGCCGGTCTGCTGGCGGTCGAAGAACGACAGCTCCAACCGCTGGAGATGCTCGTACAGGCGGTTGCGCAAGTCGAGCTCGACGCCCAACGAGACCCGGCCCGCGATCAGCCGCCGCCCGACGCTCAGGATCAGGCGCAGCAGCCCGGCCCCGACGATCACGATTGCCCAGGTGACGAGCTCGTGCTTGGTGTGGGAGCGGATCGAGTCGATCGCCCGGCCGGTGAGGTACGGGATCAGGACCGTCATGCCCATCGCCCCGGACGCCAGCGCGCCCGACCAGGCCAAAGCGCGCCTATAAGGCCTCAGGAAGCCGAGCAGGCGGCGGAAGATCTGCATGCTT
This sequence comes from uncultured Actinomycetes bacterium, assembly GCA_963757075.1. Classification (GTDB taxonomy): domain Bacteria; phylum Actinomycetota; class Thermoleophilia; order Solirubrobacterales; family Solirubrobacteraceae; genus Palsa-465. Next base: position 369,558 of record CAVWQN010000008.1, read on the forward strand.
CATAAAAGATAGCGGGGGTGGCGGGCCGCCGCCGGCGGGGGAAATGCGAACGGCCTAGGGGGTGGACGGGTCGCTCACCTCGTCTCGCGACCCTCGTCGGCGGCGAACCCCCACCCCCGAAAAGCAGCCATCGAGGTCTCGCCAAGGATCTGGGTGGTGGCGTCAAGCATGATCGGCGTGATCCCCTCCCAGCGGGCGGTCACGGCGTCGCGGCCCCAGACCGGGATCGCGCGCACCAGGCCGCGGATCAGGGACACAGCGGCGTCGAGCAGCGCGGGCGGGCGGCGGTCGTAGCGCTGTCGCGATGCCTGCGCGCCGACTGGGCGTCCGCCGGCGTCGGCGTGAGCGCGGTCTGCCCCGGCGTGATCGACACGCCGATCGCCGGGCTCGAGTCCGAGCTCGCCTACCGATTGTTGCCGTTCGTCCCCGGCCGCCCGCAGACCATCGCCAGTCGACCCGCTTCACCGTGTGGTCATCTAGACCCGATCGACCGGACGGTTGCACGTTGCCATGTGACCAATCGTCTGCTTATGATCACCGACGGGCCAAGGCCCGCTGCGGCGAGAGGAGGAGACAGGCCGGCAGATGGATGCGGTTCTGAGATTGGCCTACGAGCCCGTCCGCGGTTTCATCGAGACCGTGGGCGCGATGGTGCTGCTGGCGCGCCGCACGATGTTCGCGTCGGTCACGCCCCCCTTCAACTACGGCCCGGAGCTGGTCGACCAGTTTCTGTTCGCGCTGCGCCTCGGGTGGTTCCCGATGATCGTGGCCTCGCTTGCCTTTACCTATGGCCCCGCCGGAATCGAGGTCGGCGATTTCCTGAAGCTCGTGGGGGCGATGGACAGGCTGGGGTCCCTGTTCGTGATCATCGTTATGCGGGAGCTGGCGCCCCTGATCTGCGCGATCGTAATCGCCGGCGTGGCCGGCACCGCGATGACCGCCGACCTCGGCGCCCGCAAGATCCGCGAGGAGCTCGACGCGTTGATGGTGCTGGGGGTCGACCCGATCAAGAGCCTGGTGGTCCCGCGCTTCCTCTCGCTGATGCTGCTCACGCCGCTGTTCACGATCTACGCGCTGCTGTTCGGAACCCTCGGCGGCGTTCTGGTGACAGTCTCCAACGGCGCCCAGGTAGGCCCGTTCTTCTCAGACTTCTTCGCCCAGGCGACGACCGTCGAGTTTCAAGCCATGTTCGTCAAGGCGGTCATCTACGGAGGGGTGATCGCGATCGTCTGCTGCTACATGGGTCTGACCGCTTCGGGTGGCGCTGAGGGGGTGGGACGGGCAGTGAACCGGGCGGTGGTGCTGGCGTTTTTGGCCATCGGCTCGGTGGACTACGTATTCACGCAGACCGTTCTGGCAACTCATCCGGCCCTGAACACACCGCGATGAACGTGGTCGCCTCCCTCAGGTCTTTCGGCATCGCCTCGCTGTTCTGCTGGCGGGTACTGGCGAAGGTGCTAAACGGCCGGGTGCTGAGGTTCATCGGCGAGACGGTGCGCCAGGCGGGCATCCTCATCACCGGCTCGGCGATCATCGTGCTCGGGCTGGTGTTCATCTTCGGCCTGCAGTGCGGGATCGAAGGGGCATACGGCGCCAAATCCGTCGGCGCCACCTCGGCCGCGGGGGCCATCACCGCGCTGTGCGATCTGCGGGAGATCATCCCCTACGCGTTCGGATACATGATGGCCGCCAAGGTGGGCACCGGCTTCGTGGCCGAGATCGGCTCGATGCGGATCTCCGACGAGATCGACGCGCTCGAGGTGATGGGGCTGGACTCAATCGTGTACCTCGGGGCGACGCGGCTGCTCGGCACCTGGCTGGTGCTGCCGTTCCTGTACATGGCGGCCGTGGGGCTCGGCTACATCGCCTCCTACCTGGCGGTCGTCGTCCAGCTGGGACAAGTCTCTCCCGGCGGCTACTTACAGCTCTTCTGGGAGTTCCAGAACCCGCCGGACTTCCTGTTCGCGGGGATCAAGGTGATGGTCACCGCCACCTTCATCGTGCTGGTGTGCATCTACTACGGCTACCACGTGACCGGGGGACCTGTCGGCGTGGGGAGGGCGACCGCGCAATCGATGGTCGCGAATATCTTGGGGATTCACCTGATCGGGATGGTCGGCACCCAGATCTTCTGGGGCGGGAACGCCCATGCCCCGATAGGAGGCTGACGCCGCGTGGCCCGCGAGCAGTTGCAGCGCCTCGTCGCGCTCGGAGCGCTGACGATCGCGGCGGTGGTGATCGTCCTGTTGCTGTTCACCGGCGGCTCGACCTACGTCCTGCACGCCCAGTTCACCGATGCGGGGCAGCTCGTCGGCGGCGACCTGGTGACGGTCGCCGGTCACCCCGTGGGCTCGGTCGGGACCCTCAGCATCACCCCTAACGGGCTGGCGGACGTCGAGCTCAACCTCTCGAACTCGAGCATCACGCCGCTGCGCCAGGGGACGGTGGCCACGATCGGTCAGCTGAGCCTGACCGGAGTCTCCAACCGGTTCGTGTCGCTCACCCCAGGGAGCGGGGCCCCGATCCCGAGCGGCGGCTCGCTTCCCACTTCCCAGACGCGAGGCATCGTCGACCTCGACACCCTGCTCGATTCGCTCACCCCGCAGGTACGGAGCTCGCTCCAGCAGCTGATCAAGACTGGTGCCTATCTGATGTCGGGCTCGACGCCCTCCCAGATCAACCAGGGGATCCCATATCTCAACCCGGCGCTCAGCCAGACGACGGCTCTCAGCTCCGAGATCGTCGCCGATAAGTTCGCGCTCGACCGGCTGGTGTCCTCGACCGCCGACGTCGCCACCACCCTGGCGAATCGAGACGCCGATCTGAGCGGCGCGGTGACGAACACCGCGGCCACGCTGCGGGAGGTGGCCAGCCAGCGGATTGCGCTCCAGGACCTGCTGACCCGCGCCCCGAGCGTCCTCGCACAGGGGACGGGGGTGCTGGCGGACGTCGACTACACGCTGGGGGTGTTGAACCCAGTGCTCAGAGACCTTCAGCCGGTCGTGCCCCGGCTGGCGAAGCTGCTCAAGGCAGTCGTCCCGACGGCGGCCAACGCGATCCCCACGGTCAAGGACGTGGCGGCACTGATCCCGTCGGCAAAGCAAGCCCTCGCGGCGCTCCCTCCCGTGGTGGCCCAGGCCGTCCCAGCGGTCAATTCCCTGGGGGCGGCGCTGCCGCCGATCACGCCTGTACTGGCCGGCGTCAGGCCGTACGCGCCGGAGGTCGTGTCCGGATTCTTCGGCGGGGTTGGCGGCTACAGCGGCGGCTACTACGACGCCAACGGTCACTACGTCAGGATCTCGCCGCTGTTCGGACCTGGGGGCTTCAGCGGCGTCCTCGGCATCCTGAATGGCGTCCGCCAGCCAGCTGCCCGCGTTCACCGGGACTCGGTTCGGGGTCCTCGCCCCCTGCCCCGGGGGCACTGTCGAGGCTTCGCCAAACGGTGGCAACCCGTGGAACACCCCTGACGTCCTGCCGGCCACAGGCAGCGTCTGCAACCCGGCCGACAACCACCCGTGAGACGGCTGGCCGCGATCTTCCTGGCCCTCGCCGCCACCGGCGCCCTGGCGGCCGTCCTCCTGAGCGCGAGCGCGGAGGGATCATCGAGCTCCGCGCTCGTCGCCGGAGCGAGCGCTCAAGGATCCTCGACCTCCACGTTCGCGGTCATCTTCGACGACGCCCGGGGGCTCATCGCCGGCCAGCTGGTGAAGGTGGCCGGTGCTCAAGCGGGCACGATCACCAACGTCAGCGTCGTCAAGGAGGGCAGCGGCGCGAACACGTCGTTCAAGGCGAAGATCGAAGGCTCGATCGACTCGAAGTTCATGCCGTTCCACGCGAACGCCACCTGCACGATTCGCCCCCAGGGGCTGATCGCCGAGAACTACCTCGAGTGTGACCCCGGCAGCCCGCCGGCGCCCGTGCTGCCGAGCAAGGGGGGACAGCCCCCGACCGTGCCGGTGCAGAACACGACCGAGCCGGTCAGCCTGCTCGATCTCTTCAACATCTTCAACGCCCCCACGCGCGAACGATTCGCGCTGATCCTCAACGAGCTCGGAATCGGGACGGCCGGCGAAGGTCAGAACTTCAACGACATCCTTTACCGAGCCAATCCGGCCCTGAAGCTCGCTGACCAGGTGATCGGGATCCTCGCCGGTCAGAGCGCCGAGCTTCGAACGCTCATCGATGCCACCAATACGATCGCCAGCGAGGGCGCGACCCATACCGGCGCGGTCCAGAGCTTCCTCGATCAGGCGGCAGCGCTGTCGAGCACCACTGCCGCGCACCGCTCGAATCTCGAGCTTGCGATCAACCGCCTGCCGCGACTGCTTGCGGTAGCGCAGCCCTCGCTGGCGCAACTGGACGTGGTCGCGCGCGAGGGCACTCCGCTCGTCCAGCAGCTCGGCGTCGCGGCCCCGTACCTGAACAAGGTCTCGAAGGATCTGGGTCCGTTTGTGACCCAGGCGCGGCCCGGGCTGGCCAAGCTGTCAACTGCGCTCACGCAGGCCATTCCCGCGATCAAGCACGCCACGCCGCTGGTCGCGGCGCTGAGCGCCTACACCACCCGCTCGCTGCCCAAGACGCAGCTGTCAGGGAGGCTGTTCACGAGCCTGCAGCACGCCGGCTTCCTCGAGAACTTCCTGGGCATCGTCTACTACGTCGGGGCGTCGATTTCGCGCTTTGATCAGACCTCGCACCTGCTCGACTTCGCGATCGAGAACATCCAAAACGGGGCCTGCACCCAGTACGCGACCACGCCGGTCCCGGGGTGCGGGGCCAACTACGGCTCGGCGCCGGCGTCCGCGGCGCGGCCCGCGTCCGTGGCAGCCGCCCGCGCTGGGACCGGAAGTGCGGTCAGTCGAAGCACGAGAAGCTCAGCCACCCACGCGACCGGTCCCATCGCGGCCGCCTCCCCCGGCACGCAGCAGTCCGCCTCGGCTCCACAGCAGTCGCAGCCCGCGCAAGCACCGCAGCCAAGCGCACCCGCCCCGCAGCAGCCCACAACCACGACCACCACGACAACGAGCCAGAGCCCAGGCGGCGGCCAGGGCAGCTCGGGCACCAACTCGCTCCTGAACCTTCTCGACTACCTGCTCAGATGAGATCCCAGCGCAGAGCGGTCAGCGAGATCTTCGACAACCCGATCCTGGTCGGGGCGATCACGATCCTGGTGGTTGCCGTCGCCGTCTACCTGTCGTACATCGCAGAGAACGGACTTCCGTTCGTTCCCACCTACAACATCAAGGTCGACGTTCCGAACGGGGCCGAGCTGGTCAAGAACGCGGACGTGCGAATCGGAGGGGCGCGGGTCGGCCAGGTCTTGAAGATCGTGCCCGAGCCGCGCGGCACCGACCCCGGCTACAACGGGCCGTTCGCGCGGCTGACGCTGGCCCTGCAGCGAGGACTCCAGCCGCTGCCCTACGACACCCGCTATCAGATCAGGCTCGCGTCGGTGCTCGGCGGCAAGTACGTCGAGATCCTCCCCGGTCACGCCCAGAACACGGCCCAGACGCCGGCGCTCCAGGACGGCGGCACCTTCCAGCTGGGGACCAAGTTCTCGCACAACCTCCCGATCGTCGACATCGACACCGCGTTCAGGACCTTCGGCCCCAAGACCCAGCAGGGCATACGCAGCGCCACCGGCGAGCTCGGCAACGCCGTCGCCGGGCGCGGTACGAATTTCAACGACGCGATCTACTCCACCGACCAGCTACTCGGCCCGCTCGACAGCCTGCTCGGGCTGCTCGCATCGCCCAACACCCACCTGGCGCAGTTCATCTCCGGCGCCGCCTCCACCACCGGCGCCCTTGCTCCCGTGGCGCCGACGATCTCGGCGCTGTTGTCCAATAGCGCCGTCACCTTCCAGGCGCTCAACAGCTCGCGCTTTGGCCAGACGATCGACCAGCTGCCGCCGACGGAGTCCGTTGCCACGACAGTGCTGACCAACGCCCAGCCGGTTCTGGCAGACGCCGCAGCCACCGTTCAGGCGCTCAAGCCCGCCGCAGCGCTGCTGCCCAAGGGCGCGCAGCGTCTGGATCAGATCATCCGCGCCGCCACCCCGGTCTACAAGCTCGCTCCGGCGCTCGCCACCAACCTCGAGGCGGCGCTGGTGCAGGTGGACAAGCTAGCCACCAACCCCGCGGCGTACGAGACGTTCAACGTCCTGGGCGACAACGACCTGGCCACGCTAGGCGCCTCGGCGTTCGTGGGCCTGGGCGCCATCCTCGACTCGGCCGCCAACGCCCAGCTGGCCTGCAACGTCGAGGGCAGCTGGGCGGCCAACTTCGGTGGCCCCAACAACCCGCTCTCCGAAGGGGATGCGACCGGCTCCTGGCTGCGCTCGAGCCTCGTCCTGGACACCAGCACGCTGAGTCAGTCCTCGACGCCGGCAGCCAATCTGCACCTCAACTACTACCCGGACGAGACCGCGGGTCATTGCACGGCAGGCAACGAGCACTACAGCTCCGGGCAGGCCATCGGTCCGCCGAGCTCGATCTCGAACGTCGTGCCCCAGACCTCGCCTCCGCCAGGGGTCCTCCAGCGCTATCAGCAGGCGGGCCTGGAAGGGACGTACAAGTGAGCCCGCTGGGACGCATCCGACGGCGGCCCCGGGTCGGGGCCAGGCGCAGGGCCGGCAATCCGCTGGTGGTGGCCGCGGTCACGATCCTGCTCGCGGTGGCCATCACCTACTACGCGTTCAGCGGCAAACAGATCCCATTCGTTCACCACTTCACGTTGCACGCAGTGGTCCGAAACAGCGTGTACATCATCCCCGGCTCACCTGTCCGGATCGCGGGGATCGACGTGGGCAAGGTCACGGACGCCGCAGCCGACGGCACGCTCACGAGGCTCTCGTTCCAGATGGACTCGAACGGGCTTCCGGTCCACAAGGACGCGACGGTCACGATCAGGGATCGCCTGTTCCTGGAGGGCGGGTATTACCTACAGCTCGACCCCGGCAGCCCTGGCGCGCCGATCGCGGGCGACGGCTACACGATCCCGGTGTCAAACACCGCCTATCCGGTCCAGTTCTACCAGCTGCTCTCGACCTTCAATCTGGCCACCCGCCAGAGCCTCGAGAACGCGCTGACGACGCTGAACGAGGGGTTCAGCGCGCCCGCCGGGCAGCAGCCGACGGTCGCCAACAGCGGCGCCGGAGGTTTGAAGGCGGCGATCCCGCAGCTGACCCCGGCGCTGAAAGACATCGCCTGGGTGACGCAGGCCCTGCACGGCACCCAGCCCGGAGACGTCGAGCGGCTGCTCACGAGTGCCTCCGACGTCACTGGCACCTTGCAGGGCAGCTCGCCGCAGCTCGCTGACCTGATCACCAACCTCAATCGGGCCTCGGGTGCCCTGGCGGCGACCGACGGATCGCTGGGTCAGTCGATCGCCGGCCTTGACCAGACGCTGCGCGTTGCCCCGCCGTCGCTGGCCGCGATCGATCGCGCCCTGCCGCCGGTCGTGACCTTGGGCGTCGCCCTGGACCCGTCGCTGAAGGCCGCGCCGCCGCTCGTGGACGCCGTCACCAAAGCCGTCAACCAGTTGGGGGCGATTGTCGCGCCCGTGGAGCGCACCCGCCTGCTGGACGCGCTCTACAACACGTTCACCGGTTTTCCCAACACGCTGAACCAGCTGGGACAGCTTTTCCCCATCACCAAGGGGGTGACCGACTGCCTGCGCACGCACGTCACCCCGCTGCTGACGCAAGCGGTTCCCGACGGCCCCCTGTCAAGCGGCCGTCCCGTGTGGCAGGACTTCGCCCACCTGCTGTCCGGGCTGTCAGCGGCCGTCCAGAACTTCGACGGCAACGGCTACTGGATCAGGCTGATCTCGAGCGCCGGGAACAACGGCATCAGCATCGGCAACCTCCCCGTCCTGGGGCAGCTCCTGGGCATCACGCCCGCCAGCCCCGGAATCGAGGGCTCCCGGCCGCAGTGGGTCGGCGACCTGACGCCGGCCGACTTCCGGCCCGATGTGGCGTGCTCGAGCCAGCCGGTTCCCAGCCTCACTGCGGCCACCGCTCAGGCTGACCTGCGCCACGTCGGCTATGCCGCCCCGCCGAGCAAGGCGCAGGTGGCCAAGGCGGCCAAGCTGGTGGGCGCACGATCCGCCTCCTCCGGCGGGAGCGGCCGCCGATGACCCGCTTCAAGCTCCAGCTCAAGCGCTACGGCCGCTACTTCGCGGTCCTCATCGCCCTGTGGGTGGTGGGGATTGCCGCCGGCGGATACATCGTGATCAACCAGCGGTTCCCAAACCCGTTCGCCAGCTTCGTCAAGGTAAACGGCACGTTCACCACCGCCGCCGGCGTCGTCCCGGGGCTGGGCGAGCCGGTCAACATCGCCGGGGTCAACGTCGGCGAAATAACCGGCACCTCGCTTCAAGGCGGCCGGGCCATCGTCCACATGGAGCTCAAGCCGGCCTCCCTGCCGGCGCCACACGTGGTGTACCGCAACGCCAGCGCGACGCTGTTTCCCAACACCCCCCTGAAGGACATGGAGGTCGACATCAATCCCGGCACGCCGTCTGCGGGCGCGATGCCCCAGGGCGGGACCATCCCTGTCGGCCAGACCACCACCCCCATCGACTCGGACGAGCTGCTGGACTCGCTCGACGCCGACACCCGTACCTGGTTCGCGAGCCTCATCACGGAGCTCAACCAAGGCACCACCGGGCGCGCCCAGGACATCAAGCAGCTGCTCCAGAACCTGGGACCGACTTCGGCCCAGTTTCGCCAGATCGGCGACCTCCTGGCCGACCGGCGAAGTGAGCTGGCCAGCATCGTGCACAACCTGGGCGTGCTGACACAGGCCACCAGCGCCAAGGACGCCCAGCTTGAAACTGTCGTCCGGGCAGGCGATCAGGCGGTGGGGGCGCTCGCCCACCAGGACGTCGCGCTCCAGCAGTCGATCGCCCGGCTGCCGGGGACGCTTCAAACCACCCGTACGACGCTGGCCGACGTCGGGACCCTGGCGAATGCCCTGGGCCCCACCGCCAAGGCACTCCTTCCCACCGCCCGTCGCCTCCCGACGACCCTCAAGGACACCCGCACCCTGTTCGAGGGCGCGGCGCTGCTGCCGCTGAACAAGATCCCCCCGTTCGTCGACGCCGTCCTGCCGCTCGCGGACCAGCTGCCGGCGCTGCAGTCAAACCTCACGCAGGAAACGCCGGCCCTGCTCAGCTCCTTCAGGGTGCTGGGCGCGGTGACGAACGAGATCGCATACGTGCCCGGCAACGGCAATCCGGGCTTCCTCTACTGGCTTGCCTGGTTTGCTCACAATTCAGACTCGTTCCTCTCCACGGTGGACGCCAACGGCGGCGGATGGCGCGGGCTCCTGTCGCTTTCCTGCTCGGACCTCCAGGGAGGCTCGCTCGGCACGCTGCTGCCGGCGCTTCTGGGCTCCAACCTCTCGACCCTGCTCGGCTGCTGATGGTCACTCAGGCCCCGAAACGGACGGCGGTGCTGGCGGCGATCGCGTTCACGCTGTCCTGCGTGGGGTTGATGATCTTCGTCTGGACCCAGTTCGCGGGAACGATTCCGTTCGCCCCGCAGGGCTACAGGATTCAGGCCGTGTTCCCGGAGACCGGGCAGCTTGTGGCTGGAGCGGATGTGCGGATCTCGGGGGTGAACGTGGGCAAGGTGACCAACGTGCAGCCCCGGGGGGTCAATTCGCTCGTGACGATGGATCTGCGCAGGCAGTTCGCCCCCATCCCCGCCGACACGCGCGGGATCCTGCGACTGAAGACGCTGCTGGGGGAGGCATACATCGAGCTCTCGCCGGGCAACGCCTCAGGCCGGAAGCTTCCCGACGGCGGCACGATCCCGCCCAGCCAGATCCAGCGAACCCAGGACTTGGATCAGGTGCTGAACTCGTTCGACCCTTCGACCCAGCGGGCGCTGCAGCAATTCTTGAACGGCTCGTTCGAGGCCCTGTCGGGCCGCGGGCAGGACCTCAACAACGCGATCGGCAACCTGGATCCGACGGTGAGCCAGCTGAGCGCGGTGGTGGGGGTGCTCAACCAACAGCAGGGCAACCTGCAGCGACTGATCAACAACCTCGGCGTCGTGCTCACCACCGTCGGAAATCACTCAGCCGACGTGCAGAGCCTGGTGAACGCCGGCAACCAAGTCTTCTCGGCAACCGCGGCCCGCGACGCCCAGCTTCAGGCGACGGTCAACGCCCTGCCGCCATTCATGACCCAGCTTCGCTCCACGCTAGGGACGCTCAACACCACCCTGGGGATCGCCAAGCCCACGCTGGCGGTGATCCGAACCGCGGCACCGCTGGTGCGCCCGGCGTTGTCCGAGCTGATCACGCTGTCAGGCCCCGCGCTGAACCTACTTCACCAGACGCCCTCCCTGATCAAGCTCGCCAACCAGGCGCTCCCGGCGATCGCCCAATTCAGCGCCTCGTTCAATCAGGTCCTCGCACCGCTGCTGCAGGCCGCGCAGCAAGTCGTTCCCGTCATCAACTACATCCAGCTCTACCCGCAAGACATCCTGGCCGCGTTCGCCAACCTGCCAGCCCTGCTGAACGGAAGCGCGCCGGCATCAAACGGCATCACGCACTACATCCGGGCGGCGGTCACGCTGAACAACGAGGCCCTGTTCGGGCAAAGCCAGCGGCCGGCCACCAATCGCCACAACCCCTACATCTCCCCGGGCGAGCTGTCGAACATAGCCAATGGCGGCCTGGAGTCTTCGGATTGCAACAACCTGGGCAACTCCGGCGTTATCTCGCAGCTCAGCTCCGGCACCGTTCCCTGCCGCCTTCAGCCCAAGTTTCCCTGGCCGAGCAATGCCGCCTCCAACGGCCCGAGCTACTACCCCCGTCTGACGCAGGCCCAGCCGTAGCGCGCGCCGCGCTCCGCCCGCCGCTATCCTTATTGGCAGACCGCCAACAGCATCCCCGGAGGAGCCCACACGATGACCGAAGCGCTCGTTTTCGACGCGATCCGCACCCCGCGCGGTAGGGGCAAGGTGAACGGATCGCTACACAGCACAAAGCCAGTTGACCTCGTTGTCGGCCTGATGCACGAGATGCTCTCGCGCAACGCCAAGCTCGACCCCAACCAGGTCGACGATGTCGTGCTCGGCTGCGTCACGCCGATTGGCGACCAGGGGATGGACATCGCCAAGACCGCCGCCCTGAAGGCAGGCCTGCCCGACGAGGTTCCCGGCGTCCAGCTGAACCGCTTCTGCGCCTCCGGCCTGGAGGCCGTGAATGTGGCCGCCCAGAAGGTGGCCTCCGGCTGGGAGAACCTGGTGCTCGCCGGCGGCGTCGAGTCGATGTCGCGGGTACCGATGGGTTCCGATGGGGGACCGATGGCCACGGACCCGGAGACCAACTACGACACCTATTTCGTCCCCCAGGGCATCAGTGCCGATCTGATCGCCACGATCGAAAGCTTTAGCCGGGACGACGTCGACCAGTACGCGGCCCGCTCGCAAGAGCGCGCCGCCGCTGCCCAGTCGGAAGGGAAATTCAAAGAGCAGGTCATCCCGGTCGAAGACATAAACGGCCACGTGATCCTCGACCGCGACGAGCACATCCGCCCCGACACGACGGTCGACTCACTGGGGCAGCTCAAGCCCTCGTTCCAGGCCATCGGGGAGATGGGGGGCTTTGACTCTGTCGCGCTGCAGAAGTACCACTGGGTGGAGAAGATCGACCACGTGCACACGGCCGGCAACTCGTCCGGGATCGTGGACGGCGCGTCGCTGCTGGCGATCGGCAACGAGCGGATCGGCGACGAGCTGTCGCTGACGCCGAAGGCCAGGATCCTGGCGACGGCGCTGTCCGGAACCGACCCGACGATCATGCTCACCGGCCCCGCTCCCGCGTCGCGCAAGGCGCTCGAGAAGGCGGGCCTGACCGTAGACGACCTCGACCTGGTCGAGATCAACGAGGCGTTCGCGGCGGTCGTGCTCAGGTTCGTCAAGGACATGGGTCTGGACATGGAGAAGGTCAACGTCAACGGCGGGCGCGATCGCCATGGGCCACCCGCTCGGCGCGACCGGAGGGATGATCCTCGGCACGCTGATCGACGAGTTGCATCGCACCGGCGGTCGCTACGGCCTGGCCACCCTGTGCGTGGGCGGCGGCATGGGAATCGCGACGGTCGTGGAGGCCATTCGATGAGCGGGGGTTCAAGCAACGGAGGCGGTGCCGCCAGCACGATTCGCTGGCAGAAGGATCCCGACGGGATCGTGGTGCTGACGCTGGACGACCCCAGCCAGTCGGCCAACACCATGAACGAGGCGTTCATGACCTCGTTCGGCGAGACGATCGATCGGCTCGAGGCGGAGAAGGACTCGATCAAGGGCGTGATCATCACCTCGGCAAAGAGCACGTTCTTTGCCGGCGGCGACCTCCACGATCTGCGCCGGGCGCGCAAGGAGGACGCCGAGCAGATCAGCCAGATGGTCAGGACCAACAAGCAGCGGCTGCGGCGGCTGGAGACGCTCGGCCGGCCGGTCGTCGCCGCGATCAACGGCGCGGCGCTGGGCGGCGGGCTCGAGATCTGCCTGGCCTGCCATCACCGGATCGTCGTCGACGACCCAAAGGCCGTGGTCGGCTTTCCCGAGGTGCAGCTCGGGCTGCTGCCCGGAGCGGGCGGAGTGGTCCGCACCGTTCGCCTGCTGGGAATCGTCAACGCCCTGATGCAGGCGCTGCTCCAGGGCCAGCGCCACCGCCCGGCGCAGGCCAAGGAGCTGGGGCTGGTCGATGAGATCGTTCCCACCAGGGACGACCTGCTGCTGGCGGCCGAGGCCTGGATCAAGGCCAACCCGGACGCCACCCAGCCCTGGGACCGCGACGGTTACAAGATCCCCGGCGGGACCCCCTCGACGCCGTCGCTGGCCATGAACCTGCCGGCCTTCCCCGCCAATCTGCGAAAGCAGCTGAAGGGCGCCAACTACCCGGCGCCGCATCACATCATGGCCGTGGCGGTGGAGTCCGCTCAGCTCGACATCGACAACGCCTTCGAAGTCGAGGGCCGGTACTTCGTCGACCTGGTGGTGAGCCAGGTGGCGAAGAACATGATCCAGGCGTTCTTCTTCGACCTACAGGCTGTCTCCGGTGCCCGTAACCGGCCCGAGGGGATCGAGCCCCTCCAGGCCAAGAAGGTGGTCGTGCTCGGCGCGGGCATGATGGGCGCGGCGATCGCGTACGTGTGCGCCAAGGCCGGAATCGACGTGGTGCTCAAGGACGTATCGCTCGACGCCGCCGAGCGGGGGAAGGGCTACTCGGTGGGCCTGGTGGAGAAGGCGGTGCAGCGCGGGCGCTCCACTAAGGAGGACGGAGACGCGCTGCTGTCGCGAATCCACCCCACCGACAAGCCGGAGGACGCCGCCGGCTGTGACCTCATGATCGAGGCCGTGTTCGAGGATCCGGCGCTCAAGAAGCAGGTCTATGAAGAAGTAGAGCCGCACCTGGCGCCGGACGCGCTGCTCGGCTCAAACACCTCGACCCTGCCGATCACTGAGCTGGCCGAGGGGGTCAGCCGCCCGGAGGACTTCATCGGCCTTCACTTCTTCAGCCCGGTGGACAAGATGCCTCTGCTGGAGATCATCAAGGGCCGCGCGACCTCGGAGCGGACGCTGTACCGGGCACTGGATGTCGCCAAGCAGATCAAGAAGACCCCGATCGTCGTCAACGACAGTCGCGGGTTCTTCACCAGCCGCGTGATCGGGACGTTCATCAACGAGGGCATCGCGATGCTGCTGGAGGGCGTTCCCGCGGCCACGATCGAGCAGGCCTCCTCCCAGGCCGGCTACCCGGCGCCCGTGCTCCAGCTCTCGGACGAGCTGAACATGAAGCTCATGCGCAAGATCCGCGACGCCTCCAAGGCGGCGGCGGAGGCCTCGTCCACCGGCTGGGACCAGCACCCGGCGGAGGTCGTAATCGACCGCATGCTGGATGAGTTCGACCGCCCGGGCAAGCTCGAGGGCCGCGGCTTCTACGAGTACGCCGAGGGCAAGCGGGCCGGCCTCTGGTCGGGCCTGACGCGACGCGTTCCCCCTGGCCGAAGATCCCTCGAAGATCGACCTGCGAGACCTGGAAGAGCGGATGCTGTTCGCCGAGTCGCTCGAGTCGGTCAAGTGCCTCGACGAGGGCGTGATCGAGACGGTCGCCGACGCCAACATCGGCTCGATCCTCGGGATCGGCTTTCCCGGCTGGACCGGCGGCGTTCTCCAGTACATCAACGGCTATCAGCACCCCGCCCACGGCCAGGGACCGGGGGCGTTCGTCGCCAGGGCCCGCGAGCTGGCCGAGCGCTACGGCGAGCGGTTCGAGCCCCCGGCGTCGCTGGTGGAGAGGGCCGAGCGCGGCGAGCGGTACCTGGACGAGGAGCAGGCCGCGGTAGCGGTCGCCTAGCTGCGGCCCCGACCCACGGTCGCGCGCAGAGCGGCCGTCGACGAACAGCCGCGATCAGCGCGAGGAACGACTACTGCGCCTGGGGCGGCGGAGGCTGCGGCGGCTCTTCGACGCCGCCCGCCTGGGGCTGTTCGACGCCGCCAGCCTGCGGCTGAGGGGGCGGAGGCTCCTGCGGCTGTTGGATGGCGCCCGCCTGGGGCTGTTGGACGCCGCCAGCTTGCGCCTGGAGCACCTTGTTCCAGTTGGACTGGAAGATGTACTCGGCCACGGGCGAGATAAAGATCCACAGCAACAGGCCAAGGCCGGCCTCCATGCCCGACAGCCCGGTGAGCCGCTCCCCGCCGCCGAGACGCTTCCAGGCGTTGTAGATAGAGATGAACGGCGGGACGATCACAAAGGCACCTAACGTGATCGCGAGGACGGACGTACCGGGGCTGTCGCCGAGCTCGTCCGTGTTCCTCGCCCCGCCGAACCTAGCCATCTCCTTGTTGATGAAGTAGTACCAAAAGATCGCGTAGATCCCGAGCGTCACGAACGACAGGGCGACAACCCCGAGCGGGTTGCGGATCTTCGCCTGGACGTCGGTGCCCTGGATCTGGACGGGCTCTGCCATAGCTGGTCTCCAATCCGCGGTTTCGTAGAAGGCGTCGCCCGCGTCCGCACCCCAGCGGGATCGTCGGGCTAAACCCCAAGGGACAAAGTAGCGCCCCGGCTGGAACTGGGGTGAAAAATTAAGTTCAGCCGCGCAAGTTGACCGTCGCCAGGTTCCAGCCGCCGATCGTGACCACCGGAGATGCGCCCTGGAGGTTGGCTCCGCGGTAAGAGGCATGAAGCGTCTGGGACTCACCGGGGAACAGGGTGATGTCGTTATCACTCCAGAAGACAGGCAGCACCTGGTTGTCGCCTGCAGCCGGGGTGCCTGCTGCGCTGCCGCGCCGCACGTCGGCGCGCAGGAAGAAGGCGACGTTGCGCGTGGAGGTGTTCCTTATCGTTGATCATCGCGATCTGGTTCGCGGTGTCGGCCGCGGAGTAGCGCAAGAAAATGTCCTCGTCCCAGCCGCCGCCGCGAAAAACGAACGGCCTGCCGTTCACCAGGAACTGCCTCGATCCCTGTGGCGCGATCGCCGAGCGACCGATCAGCCGCGTTGTGATGGTCCGGATGCCAAACGTCTGTGACTGGCTGTCGGCGGCAAACCTCGGCTGCTTGACGCTCATCCGCAGGCGGTACAGGGGCTGCGGGCCCATCTGGTAGGGCCACCAAACGCGTGGATTAGCCACGACGATGCGAAACGACACGGTCCGGCTCGAGTGGGGCCCAAGGCTGATCGAATGTGGCTTCGCGGCGCCACCGCCCCGTCCGTCGACCGCAGCGCGGACCGAACCGGTCTGTCGCACCGCCGAGAGGTTGCTGACCACGCCTTTGACGGTCAGCGCCGCACTCGAGAAATTCGGCGCGTCCTGCTGCACGACGTGCGCGTCGCTGAGTGCCAGCGGACCCGACGTGTGCAGCTGGATCGGAAACTGAATCCCGGTGTTGTTGTCAGGCGGAACCTGCGACCAGTCGAGGTGGTTGACCGTGAACATCGCGGTCGGGTCGTTCGAATAAACCTCCACCGCGAGCGCGTTGAGGCCTCTGCGCACAAACCGCGTGATATCGAACGTGTATCTCGTTAGATCACGCTGGATGGTGGCGCGCGAGGCCAAGAGCCTGCCGTTCAGCCAGACATCCGCTTCACCTACGACGCCGTTGATGATCAGCTGGGCGCGGCGCCCGCCGCGGAGGTCCGAGCTGAACGTGGTCCGGAACCACCACGGCACGGAGAACATAGGGACCGTGTTGGGGCCGAATCCGTCCATGTAGCCGAAGCAGGTCTGCATGTTCGTCGAGAAGAACACGTTCGGACAGCGGCCGGCCTGGAGAAGCGCTCCGATCTCCGTCCCAGGCGCCCCGGCGTTGTCCGGGCGGACTTGGAGCCAGGATTGGGGCGTAAAGCCGGGACCGGAGATGGCGGCGCCGCCCTGCGTCGCCTGGGCGCTGCTCTGCACCTGCCAGCCGCCGCGGCCTAGTGTCGTAACCGCGGCGCCGGCGGCGGATGGGAACGCGACGGCTGCTGAGAGCGCGAACGCCATGACGAATATGCGCTTGCGGGCAGCCGGCACTCGCAATCTCCCTTCCTGCACGCGAATCGAAGAGCGCACAACCGTAACGTCTCAGACCGCCCGGTGGGCACCTACGGACAGACGCCGAGCTCTCTCTGTACGTCGGCCTGAACCCCGGCTACGGGGCACGCTGGCCTAAACCCCGAAACCTGCCCCGGCCATGAACCTGCGCATCTCCCGCAGGTAGGCGCTCCGGTTGACGTGCAACAGGTGGTTGCCTGGATACCAGTGCAGGCGGGGGCGGTCCCAGTGCTCCCAAAGCAGTCGGGTCTGCTCCGGTGGCGTCAGCCGGTCGCCCAGCCCGCCGATGATCATCAGCCGGTCCTTGGGCAACAGCGGGTTGTAGTTCAGGGGCGAATGGAGCGCGATCGATTCCTCGGCCTCGCGCAGCGGGATGCGATGAAGGAGCGACGAGATCACGACGCCGACGTTGGCCGGGAAGTAGTCGGGTATCAGCCGGGGGAGCGAGGTCACGGGAGCATTCGGAACCGCCACCAGTAGCCGCGGATCGACCGCCGCCAGCAGCGCGCTCAAGTAGCCACCGAGCGACAGGCCGGTGACGCCGAACTGGCTGACGCCGGCAGACTCGAGATGGTCGAGGAAGATGCGGAAGTCATGGACCGCCTGGAGCATCGCCTCGTTGAAGTGCGAGGGGCCGTGGGCGAATAGCCCGGAGCCGTTGACCACCGAGAGCAGATCGCGCCGCGGCCCATGAAATGGGAGCAGGTACAGCAGCACGTCGTAGCCCTTGCCGTAGAGCCACGGCAGCGCGAAGAAGGCGCTGTTGAGCACGTACGGCGAGGCGCCGAAACCGTGAATCACGCACAGCGTGGGCCGGGGGCCGTCGTCGTGGCGCCAGTGCTGCGCCCAGGCCTTGCCGTTTCGCGTGTGGTGCGCGTACTCCCCGCGCAACGCCGGATTGGCGGCGACGTAGGGGCTGTCGAACGCCAGCAGCGACACGCTGCCCCCCGGGGCTCGGAACGACAGGCGGCCTGGCCGCGAGGGCTTCACGGCCACGCCATCGCGGGGCTTAGGGAATACCAGCTCGGGGTCGCGGGTCTGGGCCAGCTCGGCGTAGAAGCGCAGCCGGCCCCGCTCCCGCCAGGCGCCCGGTGACATCCCCCACTGCAGTGAGGCGCTGAACATGATCGACGCCAGAGCGGTGCGCACCGGGATGTCGGTGGCCGCCGCGGCGGCCACGATCAAGCGGGTGCGGAGATCGAGCTCCGACGGCCACGGAGCATCGGTGATTTCTCGGGGACCCTCGGGCTGCTCGAGCGTCGCCGGCTGTCGATCGGCCCCGCTCGGTGGCGGGTCTGCGCTACGGCCCGAGCTCACCGCTGGCTTGCGCCGCCGGCTCGCCTCCAACTACGACACCCCCCAACGGGTGGCGATCTCGTCGGCAGGAATCCCAGCGATGCCGGCCGAGGTCGCGTAGCGCTCGAGATGGGCGACCATCATCTTGACCCCCTCGTTGACAACGCGGTCGTCGCCGTCCAGGTTGTGCCTGTAGGCAGCCTCGAGAAACCGATCAGATATCTCGAAGCACAACCGCAGCACCAGCGGGTCGACGTCCGGGCGCAGCAATCCTGCCGTCGTGGCGAAGCGATGGAACTCATCCGCCAAGCGGTCGTCGTGCTCGCGAATGTAGGCCGCTATGCCCGCGCTCAGCCGGCCCTGGAACCACAGCACCACATAGCTGGGCCGCTCGCGGTATGCGGCGCGGTAGGCCTCAACGGTGGTCTCCACGACGGTGCGCACGCTGTAGGAGGTGAGCGAGGCCAGCGCCGCGGCGATGCGCCCGTCCATCGAGGTGACATGCCGCTCGATCAGCGCCGAGATGATCGCGTCCCGGTCCGCGAAGTACTGGTACAGGGTGGCCACCGGGATGTCGGCCCTCAGCGCGACCTCTCGGGTGCCGAGGGCCCCCACCCCCTGCGAGACCACAAGCTCCTCGGCGGCGCTGAGGATCCGCTCGACGCGCTCACGGCTGCGGCGCTGGACCGGTGTGCGCCGTCCGCTGGCAGACCGGGTGGGCGTCAGCCGAGCCGTCACCACGGCACCAACTATAACCTGAACACAACTCGGATTCCGATGGTAGGCTGGCCTGGTGTGTAGCCCAGCGCGTGCATCCGACGTGCTGACGGAGCCATGAGCGCGGGAGCCGGCGAGCTCGAAGAGCGACCGGCGTTCGCCGGGTTGCAGGGTCAAGCGGAGCTGCTTGCGAGCGGCTCGGTCAGCTCGACTGAGCTGACTTCGGTGGCGCTTGAGCGGATCGAGGCTGCTCAGCCGACGTTGAATGCCTTCCGTTGCGTGCGAAAGGAGGCCGCGCTCAGCGAGGCGGCCGAGGCCGACCGGCGGCTGGCCGCCGGCGAGCGCCTGCCCCTGCTGGGGGTCCCGGTGGCGATCAAGGACGACGTTGACCTGGAGGGAGAGGCGACGGCATTCGGCTGCTCAGGGACGTTTGAACCCAAGACAGCCGATGCGCATGCCGTCGGGCGGCTGAAGGCGGCGGGGGCCGTGATCGTCGGCAAGACGACCACGCCCGAGTTCGGCCAGTGGCCGATCACCGAGAGTCCGGCCTGCGGCCCGACGCGCAACCCGTGGAGCCTCGACCACACCCCGGGGGGCTCCTCGGGGGGATCCGCGGCGGCCGTTGCGGCGGGGCTGGTGGCGGCCGCGCTCGGCTCGGACGGGCTCGGCTCGGTGAGGATCCCGGCCGCCTGGACTCACCTGGTGGGGATCAAGCCCCAGCGTGGCCGGATCTCGACCTGGCCCGATCCCGAGTCATTTCATGGACTGACCTGCATCGGCCCTCTGGCGCGAACCGTCGTCGACGCGGCGCTGCTGCTCGACGCGGCGAGTGGAAACCACCAGCACGACGTCCATAAGCCCCCGCCGCCGGCGGAGCCGTTCGCGGCCACCGCCGAGCGGGCCGATCCGGCTCGTCGGCTGCGGATCGCGCTGTCGCTGAAGATCCCGTTCTCGCTCGCGCCCGCCCGGCTGAATCCGGAGGTGCGCACCGCCGTGGAGCGCCTGGCCGCCTCGTTGTCGAGCCTCGGGCACGACGTAAGCAGGGCGGATCCTCTGTACGGGCTCGTCGGCACCAGCGTTGTTCCGCGCTCGACCGTGGCACTGCGCGACTGGGTGGGGCGCGTCCCGTCCCCCGAGCTGCTGGACCGGCGCACGCGGGAGAACGCGGCCATGGCCCGATTCTTCGACGGCCCGCTGCTTCGCCTGGCCAAGGGGCTCGAGCGGCCCTTCAGCCTGCAGGTGGGGGCGATCTTTCGCCGCTTTGATGTCGTGCTGGCGCCGACCACGGCGCAGCCGCCGCTGCCGGTGGGCAGCATCGACGGCCTGACGAGCTGGCAGACCGACAAGGTCATGGTCGCCGCCTGTCCCTACGCATGGCCCTGGAACGTGCTCGGCTGGCCGGCCGTCAACGTGCCGGCTGGGCTCACTGCCGACGGGCTGCCCTTGGGCGCCCAGCTGATCGGGCCTGCCAACTCCGAGTCTCTTCTGATCGCGCTGGCGGCGCAGCTAGAGGGCCGCGAGCGCTGGCAGGAGCGCACGCCGCCGTACCGCCCCGGCGCCAGCCCATCCGCCGGACTGTGCGATTCCTGTGACCACCAGCAGCTCGTTCGCAACACCCGCGGTTCGGCGTTCTCGCTCTGCCGCCGTTCGCGCTCGGAACCCGAGCGCTTCCCGCGCTATCCGCGGCTGCCGGTCACCGCCTGCGAGGGGTACGAGTGCCGACCTACTGCGGCGGAAGGGGATTGAGCACCATCAGGTTCGAGCCGTCCTGTGCCTGCTCGATGCTCTGCGTGAACAACCCCCGGGCCGTGATCTGCTCAACCAGCGGGGCCTCGGGTGCGGACGCGACCTGATCTACGGTCGGCGGGAAGGGCTCAGGCAACGTCGCCGCGAGCGGCTGGCTCAGCCACGGCTGAAGCTCGTCGTGCAAGAACAGGAGCGCGATGTTGATCGGCTTGGTGGTCGCGCGCTGATTGGGCTTCGGACAGAGTCCGGTGCACGATTGGGTGGTGTGCCCGGGAGGGAGGATGGCCACGACGTTGTCCGTCCCGCCGATGTACTTGAACGTGTACAGGGCCAGCTCGAGTGCCTCGCGGCGCAGCAGCAGGAGCCTGTCGGTCGAAGGGGTACCGACCCCAATCGAGCAGTTGGAGGAACCGACGCCGCACAGGTTGTAGGCGATCGTGTGGCCGCTCAGAAGGGACAACGTGCTGGAGTTCGGATCGGGGCGGACCGCGATCTGAAGGCCGGTGGAGCCCGAGCCGCCCGGCCCCGTGCCGGCGACGCTGGCGGCGGCCGCGGCGCTGGAGGAGCCGAGGTTGGTGACGGTGACCACCGCCAACTGGTTGGTCCCGGATATTCGGTACAGCGGCGCGATATGGTCGGCGATCTCCGAGGCGCCGAGGTTGCCAGAGTCGCTGGGCTTCCACGCCGACCACGGGACCGACGAACCAGTTCCCGATCCATGGGTGAGGACGACGACCGCCACCGCCACCGCGGCGATCGCCAGCCCGACCAGCATGGCGATAGCCGCGCGGAACTTCGCGGCGTGAGGCGAGGAAAGCCGGCGCCCGCCGCGCTCGGAGGAGAACCCGACCGCGCCCGGAAGCCGCGCCTCGGCGACATGCTCATCGGCGGACTTGACCAGTTGCCGCTGCTCGCTCACACCGTCGGCCATGTTTTCTCGTCCGTGAGGTCAATCTTTGGACGCTCGAGCCCCACGCCGCTCAGCAGCTCGACCACCTCGTCGCCGTGCATCTCCTTGCGCTCCACCAGCATGTCGGCGATCCGCTCGATCGCCTGGCGGTTGCCGGCCATCAGGGCGTACGCGGTGACGTATGCCTGCCCCAGGATCTGCGCCGCTGCACGATGCTTCTCGCGATCGCCGAGGATCGATGCCAGCGGGTCGGGCATCATCGGACCCGAGGCGCTCGAGCGGTTCATGATCGCCGCGCCGATCCGCTCCAGTCGCTCCGTGACCTTTTCAGACTCTTCCGGCGACTCGGACTCGACCCCCCCGTTGATGTGAACCGGGTCGGGCCCCATGGCCCACATTCCGACCATCGCCGCCGCCGTGGCGGTGGCGGCCGCGACATCGCCGCTCACCCCTTGGCTGTTTTCGCCGTAGAACACGTGCTCCGAGGCCATCGCTCCAAGCGTCATGATCAGACTGCCCATCACCTGATGGCGGAAGTGCGAGAAGCGCTCGTCCTTCTCCATGCTCTGGTAGTGGCCGAGGGAGCCGCCGCGCTTGCGGATCGATAGCCGCGTGGAGAGCATGTCCTTCTCCAGATAGACGTGACCGGCGGCCGCGTGCCCTGCCTCGTGGATTGCCACCGCGCGCGTCTCCTCGGCGATGTACTCGATGTTCTGAGCGGTGCCTGTTTCAACCGTGGTCATGGCCTCGACCAAGTCGCTCCAGCCGAACATCCGCCGCCCCTCGGCGTGGGCGATCGTCAACGCCATCGAGCAGCACTGCTCGATCATCGCCGGCGAGTAGCCACTGGTGATCCGCGCGAGCTCGTCGCGGCGACGCGGGGCGTCTAGGTCTGGCTCGTGGTCGACCTTCGCCAGGTAGAGGTCGAAGATGTCGACCCTGTCGTCCTTCGTCGGGGTGCGGAACCAGATGTGGCGCCCCATCCGTCCCGCCCGCGTGAGGGCGGGGTCGAGTACCTCGATCGGGACGTTGCAGGCGCCGATGAAGTAGACCTGTTCAGGGCGGGGGCGCGGCGGGGGGAGGCGCAGCGAAACCCTGCCGATCCGGGTGGGGACGACGAACATGGCGTCGAGGAAGTTGTTGACCCGGTTGGTGAAGAACTTGCGCACTCCCGGCGGCTCGTCCATGCCGTCCATGACCACCAGCAGCTGGTTGAGCGCCTGTCCCTGGTATCCGCCGAACATTCCCGGCATGAACTTACGCAGGCGCTCGCCGATGCCCTGGAGCACTGCACCGTTGCCGACGGCCGGCTCCGCGCGCTGCGCGAACAGGCGGTCGCGCCAGGCGCGCGATTCGATCACCAGGTCGCCCGTAGGCGTGATCGAGCCGTTGGGGCCGAAGAAGCAGAAGTCGTGGATCGAGCTCGTGCTCACGCCGGTCATCCCCGAGCCCGCCCCCTGGAGCGCCTGGCGGCGCGTCCCGACTGCGTCGATCTCGTCGATGAAGACGATGCACTGCCCGCCCCACTTGCGGGCGAGCTTCTTGGCCTTGTGAGCCAGGTACTGGACCACCAGCGCGTCCATGCCCATGAACATCTGCGCGAACCCGGAGCCGGGGATCGTGACGAACGGGCAGTTGAAGTTGGTGGCGATCGCCTTGGAGATCATCGTCTTGCCGGTCCCAGGCGCGCCGAGGAACAGCAGGCCGCGCTCCCGCTTGCCGCCGGCCTTCTCGAACTCCTCCCCGGACTGCCAGAGCGTGATCACGCGCGTGATCTCCTCCTTGGCCTCCGCCTGGCCCCGGACGTCGTCCATGCGTACGCCCCAGCTGGCGTCACCCGGCTCGTAGCTGCGGACTCCCCGGACCGCCATGAACAGGAACGGCCCGAACAGGATGAACACGTTGATGAACAGGAGCAGCGGCAGCTGCACGAACACGAGCCCCAGCTGGGGCAGTGTGTCGGGAGGGAAGATCTGGCGTAGCCCGGCGAACGGGTGGAAGAAACTCGCGCTGACGCCCGCGAACGAGAAGAGCAGCTGGCAGAGCCCGAGCAGCAGCAGGATGAACGCGATCAAGATCGGGAGCCGCCTGAACTTCGAGCGCCAGTACCAGTGGCGCCGGCGGGCGATGAGGTCGTCCTGCTTGAGCGACTCCTCGGCCCCGAACAGGCTCGGCCAGGGGATCAGCTTGCGAGCGATCACCTCCACCAGCCCGCGAAAGACGACCACCGCCAGCGCCGTGATGATGATCGACGCCGCCAGCGACAGGTGGTTTGAGTCGTACAGAACGAGGAAGAAGGCCGGCGCGGTCAGCAGGGCGACGGCCGTCGCAGCCCTCGTCAGGCGCCGCCACTCGAACGCCAGCGCGGAGGCGTGTTCGTTTATCCCACCCCTCAAGCGCGGACTCTGCTCGGCGTAAGCCATTCCTCGGCTAGGAGGGTACATGGGTCGGGACGCGGGTGGCGAGGTGTGCGTTTGGGGGCGCGGGGAGCGGCACTCTACGATCGTCATACGACCCCACATACCCATTGGGCACCGCGGTCGGCGTGGGCACGCGACTGGTCCGCTCACGGATCCAGACCGGACGGCAGGAGGCGGACGCCCTCCATCGCCTGAGTGTGGTTCTCACGCGCATCCGCGCCGAGGCGACCGGCGAGCTCGGCCGCAACGCCGCCTAACCGCGCTGCTGCTCAGCCCCGGCCGGCGGGGATGCGCTGGCTCTCGGTCTCGGCTTCAGGGCCGAGGACCTGCGCTGCAGGCTCGCGGCGAGCTTTGACCCGGCGCACGATCCAGTAGGCGATCCCGGCCACGATCAGGGCCACCATCACGTAATCGACGTAGCTGAATGCGTGCCTCCAGTGCGTCCAGTTGTGACCCACCTGGTCGCCGATGAAGCCGAACAGCAAGATCCAGGGGATGGTCCCCAGCACCGTGAACACGGTGAATCGGACGAAGGGCATCCTGGCCACTCCGGCCGGCAGGGAGATGAACGTCCTGATGATCGGGAGCATCCGCGTGAAGAACACGGTCGCGTCGCCGTAGCGCGCGAACCACCGATCGGCGAAAGCGAGATGCGACGGCTTGATGTGAAGCTTGCCGGCGTGGCGTTCAACCAGCTCGATCCGCCCGAGGTAGCCGACGGCGTACGAGATCCATGAGCCCACCAGGCTGCCGAGCACGCCGATCGCCGTAATCGCAAACAGCGAGAACCGCCCCTGGGAGACGGCGAAACCGGCGAACAGCATCGTCGCCTCGGACGGGATGGGGATACATGCGCACCCGGCCAGCGTCAACACGAAGACTCCGCCCAGGCCCAGGGAGCCGACGGCGTTGGTGGCGAGATGCACTAGGGAATCGGTTACTGAGGCCAGCGGCACGGCGCGCCCAATCGTAGAGACAACACCGGCTTGTATGCGTTTTCACATCGAGGACCGCGGCCGTCCGGCCCGGTGTCCACCCGCTGATTCCAGCCGCTCGCGAAGCCTGGACGCCGGGGGCGGTCAGGGTTTCGGCTTCAGCGGCCGTCGAGGCGGATCGTCTCCCGAGCGCCGTCCAGCTCGAGCTGAATCTCGACCAGTCCGGGGGATCGCTCGTGGCCCACGAAGCTGCATTCCGGCACGGGGCCGCCGGCGATGGTGGCCCACCGCTGTGCGACCGCGTCCGCATCCGCGACCGCGACCACGATCCCCGCCAGGCGGCCGGCGGCAGCCCGCTCCCTCCAATCGGGACCACCCCAGCGCCACGACTCCGGCGGCTCAGGCGCGCTCAATGAGACGATCGCGCCGCGCATGTCGCCGGGATGGAGGTGAACCTCGGCCATGTCGTCCAACTCGACCTCGAACACCTCCCGCACGCCAGCAGCGCGGGCGCGCTCGCGAGCGCCCCGCAGGTCATCGACCTGCAGCATGGCCATATAGCCGCACTCCTCATGCCCCGACCGCTCGAGCTGACGGACGGCGGTGTGAGCTGCCGGGTTGTGGGGATCAACGGGCGACACGACCTCGACAAAGGTGTCCCCGACCGCGAAGACCGCGTTCGTCAAGCCAAAGTGGCTGACGGCCGGGTCGCGGTAGGGCTCGCCGAGACGGAGCTCGCGGCGAAACCGCCCGACCGTCCGCTCCAGGTCTCGCGCCGCGAGGACCGCCTGCCGAAGCCGAGGCACCTAGGCCAACCTATCTCGCCTCGCCGCCGAGGGGCGAGCCGTCCCAGGGCAGCACGTGGCGCCAGATCGAGCCCAAGGTGCGGATGTGGCGGTGAGCTCGGTCGCGGCAGCGACGGGCGGGATCGAGGTGAACAGGGGTGATCCCGGCGGCAGTGGCACCGATGACGTCGGTGCTGACCATGTCGCCGACGTGCACGACAGCCGTCGGCTCGACCCCTGCACGCTCCAGCGCGACTATAAAAATGCCGGTGTCGGGCTTCTCCGATCCCACTTGACCGGAATCGACGATGTCGGTCACCGTTGCTCCTGGACCCGGGCTCGTCCGGCAGACGCCGGCGTCCCGAAGGTTCTCGGCTGCGTGCCCGTCCGAGTTGGTAACGACGATGACGGCGATCCCGGCCGACCGTAGGGCCTCGATGGTCTCCAGTGCGTCGGGGGTCGGCTGGCTCCAGAGGATCTGGCCGCTGCGGCTGCGGTCCGCGAGATGGGACAGCGCGCCGACGGCATCCTCGATGCGCTCCGGCGGAACGCCGAGCGCCCGGCAGAACGTCCGCAGGTAGACGATCGGTGCGCTGTCCGCCAACACGCGGTCGATCTGCCGCACCGCCCAATAGTGCGCGCGAGGCACCCGCGAGGCGTCGATGGTGATCCCCACTGCGCTCAGGGCAGCCCTGACCAGGCCGCTATGCGGGAGCACGATCACCCCGCCGCCGTCCAGAAACACGGCCTGGCAGCGAACCCGCTGACGCCGCTCCCGTCCGCTGAGCTGACCGACTTCGGGCTGTGATGGCTTCGGTTGCTGGGGCACGATTGCTCATCGTCGCGCATCGCACGGCCACCGATCGTCGATACCTTTGCGAGGTGCCACTCCCGTTGCTCGTGCTTGCCGCGTTTGCCGCCACGCTGGCGCCACCCGGAGGGGCTGTACGGGCGGCTGCGGCGATCCCTCAATCGCCAGCGAAACTGCTGGGCCAGCGAATCATGGTGGCCCTGCCCGGGACCTCGGCGAGCCCGGGGCTGCTCAACCGGATCCGGGCCGGCCAGGTGGGGTCGGTGATCCTGTTTGCGCGCAACATCGTCAGCGACCAGCAGGTGAGGGCCCTGACGGGCTCGCTCCAAGCCGCCGCGCGCGCCGGCGGCAATCCGCCGCTGTTGATCGCCGTCGACCAGGAGGGCGGTGGAGTTAAACGGTTCGCGAACGGGCCGCCGCTCTCTCCCCCCGCAATCGCCGCCAGCGGCAGCACCAAGGTCGCGTTCAACCAGGGGTGGCTCACCGGTCGGTACCTCCGATCCCGCGGCGTCAACATGGATCTGGCTCCGGTGGTCGACGTGCCGACCTCATCGGGCGCGTTCATCTGGCAGGAGGGGCGGGCGTTCTCGTTTGACGCGGGCACCGTCGCCAAATACGCGACGTCGTTCGCGCAGGGGCTTCAATCTGCCGGGGTCGCGGCCACAGCCAAGCACTTCCCGGGCGTCGGCTCGGCGACGACCGACACCGATTTCCGACTGGACGAGCTTCGCCCGAGCGCCGCGCAGCGCGCGGGCGCGCTGCGGCCCTACGAATCCCTGATCCCGCGCGGCCTGGACGCGGTGATGGTGGCGACCGCCGGCTTTCCGGCTTACGACCAGACGGGCAGCTCGGCGGCCCTATCCAGCCAGATCATCGGCGGACTGCTGCGCGGTCGGCTGGGCTTCACCGGCGTCGCCATCACGGACGCGCTGAGCTCGCCGACGGGCCACAACGAGATCGCCGGCGGCGTGCTGGCTGCACGCGCGGGCGCCGACATCCTGTTGTATGTCGATTCGGCCCCGGGCGAGCTGGGAGCGTTGGAATCCGGCCTGGCTCGCGGCAGCATCACGCTGGCGCAGGCGGTCGCCTCCTACCGGCGGATCGTGGCCCTCAAGCAGCGGCTACCGCGCTGATACCGGAGGCCGCGTCGGTCCAGCCGGCCCCCCGTCGGTCCAGCCGACCCCGGAGCCGACGGCGCGACGGTCAGTGGTGGACCGCCATCTCGACCGACAGGGCGAGCAGCGACGAGCCGGCGTAGCTGGGATGAACGCCACAGTTGCCGGGCTTGCCCAGCTGGGTGAGCAGTCCGGCTGTGCACGGGTTGGCGCCGGAGTAAAGAGAGCCCTGGTAGAACTGGCCAAAGCCGTTGGCGATCAGGACCCGGAACGGCTGGCCGGCGGTGTCCTGAGTCTGATTGAGCGCGCTCACAACGCCGGTAATGAACGCGCTTGTGTAGTCGAGCGAGTAGTAGTTGACGATCACGATCTGTCCGCGATAGTGGGCCTTGTTGCGGATCGTCGAGAGGATCGTGCGGATGTTGCTGCTCACCGTCGCCAATGTCGCCTGCAGCTCGCTCGCGCAACCGTCGCTCGTCGTGGCCTGACAGCGGAAAAGGTCGTTTGCGCCGATCTCGAGCGACACCAGCTTGACGTTCCGATGGGCTCGCAGGTACTTGAGCGCGAACGACAGCTGTGAGCCCGTGTAGCTGACGTGCAGCGGGTAGTACGTGCGGTACAGCTGGGTGGGGGTCGTGATCGGGGGGGCGTGGTTCGTACAGCCGTTGCTGGGGCCGGTGGTATTGATCAGGCTCGAGGACGTTTCCCCTGGGCACGCCGCATTGGCCACTTTCAGCCGCAGCACAGCGCCGACCAGCTGGGGGTAACCGATGAAGCTCGAGGGGTTCCGGTAGTTGGGCGCCGGTACCGTAGTCGCTTCCCGGTATCCGAACGTGATCGAGTCCCCTAGCGCGAGGTACACGGAGCCGGGGGTGACGCTCGGGCTGGTAATCGGGCGGACCGCGCCACCTGCCGACGCCGCAGCGGTCAATCCGAGACAGGCGATCGTCCCCATTACCGCCAATGCCCGCTGCGCCCTCATCTGCCCACATCCTAACCCGTGACTCCGCCATGTGCGTCGCCAGAGCCAACGGATCTACGAAGCCGTGGGACACCGCCTCGTTCTTGACAGCCCCTGCACCCGCGCGTACATTCGCGCGCCACAAGGGGCAGCGGGGCCACGACAAGCCGTGTAGAAACGGCAGGAGGGGCAGACAAATGGTTCGAGTAGGAAGACGTAGGTTGATCCTTGCGGCCATCGCCGCAGCGTTCGTTCTCGCGCCGGCCGCAGTTGCGACCGCAGGCGCAAGCGCGGCTGGCAAACCGACTGCGCAAGCAGCCGCGGTCAACTGGCCGACCGTTCGACCGGGGGCAAGGGGCGAGCGCGTCCGCACGATTCAGCTCTTGCTCAACCAGCGCGGCTATCGGCGTGACCGTCGATGGCGTGTACGGATCGTCGACGACGACCGCGGTCAAGGCGTTTCAGAAGGTAATCAAGGTGTCGGCCGACGGCCGGGTCGGCCCTGCAACCTGGCCGAAGCTGGTCATCACTGTTAGGCGAGGCTCCAAGGGCAACGCTGTTCTGGCAGTTGAGCGTTGGCTTCGCTTCGTATACGGCTACAAGTCGGTGATCGTCGATCGAGATTTCGGTCCACGCACGGACGCCGTCGTGAGGAACGTCCAGTTCAACCACGGGCTGCGCGTCGACGGGGTCGTGGGGGCTGCGACCTGGCAGGTGATCGTCGCCGGGTAACGGCCCGGACTTGGCGCTTGGCGGCGGCGCTCGACGGGGCGAGAGCGCCGCCGCTAGGCCAATGCTCGCGATGAGTGTGGACGCCGGGCGCTCCTGGCACGGGTGAAGCGCCCCCGTTCTTGGCCGGGGGGTTAGGGCCCCTACCTGTTCGAACTCACATTCCGCTGCCGGCGTCGCCGGTTGGTGAGCGCGAACACGCATATCGTGTTCAAGCTCACCCTCTCGTCTCGGCCAGGCCGGTTTGTGAGCTCCAACATGTGCCTGCAGGAGTGGAGTGGCTTCAGGGTCCGACCCGGAGACCGGCCTTCCGGCACTGCTCCGCGATGACCCGAGCGGCCTGCTGCGTGTACGCGCCCGGGGTCCTGACCGACGCGCACGTCGACGCGGCCGCCGCGCCACATTCAGATATCTCCTGCGCGCCTGTGGCGGCGGGCACCGTCGCGTAGATGCAGCCGTGGGACGGAGGTCCGCTTACAGGTTCACCGCGACGTACTTCGTCTCCAGGTACTCCTCGATCCCCTCCGGGCCGCCTTCCCGGCCGAAGCCTGACTGCTTGACGCCGCCGAAGGGGGCGGCGGGGTTGGAGACCATCCCCTGGTTGAGCCCGACCATGCCGGTCTCGAGGCCCTCGCAGACGCGCAAGGCGCGCTTCAGATCATTGGTGTAGACGTACGCCACGAGTCCGTACTCGGTGTCGTTGGCCGCGGCGATCGCCTCGTCCTCGTCGCTGAATCCCTTCACCGGCGCGACGGGACCGAAGATCTCTTCGCGCAGCACCTCCGCGTCGTCGGGGATGTCGGTCAGCACCGTGGGGTCATAGAAGTAACCGGCGCCGTCGCGGGCGTGGCCCCCGACGAGGGCCCGGGCGCCGTGGCCGACGGCGTTGTCCACCAGCTCTTGCACCTTGGTCCGCTGCTTGTCGTCGATCAGCGGCCCGACCTCTACGCCGTCCTCGGTGCCGCGTCCGACCTTCATCGACCCCATCTTCTCGGCCATCCGCTCCGCGAACTGCTCGGCGACTGGGGCGGCGACGTGGAACCGATTGGCGGCCGTGCAGGCCTCGCCGATGTTCCGCATCTTGGCGATCAGGGCGCCCTCCACGGCGGCGTCGAGGTCGGCGTCCTCGAACACGATGAACGGCGCGTTGCCGCCCAGCTCCATCGATAGACGCAGCAGATTCTCAGAGGACTGCTCCATCAGCTTGCGGCCCACCTCGGTCGAGCCGGTGAACGAGAGCTTTCGCAGCCGGGGATCCGAGATCACAGGACCGGTGGTCTTGCCGGCGGACGAGGCAGTGATCAGGTTGAGTACTCCCTTCGGCAGTCCGGCCTCTTCCAGGATCTTCGCCAGCATCAGCATCGACAGCGGCGTCTGCTGGGCGGGCTTGACGACCATCGTGCACCCGGCGGCGATCGCCGGACCGATCTTCCTGGTGCCCATGGCCAGCGGGAAGTTCCAAGGCGTGATCAGCAGGCAGGGGCCCACGGGCTGGTTCATCGTCAGCAGCCGCCCCTGGCCGTTGGGGGAGACCGCGTAGCGGCCGTCGATCCGCACGGCCTGCTCGGAGAACCAGCGCAGGAACTCCGCCCCGTAGGCGATCTCCGCCTTCGACTCAGCGATCGGCTTTCCCATCTCGAGCGTCATCAGCAGCGCGAGCTCGTCGCTGCGAGCCGTGACAGCCTCGAAGGCCCGTCGCAGAATCTCGCCCCGCTCCCGCGGGGGGTGCTTGGCGAACTCAGGTCCGGCCTCGACTGCGGCGTCTAGCGCGGCGGTGGCGTCCTCGGTCGAGGCGTCGGCCACCTCGCACAGGGTGTCGCCCGTCGATGGGTCCTCGATGCCCAGCGTTCCCTCGCTGCCGTCAACCCATTCGCCGCCGATGTACAGCTGCTTCGGGACCTGATCGAGTACTTGCTGCTCTTGAGTGGGGCTGATCGTCGTCATGAGGAAAACCTACCCGGGGGTGGGGCTCTGCAAATCGAGGCGACGCCGGCCCGAAAGCCGGCGTCGTCACTGTCAACGCTCAGGCCGCGGCGGGGACCGAGTCGGGCTCGAGTGCCACGCCGAGCACCTCGTCGATCGTCATCGCGAAGTCGAACTTCATCGCCTCCCGGACTTCCTCGGGCACGTCGTCGAGGTCGCCGCGGTTTCGCTCCGGGAGCACCACTTCGGTCAGCCCTGCGGCATGCGCCGCCAGCACCTTCTGCTTGACGCCGCCGATGGGCAGCACGCGACCTTGGAGGGTGACCTCGCCGGTCATCCCCACGGTGTGCTTCACGGGCCGACCGCTCAGCAGCGAAGCCAGTGCGGTGACCATCGTCACCCCGGCGCTCGGGCCGTCCTTGGGGATCGCGCCCGCCGGAACGTGGACGTGGAACTCCTGCCCGTCGAAGGCGTCAGACTCGATCCCGAGCTCATCTGTGTGCCCGCGCACGTAGGAGAGCGCGATCTGTCCGGACTCCTTCATCACGTCGCCGAGCTGGCCGGTGAGCGTCAGGCCGGGTTTGCCCTGCATCGCGGTGGCCTCGACGAACAGCACGTCGCCGCCCGTCCCGGTCACCGCCAGGCCCGTGGCCACCCCCGGTACCGCCGTGCGAATCGCCGACTCCTGGAAGTGCTTCTGGCGTCCGAGCGCGTCCCGAACGGCGTCCAGGTCGATCGCCACCGGGGCCTGCTTCTCGCCCGAGGCAATCTGAGTCGCGGTCTTGCGAAGCAGCGTGCCGAGCTCGCGCTCCAGCTGCCGGACGCCGGCCTCGCGCGTGTACTCGGTGGCGACCGTGTTGAGCAGCTCGTCGGAGATCTCGACCTCCTCGGGCTGCAAGCCGTTGCGCTCCACCTGGCGCGGCCACAGGTAGCCGCGGGCGATCGCGACCTTCTCGGAGGTCGTGTAGCCGTCGAAGCGGATCACCTCCATGCGGTCCAGCAGCGGAGAAGGGATGGTGTCCGCCACGTTCGCCGTGGCGATGAACAGCACCTGGCTCAGGTCGAGCTCCACGTCCAGATAGTGGTCGCGGAAGCTGTGGTTCTGGGCCGGGTCGAGCACCTCGAGTAGGGCCGCGCTCGGGTCACCGCGCCAGTCGGCGCCGACCTTGTCGACCTCGTCGAGCATGATCACCGGGTTCATCGTCCCGGCGTCCCTGAGCGCGCGCACCAGCCGTCCTGGCAGCGCGCCGATGTAGGTACGCCGGTGGCCGCGGATCTCGGCCTCGTCTCTGACGCCGCCCAGCGACATCCTGACGAATTCCCTGCCCGTGGCCCGGGCGATCGACTCGCCGATCGAGGTCTTGCCGGTGCCGGGCGGGCCGATCAGCGTCAGGATCGCGCCGGAGCGCTTGTCCTCCTTGATCCCGCGCTCTTGGCGCAGCTTCTTGACCGCGATGTACTCGACGATCCGGTTCTTGACGTCCTCGAGGCCGGCATGGTCAGCGTCCAGGACTTCACGCGCGTGCTGCGGGTCGAGCCGCTCGTCCGAGCGCTCGCTCCACGGCACCGAGATCAGCCAGTCGAGGTAGGTGCGGATCACGCTCGTCTCAGCGCTCTGCTCGCCCATGCGCTCCAGGCGGCCGAGCTCCTTGAGGGCCTGCTCGGCGGCGGCCTCGGGCATTCCGGCCTCTTCGATCTTCGTCCGGTACTCCTCGACCACTGAGGCGTCGTCCTCGCCCAACTCCTTGCGAATCGACTCCATCTGCTTGCGCAGGAAGTACTCGCGCTGCTGCTTCTCCGCGCCGGACTCCACGTCCTCGCGGATCCGCTTGCGCACCTGAAGCTCGGCCAGCCGTTCGCGCTGGAGCTTCAGCGCCAGCTCGAGGCGCTCGGTGACGTCCAGGGTCAGCAGGAGCTCGACTCTCTGCTCGTAGGAGATGTCGGGCGAGTAGCCCGTGGTGTCGGCCAGGACGCCAGGCTCGGTGATGCTTCTGACGAACGCAGAGATCCTGCCGTCGTCGCCGCGGAGCTCGAGGATCTCCTCCACGACCGCGCGGTACTCGCGCTCCAAGTTGCGTGTCCGGCCGTCAACGGGCGTCGTGTCGGGCCGCTCCTCGACCTCGACCATGAGCCGTCCGTCCGGCAGGTTGTGGGCCGCCCCAGCGATCCCCCGGTGAAGTCCGTTTAGTACGACGGCCTGCGCTCCGCCGGGCAGGCGAACGCGGTCGGCGACCTCAGCGACCGTGCCCACGTTCGCGAACGCGCCCTCGTGGCGCGGCACCAGCAGCACGCGGTCCTCATCTCCGACATCGACCGTCAGCGTCAGCGACATCCCGGGAAAGACGACTGCGTCGTCCAGCGGGACCAGAAGAAGACGGGAGTTCATTGGATTCACTTTCGTTAGCTGCTTACCGAAGGTAAGCGTATCGTAGCAGGTTTCTGGGGCGATCTCAGTCGCCTGGGCTTAGATCTTTGAGGTTAGCGGGCGCGGGGATAGGGGCCGTGAGACCGGCGGTGGCCCAGCGATAGGTGACGGACCTACCGGTCTGGGAAATTTGCGATCATCCGCCGCCCGTGTCGGAGCCGCCGCACGACATCCTCGCCGCCGAGGCCTTCGTGGTTCCGGGCCCGGACCCGGAGCTCCACCCTCACGCGCCCGTGCGGCTGCCGGAGGACCCCACCGGGATCGCGGAGGCACACGACGTCCTCGCCGCCGAGGAGTTTGCGATGCCCGCGCCACGGCCGGGTGGCCGACCCTTGCCCCGAGTCCGACAGCGGAAGGGGCGAGCCTTGGTACTGGGCGCTGGGCTCCTGGCCGCGCTGATCGTCCTCTGGCGCCTTCTTTAGAGGGCTGAGGCGAGGCCAGCCGTAGCCGAGAAGGCCTGCGCTCAGGCCCTGGCGCCTGTCCGGCGGCGGGGCGGCATCAGGTCGGTGATCGTCCCGGCGGCCATCTCCGCGGCGAACGCGACCGTCTCGGACAGAGTGGGGTGGGGGTGGACGGTGAGGCCGATGTCCTCCGCGTCAGCTGCCATCTCGAGCGCCAGCACGGTCTCGGCGATCAGATCGCCGGCGTTGACGCCCACGATGCCGGCGCCCAGCAGCCGGTGGCTGTCGGGCTCGAACAGAAGCTTCGTCAGCCCGTCG
Organism: uncultured Actinomycetes bacterium; assembly: GCA_963757075.1. Classification (GTDB taxonomy): domain Bacteria; phylum Actinomycetota; class Thermoleophilia; order Solirubrobacterales; family Solirubrobacteraceae; genus Palsa-465. The sequence goes on from CAVWQN010000008.1 coordinate 403,606, forward strand.
CCTCGGCCCAGGCCGAGCGCCCGCCCTGAAGCCGCCCAGGGGAACACCTCTTTCTCGTAATCGATATCCGACTCCTTGGCCTCGGATTCCGTCAGCCCCATCCACGCCACCTCGGGATCGGTGTAGGCGACCGAGGGGATGGCTCGGGCGTCGAACTCGGCCGCCTGGCCGGCGATGACCTCGGCGGCCACCTTCCCCTCGTGGGCCGCCTTGTGGGCCAGCATGGGGCCGGGGACGATGTCGCCGATGGCGTAGATCCCAGGCACGTTGGTGCGCATCTGCTTGTCGACCGGGATGAACCCCCGCTCGTCCACGTTCACTCCGGCGGCGGCGGCGTCGATGGCGTGGCCGTTCGGGGCCCGGCCCACCGCGACCAGGATGCAGTCATAGGTCGCGGTCTGATCGTCTGAGAAGGTGACCTTCAGCCCGCTCTTCTGGGCCTCCACCGACACAACTTTCGTCTCGAGCCGGATGTCCTCGTATCGCTTCGAGATCCGCTCCTGAAGGGGCTTTATGAGGTCGGGGTCGCATCCCGGGATCAGCTGGTCGAGTAGCTCGACAACGGTCACCTTCGAGCCCAGGGCGTCGTAGACGGTGGCCATCTCCAGCCCGATGATCCCGCCGCCGATTACCAGCAGGCGCTTCGGGAGCTCGTCCGGGGCCAGCGCGGCCGTGGAGTCGATGATGCGGGGATCATCCGGGAGGTCGGGGAGCGCCGCCGCCTGGGATCCGGCGGCGATGATGCAGTTGTCGAACGTGACCGTCCGATCTTCGACCGTCATGGCGTTCGGGCCCTCGAAGCGCGCGACGCCGCGGATGACCTCGACCTTCCGCTGGCGGGCGAGGCCCGCCAGGCCGCCGGTCAGCTTGTCGACGACCGACTGCTTCCAGCCGATCAGCGGCTCGAGGTCGATCTTCGGCTTGCCGTATGTGATCCCCCGGGAGCTCATCTCCTCGACCTCCGCGATCACGCGGGCGGCGTGGAGGAGCGCCTTCGAGGGGATGCAGCCGACATTCAGGCAGACGCCGCCCAGCCGCTCGTAGCGCTCGATCAGGATCGTCTTCAACCCCAGGTCGGCGGCCCGAAACGCGGCCGTGTAGCCCCCGACGCCCGCCCCCAGCACCACGACCTGGGCATCGTGGCCACCGCCGTCGGGCGAGGGCGGCGGTTCCTCCTCGACCGAGGCCTCGGTAGGAGGGGCGGCGGCGCCGTCGCCGGAGGGCCCCGCCGAGTCGGTCTCGAGCGTCACCAGCACGCTCCCCTCGGACACGCGGTCGCCGATCTTGACCTGGAGCTGCTTGACGGTCCCCGCCAGCGGCGCCGGGACGTCCATCGTGGCCTTGTCGGACTCCAGGGTGACGAGCGGATCCTCGGCCGCGACCTCGTCGCCGGGCGAGACGTGGATCTCGATCACGGGAACGTCGGTGAAGTCTCCGATGTCCGGGACCCTGACCTCCGTAACCGGTCCGCCCACCCCGCTCACAACAACACCCTCCGCAGGTCGCGCAGCACCCCGACCAGATGGACCATGAACCGGGCGGCGGCGGCGCCGTCGATCACGCGGTGGTCGTAGGACAGCGACAGCGGCAGCATCAGGCGGGGGACAAATTCGTTTTCCGTGGCGTTCCAGACCGGCTTCATCGCCGATCGGGTGGCCCCCAGGATCGCCACCTCTGGAGCGTTGATGATCGGCGTGAACGAGGTGCCGCCGATCCCTCCGAGCGAGGAGATCGTGAACGTGGCCCCCGACATCTCCGCCGGGCCCAGCTTGCCCTCCCTGGCTTTGCCCGACAGCTCGGTCAGCTCGCCAGCGATCTGAAGCAGCCCCTTTCGGTCGGCGTCCTTGATCACCGGGACCACCAGGCCGCCGGGCGTATCGGCGGCGAAGCCGATGTTGTAGTAGCGCTTGAGCACCAGCTGCTCGCCGTCGAGCGATGAGTTGAACGTGGGGAACGCTTTCAGCGTGGCCACGGACGCGATCACCAGGAACGAGACCATCGTCACCTTGACCGCCTCCGGAGAGCGTGCCTGCTCCTCGTTCAGCGCCTGGCGCCACGCCTCGAGCTCGGTGATGTCCGCCTGGTCGTCGTGCGTGACGTGGGGGATCATCACCCAGTTCCGGGCCAGGTTCGGCGCCGAGATCTTCTGGATCCGCGAGCGCTCGACGCGCTCGACCGGGCCGAACTTCTCGAAGTCGATCGTGGGCCAGGGCGCCAGGTCAAGGCCCGCGGGGGCTGGCGCGCCAGCCGCCGGAGCGCCGCTCGTCGCCCGCTCTACGTCCTCGCGCGTGATCCGACCCTTGCGGCCGGTTCCCTTGATCTCGTTTAGGTTGATGCCGCGCTCGCGCGCCAGCCGCCGAACCGAGGGGCTCGCGTAGATCGGGCCGGCACCGTCGGTGGGCGCCTCCTCCTCGGCGGCCGCCGGCTCCTCGGCGGCCGCCGGCTGGGCCGCGCCGCCATCGGCTGCGGGTGACTCGGGGGAGGTGGGCGGCTCCGCCCCCAGCGCGCTCTGCACCGCGTCGGGGGCCGTGGACTCGGCCGGCGCTCCGTCTGACTCTGCCGCCGAGGCCTTCGACGGGGCGGAGGAACCGCCGTTCTCGGAGGGCTCGATCGTCAGAAGCTCGGTGCCCTGCGAGACCTTGTCGCCGACCTTGACCTCCAGCTCTCGCACCACCCCGGCGAAGGGCGCGGGCACGTCCATGGTGGCTTTATCTGACTCCAGCGTCAGCAGCGGGTCGTCGGCTGCCACCTCATCACCGGGCGAGACGAGGATCTCGATGATCGGCACGTCCTCGAAGTCGCCGATATCGGGAACCTCGACGGGGATCGCCTCAGCAGTGGTCATACGCTTGTTGGCACTGGCGCCTCGGGATCGATCTCGTACTTCTCGATCGCCTGCTGGGCGCGGGCAGGGTCGATCTCGCGCAAGGCGGCCAGAACCACGTAGCGGCGGTCGATCTCGAAGAAGTCTCGGAGCGCCCGCCTCGAGTCGCTGCGGCCGTATCCGTCGGTGCCCAGCACACAGTAGGGGCCCGGCACCCACTGGCGGATCTGGTCGGCGAACGCGCGCACATAATCGGTCGAGGCCACCACCGGGCCCCGGTCCTCGGACAGGCACTGGGCGACGTACGGAACCCGTGGCTCCTTTAGCGGATGGAGCATGTTCCAGCGCTCGACCTCGATCCCATCCCGGCGCAGCTCCGTGAACGAGGTGACGCTCCACACGTCCGCCTGTACTTCCCAGTCGTCTCGCAGCAGGTCGGCCGCGGCCAGCACCTCGTTCAGGATCGTCCCCGAGCCCAGCAGCTGCACCTGCGGGCCATCGACTACGCGAAGCCGATACATGCCGCGCAGGATCCCTTCCTGAACGCCTTCGGGCATCGCCGGGTGCCGGTAGTTCTCGTTCATCAGCGTGATGTAGAAGAACACGTCCTCCTGCTCACCGACCATGCGCCGTATCCCGTCCTGGACGATGACCGCCAGCTCGTAGGCGAACGCGGGGTCGTAGGCCCGGCAGTTTGGTACCACCGGGAACAGCGCGTGGCTCTGCCCGTCGGCGTGCTGGAGGCCCTCGCCGGCCAGCGTCGTCCGGCCCGCGGTCCCGCCCAGCATGAACCCGCGGGTGCGGCAGTCACCCGCTGCCCACACCAGGTCCCCGACCCGCTGGTAGCCGAACATCGAGTAGTAGATGTAGAACGGGACCATCTGCACGTCGTGGGCCGAGTAGGAGGTGCCGGCGGCGATGAACGAGGAGATCGAGCCCGCCTCGGTGATGCCCTCCTCCAGGATCTGGCCGTGCTGGTCCTCCTTGTAGAACATCAGCTGCTCTGAGTCCTGCGGCTGGTAGAGCTGGCCCACCGGCGAATAGATCCCCACCTGGCGGAACAGGCCCTCCATCCCGAACGTGCGCGACTCGTCGGGGACGATGGGAACGATGTGCGCTCCGATCGCCTTGTCGCGCAGCAGCGCGGCCAGGATCCGGACGAAGGCCATCGTGGTTGAGATCTCGCGCTCTCCTGTGCCCTCGAGCTGGTTTGAGAACAGCTCCAGCGAGGGGACCTCGAGCGCCTCGGCCTTTCGCCGTCTGACCGGCAGCGATCCGCCGAGCCTGGCGCGGCACTCGCGCAGATAGCGCATCTCGGGCGAATCCTCGGGCGGCTTGTAGTACTCGGCGGCGCGCACCTGCTCGTCGGTGAGCGGCAGCTCGAAGCGGTCCCGGAACGCGAGCAGCGCCTCCTCGGTCATCTTCTTCGCCTGGTGGGTCACCATCTGACCCTCTCCCGAGGAGCCCATGCCGTAGCCCTTGATGGTCTTGGCCAGGATCACGGTCGGCTGGCCGCGGTGCTCGACGGCGTCGTGGTAGGCGGCGTAGACCTTCTGTTGGTCGAGCCCGCCCCGGTTCAGCAGCCAGATCTCCTCGTCTGACATGTGCTCGACGCGCTCCAGCAGCACCGGGTCCTTGCCGAAGAACTTCTCGCGCACGTACGCGCCGTCGCGCGACTTGTAGGTCTGGTATTCGCCGTCGAGGCTCTCGTTCATGACCCGCACCAGGCGGCCGTCGGTGTCGGCCTGAAGCAGCGGATCCCAGCGCGCCCCCCAGATGACCTTGATCACGTTCCAGCCTGAGCCGCGGAAGTCGGCCTCCAGCTCCTGGATGATCTTGCCGTTGCCGCGCACGGGGCCGTCGAGGCGCTGGAGGTTGGCGTTGACGACCCAGATCAGGTTGTCGAGCTGCTCGCGGGCGGCCATCCCGATGGAGCCCATCGTCTCGGGCTCGTCCACCTCGCCGTCACCGATGAATGCCCACACCTTGCGGCCCTCGGTCTGCGCGATTCCTCGCGCCTGGAGGTAGTTCATGAACCGAGCCTGATAGATCGACGTGATCGCGCCGATGCCCAGGGACACCGTCGGGAACTGCCAGAACTCCGGCATCAGCCATGGGTGCGGGTAGGAGCTGAGGCCGCCAGGCTTTGAGACCTCCTGCCGAAAGCCGTCGAGCTGCTCCTCGGTCAGCCTGCCCTCCAGGTAGGCGCGGGCGTAGTTACCGGGGGAGGAGTGGCCCTGGAAGTAGACGAGATCCCCTCCGTGCTCCTCGCTCGGGGCGCGCCAGAAATGGTTGTAGCCGACCTCGTACAGGGTGGCCAGTGACTGATAGGTGGCGATGTGGCCGCCGAGCTCGGAAGAGACCTTGTTGGCCCGGACCACCATCGCCATCGCGTTCCAGCGCACGATCGAGCGCAGCTTCCGCTCGAGCGCTGGATCCCCCGGAAGCTTCGCCTCCGACTGGGGCGGGATGGTGTTGACGTACGGGGTGTTGAGGCTGGCGATCGGCCCCGTGCCCGCGTGCTGGGCACGCTCGACCACGCGCGCCAGGATCTGCCGGGCGCGGTCGACCCCGTCGTGGGCGACGACCGCGTCGAGCGCCTCCAGCCACTCGTTCGTCTCTACCGCGTCGAGGTCCGCGCCCGCGCCGTTTTCGCTCGAAGCTTGGGTCTTGACGCGATCCGTCATCGTGATTCCGTCCTCTAGCCGTGGCCTGCGGGCCACTATACATTCGGCCTTTCCGTGGCCCTGCAAGAAATAGATGATCCGGTGGGTCCGCCCTGGGAGCGGCCCCTCGCGGGGCGGTTCGAGCGGCTGGCGGTCGAGTCCGAGCTGCTACAAGGCAATCCGCTCGGCGACCCGAGCCGCCGCCCGCTGTACGTGTATCTGTCACCGGGCGTGGCGGAGGGGCGGGCCGGCCGGGTGCCTGTCGTGTACCTCCTCCAGGGCTACAGCAACCAGCTCGACACCTGGCTGGCGCGCAAGCCGTTTGAGCCCACGACCGTGGAGCGCCTGGACGCCATGTTCGCCGCCGGCGAAGCCCAGGAGGCCATCGTGGTGTTCATCGACGCCTGGACTTCGCTCGGCGGCTCGCAGTTCATCAACTCCCCCGGGACCGGCCGCTACATGGACTACCTGTGCGACGAGATCGTGCCCTTCGTCGATGAGCGCTACCCGACGTCCGGGCCTCGCGGGGTCGCGGGGCATTCATCGGGCGGGTTCGGCGCGACGGTGAGCGCGATGCTGCGCCCCGACGTGTTCAGCGCGTTCGCGTCCCACGCCGGCGACGCCCTGTTCGAGTGCTGCTACCTGCGCGATTTCCCGGTGGTCGCGCGCACCCTGCGCGACCACTTCGAGGGGTCGCTCGACGTGTTCTTCGAGCGCCTGCGCGAGGCGGACCCGTTCGACTTCTCGCGCTACGGAACGGTGCTGTCCGTGTACGCGATGGCGGCCGCGTACTCGCCCGGCCCCGAGCGGGCGGAGCTCCCGTTCGAGATCGAGACGGGGCGGCTGCTGCTCGACGTGTGGGAGCGCTGGCTTCGGTGGGACCCGGTGCGGATGGCACCGGGACACGCGGAGGCGCTCCGCGGCATGCGCCGGATCTACCTGGACGCGGGACGGCGCGATGAGTACTTCCTCGACCTGGGGGCACAGGCGTTGTCCGCCGAGCTGTCGCAGATGGGCGTCGAGCACACGCTTGAGCTGTTCGACGGGCGGCACGGGGGGATCGCATATCGGTATCCGGGCGCCATACGCGAACTGGTGCGAGCGCTGGAGTAGGGGGACGGCCGCGGCGCGCGCGTCGACCCTTGACATCACGATCGCGTAAGCGTACGCTTACCGTAAGCAATGACTTACCAAGATCGGTGGATGGCCCTGGGTGACCCGACGAGGCGGGCGATCTTCGAGCGGCTTGCCGATCGCCCACGGGCAGTCGGCGAGCTGGCGGAAGAGGTTCCGGTCAGCCGCCCCGCCGTCTCGCAGCATCTCAAGGTGCTGAAAGAGGCAGGCCTGGTGATCGACCGTCCGGAAGGAAACCGGCGCATCTACCAGCTCGACCCGGACGGGGTTGGAGCGCTCCGCTCCTACCTCGACCGGTTCTGGCGATCATCCCTGGCGGCCTTCAGGACAGCCGTCGAAACCAAGGAGGTCACATGAGCACGCAGGTATCAGACACGGCCGTACGGACATCGATCACGGTCGAGGCGCCGATCGAGCGGGCGTTCTCGGTGTTCACCGAAGGCATCGGCAGCTGGTGGCCCGAGAGCCATCACATCCTGGAGGCCGAGCTCGCGGAGATGGTGTTCGAGCCCCGGGTGGGCGGGAACATCTACGACCGCGGGGTCGACGGCAGCGAGTGCCGATGGGCCCGGGTGCTGGCCTACGAGCCCCCCCATCGGCTCGTGTTCAGCTGGGACATCAACGCCAGCTGGAAGATCGAGACCGACCACTCCAAGACGAGCGAGGTAGAGATACGGTTCACGCCCGAGGGCGGGGACCGGACCCTCGTAGAGCTCGAGCATCGCAACATCGACCGCCACGGCGAGGGCTGGGAGCGCATGCGCGACGCCGTCGGCTCCCCCGGCGGATGGGACCTCACGCGGTTCGCCGAGGTCGCGGCGGCTGGCTGACGGCGATGCTCACGGCACCTCCCAGCCGAAGTAGACCTCCGCGGCGACGAGCTTCTCCCCACTAAAGGTGAGAACCTCGGTGTTGCGGCCTTTGACGCCGTCGTTTCTCCTCATCACGTAGGTGACGATCACCTCGTCGCCTGCTTCCAGCAGCCGCACGAACTCGAACGCTTGAACGACCTGACCTGCGCCAGGCCAGCAGCGCTCGAAGAACCCGGTGCGATCCAGGCCCACGTCCACCGGGCTGGAGAAGGTGAACTCTTGGTCCAAGGTCTCCTCCACGAAGTCGCGATCGCCGGCCGCGAACGCACGATAGAAGTCGCGGGCAAGCTGAATTCGGTCACCTGTGGCCATCGGCACCTCCTTGGTCGCTCATGGCCTTCTATCTTGAAGAAGTGGCCAAAACCTGGGTCCTCCATACAGAAACGAAGGGCACCGGCGCCCAGATGGTGCCGCTCGAGAAGGTCGAGCAGCGCTCGTCCGCGGCGAAGCCCGTGTTCGTGCCGCGCGAGCCGGTTCGGCCAGCCGAACCGGAGGCCCAGCCCAAGCCCCCCAAGAAGTTCAAGGTCGTGGACGTCATGTCGCGGCAACCGCTCATCGAGGAGGCCAGCACGCGAGAGACCGTCGATCTCCTCAAGCGCCTGCGCAGCGTGGTCGACGTCAGCGTCTACGTCTGGCACGAAGGGGACGACCGCTGGCGGCTGCTGAGCTTGGCTGAGCAGCGCGCCATGTGGGATCTGGCCCACGCCCGACGCTGAGCATCCGGCCAACGGGCTCTCACATCACAATGCTGGGGACCGTTCAATGGTTGTGAACCGCTCCCGCATCGAGGTCGGATGGCAGGTCCAGTTCGTCGCGCTGGCCGCCACCTGGGGGGCGAGCTTTCTGTTCATCAAGGTGCTCGATGAGCACTGGCCGGCGCTGTGGGTATCGCTCGGTCGAGTGGCGCTGGGGGCCGCGGCCCTGCTGCTGCTGGTCATGCTGCGAAGGGAGGGACTCCCGGCCGAAAGGCGGGTCTGGTTGCACTGTGCGGTCGCGGCGCTCTTGTTCAACGCCGTGCCGTGGACGCTATTCGCCTACGGCGAGAAGCACACCTCCTCGATCGTCGCCGGCCTGTGGAACGCGACCACGCCGCTGTGGGTGCTGGTCGTCTCCCTCTCGTTGTTCGGCGACGACCGCCCCGGCGCCGCTCGCGTCACCGGGCTGCTGATGGGCTTTGCCGGGGTCGCGCTGTTGCTCGGGCCGTGGCGAGGCTTCGGCGGCGGCCAGCTCACGGGCCACCTCTGCTGCGCGGGCGCGGCCCTCTGCTACGGGTTCGGTTTCCCGTACACCCGGCGCTTTCTCGCCGGCCGTGCCCAGAGCGGAGTCGTGCTCTCGGCGGCGCAGCTGCTGTGTGCGACGGCGATGCTGGCCGTGGTGGCGCCGCTCGCGCCCGCGCCGACGGCCCATATCGGGCTCGACGGGATCGGCAGTCTCTTGGTGCTGGGAGCGGTAGGGAGTGGGGTCGCGTTTGCGATGAACTACGCCATCGTCCGCGCCAAGGGGGCAGGCACGGCCTCACTCGTCACCTACGTGATCCCGGTCTTCTCGACGGTCCTCGGCGTGGTGGTCCTCGGTGAGGCGCTGCACTGGAACCAGCCGGTGGGAACCGTGGTGCTGCTGGCGGGAGTCGCCATATCCCAGGGCCGCATCGCGCGCGGACGAGCGGCTAGGGGTCAAAAGGCCCCACCGGCGGAGCTCGGTACCCGGCCGGCTCAGCCATGAGCGAAGCTGACGGCCTCCTCCGGGGCGAAGATGGCAGGCTGCGGTGCTGGTGGGGCGAGTCGGCGCCCGAGTACCGGCCGTATCACGACCGTGAGTGGGGCTTTCCGGTCGCCGACGACGTGCGCCTGTTCGAGAAGCTGTGCCTCGAGGGATTTCAGGCCGGGCTCTCGTGGCTCACGATCTTGCGAAAACGCGAGGGGTTCCGGCGTGCTTTCGCGGATTTTGATTTCGAGCTGATCGCACGGTTCGGAAAGCGCGAGGAGGCCCGGCTGCTCGCTGACGCCTCCATCGTGCGCAATCGGGCGAAGATCGAGGCCGTCATCAACAACGCGAGACGTGCCGCGGAGCTCGTCGATCGGGAGGGGTCGATCGCCAACTACGTGTGGCGGTTCGAGCCCGAGCCTCGCGCTCGCTTGCTCGACCGCGATTCCCTGCGGGCCCGCTCGCAAACGGACGAGTCCAACGCGATGGCTCGAGACCTCAAGCGCCGCGGATGGCGGTTCGTCGGTCCCACGACCGTCTATGCCTTCATGCAGGCCATGGGGCTGGTCAACGACCACATTGAGGGCTGCGACCCAGGCGCGGAGGCCCAGCGGGCGCGCGAGCGATTTCGGTCTCCCGCCGGCTGAGGACGCCTCCCTAGCTGATGAAGAACTGCTGGTAGAGCAGGAAGAGGTTGAGCGAGGTGATGAGGATCGCGCAGCCCCAGGCGGCGACGGTGGTCAGGCGCCGGTTGACGTGGACGCCCATCACGTCGCGGCGGCAGGTGAGCATCACCAGCGGGATCAGCGCCAGCGGGATCCCGAACGAGAGCACGACCTGACTGAGCACGAGCGCGTCTGTGGGATTCATGCCGGCCGCGAGAACGGCAATGGCGGGCAGCATCGTGATCGCGCGCCGGAGCACCAGCGGAATGCGGAGGTTGATGAAGCCGCCCATCACCACCTGGCCGGCATAGGTGCCGACGCTCGATGATGAGGCGCCCGAGGCCAGCAGCGCGACGGCGAACGCCAGTGCGCCGGTGCCGCCGACGAGCCTTCCTAGCTCGTGGTGGGCCTGCTGGATCGTGCTGAGGCCCGACAGAGCTGGGGTGTGGAACAGCTTGGCGGCGACGGCAAGCATTGCCATGTTCACGAGTCCCGCCAGCCCGAGGGCGATGATGACGTCGATGCGTGTGAAGCGCAGCACGCGCCCCCGCTCTCGGTCGCCACGAACCGGCATGCGGCCGTTGGTCAGCGCCGAGTGCAGGTAGATCGCGTGGGGCATGACCGTGGCCCCGATGATCCCGACCGCCAGGTACAGAGAGCTGGTGCCGCTCAGCCCGGGGATCAGGCCGTTCAGACTCCCGTGCGTGGAGGGACCGATCCGCAGCGTCTCGTACAGGAAGCCGAGGAAGATGATGCCCAGCAGCGCCGTGATGGCCAGCTCGAACCGCCTATAGCCGCGGCTTTGCAGCTCGAGGATGGCAAAGGCGATCGCGCCGGTGATGAGTCCCGCCGGCAGCAGCGGCACGCCGAACAGCAGGTTCAGGCCCAGCGCCGCGCCGAGGAACTCGGCGATGTCGGTGGACATCGCCATGATTTCGGCCTGCACCCACATGCCCCACGAGACGGGGCGGGGATAGCGGACCCGGATCTGCTCGGGCAGGTTGCGGTCAGTGGCGATCCCGAGCTTCGCCGACAGGTACTGGATCAGCATGGCGATCAGGTTCGCGGCCAGCACCACCCACAACAGCAGGTAGCCGTACTTGGCGCCGCCCTGCACGTTGGTGGCGAAGTTTCCCGGATCGACGTATGCGATCGAAGCGACGAACGCCGGGCCCAGCATGGCCAGCGTGGCCCGCATCCGCCCCTTGGCCAACAGCTGCTCGAGCGCGCTGGGGACACCGGCGCCGGGCTCGGGCAGCGCGACCGAAGCGCCCTCGGCCGCGGCGGCCTCGAGCGCCGGGACGGGCGTGCGCCTCCAGAGGCTCATCGTCCGCGCTCCTCGAGCTCGATTCGCATCGCCCGTGCCAGCTGGCCGCCCAGCGGCAGCTCGCGTCCTCCTGAACGGACGAATACGGGCCCGCCGAACGGCTGACGGCCGGTGATCTTGATCCGGTCGCCCAGGCCGATCCCGTGGTCGGCGAGGTACCGCAGCATCTCAGGGTCGGAGTCCGAGACGCGTACGAAGCGGCCCACCGCGCCCTCGCGAAGCTCCTCCAAGCTGAACGTCTCCCGCTCCTGGACCTCGAAGTCGGGCGTCGGGATCGGATCGCCGTGGGGATCGACGCTCGGGTCGCCGAGGCGGCTCGAGATCAGCTGCTCGAGATCCTCGGAGATCACGTGCTCCAGAACCTCCGCCTCGGCGTGAACCCGATCCCACGGCATCCCGAGCTCCTCGGAGAGGAACAGCTCGATCAGCCTGTGGTGGCGCAGCACCTCGAGCGCCACCCGACGCCCCTGCTCGGTGAGCCGGACGCCGCGATATGGCTCGTGCTCAACCAGGCCGAGCTCGGTGAGCTTGCGCACCATCCCGGATACAGATCCCGGGGTGACGCCGAGCCGCTCGGCGAGCTCGTTGGTTGACACCGCCCTGCCCGCCCGGGACTCCAGGGCGTAGACAGCCTTAGCGTAATCTTGAATGTGAGCCGAAAATGTCTCTGTGGCGACCACAAGGACATTTTAGGCGATCCAAACTTTAGGATCAAGGGTGGTCTAGGATCGCGGGCGGTCAAGGGCGGGCTCAAGGCGTCAATAGACGACCGGACGGGTAGTAGGTCCCGCGATGGCGGCGAAGCTTCTGTCGTTATATGTGCGCGCGGGGACGGGGGTGGTCCGTCTGGCGTTCAGGCTGACCGAGCGGGCGGCACTGCTGGCCGGGAGCACGATCGGGCTGACTGGCCGCGACGATTCGGCCGCTAGGGCCGAGCCTGGGCCGGAGCCGCAGGTGGCAGAGCCGGAAGCGGTTGCGGCGCAAGCGTCCGCGGCCCCGCGAGCGCCGATGGTCACTCAAGCCGCGGTCGACTACGAGGCCGAGCCCCCGACGCCTCTCGTTCCCGGCGAGGAGGGCATTAAGACAATCGACGACGAGCCCGAGCTGGTCGAGGAGCTAGCTGAGCCCGGTGCGGAGGACGGTGCCGGCGCGGAGGTCGAGGTCGACGAGCCGTGGGAGGCGTACGCCGAGATGAACGCGAACGCGGTGATCACGCGGATTCGCGAAGCCGGCCCCGCCGAGCTGGCGCTGGTCGAGCTCTACGAACGCGCGAACAAGGGACGCAAGACTGTGCTCGCGGCCGCCAAACGACGGGAGAAGGAGCTCAGCGGCCCGCCCAAGTCGTAGTTCTCGACCGAGGCATCCGACGGGACTCGATGCTCGTCGGCGTAGCGGCGAAAATCGTCAATCCGGGCTTGGTTCGCGGCTTCTAGAAGGTAGGGGTGCATTTCGTTCCTCGTGTTCGTCTTTTCTAGTAAGACCACCGCGAGCGGCATTTCGTTCCTGGCGTTCGTGGTTTCTCACTAAGACCACCGAAGTCGTCGCTACTCATCGGTGCACCGAGGGGCGGCTACGCTGCCCTCTCGTTGAGTCCGGACCCAGACAATCCGCCGACCGCGGAGCCATCGCCCGAGGCCGACCGAGCCGAGCTGCTCGAGGCGCTCGAGCGGCTGCTCGAGCTTGCCGCGTCGCTTCGGGAGTTGCCCCTCGATGGTGTCGAGCCGGCATTCGGGCCGCCGCGCTGGGAGTGACTTGTCGTCCGATGCCGCGATGCTCACGATCGCCGACGCCCGAGAGGCGATCGACCGCCGTCAGCTGTCTGCGCTTGAGCTGACGGAGTCCGTGCTTCGCCGGATCGAGCGGCTGGATCCCGAGCTTCGTGCCTACATCAGAGTGGACGCGGAGGCAGCGCTAGAGCAGGCTCGCCAGCTCGACCGCCGAGACGAGCGGCTACCTCTGAAGGGCATACCGATCTGCGTCAAGGACCTGATCGACGTCGCAGGCCTTCCGACCACTGCGGGCAGTGCCACCTGGCGGCGAACCCCACGCCAGGACGCCGGGGCGGTGGCACGGCTGCGCATGGCAGGTGCCGTGATCATCGGCAAGGGGAACACGAATGAGTTCGCCTACGGCATCGACGGGAAGAACCCGCACTTCGGGGACTGCCGCAACCCCTACGATCCCCACCGACTGCCGGGGGGATCGAGCGCAGGTCCGGCCGTGGCCACCGCAGCGGGGATGGCCCTGGCTGGTCTCGGCACCGACACCAGCGGCTCGATTCGCGTCCCGGCGTCGCTTTGCGGCCTGGTCGGCATCCGACCAACAGCGGGGCGCGTTCCCATTTCAGGCGTCGTTCCCCTCGCCTGGTCCTACGACACGGTCGGTCCGCTCACGCGCACCGTACCCGACGCCGCGATCTGCTTCGAGGCCCTGACCAACGCCTCGCGAGAACCGGAGCGTGCCGGGGAGCGAGGAGCGGAGAGCGCCCTTCGCGGCTTGCGGATCGGGGTGATCGAGCAGCTGGTCGAGGACGTGGAGCCTTACGTGGAGTCGGCGGTGTGGGCAACGGTCAACCGTCTGGACGCGGCCGGCGCAGAGGTCGCTTCGGTCGAGCTCAAGCGGCTTCAGTTTGCGAACGCGATCCATCAACTCATCCAGCATGCCGAGGCCGCCCAGGTGCATGCTCCATGGTTCCGGGCCGAGTACCGGAGCTATAGCGAGCCGGTGCGGCTACGGCTCGAGGTCGGGCGGCTGCTCCCCGCCTCCGAGTACCTCGCCGCTCAGCAGGCTCGTCGTCTGTTGATGGATGAGGTGGCACACAAGATGAAAGGGCTGGACGCGCTGCTCGCCCCCGCCACACCGTGTGTCGCACCGCTTCAGGACAGCACCGAGATCACCGTCCGCGGAATCCAGCGGGAGCTACGATCGGCGCTCATGTCCAGCGTGGTCCCACCGAGCGAACTCGCGTGTCCGGTGGTGGCGGTTCCGGTGGGCTCCCATGACGGGCTTCCGTTCGGAATGCAGATCATCGGCAAGCCGCTTTCCGAACCCTTGCTCCTGTCGATCGCCGCCTTCTGCGAGCAGCGATTCCAACCGGAGCTAGCCCGATCCCGCTGACCGGACGACGATCTCCATAGAGCTCATCGCGCGCAACAGCCTGCGCTCGAACCGGTAGGGACGGCCGCTATATATCAGCGTGTCCAGCGGGTACCACATCCCGACCCAGGCGGCCACCAGAAACAGACCGTTGCCGAAGAAGTCGCGGATGTCCTTGGGGGCCCCGCTAGAGAGAATGGTCTCGGAGACCGCCAGAAACCCGGCCAGCAGGACGGCGCCCAAGACAAGAGTCTGCGTACCGTCGCGACGGATCGCCGCCAGCTCGTTCTCCGCCTCTTTGATCCCGGTTCGGCAATAGCTCGCGACCGCCTGTTTGACACCGCGCTCAACCTGCGGGGTGGCTTGGCCTGCCGGCACCTCCACCACGAGCTTGATCGGAGTCCGAAGCGAGCGGGAGCTCAACTCGCGGCGGATCTGCTCGATCCCTGAGACGCCTGGCGGCAGGCCTCTGGCGACATCGCATTCGGCCGGCTCGAACAGCTCGTTGGGGTGGCTTAGCGCGACCGTGATCTCCCGGACCCCCGCGCGATCGGTGCGCATCGCCATACGCTACTCAAGATGGGGGACGCGAGATTTCAACTTCCCCTAGCCCAGGAGCACCTTCCCGGACGACCTTGTGGGCTCCGCGTTCGTAACGCTCGTGCCGGCGTTTGCAACAAACGGTAAGGGGGCGCGCCTACCTCATACCGTCAGGCATCTACGACGCACAATCGTGGGTCCCGGAAGGATCTAATCCTCGACGGCGTCCGTTGCCAGTAAGCGCACCTGCCCTCAGCCTCAGCCATTAGACCCGGGGCTCGTCGCAGCTAATGCGCTTCACGCATAGCAACACGAAAGGACGATTCCGTGACCGCATCAAGCATCCCCACAGATAACCCCAAACGCCGTTCGCGAAAGCCGGTTGCGGCGTTGCTGGCTCTCGCCACCGCTGGGATCGCCGCACTGGTTGTCGCGATCAGCTCGAGTGGCGGTGGCTCGAGCCACGCCGCGAACTCCGGAGCCGCTAGCGCGCGACCTTCGCCAATCGCGTCGGTCCACAAGCCGAGCAAGCCCGCCGCCGTGCGGAAGGCGACCCCGAAGCCCGCGCATAACCAAACGGCGCCCCAGCCGGTGAGCCAGCCCGCGGCACCCGCTCCGACCTCGGCACCACAGCCGACGAGCCATGCCGCGCCGCCCCCGGCACCGGCCCCCGCTGCAGTGCCGACACCGGCCCCGGCCCCAGTGCCGGCGGCCCAGCCGGCGAGCCACCCGCCGGCACCCGCGCCCGCCGCACAGCCCGCCGGTGGCATCCCCCAACAGAACGCGGGAGATGGTGACCCTGACAACAACGGCGCTCCGAGCGACGGTGACGGCAGCGTCTAAGAACGCGCCCGTGACACCGCTCTGATCGGAGCTAGTGCCACGGCGGCCGCCCTGGCCAGGCCGGCCGGACACGGCATCGCCACCGACTGTCCGTGTCGGCCTGGTCCGGGCTCGAGTTCGTCGGGTAGCGGCTGTGGCGTTGCGAGATGTCGTGGATGTATGAGGCCACGACGGCTTCAGATATCAGCTGCACCCTATGCCGCCGGGGAGCGTGTACGCGAGGGTGATCGAGGTTCGTCATGCTGCTTGCTCCAATTCGAGATCGGTCAGGTCAGAGGTGTCGCGTGCCGACCGCGGCTCGGCCATCTCCACATCAGTGCCGGCGCTGTGGGGTCGCAGTAGCGCCAGCGCCAGGGCTATTCCAGTAGCGATGGCTGCTGCTCCCGCGATGAACGCCACGCGGTAGCCGCTGATCAGGGAGCTCGTGAGGCCGTGGTGGGCGGCGAGCAGCCCCTTGGTGTGGTTGGCGGCGATCGTGCTCAGCACGGCCAGCCCCAGTGCCCCGCTGATCTGCTGCGAGACGTTGGTGATGCCGGAGCCAAGCCCCGCGTCGGCTGTGGGTACGTCGGCCATGGCGATAGTCAAGAGCGGCATGAAGGCGTTGCCGATCCCGAAGCCGATCGCGAAGGAGGCCAGGAAGATGGTCGGGAAGAAGGTGGTGTGAGGTCCGACCGTGGCGAACAGGAGCAACCCGATGACAGCGCTGGCCATCCCGCCCATCAGCACGGGAAGCGGCCCGAAGCGTGTGACCAGCCGGGCGGTGATGCCCTGGGAGAGGACGGCAACCGTGATCGTCCAGGGCAGGAAGGCCGCGCCCGTTTGCAAAGCGTCGTAATGGCGGACGTGCTCGAGATACAGGGTTGCGAGGAAAAACGTGGAGTACATCCCGGTGACCAGGACCCCTCTGACGAGGCTGGCGTTTACCAGTCCTCGCAGGCGGAGGATGCGCATCGGCATGATCGGGTTCTCGATCCGGGCCTCCAGCACGAGGAAGGCAGCCATCAGCACTGCGGCCAGCCCGCCGAAGCCCAGCACCTGGGTTGAGATCCAGCCGTGGGCCGTGGCCTCGACGATCGCGTAGATACCGCTCATGAGCGAGGCGGTGACCAGCAGCGACCCGATCCAGTCCACTCCGTGCTGGAGCCCAAGGCCCTTATCGCCCGGGATGATCGCCTGGCCGAGTGCGAAGGCGGCCAGCCCGATCGGGAGGTTGACGAAGAACACCCAGTGCCAGCTCAGGGTCTGGGTGAGCAGCCCCCCGGCGAGTAGGCCGAGGGAGCCACCGGCGACCGATACGAAGACGTAGGCGCCCATTGCGCGGGCCCGGTCGCTCGGCTCCGGAAACTCGGTGACGATGATGGCGAGGATCACCGAGGCCTGGGCGGCAGCCCCAACTCCTTGCAGGAAGCGGGCCCCGATCAGCGCTCCCTGGCTGGGCGCGATGCCGCACAACAGCGACGCGATCGTGAAGATCGTGAGACCGCCGAGGAAGACGCGCTTTCGACCGGCGAGATCGCCCAAGCGGCCGGCGAGCAACAGCAAGCTTCCGAAGGTGACGAGGAACGCGTTTACGACCCAGGTCAGGTTTCCCTGGGTGAAGTGCAGGTCGCGCTGAATGGAGGGCAGCGCGACGTTCACGATCGTCACGTCCAGGACGATCATCAGCTGGGCGAGACAGACGACGAATAGCGACGCCCAGCGGCGGCGCTCTGGTGCAAAGGTTGAAATGAGGTTCATGGGCTCCGAGACTTGTGTTGGGGTTGGGGCGGTGTTAAAATGGAGGCCGCCTCCGAAATATCTGGAGGCATCCTCCGCATAATATACGGAGGCCCCCTCCGTTTGTCAAGCAAAACGACATGACCACCATCGAGACACCGACCGAGACGCTGCTGGCGCGCCCGAAGCGTGCTGACGCCCGGCGCAACTACGACAGGGTCCTGGCCGCCGCGCGCGAGGCGTTCGCCGAGGGAGGCGAGTCGACCTCACTCGAGGAGATCGCGCGGCGCGCCGGCGTCGGGATCGGGACGCTGTACCGCCACTTCCCGAATCGGCAGGCGCTGCTGGAGGCCCTGTACGTCGATGAGGTCGAAGAGGTCTGTCGCTCGGCCGCGGAGCTCGAGGACGCCGATCCCTGGGAGGCGCTCAATGCGTGGTTCGAGCGTCTGATCTCCTACATCGCCACGAAGCGGGCGCTCGTGCATGAGCTGCTCAACTATCTCGACCAGGATGCTCCGTTGTTCAAGGTCTGCCGCGCGTCGCTGTTTGCCGCCGGCGAGCCCCTTCTGACGCGCGCGCAGGACGCCGGCGTCGTCCGAGGGGACGTCGAGTTCTCAGAGGTCATGCAGATGCTGATGGGGATCCTCAAGATCCCTGCCGAGGACCCGGAGCAGATCAAGCGCCTGCTACGAATCGCGCTCGACGGGCTCCGCTACAACGCCGGGGGCTGAGGTCTCATGTGAGCGCGTGTTCGCACGCGAACACGCCGGTTCGGGGCTGAACGTACGCACTTCGCGAACCTGCCCGCCGGGACTAGAACCCGCGCTGGATGTGCCTGGCAATCCCGGCGCGAGTCAGGCGGCCGCGAAGCTAGGCGTTGCCGGCCCCTGCCCGGCTGTATCGGCAACCGGGGCTCGCAACTCGAACCACACGTGCCGCTTTCCGGAGCGGCGGGTGATGCCCCACCGGTCAGCCATCTGGTTGACCACGAACAGTCCCCACCCTGAGACGTCCTCGGGCGGCTTGGACAGAGGGACGTGCGGCTCGAACTGGCGACCGCGTTCGCTCACCTCAACGCGGATGCAGTCGCGCCGGGCGCGGACGTGCAGTCCGATCTGATCCTTCGGCTCGAGTCCAGCGTGCTGGGTGCTGTTGACCACCAGCTCACTCGTCAGCAGCTGCAGCACCTCGAGCGTGTCCGTATCGAGCGTGTCAAAGCCGGCCCGCAATGTCTTACGGGCCTCCCGGGCGGCGGTCGGTTGGACGGGCAGCTTCACGTCCAGAAGCAGCGGTTCGTCCGCCAGTTGTCCGTCTCGCAGTCTCTGGCTCTCCCAATGACCGAACTCAGCTTCGGGCTCCCAAGTCGACCACCATGCCCGATCGCCCCAGCGACTGAGAAACCGTCTGTGTTCAGAGCTGGACCGCAGGCGGTCAAGCGCCTCCCGCGAGGTTGAGATCACGAGCAGGTACAGCGCTCCGCCCGTCCCGACGCCGAGGGAGAGCCTGAATGAATCGGGGTCGGCGGACGCGGTCCGACGGAGGCGCCGTAGATCCCGTAGCGCTGAGGGGATCCACCAAGGAGGGACCCGCAAGCGGTATGTCGCGCCTGCTGCGCCCGCGATCTGGCGCTGCTCCGTCATCACTGACTTTCCCAGCGCGGCTTGCATCCAGGACGGCATCGTGGCCAGCGGCCCGTGTCCGGAATCGGGGTCCGATGTGGCCGGGGCCGCCTCGGGCCACGGCCACGCGTCACCCTCCCATTGGCCGGAAGTGTGATCGCCCGGCCGCCACCGCATCCCCCAGTAGCACTTGAGCCAGTGCGGCTGCTGCCATGTGACGCGGCCGTGCGCACCATCCCGCATGGACCTCTGCATGTCCACGGCGTCACGCCAAATGGTGAGCGTCCAGAACTCGCGTGGTCCCACCATCACATTCGCGTATCGCTCACAGCCCGGAGCGTCGCGTAGCTGTCGCTCTATCTGCCTTCCAGCGAGCAGCATCGGCATCGTGTACCGCAAGCCCCTCGTCTGGGAGTGTGTCGTCACAGCGATCATGAGCTGACGATTACCCGCCCAAAGACCGCCGCTACAGGCGGACTACGTACAAGCTCCTGAGGGTCGAAGCGCCCCCTCGCGGCCTCGCCCGGGCCGGATTCAACCATTGACACGCCCTTGGTCTACCCGTAGAGGCCCGCGGACGAACCTGGCTCGCGATGAGCCGCCATCCCGCTACCAAGCGGAAGGCACGCGAGGGGCTGGCTTCTCGGCCGTGAGCGCGCAGGCAACTGCCGCCTGACCGTAGGCGATTCCGCCATCGTTGGGCGGAAGACGGGTGGGGACCAGCACCTTCAGGCCGGCGTGGCGAAGGTTGGCACTCACGCGCTCGAGCAGCACTCGGTTCTGGAACGAGCCGCCCGACAGGACGACGAGGTCGATGTCGTGGTCGGCGGCCACCAGCATCAAGGCCGACGCGGTAGCCGAGGCGATGGCGTTGTGGAAGCGCGCCGCGATCCTCCCCACTGCCTCGCCGGCGCGCAAGTCGTCGAGCACCGCTCGCACGGTGGCCCGAGCGTCGAGCAGCACCCCCGAGGGGAAGCGCGCCACGTGTAGGGGGTAGAACTCCAGCTCGTTCGCTGCGCAGGCCGCCTCGAGCTCCGCGGCGGCCTGCCCCTCGTAGTTGACCCGTAGCCGCAGGCCGCAGAGCGCGGCGATGGCGTCGAACAGGCGGCCCATGCTGGTCGTCACCGGAGAGGCCATGCCCGTGGTGGCGAGCCGCTGGACGTCCGCCCAGGCCCGCTCGGACACCTCCGCCGCGATTGTCTGCGGGGGTTCCGAGGGCCCGACCGCCTCGAGTAACCAGGCGCATGCCATCCGCCACGGCTCGCGCACCGCTTGGCCGCCGCCGGGGAGCCGTACCGGCCACAGGTGACCGGCGCGCTCGAAGCCCTCGAGGCCGCCCACCAGCAGCTCGCCACCCCAGATCGTCCCGTCCGGCCCGTAGCCGGTGCCGTCGTAGATCGCCCCCGCGGCCGGGCCGCGCTGACCGTGCTCCGCGAGGCAAGCCGCCAGGTGAGCATGGTGGTGCTGAACTGCAATCAGCTCCACGTCCTCGCGCTCGAGCGCGTACTTGGTCGACAGGTACTCGGGATGGAGGTCGTGGGCGATGAGCTCCGGCCTGACGGAGAACAGCCGCTGGAAGTGCTCGATGCCCTGGGTGAAGCTGCGCAGCGTCTCGTAGTTCTCCAGATCGCCGATGTGGTGAGAGACCCAGGCCCGCTTTCCCTTGAGAAGGCAAAATGTGCTCTTGAGCTCGGCCCCGCACGCCAGCACGGGATGCGTTGCCTCGAGCGGTAGCCCCATCGCGCTGGGCACCCATCCCCGTGAGCGCCGGATCAACAGTGGCGGTCCGCGGAGCTTGACGGCGCGCAGCACAGAGTCGTCGGTGCGGGTCTCGATCGGCCGGTCATGGAGCAGGAACTGCTCGGCGATCCCGGTCAGTCGCGCGAGCGCGTCGCCGTCTCGGTAGGCGATAGGCTCGTCGGAGACGTTGCCGCTGGTCATGACCAGCGTTTCGCCGAGATCCGCCAGCAGGAGGTGGTGAAGCGGCGAGTAGGGCAGCATCACGCCCAGGTCGCGCGAGCGTGGCGCCACGGCGTCTGCGACCGCGGCCCCCGGCCGGCGGCGGGCGATCACGATCGGCCGCTCCCGCCCGAGCAGGAACTCCTCCTCGCGCTCACCGAGCTCGATTAGCTCTCGGGCGGTTTCCACGTCGTGCGCCATCAGCGCGAACGGCTTGTCTTCGCGGTGCTTGCGGGCGCGGAGCGCGGCAGTTGCCCGCTCGTCGGAGGCCAGACAGGCGAGATGAAACCCGCCCACTCCCTTGACGGCCACGATCGCCCCTTTCTTCAGGGCCTGCACCGCGGTCTGCAACGCATCCTCGCGCCGCGCCGCCACACTCCCTTCGCGGTCCAGCAGCGATAGCTGCGGCCCGCATTGCGGGCAGGCGTTGGGCTGGGCGTGAAAGCGGCGGTCGAGCGGATCGTCGTACTCGCGCCGGCAGACCTCACACATCACGAACGCCGCCATCGTCGTCAGCGGGCGGTCGTACGGCACCCCGCGGACGATCGTGAACCGGGGCCCGCAGTTTGTGCAGTTGATGAACGGGTAGCGGTGACGGCGGTCGCGCGGGTCGAAGAGCTCTGCCAGGCAGTCGTCGCAGGTCGCCGTGTCCGGCGAGACGGGGGCGTCGGACTCGCCGGCTCCCTGACTGGCCAGGATCCGAAAGCCCGACTCCCCATTTGCCGACAGCGTCTGTCTCTCGATGGCCTCGATCGCCGCCAGCGGCGGAGCCTCCGGCCCCAGCCGCTCGATCAGGGCGGCCACAGCCGCAGGGTCGCCTTCGGCTTCGATTAGCACGCCCCGTTCGTCGTTGAGCACCGAGCCGGAAAGACCA
The DNA here is from genome assembly GCA_963757075.1 of uncultured Actinomycetes bacterium. Classification (GTDB taxonomy): domain Bacteria; phylum Actinomycetota; class Thermoleophilia; order Solirubrobacterales; family Solirubrobacteraceae; genus Palsa-465. Next base: position 425,445 of record CAVWQN010000008.1, read on the forward strand.
AGCTCGGTCGCCAGCCTGTAGACGTATGGCCTGAACCCGACGCCCTGCACGGTCCCAATCACGCGCAGGCGGACGCGGGAGCGTGCCGCGGCGCCAATGGCCATTACGACACTAGCTCCCGCAGGACGTGGTAGGCGCTGGCCTGCGCTTCCTGGATTCTGGGGATGTGCTGCGAGCGTGTGACGACCACGTGGTCCGCCAGCCGTTCCGACAGCACCCTGCCCCCGTCGTATCCCACCATGGCGATCGTCTCCAGGCCCCTGCGGTGCGCTTCGCCTAGCGCCTCGATCACGTTGACCGAGTTCCCGGAGGTGGACAGCGCAAGCAGGACGTCGCCCTCGTGGCCGTAGGCGATTACTTGTCTCAGGAAGATGGCCTCGGTACCGATGTCGTTGGCGATCGCGGTCAGGATCGCCGGGTCCTCGGTCAGGTCGATGGCCGGCCAGGGGCGGCGGCCATCGGCGTCGGAACGGAAGTCGGCCACGGCGTCCATGGCGTCGGTAGCCGAGCCGCCATTTCCCAGCGCCAGCACCACCGCGCCGCGCTCGAGACGCTGCCGCACGGTCGCGGCGGCCTCGAACAAGATCTCCGCGTTGTCGCTCAACGTCTGCGCCCTGAGCGCACCCACGTCGTCGGCCTTCATCAGCGCGGAGCGGCGGACGTCGTCGAGGACCGCCTCGAGGTCGTGCTCATGCTCGGCCAGGAACGGATACAGGAAGCTCGACGCTCCGGTGTCATGGGTGCGGCGCTCGGAGCGGCCCTCGAGCAGCCCGCGATGCTCAAAGAAGACGTGGACCAGCTCCCAGAGCACGTGGTAGAGCGTCTCCACAAGCTCCTGGCGGATGTAGCGGTCCCCGACCGCGGGCTCGATCTCCCACTCTGCTCCGGCCGGCGCGAACGCGATCGTCAGGCAACCCCGCGCCCGCGCCAGCTTCACCGCCCGCGCTGCCTGGCCTGAATCCTCCTCGACGCCAAAGGCGATCGCGATGTCCGGAGCTCTGGCGATCAGGTCTACCTGTGCCGTCAGCTCGCCCCCTTCGCCTGCCAGACCAATCGCCGGCAGGGCACGCTTTCCCACGATCACAGGGTGTACGAACTCCACGGCGATGTGCCGCACGTCGGAGCGGGCGGTGGGCGTGCAGCCGAAGGCCACCAGGCGCCCGCCCCGCGCGAAGCGCTCGGCCATCAGGTGGCACAGGCGCGCGAGCCCCTCGGCATGGGCACGGAAGAAGGCACGATTGGCCTCGGTTCGCTCGTCGAGCAGCGCCTGGAGGCGATCGCTCAGAACCGAAGGAGGGCCACCGATCAAGCCGCCACCCGCTGCCGGTGCGCCACCGATCCCAGCCAGTCACGCCAGGTGTCGACCCCTTCCCCGGTGCGGGCGCTCACGAGCATGTGCTGCACGCCGGGATGCACCTGGTCCAGGTAGTACAGGAAGCGCTCGAGGTCGAACTCCAGATGCTCGAGCAGATCGATCTTGTTTATCAGCACCAGCTCGCAGGCACGGAACATCAGGGGGTACTTAAGCGGCTTATCCTCTCCCTCCGTCACCGAGCAGACCATCGCTCGGACGTCCTCGCCCACCCGGAACTCCGCGGGGCAGACCAGGTTGCCGACGTTCTCGATCACGAGCAGGGCGATGTCATCCAGCGGCAGCGCGGGCAGCGCCGAGCGGACCATGTTGGCGTCCAGGTGGCACTCGCCGCCGAAGCCGGGGTCGGTGTTCAGCTGCGTGACGGGTACATGGAGGGTGGCGAGCCGGTCGGCGTCGAGCGATCCTTGGACGTCCCCCTCGAGCACTCCCAGCCTGACCCCTTCCGGCGGGTCGGCGGCGATCCGCTCCAGCAGCGAGGTCTTGCCGGCGCCCGGCGCGCTCATCAGGTTCACGACCGCCACTTGGTGGCGGTCGAAGTCCTCGCGGTTGGCGCGGGCAATCGTGTTGTTGGCGTCGAGCGCGTCCTCGACGACTTTCACCTTGGTCTTGTGCATGGAGCTCCCTTAGCGTCTTCTTGGTGTGCCCGTATTCCGCTGGGGGTAGTCAGGGGACATGAGCGATACCTCGCAGTCATCAGACGAACCCCTTGATCAGCCCGAGCATGTCGACGATCAAACTGAGGGCGAGCACCTGTCCTCTCCGGAGCCCGGCCATCCCACCGAAGAGTCTTCCTCGGAAGAAGGCTTCGAGGGTGGAGAGCACGAGCACCCGGGGGACATAGACGACACCGCGCCCGATCAGCAGTCGAGCCAGTAGGGCGGCCGGGCCGGCGCCTACATCGCCTCGATCTTCAGATACCGGCGCAGCTCTGGTAGCTGCGCGCCGACCGCGGCCGCGATTGCGGCGAGCAGCACCAGCAGCGCCAGAACCTGAGCCTTGGGGCCTATACGGATCTCCTTCATCCTCCCGTCACCTCCGCTTGTGTGTTGCTCAACTCTGTGATCATCGACTCGACGAGCTCGACGGCCGGCTGCAGCGCCGCTCGCAAGGGCTCCGAGAGCTGCATCAGGATCTCCTCGTCGTCACCGCTCAGCCTCGTCTGAGGCTCGCAACCGACCACCAGCGTCCGGGGCAGTTCGCCGCCCATTGACCGGGCCAGTGCCATCACCTTGACTGGATCCATCCCGTGCGTGTCGATCGCCAGCTCCCCTTCATCTGGTTCCGGCTCGATCACGTACAGCGTCCCCGGCGGCTTGCCGCGCGGGGTGGCATCGAGCAGCAGCACCGTTTCGTAGCCATCGTGCATGGCGTAGGCCAGCTCCATCCCGCGGATCCCGAAGTCACGGACCTCGACTCCCTCCGGAAGCCGGCGCCGCGCGAGGCGATCGGCCAGGGCAACCCCGAATCCGTCGTCCGCCAGGAACACGTTGCCGATGCCGGCGATAAGCACCTTCTTGCGGACTGCGCCCGTCGGCGGGGGCGTCTCGTCCAGCGGCTCAACTTCGTCAGGGGAGAAGAAGAATCGGTGACCGGGCTGGCGCGCCAGGCCCAGTTCGCGCCCTGGATCGTCCTCGACCACGACGGCCAGGGAAATCCTTCCCTCCATGTCCTCCTCGATCGACTCGATTACCGCGGCTCGGCCAGCGAGCGCGAGGTCGAACACGTCGCCCGAGCGTTGCGGCCGTAGCCGCACCGCGTCGCCGGGCCGCAAGCGGCGACCGGCGAGAACAACCGAGTCGGGACCCGGACGCTCGAGCTCTTCCCAGGCGCCGGTCATCGGGCCATCCCCATCTCGCGGATCGCTCCGTGCAGGCGCATCAGCTCCTCTTCGGTCAGGCCCTCGCTGCGGTCGATGATCTCGGCCGCACGGGGGTCGGAGGCGCGCATCTCGGCCTTCTCCTCGTCGGTCATGGCCAGGATGTTGAGGATCAGCAGCTGATCGATCTCGCCGCCGTCGAATAGATCGCCGGGGCTCTCGGGGGCGACTCGGGGGTAATCCTCGAGGATTATCGGCGAGGACAGCATCGTGCTCCGGTCCGGCGGCACCCCCACCGGCACGGGCCACGTCCCGACGTTCTCGCACGCGGCGGCCGCCGCCCGCAGGTCTCCGGGAGGGTCGGCGAGCGAGACGAATTCCCCTCCCCTCACCCGCAGCATCGTGTGGGTGGAGCAGAAGGTCCGCTCCAGCGCCTCCGCCCGGGAGCCGCCGGTAAAGGGAGTCCCGTTGCGAATCGTGACCGAGAGGCGCTGCACGCCATCGGCGACGGGCTCCCCGCTCACCGACAGCTCGCCGCCAAGCTCCTTCCAGCTGCGAACCAGCGCGCCGACGCGAGCACCACCGTGGTCGTGCAGGTCCTCGTTGCGGCTATCGGCAGCGATGGCAACAGTCATCCTGTAGCCAGTTCGCAGCTGCTCGAGCCTCAGTGGGGGGACCTGGATTTCGCGCTCGACGGCCTCCTCCCAGGATAAGAAGCGCAGGCCGTCAACGGTCAGCTCGTCGACCTCCTCGAGCCCGTCTCCCCGCCGCCGCGCGGCTCTGCGCATAACCACCTGGAGAAATCGCACCGTGACCTCCACGCGAGTCTGCGGCCCACCGCGTAGGAGCACCTCCGTCTGCATGCGCGACGGGTCGTCTGGATGACGTTCACTGTGTTCAGGGGGATACACCCCGCCAAACGTGAACCGCTGCTGATTCTTGAGCGCAGAGCGGCGGTAGGGCCACAGGATGTAGCCCTCGTACAGGCAGGCGTCGGCAATCGCCCGTACGGGATCGGGCTTCATTGCTCCTCCCGTCCTTCCAGCAGCACGTCGATCGCCGCGTCCCAGGTGGGCAGCGCGTGATGACCCCTGAAGGCACGCAGCCGGTCGAAGTGCTCGCGGTCCAGCCGCAGCCACGCGGTCTGGGGGAAGTGGCGGTCGATGGCCTCCCGCCACACCGCCACCGGCAGCCGGTAGCCGACGTCATGATCGAGTGCGATCCGCGCGGTCTGGAGCATCCCTTCCGCCCCGGCGAAGAACACGCTGCCGCTGAACAGGAACTCGAGCGGTACCTCGCCATCGGTGAGGGCGGCGAAGTAGCGGCCAGCGGTCACCTCGAGGTCGTAGGTGCAGGTCACCGGAAGGGCAACAGCTGTCGATCCCTCGAATGGGGGCACGATGACGGTGGTACGGGTCCACAGCAGCGTCCGGAGCGTCGATCCCCAGCGCTCGGGAGCGCCGAACAGCTCGACCAGCGCTGCTTGGGCCGCATCGTCGTAGCCGCGCTGGCGAGCGGCGATCTGGATCTGGACATCGAGCAGGACCGAGCGAATCGGGCGGCTGCCGTCGGCATCGACGGCCAGCTTGAACTCGATCGTCGGCACGGCCGCGTACCGCAGCGCCTCCGCGTCCCGCACGGCAAAGCTGAGCGCCGGCACGGCTGCCGGCATCACGACCGCTGGAGCACCTTTCGCCACCAGAGCGAACCCCCGCTAGGCGGGAGACAAATTAGGCATGCTCGGGTCGATCGGCCCGTGCGCCTTGGGGTTCACGCCCGTTGAGCGCTTGGCCGTAGAGGTGCCGTCGGGGTTGTGGCCCTCCATCTTCTCGTAGCTGCCCTTGGCATTTCCTTGCTGGATTCCCGGCGTGTGGGCCGGCATGTCCGGCGTCACCTCTTGCGGGCCGAGGTTGATGTTCGGCATCTCATCTCCTTTCCGCGGCCAGGCCGCGCTTGCCTGCTTGGAGCGCTCGAGCCCGTCCGTCGAGCGTCTCGAAGAACTCGTCGATCTCCCGCCACACCTCCTTGCCTCCCGTGAAGCCACGCCACCGGGTTCGGATCACCGCCACCAGCCGGTAGCAGTCCTCGATCGGGACGAGCCACTGCCGGCGCGCTCCATTGACGCGGTTGACGAGCAGCGCCTCCACGTCCCGCTCCATGGTGCCCAGCACCGGGTTCGCCCCCTCGATCCGGTTCCAGGCCGACAGCGATAGATGAGATTCGGTTGCCCCCATCGGGCCGGGGTAGAAAGCCACCACCCTCTCCGCGGCGGAGCTGTGGAAGAAGAAAGCCATGTCCACCGGGATCCGGAGCTCGTCCCAGACCTCGTCTCGGAGCTCGAACCCATCGAGCCGGAGCCGGCGATCTGGCACCAGGCGGTAGTGCCCGCCGCCGGCGGCGCGGCGGTCGAACAGCGTCGAGCATGCCCGGCAGGCGCAAAGCAACTGACGTGAGGACAAATCGAGCAGGTGCCGGTGAGAGGCCGCGAGCGGTGTGCCGCACAGCTCGCAGCGCTCCTCAATGTCCTCCGGGGCCTCCGCCTGGCGCTGCGCAAGCCGACGCAACCGCGGCGACGAAAGGGTGGCTGAGCGCTCCCCCATCGCGCTACGCCGCGGCGGCCAGCGCCACCTTCACCAGCCCATCCTCGCCCACCAGCAACGGCACCGGCTCCAGGTGCAGCTGTGGGGCATCGAGGCATCGCCCGGCGCGCAGTGCGTCGTACCGGCTGCCGCATCCGCGACAGGCGAGCTCGGTGCCCCGCAGCTCCGCGTCTTCAAGCGAGCCCTCGCAGGCTGGGCAAACGGGCCGGTAGCCGTAGAAGGTCTCGTGGATCTTCAGGAACAGGATTGGTTGCCCGCCGACCGGCTTGACTACGGTCCCGCCACCTGAGAGCTCCGGGATTCCCCCGGCCATGGCCCAGGTTCCCGCGGGGTCACCGGGCGCCGCTCCAGCGTCGGACGAGTCTGTCGGATCGGCTAGACCAGAGGAGATCTCCAACTGGATCAGAGGGTTCTGCCGCTCTGAGACGGCACCGTCGGCCACCACCTCGTCGATCTCTGGCGCCTCCTTGCGGATCGCGTTCTCGATCGCCAGCTTGAGCGTCATCGTCGACGAGGGGCACCCGCTGCAGCTTCCTTCCAGTCGCAGCCGCACCGCCGGCGGGTCCACCTCCAGCAGCTCTACGTTCCCGCCATGCGACTCCAGGTAGGGGCGCACCTGCTCGAGCGCGGCCCGCACCCGCTGCTCGAGCGGGATCGGATGCAGCCCATGCAGCAGCAGCAGGTGCGCCACTAGCTCGTCCTGCGTGAGCGCCTCCGCCAGTTGGCCGTCGTCGCGCGCGGCGATCTCCTCCACCATCCGCTCGAGCCCGGCACCGTAGAGGTCCAGCAGCGCCTGGACGACGCCCATGGCCACCTCCCGGGCCGCGCCATCGGGCAGAGCCTCGAGCTCCTCCAGACGCCGCTCGACGTCGGCTACCAGCGCACGGGGCTCGACTGCGTCGATCACCTAGCCGTGCTCTCCGAACATCGGTGAATGAACCTGGCGCAGGGTCTTGCCCTTGCCCAGATACATGTGCACTCCGCACGGCAGGCAGGGATCGAACGACCGGACGGCTCGCATGATGTCGATCCCGCGGAAGTTGTCCTGGTCGTTCTCCTCGAAGATGGGCTGACCCATCACGGCGTCCTCGTAGGGACCGGGCGTGCCGTAGGAGTCGGTCGGGCTGCCGTTCCAGGGGGTCGGCGGATAGGGGTGATAGTTGGCGATCTTGCCGTCGCGGATCACCAGGTGGTGGGAGAGCACGCCCCGGACCGCCTCGTGGAAGCCACAGCCGATCGCCTCCTCCGGGACGTCGAAGTCCTCGAACACCTTCGTCCGCCCGGCGCGGATCTCGTTGAAGGCCAGGTCGACGAAATGGAGCGCCATCGCCGCCGAGTAGGCAACGAAGTAGATCCGCGCGCGGTCGCGCTCGATGGCGTTCGACCACTGCGGGATCCGCCACTCCAGTGTCTGCTCGGCCGTATTGGGCGTCTTGGGCAGGTTGATCAGCACGCTCTGGCCGGTGGCCTTGACGAACGGCGTGTCGACCTTGCCCGCCAGCGCGGTCGCCCACAGGCGCGCCAGCGCTCCGCCACCGGTGTCGAGCGCCAGGTTGTCGCCCGTTCGCTTGTCCTGCCAGCGTGGGCTCATGACCCAGGAGTAGTTGCCGCCCTCCAGCTCGCGCTTCTGCGGCTTGGGGATCGTCGTCTGGTTCCAGGGATGCCGCTTGTCCACCGGGTTACCGAGCGGATCGTTGGGGACGAATGTCTCCTCGTTCACCCAGTCCTCGTAATAGGAGGAGCCGAGCATGATCCGGATGCCGAGGTTGATGTCCACCAGGTTGGTCGTCACCAGCTCGCCGTCGACGACGACGCCCGGCGTGACGAACATCTCGTTCCCCCAGTTGTCCATGTCCGCGTACCTGTAATTGCAGTGCAGGGGATTGTTGAATGCTCCCCAGCAACCGAGCAGGATTCGGCGCCGTCCGACCTCTTCATAGCCCGGCAGCGCTTCATAGAAGAAGTCGAATACGTCGTCGTTCATCGCCACTGCCTTCTTGATGAAGTCGAGGCAGCGCAGCAGCCGGCTGAGGTAATCCGTCAGCAGGGTTGGCGTGGCCACCGTGCCCACTCCCCCCGGGTAGATCGTCGAGGGATGGACGTGCCTCCCCTCCATCAGGCAGATCATCTCCCGCCCGATCCGGCTCATCAGCAGAGCTTCCTTGTAGGTCTCGCCGGTGAACGGGTTGTAGGAGCGCATGATGTCGCCGATCGTGCGGTAGCCGTGGACCTCGGCATGGGGGGCGTCGGTTGACTCCGCCTTGGACCACAGGCTGGGATTGGTCTCCTTGACCATCTGCTCGCAGAAGTCCACGAACACCAGGTTGTCCTGGAAGATGATGTGGTCGAAGATGTACTCGGCTGCCTCGCCGAGGTTGACGATCCACTCGCCCAGGGGCGGCGGCTTCACGCCGTAGGCCATCTGCTGCGCATAGCAGGAGCAGACCGCGTGGTTGTCGCCGCAGATGCCGCAGATGCGGCTGGTGATGAAGTGGGCGTCGCGCGGATCCTTGCCCTTCATGAAGACGCTGTAGCCGCGGAACAGCGACGACGTGCTCTTGCACGAGACGACCTCGCGGTTGTCGAAGTCGATCTTGGTGTAGATCCCGAGGTTGCCGACGATCCTGGTGATCGGGTCCCAGGCCATGTCGACCAGCTTGCCGGCCTCCGGCTTGATTCTCTCGCGTACTGCCATCTGTTCTCCTCTCGCTACAGGTCCTCGTCGCTGGTCGAAGCGCGGGTCAGTTGCCCCACCGCGGCTTGTACCCGGTCGTGAGCTGCGGCCGGTTGTGCCGCCACTTCGTCTCCTTATTCATGGTCTTGTTGGTGATCCCGCGCAGCTTGCGGATCATGGGCCCGTACATGCCGGTCAGGGCCGACGAGACCCCGCCGCCCGGGGGGGCGTCCATGAAGGGCATGAACTTGTCGGGGAAGCCGGGCATCGTGCAGCCAATGCAGATGCCGCCCACGTTCGGACAGCCGCCGATGCCGGCCATCCAGCCCCGCTTGGGTACGTTGCAGTTCACCACCGGCCCCCAGCAGCCGATCTTCACCTGGCACTTGGGGGAGTTGTAGTCCTTGGCGAAATCGCCCTGCTCGTAGTAGCCGGCCCGGTCGCAGCCCTCGTGGACTGTCTTGCCGAAGATCCACTGCGGCCGCAGGGCCTCGTCAAGGGGGATGGTCGGAGCCAACCCGGCGGCCTGGTAGAGCAGCCAGGTGAGCGTTTCCATGAAGTTCTCCGGCTGCACCGGACAGCCGGGGATGTTGACGATCGGCAGACCTCCGGCGGAGCGGAAGTCCCAGCCCAGGTAGTCGGCCAGTCCCATGCAGCCGGTGGGGTTGCCGGCCATGGCGTGGATGCCGCCGTAGGTGGCGCAGGTCCCGACGGCCACCACCCCCCAGGCCTTGGGGGCCAGGCGGTCGATCCACCAGTTGAGCGTCAGCGGCTCACCGGTGGCCTCGTCGTTGCCGAACGAGCTCCAATAGCCCTCCCCGTTGATCTTCTCGTTGGGGATCGATCCCTCGATCACCAGCACGAACGGAGCGTCTAGCTCGTCGCGCAACGCGGCCCGAAACGGCCTCAGGAACTCCTCGCCTCCCAGCGTCGGCGAGAGCACCTTGTTGTACAGGTTGACCTTGGGCAGGCCAGGGATCGCGCCGAGCACCACGTCCTCGATTCCAGGCTGACCGGCGGCGGTTACCGATACCGAGTCCCCGTCGCAGCTCATCCCCTCCGAGATCCAGAGGATGTTTACCTCCTCTACGCCACCGTTTCCTGGCATCTGTCCTCCCTCTGCTCGTAGTCGAAATCGTCATCCAGCTCAAGCGCAGTCACCAGCAGCTCTTCGCCCGCCGTTATCTCGAGGTCCAGTGCACCGCAGGTGCCGCAGGTCAGCGGGAACCGCTCCAGCTCTGTCTCGCCGCCACAGTCCCGGCAGCGTCCGACGGCCGGCACGGACTCGATCTCGAGCTCCGCGCCCTCGAGGGCCGTGCCGGCGACCAGCAGCTCGAAAGCGAACGTGAGCGCAGACGGGACCACCTGTCGGAGGTGGCCGACCTGAACCTCGACCCGCCGAACGCGCCGTCCGTCGGCGTGCCGCGCGGCGATGCTCACGATGGACTCGGCGATTGACAACTCGTGCACCGTTACCTCAACAGATCCTCGGCAGGGGGTCGCCGACGAGCTGATCCATCACTCGTTTGCCGCCAAACGCAGTCTCCACGAGCACCATCGCGGTTGGCTCGCGATGTACCTCGCCGATCGCGGTCGCGCGCTCGCATCCCGGGACAGCCCGCAGCGCCTGGAGGGCATGGTCTGCCGCCTGCGGCGCGGCAAAGGCCACCAGCCGGCCTTCATTGGCGATGTACATGGGGTCGATTCCGAGAAGCTCGGCCGCCGCCTGAACGACTGGCGAGACCGGCACGTCCGCCTCGCGCACCGTCACGGCAACCGCGGAAGAGCGCGCCAGTTCGTTCAGAACCGAGGCCACCCCGCCGCGAGTGGCGTCGCGCACGCAGTGAAGCTCCTCACCGGCCGCGGTCAGCAAGGCGTCGACCGCCGGCCACAGCGAGCAGGTGTCGGACTCCACTTCGGCGTCCAGCTCGAACTGGTCGCGAGCGAGCATGATCGCCGTCCCGTGCTCTCCGATCGGCCCCGAGACCAGCACCTGGTCACCCGGCACGATCGCATCAGGGGCGAGGCGCGCGCGCGGATCCTGGGCGCCCAGGCCCGTGGTCGTGAGAAACATCTCGTCGGCGGCGCCGCGCTCGACGACCTTGGTGTCGCCCCCGATGATCTCGACTCCCGCGCTGAGCGCCGCGTCGGCGATCGCTTGCACCTCGGCACGCAGAACTTCCGCGTCCAGCCCTTCCTCCAGGATCATCGACAAGGTGAGCGCCAGTGGGCGTGCGCCGGCCACGGCGAGGTCGTTGACGGTTCCGTTGACGGCCAGCTCGCCGATCGACCCGCCCGGGAACCGCAAGGGCTTGACCACGAAGCTGTCGGTGGTCATCGCTACCCGGACGCCGTCCAGCGTGATGGTGCCGGCGTCAGCCAGGGCCTGAAGCGGACCCCGCTCACCGGCGGCGAACGCCGGCACGAGCAGGCCCTCGATCAGCGTCTGGGTGGCCTTGCCCCCGGCACCATGGGCCAGCGTCAGGCGTTCGTCACGAAACCGTGGCCGCTTGGAGCGAGCGGTCTCGATGATCTGAAGGACGCGCTCCTCCCGATCGATGGCGCTCACGCGGTCTCCTTCTGGCGCGCGTAGCGACCGAAGTTGTAGTAGGCGGCGCACGCCCCCTCGGGCGAGACCATGCACGTCCCGATCGCGTGCTCCGGAGTGCAGGCGGTGCCGAACACCTTGCACTCCCAGGGCTTGATCACGCCCTTCAGCACCTCGCCGCACTGGCAGGCCTTGGGGTCGGCAACGCGCACCCCTGGGACCGCAAAGCGCTGCTCGGCGTCGAATTCCCGGTAGGCGTCCGACAGCTTGAGCGCGCTCTGCGAGATGAACCCCAGCCCCCGCCACTCGAAGTGGGGCCGGAGCTCGAACACCTCGGACATCACCTCCAGCGCGCGCAGGTTCCCCTCCCGAGGGACCACCCGGGTGTACTGGTTCTCAACCTCGCACCGTCCCGATGACAGCTGGCGCAGAATCATCAGCACCGACTGCATGACGTCGAGCGGCTCGAAGCCCGAGATCACCACCGGACGCCCGTAATCGGAGGGGATGAACTCGAACGGACGGGCGCCCACCACCGTGCAGACATGGCCCGGACCGATGAAGCCATCCAGTCGCAGGTCCGGCGACTCCAAAAGCGCCCGTAGCGGCGGCACGATCGTGACGTGGTTGCAGATGCACGAGAAGTTCCTGATCCCCTCGGCCCGAGCGCGCTTCAGCGTCAGCGCCGTCGATGGCGCCGTGGTCTCGAACCCAATGGCGAAGAACACGACCTCCCGCTCGGGGTTCTCGCGCGCGATCCGCAGGGCGTCCAGCGGCGAGTACACCATCCTGACATCGGCGCCGTGCGCCTTGGCGTCCAGGAGCGTGTACTGCGAGCCGGGGACGCGCAACATGTCGCCGAAGCAGGTGAAGATCACGCCTGGCTGACGAGCGATGGCGATGCCGTCGTCGACCCGGCCCATGGGAATCACGCACACCGGACAGCCCGGCCCGTGGACGAGTTCCACGTTTTCCGGCAGGAGGTCGTCGATCCCGTACTTGTAGATCGAGTGGGTATGGCCTCCACAGACCTCCATCACCTTGTAGTGGCGATGGGGGCTCGACTTCGGCCAGAATCTCCCCCGCCAGCACCTGCCCCAGCTTCGCGTCGCGGAACTCGTCGACGAACTTCATGAGTGGTTCCCGTCGTAAGTGCGGTCGAAGGGGATCACTACAGCGCCCCGATCGCTACGCCTGCGTGGACGAGTATCCGCTCACCCGGGCGAACCGCGTCAAGCAGGTCAACCGCCACCTCGTGCGAGGCCCCCTCCTCATCAACGCATACCGCCTCGCGGTCGCGCAGCTCCAGCACGCGCATCGGAACTCCCTCATCGCCGCACGTGATGCAGCCCGACCGCAGATCGCACGAGGAGGCGCTCAATCTATGACGCTCTCCTTCAGCTCTTCGAGCTCCTGCTCGTATTCGGCGCCCATTCTCTGCAGCAGCACCAGCGTGGCGCGAGCCTCCTCCTCGTCGATCTTCGACAACGCGAACCCGACGTGGATCAACACCCAGTCGCCGGGCTGCGGCCCGCCGCCGCCATCCACGAGAAGACCCACGTTGATCTTGCGCCGTACCCCCACTACGTCGACCTTCGCGATGTGGTTGGCGGGATCCACCATCTCCAGCACACGTCCTGGAATCGCGAGGCACACGAAGGATTGGGGATATACACCGGTGGCTCACCCACTGCCAGACGGCCGTAATTGCACTGACGTAATCGGGGTTACCAGGGCTGCCGTGGGCGGCTCGATCCCACACGGCGGCTCCGGCTCCGCGTACACTGCGCCCTCGGCCGAGCCTTCTTGTCTTGACGGGGAAGCCTGAACTGAAGCCGCAAGTGCCTGAGCCCCATCCGCTCTCGGTCCATCGGCGAACGCCGCGCGTCCGCGCCAGCCTCAACCAATACCTGCTGGATCTCGACGTCGAGTTGCTCGAGGAGCTCGATCCCGACCTGAGACCGGCGGCGCGCGCAACGGTGACCACCGTGGTGTTCGCTACGGACGCCGGTCCCGTCCCATTGTCGGAGTGGCTCGCGGCTGCCCGGTCGGGCCCCGGCCTGCTCGTTCTCGATGGAGTGCTCGCCACGGGCATCCACGTCGGCGACAGGATCGCGGCCGAGCTACTGGGCGCCGGGGATGTGATCCAGCCCTGGCGCGGGGAGGACGAGGAGCTCCTGGCTTGTGACATTCAGTGGAGGGCGCTGGTGCCTTGCCGCTTTGCATTGCTGGACGACGCGTTTGACCAGCGAGCGGCCCGTTGGCCCCAGATCACGGGCGCCCTGCTGCGACGGGCGGGGAGGCGTACCCGCCGCCTCAATCTCCAACGAGCGATCTCCGCCCAGCCCAGGCTCGACGTTCGCCTCGCTCTGCTGCTGTGGCACTTAGCCGCGCGCTGGGGGAGGGTGGAACCGGGTGGGATCCGCCTGCCGCTGCCACTCACGCACCAGCTGCTCGGCCGGCTGATCGGTGCAGAGCGACCGTCTGTCTCGCACGCGCTCGCGCGGCTAGCGGAGGCCGGGCTGGTGACCGGCCAAGGCGACGAGTGGCACATCCATGGGAGCCTCGAGCAACAACTGCCCAGCATGCTCGAAGCCGGTTCTACGCGCGTCGAGTGGCTCGGGGCCGCTAGCGGAGCCCACGCTCCGGGCTGAAGCCCGATGCAGCTCGTCGGGACGCCACAAGCCCGGGGCGGTAACCGCCGTTACCGCCCGCAGGCCCCGCCGTAATCGCGATTACCTTGCAGTAGCGAGCGGGTCGGGATACCGTCGGGCGGTGACCACTCGGTGGCGCACGATCGCGATCATGGGCGCCGTGGTAGTCGGCCTGCACGTCGTGGGGTTCTTCCTGCTGATCGCAGTCGTCGTGCCCCACCACTACCGGTTAGGCAGCGCGGGCGTGTTCGTGCTCGGGACGGGGTTGACTGCGTACGCGCTTGGCCTGCGGCACGCATTCGACGCCGACCATATCTCAGCGATCGACAACACGACGCGCAAACTGATGTCAGAGGGGAAGCGGCCCGTCAGCGTGGGGTTCTTCTTTTCGCTGGGGCATTCGACCGTCGTGTTCGTGCTCGCGTTCCTGTTCGCCATCGGCATCCGCACGCTGAGCGGCCCGGTCGCGAACAGTGCCTCCACCCTGCACAGGACGACCACTTGGATCGGCACCGGCGTGTCGGCCACGTTCTTGTATCTGATCGCAGCGCTGAACCTGGTGATCCTGTGGGGCATCGTCAAGGTGTTTAGCGAGATGCGCGGCGGTCGCTTTGACGAGGCCGAGCTGGAGCGAAAGCTGCGCGCCCGCGGATTGATGAACCGGCTGTTCGGCCGGTTCGCAAACGCGATCACCGAGCCGTGGCAGATGTATCCCATCGGGGTGCTGTTCGGGCTGGGGTTCGACACGGCCACCGAGGTCGCGCTCGTGTTCCTGGCCGCAGGTGCTGCCGGCGCGGGGCTTCCGTTTTACGCCATCCTCTGCCTGCCGATCCTGTTTGCCGCCGGGATGTCGTTGCTGGACACGATCGACGGCACGTTCATGAACTTCGCCTACGGCTGGGCGTTCGCCGAGCCCGTGCGCAAGGTGTTCTACAACCTCACTGTCACCGGGCTGTCGGTCGCCCTGGCGCTGGTGATCGGGACGATCGAGATCGGCGGCCTCCTGGCCACAGAGCTAAACGTGCACGGGCAGCTCTTCCGCTGGGTCCAGCACATCAGCATCAACACGCTTGGGCTGATCATCGCCGGCATGTTCCTGGCGACGTGGATGATTGCGCTCGCCGTCTGGCGCCTGGGACGGATCAGAGAGCGGTGGGGGGCCCCGCTGGGCCACGAACAGGCCGCAGGGCCCCAATGACCTCGTCGCCGAACGTCGAGCCGCTGTCATTCAAAGATCTGTCCGGCGCGGTGAAGGCGCTGCGGGAGCGGGGAATGCGGCTCTCGACCTCGCGCCGGCTGGTGCTCGAGGCGCTGTTCTCAGCCGACGGACCCGTGTCCGCGGAGCAGCTCGCCGAACAGCGCGGGCTCGAGCTGACCTCCGTGTACCGAAACCTCGAGACGCTCGAGCGCCACGGCCTCGCGCGCCACGTCCACTTTGGCCATGGGCCCGGGCTTTACGTGCTCGTGGGCCGCGGAGAGCATGAGTACCTGTTCTGCGAGCGGTGTGGCACGGCCCGCGCGGTTAACCCCGACGAGCTGGATTCCATACGGGCGCAGATCAAGAGCCGATTCGGGCACGAGGCGCGCTTCGCCCACTTCGCGATTGTCGGAACCTGCGCGGAGTGCGCCCGGGCGCGGGATAACACCTGATGGCCACCCGCGCCGGTCTCGGGCATTTGTCCACGTCTCGCTGAACGACCTGCGCGCGGTAGGCCTGGTCCATGACTGTGGCGCAGGCGCACCGGACGAGGTAGGTTGAACATGTCTGTCGACAGTGGCGCAGCGCTTACTACGACTCGAACTACGCGCGGCTGGTCGACATCCAGCGCCGAGTCGATCCGAGCCATAGGTTCGCCTGTCCCCAGGCGGTCGGCACATGAGCGCCGCCAAGCCGTTTTGATGAGGTGGCGATGGCCAAGTTGATCTACTCGGCTATCTGTTCGCTTGACGAGTACGTCGAGGATGCGACGGGGAAGTTCGGCTGGGCCGCGCCCAGTGAAGCGGTGCACGCCTTTGTCAACGACCTCGAGCGACCAATCGGTACCTACCTGTACGGGCGCCGGATGTACGAGACGATGGTCTTCTGGGAGACCGTGAGCAGCGGCGAGGATCAGCCGGCCGTGGTCCGGGACTACGCCCAGATCTGGCGAGCGGCCGAGAAGGTCGTCTTCTCCACCACGCTCCAGACCGTGTCCAGCGCGCGGACGAGGATCGAGCGCAAGTTCGACCCCGAGGCGATCCGCCGACTCAAAAGTGAGCGTGAGGCTGATATCTCGATCGGAGGTGCCGAGCTTGCCGGCTTGGCCTTGGGCGCGGGGCTTGTCGATGAGTGCCATCTGTTCCTGGTGCCGATCCTGGTCGGTGGCGGCAAGCGTGCGCTGCCCTTAGATGTCCGTGCGGGGCTCGAGCTCCTGGACGAGCGCCGGTTCGAAGACGGCGTCGTCCATCTCCACTACCGCGTGGAAGAATCGGGTGCGTGAGTCCGGCGAGGACAACGGGGCGCTGAGCAGTTCCCCGAGTCGCAAGGCGATCGCGTCGCTAGTTCTCAGCATCGTTCCCCCCGTGATCCTGGCCGTGTCCTTTGCCGTGTCGCCCCCTCTGGGGGTGTTGCTCAGCCCCTTCGCTCTCGTTGGCTCGCTTGTGGCGGTGACCCTTGCGACTTGGGCGCGTCGGGACGTGGCCCACGTGTACGCGCTCGGCGAGCGGGTGTTTCAACCGGTGGAGCCCGAGCTTCTCCGCGATCGATCGACCGCCGGTTGGGCACTCGGCTTGGGCCTGCCGCTGATCCCGCTCGAGTTGCTCTTCACGCTTGTGCTGTTCTTCTTTTGAACCCAGACTTGCCGCTGGTGACTGCGCGTCGGAAAGCCAGTTGCCCGGTACGGTGGGCGCATGAGGGAGGCTGGCCGCTTCGATGTCGCGATCGTCGGCGCGAGCATCGCTGGCTGCACCGCGGCGCGCTTCTTGGCGCTCGCTGGTGCTCGGGTAGCGCTGCTCGAGCAGCGTCCGGCCCCGGCGGCCTACAAGGTCGTATGCACTCACCAGGTGTTGCCGAGCGCGCAGGCCACGATCGAGCGACTGGGCCTCGGTGCATTGCTGGAGGAGCGTGGCGTGCCACGCACCGAGGCCGAGGTCTGGACACCGTATGGCGGATGGGTGCGCTTCCCGGATGATTTCTTTCACGGCTACGGCGTAACGCGCCGCACGCTCGATCCGCTGCTCCGTGCGCTCGCCGCCGACACGCCCGGCGTCGAGCTGATGGCCGGACAAACAGCCTTCGACCTACTCGAGGACCACGACCGGCCGGCCGGGGTCCGCACGCGCGACCGGCGCGGAACGTCGCGCGCCGTGAAAGCCCGTCTGGTCGTTGGCGCGGATGGGCGTGGTTCCGGCGTTGCCCGGATGGCCGGCGTGCGCGGGCGGGTTCGTCCGCACAATCGGTTCTTCTATTTCGCCTACTGGCGCGGTATCCAGCCGCGTCGGCCGGTGGCGCGAGTGTGGCTGCTCGACCCGGACGGGGCAGCTCAGTTCGCCAACGAGGATGACATGACCGTGCTCGCCGTCGCACCGCATCGCCAGCGACTGCTCGAGTTTCGCAACGACACGGAAGCGGCTTATGGGCGAGCGCTTGACCGCCTGCCGGATGGTCCCGACCGGAGCGAAGCCGAGCGCGTATCGAAGCTGATCGGCAAGCTCGATGTGCCGAGCGTGATCCGCCCGGCAGCAGCCAGGGGCGTGGCGTTCGTCGGTGACGCCGCGCTCGCCGCCGACCCCCTGTTCGGCGTCGGTTGCGGATTTGCCTTCCAAAGCGCCGAGTGGCTCGCGGACGAGGTCACCCCAGCGTTGCTCAACGCTGGCAACCTCGACCACGCCCTTGCCAGCTACAGGCGCAAGTTCGCCTGGCGTCTGGGCCTCCACCACCTCCAGATCGCCGACTTCGCGACGGGGCGCAAGACCACGCCGATGGAGCGCGCCACCTTCCGGGCGGCAGCAGCAAATCCAGCCGTAGCACGCACCGTCGGCTATCTGATCGCGCGAGAAGGCTCGCCACTGAGGGCACTCGACCCGCTGACCAACGCGCGCGTGCTGGCCTACGGCTTCCGGCGCCGCGCCACAGAACAGATGTCGAAGAGGGCCTGCCCCCGCCAATTACCATGGGCCTATGAGCAGCCAGAGAATGCCCGGTGGGGTGGTGCATGACCTGCCGGCGGATCTGAAGAAGGCGCTGATCGCCAACGCCGCGGCACTCGATGCCTGGAAGGACATCACGCCCTTAGCCCGCAACGAGTTCATCTGCTGGGTCGAGGATGCCAAGCAGGAGACGACCCGAGAGCGCCGCATTCGGCGGACCCAGGAGGAGCTGGAGGAAGGCCAGCGCCGGCCCTGCTGCTGGCCGGGGTGCAAGCACCGCGACCGCACCGGCAGGTAGCGGCGACATAGGAACACCCCGCCGGGAGCGTGGCTTTCTGAGCCGCGGGCCGGGCTTCATGCGTAAGACCACGCCGGGAGGCTGCGGGAACCCCCCGGTGCGGCGTTTGTCACTGGGGCAAGTTCTACGATCCGGCTCGCCGGCTGCGAGATCGCGGCCACGCGTTCGCGCACGAATGGAACCCGAGCGTCGGCTGGTAGTCCACCGAGGTAAGCGCTCTGCCGCGTCGCCACGTCCGGCGCGGCGCCACGCGCGCTCGGGGACATCTGGACGGACGACGGCCGAGTAATCGGTACCCGTGCGCGGATGTGGTTGAGACCCGGCGGGCTTGTGGCCCCGCCGGGTCTTACCGCTCAGCTGGAGGTGGGCTCGTAGGTGAGTGCGACAACGCCGTTGGGCGATGGGATTGCCGCCAGGAGCCTCAGCGGGAGTGTTTGCCCGCCGGTCGCTCGCCCGGCGGCGAGTACTGGGTGAACGGAGAATCGGATTTCGTCGACGAGGTGGTTCTCGAGCAGGGTTTGATTAAGTCGGCCATATCCGTACATCATGAGATCACGGCCATCCTGTTGCTTGAGCTCAGTCACAGCGGCGACGACGTCGTCGCGGATGATCGTCGAGTTGTTCCAATCAGCGCTCTCCAGGGTCGAGGAGAACACGTACTTGCGGATTGCGTTGATCGCGTCTGGGTATGGCCCGGTTTGGTTGGGCATGACGTCGGCGAAGTACTCGTAGGTGCCTCGTCCCATGAGCATGCCGTCGAGGGCCTGAAGCGCTTGAGCGGCTTCTTCTCCTGAGTCGGGGTCGAACGTCGCCCAGGAGCTCGGGTCTTCGGTGACGCCGTCGAGCGAGACGAAGGCGGAGTTGATGATCTTGCGCATGGTTGTTGCTCCTTGGGTTGTGTGGCTGGTTAGTTGGTGGCGGCGAGCGCCGGTTGGCGTTCGGCGACGCTCGTCTTGGCCGCGGCGGTGGAGACCGCTTCGTGGCGGACGAGCGCGAAGATCGGTGGAATGGCGAGGAGGCCGATCGCGCCGAGCACCCAGAGCGCGTGCTGGAACCCGCCGGTGAGCGCCGCGGGGGCGGCGTGGCCGGCGTGAAGCAGGGTTTGGGTGTGGCTGGCGGCGATGCTCGAGGCGATCGCGATCCCGATCGCGCCGCCGAGCTGCTGGCTGGTGTTCAGCAGTCCGGACGCGAGCCCGGCCTGCTGCTCCTTCACGCCGGCTAGCGCGGCGATCGAGATCGGGATGAACGCGAACGCGGTTCCCGCGCCGGCTACGACCATCGGGCCGGCGAGATTGGCCAGGAAGTGTCCGTGCACGGGCACCTGGGTGGCCCAGATCGCTCCGGCGCCGATCATGGTCATCCCTACCGCCATCACTGGTTTGACGCCGCCGCGGGTCACCAGCGCCTGGGAGAGGCTGGCGAGCGCGATCGAGGTCAGCGACGCGGCCAACCAGGCGAGCCCGGACTGCAGCGCGCTGTAGTGCAGCACCTGCTGCATGTACAGAGTGCCGACGAAAATGAACGCATAGAAGCTGCCGCCCAGCAGCAGGCCCGCGACGTTCGCACCGGCGAGCGTGCGCAGCCGGAAGATCTGAAGCGGCAGGATCGGATCGGTAACCCGACGCTCGATCAGCAGGAACGCGGCGAGCAGCACGGCTGCCGCAGCGAGCACGCCGACCGTCCGCGTGGCGCCCCAGCCGTACTGCGGTGCCTGGGAAATAGCGTCCACGAGCAGCACCAGCCCGCCGGTGCCGGTGAGCGCGCCGGCAGCGTCAAACTTGCGCCGCACGGTGACTAGCCGGCTTTCGGGCACGATCCGCGGCGCCAACAGAAGCGCGACCACGCCGACTGGAACGTTGAGGTAGAAGATGTACTGCCAGCCGGTGTAGCGGGTCAAAAGGCCCCCGGCGATCACTCCGACGGTCGCGCCACCGGCTCCGAGACCACCCCAGATCCCGAGCGCCTTGTTGCGCTCGGCGCCCTCCCGGAACATGTTCATCACGATCGACAGAGCGGCGGGCAGCATGATCGCTGCACCGACGCCCTGGACCGCCCGGGCTCCGATCATGAAGCCGGCACCGGTGGCCAGCGCAGCGGCCAGCGACGCGGCACTGAACAGCCCGAGCCCAAGCATCAGGATGCGGCGGCGGCCGAGCAGATCGGCGGCCCGGCCGCCGAGGAGCAAGAACCCGCCGAACGTGAGCGCGTACGCGGTCACGACCCATTGCAGGTTGGTCTGGGAAAAGTGCAGGTCGCGGCCGATTGTCGGCAGCGAGACGTTGACGATCGTCAGATCGATCACCGTCATGAAGAACGCCACAGCCAGCAGCGCGAACGCCCGCCAGCGATTGATATCGGGTGATTGGGACGTCATTAGACCTCCGGTCCTCTTAGGGTTTCGCCGCCCGTTTTGGCGGCTTCACAGAGGACGTCGCAGCACCACGCCCGATTTGGACGGCCGCGGCGAGAAACCTGGAACGACCCGCTCGCGAGTCGCGAGCCGTCAGTCGGCGTCGAGCGTCGACAGGCGCCGGTGTAGCTCGGCCCGCTCGACCGCGTTGGCGCTGAGCGCGATTGCTCGCTCGTACGCGCGCGCGGCGGCCACTGGGTCGCCGACTCGCCGGAGCAGGTCGGCGTGTGCTGCGTGCAGTGGCTGGTAGCGCTCGAGCGCAGGGTCTGCCAGCAGCGGCTCGAGCAGCTCAAGCCCGGCCTGCGCTCCGACGGCGAACCCGACCGCCGCCGCGCGGTTCAGCTCGACGACCGGCGAGGGCGCGATCTCATTAAGAGCGCGGTACAGCTCCGCGATCTGCTCCCAGTCCGTTGTGCCCGTGTCCGCCCCGCGGACGTGCACTGCTGTGATCGCGGCCTGCAGCTGGTACTGGCCCGGGCGCCGTAGCCGCATCGCCCGGTCGAGCGCCTCCAGCCCCTCGCCGAGCCGCTCACGATCCCACCGCGAGCGGTCCTGCTTATCGAGCGCGAGGTAGCGACCGTCAGGCGCCACGCGCGCATCGCGACGAGCGTCATGCAGGAGCATCAGCGCCAGGAGCCCCCAAACCTCGGCTTCATCGGGCATCAGCTCGCACAACAGCCGCGCGAGGCGGATCGCCTCACCACACAGCTCGGCCCGCACCAGACGCTGGCCCTCGGTCGCCGAGTAGCCCTCGTTGAAGATCAGATACAGCACCCGGAGAACGCCGCGCAACCGGTCGGGCAGCTCCTCGTCGTCGGGCACCCGGTACGGGATCCGCGCGTCCGCGATCTTGCGCTTGGCGCGGACGATCCGCTTGCCCATCGTCGGCTCCGCCACCAGGAACGCGCGTGCGATCTCGGTGGTCGTAAGCCCACCGAGGGCGCGCAGCGTCAACGCCACCCGCGCCGGCAAATCGAGCGCCGGATGGCAGCAGGTGAAGATCAGCCGCAGGCGGTCATCGACGATCGCGCTGTCCTCGTCCTCCTCGGGGTGCTCCTGGCGATCGAGCCGCATTAGCTCCGCCATCCGATCTGCTCGATCGGCCACCGACCGGTTGCGGCGCATCCGATCGATCGCCCGCCGCCGCGCGGCGACCGTGAGCCACGCGCCCGGCCGGGCGGGGACGCCGTCGCGCCGCCACGCGCTAACCGCGTCGGCAAACGCGTCCTGCACGGCGTCCTCCGCCAGCTGAAAGTCGCCCACATGTCGGATCAACGTCGCCAGCACCGCCGCGCGCTCCGCGCGGAACGCTTCCTCGATGGCCGCGCCGACCGGATCCGGGCTCAGGCGGCGTGGCGGCTCCGGAGAGCTCAAGACGCGCTGGCGCTCCGATCGGGCCGCGGGATCTCGTCGGCGGCCACGATCGGCCGCACCTCGACCGACCCGTACCGGGCCCAGGGCAGACGCGCGGCATGCCCGACCGCTTGGTCGAGGTCACCGCAATCGAGCACGTAGTAGCCGCAGAGCACCTCCTTGGTCACGGCGAACGGACCGTCGGTCAACTCGGTCTCGTCACCGCGGACCCGCACGGTCGTCGCGGTCGAAACTGAGTGCAGTGGCCCATCCTTGACGAGCACCCCTGCCTCCCGCAGGCTCGCGTTCACCTCGTCCCACAGCGGCATCTCCGCCCATCGCTCAGCCCGCTCAGCGTCGTCGCCCTCTAGCCCATAAAGCAACAACATGTATTCCGGCACGGTCGCCTCCTATCGGTACGGCCGCACGATACGCGGCCACTACCCCTACGTCGCCACACGCCAGTCGGTTTGGACAGCGCGGCCCAGATGCAGGCTGTGCTCCCCGGAACACGCGGTGTCCGGAGCCCGCTCGGGGCTCCGGAGCTCCCGCTCGTTGGACCGTTTGTCAGCAAGCGAGCTGTACTTGGTTACCCGAGGCGTTCCGACGACCCCGGCCGGAGATGTGGCAAATCGCCGGTGAGCACTGGGAGATTGGCATCGACGAACACCCAAACGCGCCGGAGTTATGCCCCCAGGAAACAGCGTTCACCTTGCGTTCCTAGGACCACCAGGGCCACAATTCCGCGTGCTCCGCTTAGCCACGCGAACCTCAATATCCCTGCAACTACCGCATATCGGCGATGCCGGAGGAGGGACTCGAACCCCCGACACGCGGATTATGATTCCGCTGCTCTAACCGACTGAGCTACTCCGGCGCGGGGGCGAGTCTAGCGGCGGGGAAGAGACGTTCGGCGTACCCGAGCAGGCTCGATCGGTGCGGTCATTCCCCCGGCGCGAATGCGAGCAGCTCCTCGAGGTCCAGCGGGGCATCGATCGCCGGAGCGTCCTCGTCACCGTAGCTCGGCCACTCCTCGAACGGCCGGTCCCAGGCCAGCTCTAGGTCATTTCCATCCGGGTCGCTCAGATACACCGCCAGGTGCGTGCCGTGGTCCGTCGACTGCCGAAGCGGCCAGCCGGCGTCGACGAGACGCTTCACTGCCTCGGCGAGCCGCTGGCGGGAGGAGAAGTTGAGGGCAACGTGGTGGAGCCCGGCGACGCCATCTGGTTGGGGACCTCCGCCCGCAGACTTCCAGGTGTTGAAGCCCAGGTGGTGGTGGTAGCCGCCCGCGGAGACGAACAGGATGTCTCCCGTAGTTCCCCACCCGGGAACATCTCGGGCCTCGAACACGACGTCGAATCCCAGCGTGTCGACGTAGAAGTCGCGCACCTTGTCGATGTCGGCGGTGCGCAGGTGCACGTGGCCCACACGCACCTCGGGGTCGATCGGGTGCTCCGCGGCCTGCGTCGGATCGACCGGCCCCTGAGGCCCGCTCACGGCGCCGCCTTCACGATCCGTAGAGGGATCTGGAACGGATCTGACGTGACGAAGCCGCCCTCGACCACCTCGATCGGCGCACCCGCGCCCTCCAGGCGGGCTCTCACTGCGGCGACGTCGCTGTCGGACTGAAGCTCGACCGTCCAGTGGCGCAAGCCGACCACCTCGCGCGGCTGCGGCGGCACGCCTTGCCCGAGCCAGGTGTTGAAGCCCAGGTGATGGTGG
This sequence comes from uncultured Actinomycetes bacterium, assembly GCA_963757075.1. Classification (GTDB taxonomy): domain Bacteria; phylum Actinomycetota; class Thermoleophilia; order Solirubrobacterales; family Solirubrobacteraceae; genus Palsa-465. The sequence goes on from CAVWQN010000008.1 coordinate 449,023, forward strand.
TAGCCCCCGGCGCTGACGAACGCCGCCGTCGGCAGCAGAGCCCATACGTCGAACCCCACCGTGTCTCGGTAGAACTCAAGACCGCGGTCGATGGAGCCCACGTGCAGGTGGACGTGCCCGACCCGAAGGCCAGGCGCAACGTGGTCCGGTGGCGCCTCGCCCTCAACGGTTGAGAGGAGGCTCTCGAAGTCAAGCGGCCTCGGCCCGCCGCGCGAGAACTCTTCCTCGGGCGCCGGCCACAGCTCGCGCGGGCGGTCCGCCGCCAGCTCGATGCCCAATCCATCGGCGTCGGCTAAATAAATTGCCTCGTGCGTGCCGTGGTCGGACGCGCCCTGAATCGGCGTCCGCGTGGCGCCCAGCCGCACCGCAGCACGGGCCAGGTCCTCGCGCGAGGGATACAGAAGCGCGTAGTGGTAGAGGCCAGCGTGCCGACCGGGCTGCGCCGCGTCTGGAACTTCGGTGAGCGCGACCACGGTTGTCGTGCCATCACCCAACCGGGCAACTGGCGGCTCAAGCTCGTGAACCCTGAGGCCGAGCGCGGACTGATACCACGCGATCGAGCGGTCGAGGTCACGGACCGTGAGGCTGATTTCGCCCATCTGGAGCGTGGCCGGAAGCGATACCGGGCTCTGGTGATGCGTTTGAAGAAGAGATGGCATGGACATCGTGGAGTATAGTTGATTAGTCAAGTATCGGTGGGAGGGCCGGCCACGAGGCTGAAGGGCCGGCCACGAGGCCTGAAGGGCCGGCCACGAGGCCTGAAGGGACGCGTCGGGGTCGTTCGGGGCAATGCGTCCTGTTCAAGCTCTCAAAGCTCGCCTCGGATGCCGTCGTTGAGAGTTCGAACAGGATTGTCGTGTTCGAGCTCACGAAAACGGGGCGGCCACAGAGGAATGTGAGCTTGAACAGGTCGCGCCGCACGATCAGCACGGCAATAAGCGCGGGTCCGGATCCGGACCGCAGCTCGCCCACAAGGCGAGACCCGGACGCGGTCGACGACGTTCAATCCCGGCGGCGCCTCCGGGCCTACCCGGCGCCACCCATATGATCAGCTGGGTGCCAGACCTCACGCCCTCCGTACAGACCGTCGTCCGCCGTTGCCTGGCCGTCAAGCCGGGGGAGGACGTGGTCGTGATCGTCGATGGGGGCACCCGCGCCATCGGCGAGGCTCTCCGAGACGAGGCGTCGAGCGCCAAAGCCGACGCCGTGCTGGCGGTCATGGACCCCCGCGAGATGGACGGCAACGAGCCTCCCGGGCCGATCGCGGCGGCCCTGGGCGCCTGTGACGTGTTCATCGCGCCCACGACCAGGTCGCTCAGCCACACCACTGCTCGCAAGCGAGCGAGTGACGGCGGCGCTCGCGGGGCGACCATGCCCGGCGTCACCGAGGACATGCTCGCCCGCGTGATGGCCGTCGACTTCGATCTCATGGCCGCTCGATCCCGGGCGGTCGCCGCTCTCCTCGACGCCGCAGATACGGCGCGCATCACCTGCCCGCGAGGCTCCGATCTCAGGCTGGACATCAGCGGCCGCCGCGGGATCGCCGACGACGGTGACCTGACCGCCCGGGGAGCGTTCGGCAACCTCCCGTGCGGGGAGGGGTTCATCGCGCCGGTGAGTGGCGAGGGACGGGTTGTCGCCTCCAGCCTCGGGCCGCTCGGGCTCAGCGACGACCCCGCGGTCCTCACCGTCCGCGACGGTCACATCGTCGCCGCGGAGAGCGGGCTTGGCCCCCAGTGGCTGAAGCTGTTGGACGTCCACGGCGAGCAGGGCCACAACCTGGCAGAGCTTGGCGTGGGCACCAACGACCGCGCGCAGCTGACCGGGCGGATGCTCGAGGACGAGAAGATCCTCGGCACCGTGCACGTCGCGTTCGGGGCGAGCGCCGGCATCGGCGGCACGGTCGCCGTCCCGATCCACCTGGACGTGGTCGTGCTCGACCCCACGCTCGAGGTCGATGGCCGTCCCGTGCTCGAGGACGGCAGGTTCGTCCTCGAGACGGCGATCTGACAAGGAAACCTTCTGTGACCCTGCTGGCGGTGCCCAACGTCTCCGAAGGACGCGACCCGCAAGCGGCCGATGCAATCGCGAAGGCCTTCTCTCATACGGGGATGCGCCTGCTGGACCTGCATTCGGATCCCGACCACCATCGCAGCGTGTTCACGCTGGCGGGAGAGCCCGGGCAACTCGCGCCTGCGGTGTTGAGCGGGGCCCGAGAGGCCGTGGCCCGCGTCGATCTGAACCGACACTCCGGCCGCCACCCCCGAATAGGCGCCCTTGACGTGGCACCGATCGTGTACCTGGACGACGCCGACCGAGGGGCGGCCTGCGCGGAGGCGCTGGTGCTCGCCGACCTGCTGGGCGCGGAGCTCGAGCTGCCCGTGTTCCTCTACGGTGCGCTCGCCGCCGGCCGCACCCGGGCCGAGCTACGCCGCGGTGGCCCCGCGGAGCTGGCCAGGCGGATCAAGACCGGCGAGCTCGCGCCTGATTTCGGGCCACGCCGACTCCATCCCACCGCCGGCGCGGTGCTGGTGGCGGCCCGTCCTCCGCTGGTGGCGTTCAACCTCGAGCTGGCCCCGCCAGCCACCCTCGAGCAGGCGAGGGAGATCGCCCGTGCCATCCGGGAGGGCGGAGCGGAGGGCATCCGCGGCGTGCGGGCCATCGGACTGTGGCTCGAGGAGCGTGGAGTGGCGCAGGTGTCGACCAATGTCGAGGAGCACCCCAACGTGCCGCTCAAGGACGTGGTCGCCGCCGTCGCCCACCGGGCGCCGATCGCGGAGACGGAACTCGTCGGGCTGGCGCCCCGTGCGGCGTTCGAGGGCTTACCCGCCGATGTGCCGGTCCGCAACGCACGCACCATCGAGGACGCGCTCCAGAAGGGGAGGCCGGGGGCTAAGCTCCCATAGACAATGGCCCAGACCAAGCGCAAGCGTCGCTCCAAGCACCGGGGAACACCTGCCGGCACCGTCGAGGCGCGCGGTCGGACATCGCGGCCACCGTCGCCAAAGGAGCGCAAGCAGCAGACGCGCGCCCAGGCTCGCGAGAAGCGCCTCAGCCAGCGGCCGACGTGGAAGACGTCGTTGACGCGCGCCGGGTTCGCCGCCGGCTTGCTGTTTCTGTTCCTGGTGCTGACCGGGAAAGGAAAGAACAGGGTCGAGGTCGCCGTTCTGTTCACGGTGATTGCGCTCGCCATCTACGTCCCGGCCGGGTACTACATCGAGCTCTTCCTGTGGAAGCGGCGCCAGCGGCGCAAAGAGCTGGGCCGATGATCGACGTCCGCATGTTCACCGTCGGTCCGGTGCAGGAGAACTGTTTCGTGGTCCGGCAGAAGGGCTCCGAACGGGCGGTGATCGTCGATCCCGGTGAGGAGGCCGAGCGACTGCTGGAAGCGCTCGATGCGCTCGACGTCAAGGCGCTCGACGCCATCCTCGTCACCCACACGCATTTCGACCACATCGGCGCGGTGGCACCCGTCGCCAAGGCGACCGGCGCACCGGTCTACTGCCCCGAGCTCGAGAAGCAGGTCCTTCAGAACATCATGGATTACGTGCCCTGGCCGGGGTTCGGCCCGTTCGAGAGCTACGACGCAGACCACACCGTCGCGGGAGGCGAGAAGCTCGAGCTGGCGGGCCTGGAGTTCGACGTGCTGTTCACCCCCGGCCACAGCCCGGGCCACGTGACCTTCGCGCTCCCGCAAGAGCAGGCACTCTTCTCTGGCGACGTGCTGTTCCAGGGATCCGTGGGCCGCGTGGACCTTCCGGGCGGCGACTGGCCGACGCTCTTGAGCTCGATCGAATCGCTCGTCGATCGCTATCCCGACCAGTCAACGGTGTATCCGGGCCACATGGGGGTGACGACGCTCGCGCGCGAGCGCGCCACCAACCCCTTCCTGCACGAGCTCGCAGCGAACCGGTGATCCGCGCTCCCCGCGGCACGTTCGACGTGCTTCCCGACGACGCTGCCCGGCGCCGGACGCTCGAGGCGCACGCCGAGCGGATCCTCGGCGCCGCCGGCTATGGACGGATAGAGACCCCGACATTCGAAGCAACCGAGCTGTTCGCCCGCGGCGTGGGGGAGGCCACGGACATCGTCCGCAAGGAGATGTACTCGTTCGACGATGGCGCCGGCCGGTCGATGACGCTCCGGCCCGAGGGAACGGCGCCCGTCTGCCGGGCGTACATCGAGCACGGCATGCACAAGCTTCCCCAGCCGGTCAAGCTCTGGTACCTGTCGAGCTTCTTCCGTGCCGAGGCGCCGCAGAAGGGCCGCTACCGGCAGTTCTGGCAGGTGGGCGCCGAGGCGATCGGCTCGGCCGCACCCGAGACCGACGCCGAGCTGATCGTGCTGCTGACAGACCTGCTCGGCGCGGTCGGTGCTAAGGGCGTGCGGCTTAAGTCTGTCGAGCCTCGGCACGCCCGAGACCCGCGCCGAGTACCGCGAGGAGCTCAAGCACTATCTACACGCGCACGAGGACCGGCTGAGCGAGGACGTACGGGAGCGGATCGACCAGAACCCGCTGCGCGCGTTCGACGCCACTGATCGTGGAACGCGAGAGGTGATGCGGGACGCGCCGCAGCTGCTCGACCGCCTCGACCAAGACGACGCCGCCCACTTTGCCCGGGTGCGCGAGCTGCTCGACACCGGCGGGATCGACTACGAGATCGACCCCACCCTGGTGCGCGGGCTCGACTACTACACGCGGACGGTGTTCGAGTTCGAGTCAGACGTCCTGGGCGCCCAGTCCGGCGTGGGAGGCGGCGGGCGCTACGACGGCTTGATGGAGGAGTTGGACGGGCCGGCCACGCCGGCATGCGGCTTTGCGGCGGGCGTGGAGCGGATGCTGCTGGCCGCGGACGAGCCGCCGGCCCCGCCTGACCACGTAGACCTATTCATCGCCCTGGCCAAGCCCAACGGCGCGGGCACCGGATTCGAGCTGAGCCGCGCCGCCCGCCGGGCTGGGCTCAGCGCGCAGCTCGAGCTGGCGGGGCGGTCGCTGAAGGGTCAGCTCAAGCACGCCGACCGGATCGGCGCCCGGTACGTCGCGATCGTCGGCGACGACGGCCACGTCAGCCTGAAGGACATGGAGTCAGGGCAGCAGCGGGAGCTGGACGCGGCAGACGTGGTGCAGGCGGTCCGAAAGCAGTGAAGCTCCCCCCGCGCCCCAACGGGTACCGCGACGCCTGGTGTGGCCAGCTGACAGCGGAGCGGGCCGACACCACCGCGCGGGTCGCGGGGTGGGTCCACCGCCGCCGCGACCACGGCGGGCTGATCTTCATCGATCTGCGAGACCGAAGCGGGATCGTCCAGCTCGTCTTCCACCCCGAGACCGCGCCCGAGGCGCACGCCGAAGCGCATGCGCTCCGCTCCGAAGACGTGCTGAGCGCCGCAGGGAGGGTCACGCGCCGCGAGCCCGTGAACGTCAACCCCAACCTCAGGACCGGGGAGATCGAGGTATCGGTCAACGAGCTCGAGATCCTGGCCGATGCCCAGACGCCGCCGTTCCCCGTCGACGAGGACGTCGCGGTCGACGAGACGCTGCGGCTCAGGTACCGCCCCCTTGACCTCCGGCGCGAGCCGATGCTGGAAGCGCTCGAGCTGCGCCACCGCGTCGTCGCGACGATCAGAGAGGTGTTGGACGCCCGCGACTTCCTGGAGGTCGAGACGCCCTTCTTGACCCGCTCCACCCCTGAGGGCGCCCGCGACTTCCTCGTACCCGCTCGCCAGCAGCCGGGCTCCTTCTACGCCCTGCCTCAGTCGCCGCAGCTGTTCAAGCAGCTATTGATGGTCGGGGGCCTCGAGCGCTACTACCAGATCGTCCGCTGCTTCCGAGACGAGGACGCCCGCGCCGATCGCCTGCCGGAGTTCACGCAACTGGACCTGGAGATGGCCTTCGTCGCCGAGGAGGACGTGATCGAGACCATGGAGGCCGTCATGGGCGCCGTGTTCGAGCGCGAGGGATTCGACGTCCGGCCCCCGCCGTGGCCGCGCATGACGTTTGCCGAGGCCGTCACCCGATACGGGACCGACAGGCCCGACACGCGCTTCGGCCTCGAGCTGCACGACCTGGGGGAGGCGCTGACGGGCACCGAGTTCAAGGTCTTCTCCGACGCGCTCAAAGACGGCGGAGTGGTGCGCGGGATCAACGCCGGCGGGCGTGACCTTCCCCGGTCGGAGCTCGACGCGCTGACCGAGCTCGCCAAGCAGCACGGAGCCAAGGGACTGGTGTGGGCGTTCGTCGAGTCCGAGGGTTGGCGCTCGCCGATCGCCAAGTTCGTCTCCAAGGAAGAGATGGAGGCCATCAACACCCGGCTCGAGGCCTCCGAGGACGACCTGCTGCTGATCGTGGCCGACAAGCAGATAACCGCGGGCAAGGTCCTGGGCGCGCTGCGGCTCGAGCTCGGTCGCCGGTTTGATCTGATCCCGGAGACTCCTCACGATGTCCGCTGGGTGGTGGAGTTTCCGATGTTCCTGTGGAACGACGAGGAGGACCGCTGGGAAGCCGAGCACCACCCCTTCACCGCTCCCACCGGCGATCTCGACGACCCAGCCGCGCTGCTATCCCGGTCCTACGACCTGGTGCTCGACGGCGCCGAGATCGGCGGCGGCTCGATCCGCAACCACACGATCGATGTCCAGCAGCGGATCTTCGAGCTGATCGGCATCGGCCCGGAGGAGGCCCAGGCTCGGTTCGGCTTCCTGCTTGAGGCGTTCAAGTACGGCGCACCGCCCCACGGGGGTATCGCGATGGGGATCGACCGGATCGTGGCCCTGATCGCCGGACGCGACAACATCCGCGAGGTGATCGCCTTCCCAAAGGCCACCAGCGGCGGAGATCCGCTCACCGGGGCTCCGGCCCCGGTCGACGACGCGCAGCTGCGCGAGCTGGGGCTGCGGCTACGGTGAAAAGATGGACGTTCTCGCATTCGAGCACCATCTGACATCGCCGCAGGGCCACCGACGCGAGCTCGCGGACGCCGTCACCGCCGAGGTCGGCGGCTTTCAGTGCTGCGACCGGATCCGCTTGGCCCTCGCCGTCGACGGCGACCGGATCACGGACGCGGCGTTCGACGCGCAGGGCTGTGGAGCCGCGACCGCGGCCGGGAGCGCGGCCGTGTCGCTGGTGCGGGGACGCTCGGTGCTCCATGCAGCGCGGGTCGGCACTAATGAAATAGCCGAGGAGCTCGGCGGGCTGAGCGCTCCCAAGCTGCACGCCGCCGAGCTCGCTTCCGATGCGCTGGCCCGGGCGCTGGGGGAGGCGGTGCGATCGCGGGCCGCGCTGCAGGAGCCGAGCGGCGGTCGCACGCTGGTGGCTATGAGCGGCGGCGTCGACAGCGCGGTGGCGGCGCTGCTGTCTTCACGCGCGCGGGAGACGGTAGCCGTGACGCTCGAGCTGTGGTCCGATCCCGAGAACGACGGCGAGCGCAGCTGCTGCTCGGCGTCGGCGGTGGCCCAGGCCCGGAAGCTGGCCCACTCGATCGGCCTCCCGCACTTCACCATCGACCTCCGAAACGAGTTCCGGACGGGTGTCGTCGAACCGTTCATCGCCGGCTACGCCGCCGGCGAGACGCCCAACCCCTGCGTCGGCTGCAACGGCCACGTGCGCCTCGACGCGATGCTCGACCTCGCCGAGCACCTCGGCTGCGAGGCGCTGGCCACCGGCCACTACGCGCGGGTGGTAGACGACCCGGACGGGCCGCTTCTGCGCGCGGCAAGCGACCCGGCCAAGGACCAGACCTACATGCTGGCCGCCCTGTCCCCGCAGTCCCTGGCCCGGATGCGCTTCCCCCTGGGTGAGCTGACAAAGCCGCAGGTGAGGGAGATCGCGGCCGGCGCCGGGCTCCCGGTCGCCCACAAGCTTGATTCCCAGGACCTCTGCTTCATGGCCGGCACCGATCGCGCTCGTTTTCTCGCCCGCCACGGCGGGCTCGGCGACCGGCCCGGGAACGTGGTCGACTCCCGCGGCCAGGTGCTCACCCGCCACCTGGGCCAGCACCGGTTCACGGTCGGCCAGCGCCGGGGAATAGGCGTCACCCGGGGCGAGCCGCTGTACGTCCTGGACAAGGACGCCCACACCAACCGCGTGGTGGTGGGGCCGCGCTCCGCGCTGTCAACCACCCGTGTTCACGTGCGGGCCGCCCGGCTTCACCGCCCCGGCAGCCGGGTGGACCGCGTCAAGCTCCGTTACCGCTCAAGGCCCCTCCGCGCCCGGCTGACGGACGACCCGGAGGCGGGCCGCCACGGGCGGCTGTCGATCGAGCTCGCCGAGCCGGCATCTGCCGTCGCGCCAGGGCAGCTCGCATGCCTGATGGATGGTGATGTGATCGTGGGATGGGGGACAATCGGCCGCCGATGACATCCGACGAGATCCGGCGCACGTATCTCGAGTTCTTCGAGCAGCGCGACCATCTGCGCCTTGAGTCGGCGTCGCTGATTCCCGCCGAGCATGACCCGTCGGTCCTGTTCACGATCGCCGGGATGCATCCGCTGAAGCCGTACTTCCTTGGCCAGGAGCGTCCGCCGCGCCCCCGGGTGACGACCTGCCAGAAGACATTCCGCACCGCCGACATCGAGATCATCGGCACCACCACCCGCCATCTCACGTTCTTCGAGATGCTCGGGAACTTCTCGTTCGGCGACTACTTCAAGCGCGAGGCGGTCCGCTACGCGCTCGATCTGTCCGTCGAGGGATTCGGGTTCGCGATGGACGACGTCTGGATCACGGTGTTCGGCGGCGACGACGAGCTCGGCGTCGGTGCCGACGAGGAAGCCATCGAGGCCTGGCTCGAGGTGGGGATCCCGCGCGAGCGGATCGTCGAGTGCCCGCGCTCGGAGAACTTCTGGCAGATGGGCCCCACCGGACCGTGTGGCCCCTGCTCGGAGCTGTACCTCGACCGCGGGCTCGCGTTCGGAGAACCCGACGATCTGCCGGGAGGCGAGAACGAGCGGTTCCTCGAGTACTGGAACCTGGTCTTCACCCAGTTCGACCTGCGGCCAGACGGCTCCCTGGGCCCCCTGCCGGCGAACAACATCGACACCGGCCTCGGGCTGAACCGCCTGGCCGCCGTCCTCCAGGACAAGCCGTCGGTGTTCGAGACCGACCAGTTCGCGCCGCTGATCGAGCTCGGCGAGGAACTCTCCGGCCGCCGCTACGGCGATCAATACGAAACCGACCGCGCGCTGCGCGTGCTCGCCGACCACTCGCGCTCGATGACGTTCCTGATCGCCGACGGCGCCGTGCCCTCCAACGAGGATCGCGGCTACGTGCTGCGGCGGATCATTCGCCGCGCCATCCTTCAGGGCAGTCACACACTGGAGCTCGAGCCCGGTTTCCTCGAGCGCTACGCGGCGGTGGTGACGGAGCTGATGGGCGGGGAGTACCCCGAGCTCTCGGAGCAGCGCGACGCGATCGGCATGTGGCTGAGCTCGGAGGAGGAGAGCTTCGGGCGAACGCTGGCGCAGGGCACGAGGCTGCTCGACGAGCTGATCGGCAGGGCGAAGGACACCGGCGCCGAGGGGATCCCGGCCTCGGACGCGTTCCTGCTCCACGACACCTACGGGTTCCCGATCGACCTCACGCTCGAGCTGGTCGCCGAGCACGACCTGGGGGTGGACGAGGAGGGGTTCGAGCAGCTGATGGACGAGCAGCGGCAGCGGGCGAGGACCAGCCCCGGTCGCGGCCTGGGCACCGACGCGGTACGGGAGCAGGCCGCCCGCCTGGCTGGCCAGGCCGGCTTCGAGACCGAATTCGTGGGGTACGAGACGACCGACGCCGACACCACGGTCGGCGCCCTGGAGCCCGAGGATGGGCGCGTGTTGGTGAAGCTGGCGACGTCGCCTTTCTACGCCACCGGCGGTGGCCAGGTGGCTGACTCCGGCTACGTGGAGTGCGCCGAGGGCGACTGCCGAGCGCAGGTCGCCGACGTGCTGCGGCTGGGAGATGACCAGGTGGTGGCGGTGGTGCCGGAACGGGGGGCGCTGAAGGCGGGCGAGCGCGTCCGGGCGCACGTTGACCGAGCCGTGCGCCACGCCACGGAGTGCAACCACACCGCCACCCACCTACTGCACGCCGCGCTTCGCCTTCGCCTGGGGACGCACGTCCGACAGGCCGGGTCCTACGTGGGCCCCGACAAGCTCCGGTTCGACTTCACGCACGCCAGCTCGTTGACGAAGGAGGAGCTCCGCGACATCGAGGACCAGGTCAACCGCTGGATCCTCGAGGACCAGCCGGTACACGCGCTGACGACCACGCTGACCGAGGCCCGGCGGCTAGGGGCCATGGCCCTATTCGGAGAGAAGTACGGCGACGTGGTGCGGATGGTCGAGGTCGGAGACGGCTCCTTCTCCCGCGAGCTGTGCGGAGGAACGCACGTACGCTCGACGGCCGAGGTCGGGGTGTTTCGGGTGATGAGCGAGACCTCGAGCGCCGCGAACGTGCGGCGCATCGAGGCCCTCACCGGGCCCGCGGCAGTGGAGCTGCTGCGCGAGCACGACCGCGCGCTGGGCCTGGTCGCCGATGAGCTTCGCGCGCCGGCCGAACGGGTGCCCTCGTTGGTGTCGGAGCTGCGCTCGCGCGTGCGCGAACTGGAGCGGGGCGCCGCACGCCCTGCCGATAGCGCCGCCGGCCCCAACGTCGATGCGCTTCTGTCTGGTGCCCTGGATGTGGACGGGGCGCGGGTCCTGGTGGCCTCGGTGGAGGCCGCGGACGGCAAGGCGCTTCTCTCTCTCGCCGACAGGCTGAAGGCCAAGCTGGGAGACGCTGCGATCGTGCTCGGGAGCCCCGGCGAGAACCGGGTTGACCTGGTGGCCAGCGTGGCTCCGTCGCTGGTGAGCCGCGGAGTGCGCGCGGGAGAAATCGTGAAGCTGGCCGCGGAAGCCGTAGGGGGAGGCGGTGGCGGCCGTGACACCCTGGCCCGGGCCGGAGGGCGGGATCCCGGCAAGCTGCCGGCGGCTCTGGACGTGGCCCGGGAAGCGATCGAGACCGCGCTCGGCGCCTAGTGGCCCGGGTACTGGCGCTCGACTACGGGAGCGCGCGCTGCGGCTGCGCGATCAGCGATCCCACCGGCGTCCTGGCGACGCCGCTTGAGCCCGTAGCTCAGCCGGCGACCAACCGTGGACTACAGAAGCTGCACGCGCTGGTAGCTTCCCGGGGAGTCGCGAGAGTGGTCGTCGGTTTACCCCTGTCGCTCTCGGGCAGGGACTCCCGGCAGACCGCCGAGACGCGCGCCTTCGCGCACAAGCTGGAACAAGTGATGCCGGTGCCGGTTGAGCTCTATGACGAAAGGTTGACGACGCGGCTTGCCTCGCGGTTGGGAGGCCGGGAGAGCGAGGACTCTCGCGCTGCCGCGGTACTGCTCGAGAGCTGGCTGGCGGCTCGGGGCGACTCGGAGGACGATGGCTGACCCCGGGGAGCGAAGCCCGGAGGAGCGGGAGGCGGCGCGCCGAGAGCGCGAGCGCCAGCGGGATGGCACCGCCCGGCCGGAGGCCGCCCCAGGCCCCGAAGCGCCGAGGCTGGCCCGTCCCAATGGGCCCAGGCTGGCTCGTCCTGACCCGCGGGCGGGGCGCCCGGGCCGGACCGCGCTTCGCACGCCGCGTCCGCCCCGCCCACCCTCGCGGGCCCAGACCGACCGGCCCCCGCCCACGCATTCCCGCCGCCGCCGGATCCTTGCCCTGATCGCCCTGGTACTGGCCGTGGTGCTGGTCTGGTTCCTCGTCGAGCTCTTCCAGCCCTTCGCCGGCGACGGCCACGGAAGCGTCACGGTCGTGATCCCGCCGCACTCCAGCGTGAGCAAGGTCGGCGACCTGCTCGAGAACGACGGCGTCATCAGCTCGAGCTTCTTCTTCCAGCTGCGGGCGACGCTCAGCGGAGACCGAAGCGACCTCCGCGCCGGCACCTACCACCTCAAGCAGGGCATGAGCTACGGCAGCGTGCTCTCGATCCTGACCAAGGTGCCGGCCGCGGCGCCCACCACCGGGATCACGATCACCCCCGGCCGCACTCGTCGCCAGATCGACGCGCTCCTGCGCGCCCAGGGAGTGAGCGGCAGCTACTACGCGGCCACCCGCAGCTCGCCACTGCTCAACCCCAGCGCCTACGGAGCGCCGCGTGGGACGAATTCGCTCGAGGGCTTCCTGTTCCCGGACACCTATCAGCTGACCGAGCCGGTCCGGGTTCCCGCGCTCGTCGCCGATCAGCTCACTGACTTCAAGCGGCAGTTCGCGACGGTCGATATGCGCTACGCCCGCAGCCAGCACGTGAGCGCCTACGACGTTCTGATCGTGGCCTCGATGATCGAAGGGGAAGCCCAGAAGGCATCAGACCGGGCGCTGGTGGCCTCGGTGATCTATAACCGCCTCCGGCTGGGGATGCCGTTGCAGATCGACGCCACCACGCGCTACGCGACCAACAACTACACCGCTCCCCTGACCGCCGCCCAGCTCAATTCGCCCTCGCCGTACAACACCCGCATCCACAAGGGCCTGCCGCCGACGCCGATCGACAATCCGGGTCTGGCCGCGATCCAGGCGGCCGCTCACCCGGCCCATACCAACTACCTCTACTTCGTTGTCCTTCCGTGTGGGAACGGCAAGGAGGTGTTCGACTCCAGCTACCAGCAGTTCCTGCGCGACTCCGAGCGCTACCAGTCGGCGCGCACCCAGCACGGCGGGCGCTCTCCCGCGCACTGCTGAGCAGCCGTGCCGCGCTCCACGCGCCTCGGGGTGCTGGGCTGGCCCGTCGCCCACAGTCTCTCGCCCACGCTCCACAACGCCGCGCTCGAGGCCGTGGGCCTGTCCGGCTGGCGCTACCAGCTCCTGCCGGTGCCGCCAGAGCTGTTTGCCGAGACCGTGCGGGCGCTGCCGGGAGCGGGGTTCCGCGGGGCCAACGTCACGATCCCACACAAGCGCGCGGCGCTTGAGCTGGCGGCAGAAGCTAGCCCCCGAGCGCGGGAGATCGGCGCCGCCAACACGCTCGTGTTCTCGGATGACGGAGACATCAAGGCCGACAACACCGATGCGCCCGCGCTGATCGACGCGCTTCCCTTCCCCGCAGCGGGCAAGACCGTGCTCGTGCTGGGCGCGGGGGGGAGTGCCCGGGCGGCAGTGTGGGCGCTGCTGAACGCCGGCGCCGATGAGGTGCGCGTGTGGAACCGGACGCACGAGCGGGCCACGCAACTGTGCGCGGAGCTGGGCGGCATACCGGTGGAAGGCGCCGAGCGGGCCAACATCCTGGTCAACTGCACCTCGGTGGGCATGGATTCCGTGGGTGAGCTGCCCGTGCGGGTGCTTGAGTACGAATGCGTAGTCGACTTCGTCTATGCCCCCGGGGAGACCGCGCTGGTCCGCGCCGCGCGGGAACGGGCAGTGCCGGTCGTCGACGGGCTCGACCTTCTGGTCCGCCAAGGAGCGCTCAGCTTCGAGCAGTTCACCTCTCGTCCGGCTCCCGTCGAGGTCATGCGCCAAGCGGTGCGCGCGGAGCTGGCGGCTATCGTGCCCACCCGATGATCGTCACAAGCGCAGTCGCCGACTACTTAGACAACCTCCGTGCCCAACCCGATCCGGTGCTCGCGGAGATGGAGGAACACGCCGCCCGGGACGGGATCCCGATCGTGGTGCCCGAGACCGGAGCGCTGCTGCACATCCTCGCGCTCTGCCACGGTGCCCGCAGGGTCGTGGAGGTCGGCACGGCCATCGGTGTCTCCACTCTCTACTTGGCGCGGGCCCTTCCGGAGGACGGCGTCGTGGTGTCGTTCGAGATCGATCGGGGTCGCCACGCCGACGCCCGCCGGTACCTGGAGCGTGCCGGCGTGATCGACCGCACCGACCTGCGCCTCCAGGACGCGCGCGAGGGGCTCCAGTCGCTCGAGGCCCCGTTCGACATGGCGTTCATCGACGGAGTCAAGGAGCAATACGGCAACTATTTCGATGCGGTGCTGCCGCTGCTTGGAAGCCGTGCGCTGCTGGCCGTGGACAACGTATTGATGTCCGGGACGGTGGCCGAGGGGCGAAGCGACGGTCACTGGAGCCAGGAGCAGATCACCCGGGCCCGGGCGTTCAATCATCGGCTGCTCGGCCACGAGCAGCTCGTCGGGACCGTGACGCCGGTGGGGGACGGGGTGCTGGTGGCGGTCCGCCGGTGAGCGCGGATAAAGACAACAGAGAAGAAGAAGACCGGGCCACCTGCACCCCCTGCCGGGGCACGGGAAAGCTGATCTCATCTCTGTCGGGACAGCGGCACGAGGTGACCTGTCCCTGGTGCGGCGGGACCGGTCGCTTTCAGCCGGGCCGCGACGCGCAGGAATCACCGGCTGAGCACGGCACTCCTGAGGCTTCGGAGCCGGACCCTCGATGACCCTCCGCCTCACCACCGCCGGCGAATCGCACGGCCCCGGCCTGACGTGCATCCTCGAGGGGATGCCGGCTGGACTTACGCTCGACCGCGACGCGCTGAACCTCGAGCTGCGCAGGCGCCAGCTCGGCTACGGGCGCGGGGGACGGATGAAGATCGAGCGCGACCAGGTCGAGGTCACCGGCGGCGTCAGGCACGGCCGCACGCTGGGTGGGCCGATCGCCATTCAGGTGGTCAACCGGGACTACGCCAACTGGGAGGAGCGGATGAACCCCTGGCCGGTGGACGAGGAGCTGCCCGAGGTGCACCTCCCGCGTCCTGGCCACGCCGACCTGGTGGGGACGCAGAAGTTCGGGCTCACCGACGTGCGCGACGTCCTGGAGCGCGCCAGCGCGCGCGAGACCGCGGCCCGGGTCGCGGGCGGCGCCGTGGCCAAGGCGTTCCTCCGCCAGCTCGGGGTCACGGTCCACAGCCACGTGATCCAGATCACATCGGTGCAGGCCCCGCGCAGGAACGACCTCCGGCCCGAGGATTTCGAGCGCGTCGACGAGTCTCCCGTGCGTTGCCTCGACCCGGGCGCCGCCGAGGGGATGGTGGCCGAGATCGACCGCCTGCGCAAGGCCAACGAGTCGCTCGGCGGCGTGTTCGAAGTGGTGGCCTTCGGGTTGGTGCCCGGCCTCGGGTCGCACGTGTCGTGGGAGTCGAGACTCGACGGGCGGCTGGGGCAGGCGATCCTCTCGATCCAGGCGATCAAGGCGGTGGCGATCGGCGACGGGGTCGAGGTGGCCGGGCTGCCCGGGTCGCAGGCCCACGACGAGATCTTCTACGACTCAGAGCGCGGCTACTACCGCGAGACCAACCGCGCTGGCGGGCTCGAGGGCGGCATGACAAACGGCTCTCCACTGGTGGTGCGTGGCTCGATGAAGCCGCTGCCGACGCTCACCAAGCCGCTGCGGAGCGTCGATATCTCCACCCACGAGCCGGCCGAGGCGCTGCGGGAGCGGACCGACTCGTGCACGGTCCCAGCAGCCGGGGTCGTGGGGGAGGCGATGGTGGCGTTCGTCGTGGCCGACGCCTACAGACACAAATTTGGTGGCGATCACATCGATGACGTGCGCGCCGCCCTGGCGGTGTACGAGGAGCGCATCGCCTGGCGACGTGACTAGTCCTCCCCACCGCAAACACGGTCGCATTCGAGCGGCCCCTGGCGGGTCCTGGCTTCGTCCTCGTCGGCTCGCGCAGCGCTGCTGCGCGTCGCCTCCTGCGTCCTCCCCAGGCCTCCGCCAGTGACCTCTCTCGGTGCGACCGTGCTTACGGCAGGAAGGACTCCTCGGCAGCTGGTGTTCATCGGGTTCATGGGGTCGGGTAAGACGACCGCCGCCCGCAGCGCCGCCTCTGCGCTCGGAACGGAGCCGGTCGACACCGATAACGAGGTGGAGCTGCGGCTCGGCAAGCCGATCGCGCAGATCTTCTCCGAGGACGGGGAGCCGGCGTTTCGGATGGCTGAGGAGGAGGTCGCGCTCCAGTTACTCCGTGATGTGAGCAAGGCCGTCGTGTCGCTCGGCGGCGGCGCGGTCTGCTCCCAGCAGGTGCGCGAAGCGCTCGGCCAACGCCAGCTCGTCGTCTGGGTGGACGTCAACCCAGATACCGCCTGGGCCCGGGTGAAGGACAGTGGGCGCCCGCTGGCCTCCGACCGGTCCACCTTCGCGCGCCTGCACGCCGAGCGCGAACCGATCTACGCCGCTCTGGCCGACGTCACCGTCCCGGCCGAGCGCTCGGAGCAGATGGCGGCCGTTCTCGGCGCGCTGGGGGATCTGCCCGCCGGTGCCCGCGGGCTGTGGGCGGCCAGCGCCTCCGGCGACTACCCGGCCTACCTGGGGCGCGGCCTCCTGACCACAGCGGACTTCTGGCCGCCCCAGCTTGAGGGTCGCCGCTTTCTGGTCACCGATGGAACCGTCGGCCGGCTGTACGGAGATGCGGTCTCGGGCCTCGACGGGCGGGTGGCGGTGATGCCGGGGGAGCAGTCAAAGACTGTGGCCCACGCCGAGATCGTCTGGACCGAGCTGGCCCGCGCCGGCATGATGCGCGAGGACATTGTCGTGGCTTTGGGCGGCGGGGTGGTCGGCGACCTGGCCGGATTCTGCGCCGCCACCTACCAGCGAGGCGTGCGCTACGTACAGATTCCCACCACCCTGGTGGCGCAGGTGGACTCGGCCTACGGCGGCAAGACGGGAGTCGATTTACCGGAGGCCAAGAACTACATTGGCGCCTACCACCAGCCGGTGGCAGTGATCGCCGATCCGGCGGTGCTCGACACGCTCCCGCGGGCGGAGCTCGCCGCCGGCTACGCGGAGGTGGTCAAAACCGCTCTGATCGCGGGCGGGGAGCTATGGGAGCACGTGCGCGGAGGCGGGGACCCCACCGCCGAGGAGATCATCATCGCCTGCGCCCGCACAAAGCTTCGGATCGTGGCCCAGGACGAGCGCGACGCCGGCTTGCGGCAGGTGCTCAACCTCGGACACACCGTCGCCCACGCGCTCGAGACCGTCACCGGCTACGCGCGCTACCGCCACGGCGAGGCCGTGGGACTGGGGCTCCTGGCGGCGCTCACCCTCTCGG
Organism: uncultured Actinomycetes bacterium; assembly: GCA_963757075.1. Lineage (GTDB taxonomy): Bacteria > Actinomycetota > Thermoleophilia > Solirubrobacterales > Solirubrobacteraceae > Palsa-465. The sequence goes on from CAVWQN010000008.1 coordinate 465,986, forward strand.
GCCAGGACGAGCTGCGAGGAGAGGTGCATGAGCTGTTGGCCGCCAAGGGTCTGCCGACCACGCTCGACGGGGCCGAGCCGGAGGACGTCGTCCAAGCCACCTCCAGGGACAAGAAGCGCCGTGGGCTGGAGGCGGTGCCGTTCGTGCTGCTCGACGCTCCGGGGTCGCCGCGCGCCGGCTGCCAGGTGCCTACTGGCGAACTGCTGGCTGCGGTGCGAGAGTTGACGTCGGGATGACCCTTCGAGTGCCCGCAACCCGATGACCTTCACTCCTCGCAACCGGATCGAGGTGATGCACGGCGTCAACCTCGACCAGCTCGGGCGCCGCGCCTCCGAGCACTACGGAGATATGACGCTGACGGAGCTCGAGACCAGGATCTCGGCCGACGCCGGTGAACTGGGCCTGCTCACCCGTTTCTTTCACACCAACCAGGAGGGCAACTTCGTCGAGCATCTTCACCGCCTGGAGGGGCTGGCCGACGGGATCGTGCTCAACCCGGGCGCCTGGACGCACTACTCCTACGCCATCAGAGATGCGCTCGAGCTGGCTGCGCTGCCGGCCGTCGAGGTCCATTTGTCAGACGTCGACAACCGCGAGGAGTGGCGGCGGCGCTCGGTCATCGCCGAGCTGTGCATCGCCCGCGTGGCCGGCAAGGGGCCGCCGGGCTACCGGGAAGCGCTCGAGCGGCTGCACACGGAGCTCTCCGAAGAATGAGCGACCGCGCCGAGCGTCTGACGGCGCTGTTCGCAGAAGCGGGGATCGACGTCCTGCTGGTGACCGAGTTGGTCAACGTTCGCTACCTGACGGGCTACACGGGATCGAACGGAATGGCCCTGATCGGCCCCCAGCTGCGGATGTTCATCTCCGATTTCCGCTACCAGGAACAGGCGGCGGAGGAGGTCGACGACTCGTTCGCGCGCCGGATCGCGCCTGCGCCTCAAGGGTTGCTGGACCTGGTGGGCGAAGCGCTGCCAGCCGGCGAGCTGCGGCTGGGATTCGAGGCCGATCACGTGTCCGTCAACCAACACCAGCGTCTGCGCGCACAGCTCCGGGACGACGTCGATCTCGTCTCCACCAGCCGGCTCGTCGAGACCTTGCGCGCCGTCAAGGAACGGGGCGAGGTCGCGCGGATCAGGGCGGCGACCGCGCTGGCCGACGCGGCATTCGAGCGCCTGCTGCGCGAGCGGATCGCCGGCCGCACGGAACGCGAGCTGGCTCTGGCGCTCGAGAACGACATGCGCCAGCGGGGAGCGGAGCGCGTCAGCTTCGAGACGATCGTCGCCGCCGGCGCCCACGGCGCGCTCCCTCATGCCCAGCCCCGCGACGTTGAGATCCGCGAGGGAGACCTGGTCGTGTTCGACTGGGGGGCTGAGCTCGACGGCTACTGCTCTGACTGCACCCGCACGATCGCGGCCGGCGACCCGGGGACCGACGCCCGCGACGTCTACGAGCTGGTGCTCGAGTCGCAGCTGGCGGGGCTGCAGGCCGTTCGGTCAGGACGGGGCGGAAAAGATGTGGACGGGGTGGCCAGGGAGATGATCGCGGCCAGCGGCTACGGCGATCAGTTCGGGCACGGGCTGGGTCACGGCGTCGGGCTGGAGGTCCACGAGCGCCCGACGCTCTCCACCCGCTCAGACGACGAGCTGCAAGCCTCAAACGTGGTCACGGTCGAGCCCGGCGTCTACCTCCCGGGGCAGTTCGGCATCCGGATCGAGGACCTGGTGGTGGTCACCGACGACGGTTGCGAGATCCTGACCTCGCTGCCCAAGCAGCTGGTCGTCGTCGACTAGTCGTGTCGGCGGATCGCCCGCGCGGTCCCCCGCTACCCTCAGCCGCTGCACATGCTCTCCACGAACCAGTTTCGCAACGGCAACCACATCGAGGTAGACGGCACCGTCTTCAAGATCCTCGAGTTCCAGCACGTCAAGCCCGGCAAGGGTGGCGCGTTCGTGCGCACCCGGCTCCGACGCGCGAGCGATGGGGCCGTGATCGACCGCACCTTCCGGGCGGGGGAGAAGTTCCGCTCGGTGCGCGCCGAGAACCGCAGGATGCAGTTCCTCTACCGCGACGGAACCGACGCCCACTTCATGGATAGCCAGACCTACGACCAGCTCACCATCCCCGAGTCCACGATCGCCGATGCCCTGCGGTTCATGAAGGAGTCGGCTGAGCTCGACGTGCTCTACATCGACGAGGAGCCCGCCGACGTCCAGCTCCCGAGCGCGCTCGAGCTGACGGTGACCGACACCCAGCCGGGGCTACGGGGCGATACGGCCTCTGGCGGCGGCACCAAGCCGGCTGTGCTCGAGACCGGGACGAGGATCCAGGTGCCGCTGTTCGTGAACGTCGGCGACGCGGTTCGGGTCGACACGCGCTCCGGCGAGTACGTCTCCCGTGCGTAGGACGGATCAGCGCCGCGCCGCGGTCTGGGCCCTGTACCAAAGCGACCTTCTCGACCGACCGCTGGAGCAGACGCTGGGCCCGGGCACGCACCCCTTCACCCGGGCGCTGGCGCAGCTCGTCCGGCGCCGCCAGGCCGAGCTGGACGAGCTGATCTCCGAGTACGCCGAGGGCTGGTCGCTGGACCGGATCGCGCCGCTCGAGCGCTCGATCCTCAGGGTGGGGCTGGCCGAGCTGCTTCACGCCGACGAGCTTCCGGGCGAGCAGCCCATCCCCCCGGAGGGAGCTATCGACGAAGCGGTGGAGACCGCCAAGCGATTCTGTGGCGCGGAGGCGCCGGCATTCGTCAACGGCATCCTGGCCGCCGCCCTGCGCGAGGCCAGGGTAAGAGGTACGTAGGAAACGCCCACCCGCCGCTCCGCAGGCACCACAATCTAGGAATGAGACTGCTCGTGGTCGAAGACGACATGGGGCTGCGGGACGTGCTCCGTCGCGCCCTGTCGCTGGCGGGCTACGAGGTCCGTCTGAGCGGGGACGGGGCCGAGGCGCTGGCCGAAGTGGCGCGCAGTGTCCCGGACGCGGTAGTGCTGGACGTCGGCCTTCCCGACATCGACGGACTCGAGGTGTGCCGGATGCTCCGGCGGGAGGGCAACCGCGTGCCGGTGCTGATGCTGACCGCCAGGGACGCCGTGTCCGATCGGATCGACGGACTGGACGCCGGCGCGGATGACTACCTGGTCAAGCCGTTCGACATCGATGAGCTCAAGGCGCGCCTGCGGGCGCTGCTGCGCCGAGCGCGCGGCGACTCCGAGCTCGACGGCGCCCTGTCGTTCGGCGGGCTGCGACTCGATCCCGCCCGCCACGGCGTCGAGGTGGGCGAGCAATTCGTGGAGCTGACTCGGACCGAGTACCAGCTGCTGGAGTTGATGATGCTCAACCCGCGACGAGTGCTTCCGCATTCGGTCATCTACGACCGCGTGTGGGGGTACGACTTCGGGCCGAGCTCCAACGCGCTGCGGGTCTACATCGGCTACCTGCGCCGCAAGCTGGAGGACGCCGGCGCGCCGCCCGTGATCCACACCGTCCGGGGCGTCGGATACGCGCTCCGGGAGCCTCCGGAATGACACTGCGCGTGCGACTGGGACTCGCCGCCGGAATCGCGGTGGCAGTCGCGGTTATCGCGGTGGTGGTGTCGGCGTACGAGGGAACGCGCTCGGATCTCCAGGGACAGCTCGACAACTCGATCACCCGCCTGGCCCAGCCAGTGCTGGCCCGGGCCTCGGGGCCGCCGGGAGTCTTGACCCCCGGGCCCGCCGGCCCCGGCGCGGGCGGGCAGCCGGTCCCTCGCTCCGGACAGGGCGATCCAGACGAGGGTCTGGGGCTGGACAGGCAGGGACCGCAGGCCTTTGGGGGACCGTCGGGGACCTTCACGCTCGTGTACCCCAGCGGCGTGACATACAGCCCCCCGAGCCAGACATACCGGATTCCCGCTGACGCCCGCGCCAAGTCGCTGGCCCGTAGCGGCAACGGCCGCTACTTCACGAGCATGACCGTTTCCAAGACCCACATCCGGGTGATGGTCGCGGGGATCGGTCCCAAGGGCGCGCTGATGGTTGCCCTGCCTATGACCGACGTCGACCGGACCTTGCACAACCAGTTGCTGCTGCTGATCGGCATCGGTGCCGGGGGCATCGCGCTGGCCGCGTTTCTGGGCATCCTGGTGGCCCGCACCGCACTGGCCCCGATCGCGCGCTTCACGCGGCGGACGGAAACGATCGCCGCGGCTCCGGAGAGGCTTGACCGGCGTGTCGAGGTGACAGGCCGCGACGAGCTCTCGCGCCTGGGCCGCAGCTTCAACGCCACCCTCGACGCGCTCGAGCGCTCGGTGCAGGCCCAGCGGAACCTGGTCGCCGACGCCTCGCACGAGTTGCGAACCCCGATCGCGACACTCCGAGCCAACCTCCAGCTGCTCCGCGACGAGGAGCGCCTGACCCAGGCTGACCGCGAAGCCCTGCGCGAGGACATGATCCGGGAGCTGGACGAGCTGACCGGCCTGGTGGGCGACGTGGTCGAGCTCGCGCGGGGGAGCAAGCCGAGCGGCGTCCCGGGCGACGTGCGCGTAGACGAGATCGTCTCAAGCGAGGTGGAGCGCACCCGGCGGCGGGCTCCGGAGCTGACCGTGAACGCGCACCTCGAGCCGACCCTGGTGCGCGGCGAGGGTGACCGGATCGCCAGGGTGGTGGCCAACCTGCTGGACAACGCCCGCAAGTGGAGCCCGCCGGGAGCGGCGATCGACGTCGACCTTCACTCGGGGACGCTGACGGTCCGCGACCACGGACCAGGCTTCCGCGAGCAGGAGCTGCCGTTCGTGTTCGACCGCTTCCACCGCTCACCGGACGCTCGCTCCAAGCCGGGTTCAGGGCTGGGGCTGGCGATTGTCCGCCAGGCGGCGGAAGCTCACGGCGGGTTCGCTCAAGCCGCCAACGCCGCCGACGGTGGCGCGATCCTTCGCGTGGGATTTGGGTCGCCGCTGGAGCTGGATCTAGATCAGCCGCCCGCCCCGGGAGATGCAGTGAGCAGTGGCGCCAGCGACGGAGTGCACCCGCAGGCCGCGCCGCCCAGCCGGGGAAGATCAAGCAAATCTTCGACCGTCTGAAGCAGCGAGTAGTGGTCGACCGGCGTGGGTAACCGGGCGCCGCGCCTGGCGCCCGCCCCGGCGACGATCGTCGCGATGTGACCGCCGCGTGCCAACCGGCAGCAGCCGTTGTCGCTCGAGCCTTCATCCCAGGTGAGGAACAGGAGTCCGTTCGGCCCCAGCGACCGCAACAGCGGCGGGAGGAGTCCGGCCAGGAACCTGTCACCGGTTCGCAGGTCGCAGTCGTGCATGTCATGGCAGAGGTTGGGCGTGATCCATATGAACGTGGGCAGGGAGTGGCGGGCCTCGTCGCGGTACAGCGCGCTGAGCGGTACGACCTTCTGGCAGGCGGCCGGGTTCCGCACCAGCGCCCGGTAATAGACGAACGGGTCGTGCTTCTTGTCGTAGCCGCCGGCCTCGGCGCCCGTGAAGCAGGGATGGGGAAGGTCCTCCATGTATGCCTTCCACGAGATGTGCCGGTCCTCAAGCTGGCCACCCAGACCAGCCCCGGACACGCTGCAGTCGGTGCAGTCGCTGGAGATGCCGAACGTCGAGCCCCCGGTCAGCGCTAAATAATTAGGCAGGGAGGGGTGTCTGATCGCGTAGGACCCGGTGGCCAGGCCGTTCGTTCGCGCCAGGCGGTTGATGTACGGGGCCGCGTTGGAGCCGATCACCTTGCCGTACTCGGCGTTCTCCAGCACCAAGACGACAATGTGGGCCGGGCGTCCAGAGGCCAGATGAACCTGCGGCGCCGGGCGTGTCTGGGAAGGAGGCAGCACGGTCGCGTTGCCGCAAGCCGCGAGCGCGAGCGGGGCTGTCACCGCTGCCGCCAAGAAGAACCTCCGTGCGAGCGTCATCGCATCGGCAGGCCCACGGGCTAGGCGCCGCCGCTACCGGCCTCGGGCACCTGCTCGGTTATCAGCCGCGCACCGCGGCCGTGGGTGACGAAGTTGAAGAACCATCGGGTGAACACGAGGATCCGGTTCTGGAACCCCACCAGATACCAGAGGTGGACGACCACCCAAATCACCCACGCGATCAGGCCGCTCAGCCTTAGACCCCTGATATCGGCCACCGCGGCCCCCCGACCGATCGTCGCCAGGTTGCCCTTGTCGCGGTAGCGGAACGGTTTGACGTCCCGGTCGCGCAGCCGCGCTCGGGTCACTTTGCCCGCGTAGCGACCTTGCTGCATGGCCACGGGTGCCAGTCCCGGCAGAGTCTGGGCGACGCCATCCGCGTCTCGGACGCGCACCATGTCGCCGATCGCGAACACCTCCGGGTGGCCCGGCAGCGTGAGGTCCGGCTCGACGGCGACCCGTCCCGCCTTGTCCACCTCGGCGCCGGTCAGCTCGCCGAGCCGGGCAGCCAGCGGCGAGGCCGTCACGCCCGCGGCCCAGATGATCGTGCGGGCCGGAATCCGCTCCGTCTTTCCCTCGTTGGTGCCGATCGTTACCCCGCCGTCGTCCATGGCGACGACCGGTGAGTTGAGAAGCGGAGTCACGCCGAGCCTTCGCAAGGAGCGCGTTGCCTTTTCCGACAGAGACGGAGGAAACGCCTGGAGAAGGCGATCCGTGGCCTCAACCAGGACGATGCGTCCCATCCGGGGATCGACCCCGCGGAAGTCATGTCGCAGCGTGTCGCGGGCAAGCTCGGCGATCTGACCAGCCATCTCCACCCCGGTGGGCCCTCCGCCCACGACCACGAACGTCAGATCCGCCTCCCGCCGCTGGGGGTCTGACTCAAGCTCGGCCGCCTCAAACGCGGCCAGGATGTGGCTTCGCACTCCCAGCGCGCTCTCCAGTGACTTGACCTCGGCCGCGTACTGCCTCCATTCGTCGTGCCCGAAGTAGGAGTACCGCGAGCCGCCCGCGACGATCAGCGTGTCGTACGGGAGCGGGCCAGGGGTCGGCAGCCCATCGACCGAGCCCAGGTGCACCTGACGCCCATCGAGGTCGAAGTCGGAGACCTGGGCCAACATCACGCGGACGTTGCCGTCTCGCTTGAAGATCGTGCGAAGCGGATAGGCGACCTCGCCGGGGGACAGTCCTCCCGTCGCGACCTGGTAGGTCAGCGGCTGGAACAGATGGAAATTTCGGCAGTCGACGAGCGTCACCTCGAACGGCGCCTTCGTAAGCCGTTTCACCGCCTCGAGGCCACCGAACCCTCCGCCGACCACCACGACGCGATGGGGGCTGGCATCGCTCACAACCTCCACGGTAACGGGGGGAGAGAGATGCCGTCTCGCGGGTTTCGCGAGGCGTCACTCGGCGATCAGCGGCGGCCTGCGGTAGTGGTCGCGCCAGATCATCTTGTAGACCGGGATCCAGCGCGGGATATCGCGCACACCCGGAATGAAGGGAATCAGGACGAGCGCGAGGCTGAGCACGCCCATGATGGCGAGGACGATGATGTCGGCGTTGTGCGACGAGCCGATCGGATGGACCTGGTACCAGAACGTGTACAGCCACAGCCACGCCTGTCCCGGATAGCTGCCGGTCTCGTTCATGATTCCCCACTGTGTGCCCAGCAGGTGCTCGGACTTGGCGCGGTCTGACAGCACACCGCCATCTGACAAAAACAGGAGCGGCTTCGTGTAGTCGGTCTGGTAGAACTGCTTGCTGGTCAGAAGGGTCCCGTCGAGACCGCCCGACTGCGCGAACGCCAGCAATCCGTCCATCACCGTAGGCAGCGACCCGTAGTTACCAGCGGGAACCGTGATCGAGCCGTTCGAGTTCGCGCTCGCCTTTTTCAGACCGTCTTCATAGGCGCCGGTCCAGGCGGTCTGGGTCTTGTCGGGTGCGTTCTCGTACCTGGTTACCGCTGCCTGTAGCGCCGGCTGGCCGGTAATCGAGCGCAGCGGCGCCAGCACGAAGTCCTGCGCCGTGTTGACCGGATGGCTGACGCCGAGCCACTTCTGCAAGTGGATGAACCACAGGTGCTGGCCGCTCGCGGCGTGGTTGTAAGGGGGGCCGTAGCCGCCGGTTGTGCTCGAGCCATCCAGTTCAGTGGTCGCGGTCGTGACGAAGTCGACCGGGTCGGTGCGTGACCAGCTCTGAACGGTGCTCGGCTTCTGGTCGGGTGAGGAGAGCAGGATCGTCAGAACAAGCGTGATCGCGAGCACGAGCCCTAGCGCGACCGAGGCCTCCTTGACCAGATCGTACGAGCGATACCCGCCTTTCCATTCGCGGGCGGCTTCGTTCTCCGCCCTGTGACGCCGCCAATAGTTCACGGTTCTGCCCTTTGCACTTGCTGTGAGGGCCCCTTCTGGGACAGCTTTGCGTCGAGCTCACGTACGTCGAACGGCGGCACGACGCCGTGCTTGCGCACCAGCAGGATGTGAGCGGCCACTATCACCACGACCGCTGCCGGCAGCAGCAGTACGTGGTAGCTGTACATCTGGCCGAAGTTCAGGACGTTGAAGAATGCGCCGACGCCGGACGCGTTCATGGCGTCCTTGGCCTGGGTTGAAATCCACTGTGCGTCGAAGTTCTGCTGCGACAGGTAGCCGGTGAAGGCGGCCGGGATCGCGATCAGGAACGTGACAGCGCCAGTGATCCACACGCGCGCGCGGCCGCCACGCCATGCGGCCATCCAGTACTTGCCCCAGAGGTGGATGACCATGAAGAAGAAGAACAGCTCGACGGACCAGAGGTGGATGCTGTTGAAGAAGTGGCCTACGCCGGTGAAATGCCACCAACCCGGGCCCTTCAGCGCGAGAATCGAGCCCGAGGCGATGATCACCACGAGCGCCGCCAGCGACAGGACGCCGAAGACGTAGATGGCGGACGTGACATACGACGGCTGCTTGTCCGGGAGCAGCTTCTCGGGCGGCAGCGTGGCCACGGCCCGGTTGCGGACGGTCTCGGTCCAGGACTTTGGCTTCACCGTGCTCACGACCGGCTCCCTGGCCTACGTGCTCCCGGCAGCCGAAATGCGATCGCGAGGACGAACACGACCACCATGAGCACGATCACGACGACGTTCGCCACTGACATCTGAAAGAAATGCCAGTGGACGTAGTGGGCGTGATGATTGAGGTTGAAGATCGCGGCGGTGATTGCTCGGTCACCATAAGTCCGTCAGCGCACGCTGCCATCAGGGCCGATATGCGGAATCGCTACGGGTAACTACCGATCCGGCCACGGTTGCCCGAAACGCTCCGTCGCCTAAAGCAGCTCCTGTGGAAATAGGAGCTACGACGGAGGTTGCGTGAGAGATCTGGCTCCGCGGCCCGAGATGTCTCCCTTGCGAACCCATCCGAGACCTCAACCAATCGCTCGTACACGCCGATCGGCTCGCCGCACTCTTTGCAACACATGCCGGCCGAGGCGGTCGGTGTCCCTCTTTCGCCAGATAGCATCTCGCGCATCAGCATGTGGGACGCAGCCGAACCCGCCATCCGGGGAACACCGCAAAACGGCGTGGCGAACTACGAATAGGTAGTTCCTACCTCGGCAGATCACCGGCTTTAGGGGGGCCGAGGATATGCTTCGGCGAGACCCAGCCATGAGTATCGCTCCAACCGAGGACCGGATCCGGCGCCTGCTGGATGTGGGCAGGATCCTCGTAGCTGAGCTGGATACGGAGGCCGTGCTGGACCGGATCCTCGAGGAGGGGCGTGCGATCACCAGCGCGCGGTACGCGGCTCTCGGCGTCCTGGATGAGAAGCGGGCTGGGCTTGGGCGGTTCCTCACTTCCGGGTTGGACCGGGAGGCCGCGCTTCACGCCATAGGCGAGCTCCCACACGGCCGTGGCGTGCTCGGTGTGTTGATCGAGGATCCTCGGCCCCTGCGTCTCGAGGACGTAGGACAGCATCCCCAGAGCTACGGCTTTCCGCCCGGCCACCCCGCGATGCGGAGCTTCCTCGGGGTCCCGATCGTGATCCGAGGCCAGGCCTGGGGCAACCTCTACCTCGCTGAAAAGCAAGGTGGGCAAGATTTCACCGAGGAGGATGAGGACGCGGCCGTCGTCCTCGCTCAGTGGGCGGCTACCGCGATCGAGAACGCCCGGCTATACGAGGCCAGCGAGCGGCGGCGTGACGAGGCCGAGCAGGCGCTCCAGTCGCTCCGGGCGGCTCGGGACATCGCCGAGGCCATCGGCAGCGAAGACGACCTCGACCGCGTGCTCGAGCTGATCGCCAAGCGCGGCCGGGCACTCATAGATGCCCGCACTGTCCTGATCATGCTTCGTGACGGCGACGAGTTGACGATCGCCGCGAGCGCCGGCCACGCGACCGGCGCTCGCGGGCATCGTCTGCCGATGTCGGCCTCAACATCCGGCCAGGTGCTGGAGCGCGGTCGACCCGAACGAATTACCGATGTGGCCTCACGTCTTCGCATCGCACCCGATGAGCTTGGCGTGTCCGACGCGCACACCGCGCTGCTAGTGCCGATGCTCAGTCGAGGCGTTGGGGTCGGCGTGCTGGTGGCCTTCGATCGCGGCAGCAACGGCGAGGTATTCACAGCGGAAGACGAGGAACTGCTGCGGGCTTTCGCGACCTCGGCGGCCAACGCGGTCGCCATCAAGAGAAGCGTTGAGGCCGACAGGCTGCGGGCGGCGATCTCAGCCGCGGATAGCGAGCGCGAGCGCTGGGCCCGCGAGCTTCACGACCAGACACTCCAGGCGCTGGGCGGCCTGCGAGTCTTGCTCGCCTCGGCCTTGCGCCGAGACGATCCATCCGTAAGGGAGGAGGCGATCCGCCAGGCGATCGACGACATCGAGCTCGAGACCGACAACCTACGGGCGATCATCACCGACCTGCGCCCCTCGCTCCTCGATGACCTCGGGCTGATGCCAGCCATCGAAGCGCTGTTGGAGCGACGACGGCAGACTGGCCTCGAAATCCGAAGCGAGCTTGCGCTCCCCGACCCTCAAGCCCGCGGCGTGAGCCTTGACAGGGACCTGGAGACGACCGTATACCGGCTAGTGCAGGAGGCATTGACCAACGTGGCCAAGCACGCCACGGCGTCCACTGCTTGCGTTTCAGTGAGGCTGACCAACGGTGAGGTCCTCGTCCAGATCGAGGACGACGGTGTCGGTTTCGACCCGGACGCGCAGACAGCGGGATTCGGACTGGCTGGGATGCGCGAGCGCGTCTACCTAGCGAACGGCAGCCTCGAGATCCGGTCGAGTGAGGGCGGCACGACGGTGCGGGCGGAGCTTCCGGCCGTCGCCATGATGCCTTCAGTCGCCGAGCAGCCCGCGTCGTAGCGCGAAGTGGACCAACTCCGCCCGCGTGCGGGATGGATGAGCGCCCGCGGCGGCGTTGTGAGCCTCAAGGCCCGAGCGGGTGAAGCGCCCACCGCGTCGAGGCTGGCGATCGAATGGCTCAGCCGACCTGCCGAAACCGGCGTGCGCGCTGGATCTGGACGATCCGCTCGATACGCAGCTTGCGCTCGCGTCGCTCTTCGAGCAGCGCAGCAACCCGGGCACGACGCTCGTTCCGCCTGCGCAGCTCTGCATGGAGTTCAGGCCGATGGGCCGCGGCGGCGCCTATGCCCGGGATACGCTGGTTTGACTTCATGCGGCCACGGTAATGGAGCGGCCTGTCTTATTTCACCGTGCAAACATGTCGTCCGGCCTCGGTTTTTCCCGGAGGTCAACCGCCGATGACGCGCCGCGCCTGGCGTGCGATTTCGAGATCCTCGCGTGCGCGGACCACGGCCGTCTTCGCCGCCGAGCCGTCGGCCGTGATCTCGCTGTCTGCAACCGCGTCGGAGTTGCGGCCATGGTCGATGGCCAGGCCCAAGAAGCCTAGGCCGTCGACGGCGCGGGCACGGATCTCCGCGGATCGCTCGCCGACACCGCCTGTGAAGACGAGCGCCTCGATATCGCCCAGGGCCGCGACCATTGCCGCGATTGCGGCACGCAGACGATGGACGTACACGTCGAGCGCAAGCTGGCAGTTGCCGTCACCGGCATGAGCCCGAACGAGGACTTCGCGCATGTCGGCGGTACCGGCTAATCCGAGCAGGCCAGATTCGTGCTCGAGCGCGGCCGCGAGCTCGCGCTCTGACATTCCAGTCCGTTCGAGCAGCCACAGCAGCAGACCAGGATCAACGCTGCCCGAGCGGGTAGCCATCACCAGTCCCTCCAGTGGCGTGAATCCCATCGTCGTCTCGATCGAGCGTCCGTCTGCGATAGCGCAAACAGAGGCACCGGCGCCGAGATGACAGCTGACAATCCTCAGGCTCGTAGCTGAACCGCCGAGCAGCTCCGGCGCCGTCGCGCGATCCATGCGTGCGAAAGACCGTGGAACCCGTATCGCCGCACGCCCCAGCGCTCACGCCAGCTGGCAGGAAGCGCGTAGGTGCGAGCGGCTGGGGACAGCGTTGCATGGAAAGCGGTGTCGAAGCATGCAACCGCGGTCAGACCCGGCAGCACCTCGGACGACCGCATCCAGCGCCGCGAGCGACTTCGGCTGGTGAAGCGGCGCCAGCTCGGTGAGCTCCCGAAGCGCCGCCTCGACGTCCGTGTCGATCACCACCGCCTCGCGGAAGCGCTCGCCTCCGTGGACGATCGGTGGCCGACTATGTCGGCATCCCGGACTCCACGTCGAGCGCCTGCCGGAGATCGCGGGCATTAACAGTGATCGAGGCGCGGCCAGCTCCGCTCGGCAACGATCGCGTCGCGGCCGTCGAGGAGCGATAGCTTGACGCTGCTGGACCGGCGTTGACGACCAGCACGCACGTCAGCCTCCCGCGCGCGACTCCGGCTATCGCTGTCCGTCCGGCCAGGTCCAGTCGCGTACGTCCGGAGAGTCGTCTTGACCTCGCGGGTGTACGCGCGGTGGCGCAGCGCTCGTCACATCTCCTGGCGCAGCGCGCGCACGCTCGCGAGGCTCGGGACGCGGTCGATGACGTTATCACAGATGGAACGGTCAAGGTGTTGAGCATCACATGTCGAACGGGGTGGTGGTGGTGCCTCCTCCTGGTAGCGCGCACATGGAGGTTGTGGTGGTTGGTGCGGCGATACGTGAGCGGTGGATCAGCGACGGGTATCGTGGTAGGCGAAGAGGACGGCTGCGAGGTTGTGAACAGCGCGTCGAACTGGGCATGAGAGCGTGCGGATGCACGTAGTCAGGCTCGAGCGCATCAGATCGACACGTTGATGACGCGCTTCAGCTCTGGCAACGCTCGCGCAGGATCGCGCGCCGACACAATCTCCAGGGTGGGGACGTGCGCGCAGCGAGCACGACGTGGTTCCTGGCGTGTGTTCGACGCCACTGCCAGATGCCGATGCGGGTGCAGTGCTGAGTTGTGATGTTAGGTATTGAGGGTGGTGTTGTGGTAAGATAGTTGAGTAGTTGGTTGTGGAGGTAGTGGTGTGATGATAGTAGGTAGTTGGTGTGGGTGGTAGGTATAAGTGGATGATTGGTTTTTTATTGATGATGTGGTGATGAAGTTTGGGTTTGGTGGGAGAAGTGTTGTGGTTTGGTGTTAGATGTGACTCGAGAGTAGGTAGTTGAGTGACGCGATGGTGTGCTACGGGATTTCGTGTGTGACTTTTAGTTACTTGGTGTGTTGGTTGAATATCGAGTCGACGATGTGGATGAATGTTTCGTAGCAGTTGAATAGCTTATGGCGGTTGGATAGCAGATAGCTTTTGAGTTAGCTTTGGCATAGGTGTTCGGAGAGGATTTCTATCACGTGGTTATCTGGCGCCAGGTGATCGTCGGTCTCGAGCGCTTGGCCTCCCACGCACGGTTGGTGGCCTCGAACACCGTCGACAGCCGGTTTGACGCCGTCTCATCCGGCCCCGTGATGCGGAAGCGGTCTGGATTAGCGCGAATCACGTCGCGTAGCGAGGCACCTAGCACGCGCGTTGCTTCGCTCGAGCTCTTCGCTGGTTCGCGCACGTCCACCGCGTAGTCGCGGAAGTCGGGCAGCTCCAGCTCGCGCGGCAGCAGACCTCCGTTGGCGTTGGGGTTGGCGCTCATCCGCAGCTCGCCCGCCGGCGCGAGGCCGGTGACCTCCGCGTGCACGCGCTCCGTCCTGCGTCGAACAGTTCCTCGGGCCGGTAGGAGCGCAGCCACGCCTCGAGCTGGGCAAGGTGCTCGGGATTTGTGCGCACCTCCGAGAGCGGCACCTGATGGGAGCGAAACGAGCCCTCGGCGGGGAGTCCGTCGACCTCCTTCGGGCCCGGTCCAGCCCTTGGGCGTGCGCAGCACGATCATCGGCCACCTCGGCCGGGTCGGGTCACCGTGCTCCCGCGCTCGCCGGTGGATGTCAGCGATGTCGTCGAGTACCTCGTCTAGCGTTGCGGCCATCAGTTGGTGCATCTCCTCCGGCTCCGATCCCTCCACGAACCGAGGGGCGTACCCGTAGCCCTCGAGAAGTGATTGGTAGCTCGACGCGGTTCGATCCGGGCGAGCACCGTGGGGTTAGAGATATAGTAGCCATTCAGGTGCAGTACGGGTAGGACGGCGCCGTCTCGCACCGGGTCAAGGAACTTGTTCGAATGCCAACTCGCCGCCAGCGCTCCGGTCTCGGCCTCACCGTCGCCGACGACGCACACAGCCAGCAGCTCGGGGTTGTCTAGCACGGCGCCGTACGCGTGAAGCAGCGAGTACCCTAGCTCGCCGCCCTCATGGATGGAGCGCGGCGTCTCGGGCGCGACGTGGCTCGGGATCCCGCCAGGGAACGAGAACTGGCGAAACAGCTGCCACAGCCCTTCCTCGTCGCGACCGATGTGCGGATAGACCTCGGTGTAAGACCCGTCGAGGTAGGCGCTGGCGACGAGACCTGGGCCGCCGTGCCCCGGGCCGGTGACGTAGATGGCGCCGATTCCCCGCGCGCGGATCGCGCGGTTCATGTGGGCGTAGATGAAGTTCAGCCCGGGCGTAGTGCCCCAGTGACCGAGCAACCGCGGCTTTAGTGTTCGGGGCGAAGGGGCTCGCGTAGCAGAGGGTTGTCGAGCAGGTAGATCTGTCCAATCGAGAGATAGTTGGCCGCGCGCCACCAGGCGTCGATCCGGTGCAGCTCGTGGCTCGATAGGGCGCGTTCTGATTCGGTGTGTTGTCATGATCACCATTTACCCACGAGCGACGCTCGCGGGGTCCGTGGGAACCCGCACCGCGGCTCGGGGACGGCACGGATGGAGTCAGAGTCGACCGTCCGTAGGCTCACCCGCGATGATGCAACCGATGCCCGAGGCGAGCGCTCGAACTCCACTGCCCGGTGTGATCGAGCACTACCTGGACCGAGCGCTGCCGGCAGACGGCGGAGTGGTGCGGCAGGTGGCCATCACCCAGACCGGCGAGATGTTCAGAAACCCAGCCGCCAAGGCGATGCGATTCATCGCTGTTGAGCGTTTCGGCGTGACCGAGGTCGCGTTCTCCTGGGAGGCACGGTTCTCAGTCGCTCCAGTCGTTTCGCTCAAGGTGACGGACGGATTCTCGCGCGGACGGGGTGCGCTCAGGCTCCGCGCGCTGGGGCTACCGCTTCAGACCCAATCCGGCCCAGACGTCGACCTCGGCGAGGCGTACCGCTACCTGGCCGAGCTTCCCTGGGTCCCGCACGCGATGGCTGCAAATCGCGAGCTCGAGTGGGGCGAGAGCGACGAGAAGCAGGTGGAAGTCGCGACGGCGGTCGGCGATCGGCATGCGACTGTGCGGCTCGAGTTCAACGAAGCGGGTGACATCGCACGCTGCACCGCCGAAGCCAGGCCGGGGACCGTCAACGGGCGCTCTGTGCAGGCGGCCTGGGGCGGTGATCTAAGCGATTACGACTTTCTCGGCGGTATTTGGATGCCAACGCGGGGCGAGGTGTACTGGGACCTCCCGGAAGGGAGATTCGTCTACTGGCGGGGCGAGATCACGTCAGCTCAAGCACTTTCGGAGGCATACCCGTTGCCAGAAGAGGGTTAAGAGCTCCACGATGAGTCGGACCGAACGCATATCGTGATCGCCGGAGGGGGAGTGGCGGCGATCGAGACCTGCTCGCGCTGCATGAGCTCGTTCCTCACCGGGTGGAGATCACGCTCATCGCCCGCGAGCGCGAGTTCCTCTACCGCCCGGTCACCGTCGCTGAGGCATTCGAACGCGGCGAAGCACGGCCTATGACCTCGCTGAGATCATTGGCTGCGACCGCGGTGCGCAGATCGCGTGGGACTCGCTGGCGAGCGTCGAAGCCGACGATCACGTTGCGTCACCGCCAACGGCAAGCGAATCGCCTACGACGCACTGATCGTCGCTGCTGGAGCGAGGCCGCGCGAGACGCTGCCCGGGGCCCTCACCTTCCGGGGTCGCGAGGACGTCGCTGCGCTGCGAGACCTGCTGGAGGAGCTGGCGACGGGTGCGGCGCGATCGGTGGCGCTGACGCTGCCGTCGGAGCGAATGTGGACGCTCCCGATCTACGAGTTAGCGCTGATGACAGCAACTCATCTTCGGGAGCGGCGTGGGAGCGCCGTCCAGGTGTGGGTCGTGACCCCCGAGGAGGAGCCGCTCGAGCTATTCGGGCCGGTCGCTGTACGGGCGATCGAAGTGATGCTGAGGGCGCACGGCATCTGGCTGCGAACATTCTTCGCGGCCGGCGTTGGTGCGCGGCAAGGCTCTTGTGCTGGCTGGGGGCGGCGACCTGTACGTCGACCGGGTGATAACTCTGCCGCAGCTAGCGGGGCCACGGCTGCCTGGACTTCCGCAAGATGAGGCCGGCTTCATCCCTGTGGACGCTCATGGGCGCGTGAGAGGCCAGGACGATGTCTACGCCGCTGGCGACGTCACCGCCTTCCCACTCAAGCAAGGAGGCCTCGCCGCTCAGCAAGCGGACGCGGTGGCCGAATCGATCGCAGCGGAACTGGGGGCGCAGCTGACGCCGACGCCGTTCAACCCGGTGTTGCGGGGCCTTCTGCTAACCGACGGCGCACCTCTGTATTTGCGTGCCGAGCCGCAACGTCTGCCGCGCCAGGCGACGGTGGCGATCGAGGCCACACCGCTCCGGCCGACAACGCACGACGTGTCATCTGCGGCGAGGCAACCATTGTGGTGGCCTCCGGCAAAAATCGCCGGACGCTACCTGAGTCCCTTCCTCGCCACGGCTCGCCCACGGCCGCTCGGCTCAGAGCCGCTGATCGACCGTGCTGCCGTCAGCGGACGGACCGTCCCCGACGAGGACTTCAACGACGCGCTGGAGCTAGCCCTGCTCCTAGCGGAATGCGACGCGCGCTGGGGCGACTACGGCGCCGCGCTCAATGCGCTGGACGCGGCAGAAGCGCTCGACGGTGCGCTTCCGGCGAACTACGAATCGAAGCGTCGCCAGTGGCGCGCCGAGCTAGTCCGGCAGTAGTCGCGCGGCGGGTCTCAGGTCTGGACGCGGCGGGTCTCAGGTCTGGACTAACCCGTGCTCGAGCGCGTAGCGCACGAGCTCCGAGCGCGAGCTGAGCCGGAGCTTCTGCTGGATATGCGCCCGGTGGGTCTCAACGGTGCGCACCGAGAGGTACAGCTGTTCGGCGATCTCGTTGTTCGTGTGCCCCAGCGCCACCATCCGCAGGATCTCGACCTCCCGTTCGGACAGGCCGTCGGGCGGACCCGGCGGCGGCTCAGACGCGACCTTCGCTCCGAGACGGGGGTTTAGGTATGTGTCGCCGGCCGCAGCCCGTCGGACTGCCTCTACCAGTTCGGCGTCGGCCGCATCCTTCAACACATAGCCGAGGACGCCGGCGCCCAGCGCCTGGCGGGCATAGGCCGGTTCGTTCTGCATGGTCAGAACCACGATCTGCGTGTCGGGGTTCTGCGCCAGGATGTCTGGCACCGCGTCGAGGCTCGATCCCTCGGGCATGTTCAGATCGAGCACGAGCACGTCGGGGTGGTGACCGCGCACGTATCGCCTCGCGCCGTCGATATCTCCGGCCTCGGCGACTATCTCGAACCCGTCTTCGGCCTCTAGCACTTGTCGCAACCCGCGACGGACCACCGAATGGTCGTCGGCGATCACGACCCGGATCGGCTCTGTTCCTCCGGCTTCAGGTCGTTCCTGCGAGTCGGCGTCGCGCACGAGCATCAACGTACCGCGGCCCGGTTCGGGACTCTAGGTACGGCGCAAGGTACTTAGCGGCGATCTTCGTCGGCGGCGACCATGTCGGGGTGTCGCTGACCTCGGAGCTCGAGCCATGCCCACCCGTGATGTGGGCGCTCAGGTACAGAGCCTTCTTTCCTCCCAGGAGAATGCCATGGATCACCGGGTGAAACTTGTGCGGTTGAACTGGGGCACCGGCGAGCGCGGCGATTGCTTCGGCTGCGGTGTCCGCCTGCTGGGCCGCGATGCCCCCGTACTTGACGGCGAAGTCCGTGGCGTCGCCTGCGGCATACACCCGCTCCAGGTCTCGAACCTGACAGTGGGCGTCGATCGGGATAAAGCCACCGGTCGCGTCGCCCGGAACCCCGGGCGCGGAGGGCCCCGAGAGCTGCGGCAGCGCCACCACCCGGTCCACGTGGAGCGTTCGTGCTCCCGGGTGCACGGATACCCGGCCTTGTTCCGGAACACCGCAGTGTGCGGAAGTCAGCATCAGGATGTCGCGCTCCTCCAATAAGCGCTGAATAGCTTCGCTGACTGCCGTGCCAAACACGGCCAGCGGAGCGTCCTCTGGGGTGGCGATGGTTATCGAGACATCGACGCCCATGTCATAGGCCCGAGTCGCCGTCATCAGTCCCAGCTCGTAGATCGGCAGTGGCCACGGCATCGGCGTGGGGACCAGGAAAGCCAACGAGTGAACGTAGCCACCCTCGACGTCCTGGATGAGCCCGTGATACTGCTCGTCAAGTCGCCGATCGTCGATCGTAAGCACGTGACCGAATGCGGGGCTCAGACGGGCCCCCATCGCGAGCAGCAACGCGTCGTATCCAAGCGTCGCGCCGCCCTCCGTGTGGACGATCGATTGCTGCGCATCGAGCCGCTTGAAGCTGTCCTGGATCAGCTCGACCCCGATATCTAGTGAGATGTCCTGGAGGGAGTAGCGCTGAGCCTCGCTGTAAGCGAACGGCTCCCGGACCCGCATCGGGCGGTAGACAAACTCGGGCTCTGGAGCGAGCAGTCTCGTGTTGACCCGGTCGCCTGCGAGCTCCCGCAGGGCGAGCGCCGCCTCGAGCGCGGCTACACCGCCCCCGGCAATCAGCACGTCGAACGATGACTTTGGAGTGGAAGAACTCATACATCTCGAGGCTACGTCGGTACCGGCGGCCTGCCACCGGGACCGGGCCGTAAACGTGTTGCGGAAAACTACGTAGTACTCGGCTACTCGCGGTCGCCGTCGCGGGGAACGCCGTCGGCGGTCACAACGATCCGCCGGCCGGAGACCGTCCACGCGCGGATGTGAACCCAGTGCGCCTTTTCTCCTGGGGCCCACGGCGCTAGGCCGAGGCCTTCGAGGCGCCGTACCTCCCTCGGGTGCGTGAGCTCGTCGGTGACGCCCTGGACGATCACGCTCCAGCCGGTGTGTGAGGCTCCCTCGACCCGGTCGACCTCAAACGCCGCCACAGCGGAACGCACCAAGGCGTGGAATTTCGAGCCATCCGCCGTGCGAAAAACGACCGACTGCGAGGCCTCGTCGAAGGCGTAATTGACCGGCCGAATGACCGGCGGGCCATTACCGAGATTGACTGCGACCCGGCCAAAGGTCTGGGACGCGAGCAGCTGCAGGCACTCGTCGCGGGACAACTCACGCATCTCGTTCTCGGACTCGGCAGTCATGCCATCAGCCTAGGATCTCCCTTGCAGCCTGGCGTCCGCTGGTCCCCGCGGACCGGCTGCAGGAAACTACGGATCGCATGGTGACCTCGCCGAGCGAGGACCGCAGGTCGGACCAGTTCCTGACCAAGCCAAGGGCGCTTAACCGCGTGGCGCAGGTGGTGCTGGCCGGTGTCCACGAACGCGTGCGCCCGGTGCGGGCGCTGAGCGGCGAGGACGTGCCGCGATCACCGCAGGAGTTGAGCGCGGCGTGGCTGACCGCGGTGCTCTGCCCGGGCAGACCGGAAGCGCGGGTGCGGTCGGTCGCCGCGCGCGCCACCAGCACCGGGACCACGACCCGGGGCGCGCTCGAGGTCGCCTATAACGAAGCCGGCGCCGCGGCGCGTCTCCCGACCAGGTTGTTCGTCAAGTGCACGACCACCGTCGCGCAGCGGCTCATGCTTGGTCTCGGAGGGCTCATCGAGGGCGAGCCAGGCTTCTACACACACGTCCGTCCGAGGCTCGAGATCGAGGCGCCGATCGGCTACTTCGCCGCCGTCGATCCCCGCTCCTGGCGCTCGATCGTGGTGACCGAGGACGTGGCCAGCACCCGGGGAGCGCGCT
Source organism: uncultured Actinomycetes bacterium (assembly GCA_963757075.1). GTDB lineage: Bacteria > Actinomycetota > Thermoleophilia > Solirubrobacterales > Solirubrobacteraceae > Palsa-465. Next base: position 486,305 of record CAVWQN010000008.1, read on the forward strand.
TCTGGCGACCGTCGACGGCGATCACCCGTGGGCAGATCGAGGACCTGCTGGCAAGCGCGGCCACCTGGCACGGGGCCCTGTGGGACAGCCCGCGGCTCGGAGAGTGGCGATGGCTGAAGACACCCGCCGATCAGATGCGGGTGATCGACTCGCTGATCGCGCTGGCCGACCGGACGCGCGTCGGTGCCGAGCGGGCCCGAGCGGTGATTCCTTCGGTCCTGCGCCGTCGCCAGGACGACCTCTACGACGGCATGAGACGGTCGATGCAGACCCTGAGCCGGGGACCGCGGACCTACCTCCACGGCGACCTGCACATTGCCAACACCTATTCGACGCAAACGCAAACGATGGGCATCGTGGACTGGCAGGTCGGGCTCCAGGGCTCCTGGGCTCACGACTACGCCTACCTCGTCGCCACCGCGCTGGAGGTCGAACACCGCCGCCTGTGGGAACGAGACCTGCTCGACTTCTACCTCGAGCGCCTCGCCGCCGCCGGCGGCGACGCCATCCCCCGCGATGCGGCCTGGATGGCCTACCGGCAGGCGACTCTGTACCCCTACTTCGCCTGGCTTTACACGATCGGCCGCTCCCGGCTTCAGCCCAACTTCCAGCCCCCGGACACCAGCCTGGCGATGATCGAGCGAATCGGGGCCGCCATCGACGATCTCGATTCCCTCGCCGCGGTCGGGCTCTGAGCTAGATTCCACCTCACAACGTGCCCGAGTCACTGGATCCCACCTTCTACCGCTCACCCGCGGCGGCGATCGCGGCGCCGCCCGAGCAGCTGGCCTACGTGGCGGCGTTTGACCCACAGGGCCAGCAGCAAGACGCGATCGCGGTCGTGGACTGCGACGACGCGTCCTCCAGCTACGGCCAGGTGGTCGGCTGGGCGGAGCTGCCGAGCGCCGGAAACGAGCTGCACCACTTCGGCTGGAACGCCTGCTCCAGCGCGCTCTGCCACCAGGGACACGACCACAGCAACCTGGAGCGGCGCTACCTGATCGTGCCCGGCATTCGCTCCTCGCGCACCCACGTCCTCGACACCCAGCCTGACCCGCGCCAGCCACACGTGATCCGCACCATCGAGGCCGAGGAGCTCGCCACCAAGGCCGGCTACTCGCGCCCCCACACCGTGCACTGCGGGCCCGGCGGGATCTTCATGTCCAACCTGGGTGGCGCGAACGGCGACGAAGGCCCGGGAGGGGTGGCCCTGATCGATCACGACACGTTCGAGGTCACCGGGGCCTGGGAGACGGATCGCGGCGACCAGTTCCTGGCCTACGACGTGTGGTGGCACCTGAACGACGACGTCGCGATCACCTCGGAGTGGGCGACCCCATCGATGATCGAGAACGGCCTCAACCCGGAGGATCTGCTGGGCAGGCGCTTCGGTCATCACCTCGACTTCTGGAGCCTGTCGGAGGGCCGGCTCATTCAACGCATCGACCTGGGCGACGAGCACCAGATGGTGCTCGAGCTGAGGCCCGCTCACGATCCGCGCAAGGCCTGGGGATTCGTCGGGGTAGTGATCAGCGTCGAAGACCTCTCTGCATCGGTCTGGCTGTGGCACCGCGACGGCGAGCGCTGGACCGCGAAGAAGGCGATCACGATCCCGGCAGAGCCGGCCGAGGCCTCCGAGCTTCCTCCCGCCCTGCAACCGTTCGGCGCCGTCCCGCCGCTGATCAGCGACATCGACCTCTCGGTCGATGACCGGTGGCTGTACGTCTCCTGCTGGGGAACGGGAGAGCTCAAGCAGTACGACGTCAGCGACCCCCAGAACCCCAAGGAGACGGGATCCGTGCACCTGGGAGGGATCGCCCGGGAGACTCCCCATCCCTCGGCCCCGCAATCAGGTCTCCGCGGCGGCCCTCAGATGGTGGAGATCAGCCGTGACGGCCGGCGCATCTACTTCACCAATTCCCTGTACGCCTCGTGGGACGAGGTGTTCTATCCCGACGGTGTAGGTGCCTGGATGGCGCGCGTCGACGCCGACCCCGAGCAAGGCGGTATGGAGGTCAACACGAGGTTCTTTCCTAACGGCGAGGACTTCCGCGGGCTCAGGGTCCATCAGGTCCGCCTCCAGGGCGGCGACGCCTCGAGCGACTCCTACTGCTTCGTCGATTGAGGATCACTCTCCGGCCCGCGCCGGAAGTGAGCGTAAAGGAACTGCTGGTCACGCCCGCCCGGTGTCCGATGTTGCTTGAGACGCGAGGAGACGAACTGGAACTCCTCTCCCAAGACCTGCGATAAGTCAGCCGCTGCATAGCGAGCGACGGGTAGCCCGCTGCACTGGGTGGGGCCTTCCGGACCGAACGCGGCGATGATCAGGTGACCGCCCGCCCGCAGTGCGCGGCGCAGAGCGCTCACGTACCGGCCTTGGTCGCCCGGCGCGACCATGAAATGAAAGACCGCCCGGTCGTGCCACAGATCGAACTGATGGTCGAAGTCATGCGAGCGGATGTCCGCTTCGATCGAGGTCACCCGGTCGGCATCCGGTCCCAGTTCGGCGCGCGCCCGCCCGAGCGCCTCAGGCGCGATGTCCACGACCGTCACGTCCCGGTAGCCAGCGGCCAGCAGCTGGCCCGCAAGCTTCGAGGCTCCGCCTCCCACGTCGAGAATTGCCGCGCCCAGGGGGAGGCCCGCTTCCTGGATCACCGACAGAGACGTCTCCGGCACCGGCTCATACCAGCTCAGCTTCTCGGGCTCTCGCTCCCGGTAGATCGCTGCAACGAGCGCCGGCGTTCGCCACACGCCGATTCTGGCGCGATCTACTTCGGGAGCAGCGGACTCTCGACCTCCGCTGACATCCCGCGACGCTCGGCCAGCTGCTCGAGCATCAGGGCCGTATCGGCCACCGGCACGTTTGTGAGGAATTGTTCGCGCTTGGAGAAATCCTCGACGATCGCCCGCAGCGAGTGCGCGAACTCCTCATCGCCGCGGTCGGCGAGGGCCGCTATCGCGTCAGAGGTGCGTCCGAAGGCCTCGGATCCTGCACGCATGCGAGCGGCGGATTGCCTGGCCCCATCGTCATCGCCGACGATCAACGCCGCGATCGCCAGCGCGTAGGAGGCAGTCGGTGAGGGGTCCTCCTCCTGAGCGAGCGCGATGCCCGCATAGTCGGCCTCGGCCTCGCCACCGCCCGCAAGGATCGCCGACTTGAGCATCCCCACCAGCCGGCCGTAGCTTCTGGGCGGCGCCGCCTCCCAGGACCGTCGGTAGAGCTCCGCCGCTGCCGTGAACGCCTGACGGGCCGCTTTCTGATCGCCTTCGATGAGCGAACGCTGGCCGTCGCCGTCGCGCTCGATGGCGGCGCGCATCAGCTGCCGATGGTCAGCGGCCTGCTCCACCAACCGCTACGCGACGGCGTCCGCCGGCAGTCCGACCAGCGCCGCGGTCCGCTCCCAAAGCGCCCGCGCCGTGTCCGCGTCCTGGGCGGCCGCGCTGGGCTGCTCGACCTTCTCGTCGTGGATGTACTCCCCTGAGAGCATCCCGCCCTCCTCGGAGGTGACGAGCCAAACCAGCGAGCGCGCGCCGCGCTCCGGGGAGCGGAAGAACGGTCCCGCCGCCGTCGTCAGCACCTTCCAGATGCCGTTCTCGTTCTTGCCGAATCCCGTGCGGACGGTGCCAGGGTGAAAGCAGTTGGCGTTCAGCTGGGGCACGCGCTTGGCGAGCTCGCGCGTGAAGAGGATGTTGCAGAGCTTCGTGGTGCCGTACACGCGCATCGCGGAATACGACTTCTCCGACTGAAGGTCATCGAGATCGAGCCGACCGCCGGTGTGCGCGTCCGAGGTGGTAGTCACCACCCGGCCGCCGTCGAGCCGGTCGAGCAGCAGGTTCGTGAGCAGGAATGGCGCCAGATGGTTGAGCGCGAGCGTCTGCTCGAATCCCTCGGAGGTGAGCTTGCGCGAGGCGAACAGCGCTCCGGCGTTGTTGGCGAGCACGTCGATCCGCTCGTGGCGTTGGCCAAGCTCCTCGGCCAGTGCCCGCACGTCCGCCATCAGCGCGAGGTCGGCGACGTGAGTGTGGACGGGCGCCCCGCCGTCGGCAGCTTGCGCCTCACGGGCCACGGCCTCGACACGCTCCCGCTCACGACCGACGACCACGACCTCCGCCCCCCGCTTCGCCAGCTCGATCGCCGCCGCGCGGCCGATGCCGCGTGTAGCTCCGGTCATCACCACGAGCGTCATGCAGCGACTCTAAAACATCCGTCCAGAGCGCGCTGTCAGCGGGGACGACGGGTACGTAAGGGTAGGAGACGGAAAGCGCGAAAGGGAGGACTGAAATGGCCTCAGATCGCGAGGAGCGCTACCGCCAGGCTGCTGAGGATGCCCTTCAGCAACTCGACTGGTGCATCGGATACCTGCACGGGATCCGCAAGACACCGATTTCCAGGCAGCTGGCGAAGAACCGCAGCTACATCAAGCGCAACCTGATGAAAGAGGCTCAGGAGCCTCTCCCGACGGAAGTCACGACCAGCAACTGATCGATGAACTACCGGTTCAGATACGCCTACTACGACCTGGGCGAGCTGGGTGCGGGCGACACTGTCGTCGTCCGCCTACGCGGCTCGACGCCGAATGTGCTTCTGCTCGACCGCCGGAACTTCGAGCGCTACCGAGTCGGGCTCCGCTTCGCCTTCATCGGCGGACTCCAGCGCCGTTCTCCGGTGCGGCTGCAGGTTCCACGCGACGACCATTGGTACGTCGCGCTGGATCTCGGCGGCCGACCCGGCCGAGCGAGGGGAGCGGTGAGCGTTGTGTCGGCCGACGGCAGTCAGCGCGAAGCGGCGCTTACAGAGTCAGCGGCGTAGCCGCCAACCCGCGCTCGCCCTGCCACCTACCATCAACGCGTGAGCGACGCGGAGGCTACGCGGATCTCGATCGCCGGCGAGGTTTCGGATCTCTCGCTTCGCCAGGACATTCAGTCTCGGGCGCGTCGGCTTGGCCTACGGGGATGGGTCCGCCTGATGGACGACGGCGGGCTGTGCGTACACGCGGAGGGCAGAGCCGCTGCGCTCGAGGAACTGGCGGAGTCGGTTCGCTCGATGGCAGCCACCGTCATGGTCACCGAGGGCGCTGCCCGCGTCGAGGGGCACGAACAGTTCGCGATCCGCGGCATTCCGGCCGGTGTGTTCGTGGTCCAGGAGCACCAGGCCACCGCTCATCATTTCGACATCCGGCTCGAGGTCGAGGGGGTGATGCGCTCGTGGGCCGTTCCCAAGGGGCCGTCGATGGATCCCACGGTGAAGCGCCTGGCGGTGGAGGTGGGGGATCACTCCCTGGCTCACAACGACTTCGAGGGTCATGGTGCAGGCGGCGGCGTGATCATCTGGGACAAGGGCCACTACGAGCAGGGTGGGCGCGTGCCCTGGCCGGAGGCGCTTGCCCGCGGCCACGCCGTATTCGTGCTTCACGGGCAGAAGCTGCGCGGCGGCTTTGCGCTACAGCGAACCCGCGCAGGCGACAAGGCACAGTGGCTGTTGATCAAGCGTCGTGACGAATTCGCTCTGCCCGGATCCGATGTCACCGCGCAGCGCCCCGAATCGGTCCACAGCGGGGCGACGCTGGACGAGCTGCTGGCCGGCGCTGCCGAGTAGTTAGCGCATCGTCCTGAGCCTCGGGGCTCAGCTGTGGACGGGGGCTGAGGTGCCGAGCACGCGGCCGTCGCTTGAGAGCGCCTGAACGGCGTAATAGGGCCCGGGGTTGGGGGCGGACAGCACCGTCTCGAATGAGCTGCGCTGGGCACGGGCCACGGGGGCAAGGGAGCTCGGGCTCGGACCGGCGAGCACCTGCCAGGAGGCGACGGCGGTGGCGCCGTTCCAGCTCGCGTACACCTGAGCGCCGCCGGTGGTGGCCGAGACCGCGATGCTCGGCGGGACGGTCGGCTGTCCCCACCACGCGAACCGATAGGCGCGATAGGACTGCAGCGGCGCGTTCAGGCGGATGCTGAAAAGCTGGCGGCCGCCAGAGCGGAACTCGCTGAAGTACGGGGAATTGCCCCAGCCTACGAACAGGTTGCCGTCGGGCAAGACCTGCACGTTTCCCTCGTTCTCGGATAGCAATGACGGCTTGTGTGGGTAGGCGCGGACCAGTGTGGCCCGCTGGCCGTTTAAGGCGGATCCGGAGCGCGCGCGACTGGTTCTCGCTCTTGTAGGTGCCGGCACCGTTGTCGAACACGGTGATCGTGCCGTCGGGCTGCATCTGGGCGTCGTGCTGCCAGGCGAAGTTGGCGCCCGGGCCGATCTTGAAGCTCGAGTGCTTGCCCCCCAGCGCCCACAGGATCTTCCCCGTCCGCTTGTCGATCTCGTACACGGCCCACGTGTGCCGAGCGGAGACCAGCAGGTTGCCGTTCGGTAGCTGCTGCACCGAGTTGACGTGGAAGAAGTCGTAGGGCTTGGCGGTTGGCTTGCCCGCGTAGGACTCGGTCGAGGTGGACGTGGCCGTAGGCGTGCCATTCCCACAGCACCTTGCCGCTGGCTATGTCTACCTCCTGGACGATGGAGTCGAGCACGAAACCGTTGCGTGGACCGCCAAGGGCATGCAGATTGGCCGTCACCGGTGCATAGGCCGTGATCAGGGCCGTGCCCTGGGGGGTGATCTGGAACTCGTGCAGGTCTGTCTGATAGCCGTTGCCGGCGTTGACCGTGGCCACCGTCTGGTAGGAGTGGTCGAGGATCACGTCCGTCCCCACTCCGACGCCAGGTGGGATGACGTAGCCCTGCCAGTATGTGAGGACCGAGCGACCCTGGTAGCCCTGCACCTGAACGTTGAGGGCAGCACTGTGGTGGAGCGGCTCAAACCAGACCAGGTGGCCGGCCGGGTCCAGGATCATCGGTCCCGGCTGGATCGTGTTCTGGGCGTCGGCGAAGATGTAGCCCGACCCCGGGTCGGAGTCGGCACCGGAGAGCCACTCGATCGGGGGGTGAAGGCCTGGCTTAGAGCGGAAGCTGTGCGTAAAGCCGTTGGCGTCGCGCACGTCGTGGCGGACGGCCGGTTGCAGCGAGTCTGGGAGCAGCGGACCCCTTGCCAGCGGAGCCTCCACACCGAACGAGAAGCTGATCATCTGCTTAGAGCTAAGGGTCGCCCGGACCGTCACGCGCTCCGAGTTCGCGAACGGCCGGGCGGGCGTGAACGCAGTGCCCCGTCCGTTCGGGAGCGCGATCAGCTGGCCGCTGTGAATACCGCTGCGCGATCCGGTGACGGTGACCGAACGGAGCTGCGAGGCGGACAGGGCCGGGAAGCTGATCGCCGTTTGCGGCGAGGCGTCCGGCGTGCCAGGGAACGGCAGGACGTCGAGCGCCGATGGCGGTGACGGGGGTCCTGCTGGGGCCTGGGCGACCACGGGAACCGCGATCGCACCGACGACAGCGAGGGCCAACAGCGCGACGCATAGCCTCTTGATCAGTTCAAGCTCCTGTTGGTTGGGCCGCCCCCGACTTCAACACCGGCGGCGGCGGAGAGTCGCGTCGCCCATCATTGGCTTCGCCTTCAGGATCGGCGGGAACCTACAGGTCAGGCGACCTCGAACACCGTCGCGCACCCGAACCGATGCATCGCCCGGGTGATCGCTGCAAGGGAGCGCCGGAGGTTCGCCCGGGAACCGCAATCCTGGATCACGAATCGCACACCGGTGCTGAGCACGAAGTGCTGTGCGTCGCCGTCGCTCATCGGCGCGCCCGGAGGCCCGAGTTGAGAGGGCGCCCACGAGGATGGACCGTCGAGCAGCCTCTGGGCAGCGCTGGCACGGTCAAGCTCTCCGGGCTGGGCCCAAAACCACGAACGAGCGGCGTAGGTGCGTCTGCCGGTCGCGGCCGGAACCACGATTCCCAGCCGACGATCGGTCAGCACGGCGCCGGACGTTCGATCCGAGGCCAGGTAGCGCAGAGCGCGGTCCTGAGAGGAGCTGATCAAGTTCACATCGTGGGACGCGGGAGGTGAGACGCCACCCATCATTCTCACCGCCGCCGGGATCGTGACCGCACAGACCGCGAGCCCACCAAGTGCCCACCTGGCCCGGAGGCGGCCGAAGCCGATGTTCCGCGCCCCCTGGACGGCGAGAACCCCCAGCGGGATCGTGATCCCGCTCCACGAGCGCGACGACCAGCCACCAAAGGGGGTCTGGTTGAGCGCCCACGCGGCCAGTGTCGCCAGCGGCCAGACCATGGTCACAGCGGATAGAAAACTGCGCGGGCGGCGCAGATACGCGAGCGCGGAGGCCGCGAGCATCGGGACCAGCGGCCGCAGCAGCCACGGCAATGACCACCCCTGCATGATCGCCCCGTGGCCTAGCCGCCATTCGCGGTCGAGATGCGATAGCGCGGCGTAGTACACGAGAGGCAATGCCGTGGCGACGATCATCAGTGCGGGCAGCGACAGCCTCCTCGGGCCCCACTCCCGACCCTGTCCGAGCGCGAGCAGCTCGCCGCCGAGAACGAGCAGGAGCAGAACTTCACCCTCCCACGGATTGAGCCAGCAGGCTAGGAGGCCTAGCGCAGCCGCGAGCCAGGGAAGGCGGTTGGATTGTCGTGCACGGTCGTAGGCCAACAGCCCTCCCGCCAGGGCTGCGACCGCCATCAAGTTATAGGGATAGCCCCAGCTCAGGAACGGCAGCCATTGGTCGCCTACCACGTAATACACCCCCGCACCGCAGAGCGCCAAGATGAGCGCCACGCGTCGCTCCCAGCGACCAGCAAGCATTCGCCGGCAGTACGCGCGCACGGCGAAGAACAGCGCCGCCACCGCGATCGGCTTCCACAACAGCAGCGCCAGCCAGGGCGCCATTCCAAGGGCCACCAGCCCGCCTGAGATCGCGACCATCGGCTGCAAGTAGTCGTGTGGCGTCGGCCATGGAACGAAGAGATCGGAGACCAGCACGTGACGCGACGCATCCCGCGTCCAGGCCAGGTAAGTCAACTGGTCGCCGGGGAGCTTCCCGTCAACCCCTGTCCACACCAGGCCGTGGGAGTGTGCGTAGTAGAGATTGACCACCAGCACCCACATCGACAGCGCTGCAAACGCAGCCAGCAGGAGGAGGTCGAACCAGTCGATGGTACGGGCCCGCGCGCGCCGCTCGGCGGCGGGGCCGTCGAGCTTCGCGTCCCGGGCGATCGACGACTCGCTCGGCGATGGGAAGGCGGCGGGATCCCGGTCCCCGGTCGTCGTGGACACGCCGCGACGATATCGGAGGCGAACGCGGCGGGAATGCCGCGAACGCGCGGCGCGGATTCAGCACAGTCCGCCCAGCGCACCCAGCCGCGGCCGTCAGCCCTCGAACACCAGCCGATGGTAAACGGCGTAGGCTGGGGTCGCTGTGACGCCCTCCCCCTACCTCCCGATGAAGGCTGTCCTCAGCGACAAGCCATTCTCAAGCCCGGACTGGGTGTTCGAGCGGAAGCTGGACGGCGAGCGCTGCGGAGCATTGCGGCGGGGCGGGCGGGTTACCCTCCTGTCGCGGACCGGCCGTGTCATGGATGGGGCCTACCCCGAGCTGGTCGATGCGCTGTCGGTGAAGGGTCCCGACCTGCTGATCGATGGGGAGATCGTGGCCTTCAAGGGTGGGCAGACGAGCTTCGAGCGACTTCAGCAGCGGATGCAGATCCGCGACGCCGAGCGCGCGCGACGGAGCCCGGTCGCGATCTACTACTACATCTTCGACCTGCTCGAGCTGGCCGGCGAAGACGTGCGTCCGCTCCCGCTGCTCGAGCGCAAGGCCAGGTTGAGGGAAGCGGTCGCCTTCCACGGCGATCTGCGCTACAGCACCTACCGTCGCGGCGATGGCGAGACTGCGTTTCGGTCCGCTTGTCGCCGAGGCTGGGAGGGCGTGATCGCCAAGCGGGCGTCGAGTCCGTATGTCGCTACCCGCTCGCGCGACTGGCTGAAGCTCAAGTGTGCCCACGGACAGGAGCTGGTGATCGGTGGCTGGACGGCGCCGAAGGGGTCGCGCGAGCGCCTGGGCGCGCTGCTGGTTGGGTACTACGAGCGAGACAAACTTCGCTACGCCGGCAAGGTGGGCACCGGGTTTGACCGCCAGACCCTGCATCGGCTGGGCGACGAGCTCGAGCGACGCCAACGCCCCACCTCTCCATTCGAGGCCGGAGACCCGCCGCGCCACGCGCGCTGGGCCGAGCCCGAACTGGTAGCGGAGATCGGGTTCGCGGAGTGGACCCGGGACGGGAAGCTTCGCCAGCCGCGTTACCAGGGACTGCGGGACGACAAGCCCGCACGCGAGGTGGTGAGGGAGCGGCCGTCCTGAGCGACACCGGCCATTGCGCCGGGCTACAGATATCCGGTCTGGCGCAGGCAGTTCCGGATGGCCGCCTGGGTCGGCTGCGGTAGCGTGGCTGGCGTCGGGCCAATGGACCCGACCGAATCCGCCACCACAGCGCGGCCGAGCGCGTAACGCGTTCTGTTTTGCGTCGCGTGAATCGCGCCGGCGGCCGCTGTTGCGGCCGCGGGGGTGTCGAACAGGTAAAGATCGACCGTGTACAACGGGGCTTCGACGTCTGCGCCGCCCTGCTGGAACGGGCCGCCGAGCTCAAATTCAACGTCCGCGCTGGACCCATCGGGCTGAGTGGGGTCCGACGCCACGGGGGCAGAACGGGGCTTCAGCGTCTGCGCGATGCAGTCGCGCAGGTTGCGCGGGGTTGGGCTGTGAGCGAACGAAGAGCCACAGCCAGCGATGGCAAGTGCGCCGATGGCAAGAAGTCGCTTCAGCAAACGCGGCCGCCCGCATCGTGCAAGACGACCTCACGCGCCAGCCATTGCGCGGTCTGGGTGACCATCTGTGTGCCAACACCGAACGAATCGCCGCCCGCCGGGGGGTAGGCCACGATGCTTACCGAGGCGCCGCTTGGCGAGCCGGGGTCAACGACGCCCGACTGGCGGACGAGATAGCCCGACTGTTCCGGGCCCCAGCCACCTTTGAATGCAACCGGAACGCCGAAGCTGGCCTGGCCCAGGCCCCAGCTTTCGCTGGGGACGATGCGCTGCATCAACCCCAGCACGTACGAGGTCTGCGACTGTGGAATCAGGCAGCCGTCTGCGAGCGCGCGGAAGAACTTGACAGCCTGTCCGGGCGCCCACTCGGTCTGCCCGAAGGTGGTTACGGCGCCCGGTGGGGGCGGAGCGGTGGCGACGACAGTCTGGTCGTCTCCGCTTTGCCGAAATAGCTGCTGAACGTAGTTGCTCGCGCCCGAAAGACCACCCTCGAGCGACTCCAGATCCCCAAACAGGTTCAGGATCGACTGGTTGTCGGATTGGGTGACCGCCAGCTGCGCCCATCCCCGCTCGGCCGCGGTCAGCCCCCCCGACCCCCGGGCAAGGAGCAACGCGGCGAGGACCGGGATTTTCGTGGTGCTCCAGCCGTGGGCGGGCGTGTCGCTCCCGAGCACCACAACCCGGTCGTCGGAGAGGGGCGCGATCGCGACGTCGACACGCCCGGGAAGCCCGGCGGCGAACTGGGCGAAGGCAGCTCGAGCCCCGGGACGGAGGACGGCATTGCTTGGCGAACTGCTGCTGCCGCCGGCGGTTGTCGTACTGGCCTTGGGTTTGGTACCCACCGTTGATGTCGACTTCGGCGTGGACACGACCCTGACCACCCTGTGTTGGGTCGTGCTGAACGCGCCCGCCGCGGCGGCGACCAGGACGCCGACCGCGGCGCCGCCAAGCAGCAGCAAGACTAGGAGCCAGCGTTGTTCCACTCGCCTCGGACTACTGCGACGGTCACGCACGAATCTACTCACCGGAGCCCTGCGCCCGTCGGCTCACGCTTGCGGGAAGGAGAGGCCGGCGTTGTTCCCGCCGCTGCAGGTGACCAGTCCTCCACCCGTGTTGCAGGTCATCGTGTAGTTCTGATTGGTCACAGGGCTGAACACCTGGTAGGTGCCGGCGCTCGGGTTCGCGCGGTACGCGTTCTCGACGTTCTGCGCGAACGGGCAGGTCGTGACGGAGTTCACGGACAGCCCGTTACCGCCGGGACATGGTGTCTGACCGGCTGGTGTCTGGGGGGTGGTGGTGGGAGTCGAGGTGGTCACGGTCCTCGTCGTCCCCCCCTCGGTGATCACGGTGGTTGTGTTAGTGCTCCCTCCGCCGAGCACCACGGCCAGCGCCACGCCGGCAATCACGAGTAAGCCGACCAGTGCGCCGGCCAGTATCCAGCCACGCCGCGACCCCGGCGCGCCAGGGGTTGGCGGTGGTTCGTCGGCCGGCGGCCGAGGGGGCTGCCGGACTATCCGCTCAGCTGGTGGCGCCGCCTGCACGCCCGGGGTCACGGGCTCCTCGCGGCGGGCCGCCGTTCTCTCCTCGGTCGGCTCCATCGCTCTCTCGGTGGGCGCTCCGGGCTGGGAGGCGAGTTCAGTGGGTTCCCCTGGCTGGGAGGCGAGCTCGGTCGCCGGGCTGGGCCGAGCTCGCCCGGGCTCGGGGACCGGCGTCGTGTCGGCTGCATCCGTCAGGTGGGCAGCAGCGCCGAGAGCGATGGCCGACTTGGGGTCATCAAGGGTTTCGGGGGCGAGCCCGAGCCGCTCGGCGATCAGCTTCGGGATCATCGGGATGCGGCTCGAGCCGCCAACGAGGTAGATGGCGGCGAGGTCGGCGGCCTGAAGTCCAGCGGACGTGATCGTGCGCTTGAGCTCGGCGACGGATCGCTCCAGATCGGAACGGATCAGCTCCTGGAACTGCGCCACGGTGACGTTCAACTCCTGGTCCACCGGTGTCGGCAGGTACAGGTCGTGGTCCGGGCTGGTCGAGAGTATCTCCTTCGCTCTGCGAGCCTCCACCAGGAATTGGGCGTTGGCGTGTGTCCAGGTGCGGTCCGAGCCCTCGCGCAGCGACTGCCAGGCCTCCGGCGACAGCTGCTTGCCAAGAAACAGGTACAGCCGCTCATCGAAATCCTCACCGCCCAGGTACTCATCGCCGCCCGGCGCACCCACGACCTCAAACGACCCGTCCGTACGCCGTAACACGGCGGTATCAAAGGTGCCGCCGCCAAGGTCGTACACCGCCACGTGCTCGCCAGGCGAAAGCCGGTGGCTCGCGAAGTGCACCGCCGCCGCAACCGGCTCGGGCACGAACGTGGGGCTGTCGAACCCCGCGATCCGGGCGGCTTCCCGCAACGCTCCCAGGCTCGCCCGCCCCCACCGCACAGGATGCGTCAGGCGCACCTCGCCGGGCGGCTCGCCGCCCCGTCTGGCGATCGCCTCGTCCACCATCCGCCGGAAGATCGCGCCGACGGCATCAACAACCCGGATCTCCTGATCGCCCAACAACAGGAACTCATCGCCGATCCTGCGCTTGGGGGTCCGCTCCATGTACCACGGCGCCCGAACCGCCAAATCCTCTGCCTGCTCACCCAACACCAACCGGCCCGTGCCCTCCGCCGGCCCCTCCCGCCAAAAGACAGCCGACGGCATGCGCCGACCACCATCGATCTCAACCAACTCCACCCGCCCACCGACAGCCATCGCCGCCGCCGTGGACGTAGTTCCAAAGTCAACGGCAAACGCCCACCTGCTCATTGGCTGCATCCTCCCGGATAACTGGAGCTCGGATCCACCGCGAAGTTCCATCCGTAGTACGCGCGGGCGAGCCGGTAGGCCATCAGCTCCTGTGGAACGGTCGTTGTCGTCCGCTCCGCACACATGGCTTGAAGCGCCAGCGTGGGGGTGGCGAACGCCCCTAGTGACAGCACCCGGTCGTGGTCACCGCCCTGCGCGTAGTACTTCCACGCCACCGCGTTGACGTCGCCGTTTGCGCACGTCGGTGGACCGGCCGTACCGTCGGCCCCGAACTGAAGCTGTTGCTCGCATTCATCGACCTTGGGCGGAGACGTAGCTGGTGCCAGGGTCGCGCGGTTGGGGTTGGGCGGCGGTGGGGTGGGGTGGGGGCACGCCGGGCGCGAGCCGCAGGTTCGGGGCGTTCCGCCGGCTGTGGTCAGTGCGATCGCGAGTCCGGCCCCGGCGAGGAGCAGTACTCCGGCGGCTCCCGCCGCCAGCCGCCAACGCTTCGCTCGCCGCCGGCGGCCGGCCGGAGCGGCCGCCCGCGGCTCCGCCACCGGCTTCGCCGGAGTCCCGCCAGGCGGGGTCGTGGCTTGCGGATCGGCGACCGTCTCGTCGCCCGTCGCGACAGGCCGCCCTGCCGCGTCTACGGTCTGGCCTGCGGCGCCAGCGACCACCGCCCGTCCGAACTCGCCCGTCGACGCGAAGCGATCCTCCGGGCGCTTCGACAGGGCACGTTGCACTGCGTCGGCCAGCGGTGCCGGCACGCCCTGCAACCTGGGCGCCGGTTCCTTGACGTGCGCAAGCATGGTCGCCACGTCGGAATCGCGCTCGAACGGAACCGAACCCGACAGCGCCTCGAACGCCACGCAGCCAAGGGCATACTCGTCCGTGCGCGCGTCGACCGGGCGTCCCTCCACCTGCTCGGGCGCGATGTAGTCGACGGTTCCCACCACCATCCCGGTCCGGGTCACTCCGCGCGTCTCGGTCGTTCGCTTGGTCAACCCGAAATCCGTCAGGTAGACGTGGTCCTGGGCGGCGATCATGATGTTCCCCGGCTTGACATCGCGGTGCACAAGTCCGCGTGCGTGTGCGGCATCGAGCGCGTCGGCGACCTGAGAGATCAACCGCGCGGCGCGTTCGGGCTCCAGTCGCCCGCGTTCCGCCAACAGTCGCCCCAGATCGACGCCCTGCACGAAGCGCATCACCAGGAACAGCACGCCATCGTCCTCGCCCACCTCATAGACCGGAATCACGTTCGGGTGCTCGATGAGCGCCGCGGTCGACGACTCCTGCTCAAACCGGGCCCGAAAATCGGGATCCGCCGCCAATTCGGGCGCGATCACCTTGAGCGCCACCACCCGCTCGGGCCGTCGCTGCCTGGCTCGGTATACCAGTCCCATCCCGCCCCGGCCGACCACGCGATCGATCTGGTAGCCACCGAGGACACCTCCGGGCCCAATGACGCGCATCATCGCGGTTCGCAATCGCTCGGCATCCTCAATCTCAGAAAGGACATGTGTGGCTGGGCTGGGCGCGAAGGAACGCGGCGTAATCCTGCGCGACGTTGAAGACGTCCGGGCTGCCGAGTCCGGTGGCGAAGTTCCAGCCCGAGCCGGCGCTGTAGAACCCGTTATTCCCGAGCGTCACCTGATGGAACGGCGGCACGGGCTGTGGCTTGTCGGCGAGGTCGTAGAGGATCGGGCCGGAGAAACAGCGCGCGAGCGGCCCGGCGCCGTGCGCGGCCGTGTACTGCTGGACGAGCAGCATGGAAGCCGCCCAGAACGGCGCGGCGGCGCTCGTCCCGCCGTTGCCCGGAGCGCACTGGGGCGAACTCTGGTTCGGCTGGGTCTGGCAGACCTCAAAGCCGCTGCTGGGATCGGCGGGCCCAGAGACGTCCGGGATTTGGCGCCTGGAGTTCGGATTTGTTGCCGGCTGGTTCACTCCCGGACCTTGTTGCCAGACGGGGCGCGGCTCGTTGTTCGACACGCCGCCTCCGCCGCCGGCTCGCCCGATCGGGTTCGACCAGGCCGACTCGGTCAGGTAGGCGCCGTCGGAGCGAAGCTCGACCCTGGTTCCGCCCACCGAGACCGCGTATGGACTGTCGGTGGGGGTCTGGACGGCGAGGCTTGTGGCGCCCGATGGAAGACTCGAGGCGGGCTGGATCTGCTGAGCTTGGAGACATGCGTACGCGCCAGTGTCACCCGAGGCGATGAACACGGTCACACCACTTGCCTCCAGCGCCTTGAGCGCATTGTCGGCCAGCTGCTGATCGCCGGGGCTGGCCATCTGCTCGCAGATGCCGTAGCTGGTGGAGACGATCCGTGCCTGACCGTCCTGCTCGATCCGGTTGTAGATGTCCGCCAGTGAATGGCCGAGCGTGAGGCCTCCCGACCCCAACGACCCCTGGTAGTCAATGATCCGTGCCGCGGGCGCGATTCCGAGGGTGACCTGGAGGTCGAGGTCGACCTCCCCGTCCGAGCCCGCGCTCGGGTCGAATGCGCTGCCGCCGTCGACCGGCACAACTTGGATTTGGGGGTTTGCGATCCCGTTCTGGCTGGCGAACGTCTGGATGTCGGCGGGGTTCACGGCGCCGAGCGCCGAAGCGATGGCGATCGTCTGACCCTGCCCGCGGAAGCCCTGAGACCACAGCGGCGCGATGTCATACGCCTTGGACACCACCGTCGGGGTGAGCCCGCTCGCCGGGATGTCGTCCGCCGGGATTGGACGGTTGGAGAGATCGCCGAGGCTCGTCACATACGGTGCCAGCGCGGGCGGGATTCGCGGTGGCTGCTCCGGCGCAAAGTAGCGTTGGCCGTCCGGAAGCTGGAACTGATCGAAGCGCAACCCGAACACGCGCCGGAGCTGGGTGACGCTCGCGCTCGCCCGTATGGCCGTCCGCTGCGGATACAGGTGCATCACCGCGATGTCGAGGCGGGACAGGACTCGACGCAGACCGGCCAGCTGGACGTCGCTCAGTCCGAACTTGCTTCCGAACGCCGCTTGCGGTCAACCGTGTCCCCGAGGGATCGACGTGTGTCAGGTAGGCGTCGATCTCCCGCTGGTGGAGCCGCAGGTTTAGGGTGAAGCCCACCGCGCCGCGCGAGAGCGGCCCGATACGGCGAACCTGGTCCGGGCGCGGGCTGCTGCGATGGCCGCTCGAGGGGGCCAGCGCCAGCGCCAGCGTCCCGGCGCCCGCCAGGATGAGCAGGGCTGTCGCGATCAGCAGTTTGCCGCGTGACGTCCGCATCTCACGTGGCTCCGTCGCCTGGGAAACGGACTGTCCCGAGGATGTTGTCGCCGAACTGGTCCAACGGCTGGTCGGGGTTGCTCTGCTGGGTGTTGCCATGCTGAACCGGGTACGCCATGCCGGCTGCGACCGTGACGCCGCCGGATGACCCGGCCATCACGGCCACCTTGAGCAACTGCCCGGGACCCTGCGGGGTGCGCAGGAACCCTTCCTCGACCTTGCCCACTGCGGGACGAAAACCCAGGACCGGCTTGGAGAACATCTGATCGGAGCTCGGTGCCTGGGTGGTACCCACCAGGTTTGCCGTCATGGTGCCGGCCAGGTTCTGGACCGCCGCGGTAGGCGAAGCCTGCGCCGCACTGAACCCCTGCACAACGACGCCGATGCTTCCCTGAGGCAGGCCCAGATTGCTGTTCACGGCCCCGCTCTCGGTGAGCACAATGCGGTTGCCGCTCACGCTCTCGGTGGCGGGAGTCGCGATCTGTGAGTCGTACTCGACGTGCCACCCAAGCGAGCCGGTGAACCGCGCCAGGTTGCGTAACGGCGGGGTTCTGGGCGGCGGATGGCATATAAAGCCCCGCGGGCAGCTACGGCTGCCAAGGGGACCCACCAGCGCTATGACCGCCACCGCCACCGCCGCGGCGACCGCGAACACAACCGCGAAGGCCCAGACCACGCGCCGCTGGGAGAGCCGTGTGTCAGCCGCGCCTTGTGGTACGAACGAAACTGCAGATGGGCGGGCTGAGGGGGCTGGCTCCTCCGGGACGGGCTCCTCGATCTGAGGTGCCTCCTTCGGGGGCGCCTCGGGGATCGGCGCGCGCCGCCGCTCGGGGGCGGCTCGGGGATCGGCGGCCTCGGAAACGACTCCGCCAGGAGCCGGCTGGAGCCCAGCTGGAGCTCATTGCCGTCTACCACTGGCTGGGCACCGCGGACGGCGACGCGGTTGAGCTTGGTGCCGTTGGTCGAGCCGGTGTCCTCGACGAAGAACACGCCGTCGGCGCCGCGCGCGATGCGCGCGTGGCGCCGGGACAGTAGCTTGTCGCCGCCCAGCGACCCAGGTTCGCCGTAGCTGCGCCCCAGCAGCAGCTCGTCGCCGACGGGAATGTCACGGCCCTCGAGCGGACCGGCGAGCACCCGCAGGTCGCGGAGCAGCGACGGGCGCCGGCGGCGCCAACTCGGGGGCGCTCGTGAGCTCCGTCCCGTCGGGATCAGGCCGGGTCGCTGGCGTGTCGGGGGCGACCTGGACCTCGAGCGTGCTCCGCCCCAGCCGGAGCTCGTCGCCGTGGCGGAGCATCCTCCTGGCAGTGATGCGTTCACCGTTGACCCACGTGCCGTTCGTCGAGCCGAGGTCCTTCACCACCGGACGGCCGTCGCTGCCGAGGGACACCAGCGCGTGACGGCGCGACAGGCGGCCGTCGCCCCCGAGCGATCCGGAGCCGGGTAGCTCGCGTCCGAACTCGAGCTCGCGGTCGAACCCGATCACCTCGCCAGCGAGCGGTCCCTCCTTGCAGTGAAACGTGATGCTCACTGTTCTGAGGGGATCGGCGACGGCTGCACGATCGACCGGCTCGAAGGGAGCGCCGACAGCGAGATGCCGCAGTTCTCGCAGTACTTGCCGCGCCTGGTGCGTTCTGAGCAATTGGCGCACCTGATGATCGGGGCGTCTTCGATCAGGAGAGCCTCTTCCAGCAGGCCGACATGGATGACCTGCCTCAGCCACATGAGTCCGACCAGGCCGAGGGCGGCGATGATCGCCAGGGCCCCGCCGGCCGGGACGGTGATTTGGACGATCGCCGCCGCGATCAGGATCGCGATCGCTAGCGGCGCCGCGACATACAGCGATCCGAGGCGACCGAGGGCACGGCGGTCGCGGATCGGCGCCCGGAAATTGAGCCAGACCGCGCCGGCAGTGGCGGCCATAGTCGCCATCGTCACCAGGGGCAAGGCGACTGCGATCAAGGCGAGCTGGACAAGCCACGGGACGACGGAGCCCGGTGGTCGCAGGCCTTGCCCGAGGACGGAGACGGCTTGAACCACGGCCAGCGCTCCCCCGAACGCGGACGCGCTGGCGGCCGCGAACGTCGCGCCGTCGAGCACCGTCGAAAAGCGCGGATAACGCAGCAACGCAAGCGGCCCTGCCAGCATCACCACCACGCTCAGAAGCGGCACCAGAACGCCGCGCGTCAGGATGAGGTCGCCGTGACCATGGACGAACACCTGAGTGCCGGACGGCGAGATGGCCTTCGCTAGCAGCGCCACTCCTACGCCAGTGGCCGCGCCCCACACGAGCGTCGCACCGATCACAGGCAGCGACATCTGCTCGAAGATGTTGACGTCCACCATGTAGAGCACCACCAGCATCGGAAGAAGCAGTGCTGCCGGCGACGAGCGCGACCGGGTAGAGCTTCGCGAGGCCCAGGACGAGCACGGCGCACGACACCCAGCGCCAGGCAGACGCGGAAGACGGCCATGGATGGGCGGGGAAGCTGAGGGAAGAGCGTCGAGACAATCGTCGGTCGCAGCACGCTCTCATGGGGAGCGGCGGCGAACGCCCGCCGGACTCCGGAGAGCGAGGTGGGGTCGATCCGTAGGACTCCAGATAGCCCGCGACCGACCGCGGATGCGCCCGGGATGCGCGTCACTCGCGACAGCGCCGGCTGGCCGCCCTCGAGCTGGTGGCCACAGCGAATGCAGAATCGGCTATCGGGAACCTCGTTCCCACAGTTGCCGCACTGCCTCAGTGCCACGGCGGCCGGTCCGCGCCCCACATTTGAGCGCACGAGTATACCGCGGGCTGCTGAACAGGTGGGAGGCTCGCGCGGTGCCCAACGGCGCCGGACGTCCCGGCGCGCGCGGGTCTCTCATCCAAGCAGGCGGTCCAGGTTCACGGCGGCGCTGATCAGAGCGAGGTGGGTGAACGCCTGCGGAAAGTTGCCCAGCTGTTCGCCCGTCGGCCCGATCTCCTCGGCGTACAGACCGAGGTGGTTCGCGTAGGTGAGCATTTTCTCGAACACCAGCCGGGCCTGATCCAGCCGGCCGCCGCGAGCTAGGGCCTCGACGTACCAGAAGGTGCACATCGAGAACGTCCCTTCGGCTCCCCGCAGCCCGTCGGGGGAGGCCTCGACGTTATAGCGGTACACGAGGGAGTCCGACACGAGTTCCTCGCTTATCGCGTCCAAGGTCGACAGCCACCGCGGGTCTGTCGGCGCGAGGAACTTGACCAGTGGCATCAGAAGGAGTGACGAGTCGAGCACCTCGGTGTCGTACTGCTGCACAAACGCCCTGCGAGCGTCGTGCCAACCGTGGGCGATGATCTGCGTGTAGATCCGGTCGCGCGCCTGACCCCAGCCGATACGGTCAGCCGGGAGACCGCGGGTGTTGGCGATCCGCAGCGCCCGCTCAAGCGCCACCCAGCACATCAACCGTGAATAGGTGAAGGGGTGCCGGCCCCCTCGGGTCTCCCAGATCCCTTCATCCGCCTGGTCCCAGTGGTCGGCCACCCACTCGACGATCCGGCTCAGATCGTCCCAGGCGTCGTGCGAGATCGGCTTGCCGTATTTGTTGTAGAGGTAGATCGAATCGACGAGCTCGCCATAGATGTCGAGCTGGAGCTGACCGGCCGCGTTGTTCCCGATCCGGACCGGAGCTGAGCCCCCATACCCCTCGAGATGATCCAGCCGCTCCTCGGGCAGCTCACGCCTGCCGTCAATCCCGTAGAGGACATTGAGCGGCCCGGATGGCTCCCAGCGCTCGGACGAGACGCGGTGAGTGAGCCAGTCCATGAAGGCCGCGGCCTCCTCGGTAAAACCGAGCCGGAGCAGCGCATAGAGCGAGAAGGCTGCATCCCGGATCCACGTGTAGCGATAGTCCCAGTTGCGTTCCCCGCCAAGGACTTCCGGCAGGCTGGTGGTGGGAGCAGCGACGATCGCTCCGCTCGGCCGGTAGGTGAGCAGCTTCAGCGTGAGCGCAGACCGGTGCACGCGCTCGCGCCAGCGACCCCTGTACCGCGACTGGGACAGCCAGCCACGCCAGAACGCGACGGTGCTGTCTACCAGCTCGCGCATCTCCTCTGCGCTGTGCGGACGGGGCTCGTAACCGTCCGGGAGGCGCTCGAGCACGAAGGTCGCGCTCTCCCCGCCAGAGATCTGAAACGAAGCCTGCACATCTAGCTCGCGGACATCGAGCGCTACTCCCGTCTCGAGTCCGAGTCGCAGGTCCGAGGCCTCGAACACCACGCCGTGCGGGTATCGATGCACCCGATGCTGCTCGCGGCCGTAATCGAAGCGCGGTGCGCACACAAGCTCGAGCGGCATCTGTCCGCGCACGCCCACGACACGACGGACAAGACGTTGGCGATGGCTCCCGTCCCGAAGCTCGCCGATCGCCATGAAGTCCTCTACCTCCGCCACTCCCCCGGCGGTGAGGAAGCGAGTGATCAGCACGTTCGTGTCCGGGAAGTACAGCTGCTTTGACGTCCAGCCTGCTGCCGACGGCCTCAGGCTGAACCGTCCGCCGCGATCGGCGTCGAGGATGGCCCCAAAAACGCTCGGGGAGTCGAAGTCTGGGCAGCAGAACCAGTCGATCGTGCCTTCCGTCCCCACGAGCGCCACGGTGTGCAGGTCGCCGATCAGGCCGTGCTCGGCGATCGGAAGGTAGCGGTCCACGCGGAGAACTTATCGGCCCGGTGTACAGCGGATCGCATCGGTCCCGCCGACGACCGCTCGGGGGATTACGACATCCGGCCGTTGTCGAACGGCGGACGAGGAAAATCCTTCCCAGCCGCGCCCGACCGGGGTACGATTCCGCGCAATGGACGGACCGTGGGCGTTGGGGCGTAGCTGATGGCTGTTGCCTACCTCCGTCTGCGGGCGGACGGCGGCGCAGGGGAGACGCTCAGCTTCAGCAACGAGCTGATGCTGGGGCGCGAGGCGATCAAGGAGCACGGCCATACCGATGGGCGTTTGTCCCGGCGTCACGCGCGCGTGTTCGTCAAGGCCGACGGACAGATGTGGGTCGAGGATCTGGGATCCACCAATGGGACCTTCCTGAACGGCAAGCGCATCGCTGAACCGGCAAAGCTTCGGCTCGGCGATGAGATCACTGTCGGTCGGACGACATTCGAGGTCGTCGCCGCAGCCGGGGGCGACCACACCGTCAAGGAGAGCCAGCCGATCGCACGGCCCCGCCGGCCTCCCCGCACCTGGGGCCTACTCTCGCGCTGGCGTGAAAACCGCAGACAACGCGGCGCGCTGCCCCCGTTTCCCAACTACACGCAGATCCCATCGATGCTGTCGGTCCGCGCGTGGTGGGTGGTGCGGGGCACCGGGGTGATCGCGACTTTGGTCGTGGTCCTGCTGTGCTTCGCCGTCCCGAAAACCGGGCTGCGGATCGTATGGGGCATCGGGATTCCGCTGCTGCCGATCCTGTTCTTCCTCGCACCCGGACTCTGGCGGAACATCTGTCCGCTGGCCGCGTCCAACCAGACCCCGCGCGTGATGGGATGGACAAGGGCGCTTGAGCCGCCGGCTTGGCTGAAGCGCTACGGCTACCTGATCTCCATCACGCTGTTCGTGGTCTTCATCAGCGTGCGCAAGCTCGGGCTGCAGACGAACGGGCCAGGGAGCGGAGGTCTGCTGCTTCTGGCCCTGCTCGGCGGGTTCACCGGTGGGATGTTCCTGAAGGGCAAGAGCGGCTGGTGCAGCTCGATCTGCCCGCTGCTCCCGGTGCAGCGAATCTACGGTCAGACGCCGTTCGCGTTGATCGGCAATAGCCACTGCCAGCCGTGCGTCGGATGCACGAAGAACTGCTACGACTTCAACCCGAAGGTCGCGTACCTCGCCGACCTCAATGACGACGACCGGGAGTGGTCTGCGGGGCGCAAGGCGTTCATCGCCGCCTTCCCCGGACTCGTCCTGGGGTTCTTCAAGGTCGCGAACGTGCCGCCGCTCTCCGTGGGTGCGATGTATGGGCAGCTGGCCCTTTACATCGCGGTCAGCGTGTTGGTGTTCGTCGCCGTCGACGCGTTTCTCCCGGTCAGCTCGCACAAGCTGACCACGCTGTGGGCGGCGGCGGCTCTGAACATCTTCTACTGGTTCGCGTTCCCCGTGCTCTACAAGGCGATCGTCGGTAGCGCCTCTCCGACCGCGGCAACCTGGGCGGCCCGTGCCGTGGTGTTCGAGCTAACCGGGGTCTGGGTCGTCCGTACGTACTTGAAGGAGCGCGCGTTTGCGCAGAAGGCGGGTGCGGCCAAGCCGGTTGGCGCAGCCGGAGCGCGCTCCATCGTCGGCCACTCCGCCGCCAACCTTGGCAAACCCGAGGTCACGTTCCTCCCCGATGACCAGCGCATCGTGGCCGAACCAGGAGTGACGCTCCTGGAGGTAGCGGAGTCCAACGGGCTTCAGATCGAGGCAGGCTGCCGAATGGGTGTCTGCGGCGCGGACCCGGTGGCGATCGTCTCCGGAATGGACTCTCTTTCCGAGATCGGAGACGACGAGCGCTCCACCCTGGAGCGACTTGGGTTTGCGGACAACACTCGCATGGCTTGCTGCTGTCGCGTCAAGGGCCCGGTCTCGGTCTCACTGACGCCCGAGCAGCCGCAGGAGCTGACGCCGAGCCAGATCATGCGGCTCGACTTCGACCGCTCCGTCGAGCGGGTCGTGGTGATCGGCAACGGGATCGCCGGGATCACGGCTGCCGACTACGTCCGGCGCAATCACCCGGAGTGCAGCATCGAGGTGGTCGCCGACGAAACGCACCAGATCTACAACCGGATGGCGATCACGCGTCTCATCTACGGACGGTCAGCGATGCAGGGTCTGTACCTCAACCCCGAGTCGTGGTGCGAGTCGCGGTCGATAACTGAGTGGCTGAACACGCGCGCCCAATCAATCGACCGAAATGCGGGCAAGGTCGAGCTCGGGACCGGCGAGGAGCTCGGCTGGGACCGGTTGATTCTGGCCACCGGCAGCCAAAGCTTCGTCCCGCCGATTGGCGGCTGGGGTACGCCGGGGACGTTCGTGCTTCGCTCGGCGGACGATGCGCTTCAGATCCGGGCCTTCGCCCAACTGCACCTCGCCCGGCGAGCGGTGGTCGCCGGCGGCGGCCTGCTCGGGCTGGAGGCTGCCTACGCGCTGCACAAGCTCGGGCTCGCGACGACCGTATTGGAGCGCTCCGAGCGCCTGCTCCGGCGTCAGCTCGACGAGCGGGCCGCCGAGCTGCTGCACCGCTACCTCGAAGGTCTTGGGATCTCCGTGTGGACTCGCGCGGAGACCGCCGAGGTCTCACACAATGGCCGGCTCGGCGAGGTGGTCTTGAAGGATGCGCGGACGGCTGAGGCCGAGGTGCTGATCGCCGCCGCCGGGATTTCGCCGAATGTCAAACTCGCGAAGGATGCAGGGCTCCAAACCGGGCGCGGCGTGATCGTCGACGACCACATGCGCACGAACGACGAGCGGATCTTTGCCGCGGGCGACGTGGCGGAGTTCCAGGGACAGGTTGCCGGTCTCTGGCCCGCGGCTGTCGATCAAGCTCGGGTGGCCGCCGAAGCGGCGGTGCTGAAGGAGACCAGTCCCTACCAGGGGACCGTGCCGGTGACCGTACTGAAGGTCGTCGGAGTCGACCTCACCTCGGTCGGGGACATCGAGCCCCGTTCCCCGGCGGACGAGGTCGTGGTGCAAGAGGACGAAGAGGAGCTGCGATATGGCAAGCTCGTAATCTCGGAGGGACAGATCATCGGCGCGATCCTGCTGGGCTACTCGAAGGAAGTGCCCTATGTGACCAGCGCGGTCAAACAGGGCTGGGACGTGACGCGCTCCCTCGACGCACTGCGGGCCGGCCGCTGGGAAGTGCTCGAGCGGCACGGGCGCGGACGCTCACTGTCGTCAATCAGCGTCGTTGGTCTCGGAGCCAGCTGAGGGAGTCATGGACACGAGCGTCTTTTTCACTTATCCCGGTGTTGAGCCCCACCCCACGGAGCCCACCGCCGGGTTCCTGGACGATGCAAGCGAGGCGGAGTGGGACATCTTGCTCGCGTACGTGCATACGAGGCACCTGCGCTCCGGCGAGACGATGTTCACCGAGGGTGACCTGGACCGTGCCCTTTATCTGGTGACGATCGGGCGGCTGGAGCAGAGCTCAGAACGAACGCCTGTCGCGGCGGTCGACGCTCCGGCGCCGCTGAACGAGCTCGCCTTCCTGGACGGCGGACGCTGCGCCACCACCGCCCGCGCGGTCGGGGACGCCGAGGTGCTAAGGCTGAGCTTCGACGCGTTTGAGTCGATGGCGGCGCGCGAACCGGTCCTCGCCAGGCGAATCCTGCTCGATCTCGCGGGCATTCTGGCGCGAAGACTTCGCTCTGAAGCGCCTTGACGCCACCCGATCTGCGATGGCTTGCCGGTGAGCAATGCATGAACGGACGCCACGCGAGCTCAAGCAGCTGCTCGACGCGGAACAGACTGGGCGCCCGTTCCTGGTTCTGAGAGATGGCGAAGGCAGCCAGGTTCTGGTGTCGCTTGATGAGTCGAGCGAGACGCTCCTCATCGGCCGCGATCCCGCGAGCGACCTGTGCCTCGATTGGGATCCGCTCGTATCGGGGCTACACGCGCGGCTTGAGTGCGCGAAGGGTAATTGGCTGCTGCACGATGACGGCCTGTCCCGAAACGGCTCGTTCGTCAATGGCGAACGGCTGCACGGACAGCGGGTGCTGCGCGAGGGCGATCAACTCAGATTCGGAACCACTCAGGCGCTCTTTCGCGACCCGATACCGCGGACCGCGTCCACGGTGGTCGCTGATGCGACAGGGGTCGCGCGCGCGATTTCGCCTGCACAGAAGCGCGTACTGGTGGCGCTTTGTCGGCCGTACAAGCACCGGCCGCCGTTTGCGCGGCCGGCCACCAACCAGGAGATCGCGGACGAGCTGTTCCTGAGCCTCGACGCCGTCAAGAGCCATCTGCGCGCGCTGTATGAGAAGTGCGGGCTCGAGACGCTGCCTCAGAGCGAGAAGCGCGTGCGTCTGGTCGAGCACGCGTTTGACTCCGGGCTCGTCTCGGAGTACGAGCTCTGATGTGATCCGGAGATCGACCCGCCGCTTTTCGCTATGCGAACGTATTCGCGCCGCCGCCCCCGACCGAAGCCGCGAACCCAGCAAGGAGCAGCAGCGCCCAGAAGAGGAAGCCAAGCGTCCCGAGCACGATCGCCGCGATCGCGAGGCGCTTGCCTTTCAGCTCCGGGTGAGCCCGGATCTCGCGTAGGGCGCGGATACCCTGGATCACGGCGGCGGGCGAGCAGAAGAGAGGGACTATCAGACCCCCGAACACTGCTCCGATCACCGCCAGTGCGAGTGCCCAGCTTGCCTTGCGGCTGCGTGGGCGGGAGTTGACTAACACGTTGGCCGACATCGTCGCCTTTCCTTTCTGGTGGCTGGCGATTTGGACAGGGCGAATGGTCGCCGTGGCGAGCGCACGCGCCTAGCCACCCGAGGTGTGAATCGTCGCCACCCCCGTTGGGGCTCCGCGGTCGCTGGACGCTCCTATTCATGGCCGGGCGCAGCGCGTACGATTGCGTCGTTGAACGCATCTGGGGCGTGGATCGTGGTGGCTCGCGGGACGGCGGCCGAGCGCACCGTTCCGATTCGTGGTCGGCTGCTCGTGGGACGCGCTTGCGAGGGCGCCGGCGCGGATCGTTGCCTGGTGCTGGACGACCCCGCGGTCTCGCGCGACCACCTCGAGATCGTCGTCGGTGCCCGTGGCGCCCGATTGGTCGATCTGAGCTCCAATGGCACATATGTGAACGACCGCTTGGTCGAGCGCGGCGCGACCGCGGAGCTGAAGGACGGCGATCGGATCGAGCTCGGCGCGACGTCGCTCGAGTTCCGATGCGAGGCGATCCTGACGCGCGATCGGCCACCCCGTTCAACGGTGCACGGACCGCATCCCGCCCGCTTGGCGATCGTCGTCGGCGATATCGTCGGCTACACCGTGCTGACCGAGAGGCACGGAGGCGTCGCCGTCGCGACCGCCACCGATTCGCTGTTCGCCGCGCTGGCCACATTGGTCGCAAGCCACCGTGGGACTGTGCGGAACCTCGCCGGCGACGCCATGTTCGCGGCCTGGGACCTGGGCCGGGATCGGGGGGCGGCCGCCAAGGCGGTGCAGTTTGCGCTGGCCGCCCACGAGCTGGTCCAGGCCGAGGCCCCCGAGTTGCCGATTCGGGATGCGGCAGGAGCTCCGCTCCGTATGGGTTGGGCGGTCACGGCCGGCGAGGCCGCCATTGGGCGACCACGGGCGGGGCGGGACGCACTGCACGGCCCCGCGGTGATCCTCGGTTTTCGGCTGTCCAGCTTGGCCGCTCGGGACGGTCAGGGTCAGGTGCTCGTGACAGATGAGGTCGCGGCGGAGGCGCCCTCAGCCGCGTCGTACGGGTCGGTGATGGAACTGACCGTCAAAGGGCTGGCCACTGGCGCTAGAGTGCGCTCTGCCGGGCGAAGGTAGCGACCGGCGAAGGGGCAATTGTGCGCAGACGAGCCACAGCCGGATTCGAAATCGGTTCGCTTGTTGCCGACCGCTACCGGGTGGACGGATATGCCGGCCGCGGCGGCATGGGCCTCGTCTACCGCGCCTACGATCTGCGCTTCTCGCGCCTGGTCGCGCTCAAGGCGATCGCGGCGGAGCTGGCCTTCGATCGTGAGTTCCGGCGCCGGTTCGAGTCAGAGATTGAGCTAGCCGCGCAGATCGAGCACCCGCATGTTGTTCCCGTCTACGACCGCGGCGAAGCTCCGGACGGACAGCTGTTCGTCGTCATGCGGTTTATCGATGGGACGGACCTGGCCCAACTGCTCGCCCGCAGGGGGCGGCTCGATCCCTCGTATGCCGCGCGGCTGGTCGCGCAGATCGCGTCCGCGCTGGACGCCGCTCATGCGAGAGGTCTCGTGCACCGGGACATCAAGCCCGCGAATGTGCTGCTGTCCGAATCAGATGATGCGCACGCGTATCTGACCGACTTTGGCGTGGCCAAGCGCCTTTCACCGGGATCCGGCCGCGGCCTGACCCGCCACGGCATGATGGTCGGAACGGTTGCCTACATGGCCCCGGAGCAGGCGGAGGGGCTGCCAGTCGATCGGCGGGCTGACATCTACGCGCTGGGGACGGTCCTGTACGAGGTGATAACCGGGCGCCTGCCTTACGACGCTGAAACCGACGCCTCGATCTTGCTGGCCAAGTTGAGCGGGCCCCCGCCGCCTCCGAGCCAGCTGGCTTCCGACCTGCCGGAGGCGTTTGACAGTGTTCTCGCCCGGGCGCTGGCTCGCGCCCCAGCCGATCGTTTTGGCTCGGCCGGTGAGCTCGCGCGAGCCACGCTCGACGCCGCAGCCGCCGGGGTCCCGGCGACCACCGTGGCAGAGCGGGAGATCGGCCCAGGTGCCGTGCTGGCGGACTGTGTGATCCACGACGTGCTTGGCGAGGGCGGCATGGCGGTCGTCTACCGCGCGACGCAACTCAAGCTCGGCCGTCAGGTAGCGCTCAAGGTGATGACCGACGAGCTGGCCGCTGATCCCTCGTTCCGAGCTCGGTTCGCGCGCGAATGGCGATTGGCGGCATCGATCGATCACCCCAACGTGATCCCCATTTACTGGGCCGGCGAGGAGCAGGGGTTTCTTTACGTCGTGATGCGGCTCGTGGTCGGGTCCAACCTGCGCGAGATAGTTCGAGAGCGCGGCCCAATCATGCCTGAGCGCGCCGTGACCGTGATCGAACAGCTCGCGTCGGCGCTCGACGCCGCACACGAGCACGGCCTGCTACACCGGGACGTCAAGCCCGCCAACGTGCTGATCGACGAGGAGACCGGACACGTATATTTGACGGACTTCGGCCTGGCCAAAGGCCGCGACGACGGCGAGGAGCTGACTGGCTCGGGCGAAGTGCTCGGGACGGCACGGTACATCGCTCCGGAGCGCAGCAGGGGCCTAGGCGACGAGGACGAACGGGCCGACGTCTACTCCCTCGGCTGTCTGTTGTGGGACATGCTTGGCGGGATCGAGCGCCCCGATCTAGCCGATGTGCCGAACGTACCGTCCGAGCTCGCGCGAGTGGTGCGGGACGCGATCGCGCTCGATCCCCGGGATCGTTTCGAATCCGCGGGCACGATGGCAGCCGCGGCGCGCCGAGCGCTGCAGCCCCTCGGGGACGGCGGCGCTCGGGTGTCGACGGTTACGGGTGGCGATAGCGCATCAATTGCTCCCGGGCCGTTCGCCCCGCCTGAGCCGTTCGCGCCGCCACCGTTGACTCGGGGGCTCGCCGCGCGGGTGCTGGCGCTCTGCGAGTCCACGCTCGAGCACTTGCCATCAGAAGGCAATGCCCACGAGGGTGTCACTGCGATCGTGCGCGAATTGACCAAACCACTCCGAGTCACCCTGTTCGGTGCCGATGGCTCCGGCCGCTCCATGCTGGCCAATGCCCTTGGCGGGCGCCCTGTCGAGCTCGCGGTCCTCTCCTCGGAATCCGCGGCGAGCATCCACAGTGACGCGACGGCGGTTGTGCACCCTGCCGATCTCGGCGCCATCGATAGCGATCAACTGCTATCGGTCGTCAGCGGCCTTGGGCTCACGCCAATTAACGGCGTGGTCCTCGTGTCGAAGTCCGACCTGCTGGGCGATGCGGAACGAGCGACGCTGGTTTCGGAGCTGCGACGAGCGCTCCAGCCGCGCGTGACGGTGGTGATTCCGTGCAGCGGGCTGCTGGCGAAGGCTGCCGATGGGCTGACGGACGCCGATACGTCGGCGATGGAAAGGATCGCAGCGCTCGAGCCGCCGGTAATCGAAGAGCTGCTCGATGATCGCGACAATTTCATCAGCGAACGTTCCCCTCTCTCGCCGGAGGAGCGACAGCGGCTGCTCGAGGTCACGGGTCTATACGGGGTCCGCCTCGGCGTCCAGCTAGCCGATGCGGGGCAGCTGTCAACGCCCGCGCTAGCGCGTCGCTTCCGCGAGGCATCGGGGATCGAGGACGTCGGTCGAGAGCTCCAGCGGTTCGAGTTGCGTGCCGACGCGCTGAAGGCCGACCGGGCACTCGACCGGCTGGAGCACCTCGCTTACACAGAGCCCGAGCTGGCGACGCTAAGAGATGACGTGGATGAGCTTCGCCACGCCTCTCAGATGCATCTGCTCGACTTGTCGCGAGCATATGAGCGGTGCCTGTCGGACAGCATTCAGCTACCCGCGGATCGCCTGGAGGAGCTCCGGCAACTTCTCACGGGACGCTCGGTCGCCGAGCGTCTCGGTGCCTCCGAGGGCAGCGAGACCGAGGAGCTCAAGGTCGCGGCGCATCAGCGGGTCCACGACTGGAAGATCCTCGAGGGCCGGAGCCAAGCTTCGGCTCGCATACGCCGCCTGGCCCGCGCCGCTGGCCGCTCATACGAGCTGATCGCGACACGCGAGCTCGTATCAGCGTCTCCCAAGTAGTCACGAAACTTGGGCCCCATCCCCGTGTTTGAGCGGGTGCCGAATCCCCGGAGCGCCGTCCCGGGGAGCGGGGAACCCCCGTAGTAAGGGGCGAATCCGATGGTGATCCAGCGGTAGCGCTCGCTATCGAGCGCGAGCCCGTCAGCTAACCCCGCAGGCTCCAAGGCCAATTCAGGGACCCACAGGAGAAGGGGTTTGACGTGCGCGCATTCGCGATACCAAGGATCGGCGATGGCAACAGCGGCTCCGCGACTGGCCGTGCTCGTCTGGCCTTGGCCCTACTGCTGTCCTCGGCGGCAGCGACGCTGATCCTCACAGCCGGCGCTGCGGCCGCCAACGGATACATGAATCCGTTACGCGGGGACCGGTACGTCACCGGACGGACGGACATGGGCGTCGATTTCTGCATGGTCGCCGGCGAGCCGATCAGGGCGGTTGGGAACGGCGTCGTTCTCGGCATCTTCCCCAACTGGTTCGAGCACCAGCCGTATGTCTGGTATCGCCTGACCGACGGCCCCTACGCCGGTCGCTTCGTATATGTCGCCGAGCAGATCACCAGGATCGTGCGGGTCGGGTCACACGTTCAGGCGGGCCAGCCCGTGGCCTACTACAAGCGGTCGGGCACATGCATCGAGACCGGCTGGGCCTCCGTCAAGGGCTCGACGCTCGCGCACATCACCAGCGGTTATCGCGAGGGACAGGTCACGCCGGCGGGAGTCGCGTTCGCTCGGTTCCTGATGTCGATGGGCGTCCACGGGCCGTTTGAGCTGACGCCCACGACGAACGTAAAGACCCAATCGCATCGGCGGCCGTGACGCCTCGTTTGGCATCCGCTTGGCTGGCGGTGACGGCGTGCGCGCTGTTGCTCGCTTTCAGCAGCGTCGATGCATCGGCTCAGCCGGCCGCGCCCTCGTCCGGACCATTCGCGGTGGGGAAGATCACGATCACCTTCACGGACAGCAGCCGGCGGATCACCCTTTCGCATCGGCGGCACATCCCGCGCCAGCTCCAGACGGTGATCCGTTATCCGGCACTCGGCGACCCTTCAGGCCTCGACGTCCGTGACGCTCCGCCGGCGAGCCTCAATGGCCCATTTCCGCTGATCGTGTTCGCCCACGGGTTCGACGTCACGCCTGACACCTACTCACGGCTGATGCGCGCCTGGGCGCAAGCGGGTTACGTGGTGGCGGCGCCGACGTTCCCGCTGACGAACGCGAATGCGCCCGGCGGCGCCAAGGAATCCGACCTGGTCAACCAGCCACAGGACATGAGCTTCGTGATCAGCCGGATGCTGGCCAGGAACGTCGCCGGGTACGGGGTGCTGTCGGGGCTGATCAACCCAAACCAGATCGCGGTCGCTGGTCACTCCGATGGGGGTTCGACGGCGCTGGCCGTCGCCTACAACCGCCACTATGTCGATCACCGCATCCATGCCGCCGTGATCCTCTCCGGGGCAGAGATCCCTGGAGTTACCGGTTACAGCTTCCCTGCTCCCAGCCCGCCGCTGCTGGCCGCGCAGGGGACGGCAGATACCAGCAACATCCCCGCCTCCACCCGCACCTACTTCCGGCTCGCACCACCGCCCAAGTTTCTGCTCTCCCTGCTGGGTGCGGGCCACGGGGCGCCGTACATCAGCCAGCAGCCGCAGCTTTCGATCGTGGAGCACGTGACGATTGCGTTCTTAGACACGTATCTGAAGGGGATGTCCGAAGCACCCTCACAGATGTGGAGCGCGGCAGATGTGCCGGGGGTGGCGACGCTCAGCCGCTGACGGCTCCCCGGGCCTCCACCCCCGCGAACGGCATATGATCGGCGGATGACCGCCACCGCCCGAACTGCACCGCACGCACGCCCGACCGAGCCCGCCGAGATCGTCCGCTCATTCCTGCTGGCCCTGCAGGCAGGCGAGCTCGACGAGGCCCTGGCGCTGCTTGCCGACGATGTCGTCTACACCAACGTCTCGCTGCCAACGATCAGAGGCCGGGCCCGAATCGACCGCCTGTTCCGTCCGGGCCTGGAGCGAGGCCGTGCTGGCTTCCGCGTCCATTTCCACGCGGTGGCGACCAGCGGCCAAACCGTGCTCACGGAACGAACCGATGCGCTGATCTTCGGGCCGATCGAGCAGCGCCTCTGGGTGTACGGCCGCTTCGACGTCGTCGACGGCCAGATCGTCCTGTGGCGGGACTCCTTTGACTGGCTTGACCTGCTGATCGGCCTCGTCCGCGGCATCGCCGGAGCCTTCATCCCGGCGCTCAACCGCCCCTGGCCGGGCGATTGAGCGTGGTCAGCCTTCGGGCCCCTCCGGCTGATCATCGCACCCCCAGAGCGGGCTCGCCGGGCACTTTGACTGGGGTCAGCTCAGGGGCAAGAATCGCGGTACAGGTTCAACTAGAGAAGGGATCGCGATGTCGTGGAACCTGAAGGGCAGCTACGTCGAAACGTGTTCCTGCGAGCTGATGTGTCCGTGCAACTTGTCAATGGACCATGGCGCCACCTACGACTTCTGTCGCGTAGCCATCGTGTTCGACATCCGCGAGGGTGAGATCGACGGGACAGACATCGGAGGACTGCCGGTGGCGCTGATCGCCGACACGCCGAAGGTCATGACAGAAGGGAACTGGCGTCTCGGCGTGTTCATCGACGATGGCGCGTCGGACGAGCAGGCCGAGAAGCTTGGCCAGGTGTTCGGTGGAGAGCTCGGCGGGCCGATGGCAGCGCTCGGCCCGCTGGTCGGAGAGATGCTCGGCATCGAGCGGGCGCCGATCGACGTACGCCACGACGGCCTGCGGCACAGCGTCCGCATCGGAGACGCGATCGACTTCGAGATCGAGGACATTGTGCCCTTCGGTGTCGATACCGGCGAGCCGGTGCGGTTCAACGGCATGTTTCACCCTGTGGGATCCGACCTGACGATGGCAGAGGCGAAGCGTTCCCAGATCAACGGCTTCGGCATCGAGTTCGAGGGCAAGACGGGCTTGTCCAAGTCCGAGTTCTCGTGGGCGGCGTGAGCGCACCGGTCCCGGACGGCGCCTACGGGGCGATAGGGTGAGCGCCGAGCCTGCCGAGCGCCGGCGAGAGCGGTGACTAAGTGTCGAGCTGGATCACGCTGCGGATGCCGTCCTGGCGGTGCATGAGTTCGAACCCGTCGTTGACTTGCTCGAGCGTGAGTCGGTGGGAGATGAACGAGTTCACGTCGATGTCCCCCGCCAGGTAGCGGTCAACCAGCTGCGGGACCTGCTCGCGGCCCTTGACGCCCCCGAATGATGCCCCGAGCACTTGGCGGCCGGTGATCAGGTAGCGGGGGACTATGTCGAGCGTTTCTCCCTTGCCGGCCACGCCGATCATGCAGGCCTTGCCCCAGCCCATGCGCGCCGCCTCGACCGCCTGACGCATGACGGCAACGTTTCCCGTGGCCTCGAACGTAAAGTCGGCACCGAAGCCGCCCGTCTCCTCGAGCACCCGCTCGACTACCTCTGGCCCACCGATCCAGGCGTCCGTGGCACCGTGGTGGCGGGCGAGCTCGAGGCGCCGCTCGGACAGATCGACCGCGACGACGCGCGCGGCGCGCTGCAGCCGCGCGCCGACCACCGCACCGAGGCCGACCATGCCGGCCCCGAAGACCACGACCGTGGCTCCGGGCTCGACCGGCGCCCGGAACATCGCTGCGCCCAGGCCGGTGGATAGGCCGCAGGCGAACAGGCACGCCGCCTCAAACGGCGCCTCCTCGGATACCTTGGCCAGCGCGATCTCGGGCATCACAGTCGCCTCGGCGAAGGTCGAACAGCCCATGAAGTGCCGCAGCGGTGCCCCATCGCGCGACAGGCGCGTGGTGCCATCGGGCAGATGACCCGCGTTCTGCTGCTCGCGAATCGCCACGCAAACGTTCGTCTTGCCGCTACGGCAGTTGACGCACTCGCCGCATTGGGGGCTGAACAAGGTGACCACGTGGTCGCCCGGCTTGAGCGAGCCCACCCCCTCACCGACGGCCTCCACTACGCCGGCCCCCTCGTGGCCCAGCACGCAGGGGACATACCCTGAGGGGTCGGCGCCCGAGGCGGAATACATGTCGGTGTGGCAGATGCCACACGCGTGCAGGCGGACGAGCACCTCGGCTCGTCTCGGCTCGCCAAGCTCGACATCCTGCACCACCAGCGGCGCCCCAAACCGCTCCAACACCGCCGCCCGAATCTTCACGAATCGTAGCCTCGCATATCGGTGCGGACCGCGATCACGGTCGCACTAGCAACCGCCACAAAAATCACAGCCGCGGGCGGCGGGTTGATATAGGGTCGTATTCAGCGGGCGCCGATGGAGCTGGTTGAGCGCGGTAGCGGGTGCAGGAGAGGACCAGCCCAATGGAGGAGTCGTCATGACACCGATCGCCCAAGTCGATCCCAACTTCGCGTTTAGGGGAATTCCCCCGATCGAGGACGCGGCCGCTGCCGAAGCCGCTGCTGAAGCCGCTGTTCCGGCAGCCGACCCGCTGGGGCCGCTGGCTGACCTACCGGGTCCTGGGGACCAGCCCGGTACGTGGGTCGGTCACGGGTTCAACGCCATCTGGCGCCCGGAGGATTTTCCGGCGCCCAACCAGGATCGCTTCCTGGAGCTCAATCTGACCGACGAGACGCTCGTCTTTAGCCGGGTCAACGGGCCGATCCCGAACCGGGGCTTGGCGATGCCCGACATCAACATGTTCGGCGTCACTTACATGCAGCAGATCAACGAGGCGGGCGATCCGAGCACGGGACTGCACATCGAACCCGGTATCTGGGCCAACGTTCCGCAGACCAGCAACCCCGCCGAGCCGTCCACCGTGGTGCGGATGGCCTCGATCCCGCATGGCACGGTCATCAACGCGCAAGGAACTTGGCGCATCCTGGCCGGGGGGCCTCAGCAGATCCCCGACAACAACATCTTCCCGTTCTTCTTCGGACAGCCTGTGCCCGCCAACAACGCCTTTAACCAAGCCGTGGGGAACTTTCCCGAGCTCGACCTCTCCACTCAAACCCAATTCCGCTCCGCGTCCCCGGGCGTGACCCAAGACATGGTCAACAACCCCAACAGCGTCATCCAGCAGGCGCTGCAAACCTCGCTCCAGGGGACGACCATGAAGGGCAGAACGTTCCTGCACGTCTCGACTACGAACAACCCGATCAAGGGCGGGGGCGGAGTCGCAAACACAGCCTTTTTAGGGGCGGCGCTCATTAGCGGCGGCGGCAACGCCAGAGCGGGAAGCGTCGACGCCACGTTCTGGATCGAGACGATCGCCGGGACTGGCGGCCAGCCCGACATCCTCCAGCTGCAATACACGCAGATGGTGATCCTCGACTTCAACGGCATCCACTGGCCACACGCCACCGTCGCCACACTCCGCAAGCAGTGAGCTAACCCATCCGTCAGCGCGGGCGTCCGGCGATGGCCAGCTCGTCTATCCCTTGGCCGTCACCTGGCCGCGAGCAAACAACGCGGTGCCGAGGCCAATTAGAGCGGTGACCAGCCCGACCAGGGCGCTGACCTGCACTTGTGTCAGCTTCCACACATTGAAACCACTCATTAGCGCGAGTGTCGCCGCGACCAACGCGGTGAAGGTGCCCCCAAGCGCCACCGGTTCCTTCTTTGTGCCGAGGCCAGAAGTGGGCCACGCACGCAGTGACGAAGGCGACGACCGCAGCCGATTCAGCCGTCGCCAGGGCTGTCTGGCTAGCAGACCAATTGACGGCGTTGAATGCCGTGAGAAGCGTGATGACGGCCACCGCAACAGCGCCCAACCCCGCCAGCAGACCCTTGACCCCGTCTGGCAGCTTGGGCTCCGCGGGTGGAGCGGGCGTGGCAGGTGGAGCGGGCACGGGGTGACTCTTTCGACAGGGCGCTCTCCATCCCTATCAGCTCCGTCGGCAAGTACCGCAGGGTTGCCTCCGGCCAACAAAAAACCCGGCCTGAGCGGCGCTTTCCCAGAGCGGCTGATGGGGCTCGAACCCACGGCCTTCTGCATGGCAAGAGTCGGCAGGGGTCGATGGATCATGACCGGATCGGGATTTCTCCCGACAGGACGGCCGGTTTCGTGATCCGGTCGAATGGCCCCATGGCCAGCTGACTACATCGCGGGCTTCCACCAGGCTTCCATCCCTGCGCTCCGCGCGCTACGACGTGACAGGCGTTTCAACCGCGAGCCCGTGATGCGCACAGCCGGATTGAAGCTGGTGATCGAACGTGAGCACCGCATCGATCGCGCCGCTCTTCTTGAGTTGAACCGCGGCATCGAGGTGGATCGCATCAAGGCTCCGGACCTCCACCGGATCCAACTTCGCCGCGCGCTTCAACGCCGACGAGTCGAGCCTGCGGGTCGAAACCAGTGAAAGCAGCTCCTCGCCGTATTGCTCGACGGCGAGGCGTCGCAGTTCGAGGAGGAGCAGCGCGCTTGACCACCACGGGTCGTACTGTGCGAGCGTCCGACGGATCAGCTCGGCGTCTGGTTCACCAAGAGAACCGATGGGTTGCGCTTTCGCTTGCGTCCGGCAGAGCGACCTCGTCGCTGGACCTGCACTCCGTCGGCAGGGGAGCAGTCGCTTGGTCTAGGCGTAGACCTCGGCCAGCTCTGCCCAGGCCCCCGGATCGTGCCCCGGGATCACCACCGTGGTCGGGCGCGGCTCGAGGTATTGCTGGAGCTCCTGCAGCGACCTGCGAAACAGGTGCTCGTCGGCCATGATCGTCGGGATCAGCGTGTCGTGGATGGTGGCGATCTCACAGGCCGCATCACCACAGAGCAGGCACTCGCCACCGTCGGCCAGTCGCAGGATCAGCGAAACATGTCCCATCGAGTGGCCGGGCGTGAACACCAGCCTCACCGACCCGTCTCCGAACAGGTCGACCGACCGCGCGAAGCTCTCGAAGGACACGATCTCCTCGTCGTCGTAGTCGATCGTGCGCCAGGCGAACTCGGGGTGGTAATAGTTGTGGTAGTAGCCCTGCATCATCCCCTTGTCGTTCGCGATGCGCCACTCCTGCTCGGACACCGCGAAAGTCGCATTCGGGAACTGCGCGACGCCGCCGGCGTGATCGAAGTGCATGTGCGTCATGACGACTAGCTCGATCGCCTCCGGGTCCACACCCGCCGAACGCACGAGTTCGCTCGCAGCCTGCTGTGGCGTCATTCGGATCGTGTAGATCCGCGCCCCGATGGCGCCGACGCTCTCGCGCGGATTGTCGATCAACCGCGGATCGAGCCCGGTGTCGACTAGGAACGCGCCGGCGCCGGGATGCTCGATCAGGAAGATCGGCACCGGTGCCCAGTAGAACTTCGAGCGCGGCGTGAACAGCCCGAGCCCGCGTGCCGTCGCGAGAGGGCCCGACGGCCTCCGCGCCCACCCCGGCGGCATCTTCACCTCGCCCGACATAAGCGGCCGGACTCGCACAGTCGCATCCGAACGCCCCCCCGGCAGCGGTAACTGAAGACGGGAAAGGGAACGCGCGGCGACAGCCATGCCGTGAGGACCCTACCGCGCGACGCACCGCACGCCAACCCGAGCTGCGATGGCCGGCGAGGACGAGCGCCTCACCCAGCGCCTACATGATGCCGACCCGCAACAGTCTCACTCGACGCTGTTCCAACTGCGCACCAAGGCGCGATCTCGAGACCTGGCTGGCGAGACGCTCCCTCGCCACGCCATCCAGAAGTTCAGGATCGCCCGTCGAGACTTACCACCGGTGGCGGAGCGCAAGCAAACGGCGGTCGAATCGATGGCACTAACCCGCCCGGAACGGACGAAGGGAGCACTCTGGAGCGGCCATCGGAGTGGCTAGGCTGAGACCGCCCCTGCTCGTCCTTGACGCATCAATTGCCAAGTGCCCGGAACGCTGCTGCTTTCCCCTAGCCGACGTATATCGCTGACGCTAAGCGCTTGGCGAGTCAGCGGCCGGTCGGCGCTAGCTGGAAGTCGTAGCGCAGCGTTAGGTGGGAGCCGCCATTGTTTGCGGCCGGCTCGAGGGTGAGGATGAGTTCGTCCTTGACGGCGCGTGCCACGTCTGAGTCGAGGAACTCGTCGCCTTGGAAGTACAGCTGCGTCGTCAGGGGCTGGTAGCCGTCGGCGCTCAGCTTGATGTGGATGTGGGCCGGCCGCCAGGAGTGTCGGCCCAGCGCGTTCAGCAGTCGCCCGGTCGGGCCTTGATCGGGGATGTGGTATGGCGCCGGGCGGATTGTCCTGAGCTCGAACCGTCCTTGCTCGTCGGTGTGCAGCTTGCCGCGGAGGTTGAAATCGGGCTGGCCGGGATGGATGTTCGAGTAGGTCCCGGGCACCGTGGCGTCCGCGTGCCAGACATCGAGCAGCGCGCCGTCGATCGGCTCGCCGTCGGGGGCCTTGACGGTGCCGGAGAAGACCAGAGGCTCACCCCGCTCGTCGGGCCGCTGCGGCATGACATGCGGCGGTTCGAGCGTGGGGGCTCCGGGCACGTAGTAGGGGCCCTCGATCGCCGTCGTCGACGAGGCGCTCGCCGCGTTGGCAACCTCATCGACGGCCGCTTCAAAGTAGGCCATGAGGAGCGGCACCTCGCCGGAGTCGGCGAGGTCGATCATGAAATGGATCGCCTGGTGCCACTCGTCGTAGCTGACGTTCTTCTCTCGAATCAACTCTTGGACCCGGTCGAGGAGCGGTCCAACTACCTCGAGCACTCTCGGGTTTGCGGTCATGTCGGGAAGCTCGATCCCGGGCTCCCTGTGCTTGGGCTGGGTGCCAGCACTCATATCGGCCCCGTTTCCTGAGATGATACAGTTCTTTTCTTGAGAGGTATCCTCTCGTGAGACTTGTATCACCTGCTATGTCTGCTGTCAAGCCCAAGGACCCTCGCGCCAACCAGAAGGCCAGAACCCGGGCGGCGATCGTCGCCGCTGCGCAAGAGCTGCAACGGGAAGGGGCGGCACCGACGATCGAACAGGCGGCCGAGCGCGCGCGCGTCTCTCGCGCGACCGCGTATCGCTACTTCCCGACCAAGGAGGCGCTGCTGATCGAACTGTCAGAGTTCACGCACCCCGCCCCCATCGAGGCTCTGCTCGCGAACTTCACAACGGATGACGTCGAGGAGCGGCTGATCCTGCTGATCGACACCTTCGACGGATTCCTGCTCGCCGAGGAAGAGCACGTCCGCACCTTTACGCGCGTATCCCTGGACACTTGGCTTCGAGGCCGCCGCAACGGCGAAGAGGCGCCGGTGGTCCGCGAGGGTCGCCGGATGCGGTGGCTCGAGACGGTACTCGCGCCGTTGGACGAGCTCCCCCCCGAACGCAAGCACCGGCTCCAGGCGGCCCTGGCGCTCACGCTCGGTGGCGAGGCGATCATCACCATGAAGGACGTCTGCCGCCTGGACAACGACGAGACCCTCGCCATCTTGCGCTGGGCAGCCACCGCGCTCCTGCGCGCCGCCCTCCAGCAAGCCCCCGCATCCGGCCTCAACGGGCCGAGTACACCTCGGAAGCGCAACGGCCGGATCCCGCGCTGACCGCCCGCGCGATCCGGTCCGCAGCGAACCGCAACAGCGCCAGTCGCTAGGGCCAACTGCGATACACGTCGGCTCGGGAAGGCAGCAGCGCTCCGGGCGCTTGGCAATTGATGCGTTAAGGACGAATCTGAGAAGCCCTGCGGATCCGGTGCCGTGCTTCTCCAACGCCATCTGTAAGCAGCGCTCCTGATCCGGAAAACCGCGTCGAGGGTCTCGTCTGGCCGCTTGTAACGCGTCCGCGCCCAATGGCCTCGGTGGATCCATCAGCGGTCGGCGCGGACGCGACGCCCGTGCTTAGCGCCGGCATCCTGCCGTCGCTAAGCACGGCCAGATGATCCTCGGTATGGACCGGATCACACAATCAGATAGAGATCAATCAGTGCGATCCCCACCGACGTTCGCCTCCCGCGACGACGAGGCTCAGCGGCGTGGAACCGGCATGAAACGCATGATTGAGACAGCAATGGCTTCCAGGGGGCTTCCGTCTGCCCCCAATGGACCGATCCGCCCGGGCGTCCTGGACCCAAAAACCCCGCCTGAGCGGGGCTTTCCCAGAGCGGCTGATGGGGCTCGAACCCACGACCTTCTGCATCGCAAACGGTCCTGTACCGCCGTGTTAGAGCCTCAAAGGCCTGGAAATCGCATGAAAGGGTCGCTCGGCGGCCAGTACGAGATTCCGCCAATTTGCGGACAATTCCGCGGGGTTTAACGCCGTGGGCGGTCTCACGGCGTTAATCAGAATTCGGCCGTTCAGGTCCGTCTGCGGGGAGAGCTGTCCGTGGTTCTGCTTCGCCTACGCGAGGCGCGAGGGCGAGGTCCCCGAGATACACCCACGCCGTCCTTCTTGCTAGCAACCCGGCCGCGGCGTGGACGCGTCCATCTTCGGGCGACTTACAGACTGTGCGTTTGTTGAGGATCGGCTTGAACTCGGCCGAGCAAGCGGACTGGGCGTTGCTGCGCCGCATCACGATCGGCGTCGCGCAGCCCTTCGAAAAGGACACAAAGACGACTGCCTTTGTCCGGAAGGGGCCACGCGCGGCGGGACCGTCAACGTCGATGTCGTGGCCGATTTGCTCGGCGAGCGGTGACGTGTCCGACAGCCAGCGGGCGATCGCCATCGTCGCAATGCACAAGCGAGGGGAGCGGACGTGCCGGTCGTGAAAGGGAGCGTCGGCGCGACGGTCTCGCGGACCTGCCAGCTGCCCGCCCTGGGGAAGTCGGCGATGAGAGTGTTGACCGACTCCTCTGGATCTGACGCGACCGCGGCGATGTCGCCGAAGCCGGTGACCCGCTCGTGGTGGCCGGCTCCCGGACGGTCCCGGAGGTCGAGCACGTTGTGGATGCTTTCGAGATCGCTCTCCAGCCATAGCGTTTGGTTTCTTCGCGACGCTCACGTTGAAACCGCCCGCCGTCAGCAGGTCGTACGCCTTGCCAGCCGGGCCCGTCCTCGAAACCACCGTCGATCTGGATCCCGTCGAGGTCGAAATCCTCAGCCAGCCCCCCGCGAACCCATGGCAGCTTCAGCGCGTAAGCCAGGCAAGCGTCATTAGGTTGTACTGCTTGACGTCGGGCAGCTTTGTTCCGACGCCGGACTTAGAAAGCCAGGCCAGCGACATGGCGTCTGGCGGATAACCGACGCTGCTGGTGATTGCGTCGCTTGGTGAAGCTGGCATCAATCACAATCCCACCGACTCACCCGCCGGCAGTCCCGAAGGGAGGCCCAGATGAAGGCGGTTCGGTTCGACGAATATGGCGACGTCGACGTGTTGAAGGTCGTCGAGGTGCCCGATCCAGTTCCAGGCGAGGATGAGGTGCTGGTGCGGGTTAAGGCCGCCGGCATCAATCCGGGAGAGGCGGCGATCCGCAACGGCGCGCTCCGCGAGCGCTTTCCCGCGACGTTCCCCTCAGGAGAGGGCAGTGATCTTGCGGGCGTCGTCGAGCAGCGCGGTCGCGGCGTGGAGGGCCGCCAGCCGGGGGATGAGGTCGTAGGCTTCACCAACAACCGTGCCAGCCATGCCGAGGTCGTGATCGTGGAGCCCCAGAACCTGGTGCTGCGGCCGGAGGGGGTCTCGTGGGACTCCGCTGGTGCCCTGGCGGTGGCAGGAGGTACGGCGTGGGCCGCGGTTCGCGCCGTGGCCGCCTCAGCCGGCGACGTGATCGTGGTCTCTGGCGCGGCAGGCGGCGTCGGCACCATCGCCGTGCAGCTCGCGCGCAACGCCGGCGCGACCGTAATCGGCCTAGCCGGTGAACCCCACCACGACTGGCTGCGCGACCACGACGCCATCCCAGTCACCTATGACGAAGGAGCCCGCAGCCGCATCCAGGCCGCGGCGGACGGGCGCGTAGACGCGCTGATAGACACATTCGGCTCTGGGTACGTCGACATCGCGATCGATCTCGGCGTCAAACCCGAGCGAATCGACACCATCGCTGACTTTCAGGCGGCCGCGCAGCATGGTGCGAAGACGGACGGCAGCGCCGTCGGGATGAGCGCACGCGTACTCGCCGAGCTCGCCCAGCTGATCGCCGACGGAAAGCTCGAGATCCCGATCGCAGCGACGTATCCGCTCGAACAGGTCCGGGACGCGTACCGCGAGCTCGAGCAGCGGCACACCCTGGGCAAGATCGTCCTGCACCTCGATCCCGGTCGTGATTCGTCAACAGGCTGACAGGAAGCGCGAGTATCACGATCATCGGGCAAGCAACAGGCCGCATGGGTGGACACGTCGCATAGCGAGCGCGGCATCTGCGACCAAGTAGTACGAAAGCAAGCGCCCCGCGACCGCGCTAAGTCGTAGCCATCGGGTGTATCGAGCGGCCCTGTGCTGCTACTTCTTGATGCCGAACAGCCCGCCGCGTTTCTCGGGAATCGCAAAGCCGGGCGGGGCTGTCGCTGGCAGTTGCGCTGGCGGCTTGGGAGCGGGTGGCTTGGGGGCTGTGGCTGCCATCTGGCTAGAGGTTAGCTGGCGAGGCTGACTGTCCAAAGGATCACCTCCGCGGCCAGTAGCCCGCAACTGACGGTGAACCACTCGGACAGTTCGCCGATCTTCTCAGCGTTGACATCAAGGTGCGGCTCGATCCAGATCCCGGCCGCGCGGTACGCCTCGGCCACATCCTCCACACCCTGATGATCACTCTCTGCAAGAAGCGCCTCTCCGCGAAACGCGAACACGAGTCGGTGCGGCAACAGCACCCAGATCGCCGTCGCCAGACAGAGCACGAACGCGATCAACGCGAGGATCGCCCATACATCGAGGCTTCCGTGGTTGACCTTGGCGCCCAGGAAGGATCCCGAGATCGACGCCGCCGCGACCACCGTCCCGGCCCGGGTCCTCAGAGTGCGTTCAGCGCACGTTCTTGCTCCGCCAGCGCATCTGCGGTCAGCTTGTAGCTCAGCTCCTCGATCGATGCAGCCACGACCAGGTTGTAGCGCCCCGGCATGACGGCAAGAAGGAGTCCGACGCCGCGGCTCTCGCCAAACGAAATGGCGCGCCTCCGGGGACGATCTGGTCCGACCACCGTCGTCCCAAGGAGGACACCATGGACTCAGCACAGCTGCTGGACTGCGCCGGTCGGCGCCGGTCGCCGGCAACGTTGCCCGGCTATCACCGGGGCCGATCGCCTCGCAATAAGGGTCTGCGCTATCCACCAGATCCCCCGTCCGTTGAGGAGATCATCGCGGTCATGCGCGCCGCCGGTGACGACACCGAAGGCATGAGGCTGCGCGGCCTGATCGTC
Organism: uncultured Actinomycetes bacterium; assembly: GCA_963757075.1. Taxonomy (GTDB): domain Bacteria; phylum Actinomycetota; class Thermoleophilia; order Solirubrobacterales; family Solirubrobacteraceae; genus Palsa-465. The sequence goes on from CAVWQN010000008.1 coordinate 529,721, forward strand.
CTGCTGTGGCGCGCAGGGCTGCGGATCAGTGAAGCCCTGGCGCTGGCCGAGAGCGACCTCGACCACGCGCGCGGGGCGATTCTCGTGCGCCGCGGGAAGGGCGGCACGCGCCGAGAAGTGGGGATGGACCGTTGGGCTTGGGAGCAGCTCGAGCCATGGCTGGCAGTTAGACCAGCAATGCCCGTGGGCGCGCTGTTCTGCACCCTGCGCGGCCCTACCCGCGGGCGCCCATGCCACGCCGCCACGATTCGCGTTCAGCTACGAGACGCAGCCGCTAAAGCCGGAGTCCGGCGACGGTTCGCGCCGCATCAGCTCCGACACGCGCATGCGGTCGAGATGTCCCGCGAAGGCGTGCCGCTTCTCGTCATCCAGCGCCAGCTCGGCCACGCCAATCTGTCGATCACCTCGGTGTACCTGCGCGGTATCGACAACACCGAGATTATCCACACCGTCCACGAGCGCCCCGCGCCCATGATTCCCGCCAGCAACGGGCTGCGGGGCGTGCTCTGAGCCAACCGGCTACCGGCCTGATGGGGCGAGCACGAGAACCACCGCGCAGCATCCGCTCACGTCGCAGAGGAGATGCGCGCCTAGCCGAGGCGCTATTGGTAAAGCAGGCGTTCCACCTTCCGTCGAGGTTCGAGAACAGCTTTGAGCGGGCCGGGCACTCAAGGGCGATTGGCGCACAAGCAGGCGCCCGCGGGAATCCACGAGCTCTGTCGATCACAGAGGTGCTTATGAGGTTGGCAGCGTGACGTCGAGCACCACTTCGACGGCGTCGCGCACCTTGAGCGCGCCCATGAACGCGCGGTAAGGCTTGATGCCCCAATCGCTCTGGGTAAGTGAGGCCGTTCCGCTCACGCGCCCATCCTCGGCGAGCTCCAGTTCGAAGTTCGCCGGCTGTGTGCTGCCCGCCATGGTGAGCTCGCCCTGCGCTCGAAGCCGGCCGACGGCGAGCTCCAACCCGTTCGAGCTGAAGACGATCGGCTGTCCCTGCAGGATCTTTTCGTCGATGGTCGACCGGATTTCGGCACGATCCTTGTCGGTCAGCGGCTTGACCCCGCGCCGGCCTTCGAGCGCCTGCAACGAGCGGGGATCGGCCTCGAGCGCGACTTCCGTGGGCGCGCCGCCTTCATCGATCTCCACGTTCGCCTGCCACTTGCCGACCTCGATGATCAGGTCATGACCCACCTTCTGCGCCATCCCTTCACGGTAGGTGTTCACCCGCAGCGCGCCGTGGCCGGGGCCGACCGTTTGGATCCCGGGACGAAGTGTCATCAGGCCGAAGATTCCCACATTCCGCGAGTCGCATCTGCCAACCATGCCTGAGCCCAGAACAGGGCCGTGCTCAGAGCGTCAGCCGCCCGTCGCAACCGATGTTCGGCGCGCTTGACCTCCGTCGCAACGCGGGCGTCGAGCACGGGGAGCCCTCGTTTGGCGAAAGCGATCACGAGCCTGCGTCCGAATTCGGGCTGAACAGGGCGATTGGTCGGTCGCCATAGCGATCGCCCGGTCCATGGCCTCTCGATCGTGGAAGCGATCGCCCGGGAGCTCCAAGCGCTGCCGCGTTACGCCTCAAGCGGTCACGCCTGCGCGGCTGCTGCTTCGATGGACGTGCAGGCGTCTCGCCGGCGGCCGGTGCGCGAACTGACAACAACGCTGGCCCTGGTCGCGGGTGTCGCTCGCTCGGGGAAGCGGTCGTCTGGCCGTAGCTCACTCGGCCGCTAGCGAAGTTCGTCGGGACCATCAGCGCCTCCGCTGGTCGCGAGCTTTTGCGCAATCCAAGGGTAAGCTGGCGCGAGGCGTGCGTTGTCGTGGAAACGCGACGCCGACGAGCACCAGATGCCGGTTAATCACTTTTTTGCAAAGTGGTGCGCTGGGGAGCTATGATCCGCTTCATCCGATTGGGACCGGAATTGGTGGGAGCCATGACCGGCAGGGGAAAGTGACTTCGGGCAGGAAATTTTTCGTTGCGGCTTGGCTTGTCGTGCTAGGCGCGCTGGTGCTTCCCGCATCGGCGCTTGCGAAGCACGGAGCAGGCGTGGGTCCGGCCCCTGTCAGCAGCGAGGTGCCCCCCGGCTTGGCGAAGGAGCGCGGAGCGGTCTCACCCGTCCGGACCGCCGTTCCGGTCGTGAATCAGGCGGCGGCTCCGATCGTGCATGCGGCGGCGCCGGCCGTGCAGGTGGCGGCCGGTGCGGCGGCCCCGGTGGTGCATGCTGCGGCGCCGGTCGTGCGGGTGGCGGCTGGTGCGGTGGACCGGGTCGTGCAGACGGCGGCACCCGCTGGCTCACACGGGGGACGTTTAGGCAGGGCGGTGACGCCCGGCGCCGCCTCGGGGCCGGCGTTGGTCTTACCGGGCCACCCGATCCTTAGCAGTCGACCTCATCCATACGCCGAGACTCTCCGGTCGACGATCCCGTCCGGGGCCACGCTGGCTCACGGCCCGAGTGTTCGCAAGACATTGTCCCTACAGGCGTCCGCTGCTATCCGCGCCGATGCCGCCGCTGTCTTCACGGGCTTTGCCGCCGCGACTGAGGGCAAGCAGTCCCTCCGCGCGCATGGCCTGACCCTAGATCCTCCTCCCGCGCCGCTCCCGGATCGCGGCGGTGGCTCGACGAGCGCCGCAGGAGCGTCGGCGGGTGGCGGCGCCGGCCCGCTCGCCGCGCTGCTCATCTTTTTCGTCTTGGCGACGGTTATTGCCGCCCGTCGCCTCGTGGTGGCCCCGGATCGGATTCCGCGGGTCCAGTTTGCGCTGCTCCTAGAACGTCCGGGCTAGTCCCGCTGACGGACATCAGGACGGTCGCCGGTCGTCTTCCCGACCGGTGACGTAGGAGTGTCGTCGGCTGCTCTCGCCGGCGACGAACCGCAAACGAATGAATGAAAGGACGTACACATGAGACGAGGTCTGTGTGCGCTCGTGGCGGCTGGTGCCGTCTCGGCGCTCACCACAGCACCCGCCTCGGCGTTGACCCTGAGGGGGCCATCGCCCGGGCAGTCGCAAACCGCCACCGCTGACCAGACTGGATCGGCCAACGGCGGGCACGCAAGTGCCAACGGCGGTAATGGCGGAGACGCCTACGGTGGTAACAAGCAGTTCCTGAGCGGAAACAGCGCCCAGGTCGCGCTCGGCTCCGGTGACGTGAGCCAGTCGAGCTCGGACACGCAAAAGGGCGGCAACGCCTCTGGCGGCAATGGTGGCAATGGCGGTACTGCCAATGCCAACGGCGGGTCGAATGACCAGAGCACGTCGATCGATCAGAGCCAAACCAACAAGGGCGGCGGCTCCTCGGAGGGAAGCTGCGACTCCTGCGGCAGGTCGGCTGGGCAGAGCAGCTCGAGCAGCCAGTCGCAGGACGCGTCCTCTGACCAGAATGCCTCGGCCGACGGCGGGACCGCCAAGGCCAATGGCGGTAATGGCGGTGATGCCTACGGCGGCAACAAGCAGGTGCTGAGCGGCAACAGCCTTCAGATCGCCGGGGGCGGCGGCTTGTCCAGGGAAGCCATCATCTGCGGCTCGTACAGCGCATGCGGGCGGCAGCCATCGGTGGACCAGTCGAGCTCGGACACGCAAAAGGGCGGCAACGCCTCTGGCGGCAACGGTGGCAATGGCGGTACTGCCAATGCCAACGGTGGGTCGAATGACCAGAGCACGTCGATCGATCAGAGCCAGACCAACAAGGGCGGCGGCTCCTCGGAGGGAAGCTGCAGCCCCTGCGGCAGGTCGGCTGAGCAGGGCAGCTCGAACAGCCAGTCGCAGGACGCGTCCTCTGACCAGAATGCCTCGGCCGACGGCGGGACCGCCAAGGCCAATGGCGGTAATGGCGGTGATGCCTACGGCGGCAACAAGCAGGTGCTGAGCGGCAACAGCCTGCAGATCGCTCCCGGCGGTGGCTCGGTGTGCCAGTCGAGCTCGGACACGCAAAAGGGCGGCAACGCCTGGGGCGGCAACGGTGGCAAGGGCGGTACCGCCAACGCCAACGGTGGGTCGAATGACCAGAACGTGTCGATCGACCAGCGTCAGACCAACGAGGGCGGCGGCTCCTCGCCGTACAACAGCGGCCCGTCCTCGGATGCGCTGGGCAGCTCCTGCGGTGTAATGGATGGGCAGGACCCCAGCCAGTCGCAGTGTGGGTCCGCTGACCAGAGCGCCGAGGCCAACGGCGGGACCGCCAAGGCCAACGGCGGCGATGGCGGAGACGCCTACGGCGGCAACTGGCAAGTGCTGAGCGGAAACAGCGCTCAGCTCGCGCTTGGCCTCGGCGACGTGAGCCAGCGCAGCTCCGACAACCAGCAGGGCGGCAACGCCTGGGGCGGCAACGGTGGCAACGGCGGTACCGCCAATGCCAACGGTGGGTCGAATCAGCAGAACCAGTGCATCGACCAGAGCCAGACCAACAAGAGCAGCGGCGAGGGCTCCTCGGAGGGGAGCTGCAGCCCCTGCGGACAGCCGAGCTGCTGCCAACAGCAAAGTTGCTGCCAACAGCAGTGCCCCATCCCCATCCCACCCCCCACACCGACGACCACACCAACACCAACCCCAACCCCAACCGTCACACCAACACCAACCGTCACACCAACACCAACACCAACCCCAACCGTCACACCAACACCAACCCCAACCGTCACACCAACACCAACACCAACCGTCACACCAACACCAACACCAACCGCGACGGGGCACGTCACGCCGCCTTCGACGAACGTGGTGCCGACTGCTCAACGGTTTGTGTCGATCACCCGGCCCGTCCCGGTGTCCGCCGGGACGTTGCCCTTCACGGGGCTGCCGGTACTTCAGGTGATAGCGATCGGCATGCTGTTCCTGGTCCTCGGCGTGGGACTTCGCCGCTACGCAGCCATGTCGCCCTGAGAAGACACCTGCCTCCTGGCGCGCCCGCGAGGACTTCGCGGCGCGCCGGGCAAGGCGTGTCCGGCCGCAGCGCGGTCCCAGGCGAAGGAAGGAGCGGTCCGGGCACATCGGCCATCACTACTGAGGGTTGTCGGCGTTGCAGGTGCCTCGCTTGCTGCGCTCCAAACTGATGGGCAGGACGAGCACCAGCAGTGACGGCCGGCTGCTGCTTGCCGGGTGTTGGGTGGCCCGGAGGTGCGATTCCCCCGGGCCACCCAACACCGAGGATCCGGAAGTCTCACCCGGCTGAGATGTCCTCGACGCTAGAAGTCATCGCCCGATCCAAGCGTGTGGGTCGGACCCTGCGTGTGATGCCGCGACGAACATTTCGGCATCGCGGGCCTCGTTCCCGCTCCGCGCGGCAACAAGGCCGGCGGGAACGTAGCCAAGGCGCACAAGGCTGCGCGCATGTGTCGGAGCCGCCGATGTGCCGATGACCGCGCGGACTACCCCCGCGTCAGCGAAGCAGCCACGACATCGACGCCCACGCCGCCGTCTTACGCTGCCGCTCCCGGACATCATGGGTAGTGCTCTCCCACGCGCGGTGGCGGACCTCGATTCCGGCGATGAAAAGGGGCGCGGGATGCGCCGACCACGTGCCCCTCTGGTCGTTGTTATGGCAGCAGGCCGGCGCTCGCCGGGATGACTGGCGGTCGGCGGTGGTGGACCGTGTCGACGATCTCGCGTGTATCGATGCCTTGGAGGTAGATCGACGTGATCCCGAGGTGTGCGTGCCCGAGTTGGCGCTGGATGATCGGCAGCGGGATCCCTTCGTGTGCCATCTCGATCGCGTGGGCGTGCCTGAGCTGGTGCGGCGCGAACCGCCGCCTCACCCCGGACTGCGCGGCCAGCCGCCGGAGCTCGCCGCGGGCGGCAGTCGCTGACCATCCGCGACCGCGGGTGGGGCCGGCGAGGATGCAGAACAGCGGACCGACGGGCAACTGGATCCGGTGCTCGGTCCAGCGGGCGACGTACTCCCATGCCCAGTCATCCATCCCGACCATCCTTCGCTTCCCACCCTTGCCGGCGCGGATCAGCACCGCCCCCGTGTTCGGGTCCAGATCGGTCTCGGTGAGCGCGAGCGCTTCGCTTATCCGCAGCCCGGCGCGCCACAGGATCGCGATCAGCCCACGTGCCCTGTCCGCGTACTGGCCCGATCCGGCTTGGCGCATGACGAGGATGATCTCCTCGACCGACGGCGGATCGGCCGCGTAGCGCTGTCCTTTGTTCGGCGGCGCGCACCCGGCCCAGTGACCCGGTGTCGCAGCAGGGGATCGCCGGCGGCCCGTGATGTCCACCAATCGTGGCTCGGACATGATGTCCTCCAATCGATCGGCCCGGCCCACGGCGGCGCCCACGAACCGGGCGCTTGCAGAAGCGGCGAGCTTCCCACCTCCCGGCCGGAAGCGCCCACCAAGACATCGCAACCGCTTGACGCCTGAAGCAGTCACGTCCGCGCCGTGGCTGCTTTGGCGGATCACCAGCAGCGTCGCCGCTCGCTGTCGCACCGATGCCTCTGGCCGAATCCGCAAGTGGGAGGGCGACGCGGGCAATCCCGTGGCGGACTGCTGCTTCAGTGCTTGCAGACGGCCGGATGACAGCTAGCGATCCGGGGCTCCCTGCTATCGGGGAAAGGATGAGTGCGGCTTGGGCGTGGCGAGACGTTTGCGCGGTCAGGAAAGCGGAACCGTGATGCTGGTGGACGGGCTCGCGACTGACCTCAGAGGAGTGAGTCAATTGTGGTCTCAGGGGAGGAGTCCATGGTGGCCCTTGCTCCTTGGCCAGTAGAGCGACCACTCCGAGGAGCGAGCGTCGCGACCGCTCTGTCGCTTGGGTTCGCACCGAGCGACGGTGACCACCGATCGTTGAGATACTGCCGAGGGCCGAGCCCCTATTCAGCTGCCGGGGTCCCGTGCCTGGGCGGGCTCGGCGCCTCTACCGCAGGATGCAGCGGAAGCCGATGTGGCTGGTTGAGGTATCGATCGCTTCGGGTTGGCGCGCCGCGGGCCGGTAGCGCAGGCAGTAGCTCGGCGCGCACAGGTGCGAGCCGCCCTTGATCACGCGCCGCGGAATTGGCGCGCCGGGCCGTCCGAGGTCGAAGCTTGCCTCCGGGGTGTCGACGCGCGGGTTTCGCGGCGGCGTGCAGCACGGACTCTCGGTCCGCTTCGAGCCCGCACCGCGGGGTGAGTAGTAGTCAGTAGTCCACTCCCAGACGTTCCCCGTCATGTCGTCGACCCCGTAGCCGTTGGCAGCGAAGAGCCCGACTGGTGAGGTTCCCCGCCATCCTTTGGCGCCGGTGTTGTGCCAGGGGAACTCTCCTTGCCAGGAGTTCGCCATCAGCTCACCGCTGGGACACTGCTCGTCTCCCCACGCGAACGTCGAGCCCTCGAGGCCGCCTCGCGCCGCGTACTCCCACTCGGCCTCGGTCGGCAGCGCCTTGCCCGCCCACGCCGCAAACGCCTCGGCGTCCTCGTAGGCGACATGCGTGATGGGGTGATCCCGACGCTCGGAGTTGTCGCTCTTGGGTCCCCAGGGATGGCGCCAGTTGACCCCGGGGACGTAGGCCCACCAGCGGCCCGGGTCGGTTAGCGGGACCGGCCCGGGGGTGGGGTGAAACAGAACCGAGCCTTCGACCAGAAGAGAGGGGTCGACGCCGGGGTAGTCGGCGGGATCGAGCGGCCGCTCGGCAACGGTGCGGTAACCAGTCTCGTCAACGAAGCGCACGAACTGCTCGACTGTGACCGGTCCGCGGTCGATCGCAAACGAGCCGACCTCCAGGGAGCGCACGGGCCCTTCTTCGGCGTAGAAGGCGTCCGAGCCCATCCTGAAGCAGCCTGCCGGGATCTCGACCATGTCTCTGCGATCCATCGGCCAGGATCCTAGACGCATAACCGGGATTGTCGGATCAGCTGCTTGCGGCGTGAGTCCGCATCAGACGGACCGTGCATCGACAGCACCAACGATCGCACGGCGCGGCGATCTCGATCGGGCACGAAGGGCGCTCGTGGAGTTTCCCGATCCGGGCCGCCTACCGGCGCTGGCAGACGATGTCGAGCACGAGCTGGCCGCCGCCCGGGCGACGGCGGGAAGCGGCGGGCTAGTCGAGGAACCAAGCCCGACCGAGGTCGCATTCTCCTGCGAAGCCTGGCCGACGGTCTCTCGCGACGCGAGATCGGCGCGCAGCTCTTCATCTCGCTGAACACGGTCAAGACTCACAATCGCGAGCTGTACCGCACACTCGGTGCAACATCGCAGACGGAGGCGGTCGCCCGCGCGGAAGCGCTCGGCCTGCTCGAGCGGACCGAATCACCCGGGTGATCCTGGGTCCGAACCACCCACGGCGCAGCAGCCGTCGGGCATGCTGGGACTCGAATGTCAGCGCACAACTACCGTGTCGTCGTCGAAGGGGAGCTCGGGCCGCGTTGTGAGTCCGCCTTCGACGGAATGACGGTCTCCGCCCACGACGGCAGGACCGAGATCTCGGGGCCGATCGTCGACGCATCGCACCTCCACGGGCTGCTTGAGCGGATCGCCGGCCTCGGACTGACCGTGCATAGCCTCACCCCGCTCGACACCGAGGACGCGAGGGCCGATGCGCTGCCACACACACAACCAGCCGGGGTCGGTGCCCCCGACCCTGGCGCAAATTCGAAGGGACCGACATGACCTTTCTCTGGATTTTGTTGGGCATCTTGTACGTGGCGTTCTGGATCTACTTCGGGATGGCGACGTTCCGTAAGGGGCACTACTGGATGTTCTGGATCGGATTCTTCATTCCCATCCTGTGGATCATCGGCGCGCTGATCGCACCCACCGAACGCGCCGTCGCACCCGCCGCCACAAGTGGCGTGTAGGCGCGTCGTCGCGAAGGATGACGGCAAAGATTGGAGAGCTAATGACTGCGACCACATCCGGTGCCACGCGACCCGCGCCGAGCGCCTCGAAAAAGGGGGCCACCCTGGCACTCGCCCATCTGTCGGTGGCTGAGCGGGTCGTCCGCGGCAAGGCGGCGCGGGCAGAGGTTCCGCGCTCCCATCATGCTGTCTTTGAGCCGTCGCCCGACCGCGTCGATCCGGTGAAGTTGCTCGAACGCCAGGCCGAGACGCGCGTGCCGGAGCTAGTCCCGATCCGCTACGGCCGGATGCTCGTCTCGCCGTTCACGTTCTATCGCGGGGCGGCGATCATCATGGCCCACGATCTCGGGCCGACACCACGGTCGGGGCTGAATGTGCAGTGCTGCGGCGACGCGCACCTGTCGAACTTCGGCGTGTTCGCCTCACCGGAGCGGCGGCTGGTGTTCGACGTCAATGATTTCGACGAGACGCTCCCCGGACCGTGGGAATGGGACGTCAAGCGCCTGGCCGTGAGCATGGTGGTCGCTGCCCGCGACAACGGCTATCGCACCAAAGACGAGGAACGGATCGTGCTCGACACGGTTGCGCGCTATCGGACTGCGATGGCCGAGTTCGCCGCAATGAAGAACCTTGACGTGTGGTACTCGCGCCTGGAAATCGAGAGCGTGATCCAGGAACTGGCGCCGCAGTTCAAGCAGAAGATGGTCAAGCGGACCGAGAAGGCGCTCGCGAAGGCTCGCACCAAGGACAGCATGACGGCCTTCTCCAAGCTCACGCAGTCGGTCAACGGCGATGTGCGGATCGTCGATCAGTCGCCGCTGATCGTGCCGATCGAACAGCTCGCGCCGGGCCACGAGCGCGACGAGATGTTCGAGGCGCTTCAACAACTGCTGCGCGGCTACCGTCAAACACTCGAATTCGACCGGCGGACGCTGCTCGAGCAGTTCGAGCTGGCCGACTTCGCTCGGAAGGTGGTAGGTGTCGGCAGCGTCGGCACCCGCGCATGGATCGCACTGATGCTCGGCCGAGACGGCAGCGACCCCCTGTTCCTGCAGATGAAGGAGGCCGAGGCGTCGGTGCTAGAGGACATCCTCGGCCCCAGCGAGTTCTCAAACCACGGCGAGCGCGTCGTCACCGGGCAGCGCCTGATGCAGGCCACCAGCGACATCTTCCTCGGCTGGCTACACGTCGACTCAGGGCTCGATGAGAAGCCGCGCGACTTCTACGGTCGCCAGCTCAAGGACTGGAAGGGCTCGGCGGAGGTCGAGCAGATGGTCCCGAAAGGCATGGCCACGTACGGCACGCTGTGTGGCTGGACGCTCGCGCGTGCGCACGCCCGCAGCGGCGACCGGATCGCAATCGCGTCCTACCTCGGCAAGGGCGACAGCTTCGACCGCGCGATCCTCGAGTTCTCAAAGGCCTACGCCGAGCAGAACGAGCGGGACTACCAGCAGCTCGCCGCTGCCGTGAAGGCCGGCAGTATCACTGCCGAGACGGGTCTCTGATGCCCGACCAGGCGCTCGGCAAACCCCCCGTTCGGTCGGCGACCTCCTGGGATCCTGGCGGCCAGGGCTCGCGTCCGCTGGCACCCGCCCGAATCGTCCTCGCCGACCGACTGGCGGAGATCACCTGATGAGCGCACAGCAGCCGCACCCAGAGGCCGCCCATGTCCCGTAACAGGTCCGCAGAAGACCGCAGGCGGGTCGTTATCGTCGGCGGCGGGTTCGGCGGAATGGAGGCGGCTCGGCGGCTGAAGCGGGCCAACGTCGAGGTGACCGTGGTGGATCGCCACAACCACTTGCTGTTCCAGCCGCTGATCTACCAGGTGGCGGCGGGCGCGCTATCGGCCGGCGAGGTCGCGGCGCCGCATCGGCACATGCTGAAGCGACGGGCAAACGCGAGTGTCCTGATGGCAGCGGTCACCGATGTCGACGTCGTCCAGCGCCAGGTCGTGCTCGACCGCGGAGAACGCCTCGACTACGACAGCCTGATCGTGGCCTGCGGCGGCGAGACCTCGTACTTCGGCCACGATGGCTGGAAGCAGGTGACCTGTGGGCTCAAGACGCTCGCCGACGCCGTGGCCCTGCGCGACAGGATCTTTAGCGCCTTCGAGGAGGCCGAGCGCGCGACCGATGCGGCCGCGCGCGATGAATGGCTGACGTTCGTCGTCGTCGGCGGCGGACCGACGGGCGTCGAGATCTCAGGCCAGCTCGCGATCCTCGCCCGCCACACGATGAAGCGCGACTTCAGGCGCATCGACGCGCGCGCGTCAAGGGTGATCCTGCTCGATGCCGGCGAGCGTGTGGTCGCTGCTTTCACCGAGCCGACCTCCGCGAGGGCGGCCAAGGGGCTGGGCGACCTCGGCGTGACCGTGCGCGAGCATGCAATGGTCACAGATATCGACCGCCACGGGGTCACGGTCAAGATCGGCGAGGAGACGGAGCGGATCAACAGCCGGACGGTGGTATGGGCGGCCGGCGTTCGCACGGCCCCGATCGCGGCGGTGATCGCACATGCAGCCGGAGCCAATAGCGAGCGACGCGGTCACGTGGAGGTAAACCCCGACCTGACCCTTCCCGGCCACCCCGAGATCTCGGTGATCGGGGACGCGGCCAAGCTCGACGGTCCGGACGGGAGGCCGCTTCCGGGGCTCGCAACCGTGGCCATCCAGCAGGCGCGTCACGTGGCCAAGGCGATCCGGAACGGTGAGCCCGGCGCCTCGCAGCCGTTCAAGTACTTCGACAAAGGCGTGCTGGCTGTGGTCGGTTACGGCAAGGCGGTGTGTGAGGTTCGGGGCCGCCGGCTGTGGGGCCTTCCGGCGTTCCTGATGTACATGTCGGTGCACCTCTTCTACCTCGGCGGGGTCGGTGGCCGACGCCTCACCGCAGGAATCAGTGCACTCCAGGCGCTATTCGGTGCCAGGGAGAACCGGGTGATCGGTGGAGGTCTCCCAGCTACGGAGCCCGAGTCGTCCATGCCTAGGAAGGTGGACACGGCGGCTCCGGCTGAGAGCCCGGCCGCAACCAGGCGGTAACGGAGACGCCGAACGATGGCCAACGAGTTAGTCCGCTGGCAGGTCGCCAGATCGAGCTACTCGCGGTTTGTCGGCGGCGTGTTTGGGGCGGCGCTGGCGATGGAGGGTCTGGCGGCCTTCGTCCTCGAGTCAAGCTTCCTCGGGCTGTGGGCTGTTCGGCTGGGACGGCCTTTAGCGACTAGCGACGATCTGGGCCGTCTCCGTTGGGACGCTGCTCTCGGCGATGTTCATCCTCGTCGCCAACTCGTGGATGCAACACCCAGGTGCCTACAAGCTAAACCAGGCGGGGCAGCCCGTGCCGAACAGCGTCTGGGCGCTGTTCGTGAACCCGACGTTCGCGTGGAGTTACGCACACGTCATCCTGGCTTCGCGTATCACCGGCTGTCTGGTGATGCTCGCCGTGTCGGCCTGGTATCTGTGCAAGCAGCAGCACTTGGAGTCGTTTCACCGCACGGCGAAAGTGGCGCTGATCGTGCTGATCCCCATCGTCGTGGGCGCGCGACCGGCGAGATCCTGGCTCGGGCGTGCGCGAGAGTGCTTGCCCTGGAACGGCCTGACCGGGCCTCCACGAGCTCGATTCGTAAGGTGAGCCGGCCATGACCGCCGCGACAACTGCGCGAGAGAGGACCGCCGCGCGCCGGCAGGCGCAGCACCGCTACGTCGCGGTGTTCGTGCTCGTGCTGGCCCTGCTGTTGTTCGAGATCATCGCCCCCGCCGGCTCAGGGACTCGCGCCGTCGACGTCGCGCTGTCGGGGGCGGCGCTCACCGTGGCGGTCGCGACCTCTCGGACCGGGGGCCACGTGCGACGTACCCGCGCGCGAGTTGTGGCGGCCGTTGCGCTGCTGTTTGTGATCGGCATCGGGAGCGGCCTGTTCGGCCGGCCGATCACGTTCCTGGTCGTGACGGCGCTCGTGGCGTTGATCCCCGTCGCGCTGGTCGGCGGGCTGCTGCGCCTTGTCCGCCAGGCCGGCGTGACGTTCCAGGTTGTGGCCGGTGCGCTCACGATCTACCTGGTCGTAGGGCTCGTGTTCGCATCGATCATCGCGTTCACCGCCGTCGTCGAGACCGGCCCGTACTTCAAGCAGGGGCTCGTGTCAACTGGCGAGGTGGTCTACTACTCGTTCACGGTCTTGACGACGACGGGGTTCGGTGACTACACCACCGCGCAGCCGTTCGGCCACGCGCTGGCCGTGCTGGAGATGCTGACGGGACAGCTGTACCTGGTCACAGTGATCGGAATCGTTGTCGGGAACTTCGCTGGCCGCGCGAGTGCTCGCGACGCGCGGGATCCTCATAGACAGCGAAATTCGGAGGCGACATGACTGTTCCCTGGCCGATGAGAAGCGTGGTGGCTGGAGCCATCGGAACTGCCACGATGACGATCGCGTACGAGACCGAGCGGCGACTGAGACGCAATCATTCCGGGCCCCTCGACTACGACGACTCTCTCGTTCCGGGCAAGATCGTCGCGTCGATTATGCACCTGGGCCGGGTCACAGATCGTGAGGAGAACGAGCTCGGGCTGGCGCTGCGCTGGGGTTATGGCTCGGCCTTCGGGATCTGGCACGGCCTTTTGCGCCGCCGGATCAAAGAGCCGTGGGCCGGCCTGCTGTTCGGGGCTACGCTCATGTCCGCGACCTTCTCACTGTTCCCGTTGCTCGGACGAACCCCGCCGCCGCGACGGTGGCCGCTCGACGTGATGGCGACGTGTGTCGGGAGCCACGTCGCCTACGTACTGCCACTCGCGGCCGTGGACGATTTGCTGCGTCGGAGCGCCATCACCCGGAACGGGTGATGGCTGGCGCGGAGGACACGCCGGCGCGCAGATGCTCGCGCTCACAGCTCGCCAACAGTCGTCTGGCGCGGCTCCATGGGGCCGGGTCGCTCGCCAACGCCGCCGGCGCCGAATCCGGAGGCTCGTCGTTCGTGCCGGGTGATCGAACCGGGCTCGTCAGCTGGCTGCATCGGGAGACCTCACAGGTGCCTACTGGTCGAGTGCCGCTTCGATCCTCACCAATCGGTCAGTGATCTCAGAGAACTGCCGCGATTCGTCCTCTTCGGACTGGATGGCGACGCGTCTCCGGCTGCTCTCAACCGGCGACGTCTGCAGCGCGAACCACAGGCCCCGGCCGATCGTCGGGAATTCCTGCTGGTCAACCACCCGTTCCAGGATCCCGCCCGCAACCGTGATCAACACCGTAACCGCGGCGATGATCCCCGCCGCCCCCCCGCGTGGTCAGCGACTCATCGAGCAGCACACGCGCCGTCAGCGGGACCTTCGCCGGGCGATCTACCGATTCGTCCTCGGCAGCCTCAGCCTCGCGGCGCTCGACCTCGTTCGCCTGCGAGGTTCGCGGCTCAGTCAGTTCATCTCACCTACGGGATGGGGCTCGATCGACGTGTCATCGCCCGGAGCAGTTATCTATCCCCGATTCAGTGCGCGAGCGCCGTGCATGGTCGTGCTCGTCGCCCGCGTCGCCTCCTCGGTCAGATCGAGGTTGATGTCGAATGCAACCCCGCGGAGCTTTCCGGTGAAGGAGACGGGCCTCATCGGCCTGGGCGCGCTCGACCGGCGGCCAGATTAGGCGCTGATGCCGTGCGCCGCCGCACCGTGGGCCGCGGTCTCATGCAGGGCTTTCTCGTCCTCGTGCCTGGCCGGCGGCTTGAGGTCGAAAATGACCTTCTTCACCGTGCCGGTGAAGGGGTACGGAGCCTTGGCCGCGTAGGCGCGGTCGACGACCAACCCGTTGTCGCGGCCGACGTCCAAGCCGGCATACCCGGAGAAGCGGAAAGCCACGGTTTTCTCCAGCCGGCCCTCGCCGATCTTCTGGTCGTTCGCGTAGAGCGACACCATTCCTCCGGCGAACAGCTCCTGCCTGTCGGCGTCGAACTGCATGCGGACGGTGACGTCCCCGGTCGGGATCGGCTCGGTCGAGACCTGCTGGTACTGCTCGACGCCCATATTCGAGTAGCTGTGGTGCAGCAGCCCCTCGTCGTCGACCCAGAGCGAGAAGCCGCCCATCTCGTCGGCTTCGGCGACGATCACGCCCTCGGCTCCCTGCTCCGGCACCGAGAGCTCGGCCTCGATCGCGTACGAGTGCCCGTAGACGCGGGGGATCATCCCCGAGGCGATGTTCTGGACGTCGCCGTAGAACGTGTACGTGTTGATCGTCGGCATCGGCGGCACGATCCCGAAGAAGAACGAGAACGCGGCCAGCAGCGGCAGGACGTTGTGCTTCTCGGCCTCTTCCCAGAAGAGCTCCTTGAGCTCGGCGAGCTTCTCGGGGTTCTGGGCGGCGAGGTCGTTCGCCTGCGTGAAGTCGTCGGGCAGGTAGTACAGCTCCCACGTGTCCTTCTCCGGATCGTAGGTTCCCGGTGCGAATCTCGCCATCGTCGGTGGCGACAGGTCCCAGGGGATGCGGTCGAGCTTGCACGCGGCCCACCAGCCGTCCTTGTAGATGGCGCGGTTGCCGACGATCTCGAAGTACTGGACGGTGTGGCGCTCGGCTGCGCTCGCATCGTCGAAGCTGTACAGGAAGCTGGTCCCCTCCATCGGCTTCTGTGCGATGCCGTCCACCACCTTGGGCTCGGGGATCCCGGCCGCTTCGAGGATCGTCGGCCCGACGTCGATGCAGTGGGTGAACTGGGAACGCAAGCCGCCGGCGTCCCTGATCCGCTCCGGCCACGAGACGACCATGCCGTTGCGCGTCCCGCCCAGGTGCGAGGCGACCTGCTTGCCCCACTGGAACGGGGCGTTCCCAGCCCAGGCCCAGGCGCCCGCGTAATGTGGTGCGAACGCGTCGGTGCCCCAGGCGTCGAGCCCGCCGTATCGGTCGATCAACGAGAGCTGTTGCTCCGGCGTCAGTGCGATCCCGTTCTGCATCGTCAGCTCATTGAACGAGCCGGTGATCGTGCCCTCCATGCTCGCGCCGTTATCGCCGAAGATGTAGATCACGAGCGTGTTGTCCAGCTCGCCCATCTCCTCGACCGCGTCGAGCAGCCGCCCCACGTTCCAGTCGCAGTTCTCCTGGTAGCCGGCGTAGACCTCCATCTGGCGCGCGTAGAGTCGCCTCTCGCTCTCCGAGAGCGAGTCCCACGCCGGGAACGCATCCGGTCTCGGGGTGAGCACCGCGTCGGGCGGGATCACGCCCAGCTTCTTCTGCCGCTCGAAGGTCTCCTCGCGCAGCGCGTCCCACCCCTGGTCGAACTTGCCGCGGTACTTCTCGCTCCACTCCATCGTCACCTGATGCGGGGCGTGCGCGCACCCGGTCGAGTAGTAGATGAACCAGGGTTTCGTCTGGTCCTGAGCCCGGACGGTGTGCAGCCACCTCGTCGCTTGGTCGGTCAGGTCGTCGGGCAGGTAGTACTCCTTCCCGTCCTCGCCCTCTGGGACGCCGAGTGTCGTGTTGTCCTGCGTGATCACGGGGTCGTACTGACCCGCCTCACCGCCGAGGAAGCCCCAGAAGTGATCGAACCCCCACGCGTTCGGCCAGCGGTCGAACGGCCCGGCCGCCCCCTGAACGTGATCCGGGGTCAGGTGCCACTTGCCGAAACCGGAGGTGCTGTAGCCGTTGCCCTGGAGCGCCCGGACGAACGGAGCGCAGTCCTTCGGAACGGACGCTGTGTATCCCGGAAACGGGCCCGGGAACTCGCCGATCGACCCGAACCCCACCGTGTGATGGTTGCGGCCCGTCAGCAGGGCGGCCCGGGAGGGCGAGCACAGCGCGGTCACGTGGAAACGGTTGTACGCAAGTCCCTGCTCGCCGACCCGGGTCATGCTCGGGGTCGAGACCGGCCCGCCGAACGTCGAGGGGTTGCCGAACCCCGCGTCGTCGACCAACACGAGCAACACGTTCGGCGCGCCGTCCGGCGGCGACGGCGTCATGTTGATCGTCCAGTCAGCGACGGATGCGTCGAGCGTGCGCCCCACCGTGCCGCCGAAGTTCGGATCGGGAAGCGGCAGCGCCGTGCGGTCCGGACTGAACTTCCCCATCGCCTCCCCGAGCGACTCCTTCAGGGCTCCCGTGCCCTTCTTCTCGCCCTGGACAACCGAGCGGAGCTGCGCGCCCGGCAGCGCCTGCTCGACACCGAGCCGCTGCTCGTCATCGAACACCGCAATGATCCCCGCCGATCCCGGCGGCAGGTTCTCGCCGATCTTGTCGTGGATGTCGTGCTCGACCCGATGGTCGACGAACTTGCCGATCACCCCGCCCGCGACCGCCCCGGCGGCGGCCGACGCCAGCAGCGGCGGCGCGAACAGACCAACGGCAACCCCGACCCCGCCGCCCCAGCCCAGCCCCTTGCGACCGCGGTTGTCGCCCGTCTGCCTGACCGCGACACTCCCGTCCTGAGCGTGCGTCACCAGGATGACGCCCTCGATCGAGACCTGCTTCTCCTTCACGAGCGCGACAAGCGACTCGAAGTCCCTCGTCGCCGCCTCGATGTTCTGGTAGCCCGCTACGAGCAGGTCTGTCGGTGTCTCAGCCATCACCACTCTCCATTCGGGTCACACGGGGACGATTTGAACGACGCACAGGTGCTCTGCATGAAAGCTCCGGTACTTGGCGACGGTTTACAGGCCTTCTCACAAGTTGGCGATGAATTTGATGGCCGTGATGCTCGGCAAAAACACGTATGCGGCCGCCTTGGTCGTAACGAAGCTCGAGAGACCCGTAACCTCGATCGCCGGGCCTCCATTTGCCTGCGGTATGACGAAAATGCTCTCTGCTGGATCCTGGGTTCCAATCAGTGGATCCTTCGACTTGGGGTGAAGCCTGACGGCCCCGGCGAATTCGCTGTCATTGGCCCACTGTCGCAGCACGAACTCGTATTGGTTTTCGATGTTCGAGTTGATGAAATGAAAGAGCATCCCGCGCTCGATGCCATCGAAGGGTTTCGTTCGATCATAGGTCGGCCCATATGGCAGACCGCGCCGAATCAGCCGGTGGGAATTGTTGCTACCGCCGGGCAGTCCCTGGCCGGCGACTGGTTGACCCCGTGGATTGACGCGGCGTATATGCGCCCCGACGGGACAGCGGATCCCCTTCGGATCTCCGGAACCATCGGCATCTACATACCCGAAATTGTTTAACTGTTCGGGCGATATCCCTGAAGAGCTATCGGTGTCCGGCGACAAGGCGAGCGGAACGCCGTTGCGCCATCGACCGCACATCTTTGCGGCCAGCAACTCGGGATCGATCTTGTCCTTGTTCGACTGCAAGAAGTCTTCAAAGCCCACCACGTCGGTCTCGACCTTCTTGAAAACTGCAAAACTGCCGTTCACGCCAAGTTTTGGTGGCTCCGGTACGTCGTAGTTCTCCGCGTCTTCCCGCAAGACGAAGAGCCATGGCTCGCAGGGTCGCTGGCGATCGGGCCGATAATTCTCCGGGCCGCCGCGGATCGTGGGCATAGTAATTCCGTCGGTATAACCGAAGTGAATTTTGGACGTAGGCACCGGTTGGCCATCTTGCATCTCCAATAACGCCATCCCGTCCTGGCGCCAGATTTCGCTAAAGGCATTTCCTTCGGCAAACCAGGCACACAACCTGTCGCTGTAGCCCTCCATTGCCTCCGGGCTGATGGCGTGCAACGTCACCAGGACGTGATCGTCACCTTTTCCAAACCCGCCAAGCCAGTTCTGGGGCGAACTCGGGCCAGTTTCTCCGATCAACTCCCCTCGTTGCGCCGCTCCGTCGATGAACGCGCCAAATGACTTGAAAGACAGCCTTGGGACGCGTGCTTCTAGCTCCAGCGCCACCAGTCCCGGCCACGTGATGCCGACGTTGAGGCAATAGTCGGGCTTGCGACGGGGGGGAGCGGCGGGATCGTCTCCCGGTCCGGCCCCGAACCCCACCTGCCAGTCCTCGGCAGTCGTGATCTGCGGGAGGTCGGCTTCGTCGCCGCTCACGAGCCGTCCAAGTTGCCTCCGGGCTTGTGACGGAGCTCCGACGGTCAACAAGAAATGCCGCACCATCGGCATCCTGTATGCGCGGAGAATGAATCCCTGAATGTCCGCAAGGTCGAGGGGCGATCCTTCGAGGCTCGGCGAATCGCCATTGGTCTTCAGAGGTTCGGGCCGGCTTCGACCGAGCACCCGGCCAAGAAGCCCCGGGCCTTTCATCGGAGGTTCACCATGTGAGTCGCACTCCTCGGCCAACACCGACCTCGGGGTTGATCATGTTCGTAACCATGGGATACCTAGCGCTGTCAAGCGGTGACGGGCTGTGACTCGCGATCGGCCAGCAGGGCGCGGATGTCTTGAACCGAGAGACCTGGATAGGCGCTGTAAAACCCGATGGCCGGATAGTTGTTATCCATCCCCCACTGATAGAACGCCTGGGCGTTCTTTGCGACCGGGGTTGGCGGCGCGCCGACGACATGTGGAAAGAGAGCGTCGAAAACCCATGCGGCCCTCTCTGCAAAGTCCTGGAAGTACTTCTCCATATCACTGTCGAAGACCGTGAAGAAGCCGATGTGGTTGCGCTCGAAGGGCACCCAGTGGGCGACATGCAGCGTCCCAATGGAATCCGACGCTTTATGTCCTTTGTCTCCCACCAGGGCCCCGGCGACCAGCTTCACGGCAAACGCTTGCAGGCTTGACTTGAAGGACATGTATGTCAGCAAGGTGCCCTGCGAGGTTTCGCCCCTGAAGCCCGCCGCACGCGCGCACGCCTTGATGTCCTGAACCGAAGCGTCGTCGTAAGCGAAATACGTATCTAGAGGGTCGCGGACATGACGCTTAAGCCATTTGACGACCCGCTCAGGGTTATCAGCCGCGGGCGTGGGTGGAGGGTCGGCCACATGCTCGAAGATGGCGTCAAACACCGGGCCGGCACGCTCCACCAGCTGTTCGATATGCCCGTCGACCTCGCCGTCAATGTCCGAAAGGAAGAGAAGCTTCTCGTCGCCCTCGACCATGAAACGGGAGAAATGCACGGTACCGAGATCGTTCTGCGCTTTCGCGAGATCGGGCATCAACGGCGGCAGTTCCTCGGGTAGCGCCTTGGCGATGGCTGCACCCTTGATCGGGAAGTCAACGACGAGATGACTCTGGCTCATAGCGTTCTCCTTGGGTGTCGGAATGGTTACTCGTACTGAGGGCGAGGGGAGCGACTGCGACTGCGACTGCGTATGCGATCTCGCTGCTGAGATTGACGGGGGCCCGTCGCAGGGGCCACAACCTCAAGTGTGGGGAGCTCTGCGCGCTGAGGATTGAGTCACCCCGTGGTGCCGACGGCGCGGGCGGCAGCGCGGTCGGTGGGTGCGACCAACGCCCCGATGATCCACAGGAACGGAAAGAAGAAACCGATCCAGAACATCCAGTAATGCCCCTTCCGAAATGTGGCTAGCCCGAGGTAGAACCAGCACGCTACGTACAAGACACCCAACAAGATCCAGAGAAACGTCATGGGTTCACGTCCCTTCAAATGAGGGCCGGATCAGGATTCGCCAACGCCGGCTAGTTGATATGCGCATTTCCCCCGAGACACCATCGTCGGCAACCGAGAAGCACCGACGGTCAGCATCATCCGATTGGCTGGGTTCCGGGTGTGCGGTCATGGTCGGTCGGTTCTCGGGTGTGTGCCGCCGCCTCACCGTTCTCTGTATCGAGAGGGGTGACGCTGTGCAGCGTGAGTCCGAGTCCGGCGATCCGTTCCAGCAGCCCCTGGAGGTGCGGGGGATCGGTGATCCCCCCGGTTATCTCCGTGATCCCGTCATGGGCGAAGATCGTCATCTCTTCGAATGCCGAGGCGTAGCGGACTCCGAGTTCTCCTTTGACGACGAGGCGGTAGCGGGTGGGCGACATGCGAGTTCCAGCATGCCTGACGTCGGCCGCGATTTGGGCGGCGTGGGGCCAGAATCACCCGGGTGATTGACTGGCTCGAGCACGCCGAGCGCTTCCGCGCGGGCGACAGCCTCGGTTTGCGAGGTTGCACCCAGTTTGCGGTACAGCTCGCGCGTGTGACTCTTGACGGTGTTCAGCGAGATGTAGAGCTGCGCGCCGATCTGGCGCCGAGAGAGACCGGCTGCGAGACCTCGCAGCACGGCGAGTTCGGCCGGACTGGGTTTTTCGATATGTTCGCGGTTGCCGCCGTTGGCTCGAGCCGCCAGGAGGGTCTGCTCGATCGAGGCCGCGAGCGCCTGCAACCGCCCCGGATCCGGAAACCTCGCGATCGCACGTCTTGCGCGCTCGAGGTCACCTTCGGCCCGCGCCAGCCGCGATCGCGCCAGTCGCACCTGGGCGAGCACTAGCAGCGCGTGCGCGTGGCCCACGGTGGGCTGTGGCGAGCGTCGCAGGCGCTCACCGCGTAGCGCCTCGCGCTCGGCCTCGTCGAGACGCCCCGTCCCGACGGACGCCAGCGCCAGCCCCAGATGCGCTGGTGACGCGACCCAGGAGTCCGCCTGAAAATGCTCGCGCGCAAAGGTCAACGCCTGCCGAGCCCACCCCTCCGCGCTCTCGGTCCACCCCTGCTCGGCGTCCACGAGGGCAAGTAGCCCCAGGCTTCCGACGTAGCCGTCGGGGACGTCGGGCGCGTCGGGTCGCTTGACCGTCTGCAGGGCGACCCTTCGCGTGTCGTCGAGCTCGCCAGCAAAGAACAGTGCCTGGGCCAAGCACGACAGGGCGCTCACGCTCAGCACATCCGCGCCCTCCTGAGCGGCCGCGACCGCGCGCCGACCGTGCCCGACGGCCGCGCCTACATCGCCGCCCTCGATCACCTGCGAACGGGCGGCTTCGACACCCGCCTCGAGATACGGCAACCAAAGCTCCGGCCGCTCCAAGCGAGCACGCTCGGCGACCGCCAGCAGCCGCTGAACCTCGACCTCCGGGGCGGCGAGCAACGCGGCGGCCACCGCCCCCGCCCCCGGCAGGACCGGATGCTGCACAAGCAGCTCGGCCGGAAGCCAGCGCACCCAACCAAGAAACTGCCCGAGCCGCCCCCCCCAGATGAACTCGAGGTGCCTCTCGATCAGCAGCTCGGCCACCATCTCTGCGTCGTCAGCAGCGGCGGCGTACTCGATCGCCTCCTCCACGAGTCCATGCGCGCTACACCAAGCCGCCGCGCGGCGGCGCAGCTCGCGGGCGGCCTCGCGCCCCAGCTCGAGCTGCAGAACCTCGCCGAACAGATGGTGGTAGCGATACCACTCCCCGCGGGCGTCGAGCGCGACCAGGAACATATTCGAACGCGCAAGCTCCGCGAGCACCCGATCCGAGTCTTCGCGGCCGAGAACGGCGTCACACAATTCAGGTGCGAAGCGCCCAAGCACCGACGTGCGCACCAGGAAGTCCTTGATCTCTGGCGCGAGCGCCGTCAGAACCTCGTCTGCCAGATAGTCACCAACCTGGCGAGCGCTGCCGGCGAACTCCCGCACTCCCCCGTCGGGGTCGTCGAGATCGCGAAGCCACAGCGCCGCTAGATACAGACCCGCGGGCCATCCCTCCGTGCGATCGACGAGCAACTCCACGCTCTCGCTGGACAAACCGATCCCCTCGCGAGCGACCAGCTCACGCGCTTCGTCGACCGTGAAAGCCAACTCCCGGGCGCGGACCTCCGTTAGCACCCCGCGCGCCCGCAGCCGGGGGAGCCCGATCGCCGGGTCCGAGCGCGTGCAGGCAAGCAGGCGAGCATTCGCAGGCAACCGCTCGATCGCCTGGGCGATCGAGCGCACCGAAACCTCGCTGCGGACCGCGTGCAAGTCATCAAGCACGATCGTCACCCGACGCCCATAGCCGAAAAGACCATTCATCAGCTCATCGACCGCAGTCTCGACCGGCGCGCCCCGGACCCCGAGGCACGAAAGCGCGCGACGTCCAAGGCCCTCACCGAGCCGCTCTACCGCTGTCCCCAGGTGCGTCCACAACCGCACCGGGTCGCCGTCGGCCGAGTCGAGCGTGAGCCAAATCACGGCCTCGGGACGCTCGGTACACCACGACCGCACCAGCGTCGTCTTGCCATAACCCACCGCCGCGTTCAGCAGCGTGAACGAGGCCCCGCCGTCGTCATCGAGCATCTCCAGCAGGCGTGCCCTGCGCAGCATTCCGGGATGAACCCTTGGCGGCAACAGCTTCGGCTCGATCACCCGAAGAGCCGGACTGCCCGTCTGCGCTGTCGGTGAGCTCATCCCACGCAGCCCCACGCCCCCGGCGCCGGTGCCGAGCCGACGGTGGATACCGCGTTGACCGCCACCATACGATTCATCCTGTCGATTGCGGCTTGACTCGACCGAGCATGTCAGCCGATCGGCGGTCTTCATCACCCAAACCGGGTGAGAGTCCTTCGGGAGCCGAGCTATGGGACACAGAGCCAGGACGCCAGCCTGGGGATGTGCGCAGCGCTTGCCGGAGGAAAGCGGTCGGTTCATGCGAGCGGGGTGATGAACGTCCGAGGCTCGGGCTAGCGTGCCGAAACGTATGCCGGCCGCGGCTAGGCCCCCGGAGTTGTCCGCCGAGCAGGCGGACGCGACGATCCGCAGCAAGCAGTTCGTCGGCCTGCTCGTGGTGGTCGCGGTCATCGGCGTGCTCGTGTCGATCGCGGCTTGGTGCTTTCTCGAGGCGGTCTTCCAGATCCAGCAGGAGCTGTACGTGCACCTCCCGCATGCGGTCGGCTATGCGAACGGCCCGCCGAAGTGGTGGTCGCTCCCGGTCCTGGCCGTGGGCGCGCTGATCGTCGCGCTGGCGATCACGCGCCTCCCGGGCGACGGCGGGCATATCCCCGCGAGAGGCCTGTCGACCGGCGGCCCCTCAGGCCTGGACATCGTGCCCGGAGTGGTCCTGGCCGGCCTGGCGACGATCGGCTTCGGGCTGGTGCTCGGGCCGGAGGCGCCTTTGATCGTGCTGGGCGCGGGGGTCGCGGGAGCGACGATAAGCCTCGCTCGGCGCGACATGCCGCCGCAGGCGCTGATGCTGGTCACGGCCGCCGGGAGCTTCGCCGCGATGTCGTTCATCTTCGCCTCCCCGTTGATCGCGGCGGTGATCCTGATCGAGGCGACCGCCATCGGCGGCCCCAGGCTCCGGCTCCTGCTGGTCCCCGGACTGCTGGCTTCCGGAATAGGTACGCTCGTGTCGCTCGGAATCGGGTCATTGTCGGGGCTGAGCACGCACGAC
The DNA here is from genome assembly GCA_963757075.1 of uncultured Actinomycetes bacterium. Classification (GTDB taxonomy): domain Bacteria; phylum Actinomycetota; class Thermoleophilia; order Solirubrobacterales; family Solirubrobacteraceae; genus Palsa-465. Next base: position 553,618 of record CAVWQN010000008.1, read on the forward strand.
TACGCGCTCGGGCCGATACAACTGCCGGCGCTGGGCCACCTTCAGGGCAGTCAGTTCGGGTGGACGATCGCGCTAGCGATCGCCGTCGCGATCGTGACTAGCTTTGTGATGCGCGGCGGTCTGCTCACCTATCGATTCGTCTCTCGCCGGCAGAGGCTGGTGCTCCTGCCAGCGATCGGACTGATCATCGGAGGGTTGGCGATCGCGTTCTCGCAGATCACGGGCAAGAGCGTGGACGAGGTGCTGTTCTCCGGTCAGGACCAGCTCCCGGGACTGATCGGTCAGGCCGGAACGTGGTCACTGGCCGCGCTGGCGTGGCTGATCGTGTTCAAGGGCCTTGCCTACGGCCTGTCGCTCGGCAGCTACCGCGGCGGACCGACGTTCCCAGCGCTGTTCCTCGGGGCCGCCGCGGGGATCATGTGCTCGCATCTTCCGGGCTTCCCGCTATCGGCAGCCGTGCCGGTTGGCATGGGCGTCGCGATCGTCGCCGTGCTCCGGTTGCCTCTCTCAGCGGTGGTGCTCGCCACGCTGCTGACGTCGCACGCCGGGCCTAAGGTCGAGCCGCTGATCATCGTCGGCGTCGTAGTCGCATACGTCGTGACGCTGTTGATGGCACGCCCGCCGGCGCAGGCGTCGGCACCCACAACCCAGTCAGCCCCTGTGCCCGCACCGAACTCGGCTCTCTGACCCCATCAGCCGCGCTCCTCTTCGGCGTGCACGGGCAGTGGCGTGGAATCGGTTGTAGGCCAGGGGGATCAACCCGGCACGTCGTGCGCATCCCGAAGAGGAGCCTGCCGATCCGGGTCAAGGCGTTCTGGTCACTCACGATGTACGACAACAACTCGTTCTTCGTCCCCAACTCCCTGAACCGCTACCTGTCAACAAACGGTCACACCTGCACGCGAATCCCAACGGGTCGATCGACATCCACATACAGCACGACGAGCCGTCGAACCCGGCACAGGTGAGCAACTGGCTGCCCGCGCCGACGCGTGGACTCGGGTTCCGGCTGGTCTGGCGCCTGGATGACCTCGGCCACGCGGTCTTCGGCGTGTTCGACTGCGCGGGCTGGCAGCCGCCATCGGTCCAGCGTTGTGATGCCACGGGCCACGCACTCGACGGGACCGCCTGCGCCTCCTAACCGAGCGCCTCGCCACTGCCCACCCTGACGGGCCGTCCTCGGCGGGTCGAGAGGGCTGGAGAACACGAGCCTGACCGAGCTCGCCCACGCACGAGGACGCACGCCCCATCGACCCCAATCCGGCAGTGGGCGGATGCCAGCCAGGTCGACCGGGAACATGGATCTCGAGTGCGTCCTCTAGCGAGAGCAGCGCACGCGTACGGCGGCGGCCGCGAACTTTTAGAAGAACCCAGTCCGGCCGAGCTCGCCGTGCTGCGGGGCCTGGCAGCCGGTCTCTCCCGACGCGAGATCGGCGCGCAGCTCATCCTGCTGAACACCGTCAAGGCCCACACGCGTGAGCTGTACCGCAAACTCGGTGCCACATCGCAAGCCGAGGCTGTCGCCCGCGCGGAAGCGCTAGGTCTGCTCGAGCCAGTCAATCACCCGGGTGATTCTGGCCCCACGCCGCCCAAATCGCGGCCGACGTCAGGCATGCTGGGACTCGCATGTCGCTGACTGTCCTTACTTCTCGGTCGCTGACGATGGTGTCTCGGGGGGAAATTCACATATCGGTTAGCCGGGGTTGGCGAATCCTTACCCGGCACTCATTTGAAGGGACGTGAACCCATGACCTGGCTCTGGATCTTGTTGGGCGTTCTGTACGTCGCGTGCTGGATCTACTTCGGACTGGCCACATTCCGTAAGGGGCATTACTGGATGTTCTGGGTCGGGTTCTTCTTTCCGTTCCTGTGGATCATTGGTGCGTTGATGGGGCCGACTCCGCGCGCCGCGGGCGCGGCATAGGCGCGATCGGAGGCTGGTTCGATGGCAACCGACGATACGGCCGCCGAGACTTCGCTGGAGCGATCGGAACCGCCGCGATCGGTGAGGGGGCGTATCAGGGGTACCCTGTCGGGTTGGCGGCGGCTGGGACGGATCGTTTACCGCGATCCGGAGCACGTCGCCGAGCGGCTCACGTTGTATGGGGCCCGGAGCCTGGGGGAGCCATCGCTGGAGTGGGCGAGCGGCGTTCGCGCGGCGCGCCCAGACGCTCCGCGCGCGGTGGTTGCCGAGGAGCTCCGGACACAGACCGCTCAGGTGGCGCGGATCGACGGGGCCGTTTCGGGGACGCCTTTTCTGATCGCGCTGGTCCCGGGGTACCTTGCGTACCTTTGGGAGGAGGGGCGGATGGTCCTGCGCACCGCGGCGCTGTATGGGCGCGACCCGCGAGAGCTGGAGACGTCTGCCGAGATGCTGACGCTGCGCGGGGTGCACCCGACCGCTGATGCGGCTCGCGCGGCCCTGGAGAAGGTGCGCGATGTTCCGCTGCCGGAGAAGCCGGTCAGGCGTCGTTCGCTTCGCACCTGGGTCCGCAGCGTCTATGTGCTGCTGATCTTCGGCGGGTTCCTCGAGGCCCCCTCCGATGAGAGCAAGGAGGGCGCCCATCCCCGATTGAAGGCCGCGTTGGGTTTTCTGGTCTTCGCGGCGATCTGGGTTACCACGTGGGTGCTGCCCGTCACATTCATGGTCGCGATGGCGTGGGGCTGCGAGACCCACGCCAGGCAACTCGGGCGACGAGCGCTGCTCTTCTACGACGGCGATGCAGACAGCGCGCAGGCGGCCATCGCCGCCGCCAAGCAGCGTCAGGACCGCGGGCACAGCAAGCGCGAGATCCTGCGCGTGACGCTGCTCGCCCTGTCCGTGGCCGTGCCGATCGCCTTCATCGCCTACGCCGACCACGTCAAAAACAGCACCGGCATCAACGGGCTCGGCGCGCTCGGCGCGCTCGTCGCCGTCTCGCTTGTCGTGGCCGTTTCCGTCCTCGCCGGCCGACGATAGACAGACACAATCGGCGCGTTACCGCAACAAGACAAATCGCAAGCAAACCTACGGATGACGGATTGGAGGCAGACGACATGGTGCTAGCTACTACATATCCCTTCCTCAGCATCTTCTGGACGATGCTGGTCTTCGTCTTTTGGGTGCTCTGGATCTGGTTCGTGATCACTGTCCTCATCGATGTCTTTCGCCGCACCGACCTCTCCGGTTGGGGCAAAGCGGGATGGACGGTATTCGTGATCGTGATCCCATGGCTCGGCGTGCTGGTCTACCTGATTACCCAAAGCGCCGGGCTGGCAGAGCGGCGTGCTTAGCTAGAGCGTCTTTGGCCCTTTGCGTTTTGACGCGACATGGGTGTGGATCCGGAGCCACAGCTTCGCATTCGCTTCGGTGCCGAACGGCTGTCCAATGTGCCCTGGTGCTTTGATCGACAGCAGTCTCGGGCGCGACCGATTAGGAGACATCCGCCGACAACACGAAAGCTTGACCAGTAAGCCCGATGCGACAGCGTCGGTTCCGCTGGCGGGTGGTGTGGTCAGCCGGTGCCGCCTAAGCGCTTCGCCAGCGCACGCTGCCGGGCCGGCGCCAGCACGGTCTCCTCAGGTGAGACCAGACAGGCTTGCAGAGCAGGGCCCGGTCCTTATCGAAAACCACGAGGAGCTGAGACTCGGGTCAACCCACTATCGACAACCGTTAAGCAGATTAAGGGCTCGCCCAGTGCGGCCGAGCCTCGGCCAGCTCCCGGGCGAGATCTCGGCAGTCTCAAAGGCGGCCCGGATGTCTTTACTGACGAACGTCCTTAGGAACTACAGCTAACCGGCGACGCTGGCGGCTACGCCAGTCGGGATCAGGTGCACGATGGAGCATCCCTGGAAGTTCGATTGCTTGCTTGCCCTCAAGTGACGTGCGCGCACCATTGAACGTCGTGCGTTTGCGCTGAAGACTTCAGTCGAGCGATGAAAGGAGCGCCGCATGCCACTTCTGCGCAGACGCGAGGAGTCGACGGGCACGCGCTATCAGATGCGTGAGAAGTTGTTCGCGATCGGTGACGACTTCTGGGTCGAGACCGAGGACGGTCAGCGCGCGTTCAAGGTCGACGGCAAGGCCGTTCGGGTCCGTAGCACCTTCGTCCTCGAGAGCCCCTCGGGGGAGGAGCTGTTCAAGATCCAGGAGAAGAAGCTCCGCGTCCGCGACACGATGGAGATCGAGCGCGAGGGCGATACCGTGGCAACGATCAAGAAGGCATTGGTCACGCCTCTGCGCGATCGCTTCGCGATCGACCTCAAGGACGGCGGAGAGATGAGCGCCAAAGGCAACATCGTCGATCATGAATACGAGATCGAGCGCAATGGCCAGAAGATCGCCGAAATCTCCAAGCGCTGGTTCCGGATCCGCGACACATACGGGATCGACGTCGCTCTGGGCGAGAATGACGCACTGATCCTCGCGGCAGCGGTCTGTATCGACGAGATGGCTGGAGACTAGTCGCCCAGCCTGTCGGTTTGATCGAGCACCAGCAGTCTTGAGCACGATCAGCGGCGGGACATTCGTTCCGCTACCGCTTGTAGCCCGTGGCGGGAGGCCCAGTGTTCGTGCACTCGTCGAGGGCTCAGTCCACGAGTCCGACGATTCCGCTGACGATCAGGTAGCCCCCGGCGACAGCGGATAGGAGCAGCAGCCCCTTCCCGAGATGCTCGTTGATGAACGAGTTCACCCTTCGCACCGTTCCTTCGGTTCTCTGTGGAGCGACGATGTAGCCGAGGAGCGGCAGTTCGATCGGCACCAACATGACGACGTTGAACAGAACGATCAGGAGCAGCCCGCGAGAGGTGCTCACGTTCGCGTGCGCGATATACCCGAGCGCGGCCAAATACAGCAACCCCGGGAGATGCATCACCACCCCGAGCGCCGCGAGAAGCCCGGCCGATCCGCTGCTCAGGATCTGAGAGGACCAGCTCGGCCTGTCACCTCTGCGCGCGTTCTTCTGTGCCTTACGCCGGGCGAGTCGACCAGCGGCTCGCTGCCTCAAGGCGGCCGAGCGTTCGGAATGCAACCACGCCGCACTGACCAGGATCAGGACACCAATGCTGATGTCGAAAATCGAGATAGCCGCACCCTTGCGCCGCGCGCCCAAAGACGTTGCGCTCAGTACTGCCACGACCGCAATCCCCACCAATACAGACGTGACAAAGCTCCCGATCACATACGCGCTCAGCAGCCTGATAGGACGGGGCCGTGTGAGGATGAGCAACACGGCCGCCATCGCCGTTGGGCTTGTGATCGCCGACAAGACGGCCAGTGGGATCAGTTGGACGGGCACAGTCACGTGATCCGGCCCCCGATCCTCCCACAGAGCCATCCGTCTACGACAACTGCTCAGCAGAGTGTCGCTTGAATCGATAAGCGGAAGCACGGACGCCTGCCTGGAACCTTCCCGGCTTCCTTCTGCGCTTCGATCAACCCAGCACGGTCGGATCACTCGAGCGATGGCTGACGTCATCCAATAGGGGTGATGCTGACCCGGCGACCTTCTCCTAGCCTCGACCTCCGTCTGCCGCAGCGACGGCAGCAGCAAACTGACTGAGAAGGAGTTAGCGATGCCAACTGTTGAGCGAATCGAGACCTGGCGTGGACAGGACGTACTGGACCAGGCGGGCGCGAAAGCAGGTCACATGGAGGAGGTGTATTACGACTCCGCGGGGAACGAGCCGGTCCTCATCTGCATAAAGCACGGAATGCTCGGCCGTCAGCTGACGTTGGTTCCGGCCGCCGACGCCGTGCTGTGCCACGACTACCTCCGGGTGCCGTTCAGCGCGGAGCAAATCAACCGCTCACAGACCGACTCGGTCGAGGACGAGCTGGGTGGCGAGCAGGTCGCCGCGATCGGCGCGCTGTTCAAGCTCCCCCTCCCCTCAAGCGGCCCCGTCTACAGCACGGGCCTGATCGAGCGCCGGCGCGCCGAGGCCAAAAGGGCGCATGAGCGCGAGGAAGAACAACAGCTCGAAGCTCAGCGGCGCGCGCAGGAGCTCGAGGAGGCACGCAAACGCGCCAGCGCGGCAGCCGAAGAAGCTCACGCGGCCGAGCGGGCGCGCGAGAAAGCGGACGCGTCGTCCTTCGACGCTCCCCGCGAGTAGCACGTCCATCGGTATCTCGCAAAGAACGCGCGCAACGAGGGAGGTCAGACCTTGCGTTTCATTTTGAATGTGATCTGGTTCGTTTTTGCGGGCTTGTGGTTGGCGCTCCTCTATATGCTCGCCGGGATCATCGCCTTCATCCTGATCATCACGATCCCATTCGGGTTCGCTGCGTTCAGGATCGCGGCCTTCACGCTGTGGCCGTTCGGTCGCAGAATCGTCCGCCGGTCAGATGCCGGCGCAGGATCGACGATCGGCAATGTGCTGTGGATCATCCTGTTCGGCTGGGAGCTGGCGCTCGCGCATGTGATCACCGGCATCGCGCAGTGCGTGACGATCATCGGTATCCCACTCGGCCTGGCGAACTTCAAGCTGATACCTGTCTCGCTCACTCCGCTAGGGCGCGAGATCGTCCCGGCAACGGATCGGGAGTTCGTATAAGGGCCGCTAGCGCCGCTGGACTGGCCGAATCGCCGTTCGCAGTCGGCGATCTCTCGTATCACGAGCAGTCACGCTCGCGCTGTGGGGCTATCAGCAACGCTGAGCTCGGGCAGCGCGACAAGTGCTCGCTTTCTCACGTGAACGAAAGTCTGCGTTGTTGGCACCCGTCGGCTGCAAAATTTTGGGAGTGCGCGCTCACGACCGGGGGAGGCGCCTGCTCCGCCTGGCAAAGGAGCGACGCCGCCGATCGATACGGCGCTACCGCTTTCCATGGTGAGGGGCGACGAGCTCGAGACTGAAAACCGCGTCGCGCGTGACCCCGTCCGGACAAACGCAGCCGCGCGAGCGCCCGCACTTATGCGCACCGTACGAGCGATCCCGAGCGCTCGGCGGGGCGCCAGGCGTACCGGGGCGACGCGATCGGCTCGTCGCCACAGCACTCGTGAGCTCCGGGACGTTCGAGAAGCGAAACCGATCGTCGGCGACGTGCGCGGTTTCCGCGCGTTGCGGGGCCGAGGGTGCAAACGCCCAGATGCTCGTCACTGCATCAAAGCGGGGGCCGACCGCCTCTTTAGCGTGGCCTTCGCCATCGTCGATGCGTCTCGAAGCCGGGTGGTTGGCCCGCCTACGCGAAGAGCGGTCTGCTCCGCAGCGCCGACAGGGCGGGCACCGTATCGGCCGCCGCCTCGTAGCGTCGTCTAACTGTGAGCGCTGAGTCGAGCCTCGCGACGCGTGGGCTCGAACAGCTCGATCGGGTTCCCGGCCGGGTCCTCGAGGAGGATCTGTTTACCGCCGAAGCCTGTGACGATGTCGTTGCGGAAGCGCGCTCCGGACTTGCGCAGCAGCTCAACAGTACCGTCGAGGTCGTCGACCTCGAGCATCACGCGGTTCCAGCCGCCCGGCACCGGCTTGCTTCCATCCGGCATCGCCTGCCCGCCACCGCCAGCGCCGCTCGGCGCGCTTAGCGCGAGCCGCAGATCCCCGCGCGTGAGCATCGCGAAGGTCGGGGCGGGGTGCATGACCTCGTTGAAGCCGAGCTGCTCGCGATAGAACGCAATCGCGGCGTCGACGTCGTCGACGATGTAGCGAACGCTAACTGTGGCCATGGTTCCTCCTCATCGGTCGATGCCCTCGGGGGTCACGTGTAAAGCTCTGGGTCCTGTTCGTCGATCTGGACGACCGTCCCGTCGGGGGCGCGGACGAACAGCGACCGTCCCCACTCCTGATCGACGACCGTGCCCTGCGGCGGGAAGCCAGCCTCCAGCAGCCGACGCTCCAGCGTCTCAAGTGGCTCCTCGGTGATGAAGCTCACGAGCATCCCCTCTCGTCCCTGGCCATCGGCGACGGTCGTGGTGTCGTGCAGGGAGAGCTCGCCGCCGCTCGCGGCGAGCTCGATCCAGTGCCCGGTTCGGGCCCGCGCTTGCACCGTCAGGCCGAGCGCTTCGTAGAAGCGCAGCGCTTCGTCCACGTCGGGGACGAAATGGATCGACCGGACCCTCATTGCGCCTCGTCCTCGAGCGAGTCGAGGTGCTCAGTGAGCGCCACCTCGACAAGCTTGGACAGCGAGGTGGCATGGTCGATCGCGGCGTGCTTGGCCCGCCGAATTAGCGTCGGCGGAAGGTAGACGTTGAACTGCTGCTTGTCGGTGTCCCGCTCGCGCGAGGACGCCTTTGGCTCGGGCGCAGCCACACACCAATGCTAGCAAGCTAGCCAGATACTCTCGCTCACGTGGGCGCGACCGGCGAGGACAACCACGTCGGCGACTTGCGAGCTCCCGCGCGAAGCAGGACCGCCGGCGCGGATCCGGCCATACACCTCGCACCACGAAAGCGGGGAGCAGCGACGCCGGCGGCTCCTCCTCGGTCATGGCTCACCGAGTCCCTGCGCGAAGCCTTGCCTCCAGCTCGCATAGCGCGGCTGCCAGCCGAGCTCGTGCTTGGCCTTTGCGTTCGAGGCGCCCCGCGAGTCGGTCATCATCAGTGTTGCGGTCTCACCGGCCGCCAGCCGCCCGAGCCAGCGGGGGATACGCCTCGGTGCCTTGGCAGCCAGCGCGCTCGCCAGCACCGGCAGCCACTCCCGCACCGGCGCGGGCTCGTCGTCGACGATGTTGTAGATGCCTGGCTGGCCGTCGTCGACCGCGGCGACGGTCGCCGACGCGGCGTCGTCGATGTGGATGTGCGACCAGACGCCACCGCCGTCACCGATGATCGGGAACATCCGCTTGCGGATCGGCACCGCCATCGCCGCGTCCGGAGCCCGGCTGATCGCTGTTCCTGGACCGTAGAAACCGCCATAGCGCAACACCAGACCCTCGCCCCACTCGATCGTCGGCACCGCGCGCTCGACATGCAGGATGCCAACCAGCGCGGCTCGGAGCGCCGCCGGCGGGTCGGGATCGATCGGCTCCGCCTCGCTCAGCACCGGCCCGCCCGTGCGCGCCCATCGAAAAGCCCCAAAGCTCTGCGCCACGAACCGCCGAGCCCCCACGGCGCGACCGGCAGCCAGGAGATGGTCCGTCGCCTCGGTCCGAAGCCGGTTGGTCATGATCGCCAGCCGGGAGCGTTCGGGATGCCGCATGTCCCGTGCCGACATCTTCCCCGACAGTGCTGTGAGCTGATGCACGATCACCTCGGGCTCGGCGGAGGCGACCGCCTGGGCGACTGCGTCGGGATCCAGCGCGTCGGCCACAACCGGGCGCGCTCCCAGGCTGCGCACCAGGTCCTGCTTCGATGCGCTCCTGGTCATCCCGACCACCTCGTGGCCTCGCACCACCAGCTGCGGGACGAGCGCTCTGCCGAGAACGCCGGTGGCGCCGGCAACGAACACCTTCATGACTGCTCCTTTCGTCTCATCATCCACTGAGACCAGATAGAGGTGCCGCCTGTGACAGTTCGGGCTAGTGCACCGCGGGGATATCGCGCGAGTTCAGAAACCAAAGCCCAACTGTGACAGTTCGAGAAGGGAGAACCATGATCCTCAGGGTTCACGCTCCTGATCCGCGTTGCTACGCGGTGGGAGATGAGATCTGGCACGACTCGCTTGCCGACGCTATTCGAGCGGAGGTCGCGATCGTCGCCGACGAGATCGGAGCGGACGAGCGAGGCCGGGTTATCGACGAGATGACCGAGGCGTTAGTTCGGATCGGAGACAGCTACCTAGCAGCCGGCGGGGTCCGCTACTCGTTGGTCGCCGAGGCCGATGGTGATCCTGACGTTGACGACGGTAGGCTTGGCTCGGTGAGCGACCGCAATTCAGCTGCCGTTGTCAAGGATGTGCTGCGGTTCGAGGATCTGCCCGTCGGGTCGCTCGGCTCGCGACGGGCGGTCGTTCGCTGGAGCGACGGCTCAGAGGGCGAGGCGCTTCGCTGGTACGCCGATGAGGTCCTCGTCTGCGAGGGCGACCTGATCGACAAGACGCAGTCGGAACTCCGCTCGCTTCACTTCCGGCGAGACCGCGACTGGCTCCAGTCCTAGAGGCGGCGGCTGGGCCTTCGAGCGCCTGGTTGACCAGGTCGGTATCGAGGTACTCGGTCAGCGCGCGCACCTGGCCGCCCGCGAGCGGGAAGACGTAGCAGTAGGTCTGGTTGTAGGGCTTGCCTGACTGGGTGCTCACCTGGCCGCGAGCTTCGACCACCACGGTGTCGTCTTCGGCTATGACGCGGATGGCACGAGCCGTGTACCGGTTGGCGAACTGGCGCAACAGCGGGGGCGCATCAGCTCGTCGGTGATGGCCTGTTTGCCCTCGTAGGTGCGTGACCACGCGGAGCTTCCGATGATGGTCCAGCGGGCGTCATCGGCCAAGGCATCCATAAAGGCCTGGCCATTGCCGTCGGGCAGCTCGCCGAACATGGTGTCGTCGAGCGTCGCTGCAAGCGCAGCTGAGCGGTGGCCGCGCGGGCTCACGGCCCTTGCGTCCAGGGGTCCTGGAAGGTCCCCGTCGGCGCCGGGATCAGCTTTCCGTACCTGGAGCTGAGCTCGAGCCCCCCGCCGACGCCGAGCGTCACCAAGAAGCGGGCGAACGAAACCCCCGCCCGCGTCACCTGGCCCTCGTGATACCCGGTCGTCGCCTGCGCCAATGTCGCGCCGTCAGCGGCGCTCCATCCCATCTCGATGCAGGTACCTGTGCGGTTGTAGCGGGCGATCGTCTGGCCGGCCGTTAGCGATGATCCGACCTGCGCCAGCTTGCCTATCTGCTCGGCAACGTAGACGAACCGTCCGGCATACGGGCCGTCGACGAGCTGGTACCAGATGTACGGCTGACCGCGGAACCAGTCGGGGCTGATCCCGACGACGACGCCGTCTCCCAGCGCGTGGATCGGCTCGCCTGGCGCGAGACAGAAATCCACCCCCATGTCGGTTCGACCGGTGACGTATTGGTCACCCCGCAGGGGGTTCAGGTAACCCCTATACACCGCGGCGAGCGCCCGGTCGAACTGGACCGACACCGCGCCGCTGTCGGCGCCCCCTGTCAGCTGGACGATCCCGTAGTTCACCGCGTCGATCTGCTGCCCTGAGAAGTCGGACGCGGTCGAGGAGGCGACGAGCCTGCCGTTGACGGACACGGTGCTGTGAGCGGGCGCCGTGGACGCCAGCAGCTGGCGCACCTGGAGCGTGAACCAGCGACCGATCGGCAATGCGAACGGACCGGCCAGCACCTGCTGGGTGAGGCCCGCGGACGATGTGGTGTTGGTGACGAGATAACCGAGGTTGTCGCTGTAATCGATCACCACACCGCCTTGCTGCGTGCTCCCGTCGGTGCCGGGCGCGCTACTCCAGCCCAGGAGCAGCTGTTGTCCTTGCGTGGCGGCATGGAAGCCGTGCGGGAGGCGGAAAGCCGCTCCATAGGTGACGGTCTGTCCGGGTGCCCAGCTGACCGCGAGCGCTCCGTACGCGGTCCCCGAGCCCGCGGTGCCCGGGTACTGCGCGCGGAACGCCTGTTTGTCCGAGCCGTAGCCTCGATGGACCGAGGTGAAGGTCGCATTGTCGGCCGTCACCCCGCCAGAGAACGAGGACAGGCTCCCGTTGGCGGCGTGGACGAGGGACGCGTTTCCTGTCGCTGCGAATACGAACTCAGTGGCACAGGCGCACAAGATCAGCGCGATGAGCCGCCAGACGGCGGCATGAAACGGGATCGACATCTCGGTTCTCTCCACTGCGACCAGCTGGTTGGCATGGCGCCTGCGGAGTTAGCTGACGGGCTCGCGATCGAACAACGACCGCTACCGGCGGATCACCACCGGATTCGCCCCATCGAATGGGCTCCCCGCTCCCCGGTTGTCCACCCGGGAACTCGGCGACGCGCGGAAGCGTATCGGTTTGACCCCAGAGCCGGCACCACCGTCAGGGGCGCCCGGTCCGCCGGGAGGTCTCGAACCGAACCGAGTCCAGACGCCCGACGTGGAGCGTGCGCCCCAGACCCCGGCGCGTCCTGGAATCCCACCTTGCGCCGCGGGGCCGCCCGTGCAGCAGCTGAGCACTCGAAGCGCCTCATCGTGCTGGCCCAGGCATGAACGCCTGGCCAACCACCTGCCCATCGCAGGAGGTGAGGGATGCCACCCTCCTCTGGAGCGGCGCCCGACGCGTCGCCGGATCAGAGCGCCTGCTCGCCGCCCCCGCCGCCCGAGCAGGCCAAGGCCGTCGCGTACGGCACGGGCCCGCTGCTTTTGATTGCGGGCCCCGGGGCCGGGAAAACCCGGACCCTCAGCCTCCGAATCGCGCGCCTGCTCCGGCGCTTGCGCGCTCAGTGCGCCTGACCCCCCCCTCGGCGGTGGATGCGCACCACGTTCCTCGGTGGTCCCTCACACGACCTCCGCGGAAGCTGTGCTGAGGTCTCTTCGATCGCCCGTGCCATGTCAGGGTCCTCGACCTCGGGCCACACGACCTCAATCTCGACTTCGTCGTCTTGTTCTCGGTCAACGGGGTTGCATGCCGCCTTCAAGGCGTCGGGATGGAGCAACAGTGTGGCCCTTCCCACGTCGTCAGTTCGAGCAGATCGTCGTGTTGACGGGCTAGCCGCCAACGTCGCCGGAGCTCCTCGAACTCCTCGTACACCTCGGTCCAATCGTGGCCGACGAGGATCTCGACCCGCGGTCTCTCATCTTTGGACATGATTCGTCTCCTGTTCTTCTGGAGATGAAGTCGGCGAACCCACCCTCAGGCTGACGGCTCACCTGTCCAGAAATCGTCGCGCCGTCCCGCCGGCTCCTACGCGCTAGCGGCGTCTCGGACCGGGCGACGGCTGAGCGATTGCGGCGTGGCGCCTTGTCCGCAACGACGAGGCCGGCACGCAAGCGGTGCCGCCTCCAGGCACGGTCGACCAAACATCTGTCACCGAGGGAGGCGAAGGTATGCCACCGCCGAGTCGGCACCGATCCGCGGTGCGCCTCGACTCATCCAGACTGTCGCGGTAATCGATCATTCCAGGAGCCAGCAAAGCGTTGCGGATCGCGTCGAACGTTCCTATCTCAAGGCGAAAACTACGGGTGTGCGCTGCTGGGGGATAAATGGGGCGAGGAAGCAGCAGCAAGGCGTCAGCGCTGCTGGTCGATCCAAGCGGTGGGGGCGAGACGCGCGAGAGGGCGCGTTGCGCGAATGCCAGCAAAGAGTCATCGTGCGCAGGGAAGGGCGGATGTGCCATGCAGTCGACGGCTCGGCGAACCTTTTCGCGAGCTGACGGTCTTTGATCGGTTTGGTAGGCTCGCCGCTGCGGTGGGCGCAAGATCAAAGTTGATCGCTGGTGGGCGCTGACTCTCTGACGCTGCGTGGTGTGGCACTTAGCCTGGCGGGTTGGCGGGCTTGTTTGAGCGCTGATCGGTGATTTTGTTCACGGGCCATTTTGGGCTGGTGATGTTGTTCGGGGATGCGCCCGTCTGTGCGGTAGAGCATCAGTGCGCCTACTCTCACGACTCCTCCTGGTCCACGGCTGGGGTGGTTGCCGTGGTAGTCGGGGGTCTGGTCGTGCTCGTGCTGCTAGCAGCGATCGTTTGGCGGCTGCGCGGTAGGCGGCGAGCGGGGACGCGGCCCTAGACGCGGTAGCTAGGTGCTGGCCTACCTGTTGGCGCTGGCGGTGACGGTGGTGGTCGAGACCCCGGTGTACGCGTTGATGCTGCAGCGCGAGTTGACGCTCGACGCGCGACGTGGCGCGGCGGCGGGGGTGATCGTGAACCTGGTCAGCCATCCGCTTGCGTTCCTGGTTGCGATGCCGCTGATCGCGCCGAAGTTTGGGTTCCTGCCGGCGCTGATCGTGGTTGAGGCGGGCGTGTGGACCCTCGAGGGGTTATTGCTGTGGGCTTGGCGGCGCTGCGACCCGGAACGGTTGGGTTTGGCCGCGCTTGTGGCGAACCTGCTGTCGCTGTCGGTCGGGCTGGCGCTGGTCGCCTGAGGCTATTGCGGTGTTCGGCTCGTAGGGATTAACGCGGACGAGCGAGTTGGTGTCTAGATCGCCGATGAACGAGCGACCGCCGCTCGTTGACCAGTACTTGGAACCCGCACTGGGGGACGCCAGCTCGACCCCGAGACAGGTGTTGCTCACGGTGGCTGGGAGGGTTTACCGCAAACCAAGCGGCCCTTACGACCCCCGCCGCCGTTTCCCGCCGTTGATATTCCGTGCGGACTGGTGGTTGGAGCTCGACAGGGTGGAGTATGGCTTCGAAGGCGTTTTTCAGTTCGAAGTGGGCCGACTACAGGCTGTCGAGGGGGGGAAAGAGCTCCATGAGTCTAGGTGGAGGACCTCTCAGGTCTACCGTGATGGAAAGCTGTCAGCGCGAACTCTCGGAATGCCACATCCCGAGCCGAAGCGGCGGTCTCAGAGGGGCTAAGGCCGCAAGGAGTCGAACCGAGCCTGTGCGACAGTGCGGTGATCGATCGGTGTGGCTCGGAGCGGCAGCCGCCCTGGGCGACGGGTGTTAACGGACCGGGAGCGCGACTCGTACGACGACACGCGCGGGGCGCGTGGGAATAGCCAGGGAGAGGAAGTCGCGTACTGGGCGGCGCGCGTCACAGAACGGACACGCCAGCAGCTCGGTCAGCATCGGGCTAGTTCCCGGATCGATCGGAGCATCGCAGCGGCGGCAGGCGAGCGTGCCGGTGCCTAGGACGCCCGAGCGCGTCGCCTTCCGCCTCTCCTCGAGGACGGGCTGCGCGCGAGCGCCTCGCTCGAACTCGCCGTGGTCGATTCCGCGAAACACGCTCACCACGGTCAGTCTAGGCGCGAGCCGTTCACAGCAGCAGCACTCGAACGCAGCGCTCAGCGGACTTCCGCGATCCAGCGTTGCGGGCGGCTCGCTCGCGGCCTAGCGCCTGATCAAACCATCTGTTCACCGAAGGAGGTGAGGGATGTCACATTCCGGGAGAAGCAGCGGCCGGCACGAATCCGGGCTTGGCTGAACCAGAGTGTCGGTAATCGATCAATTCGACAGCGGTTGCTTCAGGCCATGAGTGAGAGATAACCGGGCGAATGCTCGCCGCTAGGCGTGTGCGACTACCTCGCTCACCTCGTTGCTCTCGATGGTGGTTCCGGAAGGAACCATTGACGGCACTAGATCTGACGCCGCCCGCGCGTTCTCCTCTGAGTCAAAGACAACGATCGATCGGCCTACCCCGTCGCCCCGGGTCCAGTAGCCGGCCACGAAGCCCGGAAGCTGTTTGACCCGCGGCACGACCTGGTCCCGCAGGATCGTGGGGTCCGGGTTCTCCGAGAGCTTCACGTTCACGAGCAGCGCATGCATCGTCGCCTCCCTTGTTGTGGTTGATCAGCCGACCCTATTCGAAAGCCGTGCTTCGAGTTGTGGCCTTTTCCGTGCGCGCCGCGGCCGCGGGCGCCATCGCCCGCATTGGCAACGCGAGCCGCCTCGGGCGATAGCTCCCTTTCGATCAAAGCACGAACGAAGCACCGGGCAGGAACCGCAGCTTGCTGGACCACGTGCTGGACAGCGATGGCCTTCGCCGGATAGCTTGCGCGGATGCGGGAGGTCATCAGCACGCCAAACGCTCCCAGCTCGCCCCTGTACAGCCAGGCGGTGAAAGCTGGGCAGCACGTCTACGTTTCGGGCTTGGTCGGCATCGACGTGACGACCGGAGACCTTGCCGGCCCGACGATTCAGGAGCAGACACGGCAGGCGCTCGCCAACTGTGAGGCGATCCTGCAGGCGGCGGGCGCATTGCTGGAAGACGTGGTCGAGGTCGGCGTCCTGCTGACCGACCCGGCGGACTTCGCAGGCATGAACGATGAATACGCGACCTGGTTCCCTGCTGAGCCGCCGACTCGCTACGTCGCCAAGCTCGGCGTCGAGATCCCCAATGTCCTCGTCTCGATCCGCATGACCGCGTTCGTCGGCTAGCGGACGGTGTGCAAGGCGCCCGCCACTCTTCGACGCCCCGCTTTCTCTTCGTCGCCGGATCGGCAGATCGGAGCCAGCGCTAGGTCGGCTGCGTCTCTGCGCTTCGATCGAGGAGGATCTCCCACGTCTGGACGCACATGGTGGACAGGATCTCCATCTCCGTCCACGGATCGGCGGCAAGACGCTGGGCGATCTCGTCCTGTCCGGCCGCGTCGATGATCAGCAGAGCGCGCGTCTCATCGAGTGGCCCACCCAGGACGACGAACCCTGCCTCGGCGAGCCCGTTCATGAACTCCGCGTGTGCCGGCCATCCTTCCTGCTCGCGTCTTGGCCGGTTGGGATCCCAGCGCGCCGCCGGACCTCGTAGTACCGCGAAGTACTGCGTCATTGCGCACTGCATTCTGCACGAGAGGCTTAGTGGCGGTATCGGCGCCGCCACGGCGGCTGGGTGCTGCGTTGGGCTAGCACCAGGTGTCTTGTCGCCGACGTCAGACCGCCGCTACCCCACGGGGGTGCAAAAGCCGGGCCACGGAGCCGCCACGGCGGTTCTCCTTGCCGCGCGATGCGGGTGTGCAGGCCTTCGGGCGCAGATGCTCGCGCCAACGCAAGAGCAGGTCGGAAGCGGGCGGGCGCGGCGCCAGCGCAGACAACCTAAGTGGAGCCCGCTGCCTCGCGGTCGCGGAACTCGGCCAGCGTTCTGCGCGCCTTGTTGCGAACTGCGTTGTGGAACAGCGGATTCCAGCCCAGCAGCAGGCCGGGCGGCCCGAGCGCCTGGCGCGCCCAGCCCCACCAGTCGAAGCGGTCGCGGTGCTGGGCAATAAGCCCGTCGGCGAAGTGGAACGATGCGCGGATGTCGTTGACGACTGGGCGACCTGTCTGCGTGAAGGTGTAGTGCGCGATCCAGCGCGCGGAGCCGGTCTCGTCGTCGGCCGTAATCTCCGACACGTCGACGGTCAGGTCGCCAGCGCGCGAGGTGAGCATCCGCCACATCGCGCCCGCGTCCTGCGCGTCGAGCTGTCCGAACGCGGTGTCCTCGAAGGTCGCATCGGCGGCGTAGCACTCGGCCATCGCGACGCCATCCTTCGCGCTCAGCGAGCTGTAGAAGCGCTCGATCAGGTTGGCGTTGGGATGCTGGTCGGACACAGCAGCGACGCTACCACCGGAAGGCGAGGGGCGGCCAGCTCCTCAGCAAGCTGCAGGCGCCGTTGTTCCTCGTGTTTCCACCCCGTGGCTTCGGTGTGCTCACAACCACCGGACGTAAGAGTGGCCGGCCTCGGCGGACGTGCGTCAGGGCTGTACGCATGGCTCCACCGTCTACCTCGTCGCGATCGGCGGGCAACGAACTGGGTGGCTTCGAAACCTCCGCGCAAACCCACAGCTCAAGCTCCGCATTAGGGGCGGGACCTTCCGCGGCGTGGCGCGGGAACTCGACTACGACGAGTCCGATCGCGCCCGCAAGCTCTACAGCAGCTGCACCGGTCTCTTCGAGTACCTGGAGAGTCTTGCTCACATGCCAGGCCGTCCGCGCAGAGAGCGCTTGGCGAAGATGCACCAACATTGGTTCGACACCGGCTCGCCAATCGCAGTCGACTTGAACCCCGACTAGCCGCCGCGTTACCGATCGTTTCGTGAACCCGCCAGGCGAGTTGCACGCTTGCCGCGCAAGGCGAGGCTCGCGGGCAGCGCAGCGAAGTGCGCGTGGTGACCGCGAAGCAGGGCAGGGTGTGTTGTGCGCGCCCCCCGCCAGGTTTGACGCGCTAAAGTCCCCATACGAGGACTTTGGTGATGCGTTTCTCGATCCCGATGCCAGGCCCGGCGGCGGTTTGGACCGGCGAGTGTTGAGCGGCTCGAACAGCAGTCAGACCCGGCCGCGGCTCGGCCGACGAATGGCTCGGTTCGGTCGAGTGCCAAACCGAGCCTTTCGGCTGATTGCCGCGTGGCTGCCAGGCTTTGCGGTGCTCTGCCATCGGGGGCGGACGTCCGGGCGCGCCTACCGGACGCCTGTCAGGCTGTTTCGCCACGATCAGCGGTTCGTGATCGCGTGTGTGTACGGCGCGGACTCGGACTGGGTCCGGAACGTGCTCGCGGCCGGTGGCTGCGAGCTGATTCATCTCGGTCGACGCATATCGGTTGAGCGGCCGGAACTCGTGCGTGACGAGAGCCGCCGTCTCGTGCCGTGGATTTTTCGTCCGATCTTCGGACTGTTGCGCGTCGTCGACTTTCTGGCGCTGGCGCCCACCACTTCCGTTGCTGAGGCCATTCAAGGCAAGTGATCGCGACGGCGCAGGTGGCGCGAGCCGATCGGTTTGGTGGCTGAACCAGTGCGGCGCCCGACAGGCCGGCGGCCAGGGCCCTCGCGTACCCGCGAGCAGATCCTGTCTGCCGCGCGCGCGAGCTTCGCGCGCAACGGGTTCGATGCCACGTCGATCCGAGGGGTGGCGACCTCGGCGGGGGTAGATCCGGCGCTCGTTCGTCGCTTCTTCGGCTCCAAGGAGCAACTGCTGATCGCCGCGCTCAGCGGCGCGATGCGCCCGAACGAGCGCCTCGCTGAGGTTCTCGCAGGCGACCTCGAGACGCTCGGCGAGCGGCTGATCCGCTGCATGCTGGAGGTCTGGGAGCACCCGCGCGGCAACCGGCAGGTCCTGATCGGGATGATCCGGGTCGCGGCCACGAACCCCCGCGGCGCGCGCTTCCTCAAAGACTTCATCGGCGGTGAAATCCTAAGGCGACTGGAAGCCAAGCTGGATCGCCGCGAAGCGCAACTGCGAGCCAGCCTAGCCGGCTCGCAGATCGTAGGACTCGCGCTCTACCGCTACGTCCTTGAGGTCGAGCCGCTCGCGTCGGCAACGCCCGAGGTGCTGACCGCGCTTGCCGGGCCGACGCTCCAGCGCTACTTGACCGGCGCGATCACAGGCTGATTGGCCGACCGCGGTCGGGGGTCGCTGCCCCGCGCTCCGAACCGAGCGGTCGGTCACCAGCGGTGAGGAGGCTGTTAGTGGTCTCGCTCATTCGGCCAGGCTCGAGGCGTCGCGCCAGCGCAATTCCCCGGGCGGACGGTTGCCCTGCTTGCCGCGCAAAGCGCCACTCTGGGGGTAACCGTTTGAATGCCCGCCGGGACTGAAAGCTGGTGACGCGGCGAGGTGGGAGACGCCCGCGAGAATGTGGGTAGTGGGTTCACTGCAGACGCTGAGCGAAGCCGAACGACGAATCGTGGCTGTGTGGGCGGCTGACTGCGCGGAGCGAGTGCTCGGGCTGTTCGAGGCGGAAGCTCCAGGCGATAGCCGCCCACGTGATGCGATCGCGCGAACACGGGCCTTCGGCCGTGGCGAGCTTCACGTCGCAGAAGAGATCCGCCGCCGGTTCGCCGGCGGCGGCGCCGCACGTGAGGTGAGGACCCCTGCAGCGGCCGCTGCCGCCCGAGCGGCAGGGCAGGCCGCGGCAATCCCTCACATGGGTGCGCATGCCCTGGGCGCCGCGGCGTACGCCGCCCAGGTGGGACTGGCCGCCCCGGATCGTCCAGAAGCTCTTAGCGAGGAGATTCACTGGCAGCTGAGCAGCATGTCGGTGGAGGTCAGGACTGCTCTACGGCAGCTTCCGCCAGTCGGTGAGAATCGATCCGGTCCGCTGGGCCCTGGCCTTCTCGCATCGGGTCTCCTGGGCAGGATCATCCGGGACCTTCAGGCTGGCCTCGCGCGCGCCGAAGACTGATCCCTCTCCGGGAGGCGGGCATCGGCCCCCCGCAGACGGGCGCGCCCTGATGAACTCAGGTGCCTCGGTCGCCGCATTGTGAGACGCGCTCCTCGCCAAGCGCCCGAGCATCGACCGGGGGCGGCCGGCTGAGCCGGAGACCGACCCGCTCGCCGCGCTGACCAGGTCTGCTCAGCGCAGCGAGCGCTTGCCCGTGGCATGAACGATGCAGGTCTCCGAACCTAGCCTTGGGTGCGTCGCAGACGACGCCGAAGGCAACGGAGGCGTTCCGTAAAGGGATCCTCTAGCGAGGCATGGGTCGGGCCCTACGGACGCCGACGGGCTAGATTCAGCGGTCGTGTCGCTGACCGCCCTTACGTCCGCGGAGATCTCGCTGCCGGCCGAGGCCGATGGCGCGCGCGTCAGCGACCGGATCGCTGTTCTGGCAGACACCGTCGACGTCGTCGGGTTGACCGACAATCACGCCGGCCAGCCGCGGATGTCGCCGCTGGCTGCGGTAGCGCTAGCGCGGGAGCAGGGCGTGGGGACAATCGTCCACGTTTCCTGCCGCGATCGCAATCGGCTTGCCCTGCAGTCCCAGGTCGTGGGCGCAGCGGCGCTCGGCGCTGAGGCGGTCCTGTGCATGCAGGGCGATCCCGTGCCTGGCATCGAACGTGTGGCCGACATGACCGCCACGCAGCTCATCGCGAGCGCGTCGGCATGGAGCGCCCCGCACGCGCTCGCGGTCGGGGCGGTCGTCAATCCTTTCGCCGATGACGTTGACCGGGAGTTGCGGCTCCTGCGGCGCAAGCTCGCCGCTGGAGCAACCTTCCTGCAGTCGCAGATGATCTTCGACCTAGGGCGCCTCGAAGCGTTCCTCTCGGCCGCCGAGGACATCCTCGCGGACGTGCGGCTCTACGCAAGCGTCGCGCTGCTCCGCAGCGCGCAGATGGCAGAGCGCGCCTGCGCGCTACCGGGGGTCGCGATTCCTAAGCGATCCCTGGCGCAAATCAGTCGCGGTGGCGGCATCGACCTAGCGCGCGAAGTGGCGTCTGGCCTTGCCAGTATCTCGCGCGTAGATGCGCTTCACATATTTCCGCTCGGAGCCGAGGCCGCGACACGCGAGGTCGCCGCGGAGTTCCGCGTGGCGCGGGGTGTTAGCGCCCAGCGCCCGGCAGGGACCGCTCTGTAACCGGAACCCGTGACCTGTGACGGGTACCGTCCTGCACCCGGCGGGGTTCGGGGCGGTGGGAGAGGGGCACGTGTCCAGCAAGACCCGTCCGGCAGGGTTTCCCGGTGAAGGTGCGATATAAGGAACACCCCAAACCGACCGCTGCCGCATGCTCGAGCTGATGTGATAGCGGGTCTCCCGACCCGAATGCTCGTCAGTCCTCCTCCTCGCCGTGGCTGTCGGGCAAAGGTGTGACGTCCGGCGGGTTTAAGACCATTCGGTCATGCCACAGAACTTCATCGCTTGTGACCGGGCGCAGTCGTTGTTGCTGCCCCCGGATTTGACGGAGTGGGTGCCTGGGGATCACTTGGTGTGGTCGATCCTGGGGGCAGTCGACCAGATGGATCTCAGCGAGTTCTATGGGGCGTATCGGGAGAACGGTCAGGGGCGGGCGGCTTATGAGCCGTCGATGATGGTCGCGCTGTTGCTCTACGCGTACGCGCGCGGGAATCGGTCCTCGCGGGGGATCGAGCGGACGTGCCGGGAGGACGTGACGTACAAGGTGATCACGGCGATGCGGGTGCCTGATGACTCGACGATCGCGGAGTTCCGTCGCCGGCATGAGCGTGCTTTGGCTGAGTTGTTCACGTCGGTGCTGGCGCTGTGCCAGGAGGCGGGGCTGGTCGAGGTTGGGGTGATCTCGATCGATGGCATGAAGATTCGCGCGAACGCGTCGCGGGGCGCGAGCCGCACCTACGAGAAGCTGGTCGCCGACATTTTAAGGAGGCCGAGGAGAGCGACCGCTGGGAGGACGGGCTATTCGGCGTCGATCGTGGGGATGAGTTGCCCGAGCATCTGCGCAGTGAGGAGGGGCGCCGGGCGGCGTTCAAGGCGGCGAAGGAGCGCCTGGCGCAGAAGGCCGGCCGCGACGAGGAGCCGGAGGTGGCGCGGATCGAGCCTGATCCGGAGCAGTTCGGGGCGACGCGCGGGTGGGGTCGGCGGGCGTGGCAGCGGGAGGCTCACAAGGAGTTGTTGCACCGCCGCGAGCAGGCGGCAGCGCCGGTGGGCCGGGGACGGGCTGGGCGACTGGTGGATGCGCTGCAGCGGTTGGAGGAGAACCAACAGGTCGAGACTCAGGCCAGCGAGCAGTACGACGCGTGGAAGGTTGAACGGATCGCTGCTGGTGGCCGTCGCGTCGGCGGTCCCGCGAAGCCATACACGCCGCCGGCGGTTCCCGAGGGTGTGATGAACAAGACCGACCCCGACTCGCGGATGATGCGCACCCAGGGACAGCCGACTGTGCAGGGATACAACGCGCAGGCCGCGGTCATGGGCAGATTATCGTCGCGGCGGAGATCGCGGTCGAGAGCCCCGACTTCGGTCACCTCGAACCGGCCGTCCGCACCGCGCTGCGCGAGCTCGAGGATGCGGGTGTGACACAGCGGCCAGAGACGGTCCTGGCCGATGCGGGTTACTGGCACACGCGACAGATCGAGAACATCGTCAGCGACGGAATCCAAGTGCTGGTCCCGCCCGATGCCGGGCTACGCGAGGGCGCCAGGCCGGGATGGGACAAAGGTCCCTACGCGTTCATGCGCCGGGTGCTCTCAAGCGAGGACGGACACGAGCTCTACAAGCACCGAAAAGCGACGGTCGAGCCGGTGTTCGCCCAGAACAAGTTCAACCGCAGCTTCCGCCGATTCCAACGACCAGGCCGCGCCGCAGCATTATCCGAATGGCGACTAGTCGCCGCCACCCACAATCTCCTGAAGCTCCACACCCACTGGATAAGCCCCGCGATCGCCTGATCGGCCGGCGCCTCCGATCACCGATCACAACCTCTATTCGAAGTCACGGTGAATCCGCCACGGCCGCGGAACTTTGCCCGACAGCCACCGCCAAATGCAGGTCCCAACGTCGTGCGCCTGCTCAGTCGCCGAAGCAGTCGCGAACCGTGCAGCAAGTCGGGGACGAATCCGATCGTCGGGTGGCGTCTCTTTGCTGCTGTAAATTCGTCGCGGCTTAGGTTCCCGGTGGGGTCAGTCTATGCGGCTGTCACCTCCTCGTCGTTTGTTTGTTGACTGCCTGTGTCTCTCATTCGGCGTAGGCGTTGGCGTTCGAGTTGGTTGAAGCGGACGCCGTTCTTGGCGTGGGTGATGTAGATGTCGAGTACGGCCCAGACGAGCGTGAGGCAGCTGGTCTCGCCTGGGAAGCGTCCGATCACTTTGGTGCGGCGTTTGACCTCGGCTAGCGATCGTTCGAGCAGGTTCGTTGATCGCCACCGGCGGCGGTGCGTCAGTGGGTAGCGCAGGTGAACGACGAGCGCGTCGAGGTCGTCGGAGAGGCACTTCGCGGCGGCGGTGTAGCCGCAGCGGTCGAGCTCGCCTGCGAGCGCCTGGAGCCGTTGTCTCCCGTCACGTTCGCTGGTGGCGTCATCGAGTGCCTCCCAGTAGGCACCGCGGATGCGCTCGCGGTCTCGCTCGGGCAGCTTCGCCAGTAGGTTGCGCACGCGGTGAACGGCGCAGTGCTGGCGGTCTGAGGCCGGCCAGCACTGCTCGACCGCTTTGATCAGGCCTGGTGCGCCGTCGGCGACGACCAGCAGCGGCGCTCCGAGCCCACGGGTGATCAGATCGCGCCCGAGCGCGAGCCAGTCCTCGTGTGACTCGCGCATCCCGAGCATCACCGCCAGCAGCACGCGCTCGCCGTCCTCGGTGAATCCCCAGGCGACGAGCACCCCTTCCTTTGGTCCGTCGGGGCGCACCGGGAGGAACACGGCGTCGAGGAACAGCGCCGCCAGCTTCACGCCATAGAGGTCGCGCCGCTTGAACTGCTCGAAGCGCTCGCGCAGCTCCTCACAGATGCGCGAGGCGGTCGACTTCGACAGCTTCCCGAGTCCCGCCTGCTCGCACAGCGCCTCGATGTCGCGCATCGAGAGCCCACGCACGAACGCGCCGATCACCATCGCCCGCAACGGTTCGGTGCGCAGCAGCTTGGTGCTGCACGGGAACAGCTTCGAGACGAACGGCTCAGCGGCCTCGCGAACCTGCGGGACGTCGACCTCGAGCTCCCCCTCCAGCGTCTGCACCTTGCGCGGGCGAAAACCGTTGCGAAGCCCCGAGCCATAGTTGCAAAGCCCGCGCTGATACTCCGGCCGGCGCTCATAGCGAGCGCGACCGAGCCACGCATCGAACTCGTCCTCCACAGCCCGCTGGATGATCAACCGGGCACCCAGCTTCGCGAGCTCAGACAGCGACTCGCGCGGGTTCTCTCCCACCCCCACGGCCAACAGGTTCTCGATCTGCCCTTCAATCTCCGCCGACGGCGGTACGGTACGTCTCACGGCGTAGGCCTCCTTCATCGTCTTGGTGGACCTGAGGGAACCTACGCCGTCGCTCTGACAGCACCGACGCTATTTACAGCACCTCTGAGACGCGACCCG
>CAVWQN010000009.1:0-94060 GCA_963757075.1 uncultured Actinomycetes bacterium
GCCACCACGTCGTGGTAGCACAGGATCCGGGTCACGGCGCCACCCTCGCTCGGGCCCGCGCCGCCAAGGTCGCCGCTGCCTCGGTGATCGTCAGGGGGTGGGGCGTGGCGGCGCGGCGCTGGGCCAGCTCGATCACGGGCTCCTGCGGGTCGAGCGCGTGGGCGCGGTCGAGCGCGGTTCGCTCAAGATCCGGGTTGCCCGCGGCGCCGGCGGCGAGCCCGTCCTCGAGCCACAGGACCCAGTTGCCCTGGTCGCGGCGCAGCCCCGCCTGCGTCAGGCGCAGGGCCGGGGAACCGTTGCCGGCCCTCAGCTCGATACCGGCCTCGAGCGCCACCGGGGCGCTGTTGAGCGGCTCGAGCCGGGCAGCCAGCGACAGCTCCTTGACCGCGGCCGCGGGGCGAGTCGCGGCGAGGCTGTTGCCGGCGGCCAGCGCGCGCTCGCCCACGTAGGCGGATCCCAGCAGCACGACACCCGCGGCGGCGCCTGCCAGCGCCCAGATCGGACGCGTCCCCGCGGCGCGCTCGCGGCCTGGCTCGAGCCCGATGGCCGCACCCAGAAACGCGAATGCGGCACCGCTCAGCGCCGGAATCTCCCACAGCCAGTCGACCGAACCGTGCACCACCCAGACCACCAACGGCACCAGCGCGGCTGCGAGCGCCACCCGCAAGCGGCGGTCTGCGTCCCTGGCAGCCAGCCTGTAGGCGCCCAGCGCCAAGGCGATGAACGCCGCGAACAGCGCGAAGCCGACCGCGCCCGTATGGGCGAGGAGGCGCAGCTCGAGGCTATGGATCCAAGCCGGCTCCTCCTCGGTGCGCCGGGCAGCCACGTAGCGCTGGGCGAAGTTGTCTTGGCCCAGCCCCCCGAGCGGATGAGAAGTGAAGCTCTGGAACGCGACCCGCCAGAAGTCGTAGCGGCCGCTGCCCAGCTCGCCGAACCGCGGCGCCCCCGACGCCACGGGTGCGTCGGTCGTGAACTGATGCCAGCCGCGGCTCACGATCCCGCTGCCGATCGCGGCTGCGCCGGCGCCGATCGTGGCCAGCACCGCCGCTGCGGCCACGGTCCGAGCGGCCGTTCGGGTGACGCGTTTTCCGCGTCGCGAGAGTCGATAGCGGCGCTCCAGGCGGGCGGCGAGCAGCGCGAGCGCCCCGCTCGCTAGCGAGGCGAGCAGCCCCGCACGAGCGACACCCACATCGGCGGCCGCTGCCGTCTGGTGAGCTGCGCTCCCCGAGCCGGTCGCCGCGAGGCCATGGAGCACCCAGGGGAAGGTCGCCAGCACGCAGCCCACCGGAATCGCGGACCACACCAGCACCCGCCCCCGGGCGGGGGCGATCGCGATCACTAGCGCGACGATCACCGGCAGCGTGTAGAGCCAGCCGCGGCTCTCCGCCAGCAGCGAGACGCCGAGGCAGGCTGCCGCTCCGGCCGCGAGTCCGGCGCGCGTCAGTGGCTGCCGGTGGCGCGAGCTCGCGAGCAGAATCGAGCCCAGGGCCCCGATCGTGCCCAGCGCGGCGGTCGCGTTGTGGTACCCGAGTCCAGCGGCGAACTGGCCACCCTGGAGCAGCTGCGGCGCGGGGCCGAGCGCCAGTTCGGTCAGCCAAGCTACGGCCAATCCGCCGACGCCGAGCATGTACGCCGTCAGGGCCAGCTCAAGCCGCCGGTGCGTCCACGCCAGCGTCGCGAACAGCCACGCGAGCACGAGGTACAGCAGCGCTCGGTCCGAGCCGGTCATCGCCGCCCCCTTATCGGCGGCCCACAGCACCGACGCGTACGACCACACCACGTACAGTCCGAGTGCGATCAGCGCCAGCCGGCCGCGGCGGCCGAGTGCTCGCGCCGGCCCGAACACCAGCCGTACCCAGGCCGCGAGCACGATGAGTGCGATCCCCCCTCCCAACCATGAGACCGCGCCGTAACCCCCGTCGCGTGCGGCCCACACCAGCAGCAACGCCAAGGCCGGCGCCGCGCACAGCACAAGCCGTGCGCCGTCGGCGTCGGCGAACGCACCCGCCATCAGTCGGAAACGCGCGCCAGCCGCGCGGATCCTCTTCGGCGCGGGAGCTGCGACGGTGGCGCTCATTCGCCGCCTAAGGCCAGCACGACCTTCACCGTCCGCACAGCGATCTTGAAGTCGAGCCAGAACGACCAGTTCTGGACGTAGAAGTTGTCGTACTCGGCCCGTTCCAAAATCGAGGTCTGTCCCCGCAACCCGGTCACCTGCGCCAGACCCGTGATCCCTGACTTGACCCGATGGCGTCGTTCGTAGCGGCGCAGCTCTGCGCTGAAGCGACGGACGTACTCCGGGCGCTCGGGTCGCGGCCCGACGAGGCTCATCTGGCCACAGAGGACGTTGATGAGCTGCGGAAGCTCGTCTAGCGACGCTCGGCGGAGCACGATCCCAAACGGCGTTCGCCGATCGCCGCACTCCACACCGCCGGGCGCGCAGCCCCCAGGGGGCTCAAACGGCGCTAGGCGGCTGGGCGCCTCACGCATCGTGCGGTACTTCAACATCGTGAACTCACGTCCGTCTCGGCCGATCCGGCGCTGGCGAAAGAACACCGGGCCTGGCGAAGAGGCCTTCACGCCGGCCGCGATCGCCGCCATCAGCGGCGCGAGCGTGACCAGGAGCAGTGCCGCCACTACGCGATCGATCACGTGCTTGATGGCGAAGCGAACATCGTGTGGCTCTACCGGCGCGAGCTCGCCGAGCGGGAGCACCCCCACGTGCCTGACTCCCATCCGCCAACCCAGGGCCTCGAACAGCCGTGGAACCACAAACGTCTTCAGACCGAGCCCTTCGCACTGCTCGATCAGCGGCAGCAGGCGCTCGTCGGAGCTGACGGGGAACGCGAATGCCACGCACTCCGCACCGGTGCGGGCGATCGTCGCCTCAAGCTCGTCCGGCGTGCCGAGCAGAGGCAGCCCCAGCGGCGTGGTGCCAGTGGGCTGCTCGGAGCGATACTCCAAGAAACCCACTGGACACAGCCCGTGCTGGGGCTCGGCGCGCAGGTGTCTGGCCAACTCGGCCCCGACCCTGCCTGCCCCAACGATGAGCATCGGTCGCCCAGCCAGCGGCAGGCGCCCGCGGAGGTGGTGCAGGCTGACCCGGCCGGTGCAGAGGAGCGCCACCGTGCACACCCAGATGCGCAGACCGAGGGAGACATCCGCGGGCCCACTGACGATCGCGTCGGTTCCGATCAGTACGAGCGCGGCCGTAGACGTGGCGACGACTAAGCGGCGCAGCTCGTCCAGCAACGAGCCGTCGTCCCACCTCGCCGGTCGCCGCCAAAGCAGCCACAGAACCGCGACTGGATAGCCGGCGATCAACAACGCAGCGGTCAGCAGGCTTGTGTGCGTCTCCCCCCGGAGCGCGACGAGTACGCCGAGCGCCAGCGCCACCGGGTCGAACTCGATGCCGCGCGGCCGTTTAGCGGGCCGGGCGGCCGCGCGCGTGGCTGCCGGTTCGCGCGGCGCGACGGCAATCGTGACGGCAGGCTCGCCCCGGGCGAGGGGGACGGCCAGCGCTCCGTTGCTCGGTGTCTGCCCTGGCGACTCGCTGAGCCCCGCGACGTTCCCCGCCGCCAACTACTGGCCTCCGTGGCGCAGCCGCCAGCGCAGAGCCACACCGGCCGCGGTCAGGATCAGCCCGGCCAACACCAGCAGCCCAACGTCCAGGCCCGTGAACGGCAGGCCCCCGGACTGTGTGACCTGCGTGGGGGTGACCGGCTGCTGGGTCTGTTGCGTGCTGGGTGTCGTCGTGCTGGGTGTCGTCGTGCTCGGCGTCGACGTGGTGGCTGTCGTGCTGGGTGCCGACGTACTGGGTGTCGTCGTACTGGTTGTCGACGTACTGGGCGCGGTCGTACTGGACGTTGGCCCCGTACTGGTCGGGCTGATCGCCGTCACCTGAGTTCCCATCCCGCCGTAGGCGGAACCAGCGGAGCTCTGGTTGGTGCCCGCCGCGAGAGCGGGAGCGGCGCCGCCGGACCCGATCACCACCGCGGTCACCAGCGCCGCGAGTCGTCTGTACACAGTCATGCGAACCTCCAATTAGTCGCTTTGATGAACCTGAGACGCGGAACCGGCGTCACGGGCTGTCGGGTGGGCCGAAAGCTTTCGACGCGCGCTGCCGAGGTGCCGCTGCACGGTGGCAGGGCGAATATCCAGCTCGGCCGCGATCTCTGGGACTGTTCGTCCCGTCCGGAGCAGCTCTAGGACCTGGGACTCCGGTCCACTCAGCGTCCGAGCCGGCGACTGAGCGCGGCGGCCGGCGGCAATGAACCGGTGGGCGAGCTCGGTCGCCAGGGCGCGCGGGATGGCTATCTCACCGGCCGCGAGCGCGCGTAGGATCCGTGGCAGTGCGGCGAGGTCGGCTTCCTTTGACATGTAGCCCGCGGCTCCAGCGAGTAGACACAGCAGTCCGAACTCGGGGTTGGCGGGGGCGTCACACGCCAGGATGCCTGCCTGCGGAGCCTGCCCGTGAAGCTGCTGGATTGTCCGCAGCGCGGTCGCAGCCGGGACCTGCACATCGAGCACGACGATGTCTGGCTCGGTCTCTGCGGCCAGGCTCTCCACCGCTTGAGACAAATCGGACTTCGCGATCACCTCGATGTCGGCCGCGCTCGCTCCTGAATCGAACGCTCGCCGGGTGAACGGGTCGGCCGAGCTGACAAGCACCCTCAACTTGGCTTTGGTCGCCGGGCCGTCTGCGCTGGTACGGGCTGCCGCCGGGCCCAGATCGTCCGCCGGCCGGGCGGCGCGGCGCCTCTTGCCAGTAGAAGGCTTGGCCGCAGCCGTAGCCGCCATGGCGGTCATGGCGCCGCGACGGTCGGCGAGGGCATCGACGTCTACGCGGGCTGTACCGTCCGTCGCCGAAGTGACCCAGTTCCCCCGCTGCATGCTCGCAGCCTGTCGGCGTGGGGCTCGAGCCACAAGGTTATGAACCACCCTTTCCTGGGGGTACATAAGCGCCCCTGGTGGCGGGATCCCTACCCTCCGCACGCGCCCGCGAAGCAGACATGTACCCAGGGCGTTTGGCCATACGCGAGGTGGGGTAGCTCACTGCCGGCGGTCTGCGCCCACATCGCAGTCCGCTCGCAGTAACTTCATTCACGACTCGCAGACTCACACCCGATGATCAGCAGCTCCGGCGCCAATCGCGCGCAGCCCTATCGAGGAGCTTGCACAGTGGAATCAACGCAGCTGTACACTTCGCATGCGACACGTGGCGCGCTGCGCTATGCGTTCGACTCCAGGGACCCGCCACGGGACTTCGAACGGAAAGGCCTCGCGGTGGCCGAAGGGATAGAGCAGAGAACGGACAGCACCGAGCGTCTTCGCGTGCTGGTCGTGGACGATGACCCGCTCGTGCGCCGCTCGATTCGCGATGCGCTGAGACCGGCAGGAATGCTCGTCGTCGGCGAAGCCGAGGATGGCCGGGATGCGGTGCGCGCGGCGCGCTATTACAAGCCGGACATCATCCTGCTCGACGTCATGATGCCCGGCGTCGACGGAATCACGGCGCTCAAGCAACTGGTCGCCGACCCTCACGTCGACGCCAAGATCGTGATCCTGTCGGTGCGCGGTGAGCACGACTTGGGATACGTCGCGCTGCGCATGGGGGCGATCGGCTATCTCAACAAGGATCTGGAGCTGGGCGTGCTGCCGCGGGTTCTCCGGGATGTGGCAGACGGCGGCGCGGCGCTGTCGCGGAACTTCGCCGCCGACCTGGCGCGGCGGCTGCGCGACCTGCCGGAGGGAGAGATCGGCACGCGACCCGTCCAGAGCGTGCTGACGACACGTGAATGGGAGATCGTGGATCAGTTGTGCCTGGGCCGTTCGACCGAGGCCATCGCCGAGACGTTCGTGCTGTCCGCCGAGACCGTCCGCACGCACGTCAAGAACATTATGCGCAAGCTGGATGTGCACTCGCGAGCGGAAGTCGTCGACCTTGTCCAACGACTGCGCCGCGGCGACCTTGCGGCGCGTGCCATCCTCAGCCGCTCGCCGAGGCAGACGACGGTCCCGGTCCCCTAGGGCTCGCTCCAAGTCGCGTTCGCAGACGGGGCAACCCTCACGTATCGTGGGCTGCGTGCACCCCAACCTAATCGAGTTCCCCGCCGATGACCCGCAGCGCGCACGACGCTTCTGGTCAAGCCTCCTCGGCGCGTCGATCGAAGAGCGCACGGACGAGGAAGGAAGCGGCTGGCAGACGCACGGCAGGAACCCGCAAGTTGGCGTTCACGAACGCGGGCGCGGGCCCGGCGACACCGCGTCTCTGCCCTACTTCGCCGTCGACGATCTGGCCCAGGCGCTGGAGCGGGTCAAGGAGCTCGGAGGAAGCGTCATCCACCCCGGCCCGAGGTGGGCGATCTGCCGTGACTCGGAGGGAAGCCCTTTCGGGCTGGCCTCGTCAGCGCCGCGGCCCTAGCGCCACCGGCAGCGTCTTCAGCTGGTTGATAAACGCCGACTCGACGTACGCGGGCTTGCCGGCGAGCTCCATCTCCGGGTAGCGCGCGAGTGTCTCCTCGAACAGCACCCGCAGCTCGAGGCGAGCCAGTGCGGCCCCCAGGCAGAAGTGGCGGCCACCGGCGCCGAAGGCCTGATGCTCGGGGTTGCGGCGCACGTCAAAGCGATCTGGATCCTCGTAACGGGTCTCGTCGCGGTTCGAGGACGCATACCACATCACGACCTTGTCTCCCTCGCGGATCTGGGTGCCCGCCAGCTCCGTGTCTTGCGTTGCGGTCCGCCCGAAGTGCGCGAATGCGGGGAACATCCGCAGCGACTCCTCGACCGCGGCCGGGATCAGCGACGGGTCCTCGAGCACCAGACGCCGCTGGTCCGGGTGCTCCATCAGCGCTCGCATTCCACTGGAGTACGTCGCCTTAGTGGAGTCATTGCCGGCGGCCACCAGCAGGAAGAAGCCCATCACGATCTCGTGCTCTTCAAGCTTCTGGCCATCGATCTCGGCGTGCACCAGGACGCTCGTCAGATCGTCGGTCGGCCGCTCTCGCCGCTCGGCGATCATCCTCCCGCAGCGCGCGAACAGCTCGCTTACGTCCTTGGCGAGCACCTCTTCGATTCCGCCTGGGTTCAGGTCGGGATCGCCCATCCCCAGCATGGAGTTCATCAGCCGCGCCCACACGATGTCGTCCTCCGGAGGGATGCCCATGAAGCTCCCGATGACCCGAGACACCACCGGCTGCGCGACTTCGTTTACGAGCTCGCACGTCTCGCGGCCGTCCAGCCGTTCGAACACGTCGGTGACGATCTGGCGGATCGCCGGCTCGTGCGCTGCGATGCGCTTGGGCGTGAACCCGTACTGAAAGAGCATCTTCAGCCGGTCGTGCTTGGGCGGATCCATCCCGATGAACATGGCCTGCACGAGCTCGAGCGGGAACACGTCTCGAGTGGCGGTCACGCCACCCAACTCCGAGGAATAGGTCTTCCAGTCCCGGCTGACGGTGTGGACGTCCTCTGCGCGAGTCACCGACCAGAAGCCGGACTCGTGGGGGTACTCGCTGATCTTGTCCGTCCAGTGCACGGGACATTCCGCGCGCAGGCGCGCGAACAACTCATGTGGGGGACCGTCGAGCCACAGTGGCCGCTCGCCGACCCGGACGTGGCGGAGGCCTTCTGCCCCGGCTGGACTATCAGCCCTCGCTCCGCGGTCGCTCGCCGTCGATGACACCAATACCTCCTCGCTCGCGGTCCGCCCGAGCTGCGGATCCTACTCCCTGGCTGGCTGGCCAGCCATAATCGTTTGGACAGCTTCCAGTGCGGGGAGCGAGCGTGACGTGGCGGTGGCGATCGTTACCGGCGGCAACAGCGGCATCGGCCGGGCCACGGCCGTCGCGCTCGCGAGCTCGGGCTTTGACGTCGGGATCACCTGGCACCGAGACGAGGACCGCGCGCGCAGCGCGGCCAGGGAAATCGAAAAGACTGGCGCGCGCTGTGCGGTTCGCCATCTCGACCTACACGCCGTGCACGAAGGGGCGCAGGTGCTCGACGAGCTCTGCGAGGAGCTGGGAGCCATCAACGTGCTCGTCAACAACGCCGGCTACGGGACCAGCAAGCGGTTTCTCGAGATGACGCTCGAGGAGTGGCAGGGAGTCATCGACGTCAACCTGACCGCCTCGTTTCTGACCTCCCAGGCGGGGGCGCGGAGGATGGTGGCGCAGCAAAGCGGCGGCGCGATCATCAATGTGACGTCCGTCCACGAGCACATCCCTCTCTCCGGCGCGGCGCCGTACACCGCGTCGAAGCACGGCCTTGGCGGCCTGACGAAGTCGATGGCGTTGGAGCTCGGGCCCTACGGCATCCGCGTCAACTCGGTGGCGCCAGGACAGATCGCCACCCGCATGACCGGCCAGGAGGACGAGCGACCGTCTGAAAGTCAGGTGCCGCTGGGCCGGGCGGGAGACGCCAGGGAGGTGGGCGCCTTGATCGCCTGGCTCGCTTCCGATCAAGCCAGCTACGTCACCGGCGCTTCGTATGTGGTCGACGGCGGCCTGCTGCTGATCGCCGGCGAGCACCAGTAGGACTCCGGCCGCCGCCGCCGGGCACGCTCACGCCGGCGTCGGGCCCATTCACGCCGGCGCCGGGCCCGCTTGAGCCGGCACCGCGCCCGCCTCCCGGCGTGCCCCACGAAAGGGTCACGCCGAGCAGGCAGGGCTGCTCACATGTTCGGGCAGTTATGTGAGCTGCCGTTGGGTCGCTGACCGCTGGGAGCATGACTGCGCTGAGGCGTGGTGGTCGTCCTCGGAGTCGTGCTCTGGGTGGTCGTCGAGGTCGAGGGGGTCGAACTCGACGTGGCGGCACTAGCAATCGCGGCGCCGCCGCCCGCAACGGCGCCGGTTACCGCCAACGTCGTCAGCAGGTGCGTGACTCGCATGGTCTGAACCTCCTTTCTCGATGGAGCTCGGACGATGCTGCGCGAGTGTCTGAATCCCGTAGGAGCGCGCTAAGAGTTTTGGATGGCCACGCGCCGCTAGCTGCGCGGCGGCTGGGGCGTCGTCAGCGGCGCGTTCTCCTCGCGAGCGACCTCGAGCGCGGCGTCCAGCCCCTGGCGCGAGACGAGGTCTACCAGCCGCTGGGCCAGCATCCTGATCGGCAGCACCGTCCCGACCCAGGAGGGTGCCACCACCCGCCGGGAGCGCCGCGCGATCCCCCGCTCGATGGCGTTTACCCCAACCTCGAGTGGTGCCACCCGGGTGAACGGGCCGCCCAACGTCTTCATCTTCTCCGCCGCCTTGGTCCCAAAACCGCGTTGGGTCATGTCGGTGTCGAGCTCGGCGAAGTAGGCCACGCCGACCCTTGCTCCGCTCGAGGCGAGCTCAATCCGGAGCGCGTCGCCCAGTGCCTCTACTCCCGCCTTCGAGGCGCTGTAGGCGGCGAGCAGAGGCGGATGGACCGCCGCGGCCAAAGAGGAGATGGCCAGGGCGTAGCCGCGCGGGTGCGCAATGTGGGGGGCGGCCGCTCGGAGCGTGTAGTAGACGCCGAACAGGTTCACCTCGAGCGTGCGCTCGAAGACGGCCGGGTCGCCGCCCACGAGCGGCAACTGCGCCGCGGTCCCCGCGTTGGCGATCACGACGTCGAGGCCACCGAGCCGCTGCGCCGCCTGCTCCACCGCATCCTCGACCTGGCCCCGGTCGCGAACGTCGCACTCGAGCGCCGGGGCCTCGCCGCACTCTCGCGCCACCGCCGCCAGCAGCTCGGGCTCGAGCCCCGCAAGCGCGACCCTGGCACCCCGGGCATGGAGCCTCCTGGCGGTGGCGGCGCCGATCCCCCGCGCTGCGCCGGTGATGAACACTCGTTTTCCAGCCAGGGCGCTCATCGATCCGGCTGCACCCGCAGGGCGTTGAGGGTCATGGCCAGCATCTCGTAGTGACCGACGAGCATGCACAGCTCGATCAGCTCGACCTCGGACAAATTGCGCTGCAGCCCCTCCCAGGTTCGATTGGTGATGTCGCGCCGGCGGTGAAGCTCGTCGGCGGCGCGCAGTAGGAGCGTCTGGCGTTCGCTGAAGCCGTCCGCGCCAGGGCCCTCGCGAACCCGCTCGACCTTGTCTGCTCCCAGGCCGACCGTCTGCGCGATCCGCTCGTGGTGGCGCCATTCGTACTGGCAGTGGCAGTTGTGGGCCACGCGCAGGATCACGATCTCGGTGTCCTTGCGGGGCAGCCTGCCGCGCGGCATCAGCATCCCCGCGAACCACA
Source organism: uncultured Actinomycetes bacterium (assembly GCA_963757075.1). Classification (GTDB taxonomy): domain Bacteria; phylum Actinomycetota; class Thermoleophilia; order Solirubrobacterales; family Solirubrobacteraceae; genus Palsa-465. The sequence goes on from CAVWQN010000009.1 coordinate 10,209, forward strand.
GCCAGGGCAAGAACAGCCGCCGGTGGCGGGCGAGCGTCGTGAACAGATTCGGCGGGCCCGATCCGATGGCCCGACCGGCGGCCGCGGCGATCGCCGTGGGAATGGCGCCGATTTCGCGTCGGGAGCCGGGCGGGATCCGAGGAGCGCCGATGCTCATCGCCGCACCGAGGCTGCGGCCAGCCTGCCGTACCTCACGCCTTGGGCACCCATTCGGCGCTGACGGGTGGGCCACCGGCAGCGGCGCTCTTCGCGTCGCCGGCGACCCGTCGCACCAGCGCGATGATCGGCTCGCGAAGCGCGGGTAGCTCGTCCAGCCTGCCGCTGCCGACTCGAACGGTCACCATCGAACTGACCGACGCGACCAGAGCTTCGCACGCGAACCTTCCCACCGAGTCCTGATCGGTCGAGTCGAAGATCTCCGCCACCAGATCGATGAATCTGCGCTGGAGCTCGATCCGGTGGCCGATAGCCCGGGAGCCGGCACCGTAGGCGTCGATCAGGAACGCCTTGGCGAACGCCGGCTCGCCTGCCAACGTGTTGAGGTAGGCCTTCAGGACGCGGTCGAGCTGGTCGACCGGATCGTCGGCCTCACCCGCCACCACTGCTCCGAGGATCTCGAGTAGCACCCGCGCCCCTCCGTCGAGCGCCGCGATGAAGCACTCCTCCTTATCGGAGAAGTGCTCATAGAAGGTCTCGCGCGAGACGCCCGCCCTGGAGATGATGTCGGCGACCGTCACCCACGCGAACCCCTTTTCCGCAACCGCGTCGGCCACCGCCCGAAGCATCCGCGCTCGCTGCGAGGAGCGCACCTGCTCCCGCGGAAGCCGATGACGCCCCCGCGGAAGCTGCCGCAGGCGGTTCTCCACGGGCGCAGCGTAGCGAACATCTGTGTTCGTGAACGGCTGTTTTCTCGACCTGGCTAAGGACGAGCTAGCGCCGTCTGGCGCTCGGCTCCAGCGCCGGGTTCTGCCAGCCGCCGTCGGCCGGGTTCAGATTTGTGCCCGGCGGCACGATCTCGTCGATTCGGTCGAGGATCTCCTCCGACAAGGAGACGTCCACGGCCGGCAGCTGTGACTCCAGGTGCTCCATCGTCCGGGGACCGACGATCGCCGCCGTGACGGCCGGGTGGCGGATTACGAACGCCAGCGCCATCTCGATCAGCGTGATGCCGGCCTCGTCGGCCAACTTGGCCAGGGAATCGGCGGCCTCGAGTTTGCGCTGGTTGCCGGGCAGCGACATGTCGTAACGACGGGGTTGGAGTCGGGCGCGGTTTGAGTCCGGTACGTCGGCGTCCAGGCGGTAGCGCCCGGTCAGCCATCCGCCCGCGAGCGGGCTCCACGGAATCACCCCCATTCCATGGCGCTGGCAGGTGGGCAGGACGTCATCCTCGACCGCCCGGACGAGGATCGAGTACGGCGGCTGCTCGGACACGAACCGCTCGCGCCCCCGCTTCTCGGCCGTCCACTGGGCCTCGACGATCCGGCTCGCCGGAAACGTGGAGGAGCCGATGTAGCGCACCTTCCCGGCGTGAATGAGATCGCTCAACGCCCCGAGCGTCTCATCGATGTCCGTATCCGGCCTCGGGGCGATGGATCTGGTAGAGGTCGATCCAATCGGTCTTCAGCCGCCTCAGGCTGTCCTCCACCTCGCGCACGATCCAGCGGCGGGAGTTGCCGAACTGGTTCGGGTCATCGCCCATCGTTCCGTGCACCTTGGTCGCCAGCACCACGTTCTCGCGCCGTCCGCCTTGGAGAGCGTCGCCCACGATCTCCTCCGACTCCCCGCGCGAGTAGACGTCCGCGGTATCGACGAAGTTGACCCCCGCATCAAGCGCGCGGTGGATGATCCGGATGCACTCCTCGCGGTCGGTGTTTCCCCAGGATCCGAACATCATCGCCCCCAGGCAGAGCGGGCTGACCTTCACTCCGGTGCGACCGAGCGTGCGGAGCTCCATGTCTTCTACCGTAGCGGCCTCGCTCCGACCGCAGCCCGCCGCGTGAACGTCGATGTGAAAAGCTGATCGGTGATGCAGCTCTCGCGGCGGGTCGCGCGTTTCAACAAGCTGATCAACAACCCCGTCCAGGGCGTGTATTCGTGGCTGGTGCCGCCGTGGACGGTCATCCTCCACCGCGGCAGACGGTCGGGCCGCCAGTACCGAACGCCGCTGCTGGCCTTCAGGCACGACCGGACATTGGTCATCGCGCTGCTCTACGGCGAGAAGTCAGACTGGCTTCGGAACCTCAAGGCGGGTGGCGGCGGATATGTCATCCGCGCCGGCCGGACCTTCAAGGTCGGGGAGCCGCGCGTGATCGACACGAGCGACGCAACCGTCCTCAGGCGGTTCTCGCCCCCGACGCGACGGTATTGCCGGCTGGCCGAAAAGCAGGTGATCCTCGACGTCCGAGAGCGCCAGCCGGGGTTCGGCCCGCGGCCCCACGCCCCCTAGCCAGCTTCCATCAGGCTGAACCGCAGCGCCTGCAGGGGCTGGAGGTACACCCGCCAGCGCACGTCGCAGCGAGGACAGCCGCACTCCACCGACGGGTCGTAGCCATCGAGCGCGGGGTGCCGTTCGACGCCGTCGCTCCGAAGGCACACCGGACAGGCAAGCGACGCGCTGACGAGCACGTCGGGGTCGTTGGTCCGGAACCGGGCGGTGTCGGCGAGCGGCGCCATAGCCTGAGCATGCCCGCCGACCGCGGGCGCCACAACGGCGGGGCGCCCACAACCCCCCACGTGGGGGGCCTCACCGCCCGTTGGGACCTGCGGCCAACTCGTCGATCAAGGTCGCGAGTCGCTGCAGGAGGTCGGTCGCCAGCCTGCGCTCGTCCCTCGGCAGCTGGGCGTAGAAGTCGCGCTCGCGGGCCCTCATCCACTCGTCCTCGTCGTAGAGGACCTCGCGGCCGGCCCGAGTGAGGGTGATCCTGACGCCGCGGCGATCGCCCGAAGATGGACGGCGGTCCACGATCCCCCGGCGCTCGAGGGCGTCCAAGATCCTGGTGGCGGTCGAGGGCGCGATGCCGGCCTGCTCCGCCAGCTCACGCACTCGTGCACCGTCGGTGTCGGCGAGCGGCTGGAGCAGCCCGTACTGGGACAAGGTCAGGCTGCGCCCACGCTCGGCGGAAGACGCGCCGCGAGCGCGCCTGACGGCTTGCACGAACGAATCGAAGGCATCGAGGAACTGCTCGGCCGAGGGGTCCCCGGCGGAGGAACGCGACGCGGACCCGTCAGGCGCGGAGGAAGCTTCGCCGGCGCCGCGCAATTTCTCCTCGCGCCGGTCGTTTTCCGTAGATAGGCTCCTCACCCGAGCCACCGTAGCACGGTCTTAGGCATGCTAGTATTTGGCATGCTAAAGACTGCGCCCGGCCTAGAGGCGACGCCTTGTTCCACAACATCCTCGTCAGCATCGATGGTTCCCCCCACTCGGACGAGGCCCTACGCCAGGCCATCGACATCGCGGTCGCGGATCGCTCCCGGCTGACGCTGCTGACCGCAGTCCGGCACTGCCCGCCCTGGGCCTATAGCCCGATGACCGCAGCGGCCGCCCAGCAGCTGACGAGCGACTTCGAACGAGATGCAAACCGGGTGATGTGCGAGGCAGTCGAACGCGTGCCGCAGTCGATCCCCGTGACGAAGATCGTCACCCACCAGCCAATCCGCACGGCGCTGATGCGCCGGATCAAATCGGGCAATCACGACCTGCTCGTGATGGGCTCGCGTGGGCGCGGCGGGTTGAAGGCATCGCTGTTGGGCAGTGTCAGCCACTACGTGCTCAACCACAGCCCGATCCCTGTTCTGATTGCGCAGGCGCCGGAGGACGGCGAGCGGCGGGGCGATGGGCACGAGGCCAGGCCGCCGCAGAGTGCACCCGCCAAGCCCGGCAGGCCCGCCAGCGGCCCGGCATCCGCTGGCGCCGGCGCATAGCGAGCGCCCGTCACCGCCGGACGGGGGGCCTCCAGCCGGCAGCTATCTTCAACGCACATGCGGCTGTCTGTCCTTGACCAATCACCTATCTCCGAGGGTGCGACCGGCGCGGACGCGCTGCGCAACACGCTCGACCTCGCCCGCCTCGCAGACGCGCTCGGATATCACCGCTACTGGGTGGCCGAGCATCACGGCGGGCCCATGCTGGCCAGCGCCAGCCCGGAGGCGTTGATCGGACCGATCGCCGCCGCCACCGAGCGAATCCGCGTGGGAAGCGGGGGCGTGATGCTGCCCCACTACAGCCCGTTCAAGGTCGCGGAGACCTTCACCGTGCTGGCCGCGCTGTTTCCCGGTCGGATCGATCTGGCCCTGGGCAGAGCCCCCGGCACCGACCCGTTGACGATGCTGGCGCTGCAACGCGACCGTCGGACCGCTGCCCCCGACGATTTCCCCCAGCAGCTGGCCGAACTACTGGCTTACCTCGACGACAGCCTGCCCGAGGATCACCCGTTCGCCCAGCTGGCGAAGATGCTCCCGGGCAGGCCAGAGCTTCCGGTCCCCTGGCTGCTGGGATCCTCGCCACAGAGCGCGATCTGGGCCGCGCAGGTCGGTCTCCCGTACGCCTTCGCGGACTTCATCAATCCCGGCAGCGGCGCGATCGCGACCGAGTACCGCCGCCGGTTCAGCACGGCGCGGGACCTGGCAGAGCCGTTCACGGCCGTGGGGGTATGGGTGCTGTGCGCCGACAGCGACGAGGAGGCGACCCGGCTGGCATCGAGCAGCCGGATGACCCTGACGCTGCTGCGCCGAGGACAGCTGATCCCGGTGCCGCCGCCCGAGAAGGCGCTTGCGTTCCTGGCCTCCGAGGGAAAACCGGTCAGTGGGATGGCGCCCGGCCGGCGGGGAGTCGTCGGCTCCCCGGAGACGGTCAGAGCCGGGCTCGAGCGGGTCGCGTCCGAGTACGGCGCGGATGAGCTGATCGTTGTCACGATCACCTACGACCACGACGCGCGCCGGCGCTCATACGAGCTGGTGGCCGAGGTGATGGGACTCGATCCCGACCTCACGCCCGCCGCCGACGCCTCGTTGTAGAGGCATGAGATACACCACGATTGACAGCCCGATCGGCGAGCTGCTGCTCGCCGGCGACGAGCGAGGGCTCAAGCGGCTCTCGATGTCCCCGTTCAGTATCCAGCCGGATTGGAGGCACGACCCAGAGATGTTCGCCGAGGTCCGCGATCAGCTCGATCAATATTTCGCCGGCGAGCGCTACGAGTTCGATGTCGAGCTCGATCTCGTCGGCAACAGCTTCGAGCTGTCGGTGTGGGAGGCATTGCTTGACATCCCCTACGGAGCGAGGGCCAGCTACGGGCAGGTGGCCAGGCGAATCGGTGCCCCCAGCGGGGCACGCGCCGTGGGCCTGGCCAACGGCCGCAATCCGGTCGCGGTGATCGTCCCCTGCCACCGGGTGATCGGAGCCGACGGGAGCCTGACGGGATACGGCGGCGGCCTCGAGCGCAAGCGGTTCTTGCTCGAGCTCGAGGCCGGTGTGCTGCCGCTGAGCGCCTAGAACAGGGAGTCGACGAACCTGAGGTCGCTGGCGCCGAACAAGTCGAGGCGCAGGCCTCGATCGGCGCCGCCCATGACGCTCACCCGCGGGCCCGCGTCGGCCCCGCCCATCACGTCAACGCTGCGGCCGGCGGCGCCCATGATCGACACGCCCGGGGCGCGGTTGGCCGGGCCCATCGCCGGGATGACATCGGAGCGCTCCGCCGGGCGGCGGAGGGGGCGCGGGTGGGCATCGCGGATCCGCAGGCGCCGGGCCTTGGTCCGCGCTGGGAGTGGGTAGTGCTCGGTGATGGTGCTCATGGTTTCTCCTTGTTAGTTGGAGGGTTGGTGTTGGTGGTCAGTTGGTCGCGGCGGCCGCGGCGGGCGAGCCCAGTGCACGCGGCTCGGCGGTCTCCTCGGCGTGGGCGGTGGGCTGGGCCGGCAGCAGCACCAGAGCCATCACCGCCCCCGCTGCCGCGGTGCCGGCGGCAACGAGGTTCGCCGCGCTGAAGCCGTGGAAGAACGCGCTGGACGCCGCGTTGTGGACGATCCCTGCCAGCCCCGGGTGACCTCCATGCAGTAGGCCACCGGCGACTGCGAAGGCCCCGCCAACCGAGCCGTGGGCGGCGCGTAACGCGGCCGCGGGCAATCCCGCCGGAAGCGCGGTGGTCAGGCGGCTTGCGTACAGCGACGCGAACACGCTTCCGATCACCGCGACGCCCAGCGTTCCCCCGAGCAGCCTGGTCGCGTCGTTGACGGCGGAGCCGACGCCCGCCTTGGCCCTCGGCACCACGCCGATGATTGCCTCCGTCGCCGGTGCGCTGGTGAGCCCCATGCCCGTGCCGGCCAGGACCATCTGCGCTGCGATCGTGCCGTAGCTGGTCGTAACGGACCCGGTGGACACCCACCCAAAGAACGCCGCCATCGCCAGCAGACCGAGCGCCACGACCAACTTCGTCCCGAATCGCACGGCAAGCTTCGTGCCAAGCACCGAGGAGAGGGCCACGAACGTCGCGACCGGGAGCAAACGCACGCCGGTAGAGAGCGGGCTGTAGGTCTTCAGAAACTGGAAGTACTGAGTGATGAGGAAGATGAATCCCGATAGCGAGAAGAACGCCACCGTGACCGAGCCACTTGCCGCGGTGAACCGCAGGTTGCGGAATAGCGACAGGTCGAGCATGGGCGCGTCCGACCTGCGCTCCCAAACCACGAATGCCGAGAGCGCCAGAGCCGTGAGCGCGAAACCACCGAGGGTGCGGGCGCTCCCCCATCCGTGACTCGGGGCTTCGATGATCGTGTAGACCAACAACGCGATAGCCGCCGTCGAGAGCACGAACCCGCCGCGATCGGTTCGCGGCGCGAGCGGATCCCGCGAGGTCGGCACGTACCGCGCCACCAGTGCGATCCCCACCGCGGCGACCGGCGCCATCGCAAAAAAGACGCTGGTCCAGTCAAACGCTTGGAGCAGCCACCCGCCGACGATCGGGCCCAGCGCGATTGCCGCGCCCGTGACCGCGCCCCATAGCCCGATCGCCCTGGCCCGCTCGCCCCGCTCGGTGAAAACGTTCGAGATCAGAGACAAAGTGGACGGGAACACCATCGCCGCGCCGAGACCCATCACCACCCGGGCCGCGATCAGCTGGCCTGCGCTGGACGTCAGTCCGCCGGCAGCGCTTGCCAACCCGAACACGGCAAGACCTGCCAGCAGCATGCCCTTGCGCCCGAACCGGTCGCTGAGGCTGCCGGCCGCCAACAGGGCCGCCGCGAACATGAGGTTGTAGGCATCGACCACCCACTGCAACTGCGAGTCCGAGGCGTGGAGTTGGCGGACCAGGCTCGGCAGCGCGAGGTTGACGATCGTCGTGTCGACGTTGATCGCAAACGCTGCCAGTAGCAGTGACACAAGGATGAGAGGCTTGCGGCGCATCGCGGTTCCTCCTAGACGGAGACGTTGAAATGGCTTCCGCACGCATTTATAAAGCATATAGACAAAAAAATCAAGTTTATACTTGAGAAACTTCTTGAGGGCGCTAGACTGGCCTCATGCGCTCCTATGGCGAGTACTGCGCGGTTGCGAAGTCGCTCGATGTGATCGGTAATCGGTGGACGCTGCTGATCGTCCGCGAGCTCCTGCTCCGAGGACCATCCCGGTACACCGACCTGCGCGACGGTCTTCCGGGAATCGCCACCAACCTCCTCGCCGATCGCCTACGCGAGCTAGAGGAGGAGGGATTGGTCGCACGCGAGGAGGCGCCGCCGCCGGTCGCGACGACGCTGTTTCGGCTCACCCCCCGCGGCGAGGAGCTGCGGCCGGTCATCGAGGATCTGGTCCTCTGGGGCGCGCCGCTGATGGCCGAGCAGGACCCGAAGGATGCCGTCCGCAGCCGCTGGATCGCCTTCGCGCTCGAATCGATGCTCAGCGACCACGAGCCCGATGGCCCCACGCTCACGATCGAGCTACGGACCGGCGAGATGCCCATCACGCTCGAGACCCACGAAGGAGCCGTGAGGGCTCGGGTGGGATCAGCCGATCACCCCGACGCCGTACTCGCCGGACCGCCCAGGCCGATCGCGGGGTTCCTGATCGGGTGGGTCGAGCTCGCAGACGCGGAGGCGGCCGGCGTGCGCCACGAGGGGAATCCGGAATTGTTAAGCCGGATTCGGGGGCTGACGGCAGATGTAGGCCCGGCCGGGGCCGCGTAGCTGGCGCCGAGAAGCTGCGACCGGGCGGACCCATTTCGGGCCCGCCCCGGGCCGCCCGGTCATAGATCACCCCTAACTACTTTCGTCCCAGGTCTTTTGTGTCTGCCTGGGTGGCGAGACACTCCCGGTCACCGGGACTGGCCGCCGGCACAAGGCCGGCGCGTGGCCCGGCTGGGCATCTGGCGCCCTGACCGAGTAGGCGATCCGCCGGACCGAGAATGTTACCCCGGTCGAGCTCAGGACACCTGAGGGATGACCTCCGCGGCCAGCCGCTCGAGCTGCGCGGCCTCGTCGACCATGGGGTTAAGTTGGATCAACTCCGCTCCGGCGGCCGCCACTTCTCGCACACCGTCGATGCATGCGGCTGGGGGTCCGGAGACCGCGACTGCCCCCAGGCCACCGCGGCCGTAGTGCTGGGCAAGCGCCGCGTCGATCTGCTGGCGAGCCTGCTCCCGATCGTCGTCCAGGTGGATGTAGACGCGCTTGGCGATCCGAAAAGACGCTGGGTCACGGCCCTGGCTCGCGAGCTCCTCGCGTGCGACCTGCACCTGCTTGGCGAAACTGTCCGTCGTTTGGGAGCCGGCGCCAAAGAAGCCGTCGGCGCGGCGGACGGCGCGGCGGACGGCCGCCGGATGGTTGCCGCCGAGCCAGATCGGGGGATGGGGCTTCTGAACGGGCTTCGGGGTCATGGTCCCGCCCTCGATTTGCCAGAAGCGGCCGTGGAACGTGATCTCGGGCTCCGTCCAGCAGGCCTTCATCAGCTCCAGCCCCTCATTGAACCGGGCCACGAACGTGCTCGGGTCGACGCCAAAGGCCGAGAACGGCCTCGCGGGCCCCCCGGCGACGAGCCCGACCTCCAGCCGCCCATCGCTCAGGCAGTCGAGCGAGGCAATGGCTTTGGCCAGGTGCAGAGGGCTGTGGAGCGAGCTAACGAACACCGCGCACCCCACTCGGAGCCGTCCGGTCCAGGCGGCCGCATAGGTCATGGCCTCGAGCGGGCTTAGTGCTCCCCCTGGCCCCAGTACCTGTTCCTGGGCCCAGGCGCTTTCGAATCCCAGCTCCTCCGCTCTGGCCAGGTAGTTGCGGAACCCGGCCGCATCGAAACCATCGGGCCCGACGCGCTGCGGGATCGAGATCGCGAATCGCATGGACTGAACCCTGCCAGAACCTCGCGAGCGTTGCGAGGGGCCCCGCCGGGTTGACTGCGAGGCCCGGTTGGAGGAGGATCTTCTCCCGAGAGAAGGAGGTGATACATGTCGAGGGTGATGGCCGACTGTCGCCGCTGGCCGAGCGAGATCAACTGCTCGCTCACGATCATCGGCGAGGAGGATGAGGTCGTAAGCGCCGCTGCCGAGCATGCTGCTTCGGTTCACGGTCACGAGGACACGCCCGAGCTGCGCAAGCAGCTCAAGGAGCTCCTCGAGCCCGCCGAGCAGTACTCGAACGCGCCGCGCCCCCAAGAGACGATGCCGGCCTAGCGGCAGGCGGTCGCGCCGCGAGGCCTCCCCCGCGGCGCGCTTCGTCTAGCGTCCTGAGCGGTGCCCGTCAAATGGGGAATCCTGTCGACCGCGCGGATCAACGGGCTGTTCCTGGCCGGGGCTCGTCAATCGCCCGATGTGGAGATCGTGGCCGTCGCGAGCCGCGACGCCTCTCGCGCGGAGAGCTACGCGCGCGAGCAAGGAATCGAGCGAGCGCACGGTAGCTACGAGGCCCTGCTGGACGACCCCGATGTAGAGGTGGTCTACATCTCGGTGCCCAACTCGATGCACGTCGAGTGGACGGTGCGCGCGCTCGAGGCCGGCAAGCACGTCCTCTGCGAGAAGCCCCTCAGCCGCCGAACGGCGGACGTGGAGCGGGCGTTCGACACCGCAGAGCGCCACGATCGGCTGCTGATGGAGGCCTTCATGTATCGCCACAATCCGCAGACACTGCGGTTGGTGGAGCTGATCGAGGGCGGGGCTGTGGGACGGCTCCGCCTGGTTCGTGGGGCGTTCAGCTTCGCCGCCCGCGAGGCCACGAACATCCGCCTCAGCACAGAGCTCGAAGGTGGAGCGCTGATGGACGTGGGCTGCTACTGCCTGAGCGGCGCCAGGCTGATCGCAGGCGAGCCCGTCCGCGTCAGCGCCGAGCAGGTGATCGGCGGCGATGGCGTCGATGTCGTCTTCGCCGCAACGATGCGCTGTCCCGACGACGTCGTGGCCCACTTCGACGCTGGGCTGGCGCTCGCAAACCGCGACGAGCTCGAGGTGGTGGGCGAGGATGGCGCGTTGTTCCTCGACGATCCCTGGCACTGTCGCGTGCCGGTGATCGAGCTTCGCCGGGAGCAGGGCGTCGAGCGGATCGAGATCCCTGCGGCCGATTCATACCGGCTCGAGGCCGAGAACATGTCCACGGCCGTGCGGGGCCAGGCGACGCCGCTTCTCGGTCGCGCCGACGCGGTTGGCCAGGCACGGGCGATCGAGGCACTGTACGAGGCCGCCGACAGCGGGCAAACGGTGACCGTCGGCTGACCCTGAACCTCCGCTCGGACCAGAGGCCGGTGTTACCGTGCGATCGCGTGGCAGTCATACGATCGCCGTGCAGGCCCATCATCACGCGCGCCGCGCTGCTGATGGTCGCGCTGGGCCTGGCCGGGTGCGGATCGAGCAGCGCTGGCGGGGGCGCGAACGGCGACGCCATGCCCAGCGCAAGCCCGCGTGCACGGCCTCAGGCAGTGCAGCCCACGGCCGGCCAGCAGGCTCAAGCGGTCAACGCATATCCGACCACCACGCCGGTCGGCGATCCCAACGCCCACGCACCGCCGCTTTCCCAGGTCAAGCAGCAGCTACAGCAAGAGCTGGTCGCCGCGCCGCCGACTAGCGCCGGGTACATAAATCCCCTGCACTACGTCACCGTGTGGGAACGCACAGACCAGGGCGTGGACGCGAACATGCCGGTGGGGGCGCCGATCCTGGCCCCCTGCCGGGTGAAGATCCTGGCCATCATCCCCAACTGGTACGCGGGTCAGCCTCTGGTCTATTGGGAGCTGCTCCAGGGCCCCGATGCGGGCAAGATCCAGTACGTGGCCGAGGAGATCACGGACCTCGCCACCCCTGGCAGCTACCTGGAGCAAGGGCAACCGATCGCTCGCTACGCCCCTTCGGGAACAGGGATCGAGTTCGGCTGGTCTACGACCAACGGCGTGACGCTGGCCATGGCCACCACCGGATACGAGGAGGGGGTGGCCACTCCCGCCGGCAACTCCATTCGTGCGTGGCTGAACAGCCTGGGGGCCAACGCCGGCCCCGGCCACGGCTGATCTATCTGGCGACCGCGACGTCGCGCGCCGCGCGGTCCCCCGCGCCCGCCAAGCCACGCTCGTGCAGCAGCTCCGCGATCTGCACGGCGTTCGTGGCCGCACCCTTTCGCAGGTTGTCGCCGACCACCCACATGTTCAGGTGCTCGCTTCCCCGCGGCCCGGGATCGGGGCGGAGTCTGCCGACGAATACCTCGTCGCGATCGGCGGCGTCGATCGCCAATGGATACTCGTTGCGGTCCGGGTCGTCTACGACGATCACGCCGGGCGCATGCTCTAGCAGCTCGCGTGCCCGCTCGACGGTGATCGGCTCCCGGGTGCGGATCCGGATCGCCTCCGAGTGGGAGTGGATCACCGGGACCCTTACGCACGTCGCCGTGATCGCGAGCTGCTCCTCGTCCAAGCTGAAGATCTTGCGAGTCTCGACCATCATCTTGCGCTCCTCGGTCGTGTACCCGCTCGAGTCCTTGAATGTCTCGACGTGCGGCAACGCGTTGAACGCGATCTGGTGGGGATAGACGCTCGGAGGCCCGGGATCGCTCCCGTGCAGAAGCGTGTGCGCCTGGTTGGTGAGCTCGTCGATGGCCGCGCGGCCCGTGCCGGATACCGACTGGTAGGTTGAGACCACGATCTCCTCGATCGGCGCCTCGCGGTGGATGGGATGCAGCGCCATCACCATCGCCATGGTCGAGCAGTTGGGGCAAGCGACGATCCCCTTGCCTCCAGCCGCTAGCGCCTGCTCGATGGCGTCCGGGTTGATCTCGGGCACCACCAGAGGCACCTCGGGATCCATGCGCCAGTAGCTCGACTTATCGATGGCCACCGCACCGTGCTCTGCGAACCGGGGGGCCCATTCGGCGCTGACCGACCCGCCGGCGGCGAAGAAGACCAGGTCGAAGCCATCGATTTCGTCCTCTGAGAGGGCGCGGCAGGCCAGCTCCCGACCCTGGAAGGTGACTGGCAGGCCCTCCGACCGGGCACTGGCGAACGGGACCAGCTCGCGCACTCCGAACGAGCGCTCCTCGAGCACTTGGAGCGCCTTCTGCCCCACGGCACCGGTGGCGCCCACCACTGCTACGCGATAAGCCATGTCTTCCATTATCCAGGCGCGAGGGCGAAGTCGATGACGTCGGGCAGCCGCCGCGGGAGCTCGGACCAGCTCTGGCCGGCATCCTCGCTCAGCAGCAGTGTCCCACCGCGCAGGCCGACCAGCAGGCTGCGTGGCCGGTCGGGAAGCGGGGCCATGGCGTAGGGCATCCGCCGAAGATGCGGCTCATCGGCCCATCCGTCGATCGGATGCCACCCGTCCCCGCCTGAGCGCAGCAGCCTGGCCTGCCCGTCCCCGTCGCCGTGGGCGGCGAAAGGCGAGCGGCTGACCGACACGTACCACAGGTCGGGGTCGGCGGGGTCGGCCGCGGCCGCCCAGGCGTAGTGGCGGTCGAGCCCGTGCTCGAGCCGCTGCCAGTTCTCGCCGCGATCGTCGGACAGCGCGATGCCCTGACCGGCCGCTTCGTACACGCGGTCGGGCTTTGCCGGGTGGGTCAGCAGCAGGTGCGCGTCGCTGTGCGCCTGCGGGTTGTGGTCGAGCCAGGAATCGCCGCCGTCCCGAGAGCGCATCACTCCGCCCAGCTCGATCCCCACTGTCACCGAAGCGGGGTCGGAGGGATGCAGGGCGATCGTCCGCACGTGGTGGGTCCAGGGACGCGGTGGAAAGGACCAGTTGGGCTCGCTCGGGAGCTCGCGTAGCGCCGGCAGCAGCTGCCAGCTACGCCCTCCGTCTTCAGAGCGGTAGAGGTTGCTGGGCTCCGTTCCGGCGTACACGACCGAGGTACCGCCCTCCCGGTGCGCGCGCGAGACCGCGACCGACAGCACCCGCTGCTCCTCCGGCCCCCGCTCGGGCGCGCGCCAGGTGGCGCCACCGTCGCTGGTGCCAAACAGACCGTCGTCGAACGTCCCCACGTACCAGCGCTCCGGGTCGTGGGGATCGACCGCGATACAGCGAGCGCCCACCCCCCTGAGTACCGGCTCCGGCTGCCCGTCTCCGAGCCCGAGGCTGACGACGTCGTCGCCGGTGACGGCGCCCAGACGAGTGCGCTCTGGCATGCGTCTGAGGGTAGCTGGCGGGTTTGGGCGCGATCTTGCACTCCGTCCGCAGCCGGCCCTACGGTCGCGCCCCGCACGTGGAAGTCATCGCCCTACCGACCGAGGACGAACAGCCGTGGATGGCCCAGCTGAACTCCGAACAGCGCGCGGCGGCCACCCACGACGGCGGCCCGCTGCTGATCCTCGCCGGCGCCGGCACCGGCAAGACCACCACCCTGTCTGCTCGGGTGGCGTGGCTGATCGAGCAGGGAACGGCGCCTGAGCGGATCATGCTGCTCACCTTCAGCCGTCGCGCGGCCCGGGAGATGCTCGAGCGCGTGCGGACGATGACCGGGGGATCGGGCCGGCACGCCCGCGTGCTGGGCGGCACGTTTCATTCCGTGGCCCACCGGTTCGTGAGGCTGCACGCCGCTTCGCTCGGGCTGCCGCCCGGCTTCGCGGTGCTCGACCCCGGGGACGCCGCTGACGTCCTCGACCTGATTCGCGAGGAGCACGGACACGCGGCCCGCCAGCGGCGCTTCCCGCGACCGAGCACGCTGCTCGACATCTACTCCCGGACGGTCAACTGCCAGCGGACGCTGTCGGAGGTCGTGGCCCAGAGCTATCCCTGGTGTGAGGAGCACTTGGAAGCGCTGGCGGAGCTGTTCAAGGCCTACGGATCGCGCAAGCGGGCGCTGGGCGCGCTGGACCTGGACGACCTGTTGCTCTACTGGCGTGCCCTGGCCGCCGATGAGGTGATCGGCCCCGCCATGGAAGAGGGGATCCAGCATCTGCTGATCGACGAGTACCAGGACGTCAACGGCCTCCAGGTGGCGATCGTCTGCGGCCTGCGCAAGCGCCGGCGCGAGCTGACCGTGGTCGGCGACGATCTGCAGGCGATCTACGGCTGGCGCGCCGCCTCGGCCGAGCACATCCTGTCCTTCCCAGCCCAGTTCCCCGCCGCCTCGGTCCTCAAGCTGGAGCGCAACTACCGCTCCCGCGAGCCGATCCTGGCAACCGCCAATACGTTGGCTGTGCAGTTCACGCGGACCTTCCGCAAGCGGCTGCACACCCGGCTGGCCGGCGGCGCCCGGCCGCTGCTCGTCTTCTGCCGCGACGAGTCCGCCCAGGCCGTCGAGGTGTGTGAGCGGGTGCTCGACGCCCGCGAGCAGGGAATGGACCTGCGCCGCCAGGCGGTGCTGATGCGGACCTCCCATGACTCCGACCTACTCGAGCTGGAGCTCTCGCGCAGGCAGATCCCGTTCGTCAAATACGGTGGGTTGCGCTACCTGGAGGCCGCGCACGTCAAGGACCTGATCGCGCTGTTCAGGCTGGTCGACAATCCGGCCAGCGAGCTGTCGTGGTTCCGCATCCTCCAGCTGCTGGACGGCGTGGGGCCCGTGACGGCTCGCCGGGCGCTGAAACCTCTGATCGCCTCCACCGACGTCCTGGCTGGCTGGCCAGCCAGCCGAGGGAAGTTGCCGCAGGGAGCGCTGCCCGCCGCGGACCGCCTCGTGGCCGCGCTCGAAGCCGCGCGACAGGCCACGAGTGCCGGCGGCGCCGCCGAGACGTTGCGCGAGGCGCTCGGACCGCTGATCGAGGCCCGGTATGCGGACGGCGCGCTGCGCGTGGGAGACCTCGACCGCCTCGTAGAGGCGGCCCGCAATTCCTCCGATCTCGGGCACTTCACCGCCGAGCTGGCGCTCGACGGGCCCCAGTCGAGCGCGGACCTAGCCGGTCCCCCCCACCTCGACGAGGACTACCTGATCTTGTCCACAGTCCACTCCGCCAAGGGACTCGAGTGGGAGTCCGTGCACGTGCTGGCGCTTTATGACGGGAACTTCCCGGCTGATATGGCGTGCGGCTCGGCCGAGGAGATCGAGGAGGAGCGGCGCTTGTTGTATGTGGCCATCACCCGCGCCCGGCAGCGTCTCCAGCTCTACGTCCCGGTTCGCTACTACCACCGCCCCAAGGGGATCGACGACGCCCACGGGTACGGCAAGCCCTCCCGCTTTCTGACGGCGGAGGTGCAGGCGACCTGTGAGGTGATCACACCGACCGAGTCCGAGAGCGCCTTGCACTCGGACCTTCCGCAGCGCCAGATCGTGGTCTCGGTCGACGACCTGTTTCGCTGAACGTCGGAAGCGGCGTCAGTCGCTAAACGACGCGGCCAGGCGCTGGAGCATCTCGCCGTACACGCGGCGCAATCCCATCGGCGCGAACAGGCGCTCGAAGAACCCGCCGATGCCGCCGCCCCCCACCCACGAGGACTCCACGGTGACGGTGCTGCCGGCCGCCGCCTCCGCCACGGTCCAGGTGGTGGTAAACGACGACAGCTCGTCGCGCTCGATCAGCCGGCCGTCCGACTCCTCGGCCCGCAGGCGGAAGTCTCGCTCCGTGGGACCGGACTTGAAGTGGTAGCTGAACACGGTTCCCGCGCCCTCCCCTCCTTCCTCTACCCGGTAGCGGCTGTAGCTGTCGGGGAGGATCGACGGCCGGGCCTGGTTGTAGTCGCGCAGGAAGGCGAGCACCCGCGCGGGGGGAGCGCTCAGCGTCTCGGTCGCGCTGGCTGTCACCTGGGCCACGGATGCGCATTCTGGCATCGAACGCGCCCGGCGGTGGTGTTCGGCATGATGCCCACATGCGCGCCGTGTTCGCCTCCGACATCGACCGCGACGATCCCCTGCGCGGGCTGGAAGTTGGGGAGCGGCCGGACGCAACTGCGCCGGATGGCTGGAGCCTCGTCACCGTCCGCGCCGCCTCGCTCAATCACCACGACCTGTGGTCGCTGAGGGGCATCGGCCTCGACCGTGACCGTCTGCCGATGATCCTTGGCTGCGATGCCGCCGGGGTCGACCAGGAGGGAAACGAGGTGGTCGTGCACTCGGTGATCACCGAGGACTCCTGGCGCGGCGACGATACGCTCGACCCCCGGCGCTCGATCCTCTCCGAGCGCCACCAGGGGACGTTCGCCGAGCAGGTGGCGGTTCCCCGCCGCAACCTGGTGCCCAAGCCGCCGGAGCTTCCGTTCGAGCAGGCGGCGTGCTTGCCTACGGCATGGCTGACCGCCTATCGAATGCTGTTCAGCCGGGCTCGCATCGCTCCCGGCATGACCGTGCTGGTGCAGGGCGCCGGCGGCGGGGTGGCGACGGCGTTGGTGGTGCTGGGAACCGCCGCCGGGGTGCGGATGTGGGTCACGTCACGTTCGGAGCGCAAGCGCTCGGAAGCGCTGGAGCTCGGCGCCGAGGAGGCGTTTGAGTCAGGCGCTCGGTTGCCGGAGCGGGTCGACGCGGTCATGGAGACCGTAGGCCAGGCCACCTGGTCTCACTCCGTGCGCTCGCTGAAGCCGGGAGGGACGATCGTGGTCTCTGGCGCGACTACCGGCGATTCTCCGTCCGCCGAGCTGCGGCGGATGTTCTTCCTGCAGCTGTCGGTGATCGGTTCAACGATGGGCACGCGCGACGAGCTCGAGCGGCTGATCCGGCTGTGCGCGGAGAAGGACGTGCACCCGGCGATCGACGAGACCCTGCCACTCGGGGAGGCGCGGCAGGGATTCGAGGCGCTGCTCGCCGGCGAGGTGGTGGGGAAGATCGTCTTTACGCCGTGAACAGCCGGGGGTCGGCGGTGGCGATCCCGTGAACCCCCAGCCGCCGTAGCGCGTCGATCGCGGTTCGCTCATTCACGGTCCAGGCATACAGAAGCCCGCTCCGCGCGACCACGTCCTCGAGCAGCCTGAAGTCGACCAGCCGGTGCTGGGCCATCAGCGCGTCCCATCGGCGGGCGGCGAGACCCGCGAGCACCTGCTCGCGCCAGTCCCGCCAGCGGCGGCTCAAGCGAGCCACGCGGCCACCGACTGAGATTCCCACGCGCGCGCCGGGCTCGAGAGCCCGAACGCGATCGAGCACCGCCGCCATCTGAGAGCAGATCACGGTCCGCGACAGCAGCCCCGCGCTGCGCAGCTCGTCGAGCAGAGCCGACTCGCACCCCAGCTGCTTGACGTCTACGTTCAGCTCGATCTCTTTGAAGTCGGGAGCGGCGAGGTAGGAGAGCGCCTCGTGCAGCCGCAGGTTCCAAGGGCGCGGGGCGTCGAGCCTGGTGTGCGCGAGGACCAGCTCGCCCCGCCAGCAGCGGATATCGAACTCCACGATGTCCACCCCGATCTCGCGGGCCATGTCAAATGAGGCGAGCGTGTTCGCTGGAGCCAGGGCGCTTGCGCCCCCGTGCCCGATCCGCTGACACACGTGCGGCTTCACGGTGCACACAAAGATGGCACGTCAGGCGGCGGATCGAGCCGAGGCGGCTACAGCTCGGCGCCGACGGGCCAGTATGCAGCCGAACCTATGCGGCGAGCGCCGCGGGCAGCTCTTCAGTATCGGCCAGGTGTTGGTGGGATGGGCAATAGCCGTTATGGGGCAATGGCATCCGCTGACACGGAGACCCTTTCCGGGTACTCGCGCGGCACCGCAGCGGATTTCCGTTCACATCGAGGCCATTGTTCGGCAGGCTGCGCACGAACTCGTCGACCAAAGCCAGATAACGCTCGATCACCCGCAGCACCCTCACCTGTGAGCTCAGCGGGAAATACCAGCGGATCTCCGCGAACAGCGTTCGCGCCGGCCGAGCGAAGTAATGGCGGTCCGTCGCCAGGCGCTCCACCGCCGTCTCGCATGCCCGCAGCACACGCTCGTGATTCATCTGGTGCTCGGCGCTGTTGCAGCCTTCGATGATCTCGCCGGCTAGCTCGCGATAGATGGCTCGGCTGAAGTGGTACATCCGTTGTCCTCCTTGGTCCCTACGCCGAGGCACCTCCCAATGGCGGGAAACGTTCGCGGCCCGCAAAACTTGCGAAAACCGCGTCAGCTGCGGCGTGACGCCGCGATGCCACATGGAAGAACAGTCACCGAGGCCCGAGGTTGCGCAGCAACGACGGATCTGCCAGCCCAGGAGCAATCGACGCATGAGAGAACGGAATGTGGGATATTGGCGCCGTGCGGAGAGGCGAGGTGCTGAAAAGCGCTGCGCGGGTCAGGCTCTTCGCGACGGCCGTCGTGCTCGTCGCGCTCGTGGCTGCTGCGCACGCTTCGGTGGCGAACGCCGCCCCGTTCACCGCCCACGGCAGCGCCGAGCAGGTCTACGTCACCGGCGTCGCGCCGAACGCGCAAATGTCCCTGCTCACGTCGTCGGGATCGACGCTCTATACCCAGAACGCGGACTCGCTCGGCGGCCTGCTGTTCCGCAACGTGCCGCCGGGCAAGGGTTACCGGGTGCAGCTCGATCCCAGCGGCCCCAAGTCGCCTCCGATCACGGTTCATTCCGATGCCGCGGCCCCATGGGATCCCGGCATCTATAACCAGTCGATCCCGGACAACGGCTACACCTATCTGACCACTCGCGACGGGACCCAGCTGGCCATAGACGTGCATCCGCCGACCAGCCCCGCCGGGGAGCCGGGCGTTCCCTCCTTCATCCACCTTCCGACCTTCCCGGCCAACACGAGCTACGCCCCTCCCTACCCAACGCTGATCGAGTACTCGGGCTACGGCTACGCCGACCCGGCCGGACCGGTGAACGGCATCGCGGTCCTCGCGAACCTGATGGGGTTCGCGGTGGTGGACGTCAACATGCGCGGAACGGGTTGCTCGGGCGGCGCGTTTGACTTCTTCGAGCCGCTCCAGAACCTCGACGGCTACGACGTGATCGAGACGATCGCCCATCAACCCTGGGTTCTCAACCACAAGGTCGGGATGATGGGCATCTCCTACGGGGGCATCAGCCAGCTGTTCACCGCCCAGCTTCGGCCACCGGACCTGGAGGCGATCGCGCCCCTCTCGGTGATCGACGCCACCGCGAGCACCCTCTACCCCGGCGGCATCCTCAACACAGGCTTTGCCGTCCCCTGGGCCCAGCAGCGACAACAGGAGGCCCAGCCGGCCGGCCAGGGCCTTCCGGGCACACAGCCCTATGCCGAGCAGCAGATCGCTAACGGCGATCAGACGTGCAAGTCCAACCAGGTCCTGCATGGCGAGGCGGCCGACCTAATGGCCAAGATCCGTGCCAACAACTACTACAACCCCTCGGTGGCCGACCCGCTCGACCCGGTGACGTTCGTCCACAAGATCAACGTGCCGACGTTCATGGTCTGCCAGTGGGAGGACGAGCAGACAGGCGGCCACTGCCCCGATCTGGTCCAGCACTTCACCGGCACGAGTCAGAAGTGGTTCACGTTCACCAACGGCGCTCACATCGACTCGCTCGATCCGTACACGTACGACCGCTGGTACGACTTCCTGCAGTTATTCGTGGCCCACAAGGCGCCGATCGTCAACCAGGCAGCGACCAGGGCCGCCGCACCCGAGATCTACCAGGCGGCGATGGGGCTCCCGCAGACCGACATCGTCACGCTGCCGCCTGACCCGATCCAACTGCAGCCGACCTACCAGTCCGCCTTGTCCGCCTTCGAGGCTCTGCCCGAGGTGCGGGTGCTGTTCGACAACGGCGCCGGAAGCGAGCCGGGCGCCAGCTCGAACCCCGGCGACCCGTATCCGGCGTTCGAGCAGTCGTTCTCGGGGTTCCCGATCCCCGGCACGACCGCGCAGACGTGGTACTTCGGGCCTGGCGGCACTCTCAATGACAGTCCTCCCGCCACCGCGGGAACCGACACCTACACCTCGAACGCGTCAGCGCTGCCGTTGAACGACTTCCCGCAGTGCTGTACCGGAGCCGGCGGCCTGTGGGGCAACGCGTCTCAGTGGCAGTGGAACTGGCAGCACAATCCGTCGGGTTCCGCCGTCTCCTACACCTCCCAGCCGCTAACTGCGAACACCACCGCCATCGGGGGTGGCGCCGTCAATGCCTGGGTGGAGTCCTCAACGCCCGACGTCGATCTCCAGGCCACGGTCAGCGAGATTCGTCCGGACGGTAACGAGACGTTCGTTCAGAACGGATGGATCCGAGCGAGCGAGCGAAAGCTCTCAACCGATTCGAACAACATCTTCAAGCAGCCCAGCACCCAGCTCGAGCCGATCCCCACGTTTTTGGCCTCCGATGCGCAGTCGATGCCGTCGGGACAGTTCGCGCAGGTCACGATCCCGCTCTACTTCCAAGGGCACGTCTACCGGGCCGGCTCGCGGATCAAGGTCACGATTGCGGCGCCGAACGGCACCCAGCCGATCTGGTCCTTCAATGAGACCCAGCCGCCGAGCGGGACTGCGACCGAGTCGGTCGCCTTCTCCAACACGATGCCCTCGAGCCTCAGCCTCCCCGTCGTTCCGGGCGTGAGCGTGCCCTCCGCATTGCCGCCCTGCCCGAGCTTGCGCAACGAGCCCTGCCGGCCGTAGGCGCCGTTCAGCTCACTGCTTTCTTCACGAGCGCGCGGATCCGTGCCTCGGCGTCGGCGGTCAACTCCTTAAGCGCGAAGCCGGTCGGCCACATGACGCCTTCGTCGAGGTTCGCCTTGTCGCTGAAGCCCAGCGTCGCGTACCTCGTCTTGAACTTCTGGCCGCTTTGGAAGAAGCAGACGACGTTGCCGTCCTTGGCGTAAGCGGGCATCCCGTACCAGGTCCTCGGCACCAGATCGCGGCGCGACGTCCTTGATGAGGGCATGGAGCCGCTCGGCCATCGCGCGATCCGACGTCGGCATCTCGGCGATCTTCGCCAGCACGTCGCTTTCCCCATCCGCCTTGCCCGCACGGGTGCCGCGGCGCGCGGCCGCCTTCTGCTCCTGGGCGCGCTCCCTCATCGCCGCTCGTTCCTCGTCCGTGAATCGCTGGGACGCCTTGCCGGTGGACTGCTGTGTGTCCCTCCTCGGGCTCATAGAAACCTCCTCAAAGCTGTTCAGGTTGCCTGCTGGATCGCGGACGCAGCAGTTGCGTCCACCGTGCGCCGCTCGCCTGAGACTCCCGCGGCTTCCCACGCGAACCCGTCCGGGTCCGTGAAGGGGCCGATATCGCTGCCTATGACGATCCGGTGCGATCCGGTGCCCTCCGGGGAGACGCCGGCGTCCTTGGCCAGCGCGGGGCGCTTGTAGAGCCCCAGCTTGACTTGCGTCGTGGCGAACTCGACGTACGCGCGGGCAAAGCTCCTCCCGACCTCCAGGCCGCGGTCGACGTAGAACCGCTTGGTGGCGGGAACGTCCGCGACTCCCAACAGGAGCACGATCTCGTCGATCTGCCGGGTGGCGGGGCCTGTGTTCTTCTTCGAGGACGTCGCCACCTTCCAGATCGTCCCGTCCGGTGCTTGTACGACGCCGCCGTAGCCCCAGAGCGACTTCTTGACGGGCTTCAGCGGGGTCGCGCCGGCGTCCAGGGCGGCGCTGATGAAGCCGTCGACCGTGTTCGGCTGGGCCACGACGAGCGACAGCGTGAACCCGCGAAAGCCGCTCGTCGGCGCCTCCGAGGCCCGGAGGCGAAGCTCTGTGCCCAAACCGAAGGCGGCGGCGTAGAAGGCATTAGCGGCCGTGGGGTCGGGCACTTCGAGGGTGACGGATTCGATGGTGGTCATGGGATCTCCTTTGGTGGACGGTTGGACGCCATGATGGTATACCACCATTATGGTTGATGTCAACCATTGTAATCGTCCAGGGAATCTGCAAAGCTTGAGCAATGGCAGCATCTCCTTCCACCGACATCGAGGTGGTCGAGTTCGCCGGCCAACTCTTCTTCCGGCTCTGGCGGGCCTCACATACGCGCACCGCAGAGGCGCTCGATTCAATTGGCCTCACGCCCGCGCTGTTCGCGCTGCTCAATGTGCTCGGCGCTCGCGAAGGGGCTATCCAGCAGCAGCTGAGCTCCGACATGGGCATCGATCCAAGCGCGATGGTCAAGCTGATCGACAAACTCGTAAGCGCGGGGCTGGCCGAGCGCCGACGGCGTCCGGGCGATCGCCGTGCGTGGGAGGTGACGATCACGCCGAAAGGCCGGCGCACCCTGCGCCGGGCCAGACGATTCGCCACCCAGGTCGAAGACGAGGTGCTCGGCGGGCTCACCGCCGCCGATCGCCGTCAGCTGCTGACGCTCCTGCGTCGGGCGCTCGTCTCAGCGCCTCCCCAACCTCCCTGGCGCGCCGAGGAGGGAGACTGAGCGAAGGCGCCGATCCTCAGCCCGTCGCGACCGTTTCCACCTAGATCCGTTCGATCTTCGCCAACCAGGCCGGTGCGCCCTGCGCGGCGAACCTGGTCTGGATTCGATCCGGACTGACCGAGCTAACGCTCCAGCCCCTGGAGAGCTCGAATGCTGCCCTCAACTCCTCCTGGCTGATCGGATGCGGGCCACGGGTATCAGCCTCGACGTCGCTGAAACAGAGGACATACAGGTTGGCACCGCGAGCAGTCACAGACGCCAGGCTCGCCACGTACGCTCGCCGCTCCTCGCTGTCGAACGTGTGGAACAACCCGCAATCGAGCACCGTCTCAAACCTTCTTGGGCCCAGACGGTCTAGGTGAAAGGCATCGGCAACCACGAAGTCGGCGTCTACGCCGCGCGCCGCAGCCTTCTCGCGCGCGATGGCCACTGCGGTCTCGGCCACATCGAAGCCCACAACATGCAGGCCGAGAAAGGCAACGTGAAGAGCGTTCTCGCCCGTCCCGCATCCAGCATCGAGAACTAAGCCTTTGAACGCCCCTTCGTCCGCCAGGCGCACTATCGCCGGCTGCGGTTGTCCTATGTCCCAGGGTGCCGGGCCATCGACATAAGACGCATCCCAGGGCCGGCCTGCGCGCCGCTCATGACTGGTCGGTTGTCGCCCGCTGTAAGAAGGCATCAGCACCTACACGTGCCTCCGGGCGCAGGCTATCGTGCCGTCGGTGGACGCCCTCTTGCAGGAACATGGCATGGGCCACACGATCGGGTTCGGAGAACGGCCGGCAGTTCTGGTCGTCGATTTCATCAGGGGCTTTACCGATGCACGCATGCCGCTCGGGGCGACATTTGATGCTGAGATCGAGCAGGCCGTTCGCGTGCTCGACAAAGCACGTGCTCGAGAACGCCCAATCCTGTTCACATCAGTCGCGTACGAGGATCCCGACCTCGCCGACGCCGGTCTTTGGCCAAAGAAGATCAAGGCTCAGGGGACGCTGAGAGCCGGCAGCCCCGATGTCGAGCTTGACGCCCGCCTTCGACGAGCCTCCACCGAGCCGCTGCTGCAAAAGAAGTATGCCTCCGCATTCTTCGGCACCCATCTCTTGACGCGGCTGAACACACTGCGTGTCGACACGCTGCTGCTGGCCGGCTGCTCGACCAGCGGCTGCGTGCGCGCCACGGCGGTGGACGGGCTCCAGAACGGATTTCGCGTGATGGTGATCCGCGAAGCCGTCGGCGATCGATTCCCGTCCGCCCACGAGCAGAGCTTGTTCGATCTGCACGCCAAATACGCGGACGTCGTATCAGTGGAGCAGGTCCTGCAGTACCTGGGGGCTCTGCCGCCTGTGAGCCGAGCGAGCTGAGGCCTCGTTGACAAACAAGCGCTTCGAGTACTGCCCGATCATTCGCCGTCCGAGGCTCGAGCTCCCGGGCGCCGCCCGCATCGCTGTCTGGGTCGGCGTCAACGTGGAGCACTACGAACCGGACAAGCCGGGAATCAGCATTGCCGCCGGCACCGCTCAGCTCGTCCCTGATCCGCTGAACGCGGGATGGCGTGAGTACGGCCCACGCGTAGGGCTATGGCGGTTGATGGATGTGATCGAACGACAGGGGATCGTCCCGAGCGTCCTTCTCAACTCCGACGCATGCGAGATCTACCCCGAGATAATCGAGGAGGGCAGGCGCCGAGGATGGGTGTGGTTGGCTCACGGCAAGAACAACACCATCCTCCAGACCGACATGTCACCGGGCGACGAGCGGCGCTACCTGACCGACGTGGTGGAGACGATTGAGCGGCACACGGGTCGGCGGCCGCACGGCTGGCTGGGGCCGTTTCTCTCCGAGAGCTTCAACACTCCCGACCTGCTCGCCGAGCTCGGCCTGAACTACATCTGCGACTGGTGCAACGACGATCAGCCTTGCCCGGTTCGGGTCAAACAAGGCAGGATGATCTCGGTTCCGTACTCGATCGAGGTCAACGACATCCCCCTGTTCATCGAGAAGGGAGCCAGCGGACCGGAGTTCGAGCGGGTAATCGTCGACCAGTTCGACGCGCTTTACGCCGCGGGCGCGGACAGCGGCCAGGTCATGGCAATCGCGCTGCACCCATTCCTCACAGGAGTGCCGTTTCGCCTGAAGTACCTCGAGCGGGCGCTGGCCCACATTGCCGGTCATGAGCGCGTCTGGCTGACGACGAGCGACGAGATCGCCGCGTGGTACTTGGAGCACCACTACGACCAGGCTGTGGGCCAGGTTGCCGCTGGCTGACTACGCCGCTCGTTCGACGACCTCCCGCAACAGCGACTCGAAGCGATCGCCGACGGCACGCGCAGAAAGGTCGGCTCGGTTCGCGCTGCGCACGGCCATGTCAACGTGCCGCCGATAAGCACTGTCGTCGTCCCACAAATCGGACACCGTCCGAGACCACGTCTCGGCACTCGCGGCAGGATCGATCAGAATGCCGCCCTCCCCAGCTGCTTCTGGCAGCCCACCGATCGCCGCGGCCACAACCGGTATCCCGCTCATCTGCGCCTCCGGCACAACTCGACCCCACGCCTCGGGATAGGTGCTGGGAACAAGCAGCACCTTTGCGTCGCCGTACAGGCGGGCTGGCTCGTGCACGGAAGGGCGGATCTCCACGTTTCCCAGTCGCCGGGCGATTGCCCTGAGCGCGGCCAATGCCCCGGGAGCGAGGTACCAGCAACGTGTGAACGCAAACGGGATATCAGGTCGCTCTCGCGCGACGGAAATCACAGTCTCCAGACCCTTCGCGGCGATGGGGTTGATGAACAACGCCACCCGCCGGCTCGTGTCGACCCGATAGCGGCGGCTGTCCACCGCGGGAGGAATGCAAGCCGCGCGCACGCCGAGGGCCTCCGCTTGCGAAGCGACAAATGCAGAGACCGACGCGGTCTGATCGATCAGTAAATCTCGATCAGCTGCGAGCGGAGCACTCGCGTAGTCGTGGAGATACAGAACGGTAGGGAGATGCCGCGCACCCCAAAGCATGCTTCGGACCCGCGGAACAGTCTCGGCGTGGTAGCCCCCAACTACGACCACCTCCGGAGCGAAGCGCTCGAGCACGAACCCAAGCGCCCGCTCCGGCGTGGTTGACCTCAACGTGAGGTACCCGAGCGAGCGATCGACGGCCGGGAGCGGAGGACGCCGCGGGTCTTGCTGGGCGAAGACACTGACGGAGTGGCCGCGCTGGCAGAGCTCGGCGACCAGGCAATGCGTCGTGACCTCAGCGCCGCCCACGATCGGGAGGTGGAACCTGGTCACAAACAGGATCCGCATGCTGGCTCTATGCGGTCGTCGCGCAGGCGCCGTGGGCGCTCCGATACCGAGCCTCTACGCGATTACGATGGGGATACGCGATGCGCATTTTGGACGTTTCGCCGAGGGTCGTGTACCCACCGAGGCGCGGCTCCGCAGTTCGAACCTACAACCTCCTGCGCCAGCTGAGCGTCGATCATGAGGTCAAGCAGTTCTCGCAGAGGGACGAGTTCGCGTTTCGGCAGTCAGTCATCCGGCGCTCGCTCGCGCCGAACTATTGGGAGTATCGCTTCGCTCACCCCCTGGCATGGGCGGCTGTCAGGTCGGGGCAGCGTCCGTTTCTCGGCGGCGCCCCCGTTCTGAGCGGTGTCGCGCTCCAGGCCTCCCAGCCCTCCTTGCTGCGGCGACTGCTCAGCTGGGCGGATGTGGTCCTCGTCGAGTTCCCATGGCAGTTCGATCATTGTTTGCGCCACAGGCCGAAGGGCCCGCTTGTTCTCGCCTCCCACAACATCGAGGCCATGAAGTTCGCTTCGTGGGGAGAGGCCGCAGGAGCCTCCTCGATGAGCGCTAGGAAGCTCCGCTACATCACGCGTCTGGAGGAACGAGCGGCGACCCGCGCAGATCTGGTGCTGACCGTGAGCGCGGCTGATCGCTCGCAGCTCATCGAGCGCTATCGGCTCGATCCCGCTCGCGTGATCGCGATTCCCAATGGCGCGGCCACGGGCTCGTATACCCGAGCGAGTCCGGACGCCAAGCGAGCCGCGAAGCGAACGCTGGGGTTGCCGGACAAACCGACAGTCATCTTCGTCGGTTCCGATATCCCGCCCAACCGTCGGGGGCTGGATTGGATCAAGCGACTAAGCAAGCAGACCGATCGCTTCACGTTCCTGGTCGTCGGCGCGGTCGCCGCCGGCAAGGCGACACGACGGTCCATCGTGGCGACGGGATTGGTCGAGGATATGAAGTGCTACCTGGAAGCGGCCGACGTCGCGATCTGCCCAATCGAGCACGGCAGCGGCACCAAGATCAAGCTGCTCGAATCGCTGGCGGCCGGTCTCCCGACAGTTGCCTTCGCCGCTGCACTGGACGGAACCGACGCCCGAGACGGGGTGCACGCGCTCGTGGCCGGCAAGAGCGAGGCCGGACTGCTGTCCGCGCTGAATCGACTCGCTGATGACCCGGACCTCGCGAGCGCTATCGGGCAGGCGGGGCGGCAGCTCGCGTGCGAACGCTACGACTGGCGTGCAATCGCTCGGCTGCTGGAGCATCACCTTCTGCGCCTGGTCGATCGGGATGGGTCATGAACGAGCGCCACCACACGGTGCGGCTGGGGGAACCCGTCGTGGATGAGCACGAGGTGCTGTTCCGCTGGGACGTAAGCCCGGACACCGAGCTTTATCGCCGGACATCCTTCCGGCTCTCGTTCCCGCCGCCCCTGGACCCCCGCGCGCTGCCGCGCGCCCTGTGGTGGCGGGTGATGTTGATCTGCCTGTATCCGCACTTTGCGCTCCTGCGGCCCTGTCGAGTCGAGCTCCCGGTCTCGCTGGGCCTGGCCGAGCGCGAGTTTTGGCTTCGCCTGGTGGACAACGTCGCGATTCAGCTGGAGGCCTATGGAGGCGCTCACCGCCCTGGACGGGCGGCCGAGCTGGTTGACTCGGGTCCTCCGGTCGAGGCCACATGCCTGCCGGCCGCCGGAAACCGCACTGCCGTCGCCTTCAGTGGCGGCAAGGACAGCACGGTCCTGGCCGCACTGGCGGCGGAGCTGACTAACCGTCCGCTGCTGGTGATGATCACATCGCCGGTCCCGTGGGCTCGCGATCACGTCGGGGTGGCCCGCGACGTCGCTCGCGCCGAGATCGTCAAACGGCTCCCCGTCGAGCTGGTCGAAGTTTCCTCGGATTTCCGCACCGCCTGGGAGCTCTCCTTCTCGCAGCGCGACGGCTGTGGACTGGGGGTGCACGAGGTGAGCGATCTGCCGCTGTTTCAGGCCTCGCTCGCGGCCGTGGCTGCGATGGCTGGCATCCGCAGGTGCCTGATGGCCTCGGAGGCCGATGCCCAATACAACATCTCGAGCGGCGACAGGGTGCTCTTGCATAGAGATTTCATGTACTCGGCGGTCACCCAAGGTGCACTCGACGCGCTCTTGCGGCGGTGGGGAATCCGCCAGGGATCGCTCACGTATCCCCTGCACATCCCTCAGGTCGAGGGGCTGCTGTTGCGGCGATACAGAAAGTTGGCGGATCTTCAGTTCTCGTGCTGGCAAGCACCCGACGGGATGCAGGCGTGCAGCGCGTGCCCCAAGTGCTCGGAGATCGCGCTCGTCGCCCTTGCCGAGGGAGTCTCGCCGCGCAAAGTCGGCATTGATCCCATCCGTGCCATCGAGTATTTCGCGGATCGGAGGGTGGACACGCGATGGAGCGAACCTGAGCCGCCCATCCACGAGCACCGGGCACCTCAACACCATGTTGTGCAAGCAGTGCAGGCCACCTCGAGTCAGCGGGTCGCGGAGATCCTGGCCAAGGATGCGCCAGCGAACGGCGCGGAGCGCGTGGGGGAGGCTCTTGCGATCTATGCCCGGCTTCGGGCCGAGGCACTGGCGCTTACCGTCCCGCCCGCGCCGGGCTTCATCACGGATTTCCTCGACTTCGTTCCCCCCGACCTTCGTCAGCCGCTGGGCTCGATCCTCGCCGAGCACTTCCCAGCCACCTCCGAGCCGGAGTTCGAGGCCATGGCCAAGCGGGCGCGCGCACTCACGGCCTGGATCGCTGAGCCGCTCCGGGCCAGGAGCGGCTGGGGGCTACGGGGGCGATACCGCTAGTCCCGCCGCCGGCTCGCCCAAGCCCTGGGCGCCGGTCGGGAATTACACTCGCTGCCGGACGACGATGCCCGGACCGCTCAGCAACGCCCATACCGTCACCAAGCTCCCGGCTCAGGACCTCGACCGCGCGCGTAACTTCTACCGCGACAAGCTCGGCCTCGAGCCGGTCGAGGAGCGCCAGGGCGGCCTGCGCTACCTGTGCGGGCCGACCGAGTTCCACCTCTTCAGCTCGGCCGGGACGCCGTCGGGGGCATCGACCCAGATGTCATTCGAGGTCGAGGACCTCGAGGCGACCCTGGTCGATCTGCGAGCCCGCGGTGTGGCGTTCGAGCGTTTCGAGATGCCCGGCTTCGACGCCAGCGGCGACACCATCGCCGCCCCCGATAACTACCCGAGCAAGGGCACCGGCGAGATTGGCACGTTCTTCTATGACAGCGAGGGCAACCTCATCGGGATCGCCCAGCCGGTGCGCTAGGGCGCGACCGGGGGATAGAACGATTTCGGCGCGTCCCCTCAGACCCGCACCCGTCGGGCGTGCAGAGCTTCGTAGATCGGGCGGCAGGCCTCTGCGACCGCGGCGTCGTGGTCGGAGAGCGTCGTCTCACGCGGGCGCCAGGGCTTAAAGCCCGTGGAAGACCAGACGGCGGCGTACCAGTGCGGAGCCCATACGCCATCGGACGGCCGGGGCCCCGGGGGCCAGGACAGCATCCTGGCGGTGAACGGGATGCCCAGCCAGTCACACAGCCAGCGCAGGTGCGCCTCGGGCGCTCGCAGGAAGTCGCTCGCATCGAGGATCGGCACCTCGATGCCATGCTCGTCCCACAGCGCGAGCAGCCACCCCTGCTGAGGCAGCCCGATGTCGTCCGGCTCGCAGGTCTCTCGGGCCCGCACATACGACGCGACCACTTCGACCGGGTCGCGGATGAGCAACACGTTGCGGAAGCGCCGCGTCCAGCTCAGGTCCATATCGCGGGAGACGTGGTGAGCCATGTGCTTGGCGTAGTGGACGCTGCGGCCAGGCGGCAGCGCCGCGAAGAGCTCGGCGACAACCTTGCTGATGTCGGTTGGTTGGGAGGCGATGACAGCCTCGCGCGCCGGATGGTCGATGCCGGTACGGGCGAGGTACGCCGCGTACAGCGGCTCGTCGACGACGACCGTGTCGGGACGGTTCTCGAACGCGCGCATCATCGCCGTGGAGATGTTCCGCGGGCCGGACCACATCGCCACCCGCACGCCGTCGCTCATGGCGCGACGCGCGACCTCACGTCTGCCTCCACCAGCTCGCGATACAGCCCTTGCAGGCGCTCGACCATCGGCCCCCGACGACCATCGCCAATCGTGCGACCGTCCACCGACCGGACGGGCACGACACCGGCAAACGTGCCGGTGACGAACGCCTCGCGGGAGGCGTAGACGTCGGTGAGGCTAAACGTCGTTTCGCGCGCGGGGATGCCGTTGGCACGGCACATCTCCAGCACGTTGGCACGCGTTATCCCTGCCAGGCAATAACGCCCGTCGGACGTCAGCACCTCGGGGGCGTGGTCGGGGCCGACGACGATGAAGAAGTTGGTCGAGTTGCATGTGGCCACGAAGCCGTCCGGGTCGAGCATCAACGCCTCATCAGCGCCAGCTGTATAGGCCTGGATGCAGGCGGAGATGTCGCCCAGCTTGGAGTGCGTGTTGAGCTTGGGGTCGAGCGTGTCAGGCGAGGCACGACGCACATGCGTCGTGAAGAGCGTGATGCCCTCGGTCACGGTCGCCGGCAGCGGCTCTTTGTGCTCGGCGATGATCACGACGGTCGCGGGCCCGACCGTCACGCGAGGATCCTGGTAGGGCGTGCGCTTGATGCCGCGGGTGACCATCAGCCGCACGTGCACACCGTCGGTCATGTCATTGGCCTGCAGCGTCGAGTAGATCGCCTCGGTCAGCTCGCCGCGGCTGCGACCGATGTCGAGCATGATGGCCTTCGCGCCCTGGAAGAGGCGGTCCAGATGCCGTTCCAAGAAGGCCGGATGGCCCCCGCGCACTCGCAGACCCTCCCAAACGCCGTCGCCGAGGACGAAGCCCGCGTCGAACACCGAGACCACCGCCCGCTCGCGCGGCACCAGCTCGCCGTTGACCCAGATGAGGACGTTCTGGTTGCGAGCGTCGTCCTCGAAATCGTGCGTGCCGTGGGCCATCCGAGAAACCCTAGAGGCACCGGAGCCTGCTGCTGAGCACTCCTCAGAGCAGGCTCCGTGCGCAATCCTCGATCGAGTCCTCCACAGGCCGCGTTGCCCAGCCCAGGGTCGTGCGGGCCTTCTCGCTGGAGTACCAGGCCTGCTTTCCCAGGTCACCGACGATCGATCGGATACTGGCGTCGAACAACGCCATGGCGCGGATCAGCAAGTTGGGCGCAACCCGGGTCGGGACGTTCTTTGCCACGGCGCCGAGGCGCTCGCGAAGGATGGCTGCTACCTCAGGCAACCATAGGAAACGGTCGGTAGCGATGAAGCGCTGACCCCCGCCAGCGGGGGCGGTGAGCGCGCGGATGTGCAGGTCGGCGACGTCGCGGACGTCCACGAATGTGAATCCCAGCCGCGGCGCGGCCGGCATGCCGTCGAGCAGCCGCTGGATCGCTTGCAGCGAATATGAGTGGTCGTCGCCCAGAGCCGGTCCGATGATCGCGCCGGGGTTTATCGTGGCCAGACGATCCTCTGCGCTCGCCGCCTGCACGTGCTGCCACGCGGCCTGCTCGGCGAGCGCCTTTGAGCGCACGTAGGGCGTCCGCGAGACGTCATTGCCGTCGGTCCAATCGGCCTCCGTGTATGGCGCGTCCTCCGAGCTAGGCCGAGCGGAGCGGATGGCGGCCACCGACGAGGTCATCGCCACACGCTCCGCGCCGGCTTCCAGCGCCGCACGCAGCACTCGCAGCGCGCCGTCACGAGCAGGCACGATCAGCTCGTCCGGATCCTTCGGTTGCGCAGGCGGGAAAGGAGACGCAACGTGCAGCACATACCGGCAGTCGGCAACCGCCTCAGCCCAGCCGGCGTCAGACGTGAGGTCCGCCGGCACGACCGTCAGCCGCGAGCCTGGATCCACCCCGGCCCTGGTCATGGCATCGCGCACTGCCCCCTCACGTCCCAGGTCACGAACCGTCGTCCGCACGTCATACCCCCGCTCCAACAGTGAAGCGACGCACCACCCACCTAGGAACCCCGTTCCCCCGGTCACCAGAACCCGGTCCGCCATGCGAGCACCCTAGCGTTTCCTCACTTGTTATCCGGGGTACGCGACCAGAAGGTATGTCACGGCTGAGATCTGCACTGGGCGCTGCCGTCAAAGCGGTCGACGGCGCGGTCGCGTGGGGCGAGATGGCCGCCAGTGATTTGGTGCACCTTCGGCGGACCCTGGACGGAAACGACCTTGACGCCTGGGACGCAAATTACATCCGTCGTGTGCTGCCCATCTGGCGGACCGTGTTGGGCACCTATTTCCGCGGCGAGGTTCGTGGGCTGGACAACATCCCCGACACCGGTCCCGCCCTGCTCGTTGGAAACCACTCTGGCGGCACCATGATCGCGGACACATTCGTCTTCGCGACTGCGTTCTACACGCGCTTCGGTCCCGACCGGCGCTTTCATCAGCTGGCCCATGACATCGCTGCTCGCATGCCTGCAACCGGAATCAGCCGCTGGGGGACGGTCGCCGCCTCGCACGAAAATGCCCGGAGGGCGTTTGAGATGGGTGCGCCCGTCCTTGTTTACCCGGGCGGCGACTACGAGACGTTCCGACCGACTTGGCACTCGGATCGAATCGAGTTCGGCGGTCGCAAGGGATTCATCAAACTCGCTCTACAGCAAGGCGTCCCGATAGTGCCGGTGGTAGCCATCGGCGGCCAAGAGACCGCCCTCTTCCTCACGCGCGGAGAGCGCGCCGCGCAGCTCACACGATGGGCCCAGGCGACCCGGATCAAGGTATTGCCAATGGCCCTTGCACCGCCATTCGGCGTCAGCGTGCTCGACCTTCCACCGCGTCTTCCCCTTCCCGCGAAAATCACCGTGGAGGTGCTTCCGCCTATCGACCTTGTCGAGCGCTTCGGAGCTGACCCTCAGCACGAACAGGTCTACAACGAGCTCACCGCCGAAATGCAGGATGCGCTGTCAGAGCTCCAAGACGAGCGCACGTTGCCCGTCGTGGGCTAACGTGGCGGGATCGCTACTTGAAGGGGACGGTGACCGGACCGGGCACGGGTCGGTAGACGGCAAAGAAGTCACGGCTGTCCGGTGTCAGGTAGCGATCGGACGACTGCTGCGGCTGGGGTTCGATCATCGTCGGGTCGAGCCCGTGGTGGTGCCTGTAGGTGATAAGCGAGTGCCATTCGTAGTTGATGTCGAACTCCATCGCCCTCACCGCGCCGATGTGCTGGAAGATCTTGGCCAGGGTGGTCACCGTCTGGTCGGTGGCGACGACGAAGAACAGGTTGCCGTGACGGTCGATGCCGACACCGGTGCGCGGGACGCAGCAGACCCCGCCGAGCGTTTGCCCCCACTGGCTGTCAGGGTCGTCGTTTAAGTCGGGATTCAGCTGCCCGTTCCAGACGATCGGTTTCAGGCTCTGGCGGGCCCAGGCGACCTCCGGCCCCGCGTTCGAGCCGCCGCTCCACTTCACGATGTCGATGCGCCCGTCGCTATAGCCAACTAGGGTCGCGTTGCCGTCCGTCAGCGGCTCGTTGACCTGTCCGTTGTCGGTCGAGCCGTTATTGCCGTCGGTGGCGGTGAACCCCGCGTTGAAGGTCGCAAGCAGCCGCCAGCGCTGGCTCTTGCGGGACCATCGTTGGCCCCCGCACGGCAGCGCTCGGCGGCTCGGAGCCGCCCGGGTAGTACGCGAGCTCGGTGCGCGTGTGGTCGAACCAGGCGACGTAGGCGAAGGTGTCCGGCGAGCCGAGGTCGGGGCGATAGGTCGCCACTAGCACCGGTGGGCCACCGTCCACCCTGGGGCCCGTCCGCTTCCAGACCCCTTCGCCGGGTAGCGGGTTCGGGAAGACCGGCTGGATCCGCGGCGGCAAGGCAGCGGCATTCGCCCGCGCGACCGCAGGCGCAATCGCCGCGAACCCGCTGGTGCCGGCCGGTGGGGCCACGTTGACCGTGGTGGTCGGCTTCGACCCCCCGCCGCAGCCGCCGACGAGGACCACCGCGGCCACCCCGGCGATGAGCGCCCTGAACCGCGGCCGAACACCAAGCCGGACCCTCCATCCACGCCCGTCGAACATCCAGCTTCCCCTGGCTACAGGGCTATCGAGCCTCAGCCCGCTCCCGAGTAGGTAGACCCAGCTCCTTGAGAGCGTGAGAAACCGGGACGCGTTCCAGCTCCAGATGGACCTTGTGGTCCAACCGTGAGGCCGGCACCAGCACCTCCCGGGCTAGGAGTCCATCGAACATCGTCGCGACTTGGCCCAGTGGTAGGTCCTTGATCGAAACGTCCACGTGCGCATCGGCGTGGAGATTCCACCCCGCCACGCCACCACCGGATTCGAAGCACTCACACGTACATCTGTCGGCCTCGATCTCGTGAACGCAGCTGCATCCTTGTCCTTCCTCGCACTCGATGTGGCATCGACCAGCGCCGCAATTCGCCATATCACCTGCTCCTCTCCATCGCTCGCGGGCGCCGCGATTTTATGTCGGCCGGTCATGCCGAGTCCAGGGCATCTGGATGCCGCGAACGCTCCCTCCTGATCACCCCTACCCGAGCCGTTGCCCCACCTCGGCCAGCACCGCCCTGGCTTCGGCGCCCAGCCGTCGCACGATCTCGCCGGCCGGCCGCTCCTGCGCCAGCTCGTGCGCCTGGCCGGCCCACAGGTTGATCGCCTGGGGATCGCCGCGCCGCCGGGCGGCGGCTCGCAGTGGGCTAGTGACGTGGTGGATCTCGGGATACGCGGCCGGTGCGCCCTCGCTGTGCTCGAGCAGGAAGCGGTTGACGATCCCTCGCGCGGTTCGACCGGTGAAGGCCCGCGTCAGGCGGGTCGGGCCGGGCTTGGACAGCAGCTCGCGATGAGCCTCGGCCGTCCCCGCCTCAGGCGCGAGCATCAGCGCGGTCCCGATCTGGGCCGCGCTCGCGCCGGCGCACAGCACGGCCGCGACCGCCGAGCCGTCCGCGATCCCACCGGCGGCGATCATCGGCACGGACACCCGCCGGGCGACGACGCGCAGGAGCGCCAGCAGTCCCCACCCGCTCTCCTCCGGGTCGTCGCCGAACCCGCCGCGATGACCGCCGGCCTCCACTCCCTGGACCACGAGCGCATCCGCGCCCGCCTCCCGCGCCTGCAATGCCTCATCCGCGTTTGTGACCGTGATCCACGCCGCAATCCCGTTCGCATGGAGCGCATCGATTACCGATGCCTCGGGCAAACCGAACGTGAACGAGCCCACGGCCGGACGCTCTTGCAGCAGGAGCTCGAGCTTGCGCTCCCAGTCGTCGTCATCGGAGCGCGGCTCGCCGAGCTCGGCTTCTTGACGCTCGGCCTCCGTCGCGATCCGCTCGCGGTAGGCATGTATCGCGGAGGAGTCCGCCGCGGCCTTCGGCGGAACGAATAGGTTGAGGCCGAACGGCCTCGAGGTGGAGCCGCGGAGCGCCTCGATCTCCTCCCGCACCGCGTCGGCCGCCTTGTATCCGGCGGCCAGGAAGCCCAGCCCGCCGGCTTCGCACACGGCCGACGCGAGCGCAGGCGTGGAGGGGCCACCGGCGAGCGGCGCCTGGACGACCGGCTCTGCTAAGCCGCCGGGATCGAACATGCCGGGGAGCTAGTCCCCGTAGGCGCTCTGCCCTCCGCCCCAGTTGCCGCCGTAGGTCACGACCCGCCCCCACAGGCTCTTCGTGCCCCAGATGCCGCGCCGCAGGCACTCCAGCTGGACGATCTGCGAGTGGTCGACGAACAGGTTGACCTCCGGCCCGTAGTTCTTTATGTACCAGCCGAATACCTCGGGATCGGCGGCCTCGAACATCACCTTCTCCAGTCCCAGCTCACGCGTGATGTCGGCGACGACGTCGGTGCGCCAGCTCGTGACCTCCTCGGTGATCCCCTCGGACTCGATCATGATCATGTAGGCGCCGGCGTCGAGGCAGCGCTTGGCGAGGTCGATCGCGTAGCTGACGTCGCGGGTGCCCTCCTGCTCGAGCTCTTCAGGCGTGGTGGCGCCACCGGCTCCGAACTGGATTCCGATCTCGGGCTTGGCCTTCAGCCCCGCCCGCTGGACGCGCTCGACGAGGC
This sequence comes from uncultured Actinomycetes bacterium, assembly GCA_963757075.1. Classification (GTDB taxonomy): domain Bacteria; phylum Actinomycetota; class Thermoleophilia; order Solirubrobacterales; family Solirubrobacteraceae; genus Palsa-465. The sequence goes on from CAVWQN010000009.1 coordinate 46,175, forward strand.
GTACGAAGTCGTCGGTGGGAACGCTGATGAAACCAGCAGAGATCTCGAGGATGTCGAAGCCAACGCGGGCCACCTCGTCGATGTACCGGTCTGTCGCCTCCGGCCCCTGCGTCAACACGTGCTCGATGAAGCCACCGGTCGAGACGAGCACATCGTGGTCGTGGGCGATGTCGAGGATCTCCCGCAGCGCCGATTCGGGCATCAGCGTGAACGCGCCGCCGGCGAACTTGAGCGCGTCGACGTGCTCGCCCATCGTCTCCAGAACGTCGCGCAGGTAGTTCGGCCCCACCACGGTGTAGTAGGACCCGCGGATCTCCGTCATCCCCCGAGTACGGGGCTTGGACGGCCGCTCATTGGACCGGATGAATGAAAAGGAGCTCGTGTCAGTAGTGCTCATCTCAATACCTCCAACATGTCTGTCAGCTGCCGCGTCTCGATCTCATCGAGCGCCGCGACCGCATCCTTGATCTCTGAGCGCCGTCCATCCTCGACGTGGGCGCAGGCCAGACGGTCGAACTTCTCTGCCACCGTATCCCACTCCATCGGACGGGTGTGGAACCCCTCGTAGTCGCGCTGCTCGCGCTCGAGTACCTGGCCGTCGCGGAGGTGGAGCCTGATCCGGGCGCTGTGCTCCTGCGGGAAGCGCTCTGAGAGCGAATCGTCCGGCTTGATCTCCACCCGGTGCAGGAGATCCTGGACGTCTTCGGCGGAGATCCGCTCCGGCCGATACTGGTCGGGCAGCACCTGCCCGTCGAGCAGCGCGACGGCGAGCAGGTAGGGCAGCGAGTGGTCCGCCTCCTCCTTGGTGCGGACCTCGTACTTCGAGCCCTCCTCGCCGCCGCCGATGATGTCGAACGCCACCTGGAAGGTGTCGAGCTCGATCCGCTCGACCTGGTCGGGGTTGACGTCGTTCTCTTTCTGCAGCTCGATCAGGACCTCGATAGCCGACTGGGAATGGATCTCGGCGTTGAACTTCTTGAGGATCGTCCGGGTGACCGACTCCAGGTCTTCCTGGGACCAGTCGATCTCAAATTCGCCGGAGATCGCGTCCATGAAGCCCTTGTTTCCCTCGAACACCTCCCGCGGTCCGGTGATTCCTCGCTTGGCCAGAAACGCCGCGTGCGTGGCCCCGAAGGACACGGCCGGATATGCCAGGCCCTTCCAATGCGAGAGCGAGCCGGTGCGCGTGACCCGGAGCGCGTTAAGCGAAGTGCCGGCGATGGACACGGCATTGGCCGTGTGTTCGCGATCGAGCCCCAGCGCGCGCGAGACCCCGGCGGCCACCGCGTAGGCGCCCTGGGTCGTGTGGTCGAACCCCTTGGCCCGCACGGGAGCCACGTCCGAAAGGCGAGTCTGGACCTGGTAGGCCACGGCCAGCGCCGTCATCAGCGTCCGCCCGTCGGCCTGTGCGTAGTCGCACGCCGCCAGCACCGGCGCCAGGTTGTCGCTGGGGTGGCAGGTCTCGCCCGGCGCCAGATAGGAGTCGTTGAAGTCCAGGTAACGGACCAGCGCGCCGTTGTAGAGAGCGGCGCGGTCGGGCGCCGTGCGACCGGCGTCGATCTGCGCCGACAGCGGCTCGCCGCCGAATTCCCGATTCTGCTCGGCGATCATCTTGACCGGCTCGCCTTCGAGCGCCCCCAGCGCGCAGCCCAGGGCGTCGAGTACACGGAGCTTGAGCTGCTCGCGCGCCTCCTCCGACAGCTGGTCGAAGTCGGCCCGGGTCACGAACTCCGCCAGCTGCTCGACTCGGGTGGGCGCGGAAGTGGTTGCCATACAAACTCGCTTGCCTGCTTGTTAGGTTGTAAAACAGTGAAGGCGGTCGTCTACGAGCGTCACGGCGGGCCCGAGGTGCTCGAGTTCAAGGACGCTCCCGACCCCTCTCCGGGAGAGGGACAGGTGCTGGTCGACGTCGAGGCCGTGGGCATCAACTTCCGCGACGTGTATGAGCGCGAGGGTCGCTCCTACGCGACCGAGCCGCCGGCGGTGATCGGCATCGAGGGGGCGGGCAAGGTCACCGACACGGGTGAGCGTGTCGCCTGGATCGGCGTCCAGGGCAGCTATGCAGAGCGCGTCGCCGTCGACCGCGACCGGCTGGTGCCTGTACCAGACGGCGTGTCGTCCGAGCTGGCGGCCGCGGCGCTCCTTCAGGGCATGACAGCCCACTGTCTAGCGTCGGACTGTTATCCGATCGAGAGCGGCGATTGGGTGCTGGTGCATGCAGCGGCCGGGGGCGTGGGGCTGCTCCTGACCCAGATCGCCAAGCTGCGCGGGGGCCGGGTGATCGGCACCACCTCGAGCGAGGAGAAGGCGGCGCTGGCGCGCGAGGCCGGGGCCGACGAGGTGCTCGGCTACGAGGGGTTTGTCCAGCGTGCCAAGGAGATCACGGGCGGCGAGGGCGTGGCGGCCGTGTACGACGGGGTCGGCAAGACGACGTTCCTGGAGGGGTTCAAGGCGCTCAGGCCGATCGGGCGGATGATCCTCTACGGATCGGCCAGCGGACAGCCCGACCCGCTGGATCCCATGATCCTCGCTTCGGGCGGCTCGCTGTACCTGCAGCGCGCAACGCTTCAGACCTACACCCGTACCCCCGAGCTGCTGCGCGAGCGCGCGGAGGCGCTGTTCGATCTGATCGCGGCGGGCAAGCTCCGGGTGCGAATCGGGGCCCGCTATCCGCTGTCCGAAGCGCGGCAGGCGCACGAGGACCTCGAGGCCCGGAAGACGAGCGGGAAGCTACTTCTGATTCCTTGACTCCGGAGACGCACTTCTTCGAGGACGACGGAGGGATCCCCAACTCGCGCCTGCCGGTGCTCGTCTATCACGACGTCGAGGCCGCCCACGCGGCTTCAAGCTGCGAGGAGCTGTTCGCCACCAATGGTTGGCTCGGCTCGTGGCGGGACGGGATCTTCTCCTATCACCACTTCCATTCCACCGCGCACGAGGTGCTGGGAATCGTCTCAGGCTCGGCCTCCGTCGTCCTGGGCGGGCCGTCGGTCGGCGAGCGATTCGAGGTGGGGGCGGGCGATGTCCTCGTCCTGCCGGCAGGCACCGGTCACTGCAACGCCGGTTCCACCGACCTCCTCGTGATCGGCGCCTACCCGGACGGGATGTCGTGGGATCTGCGCCGCAGTGACCCAGCCGAGCACGAAGAGGTGCTGAAGAACATCGCCCGGGTGCCGCTGCCTAACGCTGACCCGGTGGAGGGAGCCGACGGCTCCCTCCTCGAGCTTTGGGAGAACGCTTAGGCTGCTTCGCGCAGCGCGGCCAGCTCGGGGGTGCGAGCCAGTCGCCGCAAGCCTTGCTCCTCGAGCTGCCGGGCGCGCTCGGCGGAGATGCCGAGCTCTTTGCCGGCCTGACCGAGCGTCCGCGGCTCCTCGCCACCGATCCCGAAGCGGAGCCGGATCACGTTGCGCTCCGACTCAGGCAGCTTCTCGACGACATCGTTCAGCTGCCGCTCCATCTCGTTATCGGTGATCTCTTCGATCGGCTCGGGCCGCTCTGAGGGGAGCAGGTCCCCTAGCGAGGTCTCGCCCTCCTCGTCCACGGTCTGGTCGAGGCTTGTCAGGCTGCGGCTCAGCTCGCGCAGCTCACGCACTTCCTCCAGCGGGAAATCGGCCACCTCGGCCAGTTCCTCGTCGCTCGGCTCGCGCCCAAGCTTGGTCGCCAGCTCGGACTCGAGCTTGCGGAGCTTGGTCTGGCGCTGCGCCACGTGAACCGGGACCCGAATGGTCCGGCCCGTGTTCTGCAGGCCGCGCTGGATTGCCTGGCGGATCCACAGCGTCCCGTAAGTGGAGAACTTGAATCCACGGCGCCAGTCGAACTTCTCGACCGCGCGGATCAGGCCAAGCATGCCCTCCTGGACGAGGTCACCCATGGGCAGGCCCAGGCCCTGGTAGCGCCGTGCCTGGGAGACGACGAGACGCAGGTTGGAGTTGATCATCCGCTCCTTGGCCTCGAGGTCCCCGCGCTCGATCCGCTGCGCCAGCTCGACCTCCTCGGCGGCGGTCAGCAGCGGGTAACGGCGGGCCTGAGAGAAGAACTGCTCGAGCGACTCCTTGACGGCGCTCTCCTGCTCACGCCGCTCGGCCGTCGCGGCGCGGCGTCGCTGGCGGGCATTGCCGGTCGCGGTCTGCCGCTTCCTGGGCAGACCCGATCGAACGACTTCAGTTGTCTCATGCTGGTCGCCACGGGACCTAGCGGTGTGGCGGCCATTCTCGATCTTGCTCAGAGCTACTCCGATCTCAATGCGATAATTCGCAGTTCCAATTGTTGGTGGATTATAGCAACTTGTTCGACAGATGTCGAACGTCGTCCGCTCGGTCTGGCGCGCCCTGACATGGGTCGCGCCGCTGCGCGGGTGTTGGGAGCCGAGCCGGACGCGGCGTCTCGCTAACCCTGCGCCGCGCCTGGTGTCGCGGGGTGAGCGCTAGCTCGGTGATCCAGGTGTCGACTACCCATTCATGACTCATTAGACCGCCTCCGAGTACGCAGGCTTCCCGGTGACTTCGTCCACCGGCCTTTCATCGACCACCTCGTCGTCCAGCTGACCGCCTCGGACGCTCTGCAGCACCACCAGGCCCACGATCAGCGCCGCCGCGGCGATGCCGGCCGACACCACCCAGGCCAGGTGGTAGCCGCCGGTCAGGGCCGCCGCGTGGGAGGAGCCCGATGCCACCAGGTGGCTGGTGCGCGTAGTCGAGAGCGTGGCCAGGACGGCCAGTCCCAGCGCACCGCCGACCTGCAGGGTGGTGTTTACGAGCCCGGAGGCCAGCCCCGCTTCGCTCGGCATCGCACCCGACATCGACAGCGTCATCAGGGAGGGGAACGACAGGCCGGCCCCGACCCCGAGCAGCAACATCGATGGCAGGAGGTCAACCGCGTATGAAGCGTGAACCGGTACCCGGGTCAGCCATACCAGGCCCAGGACGAGCATGGCCAGGCCGGGCAAGAGCGTCGCCTTGGGGCCGAAGCGGGCGTTCAGCCGCGCGGACAACCCAAGCGACAGCACCCCGATGCCCACGCTGACCGGCAGGAACGCCAGCCCGGTTCCGATGGCGCTGTAGCCGAGGACGTGTTGCATGAACAGCACACCGAGGAAGAACATCCCGAACAGTCCGGCCACCATCAGCAGCTGAACGACGTTCGCGCCCGACACGTTTCGCGAGCGGAAGATCCGCAGCGGGATCAGCGGCTCGCGGGCGGTCGCCTCCCGGGCTACAAACGCGCCCATGAGCGCCAGGGCGCCAGCGCCGAAGCCCAGCGTGTGACCCGAGCCCCAGCCGTAGTCGGTGGCCTTGACGATCGTGTAGACGGCGAGCATCAGTGCGCTGGTCACCAGGCCCGCGCCGGCGATGTCGACGCCTCGGTGCAGGCCGGGAACTTCCCCGTCGCGCGCGACCAGCCGCGAGGCCAGGAGCGCGGTCACCACCCCGATCGGGATGTTGATGAAGAAGATCCAGTGCCAGTTGATCGCCTGGGTCACGACACCGCCGAGCAGCAGCCCGAGCGACGCGCCGGCTGCCGCAACGAAGCTGTAGACGCCGATCGCCTTCCCCTGCTCCTCGGGCTCGGGAAACATCGTCACGACCATCCCGAGGATCACGGCGGAGGTCAGCGCACCGCCGATGCCCTGCACGAAGCGGGCGCCGATCAGAAATCCCTGGCTGTTCGAGAGGCCGCAGGCCAGCGACGCCAGCGTGAACAGGGCCAGCCCGGTCATGAACACCCGCTTGCGACCTATGAGGTCACCGAGCCGGCCGGCGAGTAGCAACAGCCCGCCGAACGTGATCAGGTAGGCGTTCACGACCCAGGCCAGGTTTGCCTGGGAAAAGTGCAGGTCGCGCTGGATTGACGGCAGCGCGACATTCACGACGGTCGAGTCGAGGATGATCATCAGCATCCCCACGCACAGGACGACCAGCGCGATCCAGCGGCTTCGTCCGGTCTCGGTCACGGCGTTCCCTCCGTTTATTCGCTCCACGGATGGAACTGTATCAAATCGTCCCGTATGAGACGATCACTATTAAGATGATTTAGGTCAGGGAGTGTCCGCGGCGTTGTCCTCGCCAATCAATGTCCCGTTGGTTCCGGGGGCCGGAACCGGAGGGGCAACGTTCAGGGCGAGGTGTTCGCGGCGCTTGCGCGACCTACGGGCGCGGCTCGCGGCGGCGGACGCCCTTGCACGTGGCGGGCTCCCCCAGCCGCTGGCGCACCAGCTCACACAGGCCTTCGAGCAGCTGCTCGCCCCTGGTCTCCCGAAGCGAGGCCAGCACGTCGGCCTGGACCTGCATCGCCACCTTGTCGGCGGCGGCCACCTTTCGGGCTCCGGCCTTTGTGATCTCCACGACGCGAGCGCGCCGGTCGGTTGGCGAGGGCACGCGCTGGGCAAGCCCCGCCTCCTCGAGCTCGTCGAGGGTCACGACCATCGTCGTCTTATCCAGCCCCACCAGCTCAGCCAGCTCCTTCTGGGTGTGGGCCCCGGTCATCGCCGCGGCGAGCACCGCGTGACCCCTTGGAGAAATGCCGAGCGGCTCAAACGCCCCCGCCAGCTCGGTCGCCAGCGAGTAGTGTGCCTGTGCGAGGAGCCAGTTCAGGTTCCCGAGCAGGCATGCAGGGCAATCTTCGGTCGCCGCGCCGGCCGGTTCCACGGCTGCTACGGGCTTGGATCCCGAACCGACCTCGACGTCACCTGCGATTGCGCTCATTTGCTGGATCTTAGCAGCGGTCGGTCGCCCATCAGATTATCTGGTACGGACCTATACCGTGAGCGTTGTGGCAACCCAGCGGGCGGCCAGGTCGAACTGCCGAGGATCTATGTGGTGCCCGCCCTCGTGTTCGTGGTAGGAGACGTCGAGGCCGGCGCCCTCCAGCAACTCGCGCGCTCGCTGCGCGAAGGTCACATCGATGACCGGGTCGCGCCGCCCGTGCGCGATGAACGCCCGCAGCCGTTGGCGGTCCTGGAGCGAGGGCTCCCAGCCCTCGACTGTCGGAACGAAGCCCGAGAAGGCAAGGATCCCGGCTGGCGCGGGCCGGTCGCCCGACAGTCCGAGCGCGTAGCTCATCACGGTCCCCATCGAGAAGCCGCCGAGCACCGTTCGCTCAGCGCCGAGCCCGGTTCGCTCCCACAGCTCATCGTGGAGCCGAGCGAGCTTGCGGCGCGATTCCTCGAACGTGCGCGGGTCGGGATAGCCCACGCGCCGGGCCAGGTACCAGTGGTACCCGGGTGGGCCTGGGAGCTGAAGCGGCGCCCGCGCGCTCACGACGTGCAGCCGACGCTGGCTGTCGAGCAGGTCGGCCAGCCCGAGCAGGTCGCGCTCGTCCGTTCCCCGCCCGTGGTGGAGGACGATGAGGCCGGCGGCGTCGCCGTCCGCCGGTCGCTCTTGAAATTCAAGGTCAGCCACGCTGGCTCGCGGATAGGATCGGAAGTCCGCAGAGGCCCATGCCAATCGACCTTACAGTCGTTTTGACGGACGAACCCGGGGAGCTCGCGAAGCTCGGGCAGGCCGCTGGCGCCGCCGGGGTCAACATCCAGGGAATGTGCGCATTCACCGGCGAGGGCCGGGGCATCATTCATTTGCTGGTGGCGGACGGCGCCGCGGAGCGGGCGGCCAGCGCGTTACGCCAGGCCGGGATGGGCGTCGCCGATCAGCGCGAGGTGCTCGTGGTGGATATCGACGACCGCCCCGGCTCGCTCGGGGAGATGGCGCTCGAGCTGGCCGACGCCGGGGTCAACATAGAGCTGCTGTACACGACCTACGGGGGCGTCAAGGTCGTGATCGCGACCGACGACCTGGAGAGCGCCCGCCAGGCTCTGGCGTAGGGCTCCGGCGCCCGCGTGGGCGCCTCAGTCCACCGGGACGCCGAGCGTCCGGGCGGTCGGCGACTTCGGCACCCCCCGGGGATCTGGATCGGTGCCCAGCACCCGGTCGCCCATCTTCGAGGTGATGCCCATCCAGTAGCCCTCGTGCTTGAAGTGGTGCAGGCGGTGGTTGCGCCAGATCGATCTGTACCACCGGGTCTTGGGCACGTAGGGGGTGTGGATCAGAAAGTGCGACCACTCGTAGCGCAGCAGCCCGAGGTAGGAGAGAACGGTGGCCGTGAGGGTCAGCGGCAGGAAGTGCCCGCCGAGCAGCGCGACGGCGGCCCACACCACGCCGGCCGCCACCAGCGGGATCTGGATCACGAAGCTCAACACCTCGGGCGGCTTGAGCAGGACGCGGTCCAGGTCAGACGGGTCGCGGTGGTGGATGCGGTGCTGGATCGAGCCGTACAGCTCGATCCTGCGCCCGGCGACCCTCATGGGGGGCAGGTGAAGGAGGTATCTGTGGATCACCCACTCGACGAACGGCTGCGTGGCGATGATCACGACCGGGACCAAGGCGTCGTGCCAAGACCAGCGTCCGACCGCGATTCGCGCCGCCAGCGCGGCGGCGATGAATACGAACAGTGCCCGAGGAGAGAAGTGGCGGCTGAACTCGCGCCAGCACGGCCCGAGGCTCCTCAGGTCAGCGCGCCTGGCCGTCAGCGACGCCTGGTAGGCGGCGGGTACCTGCTCGGTGCTCATTTCCGCTCGCTCGCAGCCGACGTCGGGGACTGCGCTACCGAGCCCAGCATCTCCGCCGCCGGCGAGAGCGCGTCTCGGGCGGCCGTGGCGGCCGCGTCGGGGTCGCGGGCGGCGATCGCCCGCGCGATCGGGCGCCGGTAATCGCAGCGCTCGAGTTCGTGCTCGAGCCACCCCAGGCTGAAGTCGGGGTCGGCGTGCACGGCCCGGATCAAGCTGTTGAACGCCAGCTGATAGGCGACGTTTGCCGCGCCGTCGAGCAAGTGCTGCCAGAAGCGCTGGTCGAGCGGCAGGAGCTCCGGGCCCTTGGCGATGGAGGCCATCGTCTCGCCGGCCTCGAGCAGCTCGGCGCGCAGCTCATCGCTTGCGCCCTGCGCGCACAGGCGTGCGGCGTCCACGCCGATGACTGCCCGCATCTGGAGCGCGGAGAGCAGCAGCGGCACCATCCCCTCAAGGGCCTCCGGGTGGTCTGCGAGCACCGCCAGCAGGTCAAGCCCTGCCGAGCGCCTGAACTCGAGCACCTTGGTCCCCCCGCCGTGGACGGTCTTGACCAGCCCCACCTGCTCCAGTCGTTTGAGCGCTTCGCGCACGACGTGCCGGTTGACCTGGAATACGTCGCTGAGCCCGCGCTCGCCCGGGAGGGTCAAGCCGGGCGCATACCGGCCGGAGAGGATCTCGCCGAGCAGCTGCCCGAAGACCTCGTCGGGGAGCGATCGCGTCTGTACGGGTCGCAGCATCGGCGCCCCACCATATCACGGACTGGTCCAACCAGCTGACCAGTGGCGGCGCGTTCCGGCTGCGGCTAGGCGAGCGCGCCGTTGACTCGTTCGAGGTTATGGACCCCCACAGGGCGAAACCTCGTCCAAGTCGTGGTGGGGCCAGCGCGCTAGCTGCTACGCCGTCGCGCGCTAGGAGTGAGCCTCGGCGCGCTCGCGATGCTCTTCGGCATCAGCGCGCTCGTGGTGATTGGCCTCGAGGTATTCGATGATCTGATCGGGGTCGGACATCGCGGTCCCGTCTTCGAGCAGCAGGGTCGGTATCTCCTCGCTCCCTGTCTTGCGCCGCAGCTCCTCGCGGTCGGCCGGTTCGGCCGGGACCTGCCGTGCGATGAACGACACGCCCAGCTCGGTGAGACGCTGGCGCACCCTGCTCGAGTGCGGGCACCACTCCGCCTGGTAGAGCTCGATCGGCATACCTATGCGCTACCCCGAGCGGAGAGCGGCTATGCCTCGGAGCGGGCCTCGTCCTCGGCTTTGCTCTCGCCCTCTTCGGCGCTTTCTTCCTCCTCCGCGCCGTCCTTTTCCTCGTCGTCTGAATCCCTCTCGGCCAGCTCGCGCTTGAGCACCTTCCCCGTCGGATTGCGCGGCAGCTCGTCGATGAACACGATCTCCCGGGGAATCTTGTAGCGCGCCAGGTTCGATTTCACATGGTCCTTGAGGTCATCCTCGGACGCCTTCTGACCCTCATTCAGAACCACGAAGGCCTTCAGCCGCTGTCCGAATTTCTCGTCTTCGACGCCGATCGCGGCGGCCTCCGACACGGCGTCGTGGGAATCCAGAACGTCTTCCACCTCCTTGGGGAACACGTTCTCGCCCCCGGAGACGATCATCTCGTCGTCCCGACCCTCGACGAACATCCTGCCGGCTTCGTCGAAGCGACCGATGTCGCCGGTGGCCATCAGGCCCTCGATCACGTCCTTGCTACCGCCGCCGGTGTAGCCCTCGAACAGCATCTGGTTTCCGACGAAGATCCGGCCGGTCTCTCCTTGGAGCACCTGCCCGCCCTTGTCGTCGTACAGGCGGATGATCGAGCCGCGCGCCGCCTTGCCCGCAGTGCCCGGGGCCCGACGCATGTCTTTCGGGGTGGCGAGCGTGGCGGCCGCCACCTCCGTTGACCCATACATGTTGTAGAGGTTGTCGCCGAATTCGTCCATCCACCTGACAGCCAGGTCTCCCGGTAGCGCCGAGCCGCTGGCGTTGACGGCCCGAAGCGAGCTCGTGTCGTAGCGCCGGCGCTCCTCTTCCTCCAGGTCGAGGATGCGCTGAAGCATCACCGGCACGACGACGAGCACGTCGCACCGGTATTTCTCGATGTCGGCCAGGCACTGCTCTGGGTCGAAGCGGCGCCGGAGCACGAACGTCGCCCCGAGCGCCATCCCCAATGCGAAATTCGAGAAGCCCCAGGTGTGAAACAGCGGCGCCCCGACCCTGACCACGTCGCCCTCGTGCAGCGGGATCCGCTCGAGCAGCGACGCCGGCGCATCTAGGGTCAGCGGCGTGCTGGTTCGGGACGCGCCCTTCGGCGTGCCGGTGGTCCCCGAGGTCAGGATCGTCACCCGCCCGGTGCGGCTGGGCGGCGGCAGCGGCGAGTCCTCGCCTTCCTCGATCAGCTCTCCGAGGGTCGGCTCAGACCGCGATCCCTCCTCGTGCCACACGATGAGACGCTGGCGATTCTTGCCCGCCTCTTCGGTCAGCTCCTCGAACTCCTCGTCGTAGATCAGCGCCGCCGCTTCCTCGCGCTCGCAGACCTCGGTGAGCTGCGGCGCGGCAAACGAGGTGTTCAGCAACAGCACGTCGGCGCCCAGCTTGGTCACGCCGACCGCTCCCTCGATGAAGCCCCGGTGATCGCGGCACATCAGTCCTACCCGGTCGCCACAGCCGATTCCCTTCTCCTTGAGCGCGTTGGCCAGCGCGTTCGAGCGCCTATCGACCTCGGCGTAGGTCAGCGAGCCGAGCTCGTCGATGATCATCGTCCTGTCGGGATGGCGCACGGCGCCGACCAGCACCCCGACAGCAGGAGAGGCGCCCCACCGCGCACCGATCAGGGCGATTCTGGCCACCTTGTCCGGACGCATGGGCGCGACCATCCCGCGCTTGGCCAGGATCCGCACGTTGTCGAGCTCGTGTACCAGGCGCCGAGGGATGCTCGGGCCGCTCAGCGGCGGACGTTCGGTCCCCTCCGCCTCTCGCTTGACGTTCTCGAGGCTTCGCCTGACGCTGCCTGAGACCTGCGGCCCCGACAGCAACTCGGCCAGCGTGCCCCACAGGGCGCCGGGCGCGCCATAGGACATCCGCATCGTCAGTCGCGTCTGGCCGTCGCGATCCGGCCGGAGCCGCAGCCGTCCCCGCTGCTCGACTCCGGTGACGCTCGTCCACACGATGTCGCAGCAGTCGTCGTACTCGACGATCTCCACCAGGCCGCCGACGTTCGCCGACCCCACGCGGACCCGCATCTCATACCGGGCGCCCACGCCGGGGGACCGGTCCTCGTCCTGCGGCTCGGAGGTGGTCACCCAGTCGAGCAGCGCCGCGTACTCCGCGGGATCCTTGATGAGCTCCCACACCTCCTCGCGCGAGGCGTCGACCGAGATGCTCTGCTCGATCCTCATCCGATCACCGGCAGCCGGCGCTCTTCGGACAGCGACTCGAGGATGTCCTGCATGCGGCCCATCACGTCGTCGTAGATCTGGTTGGCGTCCGGATCGTCGCCGTACTGCTCGCGCAACTCGATCTTGGGCATGACCTGGATCGTGATCTTCGAGGGCAGCGGGATGTGCCCGAAGACGGCCGGCATCAGTCCGAACGGCAGCCCCAGCATGAACGGCGCCGTCTTCAGCCGCAATAGCTTGTCCATCCGCGTCAGCTTGGCCAGCCGCTCGCCCCGCGTCAGGAAGAGAGCGGTCTCCTGGCTGCCGATCGACACCACCGGTTGGATCGGCACGTCCAGCTTGAGCGCCAGGCGGATAAAGCCTTTGCGACCCCCGAAGTTGACCTTGCCGGACTCCCAGCTGGGGCGAAAGACCTCGTAGTCGCCGCCGGGGTACACAAGCACGGCGGCTCCACTTTTCAAGGCCAGTTCGGCGTTCTTCGGGTCCGCCGCAACCGTTCCGTACCTGCGGACCATCTGCCCAACGGGAGAGGCGACGACGCCGTTGTGCGCGAGTTGGAAGAAGCGCCGCTCGACCCCGAAGTAGGTGCTGAAGGCCAGCACGAACACGAACAGGTCCGGGGCCATGATGCCTCCGGAGTGGTTGCCGACCAACAGGACCGGCCCCTCCTTCTGGATGTGGTGAAGTCCGCGGACCTCGGCGCGAAAGTAGATGCTGGCCAGCATCCACAGGCCGGGGAGCGTCTCGCGGATGTAGTCCGTGTCCCGGGTGTCGAGATCGGCGCTGGGAACGGCGTCCGCGACGCGTTTGGCGATCCCGCTTATCGCGCCTCCCACGAGCTTGGGGACGGCCTCAAGCGCGTTTGGCACCGCGCCTCCCCCCGCTGCGGCGCCCAGCTTCGCTACCGCGTCGGGTGACCCCCGACCGTTTTCCTCCACCTGGGTAGCCATCCCGTCGAGACACTACCCGCTGAGGTGCAATCAAACCTAGCTACGTCCGGGCGCCGCCCAGGAAGCGCAGGATCGCCTCGTGCGTCTCCTTGGGCCGCTCCAGCTGCGGCACGTGGCCGCACTGGAGCTCCAGGTGCCGGGCATTCGGCACCGCGTCGCGGACGTATCGCTCGAAGCTGATCGGAACCAGCGGGTCCTTTCTACCCCAGACGAACAGGCTCTCCGGCTCCAGCGAACGGAGCCGAGTCCAGAAGCCGTTCCGCCCGTGCGGAGCATCGAGGTAGATGTTGCGGGCGGCGGCGTAGAAGGCAGCCCTGCCCCGCGGAGTCAGATACGAGCGTAGGAACTCGTCGATGCCGGCCGCCGTCCACTCCGTGTCTGACCCGGGAATGATGTAGCGCACGATGTGCTCGACAATCCACCTCGGGGCCGGCTGGATCAGCCCCAGCTGAGGGGCGACCAGTCGCAGGTAGGGCACGAGCGGACGCGAGCGAAGCCAGGCCAGCGCCGGAGCGAGCAACACCAGCCTCCTCACGCGCTCGGGAGCGCTCAGGCCCAGCTCGAGCGCCACCCGACCGCCCATGCTGTTGCCGATTACATCGACCCGATCCAACTCGAGCGCGTCGAGCAGGGCGGTCATCGATTGGGCGAAGAAGCGGGAGTCGTAGGTCCCGAGGATCGGCTTGTCGGAGTCGCCGAAACCAGGGAGGTCGACCGCGATTGCCCGGTGGCCGTTGGGCGCCAGCGCCGCAAGCGTCGGCAGGAACGACACCTTGGTCGCTCCTAGGCCGTGGACCATCAGTGCCACGGGGCCCGAGCCGGCCTCCGAGATCGAGATGCGCCCGCGGGAGGTGCCGATGGTCCGGAACCGGAGCGTGCCATCGCCCTGTGCGGCGGTGGCGGCGAGGAAGCCGACGCCGAGATGAAGGTCTCGGCGGATCTTCAACCGCCCCCGGCGGTAGGCATCCATCCCCGTCTGAACATCAGCGGCGATCGTTGTCCAAGTCTTGGCGTCGGCTTCGAGGAGCGCGTCCACGTGGCGTCCCTCGGCCGGTACGAGCTTGGCCTGCTCGCCCTCGAGTAGGAGGTCGTAATTGGAAGGGCCCGCGCCGGACAGCCGGATCCGAGCGCGGCTACGCCCGATTTCGAACGCCCGTGAGTCGTAGCGGCCCACCAGCTCGACCAGGGCGTCGGGAGGGGTTTCCCCGTGCGGCAAGACCGTCTTCAGCCGCTTTTTTGACTTCCGGGCGGCGCCGCTCTCGGCAGCTGCCGCCCCGTCGTAGTCAGGCCCCACAGACGCTAGCTCCATTCCACTTCCTTTCGGTTGAACGCGGGATGTCTGAGCGCCGGAGTTGCGCGGCGACTGATTTACCCCGCTTTAAGGAAAAGGTCACGCGCGTTGTTAGCCGCCAACGTCGGTTCGACGGGTCCCGACGATGCGCCGGCGGGTCCCATCCTCCGGGATCGGGTATGACTCGCCTATGTCGACCAGTAGCCAACGGCTCACGGTGGCGGTCACGGGGCCCACCGGGACATTCGGGTTCGGGCTGATGCCGCTCCTGGAGTCTGAACCTCGGGTCGGCCGGATGATGGGGATCGCACGGCGCCCGTTCGATCCCGGCGAGCGCGGCTGGAGCAAGATGGAGTACCGCCGTGGCGATGTCCGCGACCCGGAGGCCCTGCGGGAGGCGTTCGAGGGCGCGGACGCCGTGGTCCACCTGGCGTTCATGATCACCGGCAACGCCAGCGCGCAGGCGATCCGGGCGATCAACATCGAGGGAACCCTGAACGCCTTCCGGGCCGCGCGCGACGCGGGCGCTAAGCGGTTCGTGTACGCCTCTTCGGTCGCCGCCTACGGATTTCATCCCGACAACCCGGTGGGCATGACCGAGGACTGGCCGACCCGGCCGGCGGCCCGTCTGTTCTACGCGCGCGAGAAGGCCGAGCTCGAGCAGCTCTTGAAGGACGAGGCTTCCGGGAGCCCCGAGCCTGCGCTCTACCTGCTGCGTCCGCCGGTTGTGCTCGGACCACATGCCGTCGGCGCCAAGGAGGCCCTGCCGGGGCCGATGGCGCGAGCGGGATCGAGGCTGCTCGACCTGGTCAACCGCCTTCCCATTCCCGTGCCCATGCTGGCGGCGGACACGAAGATGCAGTTCATCCACGAGGACGACGTGGGCCAGGCACTGCTGAAGTGCGTTCTGGGCGAGGGTCCGCCGGGCGCGTACAACGTCGCCGGCGATGGGGTCTTGACCGGCACCGACGTGGTCCGCGAGCTGGGCCTGTCGCCGATACCGATTCCCGCCCGAGTCGTGCACGGAGCGGCGCGCGCCGCCACCTCGCTGCCCAGGCCCCCGTTCGTTCCCCCCGCCACGGAGTGGGTAGAGGCGCTCAGCCATCCGTCGATCATGGACACGACCAAGGCGCGGGAGGAGCTCGGCTTCGAGCCGCGCTACAGCGCCCTCGAGGCGCTGAGAGAGACGGTACGGGCGCGGGACGGGGGCTAGCCAGCCGAGGGAGCGAGATGAAGCCGATGCTCGCCCGGCTGGTCCGGGAGCTGCCGGATGAGGAGGGCTATCTGTTCGAGCCCAAGTGGGACGGCTTTCGCTGCCTGGCCAGCCGGAGCGAGGAGGAGATCGAGCTCGAGAGCCGACACGGGCGCCCGCTCGGGCGCTACTTCCCCGAGCTGGTCGCCGCGCTGGCGGGCGTCGACTCCGATCCCTGGACGATCGACGGGGAGATCGTGCTGGCGATCGAGGGGCGGTTCGATTTTCAGGCGCTGATGGGCCGCTTGCATCCCGCGGAGTCGCGCGTGCGGGAGCTCGCCGCCCGCCTTCCGGCCTCGTTCGTCGCCTTTGACCTTCCTCAGGTGAGCGGCGAATCGCTGTGCAGCATTGGCTTCGGCGAGCGTCGGCGGCGGCTCGAAGGCCTTCTCCAGGATGCCGAGCGCGCCGCTGTTTCTGACTCCGGCGACCGACGAGAGGCGGGTGGCCTCGGGCTGGCTCGAACGGTTCCGCGGCGGTGGCGTCGACGGCGTCGTGGCCAAGCACCGCGACCTGCCATACAAGCCTGGCGCGCGGGCCATGCTGAAGGTCAAGCACGAGCGGACCGCGGACTGCGTGGTGGGCGGCGTGCGCCTGGTGCTGGAGGCGGACCCCGCGGCCGGCGTCGCCCGTGCGGCCGACCCCCCGGCGGTCGCCTCGCTATTGCTCGGGCTTTACGACCAGGCGGACGCGCTCGAGCACATCGGCGTCGCCAGCTCGTTCACGAATGAGCGGCGCCGCACCTTGGCTCGTGACGTGTCACCGTTCGCGGTGGCGATCGAAGGCCACCCCTGGGAGCAGGGCTTTCTGATCGGCGGTGGGCCCATGGGCCGTCTCAAGGGCGCGGCGGGGCGGTGGGTCCCGGGTATGACCATGGACTGGATTCCGCTCCGGCCGGAGCTCGTGGCCGAGGTCTCATATACACACGTGGACGGCCACCGCCTGCGCCATCCGGCGAAGTTCGTGCGCTGGCGCCCGGACCGCGACCCACGATCGTGCCTGCTCGACCAGCTAGACGAGCCGGCCGACGTGGCAGCCCGAATGCTGTGATTCAAGCCCTGGCCGCCCCTTTGCCTAACATGCGGGCTCGACTTGTCGACTCAACCAGGCAACGGGAGCTCGCTACGAGCGGCACTTGAGCCCGCGCAGCTAAGAGCGGCGCTCGTCCCCCGGCGACCGGTCTTCGGGAATCCGTGGGACTCGGAGACCGACATGTTCGCGGTCTATGCGGCCGTCAGCGTGGTGGAGCCTTTCCTGCTGTGGGGAGGGGGCAAGATGATGGACGCCATCTTTGGCTTCGGCTCGCACTGGTCACTGGGGGTGTTCATCGCCGCCGCGCTCGTTGGCGCAGGCAGTTTCATGACCATCGTGGGGCGCGAGCGGACGAGACTCGCCGTCGACGTGCTGACGATCGCGGCGTGGCTGCTTTTGGGATTGGTGGTAGCGCCGGTGATCGGCTTGGCCCCCCCCAAGGGCGTCGCTATCGCCTGCTATGCGGTCATGCTCGGGGGCATCTTCCTGTACGTGCTGTTCTTCGGTCACTGGAAGACGGCGTTCCTACGGACGCTGAGCTGGCCGGTGACCTGGAGCCTGCTGGCGGCGTTCTTCGCCTACAGCGCTCACACTCTGATCATCTACCAGTAGCTCCCCGGTACTCGGCCGATCGTCTGGGCCTTCCCCGGGTACAACTGAGACGTGGACCACAGCCAGGCGCCACTGGTCGATGGGCTGGCCGAATACCACGAGCTCGACCGCTACGGCTTCACGCCGCCGGGACATCGGCAGGGCCGTGGCGTCGATACGCGCGTCCTGGCGGTGCTCGGCGAGCAGCCCTTCCGCGACGATCTGCTGGCCAGCGCGGGCCTCGACGACCGTGCGTCGTCCTCCGGCCTGCTGAAGCATGCCGAGGAGCTCATGGCGGACGCGGTCGGGGCCGAGCACGCATTCTTCTCGACCTGTGGCAGCTCGCTATCGGTGAAGTCGGCCATGCTGGCGGTGGCCGGCCACAGCGGCGATCTTCTGCTCGGACGCGACGCCCACAAATCGGTGGTGGCGGGTCTGATCTTCTCGGGACTACGCCCTTGCTGGATCAGCCCCCGCTGGGATAGGGAGCTGCATATCGCCCATCCTCCGTCGCCCGATCAGGTTGCGGCCGCCTGGGACCGCCATTCCGACGCCGCCGCGGCGTTGATCGTAAGCCCCACGCCCTACGGAACGTGCGCCGACATCGCCGCGATCGCCGACGTCTGCCATGAGCACGGGCGCCCTCTGATCGTGGACGAGGCGTGGGGCGCCCATCTCCCGTTTCATCTGGATCTGCCCACTTGGGCCATGGACGCGGGGGCCGACGTATGTGTAGTCAGCGTGCACAAGATGGGTGCAGGCTTCGAACAGGGGTCGGTGTTCCACGTTCAAGGCGACCTGGTCGACCCATCCCATCTCGCTGCCTGCGCCGATCTTTTGATGACCACGAGTCCCAACGTGCTGGTCTACTCCGCGCTCGATGGCTGGCGACGGCAGATGGTCGAGACAGGGCAGGAGGTATTAGGAGCCGCTCTCGAGGTCGCCGATGAGCTGCGAGCCGAAATTGAGGGCATCGAGGGTCTGCATGTGCTCGAACAGGAGCTGGTAAGCGCCGAAGCCTCGCACGACCTGGACCGGCTTCAGGTCTTGATCGACCTGGGCGAACTGGGCATCAGCGGCTATCAAGCGGCGGACTGGCTACGCCAGCAGCAACGAATTGACGTCGGGCTGAGCGACCACCGGCGGATCATGGCCACACTGTCGATGTCGGATGACCGGCGGACGACCGCTCGCCTCCATGACGCGCTCGAGCGTCTTGTGGTCGCCGCCGAGATGCTGCCCAGCCCACATCAGGTTGAGCTGCCCGATCCGGGGGAGCTCGAGCTCGAAACCGTTGACCTACCGCGGGACGCGTTCTTCGGGCCTGCGGAGAGCGTTCCCGCGGACCGCGTGGTAGGTCGGATCGCCGCCGAGCAGATCACGCCCTACCCGCCCGGGATTCCCGTCGTCGTTCCAGGCCAGCGGATCAACCAGGCGGTCGTCAATTACCTGCTCAGTGGGCTGAAAGCCGGGATGGTCCTGCCGGATCCCGCGGACCCCACGCTAGAGACGTTTCGCGTCAAGCAAGGCTGAGAGGCAGCCGAACGCGGGTCGCGATTCGGGGTGCCCGATCGGCCGTGGCAACCATTCGCCACCGCATGCGACACACTCTCTCCGGAGGTCCGTTCGAATCTCCGCCGATTCGACCCGAACCGGACTAATCCGCGATGCCCCGTCCGATCGAAGCCGACCACCGCTACGTCGCAGGGCTCGACGGCATCCGCGCCTTGGCCGTGGTGTGCGTGATCCTGTTCCACGTGGGCTTCCCCGGCGCCGGTGGCGGGATGCTGGGGGTGGGGGTCTTCTTCACGCTGTCGGGCTACCTGATCACCGATCTGCTGCTCGATCACTGGCGCCGGAGCGGAGACCTGGGGCTGGGGATCTTCTGGCTTCGCCGCGCGCGGCGACTGCTGCCGGCGCTGTTCGTGATGCTGGCGGTTGTCAGCGTGTGCGTGGCCCTCTTCGACGCCTCGCAGCTCGGCGGCACCCGCCGGCAGGTGATCGCCGCCATCGGCTACTTCAACAACTGGTCGACGATCGCCCAGAACGGCTCCTACTTCGCCAGGTTCGCGACGCCACTGCCGCTTGATCACCTGTGGTCGCTGGCGATCGAGGAGCAGTTCTACCTGGTGTGGCCGTGGCTGCTGCTGTTGGGGATAAGGTTCGTGCGCGGTCGCGGCAGACTGGCGCTGCTGGCGCTCGCGGGCGCTGCCGCGTCGGCGATCGTGATGGGGCTCCTCTACCACCGGGGTTACGACCCCACGCGCGTATACGAGGGGACAGACACGCGCGCCTTCGAGCTGCTGATCGGGGCGGCGCTGGCCTTCGTGCTGCCCCTCGGTGGCCGACACGGAGAGGGGCCGAGGCCCGCCCCGCCAGATGTCCGCAACCTCCTGGACGTGTTGGGGGTGGTGGGGTTCGCTTGCATCCTGGCCCTGGTGTTCGGGACCGATGCCTTCTCATCGTTCCTGTATCCCTGGGGTTTCCTGCTCCTGTCCGTGGCCACCGTGGCGATGATCGTGGCGGCCGTCGAGCGGACCACCAGGGTCGCGGCCGCCCTCAGCTGGGAGCCGCTTCGGTGGGTGGGCGTCCGCTCTTACGGGATCTACCTGTGGCAGTGGCCGATCATCGCCCTGGCCAGCCGGAATCAGACGGGCTTCAACTTCTTCCGAGCAGTCCCCGAAGTCGCAGCCACTGTGGTGATCGCCACGTTGTCGTGGCGCTACATCGAGGAACCTGTCCGCCACGGTGCGCTGGGCCGCCTGTGGAAGCAGGCCAGGGCGGGCGCCGCCAAGTTCGACGCGCGCCGCCGCGCGGTGCAGCTGTCGAGCGGTGCGGCTGTGGCTTCGGTGCTGGCGGTCATCGGGCTGGCCGGAGCGCTGCCCGTCGTATCGGCCACGATCGGCTCCGCCAGGGGCCAGCTGCTCAAGAAGCTCCCCAAGTCGAACGTCCGCGCGGATGTAGCGCGAACGCATGCCCGGCGCGTGGCCTCGGTCGTGCCCGCGCTGACCACGCAGACCTCGACCCGGACCTCCTGCAAGTCCGTGATCTACATCGGAGATTCGACCTCCGAGGGATCGGTCTCCAGCGATTACCTGCCCAACCCGGCGCAGCGCTTGGGGCCTCAGCTGGCCGACGTGGGGGTGACGACGACGATTCCCGAGATCTCGGGCGCGCGCTCGATCGTCGAGCTGTTCGAGGGGCAGCCGAACGCGCAGATGGTGGCCCAGCAGCACATCCAATCCGGCTTCAAGGGCTGCTGGATCGTCGCCATGGGGACCAACGACGTCGATAACACAAATACCGGCTCGAACGTCGGGGCGGGGCAGCGCATCGACCGCATGATGCAGGCCGTCCGGGGGCAGCCGGTGATGTGGATCGATGCCGTGACGCTGGTGAAGTCGGGGCCCTACTCAGAGGACGGCATGCTCAAGTGGAACCGGGCCCTCGGTGCCGCCTGCCAGAAGTACCCGAACATGCGCGTGTTCGACTGGGCCTCCTGGGCCAAGCCGAGCTACTTCATCCCTGACGGCATCCACTACTACACGCCCGGGTATATCGTCCGCACCCACCTGATCGCCAAGGCCCTGGCCGCTGCGTTCCCGTATGGGAGCCCGCCGAGCCCGAGCTGCGTGGTCAAGTAGGCGGCTTCAGGCGCGCCGATCCGGATCGGGTCGGCCGCGGCTGTCACAAACCAGAGCTGGGATGGGTCATCGGGATAGCAACTCGATTTTCCCGGAGGCAGCTCCATGTCAGCGACAACCACACAACCGTCAGTCCTGGCGACGCGCCGAGGCAAGCTCACCCTTCTGTTGCTGTGCGCGGTCGCGTTTCTCGACTTCGTCGACGCGCCGATCCTCAACGTCGCGCTTCCTTCGATCCGGCATGCGTTGCACTTCTCCATCCAGGGCCTGCAGTGGGTGCCGAGCGCCTACCTGCTGACCTACGGCGGGTTCATGCTGCTCGGCGGCCGGGCCGCGGATCTGTTCGGGCGCCGCCGGATACTCCTCGCCGGCGCCGTCGTACTGGGCGTCTCCTCGCTGGTCGGCGGGCTGGCCCAAACCTCGGGCGTGCTGATCGGCGCACGCCTGGCGCAAGGCGTCGGCGCCGCCATGTCGCTGCCGGCTGCCCTCTCGATCCTGACCACGATGTTCAGCGAAGGCAAGGACCGCAACGCGGCGCTCGGAGCCTGGGGCGCGGTCGGCGGGCTCGCCTCAGCCGCCGGCGTGCTGCTCGGCGGCGTGCTGACCGCGGGTCCGGGGTGGCGCTGGGTGATGTTCGTCAACCCGCTCGCTGTCGTGTTCGTGGTGGTCGGGATCGTGCGCCTGATCGACCGCGAGCG
The DNA here is from genome assembly GCA_963757075.1 of uncultured Actinomycetes bacterium. Classification (GTDB taxonomy): domain Bacteria; phylum Actinomycetota; class Thermoleophilia; order Solirubrobacterales; family Solirubrobacteraceae; genus Palsa-465. The sequence continues at coordinate 67,575 of CAVWQN010000009.1, forward strand.
GCCGCGCTCTCGGGTTCAGAACCTGGACATCCGGGGCGCGGTGCTGGCGACCGCCGGAATGCTGCTGCTGGTCTACGCGCTGGTCAAGGCGCCGGACGTCGGATGGGGCAAGACGCAGACGATCGCCGAGCTGGCGGGAGCCGGGGCGCTGCTGGTGGCGTTCGTGGTCAACGAGCTGCGCGTCTCCAATCCACTCGCCCCGCTGTCGATCTTCCGCATCAATGGACTGGGGTTCGCCGACGCCACGCAGCTGATCGCGTTCGTCGGCTTTCTGGCGATCTTCTTCTTCCTGACTCTCTACATGCAGAACGTGCTGGGCTACTCCGCGATCCACACCGGCCTGGCCTACCTGCCGCTGACCTTGGTGGCCATAGTCGGAGCCGGAGTCGCTTCGCAGCTTTTGAATCGGGTCGGCACGCGACCGCTGATGTTCGCCGGCGCGCTGATCACGGCCGGCGGCATCTTCTGGCTTTCGCGCATCCCGGTCCACGGGTCTTACGTGTCAGACCTGCTGCCGGGGATGCTGCTGGTCGGGCTCGGGGTCACGCCGATGTTCGTGGCCGTCGCGACCGCGGCCAACGCGGGGGTCCCGGCCGACAAGGCGGGCCTGGCGGCATCGCTCTTGAACGCCTCCCAGCAGCTCGGCGGCGCGCTGGGGCTGGCGATCCTCACGGCGGTTGCCACCAGCCAGACCCACCACCAGCTGGCCGCGCACAGCACGCCAGCGCAGGCGCTGGTCTCAGGGTTCCAGCACGGGCTGTTCGTGGGCGCCATCTTCCTGGTTGCCGCGGCGTTCATCGCCCTGCGGGCTACCAACACCCGGCGGCGACGGCGGCGCAGCCGGTGGGCGCGGTCCAACCAGAACCCGCCCTGATGTAGGCCCGGCCAGGAGCACGACATCTGGCGGCGGGCGCTCGGATGCGCCCGCCGCCTCTGTTAGGGTGGCGGCGGGATGAGGGGGCTCGTGCGGGAGTGCTTGCGTTACCGAGGTGGGCTGGTGCTCCTGACGCTTGTTGGTTGTCTGTCGGCCTGCGGTGGCGTTACCTACCGTGTCCCCTCAGGGTCGATGGAGCCCACTTGAAGGTCAACCAGACACGTCAGCGTGGACACGGAGGCCGTGCGCGCCCACCCGCCCAAACTCGGCGACATCGTCCTGTTTCTTCCTCCCCGCGCAGCCGAGCTGGGGAGTGAGCTGCAATGCGGCAGCCCGAACCAGGGAGACGGTCACAGCCAGCCGTGCGGGGTGACCGCCCCAGGAGGTGAGGGCGCTCCCCCCGTGTTCATCAAGCGTGTGGTCGGCTTGCCGGGTGACCGCATCGCGATCGTCGGCGGCCACGTGATCCGGAACGGCACAAGGGAATCGGACCCGTATATCACCCCATGCGGCTCGGCACCGGACTGCAGCTTCCCTCAGCCGGTCACGATCCCAGCCGGCGAGTACTACGTGGTCGGGGACAACCGAGGCGAGTCGGCCGACAGCCGCGAATGGGGCCCTATACCCCGAGCCTGGATCGTCGGACTCGCCAAGCCTTGAGAGTGCGGCACGGCCGATGAGTTTGCCGCCCGTCGGCGGTCTTAGCGCTAAAGCAGGACGACGCGGAGGAACAAATGCATACGGTGCGCTCAAGTGATGGCACGACAATCGCCTACGACCAACAGGGCCACGGCCCGGCGGTGATCCTGGTCAACGGCGCGTTGGGCTACCGCAAGTTCAAGTTGATGACCACATTGACTGACCTGCTATCCGAGCGCTGCACGGTCATCAATTACGACCGGCGTGGACGCGGAGACAGCGACGAGGCGGGTCCGTTCGCCGTCGAGCGGGAGATCGAGGACATCGCCGCGCTGGTCGAGGCGGCGGGCGGCCGGGCCTCGCTGTGGGGCTTCTCCTCGGGCGGGGCGCTCGCGCTGCGCGCGGCGGGCGCCGGCATCGGAGTCGAGAAGCTGGCGGTGTACGAGGTGCCATTCATGGTCGATCCCCACGACAAGATGCCCACGTCTGACTACGGCCGGCGACTCGACGAGCTGGTAACGGCCCGCGACCACCGTGGCGCCGCCAAGCACTTCATGCGCAACGCGATGGGCATCCCAGCTCCGGTCGTGGGTGCCATGCGGCTGATGCCGATGTGGAAGCACTTCCAGGCGAACGCGATGACCCTGCCGTACGACTGGGCGGCGCTCGGAGGGCACAACATGCGCGGGGAGCCGCTCCGACCCGACGAATGGGCATCCGTGACCGTCCCGACGCTGGTGGTCTACGGCGCCAAGAGCCCGACGAACCTGCAGAAGGGCTCCCGGGCGCTGGCGGACGTGCTCCCTAAGTCTGAGCTGCGCGCGCTCGAGGGCGTGAGCCACAACCTCAAGGTAAAGCCGCTGGCGCCCATGCTGATGGAGTTCTTCGCCGGGAGTGGTCGCACGGCCGTTTCCGCGGAAAACCAACGGTGAAACAACGCCGGCCCTCGACGGCTTTACGAGCTATCGATCCTCAACCAGCATCTCGGTGCGATAACGGTGCGCGAGCTCCAGGCATCGGCGCCATGAGGCTCGAGACCTGGTCAGCGTTGAGCAGGCCGGCGTAGACCTCGTCCGCGAGCGTCGGGCTCTCATCGGCACCGGATGTCGCTCCCGCGGGCTGCACGTGATGTCGCAGGCCACGATCGACAAAGCCTCTGGTGTATTCGGTCACCTCGGGGTCGGCCGGGTCGATCGCCACGCCAACGTGCTTTGCGAGCCGCCTTAGTTCGCGTAACGGTGAGCGGATGAGCCGGTCGTAGTCGACCACCAGGACCGGGTACTGCGCTATGTCTGGCAGCCACGGCAGCATGTACTCGAGCCAAAGCTCCTCGGCACGGCCCGGCAGCATCCCGTCCCGGGTGACGAGCGAGTCGATAGCGCTCTGCGGCGGCCGGATGGCGAGGACGATCGAGACTGATGGCCCCAGGCGGTGAAGGACGTGACGCCAGAATGGGAACAGGCGGATGGTCCTCGGGTCCTTGAATCCCCAGAGCCGTCGGCCGCGAAAGAGATCGACCAGCAGGGAGGCGGCGCGTTCCTTCAGCCCGTCGAGCTCTCGGCTGTCCCATGTCTCGGGAGGGATTGGGCGGGTGCTCGACCAGGGGCGGTCGAGGACGGCCATAACCGCCTCGTTGACCTCGAGGGTTCCCCAGTGCTCCCAGTAGCCCTTCGGGATTATCGGCTCAGCACCGAGCAAAGAGTCACCGAGGTAGACGCCTAACGGCCTTGAGGCCGCGAGTGACCACGCTCGTGCCGCTCCGATGCATCCCCAGCACGAGGACGCATGTTGAGCCCTTGAGCGCCTCTTTTGAGGCTGGGCGCGCGCGGCTGGAGGCCGACTTTGCGCGACTCCGACTAGAGGGCGATTTCGGTCCGGCTCCGAGCAGCGGGCGATTTGGTCCGGCTCCGAGCAGCCGGAGTCCTTCTGGAACTCGACGCAGACCGCTTCCGGGGTTGGTCTCGTCCGGACTTCCGCGAAGACGAGGCCATGATTCCGCAACGCTACCCGCACGGCAGGAGCCGATTGCGCTCCGCTCGGCGGCGGGCGGGCTCTACTCGCCATCGACGGCCGGGAAGCCACGTCCGTGCCCGTTGTCCGAGGCCTCGTCGGCACTCGCATCCTCCTCGGGAAGAGCAACGAAGAAGACGTTTTCGGTTATTGCGTGGGTCGCCTCCCCGACGATCGAGGCGGCAACGATGAGATCCCGCCGCGAGTGCCGGCGCTTCACCTCCTTGAGGACGCTGCTGATCAATTCATGTGCCACCGTCGGGATCGGGGCGGCGTCGGGCGCAGAGCGTCCCGCGGACTCCCACTCGACCATGCGGCCGACGACCTGGCTCAGCACAGCGCCGCAGCCCAGAAGTTCGCTTACGAGCTCGTCGAGGGCGTCGTCTATGTGATTGCCCATATAGACACAGAGCCGCCGGGCACGACTTTTCGCCCCCCTCCTTCATGATTAGGCGCGATGGAGCTGTGGCTGCATGCTTTCGCGTTTCCGGGAAGGGTTGCCGAAGCCGCTCGCCAGGCCGAGCAGTGGGGATTCACGGGGCTACTGGTCGCCGATAGCCAGAACCTGACGGGCGATATCTGGGTCGAGCTTGCGCTGGCAGGCGCTGCGACCTCGAGTCTGCGGTTGGGGCCCGGTGTGACCAATCCGCTCACGCGCAACCTGGCGGTGACCGCGTCCGCGGCGGCGACCTTGCAGGAGGAGACCGGCGGACGCGCCACGCTGGGGTTTGCACAGGGCGATTCGGCGTTGAGCCAGGTCGGTCTTCATCGACTGTCGGTGAACGAGTTCGAGCATGCGCTGGAGATCCTGCAGGGCTTTCTGCGCGGCGAGGAAGTGCAGCTGGACGGCACAACCAGCGCGATCCGGTGGCTCGCTGGGTCGGAGCTTCCCAAGGTTCCGGTGCACGTGGCGGCGACCGGTCATCGGACGATCAGAGCCGGCGCCCGGCACGCCGAGGGCGTCGACCTGACGGTCGGCGCCGAGCCGGAGCGGGTCCGATGGGGAGCGGCTACTGCGAGGGAAGCGGGGCCGGCCGGCCTCGTGGTGGGCGCGTACGTGAACGTCGCGGTGGATCCAGACCGTGACCGGGCGCGCCAGCTCGTTCGCGGGAGCGCGGCGACGTTTGCCCGTTTCTCCGCGGAGGCCGGGCAGGCGGATTCCCAGGATGCCGAGCGCGTGGTGCGCGAGTACCAGAGGGACCAGCACGGGCAAGCGTCGGCCACGTTCGCACAGCAGCTCGACGACGACTTCATCGATCGATTCGCCGCGTGCGGCCCGCCGAACGAGGTCCGCGACCGACTGGCCGAACTTCGCGCCTGCGGTCTCGACCGCATCATCGTCGTCCCCTGCTCGGTCGACACCGATCCCGAGGCGCTCCGGCGGTCCGATGAGCTGTTTGCGCGCGAGGTGTTGCCGGAGCTGGTTGACGCGTAGAACCCTGCGAAAGCGCTACGACGGCGACTCAGAGCTCGAGACCACAGCTGCCGCTCACGGCAGGGCTGCTGGCATCACCGGCGAAATCTGCTCAGATGGCTGAGCAGAAGCCAGAACCGCTCACGGACCACGAGCAGCGTGCTCTTTACCGCCAGCTGCTCGCGTTCGGATCGCTGGACGACTTCGAGAATCCGCAGCTTGCATACCGAAGACTGTTCTCGGAGGTGATGGGCACGTTCCTACTCGTGCTCGCAGCGGCGGGAGGGGGGCTGCTCCACGGCAAAGGCCAGGTCAGCCTGGCTGCGGCCGTGGTGGCACCCGGGGTGACCGTGATGGCGGTCATCCTGTTCATGGGTGCAGTCTCGGGCGCGCACTTGAACCCGATCGTGTCGGTCGCGTTTGCGCTGCGAGGCGACTTCCCGTGGCGACGGATGCTGGGATATGTCATCGCCCAGCTGCTGGGGGCGACCCTGGCGGCTCTGTTCCTGCTCGCCATATTCGGCAACGTCAAGCACCTAGGGGCCACCCTACCGGGGACGGGTTACCAGCCCTGGCAGGCGTTCTTGATGGAAGTGGCCCTCACTGGCGGACTGGTCAGCGTGATCCTCGGCACGGCATCGGCCGCGCAGAACGTGGGCACGATCGGTGCGCTGGCCGTTGGGGGATACATCGCGCTCGCAGGCCTGTGGGCGGCACCGGTGAGTGACGCCTCGATGAATCCGGCTCGCTCCTTTGGACCGGCACTCGTGGCCGGTGACTGGAAGGCCTACTGGGCCTACGTCGCGGGACCGCTTCTGGGAGCGGTCATCGCAGTGGGGTGCGCCTGGATACTGCGAGGCCCGGGCGGCGACGCCGCCGCAAGGGCGGCTGCATCCGGGCGGCTGGAGAAGTTCATGCCCCCGGAGCGGGCCGGCTAGCCATGGCCAAGGAACGACATGGCAGACCTCGGCAGTTAGTTATCGGGCTCCGAACTCAGCGGCGGCCTGCAACCAACAGCAGAAGCCAACAGAACTTCGCCGCGGTGGGGCTCGCGAACGCCACGGGAATCGATACCAAGAAGATCGCCGGGGTAATCGCCCAGTGTTCACGCCGAGCAACGACTGCCGCCCCCAGCTTTGACAGGAGGTGAGCCCGCCTCGCATGGGTGCGCATGAGGGCGCTGATGCTCGCAATGATCACGTTGGTCGACGCGTAGAGCACGACGCCCGCCGGCTCACTTCCGTAGACGCCGAGGACGCGAGTGGGGTAAGGCAAGAAGGCCACGAACCCGAGGTAGGCGAGGTTGAGCACAGTCAGCCTCGTATCGATGACTTCAACGCCACGCATGAATGCGTGATGACGGACCCAGAGAAACGCAATCACCGCGAAGCTGAGCGCGTAAGACCCGATTTCCCCACGGCGGTCCAGAAGCTGTCGTCCGATGTCACCGTGGTGTCCCGGCGCGAGCTCAGGGAAACTGATGTTGAGGACGAGAAGGGTCAGCGCGATCGCGAATACCCCGTCGCTTAGTGCGACTGTCCGCGCGTAGTCGAAGCCGCGCTCTTCAGGGAGTTCGTCGGCGACGCCGGCGTCGTCGGTCATGTTGGCAGTCGATGGTGTGTAGCTTCAGCCCGTGCCGTGGACGAGCTTTAGCCGTCGGCAGGTGGATTCCTGCTGATCGGACCTAGATTGGCCGCTTTCGCTGGCAGGGCTGCTCTTCAGCCGTCGGCTGCCTCAACCTCCGAGGGTTCGGTTCTCGATCGACGCCGTCTCGGTCGCTATTCGACGCTCTGCTATCTCGTCATTGGACGGAGCTAATCGTCCAGAAGTCGCTCGAGAGGGTCCCCTGGAGGAGGTAGGGATAGGGCAGCGTGAAATACCCCTGCATGCCCCAGTTCGGTCCCCAGGAGTTGCGGACGATAAAGCGCTGCTGGCTCTCGTCATAGCCGACCGCTAGGACCGCGTGCCCGCCCAGTTGCTTCTCGCCTGCTTGCGGCAGCTGAGCCTGCCCGGTGGACGCCACCTCCTGCCCCTCAAAGCTTTGGTAGACGACGAAGCCGAACACAAACGGGTATCCAGCCGCGAGGCAGCCCTTCAGCTGAGGGAGCGTCTGGGTGACTCGCTGGTAAAGGATCGACTTGTGTTGGGCAGCGTCATCGGTGGCCGTTTGCGAAGGCTGCTCGGTGAACTTGGTGATGTCGTATGGCCAGTCGGTCTCGGGGGGAGCTCCTACCTGGTTCACCGACTTGACGCCGTCGCGGATCTGGGCCCCGGAATCAGAGTTCACAGTCCCCTCGATTACGCGTTCGTTGTAGTAGATGAATAGCCGAGACGGAGTGAACGGGGTCTCCTGTTGCTTCATCTGATCGAACTCGAGCGCCGCAGCGATCGCGTTCGCGGTGCAGCTTCCAAGCTGCCCCTGGTCGTAGACGTCCGGGCATTGGCCTCTGAGGTCGACCTTCGGCGGCAGTTGCGTCGCCACCTCGGGCGGAGCCGCGTACATCAGATCGCGCCCATCCGGGATGTCCCGGTTCCAGCCGTAACCCTTGATCTTGCGTTCCATCGTCCTACCCCCTTTCATTTCGCGGCGTGGGTGCCGCCCGCTAACCAACCTACCTAACGTGGACGGTCCGATCAAGGACCGTTTTGGCAATCAAAGTCATATCGGCCCCGACCCGGCCAGATCGTGAGAAAAGTCACCTTAGGGTCGTGATCGCGAGCCTGGGAGGAGCGCCCGCAACTCGTCGATCGTGTCCGTCTCGTCGGGATCCTTGTCCGGTCGGTAGCGCTTGACGCGCGCGAACCGGAGCGCCACGCCGCCCGGGTAGCGGGTCGAGGACTGGACACCGTCCAGGGCGATCTCCACAACCAGCTCGGGACGGACGAACACCGCAATTCCGTGACGGCTGGTCTCCCGTGCAAGCAGCTCCCTCGTCTGCCATTCGAGCAGCTCGTCGGTCAACCCCTTGAAGGTCTTTCCGACCATCACGAATTCCCCCGAGCTTGGGTCGAGGGCACCGAGGTGCAGGTTCGACAGCCAGCCCTGCCGGCGCCCGTGGCCCCATTCCGCGGCGAGCACGACAAGGTCATACGTGCGAACCGGCTTCACCTTGCGCCACGACTTGCCCCGCCGCCCGGCGGCGTACAGCGAGGAAGAGTCCTTGACTACGACGCCTTCGTGACCGGCGCTCAGCGAGTCGTCCAAGACGCCCTGTGCCTCTTGCGGATCGTCGGTGAAAACGGCTGGGATCTTGAGCCGTGGCGCGAGCGACTCGAGCCTGGCGGCTCGCTCATGCAAAGGCACGTCGAGCAGGTCCTCGCCGTCGACATGGAGCAGGTCGAAGAGGAAGGTCACGATCCCCTCCGGCGGCGCGTCGCTGTCGATCTGTGAGACCGTGTCCTGGAACGCGGCTGGGCCGCCGTCGCTCATCCACAGCGCCTCCCCGTCGAGGACGGCTTGCCTTACGGGCAGGCCGGCCACGGCCGCCACGATGCCCGGCAATGCCGCGGTGATCTCTCTGAGATTGCGGGTGTAAACGCGCACTTCACGATCGCGTCGGTGTATCTGGATACGAATTCCGTCGAGCTTCCACTCCACCGAGGACCGTGCGAAGCCGGACATAGCCTCCGCCACGTCGGTGCTCGTCGACGCGAGCATCGGAAGGATCGGCCGGAAGATCTCAAAGCCAACTTCCTTCAGTCCCTCCTCGCCTTCGGTCATCGCGATCTCGGCCATCCGCGGCAGATCGCCGGACAGCATCAGCGCACGCCGCGCGATCGCGCCCGACACGCCAGCGGCCTTGGCCACGGCATCGGCCATCAGCCCGGCCAGCGCCCCTTGTCTGAGCTCGCCAGTGAACAGGCGCCTGAGAAAGCCGGCCTCCTCCTCGGTAGCCCGGGCCAGAAGCTCCGCAAGCAGTTGCCTGCGTTTGGTCGCGGAGCCGCTACCGGTCGCTGTTTGGATGTCGGTAATCGCGCGATCAACGTCGCTGACGGAAAGAGAGGCCTCGGCCGCCGGCCCGACCTTCAAGCCGTGGATGGTCGAATAACCAACCCCGACGCGCCCCTGCCGAGGAACCCCTGAGAGAAAGGCAACCGCGATCGGGACCTCGCTCGCCTCGAGCTCGCGCAGCAGATCGGCCAGGATCGCGATCTTGCGCGACCGCGAGCTCGTCTCGGACACGAGCTTCGAAGCAGCAACGACGGCGGCGAACAGGGTCATGCTGAGAGCGGTCCGGAAGGGCGGGGGTGGTGTACTCGACAGTCTCACACCGACTGTCGGGCAGGGCGCGCTGTTTCTAGGCTTGTTGTAAATCGGGTCAGAAGGAGAAACGATGCCGCTACAGGGCGAATACGAGCCGAGCTCGTCGAGCTGGGTCCGCGATCAGGTGGAGGAGTACGAGAGTTCCGGCGGTACGAGAGGGACGACTTTGCGGGGCGTCCCCGTCGTCGTGATCACGTCCCTCGGCGCCAGCTCCGGAAAGGTGCGCAAAAACCCGGTCATGCGAGTTGAGCACGACGGCGTGTACGCAGCGGTGGCTTCCAAGGGCGGCGCTCCGGAGCACCCGGCGTGGTACCGCAATCTCGTAGAGCATCCGCTGGTTGAGCTGCAGGACGAGGCATCGAGGGGCAACTACATGGTGCGCGAGGCTTCTGGTGATGAGCGCGCGGTGTGGTGGCAGCGTGCCGTCGAGGTATGGCCCGACTACGCCACGTACCAGACCAAGACCGACCGCCAGATCCCGGTGTTAGTGCTGGAGCCTGTGAAGTAGACAGACCGCCGCCGCGTCGGTCGATATCGGATTCCCGGCCTAGCGTTCGCGTCGCCGACGTCTGCCCGGTTGGTAGCGTGCGCCGGTGGCTCATCCCAACGAAGAGTTGATCGAGCGCTTCTACGCGGCGTTCGCTCGCCGCGATGGAGCCGCGATGGCGGCGTGCTACGCACCCGGCGCGCGATTCTCGGATCCGGTGTTCACCAACCTCCAGGGCGACGAGCCGGGAGCCATGTGGCAGATGCTCACCGGTCGCGCCAAGGACCTTGAGGTGACGCTCGTCGAGCATGAGGCAGCTGAGGAGCGCGGAAGCGCGCACTGGCTAGCCGACTACACGTTCTCAACTGGTCGCAGAGTCCACAATGACGTTCGCGCCGAGTTCCGCTTCGAGGACGGCCTGATCGCCGAGCACCAGGACTCCTTCTCCTTCTACGCGTGGGCGCGTCAGGCGCTGGGCCCCGCTGGGGTTGCTCTCGGTTGGACCCCGATCCTCCGGTCGAAGGTACGACGCGAAGCGCGCTCGGGGCTCGACGACTTCCTCGCCCAAGCTCGTGGATAGCGCGGAAGCTCTCCTGCAGGACGACCAGCACGGAGCGCCGGCGGTCCGGGGTCTGAGAGGATCTCGTGCATGGCAATTGCTACGGCAAGCGGCCGCCTGCTCAATCCCGCGACCTACGACGCCTCGGAGTTCGACGGCGAGACGCAGCACGTGCTGCGCGCCACCATCGAGTGGTTTGAGGCAAAGGGGAAGGGTCGGCTCCTCGCTGAGAGCCACACCGACGAGTGGTACTCCGATTTCATCGAGTTCCTGGCCGGCGAGCGGGCGTTCGCGACATTTCTGACCCCGGCGCGTGACGCTGACGATGCTCCCGGCAAGCGCTGGGACACGGCCCGCAACGCGGTGTTCAACGAGATTCTCGGGTTCTACGGGCTGCCGTACTGGTACGCATGGCAGGTCACGATCCTTGGCCTCGGGCCGATCTGGCAGAGCGAGAATGACGCTGCGCGAGCTCGCGCGGCCCGCCTCCTGGACGATGGCGCGCTGTTCGCCTTCGGCCTTTCAGAGCGCGAGCACGGCGCAGACATCTACTCGACCGACATGATTCTCACACCGGACGGCGATGGTGGCTTCCGCGCCAGCGGCGGGAAGTACTACATCGGCAACGGCAACGTCGCAGGCATGGTTGCCGTGTTCGGGCGTCGGAGCGACGTCGAGGGGCCGGACGGGTATGTGTTCTTCGCCGCCGACAGCGCTCATCCGGCCTACAAGCTGATTACGAACGTCGTCCACGGACAGCTCTACGTGAGCGCGTTTGACCTCGAGCGAGTACCCGGTGCGCCCGGATGACGTGCTCCACACCGGCCCCGAGGCGTTTGAGGCCGCCTTGAACACGATCAACGTGGGCAAGTTCAACCTCGGCTTCTGCGCCATCGGGATGGCTGAGCACTCGTTCTACGAAACGGTCACTCAGGCCGAGAACAGGATTCTTTTCGGCAAGCGGGTGACCGAGTTTGGCCAGGTCCGGCGGATTCTGTGTGAGTCCTATGCGCGGCTGCTTGCCGCCAAGCTGTACGGCTCGCGGGCGGTGGACTACGTCCGCAACGCCTCCCGCGAGGATCGCCGGTATCTGCTGTTCACGCCGATCAACAAGATGCAGGTGACGATGGAGGGCGAGCGGATCGTGCGACTGCTGGCTGAGGTGATCTCGGCCAAGGGGTTTGAGCGCGACAGCTACTTCGAGCTGGCTAAGAGCGGGAATCGACGGTCTGCCGAAGCTCGAGGGCACCGTTCATGTGAACCGCGCGCTGACGCTCAAGTTCCTGCCCCAGTACCTCTTCGGGACCGCCGAGCTGAGCGCGCCGCCGGTCCGCAAGGAGGCGGCGGACGATGCCTTCCTGTTCGACCAAGGGGCGACGCGCGGCCTCGGGAAGATCGTGTTCCCCGATTGGCGGCCGCTGTTCGACGCCTTCGCCCATGTCCCGAACGTCGCCGTCTTCCGCCAGCAGGCGGATGCGCTCGTTGCGCTGCTCCAGGAAGCTCCGCTCACGTCCGAGCAGATGAGCGGTGACCTGGACTTCCAGCAATCGCTGTCACAGCTGTTCACGCTGATTCCTTATGCCCAGCTGATCCTCGAGCAGGCCCAGATCGAGGACACCGCGCAGGAGATCGTCGATCTTGTGTTCGAGACGCTGGTACGCGACTTCAGCACGACGGCGATCGAGTTGCACGGCAAGGACTCATCGACCGAAGCGCAGCAAGCGTGGGCGGCGGCAAACGTACGCAAGCCGGTAATCGACTCTGAGCGCAGTGACCGCGTCTACGCCGAAGTGCGGGCACTCGCGGGCGCGTACGAAATGTCCCCGTAGCCCTTAGCCCTGGCGTCAGTGAGGCTGCGGCACGATGACCTACTGGGTAAACACGATCAGCCAAGATCACGTGCGGCTGGCGGTCGAGGGCGGGTTCACCCAGGCAGGGCATGGCAAAGCGTCCGGTCTGAAGCGGCTAAAAGCCGACGATTGGCTCGTCTTCTATTCGCCGAAGACGAAGCTTCGGGACGGGGAGTCGCTGCAAGCGTTCACGGCGATTGGTCGAGTCGCCGACGACGACCTCTATCAGGTGGAAATGGCTCCTGGATTCCGGCCATGGCGCCGCAACGTCGAGTTCGTCACATGTGCTGAGACCCCGATTAGACCACTGATTGACCAGCTCACGTTCATCAAGGACAGGCAGCGCTGGGGCTACGTGTTCCGGTTCGGCCTATTCACGATCCCGCAAGAAGACTTCGAGCGAATCAAGCGCGCGATGGAGCCGACGCGACGCCGGTGACGGCCCCGCAGGCCCGGACCCACATGGACGGCGCTTACGTGACCCGGCCCACATCCGTACCAGCAGACGGACCGTAGACTTTCGGTTGTGCCGCTCCCTCCGGGTCCTCGCGCACCGGCATTCGTGAACTTGGCACGCTTCGCGCTGGCGCCGCTCGACACGCTACGGGCCTGGCACGCGCGCTACGGCACTGTCTTCACCGTCCGCTTTACCGGGTTTGGCAAGGGCGTCTACGTCGCCGAGCCGGCGGCGATCAGGGAGCTGTTCACGGGCGATCAGTCGGACCTGCTGGCAGGTGAGGCGAACTCGTTCATGGAACCGGTCCTCGGCCCCAAGTCGGTGCTCGTCCTGGATGGACCGGAGCACCTGCGCCAGCGCAAGCTGCTGCTGCCGCCGTTCCAGGGCTCGCGAGTGGCGAGCTTCGCTCGGTATCCGCGAGGACGGCCGAACGGGAGATCGCGGAGATGGCGGCCAGGCGCTGCGGCTCGTTCTCCGCCAGCGAATGCGGGCGCTGACGTTCGAGGTCATCTGTCGCGCCGTGTTCGGAGTGACCGAGGCTGACCGGGTCGCGCGGTTGCGAGCGGCGCTCATGGCGGTGATCGACTCGAGCCCGCTGCACATGCTCACGCCGCTCCTGAGGACCGATCTCGGGCCGCTGAGCCCCGGGCGACGGTTCGTTCGGCTCCTTCGAGCCGCGGACGTGCTGCTGTACTTGAAGAGATCGCCCGGCGCCGCAGCGAGGCCGAATCTCGAGGAGCGCACCGACGTCCTCTCTTTGCTGCTCCGAGCGGTCGATGAGGACGGCCGGCCGATGACCGACGCCGAGCTTCGCGATGAGCTCTTTACGATGCTCGCCGCGGGGCACGAGACGACCGCGACCGGGTTGGCGTTCGCCTTCGATCTGCTGCTGCGCAACCCGGAGGCACTGACGCGGCTCCGGTCGGAGATCGAAGATGACGACGGAGACGCGTACCTCGACGCGGTGGTCAAAGAAGCGCTGCGGCTGCGGCCAGTGATCGACGCCGCCGAGCGGACGCTGACAAAGCCCCGGACCGTAGCCGGCTGGGAACTGCCGGCGGGCGTCAAGGTCTATCCGGGGATCGCACTTGTTCACATGCGGGAGGACCTCTACCCGCGGGCACGGGAGTTCCGGCCGGAGCGCTTTCTGGATGACAGGACGGAGTCGTACACGTGGCTGCCGTTCGGCGGCGGCATCCGTCGCTGCCTGGGTGCCGTGCTGGCAGCGACGGAGATGGCCGAGGTCCTGCGCGTGGCGATTCCGGCCGTCGAGCTGCGGCCGGTGCGGGAACGGACTCGACCCCGTCGTCCTGCGCGGCGTGACGCTCGCCCCGAGGCACGGGGTCGAGGTCGAGGTCGCGCGGGTGCGGCAGCCGCAGCGGCGATCGCTGGCGCGGGTCGGCTAGAGGCTGCCGCGATAATCGCGACCGTGACCGAGGCGGACCGCCGCAGCTCAGGCGTGTACCCTCGCTCGCCGCCGTAAGCGTGGTTTGCCAATCGCTTCGGCGAGGAGGCGGAGGTCGTAGCGCTCGCGACGCTCGAGCAGCGCGGCAACCGGGAGCGCGGCCAGCATGACCAGGAATGGGTCAATCGGCGAGCGAAACCGGATGAAACCGGTGACGAGGATCGTGGATCCCAGGCATATCACCAACAGCCATATCCACCTCGGAGCCTGCCGTACCCGTGCGGTACCGATTCCTGCAAGCGCCAGGATTCCAAGCGGATAGAAGCCGTAGATCTCGAACAGCGCCGGTATTCGCGGGATGTCGGTATCGCGGAGGTTGGCAACAGCGAAGTCCAGCTCCCCGAGGTGGAACATGCGGATTGTGTTCCACATGCCCACCTTCAGCACATACGCCGGATCGCGGCGTATGTCGGAGATCGCCGCGGCCAGCATGCGGTCTCCAAGCCTGCGTTCGTCCCACCGCTGCGTCGAGGCGTAGAACAGGATCGTGGCGTACTCGGGCGAAGCGCCGTGCTCGGCCTCCTTCCACACCGCTGGCCAGTGCTGATCAGCGCGCGACGCCTGGTTGTATGTCCCGGCAACTGTGTAGCCGACCTCCGTGGATACGGGGATGAACGCGTGGAATGTCAGCAGGTTGCGGACCGTCCAGGGGACGACCGTAAGGACGGCGGCCGCGACCATGGCGCTCACGCGCATCAGCGCCCTGCGACCCCTTCTGGGTTGGGCTGTCCAGAGCGCGAGCGCCAGCGGGAGCAGCAGCACCAGAGCGTTGGTGCGCGTGAGCTCCGCGGCGCCCACGAGCACGCCCGTTACGATCGCCCACAGAAGCGGTCGCCTGGACCGGCGAGCCTCGAGCGCAGCCAGCACCGCCGCCAGTGTGAGCGGGACGAACAGCGCCTCAGAGACGAGGGCGGTGCTGAGGACGACCAGCGGAGGCGCGAGGGCGGCGATACCCAACGCCAGCATCCCCACGCGCCTGCCCCAGATGCGCGCCGCGATCAAGCCGATGAGGCCGACCGCAATCGTGCCCAGCAGCGCTTCCGCCAGCCGCGCGATCCCTGGCGCCTCCCGACCCACGCTCGCGTAGACGGCGCCTAGGAACAGCGGGAACGCAGGCGGACGGAAAGCGCTCGGTCCGCCCGCGGGTGCCCGATTGCTTGGCGGGATGCCGTGTCCCTGGGCGATCGACCATCCGGTGTGGCTGAAGTCGGCCGGATCGAGCGTGGTTCGCGCATCGAAGGTGGCGGCGACAACTGCCAACCGAAGCCCCAGAGCGACCGCCAGCAGCACCCAGACGCGGGGCGGCAGCCGTCTGATCAGCACGGGGGCGCGACCGCAGTGGTCGAGCGATCGGCGGCGCTCAACACCTGTTCAGCAGGACCGGAGACGTGTGTCTTCTCGCATGGAGCCACGACGATGGTCCTGATGGGGCTTCCATTCGGGACGGTCACCTGGAGTTGCGCGTCCTGCGGCGCGGCCACCTGCGATGAGCTCGCGTTACTTCCGGTTCCCACAGATGGCAGCTTCGCGCCCGGACTGGGCACGAATACCGCCGAGGGAAGATTGCTGGTTCCGGCAGAGCCGCCGTGCCCGGCACCGCACTTGGGGACGAGGACCACGCGCACCCCCGTGCCCTCGGGCAGCTGGACGCTCGTGGTGCCGGCCGTGTTGATGATCGCCGCCGCGTTGGCGGAGCTCACAGTGGTGCCCGTGCCGCAAGGCGGAATCACCACCGTCCGTACCGCATCAGCAGTCGGCACGATGACCGCGCGTGTGCCCTGGTTGACGCTGCTGGTGTTCTTGCTGCTACTGCTGCCGATGGTGCCCGCGACCACCAGCACGACGATCAACACCGCGATCGTCGTCAACACGATGCGGTTCTGCGGCATGGCTCGCCTAGCTGCTGCTACTGCTGCTGCTCGAAGCCTGGCAGCCCGATGCGGTGGCGACCGTCTTTTTCGCCGACGGGATCACGGTCGACTGCGTCGGCCCGGAGCTTGAACTGCTGGAGCTGCTCGAGCTGCTGCTGCTGCTGCTACTACTGCTCGAGCTCGCCGACGGCAGGCACGGAGGCACGATCAGCGTCGTGACGTTGCTGTTTGCCGGTAGGACGAGCTCGTTCTGCGGCGTTGCGCCCGCGGCAGCGGCGCTTCCGCTGCCACCAGGAGTTATCAAGATCGTGCTTGCCGGTGGCGGCGCGACGGCTTGGCTGGAGCTTGAGCTGCTGCTGCTGCTGCTCGAGCTCGAAGGTGATCCACAAGGCTCAATGGCGACGGTCTGGGTGACGGCGCTCCGCGGTATCACGATCATGTTCGAGCCCGGAGGGATGGTGCTGGCGGCGGATTGGCCGGTGACCGCCGCCTCGGAGCAGGGAGGAATCGCGAGCGTGAGCGGGGTGTGCTGCTTGGGTATCACCACCGCTCTCACCCCCGGGTTCTGAAGGGCTGCGGCCACCGGATCCGTGCTCGAGCTCGACGAACTGCTTCCGCAAGCAGCTAGCGCCACCATCGCCGCGGCACTCGCCAAAGACACAAGGACTTGCCTCGCCCTAGAACTAGCACCTCTCATGAATTCCTCCCGGTGGCCGCTACTGGAGCCTCATGTGCTGCTGACGCCTCTACGCCAGGCGATACCCGGCCATCGGCTCACCTAACCGAAACCCAATGCCGGGCATCGGTCGCGCTTCTAGTCCGGGAACTCGGCGGGTCTCTTCTCGAGGAACGCGCTGACCGCCTCGGGCGGCGCGACGCCGAACGTGCTCATGATCTGCTGGCGGTCCTCGAACTCGATCGCGGCTTGCTCGGACGGGAGCTCGAGCGCCGTCCACATTCCCTGCTTCGTCAGCCGCACGCCCCAGGGGGCCAGGCTCGCGATCTGCTCGGCCGCTTGCATCGCTCGGCCCGGTAGCGCGTCGTCGGGCACGACGTCGGCCACCAGCCCGATCCGCAACGCCTCCTCGGCGTCGACGCGGCGGCCGGTGAGCATCAGCTCGTGTGCCCGCGAAGCGCCTATCAGTCTGGGCAACAACCAGCTCGTCCCCATGTCGCAGTTCGACACGCCGATGTTGATGAACGCGACACGAAACACGGCCGATTGGCTCGCGTAGCGGATGTCGGAGGCCAGCGCGAGCGCCAGCCCGAAGCCGGCGGCCGGGCCGTTTACGGCGGCGATCACCGGCTGTGGAAGCGCTCTGAGCCCAAGGACCAGGCGAGACATGTGCTCCTGGTTGCCAAGCCGATCGCGCGCCGTATCGCTGCCATCGTTGCCGGGAGCGGCGCCGTAACCGTGCAGATCAAGGCCGGCGCAGAATCCCCTTCCCGCGCCGGTCAGGATCACCGCCCGGCAAGCGCGCTCGGCCGAGATCGTGCGGAGCTCGGCCCGCAGTGCCTCGCATAGCTCGGCGGTCATCGCGTTTAAAGCGTCCGGGCGGTTGAGCGCCACTCGGACGACGTGCGGAGCCGGCTCGTCGACGAGCACCAGGGGAGTCATGGCCGCATCCTATGCCGCGGCCGCGACCGTTGACCGTCAGCCCGCTGGCGCGGGCTCGGCCAGCGGTAAACCGGCCGCCTCCGCCAACCGCCGACGCCGCGCAGGCAGCCACGCCACGAGCCCGCCCAGCCCCGGGATCCAGATCGCGATCGCGTGATAGACGAGGACGGCCCCGACGGAGGCCGCCGGTGAGAACCCGTACAGGACGAGCGCGCCGGCGAGCCCAGAATCGAGCACGCCCAGTCCGGCCGGGACCGGGAGCATCGACGCCAGGTAGCCGATGAAGTACGCAAGCGACAGCGCCAGGACCCCTAGGGGATGGCCGGTCGCGCGGCAGACGACCCACAGTGCCGCCATGTCGAGCAACAGGAACCCGGCGGCGCCCAGCATCCGCCAGTGGGGGTGAAACAGACGCTGCCAGGCGCCATCGAGGGACGCGGCGATGGACTGCGCGACCCGCGGCGCCCGCTCACCGTAGTGGCGTCCGATCAGCATCATGGCCAGCGCCGCTCCGATCACCACCAGCGAGACGAGGATCGGGCCTCCGGTGTGCTCCAGATCATGGGGACCGTGACCGAAGCCCACCAGTAGGACTACCCCCGCCACTCCGTTGACGAAGAATCCGAACAGGATGAGGAAGCACAACAGCTCGCCGCAGCGTTCGATCAGGCGGCGGGCGCTGATGTCCTGCTTGCGCAGAAGCCAGCCGGTGGTCGCCGCAGAGGAGAAGTTCCCGCCGGGGAGCACGGCGCCGGCGCCCATCGCGATCCACGCCACTCGGCGGCTGACCGGCGGTGACGGCTCCGGAAAGAAGCGCCGGAAGACCACGATGTAGCTCAAGCAAGAGGCGAGCTCAAGCCCGAACGCAGCGGCCACCCACACGGGGTTCATGTCGGCGATCGTGTCGATCACCTGGCTCGGCGGCGCGACCCACACCAGCACGGCCAGCGACAGAGCGCTGATGACGACTGTGCCGAGCACGCGAAGCCCGGGTCGCCGCCGCGCCCGGGGCTCGACCGGGGCGGCCGGTTCGCTTTTCATCTGACCATCCTGATCGTGACCGTGTCACATCTATGTCAGCAGACATTAAGTACCTTGCAAATGGCGGATCGCACCGGGCCCTGAGCGGCTCGGTTGGGGCGTGGCAACGCCGTGATGTGGCTCACAGACGAGCCCGGTATGGGGTTTCGAGCCGGCCGAGTGAGGGCACTCCGGTGCGTATGACTAATGCCAAATGCCGGTAGGGTGCGCCACATGACTGCCACTCCCGCTCCTGAGACCCCGCCGGCCGAGCCGGCTACCAAGCAACGCCAGCCCGACTTTCGGGCCGTGCCCGAGATCGAGCACGTCGAGGTCTACCTGCACGGCCATCGGGTGAACTTCAATATCGCGGGCCAGGGCCCCCCGGTCGTTCTGATCCATGGTGTCGCCGGCCGCGCCGCACAGTGGGACCAGAGCGCCCAGCTGCTCGCCCAGACTCATACGGTCATCGCGCCCGATCTCCTCGGGCATGGCGATTCGGCCAAGCCGCGCGGCGACTACTCGCTCGGAGCGCACGCTTCCGGCATCCGCGACCTGCTGGTGGGCCTCAACGTCGAGCGCGCGAGCGTCGTCGGCCACTCGCTGGGCGGCGGCATCGCGATGCAGTTCGCATATCAGTTCCCGGAGCGCTGCCAGCGGCTCGTCCTCGTCTCGAGTGGAGGCCTTGGACAAGATGTCCATCCGCTGCTCCGAGCGGCGACCCTTCCGGGCTCGGAGATCGTCCTGCCTCTCCTCGCCCACCCGCGCGTGGTGGAAGTCGCCTCCTTGGTTCCGCGGGCACTGGGGCAGATTGGCCTGCGCACACGACCCGATTTGACCGAGATGGCCCGCGGCTACCAGTCGCTCTCCAATGCCGATGCGCGGAGCGCCTTCATCCAGACGCTGCGCTCGGTGATCGACCCGACAGGCCAGCGGGTCAACGCGTCAGACCGTCTCTACCTGGCGGCGAAGATGCCCTCGCTAATCATCTGGGGGCGCCGTGACCGGATCATCCCGGTCGAGCACGCAGAACCGGCGCACGAGGCAATGCCGGGCAGCCGCCTCGAGCTGTTCGACGAGTCCGGACATTTCCCCCACCTCGATGACCCCGTGCGGTTCGCCCGGACGCTCGAGCGTTTCCTTGACGAGACCGAGCCGGCGCAGATCGACACCGACACGATGCGAGAGGTAGTCCTGGATCACGATCCAGGGTCGGCCGCGGTGCTCGAGCGACTGCAGCGCGAGCATCCAGTCGCTTGATCTGACCGAGCGCCGGGCCTCGCTACAGCTGCGAGTCGATGCCTCTGAGCATCACCACGCACTCAGGATTTATCCCGACGGGTTCGCCGGTCTCGGCCTCGACCAGCCAAGCCAGCTCCATGAGCGAGCCCCGCGCGGCGCCCAGAATCAGCTGCTCCACGTCTCTGGCCCCTCCCTCGACGCGATACCGATCACCTCCGATGACCGTTATCTCGGTCGTCGGCTGCGGCACACCCTCTCCCTTCGGTACATCGGGGTCGGCTCGAGCGCCGAGCCTACTCAGTCGTCCCGGGCCGCGCAACAAGCCCCGAGCCCCAGGGATGCCTACTTTCGCCGCCGCAGGGCGTGCTACGGTCAGGTCCGTGGGTGGCTTTGCCGCCCGCGAGGTTCTCCTCGCCGACGCGCCGAATCTCCGTTCAACCAGCTGTACCGCGCCGGCCAGGTAAGGAGACGGATGTTTTTTGACACCACGCGGAACGGGATGATGCGGTGAAGTCCGCCCGAGAGCGAGCCGAGGAGAAACGAGCCGAGAAGCTCGCGGTGGTGCGCGAGCAGGTCGAGAATGGCTCGCTCGTGATCCGCAAGATGACGGCGGCGGAACGGCGCCGATACCCGCCGCGCGCGCCGCGGTCGAGACGAGTCGACGCCCGGTGAGTACGCCCGAACGTCAGGGGCTTATCACCCGGATCCGGCAGATCCGGCGGGTAGACGCGCCTAGTGGAACGCGGTCATCCGCGACGGGACCAGACGATCGTGCGCTTCGTGCTCTCGAGGCGCGCGTCGCCGATCTGGAGCAGCTGGTGCAGGGCCTCCAGGACTCGGTGCATCGGGAGGCCAGGCGACAAGGCGAGCGGATCGCCGAGCTCGAGGCTCAGATCCAGCCGGAAGCGATGGGCAAGGCTCTCAGCGAGGACGCGCGTAACCGCGGGCTGTAGGCCGTCGGGACCTGGCCACCACCGCGCGCGGAGCGCTCACGGCGTTACCCGGCCTTGGTGACGGGGGCGGCGTGCGCGGGACGGTGGTGATGGGCGTACGCGATGCCCCGTTCGAGCGTCGCTTTGAGGGTGCAGACGCGCGGCCTTGACCGCGGCGGCAGGATCACCAGCGCGAGCACGAAGCCGATCCCAAAGATCGCCGCCGACCACCAGAACGCAACCGTGTAGCCGTGGACCGCAGAGGCAGCGGCGACGCCGGCGCCCAGCTGAGTATGGTGGTGGGCGTAGTTCGAGGCCGCGCTGGCCGAGACGGTGCTCAGCAGGGCGAGGCCGATCGAGCCGCCGACCTGTTGACAGGTGTTGACGAGCGCGGAGGCGACGCCGGTCTCGTTGGTCTCGACGCCGAGCGTCGCGGTTCCGATGGCGGGCGCGAATATGCAGCCCAGCCCCAGGCCGATGATGAGAAGGCCAGGGAGCACGTGGGTGGCGTAGGCGCTCGTCGGGCTCAGGCGTGTGAAGAGCGAACATCGCGATTGCGCCAAGGGCCATGCCGAGCATCACCAGCGGCTTGGCCCCGGTGCGAGGCAGGATCTTTGTCTGCGCCGTGGTCGAGCTGATCACGATCATCGCGGTCATCGGCAGGAACGCCACTCCGGCAGCCAGCGGCGAGAACCGGAGGTTCTGCTGCATGTAGAAGGTCAAGAAGAAGAACACCCCGAAGATTCCGGCGGCGGCGGCAAGGATCGACACGTAGGCGCCACCACGGGCGCGATCGCGAATGATGTGCAATGGGAGCAGGGGGTGCTTGGCGCGGCCCTCGATCACGCGGAAGATGACGAGGAGCACCACGGCCGCAACGAGCGCGATGATCGTCGCGCTGGCCGTCCAAGATTGGGTTTCGGCGTTTGAGAAGCCGAAAACGAGCGCGAACAGGCCTGCCGACCCGGCAAGGAGCCCGGGAATATCAAACCCGGCCCGCTCGGGGGCGCGGTGATTGACGAGCAGGCGGAGCGCGACGATCGCCGTGGGAACGGCGATCACTAGGTTCACGTAAAGGCACCATCTCCAGGACAGAACCTGGGTCAGCACTCCGCCGAGCAACAGCCCGAGCGACGCACCTCCGCCAGCGATCGCGCCGAAGATCCCGAACGCAGTGCCTCGATCCGGGCTGTCCGCGAATGTCACGGTCAACAGTCCCAGTGCAGACGGCGCCAGCAGCGCGCCGAAGGCTCCTTGGAGCGCCCGGGCGGTGACAAGCATGAAAAACGATGTGGCCAGGCCGCCGATCGCCGAGACGCCGGCGAAGCCTACGAGCCCGACGATGAAGGTCCACTTGCGTCCGAACACGTCGCCAAGCTTGCCGCCCAGCAGCAGCAAGCTGCCGAACGCCAGCGCATACGCGGTGACGATCCACTCGCGGTCGCTGGACGAGAAATGAAGCGCCCGCTGAGCCGACGGCAGCGCGATGTTCACGATCGTGGCATCGAGGACCACCATCAGCTGCGCCACGCTGAGGAGCGCCAGAGACGCCCACCGGCTCGGCTCGGCCGCCCTGGGCACCGCTGGCATCACATAACCCGATCCCTCCGTAGTGGTCGCACACTACTCCGCCGGTTGGGTGGGGTTCCAATGGGCATTTGGCCCGCCTCAGGAACCCAACCGCGACGCTCCGCTAAGACCGACGATGCTCCGTTTTTCGGCCATCGACCAGCGCGGCAGCGGGGAGTACATTGGCTTGAAAACCCGATCCGTCGACCGAGGGAGGTCGATATGTACGAGAGGGACGGAGAGAAGTACTTCGTCGTCGACGGTCATCTCCATTTCTGGGACGCCAGTCCGGACAACTGGATAGAGGGCCAGGAGCAGTACGCCAAGGGCTGGATCGAGTGCTTTCACGCCTACATGGCGCTCGGTCCGCCGGAGACGCACTGGCCGCTCGAGAAGTTCCAGAAGTACTCGGAGGAGGACTTCGTCAAGGACGTGTTCGAGGACGGGTACGTGGACGCCGGGATCTTCCAGTCCACTTACCTAAAGCAGTGGTACCGCGAGGGCTTCAACACACTCGAGCGCAACGCGGCGCTGGCTGAGAAGCACCCCGGCCGCCTGATCGCCAACGGGCGGTGGGATCCGCGCGAGGGCGAGGCCGGCCTCCGGCAGCTTGAGGAGGACGCAAAGCGCCACAACCTCAAGGGCGTCAAGCTCTACACGGCCGAGTGGTACAACGGCTCGCGGGGCTGGTCGCTGAAGAGCCCCGAGTCCCAGTCCTACCTCGAGAAGTGCCAGGAGCTGGGGATCAAGAACATCCACGTCCACAAGGGCCCGACGATCTGGCCGCTGGATAAGGACGCGTTCGACGTCAGCGACGTGGACATGGTGGCGACCAACTTCCCGGAGCTCAACTTCATCGTCGAGCACGTGGGGTTGCCGCGAATCGAGGACTTCTGCTTCATGGCCACGCAAGAGCCGAATGTCTACGCCGGCCTGGCGGTGGTGCTCGGCGGACTGATGCATGCCCGTCCGCGCTTCTTCTCCAAGGTGATGGGCGAGCTGCTGTTCTGGGTCGGCGAGGACAAGATGCTGTGGGCGAGCGACTACGCGATCTGGGAGCCACGGTGGCAGGTCGAGGGCTTCGTCAGCTGGAAGATGCCCGAGGACGAGGAGTTCTCGGACTACCCGCGTCTGGCCACCGAGGGCAAGAAGAAGATCCTGGGGCTGAACGCCGCCAAGCTCTACGGCATCGACGTGCCGCAGGAGTTCCGCTTGCCCGACGAGGCCGGCACCCCGGCGGCGAAGGAGGACGCCCAGCTCGTCAGCGACACGCCATGATCACCCAGGCGCGGCGTGCTGGACGCGCTGAGCGAGGTCCACGACCCGGAGCTCGATGAGCCAATCACCGCGCTGCGGTTCGTGAGCTCATGCGAAGTGACGCCTGACGGCGACGTGGACATCCTGCTCCGGCTGCCCACGCCGCAGTGCGCCCCCAACTTCGCCTACCTGATGGCAGCCGACGCTAGGAACGTCGTGCGCCGGCTGCCCGAGGTCCGTCATGTGACGGTCAGGCTCGAGGACCACTACACGAGCGAGGAGATCAATGCCGCCGTTGCACGCGGCCAGGGCTTCACCGGGGCATTCCCCGGGGAGACCGGCGACGACAATCTCGACGCCCTGCGTGAGCTGTTTCAGCGCAAGGCGCTAATCGCCCGCCAGGCGAGATTGTGTGAGGGGCTGCTGGCGGATGGGGACACCCGGGAAGAGGTCGTCGCGCGTCGCGTGGCGGACCTCCCGGACGTCCCGGAGGCGAGCCGGTGCCTGGAGCTGCGGGCGCAGCTTGGGATCCCGACTGGGCCTCGTCGCCCGCGTTCGTGTTGCCTAACGGCGAGCCGCTGAGTGCCTCCCAGCTCGATCGCTGGCTGCGGATGGCGCGGCTCGTGCGGACGAGCCTGGACGTGAACGGGGAAATCTGTCGCTCGCTGCTGCAAATCCGCCACGGCGTGGTGGCCGATCCTGAGGAGGTGAGAGCATGAACGCCGCAAGGCTCCACGCCTATCAAGAGGCGCTGAAGCTCGACGAGGTCGACGAGCCGAAGGTCAACGGGCCGCTCGATGTGATCGTGCGAATCGGCGCCGCCGGACTGTGCCGGACCGACCTCCACATCCAGGAGGGCCAATGGGCGGAGAAGTCGGGCGTCGAGCTGCCCTACACCCCGGGGCACGAGAACGCCGGATGGGTGCACGAGGTCGGATCGGCGGTCAGCAACGTGGAGGTCGGCGACACGGTGATCGTCCACCCGTTCATCTCCTGCGGGCTGTGCGGTCCATGCCGCGCTGGCGACGACATGCATTGCCTGAACGGCGCCTTCCCGGGCATCGACCGCGACGGTGGGTTCGCCGACTTCCTGCAGACCTCGGCGCGGTCGGTCGTGAAGCTCGACCCCTCGCTTGATCCCAAGGAGATCGCTGCCCTGGCCGACGCCGGGCTGACTGCGATCCACGCGGTCAAGAAGGCGATCCCGGTATTGAGTCCGGGGACGCGGGCAGTCGTCATCGGTGCCGGCGGCCTCGGCCATATCGGGATCCAGTGCCTGAAGGCGATGACACCGGCGGAGGTCATCGTCATCGACCCATCCGAGGCCGCCCTGCGGTTGGCGCGAGAAGTGGGCGCCGATCACACGGTCCTGGTCGATGGCACCCATGTCGAGAAGGTGCGCGACATGACCGACGACCTTGGCGCCGAGGCGATCATCGACTTCGTCGGCGAGAAGGGAGCGATCGAGGACGGGATCGCGATGATCCGCGATGGTGGCTTCTACTACGTGATCGGGTATGGCGAGAACATCGACATCCCGACGATCGACGTGATCTCCCGCGAGATCTCGTTCATCGGCAACCTGGTCGGGACCTACACCGATCTGTCAGAGCTGATGACGTTGACGGCACAGGGCAAGGTCACCCTGCACACGTCGACGTACCCACTCGACGCGATCAACGACGCGATGGCCGATCTCGATCAAGGTCGGCTGCAGGGCCGCGGGATCCTGGTGCCGGCGGGGGCCGGGTAGGTCCGCGCGCGGGGCGGCGTAGGCCCGCGCGCGGGGCCGCCGGGGCCGCGCGCCGCCCGCGCGGATTTCTTAAGACGCAACTTGAAGGAGGGAATCGTGGCACGAACCCCAGAAGAGGTTTTCCAGCATCACGGCGAGGTGCTCATGGCCGAGGATCTCGACGGCATCGTCAGCGACTACGCGGATGACGCGATCTTCATCACTCCGGAAGGCGTCCGCCGCGGCAAGGACGGCGTGCGCGAGGGCTTTGTCAAGCTGCTTTCCGACTTGCCGGGCGCCAACTGGGAGCTGCCCACGCAGCTCTACGAGGACGACATCCTCCTGCTCGAGTGGAAAGCCGAGTCCGAGAAGGTCAAGGCAGAGGACGGGATCGACACGTTCGTCTTCCGCGACGGCCTGATCCGCGTGCAGACGGTCCGCTACACGCTCGTTCCGAAGGGCTGAGGCGGCCTGCCTCGGGCTGGGCGGGGGCGCAGGGGGCTGAGTACGCTCCGGCCTGATGGAGGCTGAATCGGTTGGGCGCGAGTGGGGCACGGCGCGCGGCGTCGTCGGGCTAGGTGACAGCTTGACGTACGCCGATCAGTCGCCCAAGCTCGGACGGCTGCGTCCGCAGTCCTGGGCCCTGTGGCTTGCCGAGGCGCTCGAGCTGCCATTCACGAATCTGTCATCCAACGGTGCACGCGCGACCGATGTTCTCAGCCACCAGGTCCCGCGGCTACGAGGCCCCTACGAACTTGCGACCCTCAGCGTGGGGTCCAACGACGTGGTGATCGAGCCGTTCGACATCGCCGAGTTCGAGCGGACGCTTCGCACCATCGTCGAAGCAATGGGTCGCCACGCCGACCGGCTTCTGCTCTTGTCGCTCGCGACGGACAGCAGTTATCGAAAGCACCGGTCGCGGTACGACGAGGTGAACGGCTTGCTCGCCGATTTCGCCGAAGAGGCACGCGCTTCACTGGTCAGGATTGACGACTTCGTGGGCTGGCGCCTGATGCTGCCGGACCGCCATCCGACCGCGCTCGGACAATTGACGATCGCCCACCGGGCGGCTGACGCTTTGCGCAGCGACGGCGTGCCTGTGCCAGTCGAACTCCCGAACCCAACCTCCGCCCCCGGCCGGATGGGTATGTGGCTCTACTTCCTGATCGAGCGCCCGATCCTGATGGTGCGCAACGTCATCGGGGTCAGTCTGCTGAAGCTTGGGC
>CAVWQN010000010.1:0-58230 GCA_963757075.1 uncultured Actinomycetes bacterium
CTCGAACAGGCGACCTCCTGCTTGTAAGGCAGGCGCTCTACCAGCTGAGCTAACCGCCCCTGGGCGGCTGATGGTACTCGGGGAGGGCTCGTCCACTGGCGGCGGGCGGCGCATCCGCCCGCGCTTGGCCCGGATTCCTACAGCACTGTAGTATTGGTGGATCGTCACGTTCGAGCGACCCAATCTCAAGCAGGTGCAGGTCGTGCTCGGAAAGCGCCTGACCAGGGCACCGGAGCAGCTGGCGGAGGGGTTCGCACGAGCGGTTCGCAGCACTCCGGACAGTGGTTTGGAGCAGGTCCTTCGAACGCCCATCCGCCGCGCCGTGCTCGAGGCCATCTTCTGGCAGATGCCGCAGCATTTCGATCACAAGGGCGCGAGCGGGATGGAGACCACGATCAGGTGGTGCATCACTCGGGGCCCGGGAGGCGCCGCCGATACCTACGAGCTCCAGATCGCCGAGGGGCGATGTCGCGCCCGCCGGGGCGAGGGCAAGAGCGACCCCCAGCTCACGATCACGCTTGAGGCCGCTGAGTTCGTCAGGCTCGCGACCGGCAACTCGGACCCCATGAACGCATACTTCAGCGGCCGGGTCGCGCTGGCAGGCGACATCATGCTGGCCGCCAGGCTGCGGTCCCTGTTCCGGATTCCCGGCCGGGCGCAGGGGCGTCAGCTCAGCACCGTGTCGGAATCGCGGTAGGGAGGCGCGCAGCAGCAGAGCAGCACAAGCGGCAGGGAGCCGGTGTTCCACAATTTGTGGCGCACCCCGGGGGCGATCACGACCGTGTCGCCGGCCCGCACCTGCGCTTCTTCATCGCCGAGCCGCATGCGGCCTTCACCGCTGGTGAAGAGGTAGACCTCCTCGGTGGTGCGGTGGTAATGCTCGACGGTCTCCGCACCCGGGGGCACCGTGGCCTCCGCAATCGACTGCTGCTGGCCGTTGCCAGAGGGAATGCCTACCAGCTCTCGGATCAACGAGCCATCTGCGGTGAGGAATTGCTGGCGGTCCTCCAGGCGGACGCGTTCCACTGAGGCGAATCCTATGAATTCCCGCGCGAGAAGGTAATCGGATGTGGAGCGACGCTCGCGGGGGTGAAATATCGATCAGGTAGGCTCACCGCGACGGAAGGAGGTCACGCGCTGAGAGCCCTGTTCGTACATCCCAGCCAGGTGATGTGCGTCCATCAGCGGGCGGCGGTGGGCGGTCACGCCTGATCGCGGCCGGGGTGATCGTGGCGTTGGCGGCAGCGGTCGCGAATGCGTTCGCGGTCGTCTTCCAGGCGTCCGAGGCCCGCGAGTCGCCGCGAGAGGAGGGCGGTCGGTTCTCGCTGCTGTTTCTGCTCGCGCATCGCCCGCGCTGGCTGGCGGGTACCGCCCTGTTGGTCATTGCCTGGCCGCTTCAGATCCTCGCGCTGGCGCTGGCACCGATCACCGTCGTCCAACCGACCCTGTCGGCCAGCCAGCTCGTGCTCCTCGCAGTCGCGCGGCTTAAGCTCGGCGAGCGGATCGGTCGTGTCGAGGTACTGGGCGCGCTCGCGATTGTGCTTGGGGTGTCTGCCGTCGTGGCCGCTGCGCCGCGACACTCGGTTCGCGACCCGGCCGCCGGCCGGGTGGCCGTGCCGCTGGTGGTGGTCGGGGTGGCCGCCATCGCCGCCTACCTGCTCTTCCGGCTGCGACCGCGGGCCCGCCTTGCGGTCGTGATCGGCGCTGGGCTCGCGTACGCGTGGGTTGACTTCGTCAACAAGCTGCTCGCCAACGACATCTCCAAGGGCGACTGGGTGCTCGCCGTGGTCTGGCTGGTGCTCACGGTCGCGTTCGGCGCGCTCGCGTTTCTCGAGGAGACGACGGCGCTTCAGGTTCGCCCAGCGGTGACGGTCTCGCCCGTCATCGGCGCCGTGCAGGACCCCCTGCCCGTGTTGATGGCTCTGTGGTCGGGGGTGGAGGTCTGGGGCTCGGCCTCGCACCGGGTGGCACCGCTCGCCGTAGGCCTGGCGCTGGTCACCGCGGGGGCGGCGCTGCTCGGCCGCTCGCGGGCGGTCGCGCGGGTGTCCGGCGAGGAGGAGGTCCCCCCGCACGGCAGTCGCCCGCGACCGGGAGCCCGGACACCTCGTTGATACGTTGCAGCCGTGCTGCCGCTGGTCACCGCCAACCTTCGCCGCCGCACCGCACGGACATTCCTCACGGCGGCGGGAGTGGCGGTCGGCGTGGCCGCGGTCGTGGCCCTGCTGGCCCTGTCAGCAGGCCTGAATAACTCCGCCGCGCAGTTCGTGCATCTGGGCGGCGCCGACCTCGGGCTCTTCCAGCGCGACGCCGGCGACCCGACCTCGTCTGTGCTGCCGGTGACGTTGCTGCCCCGGGTGCGGGCCCAGCCGGAGGTTGCCCAGGCGACGCCGCTTCAGCTGCTGGTCGACGCCGTCCGCGGGGCGTCAGGCGCGATCGTCATCGGGTTTGAGCCCGGCAGCTTCCCCGCTCGCCAACTGGTGATCACCGCCGGCCAGGGGATGACCCCTGGGCGAGCGGTGGCCGGTGATCTCCTGGCGAGCCAGCTGCACCTCCGCCCCGGGTCGATTGTGCGCGTCAACGGTCGTCGGCTGTCGGTCGCCGGCATCTACCACACGGGACTGTCCTATGAAGACTCGGGCGCCGTGCTGACGCTCAAAGACGCCCAGGCGATCGCCGGGCGCACCGCGAACGAGGTGACGACGTTCGCCGTCAAGCTGCGGCCGCTGACTCCAGCGGCCAAGGCCGAGCACGAATTGACGAGGACCTTCCCGGGTCTAGTCCCGATCAGCGACCCGGGCGAAGCTGTCCGCGCCGGGTCGAGCACGGTCCTGATCTCGAAGGCCGTGCTGCTGGTGGTGGTGCTGGCGCTGCTGATCGGCGGCCTGGCAGTCGCCAACACGATGCTGGCGGCGCTGATCGAACGCCGCCGCGAGCTGGCGCTGCTGGCCACGATCGGCTGGAGCGCTCCCCAGCTCGGGGCGCTCGTGCTGAGCGAGTCGCTGGCGGTCAGCATGCTGGGCACCGGCCTCGGGGTCCTGCTTGGGTTCGTGGCGAGCGAGCTCTTGCCTGGGGCGCTCGGCCTGGGCGGCTTCATCTCGCCGGATCTGACGGCGTGGGGCGTCGGCCGTGCGGCCCTGATCGGGGTGGCCATCGGCACCCTGGGAGCGCTCTATCCCATCTGGCGAGTCACACGGATGCGCTCGGTGGTGGCCCTGGCCCTGACGTGAGCGGGTTGCGGCCCCGGGAGCGGCTGGAGCTCACTCCTGGATCTGTCCGTCGGCGAGGCGCAGAACTCGGTCTGCGCGCCGGGTGACCGCGTCGTCGTGGCTGGCGATGATCATCGTCATCCCGTGGCGCTCGCGCATCGCTGCGAGCAGCGACAGGACCCGCTCTGAACTGGCGGAGTCCAGTGCTCCGGTCGGCTCGTCCGCCAGCAGCAGCCTCGGCTCGTTGGCGAGCGCCCGGGCGACCGCTACTCGCTGGCGCTCCCCCGCCGAGAGCTCCGATGGCAGGTGACGGACGCGATGCCCGAGCCCGACCTCGACCAGCAACTGCTGGGAGCGCTCCTGGCGGTCCTCACGGCCGACACCGGTTGCCATCAGCGCCGTCTCAACGTTGCTTTGAGCGCTCAGATAGGGCAGGAGCAGGTTGTCCTGGAAGACGAACCCCACCAGCCGCCGCCGGAACTCGACCGCCTGACTGGGCAACGGGACGGGCCGGCCGCCCACCACGATCGTGCCCGAATCCGGCTGATCCAGCGTGCCGATCAGGTTGAGCAGCGTGCTCTTCCCCGATCCGGAAGGCCCCGCAATCACCACGAACTCCCCAGGCGCGACCCTGAACGCCACGCCGCGCAATGCCGTCACCGTCCCATAGGTCTTGACGACTTGCTCGGCGATGACCTCGGCGCCGCCGCGCTTGGGAAAGGCCGCGGCGCCGTCCGGATCGTGCTCGGAGCGCGTGGGCGACGTGAACGATCCAGCCGCCTGCGGCGGCCGACTCACTTGGAGACGTTCACCGGCCAGCCCAGCGCGACCGCACCGGCGTTGGTGTGGATGACCGTGACGAGCGTTATCGGGTGGCCGACGGCGTCGGCCGGAAACTGGATCGTGTCGCTCAGCGTCCCGTTCTTCAGCTTGTGGACCGCTGGTGTCTCCTTGCCGACGACGCCCAAGCCGGACACCACGAAGTCCGTCTGCACTGTCCCCGCCAGCGGCTTGCCGCTGGCGTCGGTGACATGCACCGTATACGCCCAATTCTTGCCCGCCACCGGCGCGTGGTTGGCGCCATGCAGCGTCGCATGAACCGGACCGCTCGTGGCCGTGGCAGTGGTGGCCGTTGCCGGGTTGGCACTGGGGGCCGCGGCCGTTGTCGTCGCGGCGCTGGTCGAGCTCGACGCGGTCTTCGACTTTGAGCCGCCGCAGGCGGCAACCCCCAACAGCAGCGCGATTGCGACCGAGGCGACGATTGTCCGTTTGAGTGGCTGCTTCATCCCCGCTCTCCCGTGAAAATCTTACTTGCGGGACCCCGGCACCGAACGATCTGCTTCGATCCCATCCGATGAGTACGAACAACCACTGGCCTGACGTCGTCGAGCTACTCGAGCAACACGCTCCTGAAGCGATGTCGCTCAACCAGCGTCACCTCAACCCGCAGCTGGGCCGCGTACTGCGCACGCTTGGCTTCGATCGTGACTGGGCGCACGGTCGCGGTCCGTGGCTGATCGATCGCGAGGGCCACGAGTACCTCGACCTGCTGTCTGGCTATGGCGTATTCGCGCTAGGACGCAATCACCCATACGTCAAGCGCCAGCTTCAGCGGGTACTCGAGACCGACACGCCGAGCCTGCCGCAGCTCGGGCTCTCGACGTTGGCCGGGGTCCTCGCCGAGGAGCTGATCGGGCGCACCCCGAGCTCGCTCGACGCGGTCGTGCTTACGAGCTCGGGCACGGAGTCGGTGGAAGGAGCGCTGAAGCTCGCTCGCGCGGCCACGCGGCGGGCGCGCATCCTTTACTGCGAGCGGGGTTTTCACGGCCTCACGATGGGAGCGCTGTCGGTCAACGGCAACGAGGAGTTCCGCGAGCGCTTCGGTCCGCTGTTGTCCGACTGCAACGAGGTCCCGTTTGGCGATCTGGACGCGCTGCAGCGAGAGCTCGGACGGGGCGATGTAGCCGCCTTGATCGTCGAGCCGGTCCAGGGCAAGGGCGTGTACATAGCTCCCGACGACTATCTCCCGGGCGCCCTCGAGCTCTGCCACCAGGCGGGAGCTCTTCTGATCGTCGACGAGGTGCAGACCGGCCTGGGCCGCACCGGGCGCTTCCTGGCGCTCGAGCACTGGGGAATCGAGCCCGACCTGGTGGCGCTCTCGAAGGCTCTGTCGGGGGGATACGTCCCGGCGGGCGCGCTGCTCACCAGCCGGAACGTCTTCAGGGCGACCTTCGACTCGATGGAGCGGAGCGTGGTCCACGGTTCCACCTTCGGCGGCGGCGACTTCGCCTGCGCGGCAGCCCTGGCGACGCTCGCCGTGATCGAGCGCGATGGGCTGGTGGCACGCGCCGCGAAACTGGGGCAGCTGCTGTTGGAGATGACGCGGCCGTTATTGGAACGGTTCGAGATCGTGCGAGACGTCCGTGGTCTCGGTCTGATGTGGGCGCTTGAGCTCGGTCCCCCCTCCGGCCGGACTGCCCGTCTGGTGTGGGAGGCGATCGAGCGCCGACAGCCGGGGCTGTTCGCACAGCTGGTAATCGTGCCCCTGTTCCGTGACCACCGGATCCTGACTCAGGTCGCGGGGCATCACATGAATGTGATCAAGGTGCTCCCCCCGCTGACGATCGATGAGGTGGATCTGCGACGGTTCGTTGACGCGCTCGAGCAGGTGCTCGAGTCCGCCGAAGGACACATGCTCAGGCGCTACGCGAGCCTGGGGATGGATCTGGGGCTTCGCAGCCTCGCCTCACGCTGACGCCTTCCGGCGCCAGCGTGTTCACGTATCGGTCCGTGGCGTCAGCGCGTGCTCTTCTTTGCGGTGCTGCGAGCCTTGCCGACGGCGTTGCGCGCCTTTCCCTTGAACTCCTCGCCTGCGCCTCGGGCCTCGGTCCCCGGACGCCCGGAGGCGATACCGGTCTCCCGCTTGACGCGGCCTTTGGTCTCCTCGGCTTTGCCCTTTACCCGCTGTGCTCGATCACCCATCGCTGCTCCTTTCCGGATGGTCCTTCTCCGGGCTACCCGGGGGCGGGAGCGTCAAATCCGTGTCACGGCTCTTCGAGTCTTCTTCACCACGAGTTAGAGACCTCCGACGGAGCGATGAGATCGTGCCCGCATGGCCGAAGCGTGGACGAGGGCCGCTTCGCGAGGCGGAGGGCGTCTCACCGGCGCCGTGTCGGTGCTGGCGTTCGTGGCCCTCTGCAACACAGTCGGGACTATCGTCCACCTGGCCACGGGCGGTCACTCCCAGCCTTCGCTGTTGCGGGTGATGATCGGCTCAGCCCTCAGCGTCGCACTGACGGCGTGGGCGATCATCCGATTGAGGGCACGGAGTTACGAGTCCAGCCCGGACGCGGCCGCGCCGACGACTGTTGACACCGTCGCTTCTGCGAGGTCCTCGAGCGACCCATGGTCCCGGCGAGTGCCCCCCAGGCTGCTCCGGGCCCTGCGCTGGGGCCGATGGCTGCTGGCGCTCGGCTTGGCGGGGGCAGCGCTCGTCACGATCGCCGATCAATGGAACACGCTCCAGGCGGCTTTCGACCGCCTCGGCGACCCCAACTGGCGTTGGCTGAAGTGGGCCATCTATGCCGAGGCGATCTCGACCGTGGCGTACGCGTGGATGTTCCTTCTATTGCTGCGGTCCGGCGGAATGCGTCTCCGTCTAAGGACGATCGTCGCGCTGACCCTGGCCGGCAACGCGCTCGTGGTCTCGCTTCCTGGCGGCGTGGCATGGGCCACCGCGTTCTCGTTCGCCCAGCTCCGGCGTCGCGGCGTGCCTCGCGGCCTTGCCGTCGCCGTTCCGGTGCTCAGCTCCGCGATCTCCGTCGGCGCACTCCTGCTTTTGCTGGTGGTAGGGGTTGACCTCGCCGGTGGCAAGGGTCCGGCCGCAACATTCGAGCCGGCGGCGCTGGCGGTGACCGCGGCGCTCGGCGCCGCGTTGGTTGCGGCAGGCGTCCTCGCGCGGACCGGCAAGCTGCCCGCGGTGGGCGCCGGGCGGCTCGCCGCTGCCGGCGTCCGCATCTCGCGGCGGCTGGTCGCTGCCGGCTTCGTCCCCGCGCTGGCCAATTGGGTGTTTGACTGCGGCTGCCTGGCCTGCTCGATCCTCGCCGTCTCTGGTCATGTGCCGTGGGAGGGTGTGCTCGTCGCCTATGGCGTGGGTCAGATCGCCGCGAACTTGCCGATCACGCCCGGCGGGATCGGCGTCGTCGAAGGCGCGATGTCGGTCCTGCTCATCTCCTACGGCATGCACTCCTCCACCGCCTTGGCGGCGGTGCTGCTCTACCGGATCGTCAGCTTCTGGTCCCTGGTGCCGGTCGGGTGGATGCTGGTGGGGCTACTGGCCCGGCGAAGGGGAACCCCCGCGCTCGTGGCGGCGCCCGCCCCGGCGCGTCCGGCTGCTGGCCCCTTGAGCACGCGGTCCGTGGCGGCTTAGGCCGAGTACGGTCACGACGCGTGCGTGCTACTGACTGACAGACCCCAGACGCTGCCAGCTTAGACCGCTGGCCTAGCGGGTAATGGAATAAAGCGAACCTACGCGTAGACATATCCGGCCCGGCAGGAGGGAAGAAGATGGTGTGGGATCTGAGATCCGTTCGGGGGCTGCGATTTGTGTTGGCGGGGGCAGTCATGGCCGTGGCGATTGCTGCCTGTGGGCAGAGCGCAAGCAGCTCCAGCAGCGGAAGCAGCTCCTCCGCCGGCGTGACCAATAACTCGGTGACCTTCGGACAGACCGTTCCGTTCTCCGGTCCGGCCGCTCTTTATGGCGAGTCGACCGCCGGAGTCAAGGCCTACTTCGCGATGGTCAATGCCCAGGGTGGCGTGAACGGGCGAAAGTTGAACCTGACCGCGCTCGATGACCAGTACACGCCGCCGGTCGCGGTCCAGCAGACCCGTAAGCTGATCCCTCAAGAGCTCGGCGAAGTCGCGGTCAACGGCTCGGCCACGACCAAGGCCGTGCTAAATGTTCTCACGCCTCAGGGCATCCCCTTGGTTGGCCCGCAGACCGGTGCCACCTACCTGTTTCAGAACACGCCCCCGATTCTGTTCAACGTGTGGCCGCATTACACGATCGAGGGCAAGCTGCTGGGGAGCTTCGCCCAGCAGAAGGGACTCAAGAAGGTTGGGGTCCTCTACCAGAACGACGACTTCGGCCAGAGTCTCTACCAGGGCGTCTTGCAGTCGGGCCTCAAGCCCGCGAAGGTGATCACCTACGACCCCACGCAGACCGACTTCAGTCCTGACGCCCAGCAGTTCAAGTCGGCCGGGGTTGACGGAGTGATCATCCTCGCCATTCCACAACCGACGATCGCGTTCCTGAACGCGATGGCCGCCCTTAACTTCCACCCGGTTCGGCTGATGAGCCAAGTCTCGGCGATACCGCAGAGCTTCTCGGCCGCCCAGCAGGAGTTCCCAGGCAGCTACGTCGGCGCGTTCATCCCGCCCCTACAGAGCACCAGCAACTCACAAGTCAGTCAGTTCGAATCGGCGATGCACCAGTACGAGCCGAGCGCTCCGGTCTCGATCTTTGCCGCCTGGGGGTGGACGGAGGCTCAGGTGGCGGTCGCTGGGCTCAAGAACGTGTCCGGGAAGCTAACTCGCGCCAGCTACATCAAGGGCTTGGACAGCGTCCACAACCTCCAGACACTGGGCGGCACCGTCAACTACAGCTCCGGCAGCCATGTCGGGCTGACCAAGATGTTCATGGTGCAGGCGCGAGGAGGGCAGCTGGCCCCGATCAAGTGAAGGCCTAAGGCACCTCGGTCGCCATGCACAACTTCTTCCAGTTCGTTATCGGTGGACTGGGGTTTGGTGGCATCTATGCATTTGCTGCCTTGGGGCTGGTGCTGATCTTCAAGACCTCCGGCGTGGTCAACTTCGCCTTCGGCGCGATGGCCACAGTGGTGACGCTGATCCTGTGGTCGCTGTTGAACCACGCAGGACTGCCCTTTGCAGGAGCCTGGCTCCTGGCGATGGTGATCGCGATGCTGATCGGAGGGTTCGCCAACGGAGTCCTGATGCGGAGGGTCGAGCGATCGACGGTGCTCGTCCAGATCGTGCTGACTCTTGGGCTGCTGATCTTGATCGAGGGGCTGGCCGGGGTTCTGTGGGGGTACGGGCCGAAGTCGATACCACAGCCGCTCTCCGGAACCTCGGTGAACGTGGCCTCGTTCCTTATCACGCCTAACGACCTATTCATCATCGGTCTCACGGTGGCCATCGGGCTGCTGCTGTTCGTGGTGTTCGAATGGACCCGTGTGGGCCTGGCGATGCGGGCGATTGCCGCTGATCGCGAGGTGGCCTCGCTGATGGGCATCCGCACCAATCTCTATGTCACCGGGTCCTGGGCGGCGGGCACGGCACTCACCGGGATCGCGGCGATTCTGGTGGCTCCGTCGGTGAGCCTGCAGCCGACCATGATGGATCAGGTGGCGGTGTTTGCGTTCGCGGCGGCCATCGTCGGCGGGTTCGGCTCGCTGATTGGAGCAGTCGTCGGAGGCTTTCTGATCGGCGTGGCCAGCAACCTGATCGCGGCCTATGTGTCGACGAACCTTCAGCTGACGCTGATCTTCGCGGTCATCGTCGCGATCCTCTACGTACGCCCGGACGGGCTATTCGGAGCTCAGGCCGTCTCCCGGCAATGAGCGAAATACCGGTAACCCCCGCGAGGCGCGGCGCACTCCTAAGGTCGATCCGAAGGCTGCCGCTCGGCCTGCGAACGCTGGCGATCGCGGCGGTGGCGATCGTGGCGATCGTCTTCCCCGCCTTTGAGGGCAGCGACTCGTTCGTGATGTACACGGCCACTCAGGCCCTCGTCTACGGGCTGGCAATTGTGTCTCTGAACCTGCTGGTGGGTTTTGGCGGTCTGATATCGCTCGGGCAAGCGGGGTTCCTGGCGATCGGCGGCTACGCGGCGGCACTGCTGGCGATCCACATCAGCGGGCTGCCGGTCCCGATCGAGGTGTTGGGAGCCGGAGCCGCGACCGCCGTCATCGGACTTCTTCTGGGGCTCCCGACGGGTCGCCTGCGTGGCCACTACCTCGCGATCCTCACGCTCGGGTTCGGTGTCGCCGTACCGGAGATCGCGCTGAATTGGACAAGCCTCACCCAGGGCCGCACCGGGCTCACCGTTCCCCCGCCACGGATCGGAAATACGATCTTCCCCACCCCGACCGAGCTCTACTACTTCTCACTGGTAGTGCTGGCGATCTGTCTGGTGGCGATCTTCAGCATCTTGGCCAGCAGTACCGGTCGCGCATTCGCCGCGGTTCGAGACAGCGAAGCGGCGGCCACTGCAATGGGCATCAACGTGACGGCGACCAAAGTCCTGCTGTTCACGACCAGCGCCTTCTTCGCCGGCGTGGCGGGTGACCTCGACGCCCACCTACAGGGTTTGGTGTCGCCCGATTCGTTTCCGTTCTCGCTGTCGCTGTTCTTCTTCGCCGCTGTGGTCTTGGGCGGTCTCGCCTCGGTGTGGGGCTCCCTGGCCGGAGCCGTCATCCTGGCAGTCATCGAAGCCGAGACCAGCAGCTCAAGCGGTTGGGAGCCTGTGATCCTGGGTGGGGCGGTGGTCCTGCTGCTGCTGTTCCTTCCCCGCGGCCTGGCCGATTTCCCGTATCGCGTCTCGCAGGGGTTGCGTAGGTGGAGGGGCCGCGAGCCACGCGCAGCCGCGCCACCATCCGGCGTGGAGGTGGGCTAGGCGATGCTGCGCCTGCGCGGGGTGTCCCTGTCGTTCGGCGGCGTGAAGGCAATCGACAACCTCGACTTGGATCTCAGCGACAGCGTGGTCAGCGCGCTGATGGGAGCAAACGGCGCCGGTAAGACCTCGGTGTTGAACGTGATCAACCGCTTCTACGAGCCCGAGTCGGGCTCGGTGCACTACGACGATGTCGACATTCTCAAGCTCCGGCCCTACCAGGTCATCAAGCACGGCATCTCGCGCAGCTTTCAAAACGTCGCCCTGTTCAACCAGTTGACCGTGTTCGACAACCTGCTGGTCGGCGCCGACCACATCTCCCGCCCTGGGCTGCTCACCAATCTCTTCCGGCTGCCCAAGGCCAGGCGCCACAACCGAGAGTCGCGGAGACGCGCGGAGCGTGTACTCGAGTTCTTGGGGATCTCCCACCTGCGCGGTCGCCGTGCCAGCGAGCTTCCGTTCGGCGACCGCAAGCTCGTCGACATTGGCCGGGCCCTCACCACGGACCCCAAGCTGCTGTTGTTGGACGAGCCGGCGGCCGGAATCCCGGAGGCGCGGCACGAAGCGCTCGCCAAGCTGATCCGCCACATCCCGGACGAGTGGGGAGCCAGCGTGCTGCTGATCGACCACAGCATGGAGCTGGTGTTGAGCGCGGCATCCCACGTGGTGGCGATGGACTTCGGCGCGAAGATCGCCGAGGGTACCCCGGAGGAGGTCAGGTCAGACCCGCGCGTGATCGACGCCTATCTCGGCCCGCAGGACACCGATCAACAGGGCGGAGCCCAGGCGGAAGCCGGACTGGAGCGGTGAGGCAATGCTCGCGGTCGAGGACATCTACTGCTCCTACGGACCGATCGACGCCCTACTCGGAGTCTCTATCGAAGCGCCCAAAGGTTCGGTGGTGTGCATTCTCGGTCCGAACGGCGCGGGCAAGAGCACCACGCTGAAGGCGATCGCCGGGGTGGTTCGACCCCGCAAGGGACGGGTCACGCTGGAGGGCCGCGACATCACCCGCATCGGCCCCTCACGCAAGCTTTCGGAAGGCATCGCGCTGGCCCCTGAGGGTCGACGGATCCTCGCCGACTTCTCGGTCAGGGACAACCTGCGGGTCGGCGGCCACCTGCTCAGCCGCGGGAAGCTGGAGGCCCGCATCCGCGAGGTGGTGGAGCTGTTTCCCCTCCTTGCTGACCGGATGAACCAGCCGGGAGGTTCGCTTTCGGGCGGCGAACAGCAGATGCTGGCGATCGCCAGGGCCCTGATGACCGAGCCCGCCGTTCTGCTGCTCGACGAGCCCAGCCTTGGGCTCGCCCCCATCGTCACCCGCCAGGTGTTCGATGCCGTCGCTCGGATCCGCCAGCAGGGAACGACCACGGTGTTGGTCGAGCAGAACAGCCTGGCGCTTACGGTCGCCGACCACGGCTATGTGCTCAGCGAGGGGCGACTCCGTCACGACGGGCCCGCTCAGGAGCTGTTCGGCGATGAGCGGCTGCGCCGCGCCTACCTCGGGGGATGACCAGCACGCCTGATACGGGCGCGGCAGCGACCGGCCTAGGTGAGGAGCTCGACGCCCGCTACCGGGTCGCGTTCCTCGACTGGCTCGGTTGCAGTTCGGCCGGCACCTCGGAGCGTGCAGCCCGCTGCGCGCGAGCGATAGCCGAAGGCGTGTCGGGCCGGGTGCTCGCCGCCGCGGTCGCCGGCCATGTGCTCGACTTCGACGACACCTACGTCCCCGGCCTCGCCCACCTCAGCGCGCCGACCGCGCCGGTGGCGCTGATCCTCGGCACCCAGCTTGGCGCGACGATCGGAGACGTTCTCCGTGCATACGCGGAGGGCTTTGAGGCAATGGGCGCGCTCGCCCGCCGAAGCCACCCAGCGCTGTATGAGCGCGGCTGGCATCCCACTGCCGTATGCGGCGCCGTGGGCGCGGCTGTCACCGCCGCCGTCCTACTGGGCCACCTCCGTGACGAGATCGTGGCCACAGCCGCTCGGCTGGCGTTGGCTGAGGCCAGCGGACTGCGCCGCTCGTTCGGCTCGGACGCCAAGTCGATCCAAGTTGGCGCCGCGGCGGCCTCCGGGCTGATGGCAGCACAGCTCGCCAGCCTCGGCGCCACCGCCACCGCTGATCTTCCCACAGGACCGGGAGGGTTCGAGCAGGCTTTCGGAGGAACCTGGCCAGAGTTTCTGGACGAGCCCGCTGAACGCAGTGCGGTCGCCGAGAACTGGATCAAGGCCTACCCCTGCTGCCTGCAGACGCACGGCCCGATCGACGCAGCCGCGCAGGCTCGGGACCGGGCCCATCTCGACGCTCCCCTGACCGTAACGGTTCACCCCCGCGCCCGGCAGGCTGCTCCCTACGACGACGCCGAGGACGGCCTGAAGGCGAAGTTCTCCATTCCATACACCGTGGCCTACACGCTCCTGTACGGGCCACCGCTCGGGCCAGCTTGCTTTCAGGCAGTCGATGCGCAGGCCCGCCACCTGGCCGCTCGCCGAGTCACCGTCCGCCTCGACGACTCTTTGCCCGAGACTGGCGCGGCCCTCGCGCTGGGCAGCGAGGAGCTGGCTCGAGTGGAGTGGGCCACCGGCTCGCCGAACAATCCGATGACCGGCGATCAGCTGGCCGCCAAACTCTCCCGGTTGGCGGGGACGCGCCTGGATGGCCTGCTCGACGAGCCCACCGCCGCCGCTCGCGAGGCGCTGGAGGCGAGTGGCTTGGCCTAGGCGACGCCCGTTCGCTCAGCCGCCGCTCACGCAGCGATGAGCGAGCCGAGCTTCGACTCGATGCAGTCGAGCAGCTGGTGGTAGGAGTCGCAGAACGACTGGACTCCTTCCCGCTCGAGCTCGCTGGTGATGCTCGCTAGATCGATCCCTGCCGCTTCAGCCTCCCCCAGCGTTTTGGCTGCGGCTCCGGGATCAGCGGCGAGAGTCGGCCTGACCTCGCCGTGATCGGCGAACGCATGCAGCGTCTGATCGGGCATCGTGTTCACGACTTCCGGCCCGACCAGCTCAGAGACGTAAAGCACATCCGAGTACTCGGGGTTCTTAGTCCCGGTGCTGGCCCAAAGCGGTCGCTGACGCTTGGCGCCAAGGCCGTGGAGCCGCTCCCACTCGGGCCCGGCGAACTTCGCCAGATACCGCTGATAGGCCACGCGTGCCGAGGCGAGCGCGACCTGGCCGCGCAGCGGCGAGCCCTCGGGCAGCTGCTCGTCGACCTTGGTGTCGATCCGGGAGAGGAAGAAGGAGGCGACGGACGTGATCTTGTCTAGGGACGCGCCAGCTTCCGCGCGGGCTGCGAGTCCACGCATATACGCGCCGATCACCTCCTCGTAGCGCTCGATCGAAAACAGCAGCGTGATGTTGACGTTGACGCCTCTGGCGGTGAGCTCTTCGATCGCCGGCAGACCGGCGGCCGTTCCGGGCACCTTGATCATCACGTTCGGTTGCTCGAGCCGTTCCCACAGATCAGCGGCCTGCGCGATCGTGGCCTCGGTATCGTCGGCCAGGTCAGGCGTGCACTCAAACGAGATGAACCCGTCGGCACCTTCGCTGCGCTCATAGACCGGGCGTAGCAGCCGCGCGGCTTCGCGCACATCGTCCAACGCCAACGAGAAGAACAGCTCCTTGGGGTCCCGCTGGCCGGCCGAGGCCAGCGCGCGCAGCTGGTCGTTGTAGAGATCGGAGCTGGTGATCGCCTTGGCGAAGATCGTGGGGTTCGACGTCGCGCCGGTGACGCTGTAGTCGCTGATCAGGCCGGCGAACTCCCCGCTATCGAGCAGTTCGCGTGAGAGCGTGTCGAGCCAGATCGACACTCCGGCCTCATGGAGTCGTTGGAGGTTCGTATTTGTAGGCATGCTTCCTCTGCTACCCCTATTAGCACCAGCGCGAGCAAAAGCCTTGCGATACGCTCAATGCGATGGCCAGAGTCCCATCGATTCGATCGTCAGATGCCGATCGAGAGCAGGTAGCCGAGCGCCTAAGACAGGCAACGGTCGAGGGGCGACTCAGTACGGACGAGCTCGAGGAGCGGCTCGAAGTCCTGTCCGCAGCGCGGACCTACGGCGAGCTCGACACGCTCGTGGCTGACCTGCCGGTCAGCAGGCCCCCTAGTCCGCCGCGCGTCCGAGTTCCGCGGTGGGTTGCCGCGGCCGGTGCGGCCACGCTCGTCTTCACGGTCCTCAGCGTGCTCGCCGGCGCCGGCACCCACCATTTCGCAGAGCGGTTTGGCGACCACCCAGGGCCCTTCGCCTACGCTCACCAGCTCATGGCCGCAGCGGCCGCCGTAGCCAGCGTGTTCGCAGGCCTCGTTCTGTGCGCGACGGTGGTGATCTGTGCGGCGCTCCTCTGGCGTTTGCAGCGATCCAGGCACGCCTCGCACGGGGTGAACCGCAGACGCGGCTAACCGGGATCGCGTCTAGTGGTGGGGCACGTCGGGATGCTGGCCGATGAGCCTGTCTCTGGCTTGGCGCCAGATGAGCGCGCGGTCGAGCAGATGTCGATCACAGCGGTATGGCGGGCGCACGCAGCCGCGATACCCCAAAGGCCGCTCCGCGCTCGCTGTACCAGTCGATCAGATCGGTCAGCGTCGAGATTCCATAGTTTTGGGGGACCCGTAAATCGCCCATGTCGGCTCCTTGTAGCCTGCCGCCAGCGAGGTAGTTCCTCTTCAGCACTGACTGCGCCCAGGTGATGACTTCGTCGATGGTGGGGGTTTTGACATCTGCGATCTCGGCCAGCGCGCGCGTAGCGACAAGTCCGAACGGAACGTCCTCGCTGAGATAGCGGTACCCGAAGTTCGGCACGAACTTGCCCGGCCGAACCTCGAGCATTGGCGCCTTCCGTGCCCTGATGGGCCCGGTCCTCAAGGACGCAGCAATCGTGCTTGTCTCGGAGAGGTGCCCATAGACCCTCCGTAACCAAGCATGAATGGGGATGACCCCAGCACGGAGGTGCAGGATGCCGCCGCTGCAAGCCTCGAGCTGGCGTGTCACCGCGAGCGCCTCGTGTGACAGCTGGCCGATGAGTTCACCTATCTCGTGGGTCGCCTGGGCATACAGCAGTGGAATCTCGTCCTCGTCGTACTCTTCGCCACCCCACGATCGGAAGTGACCGTACATGAGGCCGGGGTGAATGAATTGACCCGGATTGCCGAGCGTCAATCCAAGGAAACTGTCAGTCGGAATGACACGGGTCCCGAGTATTCT
Source organism: uncultured Actinomycetes bacterium (assembly GCA_963757075.1). Lineage (GTDB taxonomy): Bacteria > Actinomycetota > Thermoleophilia > Solirubrobacterales > Solirubrobacteraceae > Palsa-465. Next base: position 16,098 of record CAVWQN010000010.1, read on the forward strand.
TCCCAGTTGCTGAGCGATCGCTGCCGCGCGGCCAGCAGGTAGCGCCGCAAGCAACACCTCTCGCTTCACCGCTCCTACGTGAACCAACTCTCCGGGCCTAGTGACCCGCGTGGACCAGGGCAGGGTCTGGAGGCCAAAGGTCGTCGGATGCTCGCGAGCCCGGCTACCGGGGAGACGCGTCGCGTCGAACTCGAAGCCGCCCCGCGTCGGCATGCAGCCGAGAGTTGTCCCCTCGGACAGATAGGGCGCGATTCGCCGCAACACATGACCGTGGGCGAACGCCGGCACGAGGATCAAAACCACGTCTGCACGCGGAATCACTTCTGCGGGATCGGCGGTGATGGTGCGGATGTGACCGGCCCTGGCGGCGACGGCACCCGTTGAGCGCAACCCGTTCTGCGACAGTCCTCGACGCAAGAGGCGCGCCCGTTCTTCCGAGCCGGTTAGCCAATCGATGTCGACGTCTGTGTTCTGAGAGGCGACGACGGCCAGGGCATGGGCACCGTTGCCGCTTCCGGAGATGGTTATAGACAGACCGCGCTCGGCCCCGTCGAACGGCGATCCATTCGAAGCGGCGTCATGCGTCCGGCTATTGCGCACTTACTTTCCAATGCCTTCCTGGTGCCTTTCCCGCTTGCCGCGTCGACTAGCCTCGGCCCCTTAACCCCCGCCCTCCGACGGAGTAGCGCTACCTGGAAGAGGGCTTCGCCAAACACTGGGTGCGGACCGAGGATCGTCGTCCCCGCCCGGCTTCCCACACCTCCGCGGCATAGCCGCGTCCCCTCATAACCGAACGTTCAGCAGAGCGGCTGATGCGACAATCGTCGCGGTGACCCTTCCTGCCGCTGGAAACGGATCATCCGTTTTTGCCAAGCCGTCGCTCTCCTGGAAGTATCCGTCCCTCCCGCGGACCCAAGGCCTTCATGATCGATACCAGCGTACCTGTCGCGGTAATCGACCGAGACGGCTATGAAGGCGTGTCGATCGCGCGCACGCTGGGCCGCCTGGGAGTCCCCATGTACCTCGTCGGCCACAAAGGCATCTCTACGCCAGGCTGGTCGTCACGTTACTGGTCCAGAAAGGTGCGCTGGGACTTCTCTCTCCCTGAACAAGACTCAGTGGCGTTCCTTCTTGATTTCGGCGCGCAGATCCGAACGACTCACGGCGCTCGAGCGATTCTTCTCACCCAGAAGGATTGGGTCGCAATCTTCATTGAACGTAATAGCGCGATGCTGCAGGAGCAGTTTCTCTTTCCTCAGCCTGTCCCAGGGGTCATCCGAAGGCTGTCGAACAAGTGGGAGCTGCATTTACTGGCGAAGGAGCACGGGATTCCAACGCCCGCCACTGCGTATCCCGCTTCACCCGATGATGCCGCAGAGTTCGTCGAGTCCACGGCGCTACCGATCGTGATGAAGGCGGCGGATCCATACGTGGCAGATCAGACGTCGACCACGATGATCGATTCGCGGCAAGAACTGATCGACGAGCTTGGTCACCGCCAAGCGGCTGGCGGCCCGCTGAACGTCGTCCTACAGGAGTACATCCCTGGAGAGGTCGACACTGTCTGGATGTGCAACGGTTACTTTGCTCCTACTCGGGGCTATACCGTGATTTTCACCGGCAGGAAGCTGCGACAGTTGTGGGCAACAGGAATAGCCTCCCTGGCGGTATGTCAGCCAAATGAGACCGTGGCGACCCACACGCAGCGATTGATGGACGCGGCGGGATACCGCGGGTGTGTCGGAATCGGATATCGCTACGACCGCCGAGACGGGTTGTACAAGGTTCTTGATGTGAATCCTCGGGTCAGCGGGGTGTTTCGGCTCTTTGTGGGAACCAATGACATGGACGTTGTCCGGGCGTGTTACCTAGACCTGACAGGCCAGGAACCTCCTGTAACCGCGCTTCAGCCGGGGCGACAGTGGATGCTGGAAGACCATGTCTTCTTCGCGGAGAGGACTGGGCTGAGAAGCGATAGCGGGCGCGTCGCCGAATGGATCCGGTCGGCTCGTGGCGTCCAAGAGTTGCACTGGTTTGCCGCGGACGACCCTGTTCCCATGGTGATGTGGTTGCGCATCGTGTTCCGCTGGCTAGCGCTCGATGCGGTCAAGCGCATGAGAAGCAAGCCAGCCGAGCAGGTTGTGCGCGCGGACCGGCTTCAGGCCCTCACGGAGTCCGAAGCCGGACTGCGTCAACAGCTCGATCAGGTCCGGACAAGCGAGGCGGAGCTGCGGCGGCTGCTCGATCAGACACGCTCAACCCTTGATGAAAGCGAGGCCTCTCTGGAGGCCATTCGTCAAACGCGCGCCTGGCGCATGATCACCCGATGGTGGAGATTCAAGCGACGGTTGACCCGACACTGGTAGGCGGCCCAACGCCCACTCGGGCAGCGCGTTGAGCAGCGTCCTGCCCACGCGCTCAGTCTGACAAAACTGACAAGTGGCGCCAGCGCGGGCCAGATCTGACGGAGACAGGAGCCACTGTTAGGCGCGAAAGGCGTCCGGACCGCGGGCGAAAGGCCACCTGCGCCCGATCAGATTTCCCCCATCCTCATCTTGAGCGCTTTGCCGCCGCCTCGGCCCGCTCGGCACCAGCGATTGCGCGGTCGATCGCCGCTTGAAGGTCGTCATGACGTTGATGAACGCTGCGGAACCATTGCTCGAGCTCGCGGCCGCGGCGGCGGTCGCGCTTGACGAGGTGGACGGTGAGCCCGGCAGCGATGCACGCGCCGAGATCGGAGGTGACGTTCGTGTAGTTGCCGCCGATCAGCTCCGACTTGGCGCTCACCGTGACACCGAACAGCGGTAGCAGCACGAGGTAGATGCCGAGCGCTGCGAGGAAGATGATGTGCGCGTGGCTTGACGGGCCGCGGGGCACGAGCGCGAGGATCTTGTCAAGCCAGGTCTGGGGCGCGACTTGGGCCGCAACCGCCTGCGTGTCCGACGGGGAGTCAGCTGTAGTGCTCATCCACAGGCCTTTCGTAGGGGAGCGGGATTATTGAGCCATCCAGCTCGACTCGCGGGACCCCTTCGCATTGCTCACCGCGACCGATTGATCGAAGCCTGCTGCGGGAACATGATCAGTATCGATCGAGGCTCACGCCTGTTACTGCGCCCGCCGCCGCTCCCGTCACGAAAGGCTCCGGTTTCAATGTATTGCAGGTTTTCGCGCTCATCGATTCTTGCGGGGTTGGCGACGGTCGCTGCCATGGCGGTCGCACTCGTCTCCGGGGCTCCTTCCGGCGCGGCTGGATCATCGGACGCGACTGAGGCCCAGGCCTATGCGGCGGGCACCGATGCCTTCGTGTACGGCGTCGCGTTGATGGAGTTCGTGCGGCTGCAGCGCGAGCACACGAGCGTTACCGTCCCGAACGCCTATGGCGACTCGCCGTTCAATCAACTGAGCAACGAACGTCATCTCACAGGGGCGGCTCACCAGCCGAACGTTCAGATCAACAACGACACGCTTTACACCTATTCGCACCTTGATCTGAGCCGCGGCCCGCTGGTGCTCCACATCCCGAGAATTCCTGGGCACCGTTACTTCGTGATGCAGTTCCTTGACCCCTACACGAACGACTTCGCGTACGTCGGCACCCGCACAACCGGCGACGGCGGCGGCAACTGGGCGATCACCGGTCCCCGCTTCCATGGCCGCCTGCCGGCCGGGATCAAGCGGATCCGCTCGCGCTACAACCTCGTCTGGCTCTCCGGTCGCACGCTCGTGTACGGCAAGTCAGATCTGCCGGCAGTGCACAAGGTGCAGGACGGATACAAGCTGATCCCCCTCAAGGACTTCGAACGCTACGGGCTGAACTGGGTCCCGCCTCGCCCGAAGCGGATCATCAAGGCGGCGCGGAAGGCGACGCTTCCAACGGGGATTGCTTTCTTTGACCAGCTCGGCACCGCGCTGGCTAAGAGTCCCCCGCCGGAGCGCGACGCGCCAATCCTGCGTGAGATGGCGACGATGGGTATCGGCCCCGGCAGGCAGCCTTCGAAGGAAAACCTCAGCCCAGGTGTTCTCGCCGGACTCACAAGCGCCGCCGACAATGGCCTCGCTACCGTCAACACGCTACGGCTTAAGGCCGCGCTTGCCAACGGCGCCCAGCACAACGGCTGGTTCGTACCGCCGCCCGACACCGGGCGCTATGGCACGGACTACAGCCTACGCTCGATCATTGCCGTCAACGGAATCGGAGCCAACATTCCCCGCGAGGCGATGTACGTGATCGGCTTCGAGACCCCCGCGAGCGGCTTGGTTACTGGCGATCACCACTACGTGATCCACTTCGCTGCGCATCAGTTGCCGCCTGCGCGCTATTTCTGGTCGCTCACGATGTACAACTACGCGTTCTACCTAATTCCGAACCCGATCAACCGCTACTCAATCGGGAACCGCACACCGGGCGTGAGGTACAACGCCGACGGATCGCTTGACATCTACATCCAGTCAACGCCGCCCGCCGGACACGCGTCCAACTGGCTGCCCTGTCCCTCGAGTGGGCAGTTCGAGATGACACTTCGGATGTACGGCCCGCGCACGAATGCGCTGGACGGCACATACCACTACCCCGCCATCACGCAGACCTCGTGAACGCGGAGTCCGTCTGTACTCAGAGCTTGCCGATTTGCAGGCACTTCCGGATGCCTGCTGAGGAGTAGTAGTACCCCCAGCCGGATTCGAACCGGCGATCTCCTGCGTGAAAGGCAGGCGTCCTAGACCACTAGACCATGGGGGCGGGGCTCGGCCATTGTAGGCCCGGGTCGCCGCCGCTCTGGGGCGAACTCTCCGACCGGTCCGCTACGACAGCCGCGAGGCTTGCGGCTACCGGACCGGCAGGCTGAGGCTCAGGTGGCTGACCTGGATCGAGAACGTGCCGTTGGAAGTGCGGGCGTACGGGGAATCCTGGCCCAGCAGCTCGAGCTTCGGGATGTGCCCGGCAGCGAAGGCCCAGGCTCCGGGGTGAAGCTGGAACGTCTGCTTGCCGTTGGGCGCGTTGCCATTGATCCGGTACAGGCCGCGCGCGACCAGGGTCTCCGTATTTGTCGAAGGGTCGACATCCCACAGCCGCGCGGCGATGAACGCGAACTGGCCGGTGACGTTGAGGTCGGCCGTGACCGCCGGCGCGCCGAGCAGCGTGTAGCCGTGGCCCTTCGCGGCCGGGAGCCGGTAGGTGGCGACACCGGGCCCCTGGTCGGTGGCGGTGACGGTCGCGCACGCGCCGCCGCCTGAGATCGGGTCGATGGCCTGCGAGATCGTTGGGTTACCGGCGCTCGAGAGGATTGTCTGCGGCGGGCCGGAGCTAAAGCTGACGGTCTTGGGGTGCAGTGCCGACCAGCTCCCGGCGGTGTAGGGCCCGCCCGACGGAGCGCTCGAGGGGCAGGTCTCGGTCATCGCGGTGGCGCCGAGCCGCGGCTGGGTACCAACGCCTTTGACGTAGTAGTCGAAGTAGCTCTGGATGGTGCTGGACAAGAGCGCCCTGACGTCCGCCTTGTTCTGCGCTCGCTGGTGGCCGAAGTCGCCGTCGAATAGGGAGACCGGATTTCCTGGGTACCGCGAGCGGTCGAGGTTGTAGTAGCGCACCCCCTCGTCGACCGGGAAGAGGTCGTCCGCGAACCCATTGGCGATCAGAAGCGGCGCCGGTCGCGCCTGGCCGGTTCCATACGCGTTGTCGAGTAGGTAGTAGGGCGAGTGGTAGCGGGCGATCTGGTCCTGGATGTACTGGTCCTCCGAGTTGGTGTCGTATGGCTCGCCGGCATTGATGGCGCCATACCAGGTCGTCAGATCGGCTTGGGGATTCGTCCCCGCCGGGGCGTAGTAGCCGCCGGCTTGTCCTTCGGCATAGAGACCGCTGACGAACGACAGTTTCTCGACGCCGAACGGCGACAGGTCGGCCGTGGGTGAGGTGATCGCGGTGTCGAGCGTGCGCCCGTTCGGGAGCAGCGCGTAGTCAAGGTCGCTCCACGGGATCACCGGCGCGGCGAACGCGATGTGCAGGGCGGTACCCGCGGGGCTGACCCAGGGGCTGAGCGACCCGTCCGGGTTCATGACACGGTTGTTGAGGGTGGCGAGCTCAAGCGACACGCCGCCGCCGTAGGACTCCCCGGTGGCGCCGATCTGCGCCGGATTCGCCACTAGCTCATCTACCAGGAGGCCCGCTGCGTTTTGTACGTCGCGCGCCTCGTAGCGCTCATCGTCGAGTCTGAGGTAGCCGTTGGCGCAGGCGGTCGAATCCGACTGCCGCGACGCCGCGGATCCACACGAGTCGCCCCAGCCCCTGGCGACGAGCTGGAGCACGGCGTAGCCACTGTTCGCCCAAGAGTCTCCGGTGGGACCGTAGTACTGGGTGTCCGAAGGCCCGGTGGTCGGCTCGTCCCAGCCATGGCTCTGCACCACCAGCGGGTAGTTACCGTCGGTGCCGGAGCTCGGCGACGGCGGCAAGGTGACGTACACCGCCAGCGGCGTACCGTCGAAGCTCTTCAGCCTGATGTCGCTGCCGCCAGGCCCGTTGTTGTAGGTGCCGTGGCAGACGCGCGTCCCGTCCGACTGCGCGACGCACGGGATCGCGTTGCCACTGACCGTCTGGCCCGCAAACACGCTTGTGATCGCGGCCGACGCCGACGATGCACCGAGTCCCAGGCCAGCCATGATCGCGGCAACGCCGAGCAGCGCCCTCAGACACCTCATCCTCATTGCACCGGAAACCATACCCATAGGCGCCGAGCGATGCGCTGCTACCCGTCGCCAGCCGCTCGTACACGGGTTGACGGCCCAGGCCGTGGGTCGTCACGCGGCCTGCGGTCTAGTCGGAAGCCCTCGCAGCCCGCTCTATCCTGAGCCCGGGCCGCTGGCGTAACGGTAACGCACGAGCCTTTTAAGCTCCGAGATCCGGGTTCGATTCCCGGGCGGCCCATGCGCCCTGCAGCGCCAGGCAGGACCGCCGGGGCGCGAGGTCCCTGCTTACCGCGGACCTGTTCAATCTCTCGCGCGCGGTGCCCGCGGCGGGTTGGGTGAGTTCCAGCAGGATTGTCGTGTTCGATCTCACGAACTCGGCTCACACCGACCAGCTCCGAGAGATCGGACACGAGCCCGAGCAGCGTGCACAGCGCCGGGCGCGGCCGGCTACCGAGCCACCGCCACCGCCACCGCCTCGATCTCGACCAGCATCCGGGGGTCGATGAGCGCGCCCACCTCGACCATCGTCATCAGTGGCCGGACCTCGGCCAGCGCCTCGCCGTGCGCCCGCCCGACCTCCTCGGCCCGCGATATATCGGTCACATAGACTCGAGTCTGGATCACGTCCGCCAGCGACGATCCGGCCCGGGCGAGCTCATGCCCGATCTTCTGGAGCACGATGACCGCCTGCTCGTACGGCGTCTCGCCTCGGACGACGCCGTCTTCATCGATTGCGGTCGTCCCGCCGACCAGCACCAATGACCCCAGGCGCAGGACTCGGCTGAAGCCGAATCGCGCCTCGTACGGAGAGGCTGGATCGCCACCGAGGCGCTCGATCGCGTCCCGAGCTCCGCCCTCCGACCCGGCGGTCAATGTCTGAAGTGACGACGGCTGGTGAAGATCATCGCGGCCCCGGCGTTGTCGACCGCTTCGATCGTCAGGTCGTCGCGCACGGACCCGCCCGGCTGGATGATCACGCTGACGCCCGCGTCAAGTGCCAGCTGTGGCCCGTCGGCGAAAGGAAAGAAGGCGTCCGAGGCCAGTGCCGCGCCCCGCGCGCGGTCGGCAGGCGGGCCGTCGGAAGCGCCACCGCTCGGCCAGGAGGCCTTCTCCAGCGCGATCCGGACCGAGTCGACGCGGCTCATCTGCCCCGCCCCGACCCCTACCGTCGCCAGCTCCCGGGAGACCACGATCGCGTTCGAGCGCACGTGCTTGCACACCCGCCAGGCGAACAGGGCTTCGTTCCATTCCGCCTCGGTCGGGCGGCGTTGGGAGACGACCTGCATCTCATCGCGCTCCTCGAGCCCGGAGTCTGGATCCTGGACGAGCATCCCGCCGGCCACCTGGCGTAGGTCGGCCTCGGGCTCGCTCAAGACCCGCTGCTCGCGACTGTCGAGCACGCGCATATTAGGCTTCGAGGACAACACCTCGAGGGCGTCGTCGTCGTAGCCCGGGGCGAATAGGACCTCGATGAACTGCCCCACCAGCGCCTCGGCCAGCCCTCGATCCACGCGCCCGTTCAGGCACACGATCCCCCCGAAGGCGGACATGGGATCGCACGCGAAGGCCCGCTGGTAGGCCTGGAGAAGATCAGACCCCAGGGCCACCCCGCAAGGATTGTTGTGCTTGACGATCACGCAGGCCGGGACCTGAAACTCTTCGAGCAAGCTCCGCGCCGCGTCTAGATCGAGGATGTTGTTGAAGGACAGCTCCTTGCCGCCGAGCTGCGAGACCATCGAAAGGACGTGCCGCCGGGCCCCGACCTGCGCGTAGTACGCGGCCCGTTGATGGGGATTCTCGCCGTAGGGCAGCTCGAGCACCTTCTCGTACGCCCGCGCCAGCATCGGCGGGAAGTCCTCGTGCCGCTCCTGGAACCAGCGGGCGATCGCCGTGTCGTAGCGCGCCGTGTAAGCGAACGCCTCCGCCGCCAGGTTCTGGCGGGTGGCCGGGGCCAGCCTGCGGTCTGATTCGCGAAGCTCCGCGAGAACCGCGTCGTAGCTCTCCGGGCTCACAACCGGTGCGACGTAGCGGTAGTTCTTGGCCGCGGCGCGGATCATCGTCGGCCCGCCGATGTCGATGTTCTCGATGACCTCGCGCTCCTCTACCCCCCGCATGGCGGCGGTCCGCTCGAACGGATACAGGTTGACGCACACCAAATCGACGAACTCGACCTCATGCTCCTCCGCCTGCTGCAGGTGGTCCGGCTCGTCGCGCACCGCGAGCATGCCGGCATACAGCTTGGGATGAAGTGTCTTGACGCGGCCGTCCATGATCTCCGGGAACCCCGTCAGGTCCGACACCGAACGGACCGGCACCCCGGCGTCGGCCAACTCACGGTAGGTCCCGCCCGTGGAGACGATCTCTATACCCAGCTGGGCCAGGCCGCGGGCGAACTCAACGATCCCAGTCTTGTCCGACACCGAAAGAAGTGCCCGCGCGACCTGAACCTCGACGGCTATGAGCGGGGCTGACGGCGTCGTGGAGGCCCGTTCCATCTCGTCCCGACTCTACCGGTCGACGATGACGCGCCGGGGCCGCTCGGGATCGATCCTGACAGCCCCCCGCGCGATCAGCCGGACGGCCTCGGGCAGCAGCTCGTGCTCGATCGGGTGCAGCCGCTCGACGACCTCCTCCGCCGAGCCGGCGTCCGGGAGCTCGAGCGCCCGCTGGAGGATGACCGGGCCGGTATCGACGCCCTGGTCGACGAAGTGCACCGTCACACCGAACACCTTCACGCCGTACTCGATCGCCTGCTCGACCGCACGCAGGCCGGGGAACGCGGGCAGCAGCGCCGGGTGGACGTTGAGGATCCTGCCGGGGAAGGCGCCCAGGAACTCATCGGAGAGCAGCTGCATATATCCGGCCAGGACCACGAGCTCGGCGCCCCGCGAGCGAAGCCAGGAAGCCATCGCTCGGTCGCGTTCGGCTCGGCCGCCGTAGCCATCGAGTGAGAACACGCCCGTCTCGACGCCCGAGGCCCGCGCCCGCTCCAGCGCCCGCGCCTCTTGCTTGTCGGACGCCACCGCGACGATCTCGATCCCCTCCCGTCCGTGGACCTTGTCGAGCAGCGCCTGCAGGTTGGTGCCCTCCCCCGAGGCGAGGACTGCGACCCTCATGCGGCCCGCGCTGCGCCCGCCGGGGTGACGCCCCCAGCGCAAACGTCACAGCAATCCCCCGAGGCTTCGGGCGCCTCCTCGTCGCCGAAGTACCGCAGGAGCGCCTGGCGTCGACACTGATCCTTCTCCACGTACTCCCACATGGCCCTGTACTGCCGCCAGCGCAGCCGCTCGGCGTCGCGGGCGGCGGTCAGGCATTTTGAGAGCACGGCCCTGTCCCAGTCGCCGACGATCAGGCCCGCCACTCGCTCGGCGGGTGCCGGCAGGGGCTTGACGAATCCGGCTCGAGCGAGGTGCCCGATCACGGCGCGCAACGAATCGTCGTCGTCCACGACACCCAGAAAATCTTGCGCGTGAACGTCGTAGTGGCCGTCGGCCCCGGCCCACCGCAGCCGCTCTGCCACACCCTCGAATACGTTCTCCGCGACCCGTGAGCGCTGGATGAAGTAGACATGGAGGCCCTTGTCCCGACGCTCCGAGAACAAAAGGCAGCGGGCCGGGGCTCCGTCGCGGCCGGCGCGCCCCGCTTCCTGGTAGTAGGCCTCGAGCGAGGCCGGCACCGCCGCGTGACATACGGTGCGGACGTCGGCCTTGTCGATGCCCATTCCGAACGCGTTGGTGGCCACGATCACCGGGGCCGAGCCGGACATGAACCGCTCCTGCACCGATGTCCGGTCGGCGCGGTCAAGGCCGGCGTGGTAGGCAAGGATGCCGCCGGGCATCCCCTGCTCTCGGCTCAAGCTCGCGGCAAGCTGCTCGCTCGCGCTCCGGGTGCCGGCGTAGACGATTGCCGGCAGCGCCTCGGGTGCAGCCAGGGCCGCCGCCAGCCGCCGGCGCTTGTCGAGCATGCCGCCGCAGCGGATAACCGCGTACGACAAATTGGGGCGGTCGAAACCGGTCCGCACCCGGACCGGTTCGCGCAGCAGCAGCAGCCGGGCGATGTCGTCGGCCACGCGCGGGGTCGCGGTGGCGGTCAATGCCATCGTGGCTCTGGCGCGAAGGGTGTAGGCCACCTCGGCCAGGGCGAAATAGTCGGGGCGAAAGTCGTGGCCCCACTGCGACACGCAGTGCGCCTCATCGACGACGAATAACCCGACTCGTATCCCGCGAATCGCCTCCAGGAAGCCACGAGCACCGAAGCGCTCCGGCGCCACATACAGAAGTCGTACCTCTCCTGATCTCGCGCGTTCCAGCGCGGAGGCGTTCTCGCCCGCCCGCCGCTGGCCGTTGATCACCGCCGTCTGCCCGGGCGCGAACCGCGACAGCCCGCCCGCCTGGTCCTGCATCAGCGACACCAGCGGCGAGACGACCAGCGTCAGCTCGTCTCGCATCAGGGCCGGAAGCTGGTAGCAGATCGACTTCCCCGACCCGGTCGGCATCACGACGAGCGCATCACGACCGTCGAGCGCCGCGGAGACCGCCTCGGCCTGTCCTGGCCGAAACTGCTCAAAGCCGAAGATGTGGCGCAGTGCCTGCGCTGGGGCTTCCATGGAGGCGGGCGACCATAGCGCCGCCCGCGGCGGCTACGCCCGCACCAGCGGAAGCTCCGCCTCCAGCGCGTGCTTGCCGTTGGCGGACTCTGTGCCCTTCAGCGGGTACTCCCCGCTGAAGCATGCGTCGCAGTGCTCGCCCCGGGAGCCGCCGATCGCCTCGTAGACGCCCTCGAGCGACAGGTAGTGCAGCGAATCGGCCCCAAGCTCGGCCGCGACCTCCTCGACCGTCCGCCCGTGCGCGATCATCTCCTCGCGCGTGGACATGTCGATCCCGTAGTGGCAGGGGTGCTTGATCGGCGGCGCCGAGATCCGCAGGTGGATCTCCGCGGCCCCTGCCTCACGCAGCATCTGCACGATCTGCCGGGTGGTGTTGCCGCGCACGATCGAGTCGTCGACCACGACCAGGCGCTTACCCTCGACGACCTCCGGGAGCGGGTTGAACTTCAGCCGCAGCCCGTGCTTGCGCAGCTCCTGGCCGGGCTGGATGAACGTCCTCGCGACGTAGCGGTTCTTGATGAAGCCGTCGTCCTGGGGCAGGCCAGCTGCCCGCGCCAGTCCCCGGGCGGCGGGATTGCCGGAGTCCGGAACCGGAATCACGACGTCCGCCTCCACCGGGGCCTCGCGCCACAGGATCTCGCCCATCTTGGCGCGCGCGACCTGGAGCACGGTGCCGCCCATCCGAGAGTCGGGGCGAGCAAAGTAGATGTACTCGAACACGCAGAAAGCGCGGCGCTGATCACCGCCGATGATCCGGGAGCGGAAGCCGTTCTCGGTCAGCGTGATCATCTCCCCGGGCTGAACGTCGCGCAGGTAGCGAGCGCCGATCAAATCGAACGCGCACGACTCGCTGGCCACGCAGTACGAGGCGCGCCCGTCGTCCTGCTCGATCATTCCCAGGGCCAGCGGTCTGAGTCCGTGCGGATCGCGGAACGCGACCACCGCCTCCTCGGTCATGACCACGGTCGAGAACGCTCCCCGCAGCCTGGGCACGATGTCGGCGACCGCGTCCTCGATCCCGGGCGCTTCGTGGCGCGCGAGCAGGGCCGCGATGATCTCGGAGTCCGAGGTGGAGCCGAAGGGAACCTCCTGATCGCGCAGCTCGCCGTACAGCTCTACGGCGTTGATCAGGTTGCCGTTGTGGGCGAGCGCCAGCGTCCGGCTGTCGTCGCGCACCACCGGCTGTGCGTTCTGCCACTCCGAGGAGCCCGTGGTCGAGTAGCGGACGTGGCCGATCGCCATGTCGCCGAGCAGCGAGCGAAGGGTATGCTCGTCGAAGACCTGGGCCACGAGTCCCTGGTCGCGGATGGCCATGATGTTCCCGCCTCGCGCCGCGGTGGCAATCCCCGCCGACTCCTGGCCGCGATGCTGCAACGCGAACAGGGCGAAGTACGCGAGTCGGGCGACGTCGTGATCGGGACCATAGATCCCGAACACGCCGCACTCGTCGCGTGGCCCGTCGCGATGGTCGGAGAGAAGAGGCATGGATGACCTCTTCACTCAAGCGTAGCGGAGGCCGCTGTCGCGAACCCGCCGCAGCTCGGTAATTGGGAGCTTCAACCGCCCCACGATCTCAAACTCCTGTCCGCCTACCCGACCTATTAGCTGAGACCCGGTCAATCGATCTTCGGGACCCGAGACCACGAACGCCCGTCCCGCCGCCTCCCCGAACAGCTCGAAGTCCTCGGGAAGCTCCACCGTCGCCCCGATGCCCCCGGCCAAACAACACTCGGCCAGCGCAACCGCCAAGCCTCCCTCGGCGATGTCATGGGCATTATGTAGCGCCTCGGAGCGCACCCCCATCCGGACCTTCTCCTGCGCATCACGGACACGCTCGCTCTCCGTGTCGGGGAGCGGGCCGCGCGGAGCCTCACCTTGGAGCTTGGCGAGCTCTGAGCCGTTGAGCGAAGGCTCGAAATCGCCGACGATCGCGATCACGTCGCCCTCGCGCAGGAAGCCCACTCGCCCCGCCTTGGATGCATCCGGCAGCTTGCCGACCATGCCGACAACCGGCGTGGGATAGATCGCCCCGTCCGGCGATTCGTTGTACAGGGACACGTTGCCACCGACGACCGGGACTTCCAGTGCTTCACAGGCTTCGGCGACGCCTTCCACGGCTTCGGTGAGTTGCCACGCTATCTCGGGCTTCTCGGGATTGCCGAAATTCAGGCAGTTGGTGACGCCAAGCGGCTCGGCGCCGACGCACGCCAGGTTCGCCGCGCACTCGTAGACGGCTTCAGCTGCGCCTCGCCGAGGATCGCAGGCCACGCGCCGACCGTTGCCGTCGATCGAGACGGCGATGGCTGACCCGTCCGGCAGCTTGAGCACCGCGGCGTCGGCTTCGTCGGGTCGCCGCACCGTGCGGGACTGGACGATCCAGTCGTACTGCTCGAACACGGGCCCGCGGGAGCAGATGTTGGGCGAGCCCAGCAACTCGAGCAGCGTGTCGGCGGAGGCTCGCGCCCCTCGGCGACAACTGCGCTTCGCGCGATCGCCTCGGGTCGCGGACCCTCCGCCGACGTCCAACTCGTATGTGGGGCACTTGTCCACGAGCACTTCGACCGGTAGGTCTCCTACCAACTCGCGGTCGCAGAGCACGCGCAGGCGCCCGCTATCGGTCACCCCACCGATCGGCGTGGCGAGCGTCTCCCACTTCTCGCAGACCCGCACCACATCGCTGAGGCGCTCGGGCTCAACGACGCAGAGCATCCGCTCCTGGGACTCCGAGATCATGATCTCGAAGGGCTCCATGCCCGGCTCGCGCAGCGGTACGCGGCTTACGTCGACGTCGATACCCGCGCCGCCCTTGCTGGCCATTTCCGATGACGCCGAGGTCAAGCCCGCGGCACCCAAGTCCTGCAGTGACACCAGCAGCTCTTCGTCAAGCAGCTCCAAGCAGCACTCCATCAGCTTCTTCTCCGAGAAGGGGTCCCCGATCTGTACAGAGGGGCGTTTCTGCTCGTCGCCTTCGCCCAACTCGGCGGACGCCAGCACCGACGCGCCGCCAATTCCGTCGCGACCAGTGAGCGCGCCGAGCAGCACGACCATGTTGCCGACCCCGGCCGCGGCGCTGCGTATCAGGCGTTCGCGCGGCGCGATGCCAAGGCACATGGCGTTCACCAGGCAGTTCTGCTCATAGCTCTCTTCGAAGTAGATCTCGCCGCCGACCGTGGGCACGCCGATCGAGTTGCCGTAGTGGCCGATGCCCGCCACCGCGTCCTCCAGGAGGTAGCGGGAGCGTTCGGAGGACGCGGGCTCGCCGAAGCGCAGTGAGTCGAGCATGGCGATCGGCCGGGCCCCGACGGCGAACACGTCACGGAGGATGCCGCCTACGCCCGTCGCGGCCCCCTGGAACGGCTCGACGGCGCTCGGATGGTTGTGCGACTCGACCTTGAACGCCACCGCCAGCCCGTCGCCGACGTCCACGGCGCCCGCATTCTCGCCCGGGCCCAGCAGCACGTGCCGACCTTCGGTCGGGAGGCGGCGTAGCAGCTTGCGAGAGTGCTTGTACGCGCAGTGCTCCGACCACATCAGCGACAGCATCGCCAGCTCGACGCCGTTGGGCTCCCGGTTGAGCAGTTCGACTATGAGGTCGTACTCGCGGTCGGTTAGCCCGAGCTCTCTGTGGCGACTAGGCGACAACGCGGTCATCGATCTCCGCCTTGATCGACTCGAAGATGCGAAGGCCGTCGGTCGAGCCGGTCAGCCGGTCGACCGCGTGCTCTGGATGCGGCATCAGCCCGAACACATTGCCGTGCTCGTTGCACACGCCGGCGATGTCATCCTGGGAGCCATTGGGGTTCTGCCCGGGCGCATAGCGGAGCAGTGCGCGGACGGGATCGGGCGAGTAATAGCGGCCGGTGGTGTGTTTGACGGGCACCGATAGCCGCTCGCCTCGCGCGCACGCGCGCGTGAATGGAGTGTCGGCATCGAATACTTCGAGCTCGACCTGGCGACATACAAACCGCAGCGATATGTTCGGCAAAAGCGCCCCCGGCAGGAGCCCGGCCTCGCAGAGCACCTGGAAGCCGTTGCAGATCCCGAGTACCAGCCCGCCCTCGTGCGCAAACTCGATCACGTCCTCCATGACCGGAGCAAATCGGGCGATGGCCCCGGCGCGCAGGTAATCGCCATAGGAGAAGCCGCCGGGGACGATCACGGCCTCGACCCCCTTCAGGTCCCGCTCGGCGTGCCACAGGGGGGCGGCGTCACCGACCAAGGCGGCGGCATCCAGCGCATCAATGTCGTCGCAGGAGCCGGGGAAGCGGACGACGCCGAACCTCATTCTTCGCCGTCCTCGACGATCTCGTAGTCCTCGATCAGCGGGTTCGCCAGTAGCCGCTCGCACATTTCGGGGAGCCGCGCCGGGTCCTCGACCTCGAGCTCGATCAGACGGCCGATGTGGACGTTTCGGACTCCCTCGAATCCCAGCGCTGGCAGCGCCCGCTCGACTGCCTGGCCCTGTGGATCGAGAATCCCGCGCTTTGGCCGGACCAGCACCCTGGCGCGCATCAGGCCCCGGTGCGCTGCAGCCATTCGGCGAACGGCTCTCCGGTGATCCGCTCGTAGGCCTCGATGTACTTCTCGCGCGTGCGCGTAACCACCTCCTCCGGGATCTCTGGTGCCGGGGGCGTGCGGTCCCAGCCCGTCGAGGAGGCCCAGTCACGCACGAACTGCTTGTCGAAGCTCGGCTGTGAGCGCCCGGGCTCGTATTGATCGGCAGGCCAGAAGCGCGAGGAGTCGGGGGTACAGACCTCGTCTCCGAGCGTCAGTGCTCCGTCGGCGTCGAGCCCGAACTCGAACTTCGTATCGGCAAGGATGATCCCCCGCGCGAGCGCGTGCGCGGCGGCGTGCTCGTAGATGGCGATCGAGGTCTCGCGCAGCCGCTCGGCCAGGCCACGATCGCCGATCAGCTCCGCCGCGCCCTCGAAGTCGATGTTCTCGTCGTGGCCCTCCTGCGCCTTGGTGGCCGGTGTGAAGATCGGCTCGGGCAGCCTGTCGGATTCGCGCAGGCCGGCCGGCAGCCCAATCCCACAAACGGCGCCGGTGCGCTGGTAGTCCTTCCACCCCGAGCCGCTGAGATACCCGCGCACGACGCACTCGACCGGCAGCATCTGCAGCTTGTGGACGACCATACCGCGCCCGCGCGCCTCGTCAGGAACGCCGTCGGCGAGCGAGATCACGTGGCCCGGCACGATGTCGGCCGTACGGTCGAACCAGAACGCCGACAGCCCCGTCAGGACCTTCCCCTTGTCGGGAATAGGCGTGGGGTGCACGACGTCGTATGTCGAGACACGGTCGGAGGCGACGATCAGGAGCTGATCGCCGAGGTCATAGATCTCGCGCACCTTCCCGGAGGCGAGGAGCGGCAACTCGTTCAGGGCGCTCACGGATGCGATCCTAGCGGCAGGTGCCGACGCGACTTGGCGCCTGGGCGGTCCGGCGCGGTGTGGCGAACCCAGGCGCGGCTGATCGATTAGGAGCGCAACATCTCTGCCAGCACCACGGCGTTGTTGCGCTCGGTGTCCCGTGCGGCGAACAGCAGGGAAACGGTTCCCTTCCGGGCCCGCCGGCGCAGCTGCTGGAGCTCCTCCTGGTGCGCCTCGAGCTCTGCCGCGTAGCGACGCCTGAATTCCTCGAAGCGGTCAGGGTCGTGGCCAAACCAGCGCCGCAGCTCGGCGCTGGGCGCAATGTCACGTGCCCACTGATCCACGCCTGCCTCCTCGCGGCTCACGCCCCGAGGCCAGATGCGGTCTACGAGGACGCGATACCCGTCGCTCCTGGCCGCTGGCTCATAGATCCGCTTGATCCTGACGGCCATCGTCCAGGGGCGCCGGCATCAGCCGAGCGTCGCCGGCACGGGCGCGATCTGGTCCAGCCGTCCCACGATCACATCGGCATAGCGAACGTAGGAGCCATAGTCGAAGATCGCGTCCAGATCCAGCCCGACGCCGGCCTCGTCAGCTACCAGCAGGTCGCGCAGCGATGTTCGCTCGTCGAGCGCCTGCTGGGTGAGCCGCTGAACGACACGGTAGGCATCGTCCCGACTCCAGCCCTGCTGAACCAGTGCGAGCAGCACCCGCTGGGAGAAGACGGCGCCCTGGGTCAGCTCGAGGTTCTCGCGCATGCGCTGCTCATTGACCACCATCCCATCCACCAGCCCTATGGCGCGATCCTGAAGGTAGTCAAGCAGCGTCGTCGAGTCGGCCAGGACGATGCGCTCCACCGACGAGTGCGAGATGTCGCGTTCATGCCATAGGGCCACATCCTCGAGCCCTGCCAGGGCGTTTCCCCGCAACACTCGCGCCAGCCCCGCGATCTGCTCGGACCTGATCGGGTTGCGCTTGTGGGGCATCGCGCTTGAGCCCTTCTGGCCGGTGGAGAAAGGCTCCTGCACCTCGGAGACCTCGGTCCGGGCGAGAAGCCTGAGCTCTGTCGCGAATCTCTCCAGCCCCGCGCCTGCCAGCGCGATCGCCTGCAGCAGCTCGGCGTGGCGGTCGCGGGCGACGATCTGGGTGGAGACCGGCTCGCGCTCGAGTCCCAGGCGCGCCAGGACCCGCTCCTCGAATTCCGGCGAAGTGGCGGAGTACGTCCCGACGGCGCCCGAGATCGCTCCGACCGCGGCCTGAGCGAATGCCCGCTCCAGACGGCGGAAGTTGCGATCAGCCTCGAACGCGTACGAGGCCAGCTTGATCCCGAAGGTGGTGGGCTCGGCGTGGATCCCGTGGGTGCGCCCCATGGTCAGCGTGTGAGCGTGCTGGCGAGCGCGCGCTACGAGCGCCTCCACGAGCCGCCGCGACGCGGGCAGCACGATCTCGGCAACGCGCCGCAGCTGGAGGGCTAGGCCCGTGTCGAGCACGTCGCTCGAGGTCAGCCCGTAGTGGATCCACCTGCCAGCCGGGCCGGCGGAGGCGGCCAGGACGTCCACGAATGCGGCGACGTCGTGGTCGGTGACCCGCTCACGCTCGGCGATCTCCTCGACCGTGAAGGTCGCGCGGCGTATGGCATCGAGCTCCTCGGATGTTGGCCCTTCCATCTCCTCGCAGGCAGCCACCTCGACCTCGCGCATGGCCTCGAACCGCGCGCGATCAGACCAGATGGCATCAAGCTCGGGACGCGTATAGCGCGGAATCACGCGTTCACTGGATCTTCAGCTGCCGGATGCCGGAGTCGGCGCGCGTCGTCCCTCCCGACCACGTCAGCGAAGTCGTGACCCGTACCTTGACCAATTTGCCGCGGCGGAGCACGGCCGCGACCAGCCCCGGCACCCGGCCGCTGACGAGCCGCGTCTGATTGCCCTGGATCGTGACGTAGGCGAACAGGACCCGCAGCTGACCTGCGGGACCCCCGCTAGTGGTGCGGAAGCTTCCTTGTGTCACGACCAGCACCGTCCCGGTGCAGGAGTTGCCCGGGAACGCGAGGCAGTTGATCGGAATGGTCGCCTTCGCCGATCGGCTGACCGACACCAGGAGGCCGATCGTGGTCGGAGCCGTCACGATCGAAAACGTATGCGGCGCGGTGAGCGTGGTGTGGCCGGCGTCATCGGTCTGCATCACCCGGGCCGTATAGGTGCCGTTGGGAAGGCGACCTTTCGGCCAGCTCCCGGACCAGGTCGGGCCACGGACTGGGATGTGCAGCTTGCCGATCACCCGCCCTTTCGCCAGCTTTCCCCGCCACAACTCGACGACCACCGACGGCGTGTCTCCGACCACCGTTCCCGCCTGACCGAAGAACCTCACGTCCGCGCGCAGGTCCCACCCGCCCTTAGCCGGATAGGCGAGGGTCGTGGCGGGCCCATGGGCCTTGATCCGGAACGTCATCGGGCTGCTGAACCCGCGCGTGTTACCGGCGGTCTGTCCCGCGATAGCCGTATAGCGGCCATCGGCGAGCGGCGAGGAGCGCACCGAGAAGGTGCCGTCTGAGTTGACCGAACCTTGATCCTGCTGCACTAGGGCACCGGTTGGGCTCGATCCCGAGTAGACGTCGATTTGCACCGATCTGGCGTCGATTCCGCGCGTACCAGCCGTGCCGGTGAATGTGGGCGACGACGAAAGCAGGGGCTTCGAGCCAAGCGAGTTGAGGCTTATTGGCGGAGAGGTGATGTTGAGGTAGAAAGAGGCCGGGACACTGAAATTCGTCTGTCCGGCTGGGTCATCCTGCGAGGCCTGGACGGTGTATTGACCATTTGGGAGCGGGCTCGAGGGCACGACCGAGAACGAGCCGTCTGAGCCCACGGCGGCGTTCACCGTTTGAACCAGAGAGCCCGATGTCGAGGAGCCGGAATAGATCCGCACGGCCACCGTATTGGACGCGTTGAACGCGGTGCTGGCGATGCCTGAGAACTGGGGCTCGCCGTTGGTGAACGTCGAGCCGTTCACGGGGCTCGTGACGGACACGGTCGGGGTGGCGGCACTGATTCCTAGGGAGACGCTCGCCTGGCAGCTCGCGCCGCCGTTCACCGTCAGGTAGATGGCGCCCCCCGGGGGCAGCGTGTCTCCCGAGTTCAGAGAGCCTCCCGTGGCCAGTCCACTCACCAACGTATGACCGCTGCTATCGACAAGGTCCCAGCTGCTGCAAACGCCAGCGGTTATATCGATCGAGCCGCTGGTCGAGAACGATTGCGTCTGGGTGAAGGGGTCCGCCCAGCCGACCGTGGCCGAACGAGCGACTCCCGGCACGTTCATCACCAGGCTGCCACCACCGGACATCGAAACGCCCCCACCACTACATGAACCCCCGGAGCAGCTGAGTGCCGTGAGACCACCCGGACTTCCCGAGTAGTAGGTCCATGATGTCCGTCCGTACTTCTGTTCAGGGTTGTTGGCCCCCGAGAACTCCGCCGGCTGGCTCCAGCTGTAGCTGCCGGCCAGTGCAGCGCCGGGCGCGCAGAGCGCGACAAGCGCCACGGCGCCCACGAGCGAAGCGATCCATCGGATGCGGCCCACCGCTTTAGAGCGTACCCAGGTCCGTCGCTGAATGAGGCCAGCGACGGCCGTCAGCCGGCAGGCGTCTGGGCCCTCTCCGCTTCGGGCTGCACCTCGGCCTTCTTCGCCTCAGGCTCGGCGACACGGCCGCGAACGAGATCGGCCGCCCGCTCGGCGATCATGATGGTGGGAGCGTTGGTGTTGCCCCGGATGAGCGTCGGCATCACGGAGGCGTCGATGACCCGCAGCGACTGGAGCCCCAGGACGCGAAGCTCGGAATCCACAACGGCCCCCATCGCACAGGTCCCGACTGGGTGATAGAGCGTGGTGGCGTTGCGCTCGATGTGGGCCATCAGGCTTGCGTCGTCGTCGCGCGCGGGGACTCCGTAGGGCCCACTCGTCACGGACCGCAGCGCCGGCTGCCCGGCGATCTTGAGACAGGCTCTGAGTCCGGCCACCATCGTCGCTCGATCCTCCTCCGTCATCAGGTAGTTGTTGAGGATCCGCGGCTTTGCCGTCGGAAGGCGGGCCCGCAGCTTCACGAACCCGGTGCTGATTGGACGGAGCAGGCAGGCCGACAGCGCCCACCCGTCCTCGAGGATCTCTCCGGCACCGGCCTCGGGGAACAGGATCGGGATCAGGTGAAGCTGGATGTCGGGAGCCTCGAGGCCGTCATTGGTGCGGATGAAACCGCCGGCCTCCGCGAAGTTCGAGGTCAGCGGCCCGCCTCCCTCGCCCTCCAGCAACGCCAGGTTCTGCGGGTCCTCGGCCGTGAGCAGCGACGGCTCGCTCGTCCGGTAGGTGATCCAGGCCGCCAGATGATCCTGAAGGCCACGGCCAACTGGCAGCTCGTGCACCGGCGGGATCCCCACGAGCTCAAGCTCCGGCGCCGGGCCGACGCCACTCAGCAGCAGGATCTGGGGGCTCTGATAGGAGCCGGCGCTCAAGATCACTTCGCGATCGGCCCTGATCTCCCTCAGCTCGTTCCGTTCATCGACCTCGACTCCGACCGCCCGGTCGCCATCGAGCAGGACCCGGGTCACGTGCGCGTCGGTCAGCACGGTCAAGTTGGGCCGCTCCATCGACGGATATAGATAGGCAACCGCAGCCGAACAGCGCATCCCGTCACGCTGGGTGACCTGGTACCAGCCGACGCCATCCTGCTCGGGTCCGTTGAAGTCCTCGTTCAGCGGGATGCCCGCCTCGAGGCCTGCCTCGATGAACGCCTCGCAGGTGCGGTAGCGGGAGCGGTTCTCGCTGACCCGCAGCGGGCCACCCGCTCCGTGCAGCTCGCTGGCGCCGCGCTCGTTGTCCTCGGCCTTGATGAAGTAGGGCAGCACGTCGTTCCAGCCCCACCCCTCGAAGCCCAGCGCCGCCCAACCGTCGTAATCCTCCCGGTTTCCGCGGGTATAGACCATCGCGTTGGTGGAGGAGGAGCCGCCCAGGGTCCGCCCCCGGGGCAGGTGGCGCTGGCGAAACCCGAGGCCCGGCTCGGGGTCGGACATGAACGCCCAGTCGTACTTGGTCTGGCCAAGCGCCAGACATCCAGCGGGGAGGTGGACCTCGTCTGCAGCGTCCGGAGGGCCGGCCTCCAGAATGCAGACCCTCACATCGGGGTCCTCGGACAGACGGGCGGCGAGCACGCATCCAGCGGAGCCCGCTCCCACGATCACATAGTCGTACTCGCCCATCTCGCCCTCCCTCGTAGCCACCGTTGGTCCGCCATTCTCAACTGGCACGGCCCGGGGGTCAAGCGGCTAGCCGTATCGCTCAGAAAGGAGCCCTCAGGCGCTAGCGAGCACGGGCGCGCGGATCAGGTCAGCGATCCCGTACCGCTCCCCCGATGCCGCGGGCAGCGTCGGGCGCCAGGTTCGATCGACCGCCCGATAGCTATCGGGGTCTGCGTCGATGATCCCCACCATGACCTCACCCACGATCGTTCCCCCCACCTGCCCGAGGCGATCGCCCTCCTGCTGGACATCGGCCTCGCGCAGGACGTAGTACCAAAGAGGCGTCTCCGCGTCCCAGCCGTGTCGAACCAGCCCGACCTGCTCAGCGGTCAGCGGTTCGACGCCCAGCGCACGGGCGACCACTTCGCCCGACGGCAGCCCCGTGGCCTGGCCGCGCTGGAGATCGCGGGCGGCGAGCGAGTGGTAGGCGTCCTCGTCGACGCTGCCGGTGATAGCCAGCGGCAGGTTGATCAGCGACGCCGGTAGCCGTCCGTCGATCCGCTTGGCCCGTTGGGCTGGCCGCTCGCCAGGCGTGTCAAACAGCATCGCCCAGCTGACGACGCGCTCCGGTGGCACGGGCTCGAACCCCATCAGGTCGGGGAACAGTGGCAGCGGCTCGCTGGACTCGTTGACGACATACCGATCCCGGATCTGGGAGTGGCCGTAGCGGTAGGCGGCATCGGCGAACTCGAGTGGGATCTGGGGAGCGTCGCCTGGCTTGTAAAGCGCGGGGCCCTCCTGAAGCAGGTGCGCGCTGAGCTCCTCACCCACGAGCGTGGGCAGGAAGTCGTTCAGCAGAACCCACTGGTAGTGCCAGGTGAGCGCGTGCCTGGCCTCGTCGAACACGCTCGCTTCGGGCTCGCCGTCCTCGCGCAGCCGGTCGACGAGCAAGTTGTGGGCATGGATCAGCGAGACGTGGAGCTGGTTGACGAACAGATGGACGTCATTGCGTGGGTCGCCGATCAACGCCACGCCCTGCCCGTTGCGGGGAACGTCACCGGCGTGGGCGCCGGTCAGCAGCAGGGCTGGATCCTCCCGGTCGTACAGGTACGGAGATCCCACCGGGCCCCCGCCATAGATGCACTCGAGGTTGGCAGCCGGCGTCCTGTAGTTGCGGACGCCGACGGGGTCCGCGTGAGGGACCAGTGGTGAGCGATCGGCGGTGATGTCGTGTGCTAGGAACTGGCCCAGGAACGGCCAGCCGGCCGCCACCCGCCCATCGGGACAGTCCTCTCTGGCGTCGCATACGCCGCCCGCGGCGCCCAGCGCGTGCAGCAGCCGCTCGTCCCCGAAGAGGCTCGGCAGCCCCTCGAACAGGCGGGTGTACCGGCCGCCGTAGACCGGAGCGCCGACCGCGCGCCCGGGTGCCAGGCAGTGGTCTCTGGCGACGGCGGGAGGCGGCCTGGTGCTCACCGCTCCCAGACTACAAAGGTGTCACGAGTGGGAGCGCGTCCCGCTCACCGCCTGGCGGGTTCGGCCGCTGGCAGCCATCGTGCGAGCAGCTGATCGAGCTTGGCGCTGTCTATCGGCTTGGCGATGTAGTCGTCCATCCCGGCCGCGAGGCATCGCTCTCGGTCGCCTCGCATGGCACTGGCGGTCATGGCCACGATGGGTACGCGGTTGCCC
Source organism: uncultured Actinomycetes bacterium (assembly GCA_963757075.1). Lineage (GTDB taxonomy): Bacteria > Actinomycetota > Thermoleophilia > Solirubrobacterales > Solirubrobacteraceae > Palsa-465. Next base: position 39,659 of record CAVWQN010000010.1, read on the forward strand.
CCCTGTGCAGCCTCGCGGCGGCGGATCTCCTGCGAAGTGTCATAGCCGTCGAGCACCGGCATCTGGCAGTCCATCAGGATCAGGTCGAAGCTATCGGTGTCTAGCCTTGACAGAACCTCGCCGCCGTCGGTCGCGTTCACGGCCGTATGCCCCCGTTTGGCCAACAGGCGCTCGATCAGCATCCAGTTGGTGCGCTGGTCTTCGGCCACTAGGACCTGGCATCCGCCCACGCCGGCCAGAGAGGCTTTGGGCGCACGGGGCTCCAGCGAGAAGCGTCGAGCAGCGCCGTCTTGACTGGCGCTCATCGCTGCCCGGATGGCATCGAGCAGCCTCGATTGGCGCACCGGCTTCGTGAGCTGGTAGCTGATGCCGCGCGTCGGGTGCTCGTCGACGAGCTCCCCGGTCGAGGTAAGGAGGATCAGGCGAGTGCTACGCAACTCCGGGATAGCGGCGATACGCCGGGAGAGCTGGAGTCCGTTTTCGCCCGGCATGTTGAAGTCCAGCAGCGCCACATCGAACGGATCCCCTGCCTCGAGCGCCCGTCGCAATTCGATCAGCCCCTCCTCCGCGTCTGCTGCGACGGCAGCCCGCATCCCCCACGACGATACGTACGCCTCAAATACGCGTCGGTTCGTGGCGTTGTCGTCGACCACCAACACGCGGCGCCCCTCAAGCTCCGCAACCGGGATGGGGGGCTGGGGATGCTCGTGGGCGGCTGCGAGCGGAAGTTCGAACCAGAACGTGCTGCCCTTTCCGGGTCGGCTATCGGCGCCGATCGATCCTCCCATCAGACGCGTCAACTCGCGCGAGATCGCCAGGCCGAGGCCAGTGCCGCCGAACATCCTCGTCGTGCCCGCGTCTTCCTGGGAGAAGGGCTCGAACATACGACTGATCCGGTCAGGCGCGATGCCGATGCCCGTATCACGGACCTCAAATCGAAGCGTGATCACTGTGTCGGTGCGCTTGACGACGCTCACCTCAACTGTGACCTCTCCCTCAGCGGTGAACTTGACGGCGTTCCCGAGCAAGTTGACCAGGATCTGGCTCACGCGCATCCGATCGCCGCAGACGGCGTGCGGCACGTCGTCATGAACGAACGACTGGAGCTCGAGGCCCTTGGAGGCGGCGGTGGCCGCGACCGTCTCGCAACTGGTCTCCACCGTCTCGTGCAGATCGAACTCGCGACGCTCGATCTCCAGCCGACCGGCCTCGATGCGGGCGACGTCCAAGATGTCGTTGATGACCGTCATCAGGGCGTCGCCCGAGGACTGCGCCACCTCCACGTACTCGCGCTGCTCCGGAGTCATGCGTGTATCTGAGAGCAGGTTCAGCATGCCCACGATGCCGTTGAGGGGAGTTCGAATCTCGTGGCTCATGTTTGCCACGAAGTTGGACTTCATCTCAGAGGCCTTGTGCGCAGCAAGTAGTTCCCCTCGGGTGGACTGGAGCACTCGCCTGCCGAGGAGCAGAGCGACCACGGCGACGATGGCGAAGGCGATGAAGATCAGCCACGGGACCCACTTGCGCAAGCCCGACACGCTGGCGAACAGCGGGCCATCGGGAGCGACCAGGACGATCCGCCAGGTCGAGTTGGAGATCGGAACCTGGTCGTAGTAATGGCCGTTGCGGTCGCCCGAAGCGTGACTGAGAGCCCGAATCTGCGCTGGCGTGTTAAACCTGTAGCCCACCGGAGCGGCGGGGTCGTTGGACGCCAACACTGTGTTGTCGCCGTCCAGGACGTAGTTGTGCGCGCTTTTGACGCCAGGGATCCTGCGCACCTCGCCAGACAGGAATGAGCCCAGGACGAGCGGCGAGATCCCCGACAGCAGGGTCCGCTGGCCGTAGCGCGTGGGGAATACGACGGCGAAGTTGACGACTCCCGTGCGGCCGTACGGCAGCACATTCCCGAGCGCATAGGGGTGACCTGAGCGCACCAGCGCGAGAGCGGCCGATATCGATAAGTCGGTGCGTGCCTGTGTCGTGAACCCCTGCGAGGCGGCGAGCACCCGTCCGCGGCGGTCAACGAGCGCCAGGTAGTCGTTCTGCTGGCGAGCGGCATTCATCGTGCTGGCGCTGACCACGCGACTTCCGTATGTCACTTCGTCCTGCGGGATCTGCTGTAAGACGGTCTGAAAGAGACTGTTGACCAAGGCCGTCGCGAGCAACGCGCGCTCGTGAACACGACCCTTGACATCGTTCTTTGACTTAGCCTGCGTGTTCGACAGCTCAATCGCGAACACGGTCAACAGCGCGAACGTGACCACTGCCGCCACGAGCAGCAAGACAAAAGCCGCTCGGCGCTTGGTGGCCAACAGCCCCATCCCAGAACTCACGGGGAGACAGGGTACGCCGCTCTAGCGGCTGAGTGGTGCGAGTTCTCAGTCCGCCGTCCGTCGTTGGGGTACGGTGCCGTGCGGCTGTCCCTCGATCGCGACCCCATCCAAACGAGCACGACAGACGCCGGCGCACCGAACGTCACCCCGAGCAGGGCACTGAAGCTGCTCGTTGACGGCAACAAGCGCTGGGCAAACAGCCGCCTGACGCATCCGTACCAAACGGTCGCGCGGCGCCGGGCGCTCGGTCATCAGCAACATCCGTTCGCCACGGTCGTCTCTTGCATCGACTCGCGTGTACCACCGGAGATCGTCTTCGATCGCGGCATCGGTGACCTGGCGGTTGTCCGAACCGGTGCGCAGGTGCTCGACGAAGGCGTCGTGCTCGGAAGCGTCGAGTTCGCTCCTGACCGCCTCGCGACACCGCTCATGCTCGTTATGGGACACCAGCGCTGCGGGGCGGTGAAGGCCGCGATTGAGGTGATCGAGACGGGCGCCACAGCCCCCGGCCATATCCAGGCCGTCGTGGATGCCCTTCGCCCGGCGTACGCAGTCGCGGTCGGGCAGCGCGGCGACCTGGTCGAAAACATGGTGCGCGCGCAGACGAGGCTGACCGTCACGCAGCTCCGGAACGACCCACTTATCAAGGAGTTCATCTCCCAGGGGAAGCTGAGGGTCGTCGGCGGTTACTACTCGCTCGAAACGGGCGCCGTATCGATCATCGTCCGCTAGGCGACAAGGCGGGGCTAGCCGGCAAACGACGATATTTCTGCTTGCTTCCGCGCCACTCCTTTGGGATGATCGGCCCTCGGCGCCGGGACCGAGCGAAGGGCGATGAATGCGTGCGCATCGTGGAGTTTTCGGTCGCCTCCCAGGCGTCAGGCGGCGGTGCGATCGCGCTTCTCGCTCCCTATTGAGCGGCCTGATCGCATTCGCCGCTCTGGTCATCGTGTTGACTGTGGTCGGGTGCGGTGGGACCTCGCGCTCGGCGGGTAGCCCGGGCCAGGACCCGCAGCGCGGAGCGGCTGCGCTGTTTGTGGCCCCGAGCCAATGGCCGGACGCCGCCGATTATCAGACGATCGAGGTCGCGGTCGGAGTCCGGGACCAAGCGCTGCTCAGGGAGTCAGACTGGCGGCGGAAGGCGGGCCTGGCAACTGGCGCGATGCTCACGCTCATGTCGTTGCGCGGTCACATGCTGCCAGGGACGTGCGCCACATTCGTCAACGGCCTGTACGACGAGCTGCTGAGCCTGTCCGACGGGTATCGAGGCGAGGACTGGCGCCCACTCGTCGTATGGGTGCGGCAGCACCCAACGTTCGAAGCTTCATGCCGCCGGCCCCCGAGCCGGGGACCGGGACTGTGAAGGGCGCTCAGCGCCTGGCGGCTCATGATCGCCTGAAGCGTTAACCGTCGCTTCCAGTTCCCCGATCAGGATGCGGTCGATCGCCCGTGTGAAGCGATCTTCGGAGAATCGCTCGGCGGACTCCCGGCAGGCGCGCGGGCTGAGCGCCGCGCTATCGAGCGCCCGGACGCCCTCGGCAATCGAACGCGGATCGGGATGATCGAGAAGAATCCCCGTCACCCCGTCTCTCACCGCCTCCGGGGCGCCGCCGGCTCGAGCTCCGATGACCGGCGTCCCGCAGGCCTGCGCTTCGCCCATGGCAATCCCGAAGGTCTCAACTGACGGGCAGATCAGGGCCCGACTGGACCGGTAGTGCCGGAGCAATCCGGCGTCGTCGCACGCTCCTACGAAGCTCACGTTGGCAGGCGCAATGCGACGCAGCTGCGGTAGCGCAGGGCCATCGCCGGCGACGACGAGCTCGTCCTCAAGGCCGCGGAAAGCCTCGATGACCATATCGACGCCCTTGAAGGACACGAGCCGCGCAACCATTAGGAAGGCTCGCCGCTCCGCCCGGCCGGGGGTGAAGAAGTGTGTTCGCACCGGCGGATAAACGACCTCGGCTGCGCGGCCATGGACGCGTTGGAGCCCGCGCGCCGCGAACTCCGAGCAGGTGATCAGCCGCCGTGGGCGTCGGAGCATGCTGCGGTCGTAGGCGCGCAGAGCCGGTAGCGCGGCCAGCAGCGCCGGGCGCAGCGCCCTCGGCTCGTCGTTGAGGTACGGCCGCCAGAAGCCGTATAGATGTGGGGGGAGGCCGAAGCTGTAACAGACGTGCGGCGTCGACGGCGGTACCCGCGCTGCCAGGCTCCAGCCGCCTTGGGTGATCGAGAGCACCACATCCGCCTCCTGCACGCCCGCGCGAGCGACACGCAGGCCATACAGCGGCGCCAAAAACGCCCGACGACGGTCGCGGCCACGCCCGAGAAGTCGAGTCCGACCGTCCCAGGTAGCACGGTGGCCGGCGGGCCGGTTGGTGGCGACGAACCGCGGGGCCAGCGCGGTTGCGCTCGGGTAGTGCTCGATCAGCGCCTGTACGGCGCGCTCCTGCCCGCCGAGGTCCGCGGCCTGGTCGTGCACTATCACCAGGCGCCCAATCAATGGGCACTTGCCTTCACGGACCAACTCACCTCAAAGCGGATGATGGAGGGATGCTTCAGCAACTCCAGTGGTCCGCCGCCCAGCCCCGGCAGCTGCGTCTGGTATGCCGACAGCGCATGGAGCTTGCGCCGCACATCCCCGGCAGAGAGCGAGTGCTTTGCTGCCGAGAGATCGAGGTCCGCCGGAAGGAATCGCTCCCACCACGCCTCTACCACCAGGTAGGGGTCGTCGTCTTCCGCGGTCACCCACCCGGGCCAGCCGTACCTCACCGCGTATGGCAGATCGGCGTAGAGCGTCACCGGGAGCCCTCCGCCGCGTGCGAGCTCCAGCGCCGCGTCTCTGATCTGCACGTGATCGTCGTGCCCACCGATGCCGGCTGGTGCCCACACGTGTGCAACGCCGTCCACGACCCCCGCTAGCGCACCCCGCAGGGCCTCGGGGTCGAGCGGCCCGTGACGGTACAGCGACTCCGGGAAGCCGAGCGACGTCGCTTTCTGCCCAGCCCTGGCAAGAGCCACCTCGTCTTCCCGCAGTCGCTTGAACATCCGGCTACGCGAGTCGGTGGCACCGGTCAGCCGGTCCCAGGGCGAGAGCAGACCGTCCGTGGGGAGACCGGTGCACACGTTGACCACCTGGACTTCCCCGGGGCCGCGCAGCACCGACCACGCGCTCAGCACCGCGTCGTCGAGGTGGGGGGAGAGGACGACGACGCGGTCGCGTGACCGCTCAGACACCGGCCATCGCTCCACGCGCCTCGGACCTCGCCAGATCCCCGGCGGCGAGCATCACGGTCTGAAGCAATGCATCGTCGTTCGCCCAACGCAGCTTGTAGGGCTCCTCGCCACGAAGCAACCGGTACTCCTCGACGCCGTCATTGAGGGCTTCGCGGATCGTGTGGGCGAGCAGCACGAAACCGATCGACAACTTGTCGAGGCGCGGGTCGCGCCCGGCCTGGTAGTACCACTCCGCACCGCCGTAGCGGAATCCATACCAGGCGGCGGCCGGACGCCCGTGCAGCTCGGCGATCCACAGCCGCAGCCATCCTCGCTCGAGCGCCCTGGCCGCGAACGCGCGGTGAAGCGTCTCCCGGTAACCAACGAATGACCGCGATACGCCCGCCCAGCGGGCCTGGTGCAAGCGCACCAGCGCGTCGAGGTCCGCGTCCAGGCGTGAGGGGTCCTGAGCCAGCCGGTAGCTCAGTCCGTGATCGCGAGCCAGCCTACGCTCACGGCGGCGGACCTGCTGGCGAAAGTTCTGGCTCTTCGTCGCCAGAAACGCCTGCCAGTCCATCCCCTCACTGCGCAGAACAGGACTGCTGGTACGGCGCACGCTCCGGGCGCCGATCGCCGATCCCCACCCGTGCTGCTCGGGCAGGTCGTCACCGACGAAGACGTCGAAGCGCGCGCGGCTCTCGCACAGCGCGCGGCGCACGGCGTCCGCCACGGCCGGGCGGTCGCGGGGGGCACACACGGGCCCCAGCACGTCGGCTTCACGGTGACCGAGGAACCGCAGCTCGCGCCTCGGGCCGGCCGAAGAGACATACATCAGAAGCAGTGCGACCAAGGATCGATCCGCGTCTCGGCAGGTGAAGGACATCATCGACCCTCGATGGCCGAAGATCTCCCACCAGGTCGAGATCCACTCGCGGGTAGCGAACAGATTTCGGGAGCTCAGGGCGAGTCGATCCCACTCCGCAGGCTCAACCTGCGCGAGGTCGCCCACCAACTCAATCCGGAGGCGTCGGCCGCCGGGGTGCGCCTTGGGTGAATTGGTGATTCTGCATCCGACGTCGGCCATCAAACCCGCCGAACGGTAGCGTCCCGGAGAGCGCCCCTCTCAGCCAGGGTCGGATCGTAGAGCGCACTCCCATTCGGGGCCCAATTCGCTTCACTAGGATCGCGCGGTCGATGCGGATACTCGATGTATCGCCGCGAGCGGTGTGTCCGCCGCGTCGTGGGTCAGCCGTACGCACCTACAGCCTCCTGCGCCATCTCAGCGCCCATCACGAGGTGCTGCAGTTCTCGTTCCCCGGGGATGACGATCAATTAAGCCCCTGGGCGAGGCTGGAGCAGACGCAGGTGACAGCGAACTACAGCGAGCTGCGCTTCTGCCATCCGCTGGCGAATGCGACCAACCGGCTCGGGAATCGAGCCTGGGTCAGAGCTCCCCTCCTCAGCGGGTTGGCGTTGGGAATCACACGCCCGCGGTCACTGACCCGTCTGCTGCGCTGGGCCGACGTGTTGCTGGTCGAGTTCCCCTGGCAGTTCGAGTACTGCCGGCGCCGGACAGAAGCACCTGTAGTGCTGGCGTCTCACAACCTCGAGGCTGTCAAGTTCGCCTCCTGGGCCGACGCGGCGCGTGCGTCGCTCACAAGCCGTCCGTGGCTTAGCTATGTCGAGCGCATGGAGGCGGGCGCGGCGCGCGCGGCGAGGCTGGTGCTGACCGTCAGCGCCAATGAGCGCGAGCACTACATCGAACGCTATGGAGTCGATCCCGACCGGGTCGTGGAGATCCCCAACGGCGCCGACACCGAGCGCTACACGCCAATCCACCCCGATGCCAGATCAGCAGCGCGCCGGCGACTGGGGCTTCCCGAGCGGCCGACGGTGATCTACGTGGCCTCGGATGTCCCGCCCAACCGCCGGGGGGCGGACTGGGTCCGCCGGCTGGCCGCGACGGCCCACGACTTCACGTTCTTGGCCATCGGAAAGGGGGCGCGTGTCGATGATCGGGCATCGAACTTGATCTGCACCGGCGTAGTCGATGACGTCTGGCCGTATCTTGAGGCGGCCGACATTGCTCTGTGCCCCATCGAGCATGGTGCCGGCACGAAGACCAAGCTGTTGGAGTACATGGCAGCGGGATTGCCCTCCGTTGTCTTCGCGCCCGCTCTAGGGGGCCTTCTGGCCCGCGACGGCGTGGAGGTACTCGTCTCGAAGCCCAGCGTTCGTCGGTTGCGTCAGGCTGTCGAGCGCTTGGCCGATGACCGGGCTCTGGCGTTGCGCATCGGAGGCGCGGCACGGGCACTCATGGTGGAGCGGTACGACTGGGGCCGCATCGCTCGCCGCCTCGACGAGGCCCTCACCGAGGTGGTGGACTCACGGCCCGTTATGTCCCGGCGTAGGCCGCGCTCTCTCGCTTGACGATCCGGATCAGGTTCCCCAGCGCAATGTTGGCGTCGAGCAGGTGGAGTCCCCATGCCGGGGTCGGGCTGGGGTTGGGGTTCTTGGCTCCGCCAACCCCCCGGATCTCCAGGACGTGCGCGTTGTTGGCCGACGAGCATGACGCGCGGTACGAGCGGGGGCTCGTCCACCACACGGTGGGCGGATGCGGGAAGGTCACACCGAGCAGCGCGTTGCCCGCCGAGAGGATGCTCCCCTTGTAGAAGGGCTTGCTAGGCGCGATCGGGTCGAGCAGTCCGCTCCCGCCGCCCAGCGCAGCGGGATTGGTGCATAGCACCACTGTGTTCTTCGGCGCTGGCACGCCCAGGGCGTTGTTGGGACGCCCGAACAGACTGGGAGTGGGCACCGGCTGGTCAAAGGTCGAGAACGCGATCACGCAGTGCAACTGGCTGGCGGAGCGGCAGGCGGGGATGTGCTTGAAGTCGCCGCCGATGCCCTTGCCACGCTTGACCAGCACGTTTCCGCCGAGCAGGATTGCGGACAGCAGCCGGCTGCGAACCGCCGGCTTTGGATCGACGTCCTTGGCGATCAACTGCCGCAGCACGAAGCTCCCCTGGGAGTGGCCGAGCAGCACGAATCCGCGGCCGCGGTTGTACCTGCGCAGGTAGGTGGCGAACGCGCGCCGAACGTCGGCCAGGCCGATTGCCTGGTTTGGTGTGGTCGTCGGCGTTCCCTGCCCGATGCCGGCAAGCGTCACCTGCCGGTACATCGGCGCGTAGACGCGGCAGTACTGCGAGTAGCGCGCGGTTTGGTAGAGCGCGATCGAACGCTCCACGGGGTCAATGTGGAGGTTCGCGTTACCTGTCGCCTGGCCACTGACCGTCGGGTAGACGTAGAAACAATCGATCCGCGGGTTGTTGACCGGGCGCGGGTGGTCAATCGCGATCTTTTGCAGCGTCGGCGTGTAGACGGTGGTCGAGAGTCCCGGCGTGCAGGGATCGGGTCGGTGACCTGGGAAGCACAGCCACACTGTCTTGGCCGACGCGCTGGGCGCAAGCGCAAAGCCGACCGCCATAAACAGTGCGACGACCAGCTTGGGCATCCCAACCTCCGTTATTCCTGGCGCCGCCCACAGCGATCATACCGACGAGTCGGCGCAGGCCAAGCGCTTGAGGAGCGCGGCGGTATGTGGAAGCCCTCCCACATAGGCCTGCAACTCGGGTGACATCTCTGTCCTGAACCCGCCAACGGTGCCCCGCCGGACCTTGAAGTGCCCGTCGGTCAGGGGACCTTCCTGGCGTGGGCCGAAACTGTCCGTATACCGGATGCGGGCATCGCGGCGCGTGAGTCGGCGCTCCCAGTCGCGCATGGCTTGAAAGCTGCTCGCCGCAAGGGCCTTCTGAAAGCACTGCTCGTCGATGGGCCGACCATCGAGGGCGAAGCTCAGGACACTCCGGAGGGGGTCGGCCGGGTCTTGGACGAGGCGCTCGTAGCTCACGAGCAGCCTGTCGCCCGGATGGGCGTCGTACAGGTCCCACAACAGGCTCGTTCCCTGGGAGATCCGCTCGATCCCGTAAACCGGAGACTCGGCAAACTCGTCCAAGCGCTCGGGCACGGGCCGGCCTTCACGCAGGCGCTTGTGGTACCAGTAGGAGACCAGGGTGTCGCGCGGGTCCCGGACGAGCACCAGCAACCGGCGCCGCCGGAGTAGCCGTTCGTTCAACAGGCGCGGCGGTCCCAGGACGTCTTCAAACACGTCAATGTGCTCATGCAAGAACGCGACTGGGGGCAGTTCACGTCCCGGGGCGAGGAGGTCGAGATCCAGTGGGTCCCCGGTGCGCGCCGACAGGTACTGGGCCAAGAAGAAGCAGACCCAGGATCGTCCCGCCTTCGGAAAGCTCAGGGCCACGGTGACAGCCCATTCGATTTCGCCACGGATGGTGGCCGCCCGTCGTTCCTGCTCGGTCATCGCTCCAGTGGCCATCGCAATCCCTCGGCATCTCCAGCCGCGAGGAGCTCCTCGTCGAGCACCTGCTTGATACGGGTTACAAACCGCTCCTCGGCAAAGCGTTCGGCTGAAGTGCGGCAAGCCACAGGATCGAAATCGGCTTCGTCGATGCCCGCGGCTACATCTGCCAGCGATCGGTGATCCAGGTCGTCGACGAGCACTCCCGTTGCTGCCTGATCGACGATGTCGCGTGCGCCACCCGCGCGAGGCGCGATCACGGGTGTACCGCAAGCGTGGGCCTCGGCCATCACGATTCCGAACTCCTCAATCGACGGACAGATCAATGCGCGGCTCGAGCGATATAGCTCGCGCAGGGTCCGGTCGGCGACCCACCCGGTGAAACGAACATTGGACGGAGCATTCGACCGTAGTCGATCGAGCCAGAGGCCCCGACCGGCGATTATCAGCGGCTCGCCGAGCACCCGAAATGCGTCGAGCAACACGTTCAGCCGCTTCTGAGGAACCAGCCGCGCCACCGCCAAGAAATGCCGTCTAGCTCGGGGAGCCGGGGTGAAGAACTCGGTGCGCACCGGGGGGTGGATCACCTGGGCGCTGCGGCCGTACACGCGCTCGATGGCGTGCGCCGAGCTTCGAGAGACGGTCAGCACTCGGTGGGGGCGGCGCATGAGCAGCCGGTAGTAGGCGCGAAGTGCGGGCAGGCCGCAGGTCATCAGGGGCCTCAGCGGTGCCATTTCAGTCCTGAGGTACAGGTTGGTCTCGCCGTACAGCGCGGGCGGCAACCCGGTGCTGTAGCACACGAGCCGCCCCCCTGGCCGGACGGGGGCAGCGAGGCCCCAGCCGCCACACGAGAGCGTGAGCACCACCCCTCGGGGCGCCGGGGCAGTCGCCAGCCGTCGACCATAGAGCGGCCCTAGAAAGTGTCGCTTGCGCCGACCTGACGGGATCAGCCTCGCCCGGGCTGTCCACGGTGGAGCGTCGGCGCCGGGGCTTAGCAGCCCCGAGAAGTGGTTGGCGACGATCGGCGCCCCGGGGAAGTGATCCGCGAGCGTCTGGACCACCCGCTCGGTGCCTCCCCAGTCAACGGCTTCGGTGAAGATCTCGAGTTCTGGGTTGCTGCCCGGCGTGTCGGTTGGCCCACGAGCCGGCTGGGAATGGTGGTTCGGGATCGTCAGCGCCAAGCGCGCGATTATGCCCATCGCTTCCTGCTCGGCCGCCGGAGCGATTTACACTAGCGCCGCCCTCTGCCTAGGGCGAAGGCTTGCCTTGCGGGTCGCCCAGACCAACATTCAGCTCTATAACCAGCTCCGCCGGCAGGAGCTGGGCAGGGATGAGCTGGTGCTCGTGCATCGCGCCTACGAGCTCCTCACCACGCTGTACTCGGGCTATTACCAGGGCGACGGCAAGCCCTTCGTCGCCCACGGAGTCGGGGTGGCCAGCATTCTTGCCGGGCTGGGGCAGCCGGCGGACATAGTGGCGACGGGACTGCTGCACGGTGTCTATGGAAACGGCGACTTCGGCGACGGCGCGGACGGGCAGCCCACTCCGTCACGTCGAGCGATCGTGCGGGAAGCGGCGGGGCCGTGGGTCGAACAGCTCGTCTATCGCTTCACGCGGTTGCGGCTGCACCCCGACACCATCGAACACGATCGCCGTGCGCTGGCCGACCTGGACGAGACCGCGCGGCGACTGCAGATCGTGGCGATCGTGGATCACGTGGAGAAGTACATCGATCTCGGGGTCCTGTACTTTGGGGACGACGCCGAGATCGTCGAGTGGACCGATCGGATCGGGGACGACCTGGTGGAGCTAGCCAACCAGTTGGGCCAGCCGCGACTGGCCGAGTTGGTCTCGACCGCGTTTGCGCAAGCGGCCGCGGAGGCCGACAGCGTCCCGACGGAGTTGCGTGTCTCGGACGGACGGCGCCACCTGAAGCTGGTCGTGCCGCGGTCCTGCCAGCTGCGGACCTAAAGACGAGAGGGATGCGATTGCCGGAAGCCCCAGCGGGGTAGGGGCACCCCACGACCGCTGAAGCGGCCGGAGGACAGAGCCAACTATCAGTCGGTGGAGAGCGTGCATCTGCGGGTGGTCATAGGTTTGCTGCTAGCCCTAGCGTGCGCCGGGGGCGCAAGCCTCAGCGGTCTGTGGAAGCAGAAGGGGGTCGTCGAGGCCGGGGACGTGGACATCCGTCGCCCGGTTCAGACCGCCGCCGCTCTATTCCGGTCCAAGTGGTTCGCGATCGGCTGGATCGTCGCGGTGATTGCCTGGCTTCTGCACGTCGGTGCGCTCGCGCTGGCCCCGCTGTCCCTCGGACAGGCAGTGATTGCCGGGGGCCTCGTGTCGCTCGGATTGCTTGCCGAGCGCTTCTTCGGCTTTCGCTTGAAGCGAAGGCAGTGGCTCGGCCTTGTGGTCATGGCCTGCGGACTGGCGGTGCTCGCGGCGAGCGCCCATGGGGAGAACAACCACTCCACCTACGGGATTCTCGCGATCCTCGTGTTCGAGACGGCCTGTGTAGCTGTTGGAGTCGGCTGCGTGATGACCTACCGCATCCAGCGCCTCAGCGAGCAGCACGGCCTGCTGCTCGGGATCGCTGCGGGCATCTGGTTCGGGGTTGCGGACGTCACGATCAAAGCCGTCACCAGCGGGTCTCACGGACTGCTCGGCGTGCTGGGCCCGTGGACATTGATTGGGCTCTTGACAGCGGTGGGCGCGTTCTACGCCTCAGCGCGCAGTCTCCAGATCGGGGACGCCGTGGCGGTAATCGCGGCAACGGCAACAGCGGCCAACGTGCTGGGAATCATCGGCGGGATTGTCGTCTTTGGTGATCCGCTGGGTAGCGACATACTCACGATCGCCGGTCGGGTGGTGGCGTTCCTGCTGGTGGTGCTCGCGATTGGGCTCATGCCGGCACCGGTCCGCGCCCAGCAGGCGGCCAGCGACACAGAGGCAGGAGCAGGAGGAGCAGGAGGAGGAGGAGGAAGAGGAGGAGGAAGAACGCCAAGGCTGGTCAGGCACGCCGGTCAGCCAGCAACGGCAGAGAGGCGGTGCATACGCTAAGGCGTCGGCGGGCCTTCATCCAGGGTCCTGACGCCTGGTGGCGCCCACCGCTGGACCGCGCTGATACTCTTCCGCGCTCTTCCAATCGGACGGAGCGAGAAGGCACTGAAAAGAACGGGGCTGGTGCTGGGTGTGCTGGTCGCCACGGCCATCGTCGGCGGTGAAGCGGCGCATGCCGCGACGTCGGCTCCGGCGGCCAAGGTGGCTCCGGCGGTCAAGCTACCCCCGACGGTCCAGGTGATCCAGACCAGCAGCGACCTGAGCCAGGCTCTGACACCCGTGGGACAGCTCAGGTTCAGGAACACGCAGCCGTCAGTCGCTCAGGTGATTCACGTGGCCGACTCGGCGCGCTATCAGCGCATCGTCGGCGTCGGCGGGGCGATGACCGACACCTCCGCGTGGCTTCTGTACACGCAGCTGCCGCGGTCTTTGTTCACGAAGACGATGGACCGGCTATTCGGCCCAACAGGTATCCGTCTGGGCTTCATTCGCCTGCCGATGGGAGGCTCGGATTTCACCGCCGAGGGATATCCGTATACCTACGACGATATTCCTATCCCGAAGGCTGATCCCGGCCTCACACAGTTCTCGATCGGGCACGACCGCCCGTACATCATTCCCGCCCTGCAGAGGGCGCTAAAGCTCAACCCCGCGGCGCAGATCATCGCCACGCCCTGGACCCCGCCGCGCTTCATGAAGACCAATGACAACTTCGACAACACCAACAACAACTCGCTCCTGCTGCCGTCGTATTACGGCATCTACGCGGACTACTTCGTCAAGTTCCTGCGTGCCTACGCCAAGGAAAAGATCCCGATTGCCGCCATCACCCCGCAGAACGAACCGGGGAACGGCACTTGGTATCCGGGACTGAACATGCCCGCGAGCACCGAAGCGACCTTCATCGCGGACTACCTGGAGCCCGCGCTGCGTCAGGCGCGGCTAAAGACCCAGATCTTTGGCTTCGACTACCACTGGGCGTACGCCCTTCCCTACGTCGGAACGCTTCTCAACAGCCCGGCCGGGGCGGACCTGGCGGGCATCGCCTCCCACTGCTACGCCGGCTCGCCGACCGTCATGAGCCAGCTGCACCGCACGAACCCGAACCTCCAGCAGTGGGTCACGGAATGCACCACGCAGGCTCATTTCGCTACGTGGAACCCCTCGGAGCTCGAGATCGCGTCGCTACGCAACTGGGCGAGCGTGGCGGACACCTGGAACCTGGCGCTCGATCAGAATGGCGGCCCGGTACAGCAGCCCAACACCGCCTGCGCGGGCTGCACGGGCCTGGTGACCGTCAACACCCAGACACACCAGGTCTCCTTCAACGACGGCTTCTACCAGCTCGGCCAGCTCAGCAAGTTCCTCAAGCCCGGCGCCGTACGGATCTACTCCAACCACTATGTCCAATACTCCCCGAGCGGTCCCGGGCCGGGACTGGACGACGTCGCGTTTCGCAATCCGGATGGCAGCGAGGGGCTCGTGGCCTACAACAACTCGCGCGCTGAGGCCCGGTTCGCGGTCGTCTGGCACAGCAAATCGTTCTTCTATGCCCTGCCGGCCGGGGCCACGGCGACGTTCGTCTGGAAGTCGAAATGAGTCCCGGCCAGGCTGACGGCTCAGGCGGCTAGCTGAATCTCGGGGTTGTCACATGGGCCGGGTCCCGCGGGTCATACCCCTGGACCCCGTACCAGCCCATTTGTCAGGAGGTGCCCGATGGCACGCATCCATGGAGTGCAGCCGGCTGACGCCGGCCTCAAGGTCAAGCTCGTCTACAGGTTCGGTCCGAGGATGATGAAGAGGCTGACTGGCCGCGAGCCGCAGACGGGCAGCGGGATCGAGCCACTGGAGATCTGGGCCTACCAGCCGAAGATGATGATGGGGATGAGCAGGTTCAACCAGGCGGTGCGCAAGGGGAAGTCCATCGACGAGCGGCTGAAGAACCTGGTCGAGTTGAAGGGCGCGCAGATGATCGGATGCGAGTTCTGCGTCGACCTTGGCTCGCAGATCTGCCGCAACTCCGGTTTCTCCGACGAGGAGCTGCTGGCGCTGCCGCGGTACCGCCAAAGCGAGCTGTTCACCGAGCGCGAGAAGCTGGCGCTGGACTACGCGGTCGCGGTGATGCGGACGCCGGTCGAGGTCTCCGATGAGCTGTTCGCGCGGATGAAGGAGCATTTCAGCGACGAGCAGCTGGTCGAGATCACCGCGCTGCTGACGCTCGTAAACCTCGATCGGTTCAACGCGGCGTTCAAGATCGGTGCGGCCGGGTTCAGCGAGGGGATGGTCTGTGTTCCAGCGGACCGCCCCGCCACCAACACCACACCGGCGAAGATCGCCTAGTACAGAGCGTCGCCGCCCGGCTCACCCGGCGGACGTCGCCGTGATCGCCCCAGCGGGCGGGCTCGCGGACAGCCCGGCGCAGGTACGCAAGCTGGCGTAGTGCGCCTGGGCGCGGCGGGCGGCGGCGCCCTGGTCCACGATCGGCTGGCCAGTGCCGGAGACGACCGCAGGGATGAACTGCGCGGTCAGCGGCGCGTCTGGGTGCAAGGTGAGCTTCAGCACCCCGGTGGCCGTGCTGTAGGAGTTCTCCCACCACAGGAAGTTGCCCAGGCCGTAGGCGACGAACGTGCGGCCGAGCCAGCCCGAGCCCTGGAGCATGTGGGCGTGCGCGCCGATGATGATGCTCGCCCCCGCGGCTGCCAGCTTCGGCGCCAGCGCCAGCTGGTCCTGGTCCGGGCAGGCCATGCCTTCGGTGCCCCAATGCATGAACACGATGACGATGCGGGCGAGCCGTTTGGCGGCCCGGACGGCCGCAAGCGTCTGGCCCAGGTTGATCGCATTGGCCTCGCCCGGCCGCTGTGCCGTGGCCACCCAGGACGAGGCCAGCTCGGCCACCTGGGATACGCCGACGATGGCGATCCTCGTGCCGTTGACCGTCGTCACGTAGGGCGCCCAGGCCGCCGCCGCGTTGACTCCCACGCCCACGTAGGGGAAATGCGCCGCATTCGCCGCCGCAAGCGTGTCCGCCAGCCCGGTCTGCCCGTAGTCCAGGATGTGGTTGTTGGCCATGGTGACCAGGTCCACGCCGCCGTCGCGGAGCGCGGTGAAAGCGCCAGGCGTGGTCGTGAAGTGGTAGGTCTTCGGCTGCGGCTGGCCTCGGCTGGTGACCGGGGTCTCCAGGTTCACGGCCGTGAAGTCGGCCGACTTGAGAACGGAGGTGATGGGGCCGAATGTGGTGGCCGGATCCTTCAGCAGCCGCGCCACGCGCCCGGCGAAGTGCACGTCTCCGGCGAACGCCAGCGTGATGTCACCGGAGGCCGCCACCGGCTGGCGGTGCGTGACGACCGTGCTGGTCCGGTTGCCCGCCGCCTCCGCGGGGTGCCGGGTGGGATGGCTGGCCGAGCAGGCTGCGGTCAGCGCCAACAGGGCGCTGGCCGTGACGATGAGCAGCCGCTTGATTACCACGGGCCTTAGGCTACGTCCGCCGTACACCTTCCGTCTTCCTGGGCGCAACCCGGGGGCGATAGCCTGACGCGCCCAAAACTCTACCGGCGGTACGTGGCGAACTGCACACAGCAGTGGCAGACCTGGCTGGGTGTAGCGGCGTGGATGTCATTCGACGGGCTCGCCCACAACGATTCACGGCGGCTGTTCCCGGTTGCGGTCGGCTGCTTGCGTGAGTACGACTGGCATCTACGGGCAATGTTGCTGTGCGATATGGCCTGCCAGGAGATCTGGTGCGGCGATCCGGAGACTGGCCCTGACGTACGTGGAGATGGCGCTGGTGCGGGCGGATCGCCTCACAGCCACCGAGCGGGCGATGACCAGTACCGTCCGGGGCGACCCCCGGCCGCACCCATGGAGGTTTCAGCTGAGCTGCTCGGCCAGTCCGATGATGATGCCCTCAGGGCCACGCAGGAAGCAGAGCCGGTAGATGTCCTCGTACTGCGCGATCTCGCCGACGAGTTCGGCACCGTGGCTGCGCAGGCGGGCAACGACGTCGTCGATGTCGTCGACAGCGAACATGATGCGGCGGATGCCCAGCGTGTTCGCCGGCGCGCTTTCAGGCTCCGCTCTGACCGCCGGCGGCGTGTGGAACTTCGTCAGCTCAAGCCGGCTGTGGCCGTCCGGGGTCCGCATCATGGCGATGTCGGCACGGACATCGTTGAGCCCGACGACGCGGTCCACCCAACGCCCCTCGACCGGCGCCTCGCCTTCCAGCTCCATACCGAGTTCGGCGAAGAACGCTTTGGCAGCCTCGAGGTCGTCGACAACGATGAGAACGTTGTCCATCCGCTGAACCGTCATATCCCCGGAGCATAGGGTCGGATGCTTCGACAGCTCCCCTGACCAGCCCTCGCCCGGCCTATAAGGAATCGATCATCTAGCGCTTGGACAGGCGAGGCGGGGGCACTGCTTTCCGCGCGCATTCCCGGTGCGGCCGCTCGACCGCCAAGAGTCACGCGGCGAATCGAAGGGGGGAAGCCGCACGGCCGACCGATCCGCCGTTCTGGATCCCGGTGGACGCGGAAGAGGGGCGAGCCGACCGCACGCCCGCATGGGCCGCCGGTCACCCCTCCGAGCCGCTACTCGGTCAGCGGGCGTTCGGAACCCGCTGCGCCTCGCGGCTCGACGTGTGCCGAGCCGCGAACCGCTGCGTGACGTGCCGGGCTCGCGCCGGCGGGGCTACGACCAGAACTCATCCCAGGCGTAGAGGTCCTCAAAGTGCTCGCGACCGTCAGTAATCCGGCCGTCCCTGAGCTGGAAGACGATGCAGTCGCCAACATCTAGGTGCTTGCCGTCTCGATCCGCGGTGCTGCGCTGGACGCCGACCACGCGGCCCTCGCCATCTGCAGTCAAGCGCTCCAGTTCGGCGCGGAACGTCCCTCCCGTCCTCTGCGCCAGCTGGCCGAAGTACGCAAGAGTGGCGTCGCGGCCTAGGTAGTCCTCGGCCATTGAGCTGCGGCCAGGCAAATGCCACACGGCGCTCTCGTCGAACACGTCGGTGAGCGTGTTGATATCGCCGGTGTTGAACGCGTCGTAAGCACGCTGCATGATCGCTACGTTCTCATCTGGTCCCATTGCTTCTCTCCTTTGCTGTTATCAGTACAGGTACTGCGGTTACTCAGCCGGTGAGCCCGCGCACGGTCGGCCCGGCAGACAGTCGCGGGGTCGCGTGCGGCGTCGGCTGAGCCGGTCCTCTTCCGCGTCGCCCCTACCTCTAGACGTGCTAGGCATCGCACAGCCCGCCGGGCTCCGCTGCCTGGGGCCTGCTCGACCGCGCAAGCGAGGTGCCGTTGCCGGCAACGATTCTCCAGTGGTAGGAGCCGCCGTCGTCCTCGAAAATCACGAATCCCCTCGACTCCGGGACACGCGTGCGAGCTGCACGGCAGGCAAGCTTGATCGCAGCGGGGGACTTCTTTGTCGCGGTGGCCATGGCCGACCGCCTCTCTGCTCTTCTGACCGAAATGTCGCCCCGGAAGCGAGAAGAGCTAGGAACTCACTGAGCGCACCAGCCAGCCTACCACAATCCGATCGCCCGACTCGGAATTATGGGCGGGATCCCGCTCGACGCAGAACAGTCGACGACCGAGCTT
>CAVWQN010000011.1:0-57099 GCA_963757075.1 uncultured Actinomycetes bacterium
CGGCGGGTGGGATTCGAACCCACACGTCCTTTCGGACAATGCCTTTTGAGGGCATCGAGTCTGCCGTTCCTCCACCGCCGCGCTAATTCGCGAGTGTAATCCCGGAGCGGCGAATGTTTGGCGAGGTGCGGGCCGAGAGGGTGCAAAGCGCAGCCGCCCAGCGGCACGTGCGCCGTGGCGCTTACCCAAGAACCAGCTCCCACAGCTCCTCCACCAGCCCCTCCGGCCCCACCAGAATCCCCGCCGGGTCCTCGCCCACCGCCGGCAGCTCACGCACGACCAGTCCCGCGCGCTCCGCGATCAGTTCGCCCGCGGCGAGGTCCCACACCTTCAGTCCGCGTTCGTAGTAGGCGTCGTAGCGACCGCACGCGCACCAGCAGAGATCGATTGCCGCGGCGCCGGCGCGCCGGATGTCCCTTACTCGCGGCAGGACGCGCGCGACGACCGCGCCCTGGCGCGCCCGGACCGAAGCGTCGTAGCCGAACCCGGTCGCGACCATGGCGAGTCCCAACTCCGAAGCTCGCTCTTCGACAACGATCTCCTCGCCGTTCAGCTTCGGTGGACCTGACCGGGTCGCCGAGAAGCATTCGTCGTGGACGGGATCGAGAACGACTCCGGCGACGGGACCGGATTCGTCCTCGCACGCCACGCTCACGGCGAACACGGGGATCCCGAACAGGTAGTTGATCGTCCCGTCGAGCGGGTCTACCAGCCAGCGGAGCTCCCCTTCACCGCTTGCACCCCCCTCCTCTCCCAAGATCGCATCATCGGGCCGGCGCGAGGCGAGCAGCTCGCGGATCACGGCCTCCGCCGCGATGTCGGCTTCCGACACGAGATCGGTGGGGGTGCTCTTCGTGCGCACGCCGGAGCGACCCCCGAACCGGCGCATCAGTTCGGGCGCGGCGGCGCTGGCGGCCTCGTGCGCCACTGCCAGGAGCTCGGCTTCACTAGCAGTCGCGGCTGCGGCGTCGCCCATGGCCGCGGTTCTAGCATGCCCGCGACATGCGCCCGGCCGAGACGATCGCCTCGCTCGCGAGCTTCGAAGGCCGCGGCCCGGGCACCGACGCCGAACGCCGAGCGGCCCGCTGGCTGGCGAAAGAGCTCTCGGGCTCACAACGCGACGCCCGGCTGGAGCCTTTCTGGTGCCGTCCGAATTGGGCGCTGGCGCACGCCTGGCACAGCGCACTCGGCCTCGCCGGCAGTCTCATTGCCGTCAGTGAGCCACGCGTCGGCGGCGCCTTGGTGCTCGTCGCGCTCCTGTCTCTGCTCGCCGACGGCGCCACGGGAGTCTCGCTCGGGCGCCGACTCACCCCCGAACGCGCAAGTCAGAACGTCGTCTTGGGAGGAGACGCGGGGCAACGCGTGCACCTGATAATCACCGCCAACTACGACGTTGGGCGCACGGGGCTCGTGTACCGAGATCGCCTGCGCTCAGCGGCTGCATGGCTAGCCGGGCTCACGGGCCGCATCGGGCCCGGCTGGCTGGGTTGGCTCGCAATCGCGCTGGTGTGGCTGCTCGTGGTCGCCGTGCTGCGGGTCGAGGGGGACAAGGGCACGACGATCGGCGTCGCGCAACTGCCACCCACGGTCGCGCTCGTGCTCGCGCTGGCTCTGCTGCTCGAGCAGGGAACTGCCGGCTTCGGGCCGGGGGCCAACGACAACGCCACCGGCGTCGCCGCCGCGGTTGCACTGGCACGCGCACTTGACGTCTCCCCGTCACGCCGGCTCGGGGTGGAGCTCGTTCTGCAGGGTGCCGGCGACGACGGGACGATCGGGTTGCGCCGCTTCCTGCGCGCCCGGCGCGGCACGCACCGAGCGCCCAACACGATCGTCATCGGGATCGCAGCCTGTGGCCAGGGCAACCCCTGCTGGTTACAGAGCGATGGGACGCTCGTGCCGGTCGGCTACTTCAAGCAGCTGCGGAGGCTCGCGGCCGGAGTTGCCAGCGACAACCCGCACCTCAAGGCACGGCCGCAGCGAGGCCGTGGGACCGCCCCCGCGCTGCCCGCCCGCTCGAGGCGACTGCCGGCAATCGCGGTCGGCGCGATTGATCAACAGGGGCTGGCCCCTCGTTCGCATCAAGGCGCCGATACCCCCGAGCGGATCGACGCCGGCAGCATCGATCGCGTGGTGGAGTTTGGGCTGCTGCTGGTCGATTCGATCGACGCCTATCTCGCCAGCCGACCGGCCCCAGCAGCGACACCAGAGCCGGGACCGCCCGGCGCGCCGGAGAAGGCGCGCGAAGGAGGCAGAGCTACACCGGCGTGACCGGGTTGTTCTTGTCAGGCCATTCCCGCCGCTTCCCCTCGAGCCGGGCAAAGCGCCGTACCAGCTCGGATCTCAGATCGGACGGCTGGATCACAGCATCTACCACGAGCTCAGAGGCCAGGTGCAGGATGTCGATGTCCCGCGAATACTCGCGGCGCAGCTCCTCGGTGCGGGCCGCGCGCTCGCTCTCGTCGGAGATGGCCTGAAGCTGGTTGTAGTACACGGCGTTGATCGCGGCCTCCGGTCCCATCACCGCGATCGAGGCCGTCGGCAGCGCCAGGCAGCAGTCGGGATCGAACGCCGGCCCGGCCATCGCGTACAGCCCGGCGCCGTAGGCCTTGCGCACGATCACGGAGATCTTGGGAACCGTCGCCTCCGAGACGGCGCTGATCATCTTCGCGCCGTGGCGGATGATCCCCTGACGCTCGACCTGGGTGCCGATCATGAAGCCAGGCACATCTGCCAGGAACAGCAACGGAATGTTGAACGCGTTGCACGTCCAGATGAACCGCGCGCACTTGTCAGAGGAGTCGACGAACAGCACGCCGCCCTTGACCTTCGGCTGGTTGGCCACAATGCCGATCGCGCGGCCGTCGAGCCGCGCGTAGCCGACGATCACCTCGCGTGCCCACCGGGGGTGGATCTCCAGGAAGGACCCCGCGTCTATGAGCGCGTCGAGCAGCTCGCGCATGTCGAAGGGCTTGTTCTCGTCCTCGGGTATCAGCTCGCCAATCTGCCGGTCGGACTCCGGGTCCGCCGGAGGGGCACCAGGCGGCTCGTGCGCAAAAGAAGCCGGGAAGTAGCCCAGATACCGCCTGGCGACGTCGATTCCCTCCTCGTCTGAGGAGACCAGCACATGCCCGACGCCGCTGTTCGAGGTGTGCATCCGGGCGCCGCCCATCTCCTCGAGCGTCACCTTCTCGCCGATGACCATCTCGGCCATACGCGGCGAGCCCAGGTACATCGAGGCGTTGCCGTCGCGCATGATCACCACGTCGCAGAAGGCCGGTATGTATGCCCCGCCGGCGGCGCTTGGCCCAAACAGCACGCAGATCTGGGGCACGACTCCGGAAAGCCTGACCTCGTTGAAGAAGATTCGGCCCGCGTGCCTGCGACCCGGGAACATCTGCACCTGCTCGTTGATCCGGGCCCCGGCGGAGTCCACGAGGTACACGATCGGGCAGCGCAATGCCAGCGCCCGCTCCTGGATCCGGAGGATCTTCTCCACGGTTTTAGGCGCCCACGAGCCGGCTTTGACCGTCGGGTCGTTGGCCATTACGGCCACCGTCCGCCCACCCACGGTGCCCAGCCCGGTCACGACGCCCTCGGCGCCCTGCCCTTCGAGCTCCCAGCTTGCCAGCAGTCCCTCCTCGGCGAACGAGTCGGGATCCAGCAGCCTCCCCACCCGCTGGCGGACCGGGAGCTTGCCCTGCTCGGCGGCCTTCTGACGGTGGCGCTCCGGCCCGCCGGCGGCCGCGCGCGCGGTCGCGTCGCCCAGCGCTTCGGTGTGGTCGACGTCGGTCACGAAGCGAAAGACACTAATGATCGGCCCAATCGACCGGCCCCGCCGTCAGCACGTGGCTTCCGAGCGGGCGACCGAGGACCGCCTGCGCCGTGCGCGAAGCCTCGACGAGCGCCGCCAGGTCGATTCCAGTCTCGATCCCCATCTCGTGCAGCATCGACACCAGATCCTCGGTGGCGATGTTGCCGGTCGCGCCCGGCGGCACGGGGCAACCGCCGAGCTCTCCGAACGAGGATTCAAAGCTCGCGACCCCGGCCTCGAGAGCGGCGAGCACGTTGGCAAGCCCCTGGCCTCGCGTGTTGTGGAAGTGGGCAGTCAGCTCCACCCCAGGCAGGGCCTGAAATGCGGCGGCGAAGAACTCGCGTACCTGAACTGGGTTGGCCATCCCGGTGGTGTCGCCGAAGCCGATTTCCTCCGCGCCCGCGTCGGCCAGACGGCGCGCGATCGCCAGCACTCGCTCCACCGGCACGTGGCCCTCGTAGGGACAGCCGAACGACACAGAGATCACGCCCTCGCACCGCAGGCCCTCCGACCGCGCGCTCGAAAACGTCCGTTCGAGACCACCCAGCGACTCCTCGATGGGGCGCCCGACGTTCTTACGGTTGTGGGTCTCCGACGCGGACAGAAAGCCGTTGATCTCCTGAAAGCGCCCGCGATACCCAAGCGCCCTCTCCAGTCCCCGCTCGTTCGGGATTAGCACGCTCACGGACACCTCAGACGGCAGCCCGACGCCGTCCAGCACCTGCTCGGCGTCCGCGAGCTGGGGAATAACGTCAGGCCGGACGAAGCTCGTGACCTCGATCCGCCGCAAACCGGTTGCCCCCAGCATCTCGATCAGCCTGATCTTCTCCGCGGTGGGGATCACCTCGGGCTCGTTCTGGAAACCGTCGCGGGGACCGACCTCGCGAACTCGAACGCTGCTCGGAAGTTCCGGCATGCGTCTACTTATAGATCAACCGGTATCCGAGCAATTGCGTGACGGTCACGAACTTGTATCCCTCGTGGCGCAACGTGTCGATCTCCTGCGGCAGCGCGGCGAGCGTCTCCGAGCGGTTGCCGCCGCCATCGTGCTGGATCACGATCGATCCCGGGTGGACGTTTGAGACGACGGTCCCGTAGATCGCGCCAGTGCCGGGGAGGGACCAGTCGCGCGGGTCCACATTCCATTGGATGGTGGTGAATCCCATCCTCCGGGCCTCCGAGATCAATGCTGGGCTGACGGCCCCGTCTGGAGCCCTGAACAGGCAGGGAGTGAAACCGTGGGTTGCGCTACGGATCGCGGCCGCTGTCATCCCGATCTGGCTCGCTGCGGTTGGCCCGTCACCGGACACGTCGATGTGACTCCAGGTGTGGTCGCCGATCATGTCGCCATCGCGGAGCATCCGGCGCTCGATCGCGCCGCCCTGCCCATAGGTGGCGATTTGCTCGCCGATCTCAAAGAACGTCCCCACGGCGTGTTTGCGCTCGAGCACCCCCAGGAACTGCGACGTGTCATACCACGGGCCGTCGTCGAACGTGAGGGCCACCATCCTTCCGCGGGAAGGGCCTTGCGAGACGAACGCTGGTCCGCTCACTTTGCATCCAATGAGCCGCGGCACGTGCAGCTCCAGCGCCCGCGCTTGGGCCGGAAAGACGCTAGTGCACGGCGACGGCGAGCTGCACGCCGGCGCGGCCGCTGTGGTCTCGGTCTGCCAGCCGAGCTCGAGATAGCGAAGCCCAATCGCTGCCGGCAGAAACTCCGCCCGCATGGTGGTCGCCGTCGGACGGGTGACCGTCGCGGCGATCCTCTTGCGCTGTGAGCCGTACAGCGCCACCAGAGCCGAGTGGCGCCCAGCCGGCGTGAGGCAGACCTGTTCTCTGACCTCGCCCGTCGCTATGCGCTCGATCACAAGACAGAGCGTCTCATTCTGGCTGGCGAGGCCGGTCGCGGTGAACGGGGCGTTCAGCTGGGCCCGCCAAACAAGGTCCTGGCCTGACTGACGAAGCGACGCCCACTGCACCGTCGGGGGACTCGCGGCCTGGGCGGTGGCCCCCGCGTGGGCGAAGACGAGCCCCACGATGAGCGCCGGAATCAGCCAGACGCTACGAAACCCCACGCCCCTGCGTGTATCCCGGGAAACGTCGATCGGACTGTCCGTCACCGTCTACTTCTTGTACTTCAACCGGTACACCGAACTGCCGAGAATCGAATCGCCCCCTTGCTCATCTGCGGGCGAGCATACAGCCTCGCATACACTCTCGCGCCGATGCCCGAACCGGTGTGCATCGTCGGCGCTACCGGCGCGCTGGGCTTCGGCTTGGCGCTGCGGCTCGGCCGGGAGGGGGTCCCGATCGTGATCGGCTCGCGGGACACGGGCCGTGCGCGGGAAGCCGCAGCGCGCGCTGAAGAGCTCGTCCCAAACGGCTCGTTCTCTGGCATGGTCAACGAGGAGGCGGTCGGGCGGGCCCCAGTCGTGATCCTGTCGGTCCCTTTCCGGAGCCAGTCCGAGACCCTGACAAATCTGAAGGGAGCGCTGAAGGAAGGTCAGCTCCTCGTCGACGCCACAGTCCCGCTGGCGGCCGCCGTCAGCGGCAAGGCGACCCGGACGTTGGGCGTCTGGCAGGGCTCGGCTGCTCAGCAGGCGCAGGAGATGGCGCCGGACGGTGTCCGCGTCGTGTCGGCGTTTCACACCGTGAGCGCCGCGCATCTCTCACACCTCGACCAAGAGCTCGACGAGGACGTCCTGATCTGCGGCGACCGTCGCGAGGACAAGTCCAAGCTCGCCGAGCTGGTCGAGCTGGTGCCTGGGCTGCGGCCCGTTGACTGTGGTCCGCTTGAGCTGGCGCGGATCCTCGAGCAGCTCACGGCGTTGATCATCTCGATCAACGCCAGGCACAAGAGCCAGGCGGGGATCAAGTTTAACGGGGCTGGCGTCGTGACGAGCCGACTGCCGCGCGGACGCCTCGCCGACCCGTGAGCTCGCCAGTCGTCGTGCTCGCCGGGGGCTCGGGCGGCGCGAAACTGGCCCGCGGGATGCTCGACGTCGTAGGCGTGGACGAGCTGGTGGTGATCGCGAACACGGGCGATGACCTGGAGATGTATGGAGCCTACGTGTCGCCCGATCCGGACCTGGTCACGTTCTGGCTGGCGGACGAGATCGACGCCCGCGGGTGGGGGCTTAAAGACGACACGTTCAAGGTCATGGACGGGCTGAGGCGGCTCGGCGTCGAGGTCTGGTTCAACCTCGGCGACCGGGATCTGGCTCTAGGTATCGAGCGGGCGCGCCTGTTGGCGACCGGCACGCGTCTGACCGACGCCCAGACCGCGCTCACGGCAGCGGTCGGGGTCGGCGCCAGCGTGTTGCCGATGTCCGATGATCCCGTCCGGACGCGTGTCCTGGCGCACGGACGGTGGTGGCCATTCCAGGAGTTCATGATCAAAGCCCGGGCCGAGGGGCCGGTCGAGGAGCTCACGTTCGCCGGCGCGCGGTCGGCCGGCGCGACCCCGGAAGCGCTCGAGGCGATCGCCTCCGCCCAGGCGATTGTGATCGGCCCGTCGAACCCTGTTATCTCGATCGGGCCGATCCTGGCTACCAGAGGCATCCGCGACGCCCTAATCCAGAGCGCCGCTCCCGTTGTGGCCGTCAGCCCGATCGTCAAAGGAAACGTATTGAAGCCCGCGACGATTCCATTGATGGAGTGGGCCGGCTACGAGCTCACCGCGGCGGGTATCGCCGGGTTCTACGGCGAACTCCTCGACGGCCTGGTCTCGGACGAGCAGACCGACGGTTTGCCGCTCCTGCGGACCGACGTGCTGATGGCGGACGCCGATGGGCGCAGGCGCCTGGCCGAGCAATCACTTGAGTTCGCGCTCGCGCTCCGCTAGCAGTTAGGTTTCGCCGCCGATGTCGACGGTCGCGATCCTGCCGGTCAAGAGCTTTAGGGACGCGAAGCAGCGGCTCGACCCCTCGCTCGAGCCGGGTCCGCGCCGCCTACTTGCGGAAGCGATGTTCGCCGACGTGCTGGTGGCACTTCGGCGATCGCGGTCGATTGACAGGATCGTCGTGGTCAGCACGGATCATCGAGCGCAGTCCATCGCCGGCGCCTACGGCGCGTCGTTGCTGGACGAGGATGACCGCGGTCACAACTATGCGGCCGCCCGCGGAATCCGCCATGCGCTCGAGCAGGGGTTCGAACGCGTGCTTCTGGTCCCGGGCGACTGCCCGGCGCTCGACCCCAGTCAAGTGGACGCCCTCGTCGGCCGGCCCATGGAGGCCCCGTCGGCGGTAATCGTCCCGGACCGGCACGGAACCGGCACCAACGCGTTGGTGCTGAGCCCGCCCGACGCGCTCGAGCCGTCCTTCGGGCCCGGCAGCTGCGAGCGACACGTGGGCGGTGCCGGTTCGAATGGGCTCAACCACGAGGTCGTACAGGTGCCGACGCTGGCGCTGGACATCGACACGGCCGATGACCTGGAGCAGCTGCGCTCGATGCTTGCCGGCACGCACGGCGGCGCCGCCCACACCCGCGGGATGCTGCGGCGGCTGGCACGCGGAAGCGACTGATGCTGACTGCCGTGGCCCTCGAGGGCCTGCCCGAGATCCGTCCCGGCGATGACCTGGCCGAACTCATCGCAGCGGCCCCAAAAGCCGAGGACATCAGGACCGGAGACGTGCTGGTAGTCGCGCACAAGGCTGTGTCCAAGGCGGAGGGCAGCTTGCGCAGTCT
Organism: uncultured Actinomycetes bacterium; assembly: GCA_963757075.1. Lineage (GTDB taxonomy): Bacteria > Actinomycetota > Thermoleophilia > Solirubrobacterales > Solirubrobacteraceae > Palsa-465. The sequence goes on from CAVWQN010000011.1 coordinate 8,498, forward strand.
CACGTCGATCGAGCCGGGTCCCCGCGCGAACGAGCTGGCCCATCAGCTGGACAAGGATCCGCGACACGTCCAGGCCGTCCTTGACGAGTCACGTCTGGTCCTGCGGGCCGCCCGCGGCGTGCTCATTTGCGTCACCGATCACGGGTTCGTATGCGCCAATGCGGGAGTCGATGCCTCGAACGTTCCGGGCTCCGACACTCTCGTTGTGCTTCCGGACGACCCGGACGCCTCGGCGCGCCAGCTCCGGAGGCGCCTGCTGGAACTCCTCGGGGTCGCGCCGGGCGTCCTGATCACGGACTCGTTCGGGCGGGCCTGGCGGCACGGCCAGGTGGATGTGGCCATCGGCTGCGCCGGGCTCTCGCCCCTCGAGGATTGGCGCGGTCGGCGCGATGCGGCCGGGCGCGAGCTGCGCGCCACGTGGATAGCGGTGGCCGATCAGCTGGCGGCAGCGGCCGATCTCGCGCGACTCAAGGACGGCCAACAGCCGGTCGTGCTTGTGCGAGGCGCCCAGCGCCACGTGACAGAGGACGACGGGCCGGGAGCAGCGGCGCTGATCCGGCCGGAGGCAGAAGACCTGTTCAGGTAGGACGGTCGGGATCCAGCGCCTTTTCGACGGGCGCTCCCAGCGCGTGAAAGCCGCCGTCCACGTGGATGATTTCGCCGCTGATGGCGCGGGAGTAATCAGACAGCAGAAAGCAGACCGCGCTCGCCACAGGCCCGGGATCGGAAGGATCCCACCCGAGGGGGGCCTGCTCCTGCCACAGCGATGCGAGCCGCTCGAACCCAGGGATCCCGCGTGCGGCCACGGTCCCCAACGGGCCGGCCGATATGAGATTGACCCTGATTCCGCGCGGACCGAGGTCACGGGCCAAGTACCGAGACACCGACTCCAGCGCGGCCTTGGCCACGCCCATCCAGTCGTAAATCGGCCAGGCCACAGCGGCGTCGAAATCGAGCCCGACGATGCTCCCCCCGGAGGCCATCAACGGCTCGAGCGTGGCCGCCAGCGCCTTCAGCGAGAAGGCGCTCGTCTTGAAAGCCTCCGCCGCACTTTCGGCTGGCGCCGTCATGAACCTGCCGCCCAGCGCGTCCTCGGGCGCGAACGCGATCGCGTGCAGGGCGCCGTCGAGCGCGCCCCACCGCTCCCCCAGTCGTTCTCTCAGCGCAGCCAAATCGTCTGGTCGATTGACATCGAGCTCGAGCACGTCGACCGGCTCCGGCAGACGCGTGGCCGCCCGCTCGGTAAGCCGCCGCACCCGCCCGAAGCTCGTCAGCAGTACCGTCGCTCCCTCCCGCTGGGCGCGTTCGGCGACGTGGAAGGCGATCGAGTCCTTGGTGATGACGCCGGTGATCAGCAGGCGCTTGCCCGCCAGGATCACCAGTGGTTCTCCCCGTAAGTACGGTCGCACCGAGAGGGGTCACTGACGGATGGACGCCGAGGACGCAGGAGGCGACGCGCAGCGGCGCTGCGCGAGCCTCCGAGGACGAAGGCGGCCGCCGTCAGGGGCGACTCGAATGCGAGCGTATTTGCGGGGGGAACCACTAGCCACCCGCCAGCGTGTCCAACGCCGACGCCAGCCGCTGCCGCGTGTCCGCGGGCTCGATGATCTCATCGACAAACCCTGACGCCGCGGCCGCCTCGGCCAGTAGGTGCTCGTGCGCGTACTCGGAAGCCATCCGCTCGAGCTCGGCGTCCGGGTCATCGGCGGCGCGCAAGCGGCGTCGGCCGGTGACCTTCACCGCGGCACGGGCGCTCATGATTCCCAGCTCCGCGTCGGGCCAGGCGAGCACCAAGTCGGCGCCGAGGTCGCGCGAGTTCATCGTGATGTACGCACCGCCATACGATTTCCTCACCACGACGGTGAGCTTAGGCACCCGGGCGGCGGCGAACGCGCGCACCAGAGATGCCCCGTGCCTGATCACGCCCGCTCGCTCCTGTCGCGAACCCGGCATGAACCCCGGCGTGTCGACCATCGCGATCAGCGCGAGCCCGAATGAGTCGCATAGGGAGACGAACCGCGCGGCCTTCTCCGATCCGGCGGCGTCGAGCACGCCGCCCAGGAAGCGAGGCTGATTGGCGACAACCCCCACGGGACGCCCGTCGAGCCGCGCCAGGGCCGTGACGACGTTCCGCGCCCAGCGGGGGGAAAGCTCGAGCAGCGAGTCGCGGTCGACAATTCCTCTCAGCGCGTCGCGTATGTCGTATGCCCGGCGGGGCTCGGCCGGAACAAAGGCGGCCGGATCGGCTAGCGCTGGCGCCAAGGGCGCCGCCCGTGGCGGTTTCACGGCCGCGGAGGACGGCAGGTACCGGAGCAGGTCGCGGACGCGCCGCGCGGCGCTCGATTCGTCGCGTTCCACCAGGTGGCAGACCCCGTTTCGATCGTGCACCCGCGCGCCGCCCAGCGCGCCGACGTCGATCTCCTCGCCGAGCGCGTCTCGCACGACGCCCGGCCCCGTGAGGAACATGGCCGCGTCCTCGGTCATCAGGATCAGGTCGGTCAGGGCAGGCGAGTAGGCGCCGCCGCCGGCCGAGGTGCCCGACACCACCGAGATCTGGGGAACGACACCCGTCAGCGCGACAGTGTGCCGAAAGATCCGTCCGTAGCCGGCAAGCGCCGCCGTCCCTTCCTGCATCCGGGCGCCCCCGGAGGAGACGAACGCCACCACCGGCACACGGCCCCGCCCCGCGGTCTCCAGGACGCGCACGATCGTGTCCGCGTGACGCTCGCCCAGAGAGCCCCCCAAGTAGGCGCCGTCCTGCGCGTAGCAGGCGATCGGCCGGCCATCGACGGTGCCGGTGGCGCCCACCACCCCGTCGCCCGCGACCGCGCGCGCTCCCAGGCGCGGGGAGACAACGCGTGAGCGCAGCCCCCGGAGGCTGCCGGGGTCGCAGAGAGCCTCCAACCGCTCGACCGGCGCGAGCAGATCAGCCAGGGGAGCGGTGGCGGTCACTCAGAGCCTCGGCGCAGCACGAGGGCGACGTTGTGCCCTCCGAACGCGAACGAGTTCGAGATCGCCACGCGCCCGGCGCCATTCGGTGGCGTCAGCGGCCGTGCTTCGCCCGGGACGTAGTCGAGGTCGAGCTCGGGGTCGGGAACCTCGTAGCCGAGGGTGGGTGGGATCACGCCGGTCATCAACGTCTCGACCGTCGCCACTGCCTCCACGGCTCCGGCGGCACCGAGCAGATGACCGATCGCCGACTTGGTCGAGGAGATCGGGATCCGCATCGCATGGTCGACCCCCAGTGCGGATTTGAGCGCCGCGGTCTCCGCGGCGTCGTTCAACGGCGTCGAGGTGCCGTGGGCGTTCACGTAAGAGACGTCTTTCGCCGACATCCCGGCGTCCTCGAGCGCAAGCTCGATGGCCTTCGCAGCTGCCGCGCCGCCGGGCTCGGGCGCGGTGAGGTGGTAGGCGTCCGAGGTCGATCCGTACCCGACGGCTTCTGCCAGGATCGTCGCCCCTCTCCGGCGAGCGGCGGACTCCTCCTCGAGCACAAGCACGCCCGCCCCCTCGCCCATCACGAATCCGTCGCGCCGGGCATCGAATGGCCGCGAGATGCCGGTGGGCGAAAGGGCCTGCATGGCGTTGAAGCAGGCGAAGCCAAACGTCGTGAGCGTGGCCTCAGACCCACCGGCCACGACGGCGTCCGCATCGCCGTACTGAATCATCCGCATCGCGGAACCGAGTGCGTGCGCGCCGCTCGAGCAGGCCGAGACGATCCCGTACGTCTGCCCGCGCAACCCGTGCTTCATGGCCACCGCGGCCGCGGCGGCGTTCGGCATGTATTGGGGGATGCCAAGCGGAGAGACGTACTTCGCGCCTCTGTCGCGCATCACGTCGTGCTGGGCCTCGACCGTCTGAATCCCTCCGATGCCGGTCGCGATCACACACCCGATTCGCCACGGCTCATATGGCACCTCGTCCTCCCACCGGGCCTGCGCCAGCGCCTCCCCCGCGGCAACGACCACCAGCTGCGAGAACCGGTCCAGCCGCCGGACCTCCTTGACCGACAGGAACTCCTTTGGCTCGAAGTCCGTGCAGGCGCCCGCGCCGTCGACGATGCCGCATTCGCCGTGCGCCCAGCGTTCGTGTAACGCCGGGGCGCCGATGCCGAGCGGCGTGATCGCGCCCAGGCCGGTGACGACAACCTTCGGTTTCACTGGCTCACGGTCAAGCGGCGCGCGAGGCGATCAGGTCGATCGCGTCGCCCACCGTCTTGAGCTCCTTCATGTCCTCGCCCTTGAGGACCACGCCGTACTCGTCCTCGACGATCTGGGCCAGCTCGACCAGATCGAGCGAATCGATGTCGAGCTCCTCGAAGGTCGACTCACGCGTGATCTGCGACTTGTCGGGGCCGAAGCTCGCGAGTGCGTCGATCACCCGCGCCTCGACCTGCTGGTTGGTGACTGTGGACATGTGCAGTTCCTCCTTGTGGGTTGGGACTAGAGCCGTCTCATGCCGCCAGGCCGCCATCGACCGTAAGGACCGCGCCGGTGACGTAGCTGGCCTGCTCAGAGGCTAGAAAGCGGACGCAGGCTGCCACCTCCTCGGGCGTCCCGATTCGGCGCGCGGGCACCGCCGCAAGCAGTTCCTCCGAGACGCCCGCCGTCATCTCCGTATCGATCAGCCCTGGCGCCACCGCATTGACGGTGATGCCCCGGCGGGCTACCTCCACGGCTACGGTCTTTGTGAATGCCAGCAGCCCGGCCTTGGCTGCTGCGTAGTTCGCCTGGCCGGGGTTGGCGCGCAGCCCCGCGATCGAGGAGATGTTCACGATCCTGCCGGCCCGCGCTCGCAGCATTCCCCTGAGCGCGCGGCGGGTGAGCCTGAAGGCGGCCGTCAGGTTTGTGTCCAGAACCGTCGTCCACTCCTCATCGCTCAACGACGGGGCCAGTTCGTCTCGGTTGACGCCCGCGTTGTTGACGAGCGCCAGCACCGGCGTCCCGAACGCCTCCTCCAGCTGCCCGAACAGCTCGTCGGGCGCATGGGGATCGGAAACGTCGCCGGCGACCGCGGTCGCCCGTCCTCCGTCTCGCTGGATCGCTTCGACCACCGCCTCGGCTGGCGCCGGGTCGCTGCGGTAGTTGACACCGACCATCCACCCGTCGCCGGCCAGCGCCCGCGCGATCGCGGCGCCGATTCCACGTGAGGCGCCCGTGACCAGCGCGCATCGGTCCTGGACCTCGGTACTCATGCCGCGCCCCACTCGATGACGCCGCCGCCCCAGGTGAAGCCGGCGCCGAAAGCGCTCAGCAAGACGCGCGATCCCGGCTTCAGCCGTCCCTCTCGGCTTGCCACCTCGAGCGCCACGGGGATCGTGGCCGCTGACGCATTTCCCAGCGTCTCTATGCAATCGACTATCCGCTCGGGCGGAAGCTCCAGCCGCTCACCGAGCGCACGCGTGATCCTGGCGTTCGCTTGGTGATAGACGAACAGGTCGATCTCCTCGAGCGATAGCCCTGCCCGCGCCGCCGCCTCGAGCGTCGCGGCGCCCATCCGAGCAACCGCGTTCCGGTAGACCTCGGGGCCGTCCAGCCTCAACTTGCGCTCGGCATGCGTGGCGAAAATGGTCTGGGCGTGCGAGCCGTCGGCGCCGAGCACGATCGGCCCGATCGCGCCTCGAGCGCCGTTGGCGGCACCGATCACCACCGCGCCTGCGGCATCGGCAAACAGCGGCGCGGAGCGCGGATCCTCGTAGTCCGTGATCCGCGTGATGAAGTCGGCCCCAACGAGAAGCACAAGCTCCGCCCGGCGGCTCTCGACTTGCGCCGCCCCCAGGGCCAGCCCCGCCAGAAAGGCGGTGCAGGCTGCGCCGACGTCGAGGGCGCCCGCGCGGCTCGCGCCCAACTCGTGCGCCACCAGCGGTGCCGTGTTCGGCGTCAGCTCGTCCGGAGTCATCGTCGCCACGACCACCAGATCAAGGTCGGCCGGGTCCACGCCGGCTGCCTGGAGCGCCAGCGCTCCTGCGCGGGTGGCGTAGTCGCTGATGCGCTCCCCAGCAGCGGCTTGCCGGCGCTCGCGGATCCCGGTGCGGGCCATGATCCACTCCTCGCTGACCCCATAGCGCTCGGCCAGCTCGGCGCTGGTCAGCCGGCCTTCGGGCAGCTCGGCGGCGACGGACAGGATGGTGGCCGTGCTCGCGGCCGCCGCGGGCCGTCCGTCCGGACGGACGGCGGGTTGGGCGGCGGCGTCAAGCATGGACCAGCTCCACGTCTGCCACCGTCCGCTTGGCCAGGCCGCTCAGCACCCGGCCCGGCCCAACCTCGATGAATCGCTCCGCCCCCAGCGTCTGCAGAGCCAGCATCGTCTCCCGCCAGCGCACGGGCTGCGTGAGCGCCTCGAGCAGTCGCCGGCGCACGTCGTCAAAGGGCTGGGCGGTGACGGCCGAGACCACGGTGACACTCGGCGGACTGACCTCCACATGCTCCAGAGCAGCCCGGAAGGCGGGCGCGGCCGAGGCCATCATCGGCGAGTGGAAGGCGCCGGTTACGTCGAGCTCCATCGGGCGAAGCCCGAGCTCGGAAGCGGCGGCCGCCGCCGCCGGCAGCGCTGAGCGAGCGCCCGATAGCACCACCTGCTGTGGGGAGTTGTCGTTTGCCACCGTCAGGCCGTGGGCGTCCGCGAGCTCCGGCGCTCGCTCGGCGGCGCGGCGTCCCATGAGCGCGAGCATGCCGCCGTCTCCGGCCCGCTCGCCCGCCTCCTGCATGAGCCGACCGCGGAGGGCCACCAACTCGAGTCCGTCGGACTCGCGCAAGCTCCCCGCCGCCACCAGAGCCCCCAGCTCTCCGAGCGAGTGTCCTGCCATGAAATCGCCGGCTGGGCGCCCCAGATCCTCCCACCCCGCGAGGCTCGCGCAGAAGATCGCCGGTTGCGCGAACTGGGTTCCGTCCTCCACGCGCGCGAATGGATCCGCGCCGACGACCTCTTTCGCCGCCTCCAGCAACTCGGGGCGGGAGCTCTCGACGGCGGCGCGCATGTCATTCGTCTGGCTCCCTTGACCGGGGAAGAGGATGGCTGTCGGGGGCATGCCGCCGCTATCTACTCAGGGGACACTGAGCGGGTACAGCCCGATCCCGGAGTTCCCCCCGTTCGGGGGGCGCAACGCGAACCGGCAAGGGCTCCCCTAGCCTGGGATGGAACGCAGAATTATTCGAACATTGGCCCGGTGGGCAGCAAGCCTACGGGGCCGTAGGATCTTCCAGAACACTCGATGAGCGACCAACACGAACCCAGGGACCGGCTCCCACGCCCGCTGCGGCTGCTACTCGGGGCCACTGGCCCCGGCGTGTCCGAGAGCCGGCTGCGGGAGGCGGTGGCTGGCAAAGTGATCCTGATCACCGGTGCCTCGTCCGGGGTGGGTAGGGCCACGGCCAGGCGGCTGGGGGCCGCCGGCGCAACCGTTTTGCTGGTCGCCCGGCGGGTCGAGTTGCTCGAAGAAGTGCGTGATGAGGTCGCCGCTGCCGGGGGATCAGCATTCATTCATCCCTGCGACTTGGGCGATCCCGATCGTGCCGGGGAGTTGGCCGCGGATGTGCTTTCCCAGCACGGCCGCGTCGATGTCGTCGTCTCGAATGCGGGTGTTTCGATCCGCCGTTGGATCTCCCAGTCCTACGACCGATTCGACGACGTAGAGCGGACGATCAACGTCAACTACCTCGGGCCGGTCCGGCTGCTGCTCGGGCTCCTGCCGGCGATGCGCGAGCGGGGTGCCGGCCACATCGTCAATGTCGCGACCGTAGGCGTCGACTACCCGCCGCTCCGCTGGAGCGCCTACATCGCCTCCAAGGCGGCATTCGAGACGTGGTTGGGCGGCGTCGCACCCGAGGTTCGCGCCGACGGCGTGACCACCACGTCTATTCGCCTCCAGCTGGTGCGCTCGCCGATGCTCGGCCCCTTCCGGATGTGGAACTACCTGCCGGGTATGAGCACGGAGGAGGCCGCAGCGATTGTCGCCCGCGGAGTCGTCGCTCGCCCGCGCGTGATCGCGCCGTTCTGGTCGCGCGTCGGCGGTCCGTTCAACCAGCTGCTCCAGGGCCCAGTCGAGCTGGCGCTAGCGCGCCACGCCAGCACCGCGAACCGCGACAGCCGCCAGCGGGACGCACGCCCGCACCGGCCAAGCGTTGCCGCGCGCTCTACGCAGCTGGCATCGGAGGCCGTGGGGGCTCTGACCACGATTGCTGCCTCCGGCGCGCTTCGGCCTGTGCGTCCCGACCGGCTCGCGCGTGTGGCGCTTGCCCAGCGCCGCTTTGGCGGCACGGCTGCGTTCGCGGCGGCTGTCGGCGCGGAGCTGCACGGTGATCGCCCGGCTGTGATCGATGAGTTGGGGACATTGACGTTTTCCGAACTCGACGCCCAGACACGATCGCTCGCGGGTGCCCTACACGAGCACTTCGACTTGGTCGCCGGAAGGCGAGTGGCGATCATGTGCCGTAACCACCGTGGGTTCGTGTACGCGCAGGTCGCTGCCGCTCGGCTCGGTTGCGACCTCGTGCCGCTCAACACCGACTTCGCGGGCCCGCAGCTGCAGGAGGTGCTGGCGCGGGAAGGAGTGACGGCGGCGATCTACGACCAGGAGTTCGAGCCCGTGTTCGACGCTGCCGAGTTCGATGGGACGCGCGTGATCGCCTGGCACGAGGAGGACCCCGGCCGGCCGACGCTCGAAGCTCTGATCTCGCTCGGCACCGACACAGCGCCAGCCCCGCCCACCGCCGGCCGTACGATCATGATGACCTCGGGGACGACGGGAACGCCCAAGGGTGCTGTTCGTACCGTCCGGGCGAGTGCTCTTCTGCCGCTGGCCCTGTCGGGCTTCCTCGAGCTGGCGCGATTCAAGCCTACCCCGCGCTCGGGAGGACCGATCGTTGTCTGCCCGCCCCTGTTTCACCTCTACGGGCAGATTGGACTGTTCGCGGGCTTCGGGCTCGGGTCATCGATCGTGATCCGCCGGCGCTTCGACCCGCAGACGACCCTCGAGCAGATCGATCGTCACCGGGCAGAGGTGCTGCTGGCCGTGCCGACGATGCTCAAGCGGATCATGGATCTGCCGCGTTCCACACGGGACAACTACGACACCTCCTCGCTGCGGATGATTGTCTCCGGCGCCGCGCCGCTGCCCCCGGAGCTCGCGCTCGCGGTGATGGATCAGTTCGGCGACATCCTCTACAACGGCTATGCCTCGACCGAGGTCGGGCCCGGCACGTTGGCAACGCCCTCCGACCTGCGAAGAGCACCGGGGACCGTCGGCAAGCCGGCGCCCGGGGTGAAGATCAGAATCCTGGACGAGGAAGGGCTCGAGCTACCGCCGGGCGAGACCGGGAGAATCTTCGTCGGCAATCCGATGCTGTTCGAGGGCTACACCGGCGGCGGCTCTAAAGAGGTGATCAACGGGCTGATGGCCACCGGCGACGTCGGTCACTTCGATCCAGAGGGTCGACTCTTCATCGACGGCCGCGACGACGACATGATCCTGTCAGGTGGCGAGAACGTGTTCCCCCAGGAGGTCGAGGAGCTGCTGACGACCCATAACGCTGTCGCCGACGCGGCCGTCTTCGGCGTCCCGGACCCCGATTTCGGCCAGCGCCTGGCGGCGTCAGTAGTGCTCAAGCCCGGCCATTCCGCAAGCGCGGAGGAGCTTCAGGCCTACGTGCGCGAACGGCTCGCGCGGCACAAGGTCCCTCGGGAGATCGAGTTCGTCGACGAGCTTCCGCGGACCTCGACTGGCAAGCTGAGACGGCGCAAGCTCGGAGCTCAGGAGGAACGGGCACCGTCCGGCGAACGACCGTAGGTGAGGATCGTCGTCTGGCCGGCCGCTTTGCTCTCGAGCGGGCGCAGCGAGACCGGACGCTCGCCGTTCTCGAACAGCCCCCGCCCCCGTCCCAGCAGGATCGGGAACACCATCAGCCGTAGCTCGTCGACGAGCTCGTTCGCGAGCAGATCGCGGACCAGCTGGATGCTGCCGTTGACGAGAATGTCGCCAGCGAGCTCGTCTTTGAGCCTACCGACGGAGCTGACAAGGCCGCCTTCGAGCACCGTGGAGTTGTTCCACCCGGGATCTCCCAGGGTCGAGCTCACCACGTACTTCGGCATGGAGTTGAACTTGTCGGCGAACCCGATGTCGTCAGTGCGCCCCGGCCAAGCGGCGGCAAAGCCTTCATAAGTGACGCGGCCGAGCAGCAGCGCGTCGGAAGCCATCACCTCGTCGAGCTTGAACTTGTCGCCTTCAGGGCCTCGGTCGAACTTGAACGCCCAGCCTCCGCGCTCATGCCCTTCCGACCCGCCGGGATCGTCGAGCACGCCGTCGACGGTGATGAACTCGGATACGACCACGCTTCCCATCTCAACATCTCCTGTCTGTCGTTTACGTACCTACCGACCGGCGCTGGCGGCAAAACTAATCGCCCCGCCAGGACGGGCGCCTATCATCCCGTCGCCTTGGCGAGCGCCGACGAGACATTCCGTCGCTTCGACGCCCTGATTCAGGTGGGCCTGCGCCTCGCCCGCTCGGCTCCAAGCGGCCGGGTCCTACTCGCGCGGATCGCCGACTCGATCGACCTCGACTGGATCCCGCGGCCCTGGGGCGAGGGCATCGTCGCCGAGCTGGAGGCGGCCCATTCCGCAGCGCGCGAGGAGATCCCGCCGCCCCAGATCGAGCGGATCCTCTCCGGCGCCTGGGGAACGAAACCGGCAAACGAGCTCGACGATCTCGACACCGAGCCGGTCGCGGTCACCGCCTCCTCGCAGGTGCACCGAGGCGTCCTCGACTCCTCGCCGGTGGCGGTCAAGGTGTTGCGTCCCGGCCTGGCCTCGTCAGTGCGCCAGGATCTGGCGCTGCTGGAGGGCCTCCTCGCGCCTCTTGGGGCCGCGTTCCCGAGCCTCGATTCCGGCGCCGTGGTCAGGGAATTCCGGGAACGGGTCCTCGACGAGCTCGACCTTGAGCACGAGGCGACCGCGCAGCGTCGGTTTCATCGAGCGCTGCGCAACCATCCGTTCCTCGTCGTCCCGGCCCCGGTCATGCGGCTGACGCACGAGTCCGTCCTCGTGACGGAATGGGTCGACGGCATTCCGCTGTGGCAGGCGCCGAATCCCGACGAGGCAGCTGCCCGGCTAGTGGTGTTCGTCTTGGGTGCGCTGCGAGCAGGAGTAATCCATGCCGACCCGCACCCCGACGACGTGCTGGTGCTCGACGATGGGCGCCTGGCGATCCTCGACTTCGGGGCCACGCGAACCGTGCAAGCCGAACGAGTGGAGTCAGCCGCCGCGGCACTGGAGGCCTTCGCGGCCGGCGATGCCGACGAGCTGGGATCAGCGCTCGAGCGGCTGGGTGCCCTGCCGGCGTCGCACGCCCCTACCCTGCTCGAGCTCTTGTCCCACGCCCTTGGCGACCTCGCGGGACGAGAGCCGGCACGACTCGACTCGGAGGCGGTTCTCGCCGCGCGCGACCGCCTGTTCGCCCGTCCCCGCCAGCTGAGCGAGGTGATCGCCGCCGGCGCCATGCCACCGGAGGATTTGTGGCCCGCGCGAGGATCCGTACAGCTCTTCGCGACGATCGCGCGGGTAGGCGCGACGGGCCCTTGGCGTGAGCTCACCCGCGCCGCACTGCGGAACGGCTGGGCAGCGGACGTGGACAGCGCGATAGCTTACGAATCGTGAGCAGCCCGGACCGATCGGCGGCAGCCCATCGTGAGCAGCCGGAGCAGCCTGATGCCGACGCGCTCCCGACCGGCAGGCTGATCAGGGCTACCAAGGCGGCGGGGGCGGTCGCGCCCAGCTCGATGCGGTTTTTCACCACGCTGGCCACCAACGTCATGCGCTCGCCCGAGGACGCCGGTGAGCTGCTGCTGCGCCGCCACGAGGACATCGCCGACAACGCTTTGGACGTACTGGCCGAGTTGCGTGGTGGAGCGATGAAGATCGGTCAGCTCGCGTCGTTCGTGGACGTCGAGCTGATCCCGCCGGAATACCGCACGGTCTACCAGGACAAGCTGGCCGAGCTGCGGGACTCAGCGCCGCCGATGAGCTGGCAGAAGATCAAGAACGTGCTCGACCGCGAGTGGGATGAGCCGGTCGAGTCGCTGTTCGAGGACTTCGAGCACGAGGCCGTGGCGGCGGCGTCGATCGGCCAGGTTCACCGCGCAACCTTGCCTGATGGCCGACGGGTGGCAGTCAAGATCCAGTACCCCGAGATCGCCGACGCGCTCGATGCGGACCTCGGGACGGCAGCCGGATTGACGGCGATCGCCGCTCCACTGGCCAAAGCCATGATGCCCGGCATCGAGCCGCGGATGCTGATCGGAGAGGTGCGCCAGCTGGTTCTCGAGGAGCTCGACTACGAGCTCGAGGCCCAGCACCAGCGAACGTTCGCGCGTGCGTATCGCGGCCACCCCTACATCTACGTGCCGGACGTCGTCACGTCGTTGTCCCGCAGGCGGGTGATGGTCTCGGAGTGGGTGGACGGGATGCGATTTGGGCAGATGCAGGAGCTCCCGCAGCGAGATCGCGACCGGATCGGCGAGATCCTGATGCGCTTCTACTTCCACTCGATGGATTACGTCCGTCGGTTCAACACCGACTCGCACCCCGGAAACTTCCTGCTGCGCGACGACGGCTCGCTCGCGTTTCTGGACTTCGGCAACGTCAAGGTCGTCTCCGACACCTGGCTTCGCGACGGCAAGCGCGCGATGCGAGCGGTAATCGAAGGCGACAAGGAAGCGTTCATCGACGCCGTCGTCGAGCTGGGCTACGTCCACCGGCGGGAGCACCTCGACGCGGACTGGCTGCTTGAGCAGGTGAAGCTCGCCGGGGACTGGTTCCTGTCAGATCGGGAAGTGCGGATCGACCCCGAGTACGTGGGGCGGATCCTCTCCCAGGTGATGGACCCGAAATTCATCAGCCACGGCATCCGCGTGGCGCGCGACCTCCAGGTTCCCCCGGAGGAGATCTGGTTCAGGCGGGTCGAGATCGGGGTGTTCGCGGTACTCGGTCAGCTGCGGGCGAGCGGCAACTGGCACCGGATGGCCCGGGAGACGTGGTATGGAGATCCACCCTGCACCGAGTTGGGCGAAGCCGAGCGCGAGTACTTTTCCCGACGCGGGATGGACATCGTCAGATAGCGCTAGTCAGCGCTTGCCACCGACCGTCGCGAAGCCCGGCGACAGGGGTCCCAGAAGCGGGCGCACCGGACGCTGGTGGCGCACCTCGAAGCCGGCCTCCCGGAGCATGCGTCTGAGCTGCTCACGCGTCGGCCATTTCGCCGGCCCCAGGCGCGTCAGGACGCTCACCGCTGGCACGGGCGCGCTCAGCATCGCGATCACCGCGAAGCCTCCCGGCTTCAGCAGGCGGAAGAATTCGCTAAGCGCCGCGGGCTGGTCGAAGAACTGAAACGCCTCGGTCGTGACGACCGCATCGAGCGCTTCATCATCTAGGGGGATCCGTTCCGCGCTGCTGTGGAGCCAGCGGACATCCCGGGAGCGCTCACGCGCCTGCTCGAGCATCCCCGGAGACGGGTCGCAGCCGTAGACGACCTCGGGATGCAGGTCGCGCCAGATGCGTGTGGCCAGGATCCCCGTCCCGCAGCCCACATCCAGGACCCGCTGGGCGCCGCCGCTACGAAGCTCTGCCACGACCGCATCGTGGTTCGGTCGATAGGCCACCCGCTGCAGGATCGCGGCGTCATAGAACCGCGCGATCCGGTCAAACGCAGCTACTACCGAGGTGCGAGCCTGAGTTGCCACCGCGTCGAACGGCTGCTAACGCCGCCCGCGCAAGATCACCCGCCCGCCCCGGGCCGGGATCATGGTCACGTTGCGGTGCTTGGGTCGCTCGGGCTTAGGGTCGGGCGCCTCGAGGTCCAAGCGGCTGGCCATCGCCCGTAGCACCACGCGCTGCTCGGCCATCGCCAGCGCCGCACCCAGACAGCGTCGCGTGCCACCGCCGAACGGAATCCACTCATACGTCCCCGGCTTGCGGCCCTCCCAGCGCTCCGGGCGGAAGGCGAACGGGTCCGGGTAGAGGTCCTCGCGGTGGTGCAGCAGCAGGATGCTGGCCGCCACCGGAGTGCGCGGCGGCACGCCGTAGTCGCCCAGACGCCAGGGAACCGCCACCCGCCGGCCGGTGATCGGGATCACGGGCCGCACGCGCATCGCCTCGGTGATCGTCGACTCGATGACCTCCTCGGCATCCCCGCCTGAGCGCACCGCCTCGCGCAACCGCTCGTAGGCCGCTGGAGTGCGCACGAGCCGCTCCCAGGCCCAGGCCAGCTGGTTCGCGGTCGTCTCGTGCCCGGCGAGCACCAGCGTCATCAGCTCGTCGCGAAGCTCTTTGTCCGTCAGCGTCTGCCCTTCCTCGGTCCGGGCGCGCATGATCAGCGACAAGATGTCCGTGCGCTGCTCCAGGTCGGCTTCGCGACGGCGCTTGCGGATGATCGCGTACACGCATCGGTCGGGAACGAGCAGGCCAAGCCAGGTCAGACCGAACGGCTCGTCGTGCCCGATGTTCATCCACTCGGCGAGCTTTGCCCCCGGCATCGTCGAGCTCCGCAGCAGCTCGCGAATCGCCACTCGCAGCCCGTGCTCCACGGTACCGGGGTGGGGACTGCCCTCGATGCCGAAGATTCCGGCCATGATCACGTCCAACGTGATCGCCTGCATCCGGGGCGCGAGCGCAAACGGACGCCCCGTGGGCCAGCGGTCGATTTCTCGTGAGGCGGCGTCGGCGATCATCTGCTCGTAGCGGGCGATGGCCTCACCGTGGAACGGGGGCAGCAGCAGCTTTCGCTGCCGCAGGTGCCGGGGGCCGTTGGAGGTCAGAACCGAGCTAGGTCCCAGCACCGGGCGCAGCGGCGACTCGGCGGCCAGCGTCGGGACCTGATCGGGAGGAGCCTTGAACAGCGAGCGGATGTGATCGGGGTGGCAGGTGACCGCCGCCTGGCCAGGGACGTAGCCCCGCGGGCTCCACACATCTCCGAACCGATCGCGGTAGTGAAACATGAAGCTGGCCTGGCGCTGACCGAACCAGAGCACCTGGATGGGTCGTGGCCAGCGGACCCTCGGCGGTGCAGGCAGCGCTGCGAGCTGCTGGATGGAGATCGGTCCCGCCGGCGAGGGCTCGGCTCCTCCCACGAGCTCCGGACCCGGCGCTGGGGTCGGAGGGGCTGGCCTTGTGAGCACGCTCATCGCGTGCCAATTTTACACCTCTGTAGGTTGAGGCGTGAGGGCGGGTGAGAAAGTCCCCAAAGCCAACGGTGGAAGTCGGCGCCGGGAACATAAGCATCGTCGCGCGACGTTTCGTCCATGAGGCGCGCGGCCAGTCCGGCTTTGGGTGGTTTTGCATCCGGGATGGCGGCGTCGCCCGGTCGAGCGCCGCCGTTGCATCCGGGATGGCGCCGGTCGCCCGGTCGACGCGCGCCGCCGCACCGACTGCACACGACTACCCCAGCAGCCCGATGCGCTGGGCCCGCTGCACCGCCTCTGCCCTGTTGCGCGCCCCGAGCTTGCGGTACAGCGCGCTCGTGTGCTCCTTGACCGTGTGGGGAGAGAGGTAAAGGCGCTGTGCGATCTCGCGGTTGGTGGATCCGGCCGCAATCTCCTCGAGCACCTCGCGCTCGCGCTCTGACAAAAGCGGCGCCGGCTGATCGGACTTGGGCGCGAACATCGTCATCCCCATCCCGACCATTCGAACAGCGGCCGCGACCTCGCGGGCCTCGAGGTCCTTGGACACGAAGCCCGAGGCCCCGGCCGCGCGCGCGGCTGCCGGCGACATTCGCCCAGCCCCCGAGATCAGCAGCACCCGCGTCGAGGGCGAGGCGTTGCGGATCCCCATCGACACGTCGGCACCCGATTCTCCGGACAGGAACAGGTCGACGAGGGCGACGTGGGGACGAAACCGTTCGACGAGCTCGAGCGCCTCCGCCCCGGTCCGCGCCGCCAGGCAGCGCTCGACCCACGGCTGCTCACCGAGCAGAACGCGAAAGCCCCACTGCACGACGTCGTGGTCGTCGACCACGAGCACGCGGAGACGGCGTTGAGCAAGCCGCGGCGCGGGACGGGCCGTGGTCAACGGGCCTCCGGTGCCGCATCCCGCTGCAGCGGCACTACGAGCCGCACTCGCCAGCCAGCGTCCGCGGTTGGCCCGAACTCGACCATCCCGCCGTGCTGCAGGGCCTCGAACGCCGCCAGGCGCAGACCGATGCCCGGGCCACGCGCCGCGTGGCTGACCCCGTCGTTGCGGATCTCGAGCCTGAACGTGTCCTCGTCCCGGAACACGCCCACGTCTACCGCCGTCGCGGCCGCGTGCTTGGAGACGTTCCGAAGCGCCTCCGAGAGGACCGACTGCGTCAGGGGCTCGAGATCCAGCGGGACCATGACCCCTTTCGCCCACTGGACCCGGATCGGGGGTCCGGAGGCCGCGGCTACCCGCTGGAGCTCGGCGGCAAGCGTGGTGCCGGTCTCTTGCGGCAAAGGCGCCAGCGGGCGCTCCAGCGCTCGCCGCAGGTCCGCGAGCGCTTCCTGAATCTCGAGCCGGCAGCGCTCCCGCTCGGCCTCGGGCAGGGGCTGCTCGGCGCTGAGCGCGAGTGACACGCCGAACAGTCGCTGCATCACCTGCTCGTGGATCTCCCGGGCCAGGTCAAGCCGCTCGCCCAGCCGCCGGGTCCGCTCCTGCTGGCGTGTGGCGTTGCGGGCCGTGGCCACGAGCGCCGCTGTCTTGCCGAGCGTCCACAGAAGGTGGCGCTCGCCGTCGGACAGCTCGAACGGCTCTCCCCCCGATCGGCGCAGATGACACCGTAGGCGCGGCCGGCGGCGCTGAGCGGCGTACACACGAGCGTCGTGATCCCCAGCGTCAGGAACTCCGCCGGGACCCAGTCCTCGATCCGCTCGGAGACAACCACCACACTGTCCTCCAGCAGCGCCCGCTGGGCGATCGGTGTATTGACCAGCGTCGGACGCATGGCCTGCAGCTGCGCGAAAGAGGTGCCGTGGGCGCCGACGGCCCGAACGCGCCGCCGGCCCGCGTCGGCCATGAAGATCGCCGCCCGGCGCATGCTCGTCAGGCGGCAGATCGCCTCGCAGATACGGTCATAGAACTCGGTCGAGGAGGTGTCGGTGTCGATTTCGGCCAGGAGCTCGACAAACACCTCGAGCGGCTCGACGCCTGCGAACAGCGCCGGGGGCCGCTCACTTGCGGAAGCTGCGCCGTCGACCTTCACGCGCCCACGGCGCTCGGTAGCTCGTAGCGCCGCCGGATCTCATACAGCGTGGTGCGCTCCGCCGCCGGTCGTCCCGCTCGGTGCGCCGCCGCCACCAGCTGCTCAGGTTCGAGGCGGACTCCGTGATAGCTGCCGGCCATGCGCGAGATGGACTCCTCCATCAACGTTCCACCGAGGTCGTTCACACCCCAGCGCAGCGCTTCGGTGGCGGCGTCGAGCCCCATCTTCACCCAGCTGGCCTGAAGGCTCCTGACCGTCTTGCCCAACGCCAGACGGAACGCGGCCGTGTGCTTGAGGTTCTCCTCGCGGGAAATCTCTTCCACTCCATGCGTGCGGCCCAGCAAGGTGTGGAACGGGATAAACGACAGCGGCACGAACTCCGTGAAGCCACCGGTGCGCTCCTGAAGCTCTCTGACCACGCGCATGTGCTCGGCCAGCTCCCACGGCTCCTCGATGTGCCCGAACATCACGGTCACGGTCGAGCGGATCCCCTCCGCGTGAGAGGCCTCGATGATCTCTACCCAGCGGGCGACGGGTAGCTTGTTGGGTGAAATCCGCTCCCGCACGCCGTCGTGCAGCACCTCGGCCGCGGTCCCCGGAGTGGAGCCGAGCCCGGCCTCGCGCAGCCGCTCGAACACCCTTCGAGGTGCGAGCCCTGACACGTCGCACATGTGCGCCACCTCCATCGGGGAGTACGCGTGCAGGTGGATCTCGGGAGCCAGCTGCTTGGCGAACCGCAGCCACTTCTCATAGTCCTCGAGCCCCCAGTCGGGGTGGATCCCCGACTGCATGCAGATCTCGGTGGCGCCGAATTCCACGGCCTCCTGCACCCGGCCCGCGAATTCCTCCTCCGAGTGCTCGTAGGCGTCCGGGGACCGGCGTCCCTGCCCGAACCCGCAGAACGCGCAGCCGACGACGCAGATATTGGAGACATTGATGTTCCGGTTGACGACGAACGTCACCGTCTCACCCGCCAGCTCCTCGCGTAGCTCGTCGGCCGCCAGCCGCATGTCCTCGATCACCTCGGGCCGGCGCTCCGCGAACAAAGCAGTCATCTCTTGCGCGGTGAGGCTCGCGCCGTCCCGGGCCTTGGAGATCGCCCGCGGTCCGGCGTCGTCGGGCACCGTCACCTCCTGACGGCGTCCCGAGCCCCGCCGGGGTATGAACGACCAGTAGGCGCGCTTGATCACATCGAGGACGCCCTGCGACACCCAGTCCGGGTCGATGTACTCGGGGTACACGCACAGACGCTCCGTCAATGCCATGCCTTCGCCCGCGAGCCGCTTTCGTATCTGCGCGGGAGACGGAAACGGGTGCTCGGGAGAAATATGGTCGCCGTTGACCGACAGCCCACCGAGGTCGGTGGCGCCGGCCCGCACCAGCTCAACCCACCAATCGGACAAGTTGGGCGGCACCTGGATACCCACTCCCGGCAGCAGCCGCCTGGCCTCCGCCACGAGCCTCTTCAGATCCTCGATCGTCACCTCCGAAGCCCACTGCGGAGCGTCGCGCTGCGGCCCCTGCCACACACCCGTGCGCCAGTACTCGGTGGCGGCGGCGTCGGCTATCTCGGCCGGCTCGCGGCCGTAGTAGCTCTGGTGGGGGACGAAGTTCTGGAGGATCAGCTCCTGGAGGTGCCCATAGCGCTCGTGCAGCCCGGCCAGCGCCTCCAGCGCGGCCATCCGGTCCTCCTCGGTCTCGCCGATCCCCACCAGGATCCCCGACGTGAACGGGATCTGCAGCTCGCCGGCGGCCGCAATCGTCTCTAGACGCTTATCGGGGTGCTTGCTCGGCGAGCCCTGGTGCACGACCAGGCCCGGGTTGGTCGACTCGAGCATCAGCCCCTGGGAGGCCGTCACCTCCTTCAGACGCGCCAGGTCGTCACGGGAGAGGACGCCGAGGTTGGTGTGCGGCAGCATGCCGCGCTCGAGCGCCCGCTGGCAGACCCAGACGACGTAGGAGGTGAAGTCCTCGTGCCCGTAGGACTCGAGGAGCGCCGCCACCTGATCATTTACCTCGGGGCGCTCCCCCGTAAGTACGAGCAGCTCCTTGGCCCGCTCCCGGCGCGCGGCGCGCTCCAGCAGCCGCTCCACCTCCTGTGGCTCGTGCAGATGGGGGCGATGCGTGGCGAACGAGCAGTACTTGCAGTAACAGCGGCAGGTGCGCGACAGAGACAGCGTGAAGTTGCGGCTGAACGTGACGCGGCGAGGCATTCATGGCGGAGTCTACGGAGCCCGGTCGCCCGCAACGCGTCCGTATCCTGCGCCGGCTATGCGCCCCACGCTCGTGTCAGCTCTCGCCGCTGCCTGCATCCTCAGCGCCTGCGGGGGCACCACGACCCGCAGCGCCACCCCCACCCGCAGCGCGAGCCTGATGCTCGACTTCACGCCGAACGCAGCCCACGCCGGTATCTATTCCGCGGTGGCCCGGGGATATGACCTCCGGGCCGGCGTTCGCCTGCGGGTGATACCACCCCCCTCCCCCGCCGACAGCATCAAGCTCCTCGAGGCGGGGAAGGTCGACTTCTCGGTGCTCGACATTCACGACCTGGCGATCGCTGACGAGCGAGGTGCGGACGTGGTGGGGATCGCTGGAATCGTCGAGCGACCCCTGGCGGCGGTGATTGCGCAGCCAAAGTTCCACGCCCCCCGGAACCTCGAGGGAACTACGGTCGGCGTGGCTGGTGACCCGAGCGATCTGGCGGTAGTGCACTCCATCGTCGCCGGGAGCGGCGGCAACCCGAAACTGGTGAAGACGATCGACATCGGCTCCGGCGCCGTAGCCGATCTCCTTTCCGGGCGGCTGGGGGCCGCGACCGGATTCTGGAACGACGAGGGCGTCGCTCTCGCACAACGCCGCCCCGGATTCAACGTGTTCCGCGTCGACAGCTATGGCGCGCCCTCGTACCCGGAGCTGGTCCTGTGCGCGACGCGCAAAACCGTGAGCCGCGACCCCGATCTGGCGCGGGCCGTGGTCCGCGCCGTGATTAGGGGATACGAGCTGACGGTTTCAAACCCCCGCGCATCGGCCGCAGACCTGGAGCGACTGGTGCCGGGGCTCGACCCCAAGCTGATCCGGGCCGATCTGGTCGCGCTCCGGCCCGCGTTCATCGGCCCAGATGGGCGTCCGGGCGAGCTCGACGGCCCGGTGCTGAGAAGGTGGGCGAGGTGGGAGACCCGGTTCGGGATCGTCGCCCGTCCGCCGGACGTCGCTCAGGCGTTCGAGATCAGCCGCTGAACCAGCCCCGGCGCCTCCCGAGCCATTCGGGACCGTGGCACGACGAGCTCGAACCCGGACTCCTCTGCCAGCGCACGGACCTCTTGCTCGACGTGTGAGTAGAACGCCAGCGTCCTCGGGCGAGGGTCAGGAAGCGCGGCGATTCGCTCCCGTGCGTCGGCGGTCAGGTCGACGATCAGCACGTCGGCATCGGCCGGGCCTTGCAGCGTCGAGGCGAGCGTCACCTCGTGGCCGGCCGCCGTCAGCACACCGACCACGTTCGACCCGAACAACAGATCGGGGACGAACGCAAGGACTCGCGCCACGGGCTACTGCGCCCGGAGCTTGCGAAACTCCTCGCGAACCGACTCGGTCCGCCCCCACATCAGCTCGTTGGCGCCGATCTCCACGCGCCCCGTCCGCACCTCACGCACAGCGAGCTCGCCGTCGATGCCTGCATCGTCGAGCAGCTTCAGCGCAGCGTGCACTGCGGGCGCCGCCGCCGCGTGACCGAAGCGGTGCGCGACCAGGATCCGCCAGTGCCAGTCGTTCTTCGAGTACGGCTGCGCGTTGCACGTGACCATCAGCACGGCGGCGTCCACGTACCGCCGCTCGTCGAAGATCCGAAGGTCCAGCTCGAGATCGGTCCAATCATCCGGCAACGAGGAGACGATCTGCTCGAAGGTGTCGGCGAGGGCCATGAACGGGATCCTATCCTTGACCCTATGACGTCGGTGGCCAGCGCAACAACCGCCTATCGCACGATCACGGAGGCCTGCGGGGTAGTCGATCGCTGCGAGCGAGGCAAGCTGGCGCTGTCAGGTGCCGATGCCAAGTCATTCCTCCAAGGCCAGGTGACCAACGACGTCGAAGGATTGGCGGAAGGCCAGGGTTGCTACGCGGCGTTCCTGACTCCAAAGGGCAAGATGCTCGGCGACTTGCGGATCCTCGACGGCTCCGGGGAGCTGCTGCTCGACACAGAGCGCGTCGCGCTACAGGAGCTCTTCAACATGATCCGCCGGTACAAGGTGGGCTACCAGGTCGAGCTCCACAAGCGCACGCTCGAGCGGGGGTTGCTCTCGCTGATCGGCCCCGCGAGCGATCGGGTTGCGGGTACCAGCCGCCTTCCAGCCGTCGAGCATGCGCACGCGCGGGTAAAGGTCGGAGAGGTCGCGGCACGCGCCATCCGTACGGACGTCGGCGCCGATCTGCTTTGTGATGCCGCGGACGCCGAGGCGCTGCTGGGCGCTCTAGAGGCCCGCGGGGCCGTGCAGGTCCCTGAGTCAGCGGCGGAGGTCCTGCGGGTAGAGCGCGGGCGTCCCCGCTACGGGATCGATCTCGACGAGACGGTCATCCCCGACGAGGCGGGGCTGAACGCGCGTGCGGTCTCATTCACGAAGGGCTGCTACGTGGGGCAGGAGACGGTGGCCAGACTTCACTACCGCGGCAAGCCGAACCGCCACTTGAGGGGGTTACTGCTATCAGCCGCGGCGGACAGTGGTGCCGAGCTACGGATGGGCGAGCGGACTGTGGGGACGTTGACGACGGTTGCCTCCTCGCCTGCGTTCGGGTCGATCGGATTAGCGCTGGTGCGCCGGGAGGCGCTGCCGGGGACCACCGTTTCGGTCGGCGACGACGGAGGCGTGACTGCGGAGGTCGTCGAGCTCCCGTTCGCCAGCTAACCGACTGCTGCTTTCAGACCGATGCTGTGGGTAGCATCGTCGACACCGATCGGAAGGAGTGACGACGTGACCACCATCGCTTACAGGACTGACCAGCTTAATGAGCTAGAAGATGATGAGCGCCGCGCCTGGAGCTCCTACCGCGAAGCACTCCGTGAACTGACGGGCGAGGAGTACGAGCGCGCGGAGCGCGAGTCCTGGGAGCAGCTCCAGGCCGAACTGCGTCGGCTGGAGCGGCGCCGGCGCTCGCTCGCAAAACCCTAACGCGCGCGATTAGCGCAAGGAGGCGCCGGTCGGTTAGGGTTCGTAACTGTAGGGCTAGCGGCGAGGCCGGTTACCGCAGCCGTAGAGGAGAGGCAAGCCCAGGAATGCGGAGAGCCACGATCGGGATTCTCGCGGTCAGCGCGGCTGTCGCCGCGGGTTGCGGAGGGGGAAAACACTTCGCCAACCAGCCGCGACCGCCGACGCCCATCAATCTCACCGTCTACATCACCGACAGCCACATCCTGATCTCCCCCAGTTCAATCGGCGCGGGGCCGGTGACCTTCATCATCACCAATCAAGCCTCTCAGGCCGAGTCGCTCACCGTCCAGCCTGCGGGCGGGGGTACAGCGCTCGCGACCACGGCTCCGATCAATCCTCAGGCCACAAGCGAGGTCCAGGTCAACTTCACGCCCGGCACCTACACGGTGGGCACAAACGGCGCAGGCGGGAGCGACGCCTCACAGGCCACCTCCAGCCCGATCCAGTCAACGTCCCTGTTCGTCGGGCCGCAGCGACAGAACTCCAACAGCGAGCTGCTCCAGCCCTAGCGGCGTCAGCAGATCGCTGACGCCTTGTGCAGCATTTTCATCTGGTACCGGTAATCAGCCGTTCGCGGTCAAACATCCCCGAGGTGATCCGCCAGCCAAGGCGGTCGAGCACCAGCAGCCCGACGCCGAACGCGAGGGCCAGGCCAAGGCTGGCGTGAATCACGTTGAACGCGACCAGCGAGGTGACCGCCACGGTGGGGAGGCTGGCGAGCGTGCTGAGCTGCTGCGCGACGCGGACGTCGCTCGCCCTTGTGGAGATCCCGATCGCGATCCAAATCGACCAGCTCACGATCAGCGGCGTGAAGATCAGCTGGGCGATGACGTCCTGCCCGCGGATGATGGCCGACGCCACTCCGGGATGGGCAAAGAGCGCCGTGCACCCCAGGAATAGGGCGAACACGGCGTAGGAGACCGCCACCGAGGGCAGGAAGACCGCCAGCGCCTTGCCCAGGAGTAGCTCCTCTCGCCGGATCGGTGTCGTCAGGACCGGCTCGAGCGTGCCCTGCTCGCGCTCGCCGACCACCGAGTAGGCGGCCATCAACGCCGGCACCAGTGCAGGGATGGCCAGCATGTACAGCAGCTCGTGACGGTGACTGAGCGACCCCGCCGCGGACGAGGAGAGGGCGAGCGCGCTCACCAGCGGTTGGGCTAGGAACACCAGCGGGATGATCGCCATCCCACCTACGATCGACCGGTTGCGGCGGTACTCCCGGAGCTCCTTGCGGACGATCGCCCGAACCCGCCTGCCGCTCATCTGCGGCCCGCCTCCACGTCGTCGCCGATCAGCTCGAGGTAGATGTCCTCCAGCGTGTGCTCTGACTGTCCGACCGACAAGACGTCTGCGCCCGCTTTGACCAAGGCGCGGGTGACGGCCGGCGCGGCGACCAGCGGGTCGGAGACCGGGAGCAGGTAGTGGCCGGGGCCTGCCTCGTTCCAGCTTCGAACGCCCTCGAGCCCACCGAAGACACTGTCCGGCTCGCGAAGCGGGGCGCGCACCCGCACCGTGAGCGCCCTGGCGAACAGCCGGTCGCGCAACTCGTCAGGGCGGCCGAGAGTGCGCAGGGTCGTGTTCAGGATCGCCACGCGGTCGCAAAGGCGCTCGGCCTCCTCGAGGCGATGCGTGGTCAGGAAGATGGTCACGCCGCTGCGACCAAGTCGCGAGATGAGCTCATGGACGTCCCGGCTGGCGACGGGGTCCAGCCCGGATGTCGGCTCATCCAAGAACAGCACCTCGGGATCGGGCAGCAGGGCCCGCGCGAGTGCCACGCGCTGGCGCAGGCCCTTGGACAACGTGCCGCACGGATCCTGGGCCCGGCCGACGAGGTTGACGGCCGCCAGTGCGCGCTCGATGCGATCGGCCGCCTCCGGCACTTCGTACAGGTCGGCGAAGCACTGGAGGTTCTCGACCACGCTCAGCCGCAGGTAGAGGCCAGGCGACTCGGGCATGATCGAGATGCGGCGCCGGATCTCGACCCCGTTCTCGGGCCTGAGCGGGATGCCCGCGACGGTCGCCGAGCCGGAGGTTGGTGCGATGAGCGTCCCCATTGTCCGCACCGTCGTTGTCTTGCCGGCGCCGTTCGGCCCCAGGAAACCGAACACCTCGCCGCGGCCGATCTCGAACGAGACGTCCTGGAACGCGACTCGATCGCCGAAGTGCTTCGAAAGCCCGTCGGCGGTCAGCGCCGGACCGGCCTTCAGCCCATCGGACGCGGTCGATTTCAATGCCACGGATCCGGTCACGAGATATACGATGGTCTCAAACCTGATGGTCGTCCTATCCGGCGACCACGCGCCAACCCCGGTGCTGAACACGGCACCCTCTACACGTAGACGGCTGCGACGGACCATGGCCCAGAGCAAGCGGTTCCTGCTTCGTCTGAGCCCCGAGCTGTTCGAGGCGCTCCGTCGCTGGGCCGACGACAATTTGCGGAGCATCAACGCTCAGCTCGAGTATCTGCTCACCGAGCCGGGCTGCGGCCGGGCGACTGTCAGCCAAGCGCCTCAGGCGACCGACAGACGCCCCGCGCCCCTGCCCCCGGACGCAGGCCTGAAGGGTTAAGGCTGGTTTAGCACCGACAGGTGGGGATTGACCGGGGCCCGTTCTCGGCGTATGTTTGAAATGCATTTCTGAAATCGGTTTCTCCATTTCAGGCGCCCTGGATCGAGTGTCTCGACAACCGTTTCGGATCAAGGACGTGGCCCAGCGAGCTGGCGTCTCCCCGGCGACCGTCTCCCGGGTGATCAACGACAGCGCAACGGTCGGCCCAGCCAAGCGCGAGGTTGTGGTGGCCGCGATCGAAGAGCTCGGCTACCGGCCCAACCGGCTCGCTAGCAACTTCCGGCGGCGCCAGACGGAGATGATCGGCGTCGTCGTCTCGGACATCGAGAACCCTCACTTCACCCAGATGGTGAGGGCAGTCGAGGACGCCGCCTATCTGCGTGGCCATCGGGTACTGCTGTGCAACACCGACGAGGACCCGGCCAAGCAGCGTGACTACCTCGCCGTGCTCGCCGCCGAGCGGGTGGCCGGCGTGATCCTGTCGCCATCCGACGGTCGCGCCAGCGAGATCGAGGAGCTCCTCGATCACGGCATCTCGCTCGTGGCGTTCGACCGGCGGGTGAGCGATCGGCGGGCGGACTCAGTGGTGGTCCGCAACCTCGCCGGCGCACGTGCCGGAACCCAGCATCTGCTCGAGTGCGGTTACACCCGCGTGGGCTTCGTCGGCGGGCCCACCGGCGTTCAGACCGCGGACGAGCGGCTGGCGGGCTACCAGCAAGCGATCTCCGAGGCCGGCCTCGCGCCCCTGGTCGCGAACGGCGGCTTTCGGACTGAACCGGCACGGGCGGCCGCCTCCATACTCCTCGACGCTGGAGCGACCGCACTCGTGGTGGCCAACAACCTGATGACGATCGGCGTGCTCCAGGCGATTAAGGAGCGAGGCCTGCGCATCCCACACGACGTGGCGCTGGTGTCGATCGATGACCCTCCGTGGGCCGAGCTGACCGATCCGCCGCTGACGACTCTCGCCCAGCCAGTGCGGCAGATGGCGGAGGCCGCTGTGGGGCTGCTGCTGGAACGCCTCGACAATGGCCGCATTCGTCGCAAGCAGCGCGTGTTCGAGCTCGAGCTGCGCCACCGCGGCTCGTGTTGCGGGAGGCATTGAAGACATGGACGAGGTGCTGCTCGGCCTGGACATCGGAACGTCGAGCTCCAAAGCAGTCCTGGCAGGAGCCGACGGCATGGTCTTCGCAGCCGCCCAGCGGGAGCACGCGCTGTCGCTGCCATACCCGGGATGGGCCGAGCACGATGCCGAGCGCGTTTGGTGGAGCGATCTGCTGGCGCTGCTGGCCGACCTGGGGCGCGAGCCGCTCAGACGCGTCAGCGGCATCTGCGTCAGCGGTATCGGTCCCTGCCTGCTTGCGCTCGACGGGCTGGGCGCGCCGCTGCGCCCGGCTGTGCTGTACGGCATAGACACGCGCGCGTCGGCCGAAGTGCGCGAGCTGACCGCGCGCTACGGAGCCGATGCGGTGCTCGCCTCGGGCGGCTCGCCGCTCACTTCCCAGGCCGTGGGGCCGAAGCTCCTGTGGCTTCGCCGCCACGAGCCGGAGGTGTGGGAACGCACCGAGCGGTTCGCGATGGCGAGTTCGTTTGCCGTGTTGCGGTTGACCGGCGAGTACGTGCTCGACCACCACTCGGCGAGCCAATGCAACCCTCTATACGACCTCAATGGGTCGCGCTGGCGTGAGGACTGGGCCGAGGAGCTCGCGCCCGGGCTCGAGCTGCCGCGGTTGCTTTGGCCCGGCGAGCTTGCGGGGGTGGTCAGCCAGCAGGCGGCGAGCGAGACCGGCCTCCCCGCCGGAGCTCCGGTGGCGACGGGCACCATCGACGCCTGGGCGGAATCGCTGAGTGCCGGCGCCACAGCGCCGGGCGACACGATGCTGGCGTACGGGACGACGATGTTCTTCGTCAACGTCGCGCCGGCTGCGCGCCCGCATCCCTCTCTGTGGCTGACCGCGGGAGTGACGCCCGGCTCGCGCACGATCGCCGCCGGGATGGCGACTTCGGGCGCGCTGACCGGCTGGGTGCGCGAGCTAGCCGGAGGGCCGCCTTTCGCGCACCTGGTGTCCGAAGCGGCCGCCACCCCACCGGGGGCCGACGGACTGGTCGTGCTGCCCTACTTCGCCGGGGAACGAACCCCCCTGTTCGACCCCCAGGCGCGCGGGGCCGTGCTGGGCTTGACGTTGAGCCACGGAAGGGGCCATCTGTACCGGGCGATGCTCGAGGCGACCGCGTTCGGTGTGCGCCACAACCTGGAGGCGATCGAGCTCGCCGGCGGCGACTCGCGCCGGCTGGTGGCGGTCGGCGGCGGCACCACGGGTGGACTGTGGACCCAAATCGTCTCCGACGTCAGCGGCCGCCCCCAGGACGTCCCCGAGCTGACGATCGGTGCCAGCTACGGCGACGCCAAACTGGCGGGCGCAGCGGCCGGGCTCGTCCGGCTCGATGACTCCTGGAATCCGATCGCCGAGACGGTCCGGCCTCGGCCCGAGCTGCAGTCGTTGTACGACGAGCTGTACGAGCTGTACCGCAGCCTCTACGACTCCACCCGGGAACTGGCCCATGGTCTCGCCGAGCTTCAGCTCTCCGGCCTCTCGTCACAGCCACCACGCCGGGAGGCGGTGGGCATGACCAGCGGAGCGCAGGCATGACCCAGGCGCCGGCGACAGCTGCCTCCACGGCTCCGACGGTGGACATGCGCGGCATCCGGCGCCATTTCCCCGGCGTCCAGGCCCTCAAAGGCGTTGATTTCAGCGTCCATCCGGGCGAGATCCATGCGATCTTGGGCGAGAACGGCGCCGGCAAGTCCACGCTGATGAAGATCCTCGCCGGGGCTGAACGAAAGGACGAAGGCCAAATCCTGCTCGGCGGCGAGGAAGTTCGGATCTCCGGTCCAACCGACGCGCTGAACCGAGGGATCTCGACCGTCTACCAGGAGACCAGTCTCGCCGGACACCTGAGCGTGGCCGAAAACCTGTTCATCGGCCGGCTGCCCAGAAACCCGGTCGGGCTCGTGCGGTGGCGGCGGCTGTACCGCGACGCGCGCCAGGTGCTCGAGCGGCTCAAGCTCGAGCTTCCGCTGCGGGTGCCCGTGAGCGAGCTGACGATCGCCCAGCAGCAGATGACCGAGATCGCCAAGGCGCTCTCGCACCAGGTCCGGGTGCTGGTGCTCGACGAGCCCACCTCGGCGCTGACAGAGGCCGAGATCATCGAACTCCACCGCGTGCTGCGCGATCTGCGCGCCCAGGGGGTGGCCATCATCTACATCTCGCACACGATCGAGGAGATCCTGAGCCTCTGCGATCGGGTCACGGTCCTGCGCGACGGCGAGAAGGTGGGCGAGCGGCTTGTGTCGGAGACGACGCCGGACGAACTGATCCGGATGATGGTCGGGCGGCCGCTGATGGAGATGTTCCCCAAAGAGCCTGCTCAGCTCGGAGAGGAGCTGCTCCGAGTGGAGGGGATGCGGGTGCGTGGGCGCGATGAGGCGGCCAGCTTCGCCGTGCGGGCCGGGGAGATCGTGGGCTTCGCCGGGCTGCTCGGCGCCGGTCGCACCGCGCTGATGCAGGCGGTCATCGGAGCAATTCCCTCAGACGGTGGCCAGATCTACCTGCGCGGCAAGCAAGTCCGGATCCGCAATCCGCACGCGGCTGTGGCCAGCAGCATCGGGTACCTGTCAGACGACCGCCGGCGCAGCGGCATAGCCAGCCTGTTGCCCGTAGGGAGCAACCTCACGCTGGCCGCGCTTCCGCAATTCTCCCGGGTCGGGGTGCTGAGGCGGCGAGAGGAGCGCAGATCTGCCGCGAGGATCGTCGAGACGCTGCGGATCGTGACCCCCTCGCTCGAGCAGCAGGTGGCGCTGCTCAGCGGAGGCAACCAGCAAAAGACGGTGCTCGGCAGGTGGCTCACGGCGGGCGTCGACGTCCTGATCTTGGACGAACCCACGCGAGGAATCGACGTCGGAGCAAAGGTGGAGATCTACGGGCTGATCAACCGGCTGGTCAGGGCGGGCAAGGGAATCATCCTGCTCTCCTCCTACCTGCCCGAGGTGCTAGGGATGAGCGACAGGGTGCTGGTGATGCGGCGCGGGGCGATCGTCGCCGAGTTTGGACGAGGCGAGGCAACGCAGGAGGACGTCATGTTCGCGGCTACCGGACAGCGCGCGGCCGCGGCCGATGGCAGATCGGAGGAGAAACGACATGAGTGACCTGCACGAGATCGCTGAGAAGCCGCCTGGCGCCGAGAGCGCCGCGGCGGCATCAGAGCAGGCCCGGCTGGAGCAGCGCCAGGCGATGCTCCGAATCTGGGCTCGCAGGGCGCTACAGCAGCTGGGGCCATTCATGTTCGTGATCGCGCTTGGGGTGTTCCTGGCGATCAAATCATCTGTCTTCCTGACGAGCACCAACATCACCGCAATCTTCGTCCAGATGTCGGTGATCGCGATCATCGCCGTGGGGCAGACGATGGTGATCATCACTGCCGGGATCGATCTGTCGGTGAGCGCGGTGGTCGCCCTCACCGGGGTGATTTCGACGATGGTCGTGGTGAACGATCACGTGGGGATTGCGCTGGGCATGGTCCTCGGCATCCTCGTGGGAGGCGGCGTCGGACTGGTCAACGGCATGCTGGTCACGGTCTTGCGGTTGCCCCCTTTCATCGCAACCCTGGGAACGCTGAGCGCCGTCGGTGGGATCGCCCTGCTCGTGACAAACGGCCAGCCGATCGCCGCGCCGATCGCGTTCGACGCGCTGGGGGACGGCCACGTGGGACCGATCCAGGCCCCGATCGTGGTGATGGTGGCGGTCGCCCTCGGCGGGTGGTTCGTCCTGTCCCGCACGACGCTGGGACGGAGCGCATACGCCATCGGGTCAAGCTATGAGACGGCCCGGCTGTCGGGCATTCGCGTAAACCGGGCGCTGATCTCGGTCTATGTGATCCAGGGACTGCTGGCCGGTTTGGGCGGGTTGATCGTCGCCAGCAGGGTCGTGACCGGGGACCCATCCGCCGGCATGAACTACAACCTCAACGCGATCGCCGCCGCCGTCATCGGCGGCGCGAGCCTGTTCGGGGGCGAGGGCACAGTGATCGGGACCTTGATCGGTGCCCTGTTGATGGAGCTGATCATGAATGGAAGCGACCTGCTGAATATCTCCAACTTCTGGCAGGACTTCATCTTGGGCGTCGTGATCATCGCGGCGGTCGCATATGACCAAGTGCGCAGGCGCGCGCTCGCGAGGCGATAGGGCACAACCACTCAGTCGAGGAAGGAGATCGAGCAGTGAACAGAACGAGGCAACAGCTCACACAAGCGAAGAAGCTCGTTGTCGGCCCGGGGAGGCGGTGGCGCGCGGCGGCGGCCTTTTGGCCGACAGCAGCCGCGGCTGTCGTGCTCGCGGCCTGCGGCTCATCGAACAAGAGCTCCAGCTCCAGCGGCAGCTCGGGCGCCACTTCGACGGTGAGCGGCGCGAAGTACACGATCGCGGTGGTGCCTAAGTCGGTAGGCCTGTTCTACTGGGGCACCGTCCACGCCGGGGCCGCGGCGGCGGCCAAGGCCCTACACGTGAACATCGTCTGGAAGGGAACTGAGACCGAGACCGACGTCGCCGGTCAGGTCAACATCCTCCAGGACTTCATCACCAAGCACGTGAACGGGATCTCGTTTGCCGCATCCGACGCCCACGGCCTGGTGGGCACAGCGCAGTCGGCGACCAAGGCGGGGATTCCGGTCGTAAACATCGACTCCGGTCTGTCCCCCCAGACGCCGCCGCTGGTGGCGACCAACAACATCTCGGCCGCGGCCAAGGCGGCCGACATCCTGGCCCAGCAGATCGGCGGCAGCGGCGACGTAGCCTTGCTGCCGTTCGTCCCGTCGGCGGCGACTTCGATCCAGCGCCAGCAGGGATTCGAGCAGGAGCTCAAGAAGTACCCGAACATCCACCTGGTCGCCGTGCAGTACGACCAGAGTGACATCAACATGGCGTTGTCGGAGATGGAAAACATCCTGACCTCGCATCCCAACCTCAAGGGCGTGTTCGCGGCGAACGAGCCCGGCGTGATCGGCGTCGTGCACGCACTCATCGGGCGGGGGGACGTCGGCAAGGTCAAGGTGATCGGGTTCGACAACGCGCCTGACGAGGTGAGCGCGCTCTCCGGAGGGCAGGTATCGGCGCTGATCGTCCAGAACCCGTATCGGATCGGCTACCTCGGCGTGGCCGAGGCCGTCGCCCTGATCCAGCACAAGAAGGTGCCGCAGTCGGTGGATACGGGCTCGACCGTTGTCACTAAGGCGAACATGAACCAGCCGGCGATCCACCAGCTGCTGTTCCCGCCCACAGTCCAGTGAGCGGTGGGCTGGCGCGGCTTAACTAGAGAGGCGGCGGCGGGAGCGCCACGGACGGACGGCTCCCGCCGCTACCCCAGCCATTGGGATGAGCAGCGAGCCGCGGCGCTGACCGCGCTTGAGCGGCTGGCCTACCGCTCGAACCTGCTCGGCGCCGACCGGCGGCTCGCGAACTGGGGCGGCGGCAATACCTCAAGCAAGCTGGACGAGACAGACCACCTCGGCCGCACGGTCCGCGTTCTGCGGGTCAAGGGAAGCGGCAGCGACCTGGCCACAATCGGGCCCAGTGGCTTTGCCGGGCTGCGGCTCGAGGAGCTGCTGGCGCTGCGGGAGCGAACGGCGCTCCCGGACGCGGCGATGATCGATCACCTGCTGCGCTCGGGCGTCGATCCAGGCCAGCCGCGGCCATCGATCGAGACGCTGCTGCACGCCTTCATCCCTGCACCGTACGTCGATCACACCCATCCTGACGCGATCATCGCTCTGACCTGTACTCCCCGCGGCCATGAGCTGGCGGCGGAGGCGTTCGGCGATCAGTTCGTGTGGATCGACTGGCTCCGGCCCGGCTTCGCGCTCTCAAAACTGATCGCCGACCGGCTGGTCGATGTCCCTGGGGCCCGGTTCGTGCTGCTGGCGAAGCACGGGCTGGTCACCTGGGGCGACAGCGACCGTGAGTGCTATGAGGCCACGCTCGAGGCCGCCGAGCGTGCGCAGCAGGTGCTGGAGGCAGCCGCCGTGGACGAGCCGCTTGGACCGGCCGTCCGGCCCGGCCTTGCGCCAGATCGCCGACGGAGCCTGCTGGCGGAGGCCCTGCCGACGCTCCGCGGCGCCGTCTCCCGACAGCGCCACCAAGTGCTCGAGGTCGACCACGGCGACGGGGTGCTCGAGTTCGTCGGGGCGGCGGCGACGCCCGAGGTCTCGCAGGTGGGCGCCGCGTGCCCTGACCATCTGATCCACACCAAGACGCGCCCGCTGGTCCTCGACTTCCCCGAAGAGGGGCTCATCGAACGGGTGCCCGACGCAGTCGCCGGCTACGAGCGTTGGTATGAGAACTACTACGCCGCGCACCTCGACGAGGAGACGAGGCCATTTGCAATCGACCCGCCGGGGCCGCGGGTGATGCTCCTGCCGGGCCTGGGGATGGTCACCACCGGCAAGGATGCGGCCAGCGCTCGTGTCTCAAACGCGCTCTATCACCGCGCGATTGAGGTGATCCGGCTTGCCTGCGCGGCCGGCGGCTTTGAGTCGCTCTCCGAGGCGGACGCGTTCGCTGTCGAGTACTGGCCGCTCGAGCGCTACAAGCTGACGCTGGCGCCCCCCGCGGGGGAGCTCACCGGGCGGATCGCGTTGGTGACCGGCGCCGCCAGCGGCATCGGTCGGTCCACAGCCGAGCGGCTGGCCGCCGAGGGAGCGCACGTGGCGGTCGCCGACTTGAACGACACGGGCGCTACCGAGGTGGCGGATCTGCTGGCCGAGCGTCATGGCGAGCGGCGCGCGCTGGCGCTGCCGCTCGACGTAACGGACGCCGAAGCCGTGCGCGACGGCTTCGAGCAGACCGTGCTCGAATGGGGCGGAGTCGACATCGTTGTCTGCTGTGCGGGAGCGGCTCTCGGTGCCCCGATCGAGGACACGACGCCCGAGCTGTGGGACCGCAACTTCGACGTGCTGGCGCGCGGCTACTTCCTCGTCGCGCAAGCGGGCGTAGAGGTGATGAGAGCACAGGGGATTGGAGGCTCGATCGTGTTCGTTGCCTCGAAGAACGCGCTCGTGGCGGGAAAGGAAAATGCCGGCTATAGCGCGGCCAAGGCCGCCGAGCTACACCTGGCGCGGTGCATCGCCGAGGAGGTCGGCGAAGATGGCATCCGCATCAACTCGGTCAACCCGGACGCGGTGATCGCCGGCTCGGGGATCTGGACCAGCGACTGGCGCCGGGCAAGAGCCACCGCCTACGGGATCGACGAGTCGGAGCTCGAGGCCCATTACCGGGCCAGGACAACGCTGAAGGTGAACGTTTACCCAGGCGATGTCGCCGAGGCGGTGCTGTTCTTCGCCTCCAATCGCTCGGCCAAGACGACTGGAAACATTTTGAACGTGGACGGCGGCGTCGGGGCCGCGTTTCCACGCTAGAGGAGGAGGGCTTCAGATGCGCAGCACGCCAATCGGACTGGTGATGATCAACGACGAGCGCCCGCACGTGCACGCGCAGAACGAGAGCGAGAATCTGCGCGTGCTGGACCGCTGGGCGGAGGCCATCCGGCACGGGCCGGCGATGGCCGATGGCCACGGTCTCGAGGTCGTGGTCGCCTCCGAGACGGTGAAATCGGTGCGTACGGCGCAGGAGATCGGTGAGCGGCTGCGGCGCGCCGGGTGCCGGTCGCTGATTCTGTGCTTCAACGTCTGGGACTTTCCGTTCCTGGTGTGGCCTCTGGTCAACGCAGTGGGCCGCGGGCTTCCGATCCTGTCGCTCTCGAACAACAACGGCCGGTTTCCGGGCAACGTCGGCCTGCTGGCGACCGACGGGGCGTTGCGTCAGGCCGGCATCCGCACCCATCGGATCGTGGGCGAGGTCGACGACCCGGCGACGATGGAGGGGGTGAAGGCATGGATCCGGGCTGCCCAGGCGGCGACGCTGATCCAGAGCGAGGTCTACGGGCTCTATGGCGGGCACTCGATGGGAATGGAGACCGGTTTCTTCCACCTCGTGCCGACGATCAAGGCCCTGGGCACGACGGCCTATCAGATCGATCAGCTGTGGGTCGTGGAGCGCATGAAGCAGATTGACGGCGCCGAGGTTCGTGCCGGCCGCGAGTGGCTGGAGTCGCTGCTCGGAGACCGGCTGCGCTACGACGGGGACATGCTGACCCCGGAGCGGCTCGAGACCCAGCTGCAGCTGTACCTGGCGATCCGCGAGCTAAACGACGAGAACGGCTTCTCGTACTGCGGCATCAAGGGCCAGCGCGAACTGACCGAGTATGTGTGCACCGCGGACGTGGCCGAGATGCTGCTCAACGACCCCTACGACTGGCGCGGCCCCAAGGAGTCCACGCCATGCGCGACCGAGGCAGACGCGGACGCGGCGATCACGATGGAGCTGCTCAAGTACGTCTCCGGCGGCCTGCCGAGCCTGTTCATGGACGTCCGGCTCTACCACCCCGAGCTGGACGTCTGGGACCTGTGCAACTCGGGCCAGCACGCAACCTGGTACGCGACAAGGTCGAACGACCCGGTCGCAAACTTCGAGCGGGTGACATTCCACCCGGCCCTGCGGTTCTACTTCAAGGCGGGCGGCGCCTCTGTCGAGTTCGATGCTGCCCCCGGTCCGCTCACCTTCGCCAGGCTCGGAATCTGGGACGACCGTCCCTACCTGGTGATCATCCCCGGGGAGGTCGTTGACCTGCCGGCCGAGAAGCGGCGGGAGCTGAACGCCCAGACCGACCCCACCTGGCCGCACGTCCACGCGCGCCTGCACTGCTCCTACGACGAGATGCTGAGCGTGTTCCCCTGCAACCACATCCATGCCACCCCGGGCGACCAGGTCCGATCCCTGGTCCAGCTGGCCGAGATCTGCGGGATCACGCCAGTGGTCCTCGGCGGCGATGCTGCCGGCCGCCCGCTCTGGGACCGCGTGGCCTAAGCCGTGGGCAGCGAGGTCCTCATCGGGGTGGATGTCGGCGCCTCGTCGATCAAGGCGGGGGCGTTCCATCCTGAGGGAACGACGCTGGCGCTCGCGTCGCTGCCGAACCGGCCGGTGCCCCAGCCAGGCGGCGATGGCTGGTTCGTGTGGGATGCGGACGCCCTTCACGGCACGCTCCAGGACGTGCTGCGCGAGGTCACCGGCGCATTACCCAACCATCGCCAGATTCGCTCGGTCGCCGTCACCGGCTTCGGCGCCGACGGCGCTCCGTTTTCGGCCGCCGGGGAGCAGCGCTATCCGATCATCTCCTGGCACGACATGCGCGCCCGGCCGCCGCTGCAGCGACTCGTCGAGCGGGTGGGCCAAGAGAGGATCTACGCCACGACGGGGTATCACCCTTACCCCATCAACACGCTCGGCCGATGGCTGTGGTTGAGCGAGCAAGCGCCGGCAGCGCTAGAGGGCGCTAGGTGGCTGATGATTCCCGACATCGCCACCTACTGGCTGTCGGGCCAGATGCGCACCGACCCCACGAGCGCCTCGACCACGATGGCGTTCGACCTCCGGCGCGACACGTGGGCCGAAGATCTGTTCGAGGCGGCCGAGATCCCGCCGGAGCTTCCTCCCGCGCGCGTCGAGCCCGGCCAGGCGATCGGGTTGGTCGAGGATTCCGACTCGGGACTTCCTACCGGCACCGTAGTCGCCATCGGCGGTCACGACTGCGAGGTTGGGACGCTGGCCGCCACAGCCGAGCTGCCGGCGGGGACATTCATCGACATCACCGGCACCTGGGAGATGCTGATCGTGCTCACCCCGCAGTTTGCCCCCAGCGAGGAGCTGTTCGATCACGGGATCGACTGGGAGCGGCACGCGCTCCGAGGCACGTATCTGTGCCAGTCGCTGATGCCCGCCGGCAGCGTGCTGGCCTGGCTCCGCGACCTGGCCTACGGCGCCAGCGACGGCGCTTGGGGGGCGATGATCGCTGATGCTGAGCGCACCGCCCCGGGCGCCAACGGAGTGACGGTCGTGCCCGCATTCGTCCCGGGCATGGGTCCCCTGGGCGCAACCCATACCGGGGGTGCGATCGCCGGCCTGACCACCACCACCACGCGAGCGGAGATCATGCGGGCCGCCTTCGAGTCGCTCTGTTACCAGCTCCGCGGGCAACTCGAAGTGCTCCAGCGGGCGACAGGGCGCACCTGCACGGCGCTGCGCGTACTCGGCGGCGGGCAGCGCAACGACTTCTGGCTGCAACTGAAGGCGGACGTCACAGGTCTGACCGTGGAAGCCGTCCAGACCGACGAGCTGACCCTGCTCGGGGCCGCACTACTCGGCGGAGTAGGCGCCGGCGTGTACGCGAGCATCGAAGATGCCCAGAACTCGGTCAGGCACGGGGTGCGAGTGTTCGAGCCGCACCCCGAGCGCCAGCGCCGGTACGGTGAGCTGTACTCGGAGAGGGCCGCGGGTGAGCAGCTCCGCCCTGCTTGACCAGCTGGTCACCCTCTCCCGCGCGCTCGGCGACCCCAAGGCGGACTACGCGATCCTGGGCGAGGGCAACACGTCGTTGCGCCTCGGCGATGACGGCTTCCTGGTGAAGGCCAGCGGGTTCTCATTAGCGAGCGCCACGCCAGAATCGTTCGTGGAGCTGCACCTCGGACCGGTGCTTGCGCTGCTCGACGCCCCGCCGCAAGGCGATCAGGCGCTGGCCAGCGCCCTGGCCGCCTGCCGGGTGTCGGATGGGCCGCAGCCCTCGGTCGAGGCCCCTCTGCACGCGGTCTGCCTGACGGTGGGCACGGCTACCGCGGTCGGCCACACGCATCCAGCCGCGATCAACGCGATCCTGTGCTCCCGCCAGCCGGAAGCTGTCCTGGCTGGTCCCCTGTTCCCCGACCAGGTCGTGGTCTGCGGCCGGCACCCGTTGCTCGTCCCCTACGTAGACCCGGGCATCCCGCTTGCTATCGAGCTGCGCGACCGCCTGCGCCGACACGTCGAGGAGCATGGGCGGGCCCCGAAGACGATCTACCTCCAGAACCACGGGTTGATCGCGCTCGGGCAGTCGGAGACCGAGGTCCTGCGCATCACGCAGATGGCGGACAAAGCGGCCCGTATCCTGCTCGGCAGCCTCGCGGCCGGAGGACCACAACCCCTGCCGCCGGAAGGTGCCAGCCGGATCGAGAGCCGTCCGGACGAGCATC
The DNA here is from genome assembly GCA_963757075.1 of uncultured Actinomycetes bacterium. GTDB lineage: Bacteria > Actinomycetota > Thermoleophilia > Solirubrobacterales > Solirubrobacteraceae > Palsa-465. The sequence goes on from CAVWQN010000011.1 coordinate 45,636, forward strand.
ACCGGCAGAGGATCCTAGGCCTCCGCCCCGATCGCTCCTAACCCGGCGGGGCCTCGCGGAGCCACGTCGAGTGGCTACGATCCCGCGTTGACCGCAGTCCAATCCAGGAAGGTGCCAGCCGAGTGGCCGTCGACTCCAGTCAAGTTTCCGTCGTTGACACCGAGCCCGGTGAGCTGCCGCCCACGATGGCGGCGTGGGTGATCCGGCCCGAGCGCGAGGGCGAGCCGATGGACGCCTTCCAGCTCGAGGAGATCGACGTGCCGGAGCCCGGCGCGTTCGAGGTGATCGTGCGCGTGATGGCCGCGGGCGTCAACTACAACAACGTGTGGGCGGCGCTCGGCAAACCGGTATCGGTGTTCGGCTACGGCGATCATCCCGAGTACGGCCACCACATCGGCGGCTCGGACGCCTCGGGGATCGTGTGGAAGGTGGGCGAGGGCGTGACGCGCTGGAAGCCCGGCGACGAGGTGGTCATCCACTGCAACCAGGCCTCCTACGAGGACGTCGAGGTTCACGGACTGGACCCCCTGGCGGCTCCTTCACAGAGGATCTGGGGTTATGAGACCACCTGGGGATCGTTCGCCCAGTTCACCAAGGTGCAGGCCCAGCAGCTCCTTCCACGGCCCCAGAACCTGACCTGGGAAGAGGCGGCCTCATACGGGCTGGTCTACTTCACGGCCTATCGGATGCTCATCAGCCAGTGTGAGCTCCAGGCCGGGCACAAGGTGTTGATCTGGGGAGCGGGCGGCGGGCTGGGAGTATTCGCCACACAGCTCTGCAAGCTCACGGGCGCAGACTGCGTCGGAGTGGTATCGAGCGATGACAAGGGGCGCCTGGTGGAGGAGCTGGGGGCCGTTGGTCACATCAACCGCCGCGAGTACGACGGGATGATGCGCCGGGGCGGTGAGACCCCCGAGGAAGAAAAGGCGCGCTTCAAGGAGTCCCGGCGGTTCGCCAAGGCGGTCAGCGAGGTCCTCGGCGGCCAACCCGACGTCGTCTTCGAGCACGTCGGCCAGGCGACGTTCCCGACGTCGGTGCTGGTCGTCAAGACGTTCGGCAAGGTCGTCATCTGCGCCGCCACCACGGGCTACAACCTGGACTTCGATGTGCGCTACCTGTGGATGCGCCAGAAGCGGATCATCGGCTCGCACTTCGCCAACGCCTACGAGTGCATGAAAGCCAACGAGCTGATCGAGCAGAGCAAGATTCGACCTGTCCTTTGGCGCACGATGGGTTTCGACGGGGTTCCCGAAGCCCACCAGCTCATGCGCGAGAACAAGCACCTGGGGAAGATCGCGATCCTGGTGGGCGCCACCGAGGAAGGCGAAGGGAGAACGGTGCGAGGGACCGGGAGCGATCCACGCCGAGGTCGGTGCCTGATGCACTCTGAGGAGCGAGGGAACCGCTGATGGCCGGCGGCGAGGGCGGTGTCGTGTGGATCATCTGGTACGCGACGGTGCTGCGCCACGAGTCGTTCGCCTTGGACGTCGCCCAGGTGGCGCCGCTGGCGCTGCGCTACGGCGCCACCCAGTACGCGGTTCATAGGAATCTCGACGACCGTTACCGGATCACGCAGATGGCATGGTTCGAGCGCCGGGACGACTGGTACCGCTACTGGGAGGGACCGGAGATGACCGAGTTCCGGGCCAGGAACTCAGGCCGCTACCAGATACCGATCGTCTACGTCTGGCACGACGAGCTGGCGGCCGGCGCCCTGGGGCCGGAGGTACCGACCGCGCCCGAACCGGAGCCCTCGCCGGAGCCCGTGCCTCCGGCGGCCGCGTAGCGATCCCGTCAAGAGAGATTTCGATCAACTTGACGTATGGTTAGGCGTAGGGATGAGCAGAGCTCACAAAACCGCCAACCTCATCGGCGTTTCGGCTCCCTTCGTGGGGCTGATCGTGGCTGTCATTCTGCTGTGGGACCGGGCCGTAGGCCCGCTCGAGCTTGGATTGCTGGTCGGCCTGTACGTCGTGACCTGCCTCGGGGTCACGCTTGGGTACCACCGGATGTTCACCCACCGAGCGTTCGAGTCCTCGCGTCCCTTCCGGGCGGTGATCGCGGTGGTCGGCTCGATGGCCGTCCAGGGGTCGGTGATCACCTGGGTAGCGGATCACCGCAAGCATCACGCGTTCACGGACCGGGAGGGTGATCCTCACTCCCCGCACTTGAGCGGGCCCGGTTTCTGGGGAGCGGCCAAGGGGCTCTGGCACGCGCACATGGGCTGGCTGTTCCAGACGGTCGCGACGGCCGATCGCCAGCGATTCGCGCCTGACCTCGTCAAAGACCGTGGGCTAAGGGTGATCGACAAGCTGTTCGGATTCTGGGTGACGCTCTCGTTCGCGATCCCGTTCGCGATCGGGTGGATCGTGGGCGGGACTTTGACGGCCGCCCTGACTGCATTGCTGTGGGGCGGCCTGGTGCGCGTGTTCCTACTGCATCACGTCACCTGGTCGATCAATTCGGTTTGCCACTTCTTCGGCCGCCGGCGGTTCAACGTCGAGGACGAATCGCGCAACGTGTTCTGGTTGGCCCCCTTCTCCATGGGCGAGTCCTGGCACCACAACCACCACGCGTTCCCCACTTCGGCCTTCCACGGGCTGCGCTTCTGGGAGCGCCTGGCGGACCCAACCGGCATTCTGATCGCCGTGCTCGAGAAGCTGGGTCTGGTGTGGAACGTCGTCCGGGTCAGCCCCGAACGGCAGGCCGCGAAGGCGCTACCGGGTCATGGCAGCCGGGCTAAGGCGCTGCCAGGACAGGCGTAGCTTCGGACCGTTCGGCGCCGGCCAACCGGTTAGGGGTTCGGGGCCCGCTCGCCGCGGCGGGCGCCACGAACCCCGCTCGCCGCGGCGGGCGCCACGGCGACTCGCATGCATTCCGTCGAAGACCGCGGAGAACTGAACTGATCCGGGACGTTTCGCACCCGCGAACACGCGCCTTATCCCTAGCCTCGACTGCCTCTCCGGCTTTGGGAAGAAATGCAGGTGACCGGCGCCCCCGCGAACACCCCGGAACGGCCAACGAATGAGCAGTGCAAGCCCAGCACGGTCAGCCCGGGCCAGCGACCCGTGCGACGCGGACTACACCTAGCCCGCTTCCAACGGCGCCATCGTGAGCCCGGCGCCGTCGAGCTGCTGCCAGTAATCCTCGGCGTCTTCGCGCGGGCCGCTCCACACGATCGCGCAGCCGCTGTTGTGGATCCGGTGGGCGAACCGATATCCCTCGGCCAGCGAGATCCCCGGAATCACGCGCGCCAGCGACTCGGCCACGTGGTCAAACGTGTTGTGGTCATCGTTGAGCACCACCACCCGCCACAGGCCGCCCACTCCGCTGCCCGGCCCACCAACGCGCGGCAGCTCAACCGTCTGCGACATCGACGCTTAGGATACCTCGCCGGAGTCGCCTATCCCAGTCGAGCCGGAGCCTTGGGGGCGCGAGAAGCGCCCCGCGTGGGTCGATGCCTCAGCCGGGGCGCGGTCATCGGGCTGCGACCGTTTCTCCCAGTAGCGCCGCAGCCCAGCGTAGATCTGCTCCGGAACCGCGGCCTGCGTGTAGGCGGGCAGAAGCTCGGTGCCGGCGCCTCGCTCGATCTCCTCCATGACCGTGGCGATGAAGGTATCCATCTCCTCCGTTCGCGCCAGCGCCGCCCAGTTGTCGAGGCGCTCCGAGACCTCCGCTAGCTGCGCCTCCACATCTTCGGCCGAGCCGAAGTGCGTCATCGCCAGGCGCTCGGGCCTCCACGCCTTGACGCGGTCGATGGACTCATGCCAGGCCTCGACGTCGACGTCGGGTGGCGGGGTCGGAGGGATCGTCAGGGTATCGGGGCTGATACGGACCCCCGCCGTGTCCCCGATGAATGCCGTCCCCTCGTGCATATAGGCGACGTGATGGGACGCGTGTCCGGGCGTGTACACGACTTCGAACGCGCCGTTCAGGAGCTCCTCGCCTCCACGAAGAATGCGGACGTTCTCGACCGGGAGGGGGAGCACCTCGCCCCACAGCCGGTCCATGTCCTCTCCATACAGCCGACGGGCGCTCTCCAGCAGCTTGGTCGGATCCATCAGGTGTGGAGCGCCTCGCTCGTGGACGTATACCTCGAGATCGGGCCAGCGCTCAACCAGCGACCCGGACGCGCCCGCGTGGTCCAGGTGGATGTGCGTCAGCAGCACGGCTCGGGGGCGCGCGTCGCCGAGCGCATCCAGCAGCGTGGCCAGACAGGAGGCCGGACCGGGATCGATCAGGACGTCCTCCACCTTCCAGCATCCGATGACCCGCTGGCGTCCCAAGTGCAGAAGGTCGATCGCCCGAAACTCGTGCGGGCGGACGACGGCCGCCATTCCACTTTCTTTCACGATCGTGGGTTCATCGTCGGATGTCTCCGGGACGCTGACCGGACCAGGAGCGAATGGGGGTGGAGCCGCTGCCGGCGCCGGATCGTCGAGGGCCTCTGCCGGCTCTACTCCCACTGGCGGCTGTTCGGCCGTCTCCGGTCTCACGCCGACGGGTGGCTCGGCGATGGCGTCCTCTTCCCCGTAGGCCGCCGCGTCGGCGGCGGCTTCAGGCGGCTCCGGCACCGGCTCCTCAGTGTCCTCTGGGGCGGCTGCGGGAAATCGCGTCGCGGCCGCGCCAGCCAGAAGCTCTAGCTCCTCCGAGAGCTTGCGCACGTCGGCCACGATCCTGTCGCGCTCCGCCCAGATGCGGTCCACGTCGGCATCTAGCTCCCGGACGTGGCGCTCGGCACCTCTAACGAGCTCCTCGGCCTCGCGGCGCGCCGCGGCGAGACGATCCTCGGCTTCGGAGCGAGACTTGGCGCTGATCTCATCGGCGGTCTCGTGCGCCCGCTGGAGGATCGACGACACCTCACCACCGACGCGTTCCAGAGCCCGGCGAACGGCGCCCTCTGGGGAGCTGGTGGCGTGAAGCTCGGCAACCAGCTGGGCCATGCGCTTCACGAAGGCGTCGACCGCCATCCTGTCGTAGCCGCGCAGGACGACCGGAAAGTCCTGGTTGGCCACCGTCCCGACCGGGTCGTCCGGCAGCTGAGCCAGGGGCGCGGTTATCTCTTGCATGATCGCGTGCTCTCTAGCAGCGGAGCTCTCATCGGGCATAGGCACAGGATTCCACCTCCGTCGCAGGATGCCTGCCGGTCCATACAATGAATCCGATGTCGGACACGCCATTGCCTCGCCTGTCAGAGCGGGACCGGCCGTGGCTGATGCGGACATACGCCGGTCACTCGGACGCGAAGCGCTCAAACGAACTCTACCGACGGAACCTCGAGAAGGGGCAGACCGGCCTGTCCGTCGCGTTCGATCTCCCGACACAGACCGGATACGACCCGGACCACGAGCTCGCAAACGGCGAGGTGGGCAAAGTGGGCGTGTCGATCGCACACGTCGGCGACATGCGGACCCTGCTCGACGGGATCCCGCTCGATCAGATGAACACCTCGATGACGATCAACGCCACCGCAGCCTGGCTGCTGGCGCTGTACATCGTGGTGGCTGAGGAGCAGGGCGTCCCGCAGGGCAGGCTCCAGGGCACGACCCAGAACGACATCCTCAAGGAGTACCTGAGCCGCGGGACCTACGCCTTCCCCCCCGCCCCCAGCATGCGGCTGATCGCAGACACGATCGCCTACACGGTCACGCACATGCCGAAGTGGAACCCGATCAACATCTGCTCCTACCACCTGCAGGAGGCCGGGGCGACGCCCGTCCACGAGATCGCGTTCACGATGAGCAACGCGATCGCGGTGCTGGACGCCGTCCGCGAGCGGGTGCCGCAGGAGTTGATGGAGGACGTGTTCGGGCGGATCTCATTCTTCGTCAACGCCGGCGTGCGATTCGTCGAGGAGCACGCCAAGCTCCGCGCGATGGCGCAGCTATGGGACGAGCTCGGGCGAGAGCGCTACGGCGTGCAGGACGACAAGAAGCGACGGTTCCGCTACGGCGTCCAGGTCAACTCGCTCGGCTTGACCGAGGTCCAGCCCGAGAACAACGTCTACCGGATCGCGCTCGAGGCGCTCGCCGTCACCCTGGGACGGAGCGCCCGGGCCCGAGCGGTCCAGCTGCCGGCATGGAACGAGGCGCTAGGCCTCCCGCGTCCCTGGGACCAACAGTGGTCCCTGCGCCTCCAGCAGATCCTGGCCTACGAGACCGACCTGCTCGAGTATCCCGACATCTTCGAGGGCTCCAAGGTGATGGACGCTCTGGTCACAGAGCTGCTTTCAGCCACCAAGGAGGAGATGGCCCACGTCGCCGAGCTGGGGGGCGCCATCGACGCCGTCGACTACATGAAGGGGGCCCTGGTGGAGTCGCAGCGTGAGCGCTTCAGTCGGATCGAGGCCGGCGAGCAGATCGTGGTGGGGATCAACCGCTTCACATCGAGCGAGCCATCGCCGCTGACCGCCGATGGGGATGGAGGCATCCTGGTGGTCGACCCAAAGGTCGAGGCCGAGCAGCGCGAGGCCGTCAGCCGCTGGCGCTCCGAACGCGACCAAGCCGCGGTGGATGTGGCCCTGCAGGAGCTGGCGCGGGTCGCCCGCTCCGACGAAGAGAACGTGATGCCGGCGACGATCGCCGCGGCGCGGGCCGGCGCCACCACGGGCGAGTGGGCACACACTCTGCGCGAGGTGTTCGGCGAGTACCGGGCGCCGACGGGCGTCGGGGAGGCGGCGGCGCTGCCTAGCGAGGAGGTCGCGGAGCTGCGCGAAGAAGTCGAGCGGCTGTCTGACGCGCTCGGCAGAAGGTTGAAGTTCCTGGTCGGCAAGCCGGGGCTCGATGGGCACTCAAACGGAGCCGAGCAGATCGCGGTCCGAGCCCGGGACGCGGGCATGGACGTTGTCTACGAAGGGATTCGTCTGACGCCCACGCAGATCGCCACCTCAGCCGCCCAGGAGGGCGTTCACGTCATCGGGCTGTCGATCCTGTCCGGATCGCACCGCGAGCTCATACCCGCGGTCCTCAAGGCGCTCCACGACGCCGGGATCGAAGACGTCCCGGTGGTCGTGGGAGGGATCATCCCCGAGGCCGACGCCGCCTGGCTGCGCGAGGCCGGCGTGGCGTCGGTGTACACGCCGAAGGACTGGCATCTCAACCGGATGATGCGCGACATCATCGAGCTGGTGGCGGCGCGACACGGAATCGCCGCCCCCGCTTGACCCCGGCAAGCGACGACGGCCGCGCGCTCGGGGACCGGCTGCGCAGCCGGGATTTGAGCGCCGCGGCGCCGGTGCTGAACCTGCTGGAGAGCCGCTCACCCGAGGCGCGCGCCCAGACCGCTGCGCTGCTGCACGCGCTCTCGCCGGCGTCCGTCGGAGGCGAGACCCCAGGGCATGTGGTGGGAATAACGGGGCCTCCCGGCGTCGGCAAGTCTTCGCTTCTGTCGCATCTTCTCGAGGGCTGGCGGGGGCGGGGCCGGTCGGTCGCTGTGCTGGCGGTCGACCCCAGCTCGCGCCGCTCGGGCGGCGCGCTGCTCGGCGATCGGGCACGGATCGATGTCGACCCGGCCGACCGGGCCGTATTCGTGCGCTCCATGGCCGCGGGAAACCGCCTCGGCGGGCTGGCGCCGTCCACCCGGGCCGCGGCCAGCGCGCTGGCGGCAGCGTTCGACGTGGTGGTGATCGAGACAGTCGGCGTAGGCCAGTCGGAGACCGAGGTGGCCGACGTGGCCGACACCGTCGCGGTCGTAGTGCAGCCCGGATCCGGCGACGTGCTCCAGTTCCTCAAGGCCGGCATCATGGAGATCCCGGACGTGCTGGTGGTGACGAAGGCCGACCTCGGCCGGATGGCGACACGTGCCCTGAGCGATCTGCGGTCCGCTCTCAGGGCGTTGGGAGCACAGGACACGGCCGTCGTCGCGGTGTCGTCGCTCTCTCCTCCAGCCGGGATCGATGACCTCATAGACGCGCTCGACGCCCACCGTCAGAGCTTGGACCTTCCTGCCCGCCGGCTGCGCGCGCGGCGCATGCACGCCCTGGCCGACTTCGCAGCCGAGTACGGGGAGCGCGGCCTTCGGGCGCTGGGAGGCAGGCGCGCGGCCGAGAAATGGCTGGCGGAACAGGATTCGGGTCTTGACGTGCCGGCGCTCGAGGAGGCACTCGTAGAGCGCACGGCCGAGCGCGGGTGACGCCCAGGCTCTAGCAACTCGGCCGGCTGGACGGCTCCTTGCTCTCCGAGGCGATCCGCCAGCCGCCTGAGGTCTTGACCAGGAATAGGTGGGCGAGAGCCAGCTTCTGACAGCGCGCGCCGGTCAGCACCAGCGCCGAGGCCGCATCGCGATTGACGCTGATCCGGCCCACGCTGAGCGTCGGGTCGTGGACGGAGGCGAGGAAGATCTGGATTCCCCGCTCGCAGCGGAGGCCCTCCTGGGTGAAGCGCGCCACCAACGACGGCGCCAGCACCTTGTCGCAGACGGTCTTGGCGTCGTGAGCGGAGACCGCGTGCACAAACTCCTCAACCGTGGCGTGCACCTGAGCTGAGTCACTGGAGCCGCATCCGGCAAGGCCCAAGGCGAGCGCCGCCGCCAGCACAACACCCAAGGCCCGCATCCGCGGAAGGCTACCCTGTGGTCATGGCGCCAGAGCCGCTTCGGGATGGCCACGGCCGGGTCATAGGCGACCTCCGCGTGTCGGTCACCGACCGGTGCAACTTCCGCTGCCAGTACTGCATGCCGGCGGAGGGATTGCCGTGGCTGGAGCGGGCACAGGTGCTGTCGTTCGAGGAGATCACCCGGCTCGTCTCAGTCCTGTCCTCGATGGGGGTCCACGACGTCCGCCTGACCGGTGGGGAGCCCCTGGTGCGTCGCGGGTTCCCGCGCCTGGCCAGGATGCTAAGCGACATCGCAGATGTCGCGGAGGTCTCTCTGACGACGAATGGCTTCCTGCTGGAGCGCGACGCGCCCGCCCTGGTGGAGGCCGGGATCAACCGCTTCAACGTGTCGCTCGACTCGCTTCAGCGCGACCGCTTCTACGCGCTCACCCGCCGCGACGCGCTGCCTCAGGTCCTGCGCGGACTGGAGCTGCTGGCGAGCTTCCCGGAGGCGCACCCCATCAAGATCAACGCCGTGGCGATGCGCGGCTTCACCGAGGAAGAGGTGATCCCTTTCGCCCGGCTCGCGCGCCGCACCCCGTACGAGGTGCGCTTCATCGAGTTCATGCCCCTCGACGGCGATCGTGCCTGGTCCCCGGACCAAGTGCTTACCGGCGAGGAGATCCGGGCGGCAATCGATGCCTCCTACCCGCTCGAGCCTGAGCCCCGAGAGCCCCACGCCACAGCGCGCGTGTACCGGTTTGTTGATGGGCGGGGGAAGATCGGGTTCATCAACCCTGTCTCCGAGCCGTTCTGCGGAGACTGCAACCGGATCCGGCTGACCGCAGACGGCCGCCTGCGGACTTGTCTTTTCTCGCTGAACGAGACCGACCTGCGGGGGCCGCTGCGCGCTGGCGCCGACGACGTCGAGCTCGAGCGGATCATCCGCGAGGCCGTATGGCGCAAGGAGCTCAAGCATCATGTCGGCGATCCCGGCTTCGTCCAGCCGGCGCGGACGATGTCGGCAATCGGGGGCTGAGCTCCCCTCCGGCCAACGGGAGACCGATCGCTCTCAGGCGGCGGGGACGGAGAAGCGGATGTGCGTGCCCGGACCAGTCTCGGCCAGCCAGATCCGGCCTCCGTGCGCCTCGACGATGGCACGCGCGATCGCCAGCCCCAGGCCTGCAGCGCCGTTGTCGCCCGCGGCGCGAGTCGGGCCTTGGACGAACGGCTCGAAGATCCGCTGGCGCTGCCGGGCGGCGATGCCCAGGCCGGTGTCGGCGACCTCGATCTCGACGGCGGGTCCGTGAGCTGGCTCGGCGCGGACGACCACGCTGCCGTCGGCGGGGGTGTGGCGAATCGCGTTCTGGATCAGGTTGAACAGCACTCGCTGTAGCGCCTCGGGATTGCCGCGGGCCGGCGGCAGCTGCTGGCGGAGCTCGGCGCGGATCGCGATCCCGCCGGCTTCGGCGTGCGGGCGCATGGCCTCAATGGTCTCCGACAGCAGCTCGTCGAGGCGCACCTGCTCCATCGACCAGCGGATGTCTCTGGCCTCCAGTCTGGAGAGCTCGAACAAGTCGTCGATCAGTGACCCGAGCGTCCGGACGTTGGTCGAGACCAGCCGCAGCTGCTCGCGGAGGCGCTCCGGTTCGAAGATCCCATCCTCGAGCCCGTCCGCGATCAGCCGCAGGGTCGTAACTGGGGTCCGCAGGTCGTGGGAGACCGCTGCCACCAGCTGGCGGCGTGCCTGCTCCTCGCCTGAGAGCTTGGCGACCATCCCCTCCACCTCGGCCGCCAGGGCTGCAAGCTCGCCGCGCCCGCGGACCCGGATCCGCACATCCCGGGATCCCTGGCCCACCTCGGCCAATGCGGCCCGCACCGCGTCGAGATCGTGGAGGGCGCGCCCGGCCACAAGCCTCGCGGCGCCGAGCCCGACCAGGCCGGCATAGCCGGCTGCCAGGGCCATGAAGAACGCGTCATGGCGCGAGACGAACATCAGCGAGGCAAACAGCGCCACCGCCACGCCGAGCTGAACGGCGACCAAGCCCGCCAGCACGCCCAGCTGCGGGCGCAGACCACGAAAACGAGCGTGCTGGCTCGCGGTCAGATCGGCGAGCACAATGGTCACCGCGCCCAGCGGGCCAAGGATCTCAAAGCAGGAGACGAACGCGCCCTGCCCGTACACCAGCCAGGCCAGGGCCGACACTGCAGCCGCGGCCAGAACAGCGATCGCCACCCGAGCCGCGCTACCTCTCATGGCGCGAACCGATAGCCGATACCCCAAACGGTCTCGATGAACCGCGGCCGCTCAGGGTCTGGCTCGAGCTTGGCGCGCAGACGACGGATGTGGACGGTCACCGTCGAGGTATCCAGGAAGAATGCGAACTGCCAGACGCGGTTCATCAGCTGCTCGCGCGTAAACGCCTGCCCCGGATGACGCGCCAGGAACAAGAGCAGCTCGAACTCCCGCGGCGTCAGTTCGACCAATGCGCCATCGCGTAGCACGCTCCGGGCGGCAGGATCGATCTCCAGGCCATCAAACCGCAGGGGCGCCAGGGGCTCGCCGCGCGGCTCCAGCCGCCGCAGCACCGCGTCCACCCGGGCGACGAGCTCCGCCGGCGAAAACGGCTTGACCACATAGTCATCGGCGCCGAGGCTGAGCCCCGTCACGCGATCTGACTCCTCGCCGCGGGCAGTCAAAAGAATGATCGCCGTACGCTCGCGCTCCTTGCTGCGCAAACGTCGCATGACCTCGAGGCCGTCGAGGTCAGGGAGCATCAGGTCCAGCACCACGACGTCCGGGCGCTCCGCCGCGGCACTCGACAACGCGTCCCTGCCCGTCGCCGCGAGCGCCGTGTGATAGCCGGCCCGCTCCAGATAGCGCGCCACCACGTCTCCGATCGTGGGCTCATCGTCGACGACCAGCACCCGGC